>JANQGZ010000068.1:0-9937 GCA_028282825.1 SAR324 cluster bacterium
TAAATGCCGGCCAGAAGACTTCAGTAAAGTACAACTCTGAGTAAGCACTTTGCCAAAGCAAAAAGCCACTTAGCCTTTCTTCCCCGGATGTCCGAATAATCAAATCAGGGTCAGGAATGCCATTGGTATAAAGGTTTTTTGCCAATAAATCTTCATCGATGTCATCAATATTAATTTCCTTTTTTTCAATCTGCCGGGCTACTTTCTTCACGGCATCGACAATTTCCGCTCTACCGCCATAACTGATTGCGATGTTAAGATGAAAATTGTCATAATCTTTGGTCGCTTCTTCAGCTTTGGCAATTTCGTCGTTTAATTCTTTTGACAAATATTCCAGACGACCGATGACACGAATGCGTACTTTATTCTTTTCAATAGCCGGCTCCTGTTGAAACTTTTTTATTTTTTCTGCCAGTAGTCTCATCAGGGCATCCACTTCATCGCTGCTTCTATTGAAATTTTCTGTGGAGAAAGCGTACAAGGTAATAATTTTTATGTTGAGTTTCCAACACCATTGTAAAAGATCTTCAACCTTATTCGCTCCAAATACATGTCCTTTGTTGGTATCCAGTCCTTTTTCACGGGCAAACCTTCTGTTTCCGTCAAGGATCACTCCAATGTGTTGAGGTTTAGGACCTTCTTTGATCTGCCGCCAGAGGACCCTTTCATATAATCGATATGCAAGCGAAGTTAACTTCATCATTTAATAGTTTATGGTTAGGTAATAATTTCGGGTTTCCTGTTAATTTTTAGGCTTCACAATCGGGCTTTCAGTAGTCGATAGATCGAACATTCCAACTTAAAACACGACGCATTTGTGCATGATTGATTTATAGTAACCGTCAAATTTGTCTGCGAAATGGTAAATTTGAATTTAAGGTAGAGTTTGTGCCCGATTCAAAAAACAAACTGCCGAGAGCAATTTTATGTAATCATTAGATTCTTCTGTCGTAATCACCACCAGAGAAACTGAACAATCTTGCACTGATTGCACCAAACCAAAGGGATGCTGTTCTTTTCATTAGCGATCAGTTTCAATGACTCTGATTAATTTTTCATCCTAGCAGGATCAATAAGTTTTTGGAATCTAATCCTTGAATCATGAGTTATTTAGGATCAATCGATTTTTGTTTTATATGCTTTCTATCCAAGATTTTTCAACTTTTTGACAAAAATAGGTACTATAAAATAAGCGATTTTCAAAAGACTTATCGAAGATTTTTCTATTGCGACACAGTCTGGAACCGGATCCACCAACTTACATTCCGACAAAGTCTGCAACGTTCTGGATGGCAGTCGGTACAAAATCTCCTAAACAATCAACATTGGACTAATTAGTCCTTCGCTAATCAACCAGATTCACTTCACCGGCAAAATGACAGGCAACCTGGTGATCAATTCCGGAACCTGATTGTTCCAATTCAGGAGTCTGTTGATGGCAAATATCCTTGGCAACCGGGCATCTCGTGTGAAAGCAGCAGCCGGAAGGAGGATTGATTGGGGAGGGCACATCACCGGTTAAAATAACCTTTTTCTTTTTTCGATCCGGATCAGGCTCCGGGATTGCTGATATCAGTGCCTGGGTATAGGGGTGCTGTGGTGTTTCAATGATATCCTTTGCAGAAGCATACTCAACAATTTTCCCAAGGTACATGACAGCAATACGATCGGAGATGTGTTTCACTACGGCCAAATCATGGGAAATAAACAGGTAGGTCAGATCCAATTCCTGCTGTAGCTGTAAAAGCAGATTTAATATTTGGGATTGAATAGAAACATCCAAAGCAGAAACCGGTTCGTCACAAACAACCAGTTTCGGATTCAAGGAAATAGCGCGAGCAATGCCGATCCGCTGCCGCTGCCCACCGGAAAACTCGTGTGGGTACCTGTCGGCAGCACTGCCTGACAATCCCACTGTATCGAGCAGTTGTTTTACTTTTGTTTTCCGATCCTTGCTGTCAAGCTGCTTGTGGATGATGAATGACTCTTCCAGGATTTCGCCAACCGTATGTCTTGAATTGAGTGACTCAAAAGGATCTTGAAAGATGATTTGCATTTGCCGCCTTAAGGGGCGCAACTCCTTTTGTGAAAGGTTGGTGATATCAATTCCATCGAACATGATGCGCCCGGCTGTAGGATCATACAGCCTTAGCATCGCGCGTCCCATGGTGGTTTTACCACATCCCGATTCTCCGACCAATCCCACCGTTTCACCTTTTTTTACTTTGATGGACACCCCATCCAGCGCATAAACGGTTCCCACCTGTCTTAAAAACACTCCGCCGTAAATTGGAAAATGCTGTTTCAAGTCGACAACTTCAATCATGGAATCTGTCATGCCCGATTCACCTCCTGCCAATTAAAACAAGCTACCGTATGATTTTCCTCTATGTATTCTGCCGGAGGGGGAGATTTTGAACAAATCTCCGTAGCAAAGGGACAACGATTTTGAAATCTGCATCCTTTTGGCAGATCCTTCAAATCGGGAACCATGCCCTCTATCGTATTCAGTTGTCGTTTACCTGGTGAGGTAAGCCTCGGTATAGCTTGTAACAATCCTTTGGTGTAGGGATGCGAGGGCGAGTTGAAAAGGTTGTGCACAGGTGCGCTTTCAACGATATGACCGGCGTACATAACCACCACATCATCACAGGTTTCCGCTATCACCCCCAGGTCGTGGGTAATCAATATGATTGACATACCGGATTCGTTTTGCAGTTCCTGCATCAAATCAAGAATTTGCGCCTGTATGGTGACATCCAGTGCGGTGGTGGGCTCATCAGCGATTAAAATTTCCGGGCCACAAGCCAGAGCCATGGCAATCATTACTCTCTGCCTCATGCCTCCGGATTGTTGATGAGGGTACTCATTGATCCTTAGCTCAGGCTCGGGGATACCTACTTTTTGTAACTGATGAACCGATGCCTGCAAAATCTCATCCGCACTCATTTCAGGAAAATGTAATCTATATACCTCCTGCAATTGCTTCCCTACACGATGAACCGGATTAAGCGCCGTCATGGGCTCTTGAAAAATCATTGAGATCCGCTTGCCGCGAATCGAACGCATCTCCTCAGGTGGCAGTTTAGCAATATTCAATCCGTCAAACGAAATCTCTCCGGATTCAATTTTTCCCGAGGGTTTCGGCAGCAGCCTCATTATAGAAAGTGATGTCACACTCTTGCCACAGCCGGATTCACCGACAATTCCCAAAGTCTTTCCTTTTTTCACCTCGAAACTCACTCCATCCACGGCACGCAATACACCATGTTCGGTATCAAAGGAGGTTACCAGGTTATCAATCTTAAGGATGGAATCCTTCAATGTCGGCATCTTATCCAGCATTTGTTATTCTCAAACTCTGAGTTTTTTAGTCAGCCTTAAAAGTCTTATCAACAATTAATTCCGGTTTGAACGTTTTACCACTTTTCATTGCAGCCAGGGTTTCTTTTTTAATATCAGGATCAAGCCAGAAAAGCCCAACACCGAAAACATCAAAGGCACCCTCGGAATGCTTTGTTGCCGGGACCTTCGGGAATTGCCACCATCTCCAGTAGGTTAATCTAAAATAGTCACGCACAAATGTTGGAACAAATGCTCCAATGTCATGGATTTTTACCTGAATTTTTTTTGCTAATTCAACTCGCTTCGCTTTATCTGTAGTATTTCTGTATACTTCAATCATTTTGTCCATTTCTGGATCGGCGGTATTGGTCAGATTATTCGTCTGAGGTTTATGTGCGTGCACTGAATGGTAGGTTTGCCAATACCGGGGAGTTAAACCTGTGCCAAATCCAATCAATGCGACTTCATGCCTTTTTTCAGCAGCCATTTTCAAGAAGGTGCTACCATCCATTAATTGCAGATTCATTTCCAATCCAGCTTTTTTTGCTTCTTCTTTCAAAACAACCAACCATTTGGAGTATTCCTTATAGCCGTACAATATTTTAGCTGAAAACCTCTTTGTTCCTTTCTGCCAAATTCCATCGGTCCCTCTTTTCCATCCAGATTCGGTCATCAATTGTTTGACCTTATCAACATCAAAGGTTCGGGCTCTAATAAATTTGTTTGTGTATTTTCCATAGCCGGTCGAACCTTGCTGCAGCCTTGAAAAATCGCCCCTTAATACTTCTTTAAGAAGTTTTTTCATATGGATTGAATGTGCAAATGCGTGCCGAACGTTTTTATCTTTAAAAAGCTCCTTGTCCTGATTAAGATAAAAACCAAAAGGGGATCGAGGTGTATCATTGTAAAACCATAGCTTCTTGACGTATCCTTTTGAGTAAACATCCATGTTTTTAGCCTTCTCGTGCCAATAGGACGGAAGACCTAGGCTGAAGGCATCTATTCTGTTTTTTTTAAAAAACTCAAAAGCTGCCGTTTCTTCTCGAATAATTGTATAGATTACCTTATCTACATTGAATCTCCCTCTAAAGTGCCTTAGATCTTTAGCCCACCAGTCTTTTTTCCTGGTAAAAGTAACACTCTTTCCTTTATTGATTTTGGATATTTGGTAGGGTCCTGTATTTGGAACTACCTTCCAATTGAACCTTCTAACAAAATCTTCCGGAACTTTGCCTTGATAGAAATGACGGGGTAGTGGGCTTATACCGACTCTTAAATGTAAGTCAGGCATGGCTTTCCCGGAGACAACAGCAATTGTATAATCATCATAGACAATAACATCAGTTAGTTGTTCGGTGTAGTAGTTGTTGTACCATGGTGCGACTATGTTTTTGGAACGCATAAATTCGAGTGTAAATAGATAGTCAGATGCTGTAACCTTCTTGCCATCAGACCATCTCGCTCTTTTGTCCAATTTGAAGTACATGGTCTTTTTGTCATCATCGTAAGCCCAATGAGTTGCTAGCTCAGGCATGATTTCTTCAGTATTTCGATGATAGTTAACCAAACTGAGCTGATTGCTTAAAATTGCAGATCTGAAAGCAACTGCTGAATCTGGACCGACAGTACGGATCGTTAGTGGAAAAGTTGTAAGATAGGTTCGATAGGTACCTCCCTTTTTCGCGTTTGGTGATGCAATGATAGGAGAATTATCATTTGATAGCCATTTAATGTTTGCTGGTAGTTTTTCCTTGGCAAGAATTGTGACATTCAAACTCAATAGTAAACCAATATGCAAGGTCAAGAGAATACAACGTTTCAGCATGATAGACTCCTGTTTTTTTAGTTAAGTGAAGAACGGGATTTTGATGGTTGTTATTCAAACGTCGTATGCATTTTTGGATCAAATCCCTCACGGATCGCTTCACCGATAAACGTAATTGCAACCATAACAACAACAAGGGCTGTTACTGTCGAAGAAATAATCCAAATCGCGTGCAGGTTTTCCGTACCTTGTTGTAACAGATCTCCCCAACTCGGTGTGGGAGCTGGCAATCCGAAACCCAAATAATCCAATGCTGTTAGTGCACTTATCCCACCTGCCACAGAAAATGGTATAAAAGTAACGATCAATGAGATCGAATTTGGTAGGATGTGACGAAAAATGATTCTCCAATTGGAGGCCCCAAGTGCTTTTGCCGCCAAAACGTATTCTCTGGCACGTTCTTTATATGTTGCTGTTCTCATGTACCAGGTAAGCCCCATCCATCCAAAGAATACTGAAATAAATACAAGGACGATTAAACTAGGGATTACAATCGAAGATATAATCATTATGACATACAAAAAAGGTACTGCGGACCAGATTTCAATTACTCGCTGGAAAAACAGGTCGAATTTGCCACCAAAATATCCCATGACACAGCCTAGAGAGATCCCGATCGAAAAGTTCAAAACCAGAAGTAACAAGGAAAAAGCCATACAAATGCGAAATCCATAAACCAATCGCGCAATCATATCTCTGCCGATTACATCGGTACCTAGATAATGCTTATTTTGGAAATTTGGAGGATACGGAGGAAACTCACCATCAATTAGATTTATTTCAAAAGCATTGTAGGGAACCAGAGGCATTAAAACGAAACCTGGGAGGTTCTCAGTCTTCATCTTTTGTTTCAATTGGCGATAGTTTGTTTCATAGGAATAATCAAGACCAAAGGTAGAACCGGGAATCATTTCGCCATATATGGGAAAGTGAAAAGTATTGCCATCATAGACTATGAGGGCTCGATTGTTTATGAACAGCTCAGCAAAAATTGTTAAAAAGAAAAGCACGGAAAAAAAAATAAAAGAATAATATCCCCGTTTAATCGATTTGAATCTTTTGAATTTCTTTATCGTTAATGGATTGATTTTCATAACTAATTAGTCAAATTTTACTCGAGGATCAACGAGAGCAACACAAAGATCTGAAAGTATATTTCCAACTAGACCTAAAACTGTAGTTATGACTAATACTCCCAGAACAATCGGATAATCTCTTTCTACAAGTGATTCAAAGCCAAGTAGTCCCAATCCGTCTATATTGAATACCTTTTCAATCAAAAAAGATCCGGCTAAAAATAGGCCAATATTGTTTCCAAAATGAGTGGCAAGAGGAATGATGCTATTGCGAAATGCATGTTTCAAAACAGCCCCTTTAAAAGAAAGACCTTTTGCAATGGCTGTCCTAACATAGTCTGAAGCCAGGTTATCCATTAAAGTGTTTTTCATTAAAAAAGTCATGGTTGCAAAACTACCAATCATATAGGCAATCATTGGTAACACTGAATGATAAATAACATCCCATACTTGATCGATAAATATCAGATCTTCAAACTCATCACTAACAAATCCTCCTAGCGGAAACCAATTCCAGTTTGCTGCAGGCCAAACAAATAAGATTATTGCGACAATAAACCCCGGAAGAGCGTATCCAATTAGAACCAACGCCGATGAGGCGTTATCAATTGCGGTTTTATGCTTAATTGCCTTGAGTACTCCTAAGGGAATACACACAAGGTAAACTAGTATTGTCGAGATGATTCCGTAATATGCCGACACAGGCAATTTAGACTTAATGATTTCCCATACGGGATCGTAATATCTTGTCGAAGTTCCTAAATCCAGAACAAGTATCTTTGCCAGCCAGTTTATGTAACTCACTAATATTGGCTTATCAAATCCATAAAATGCCTTAAGTTCTTCAATTTGTTCCGGAGAGAGTGGTGACCCCGAGTGTGAAGAATCAAAACTGCCAGAGCCAATTTCACTTGACTGGCTCATCATTCTGGCTTGCGAAATAATCTTTTCCACTGGGCCGCCGGGGACGAAGCGGGTGATGACGAAAACGAGGAGGGTGATGCCGAGAAAGGTGGGGATGACTAGTAAGAGTCTGCGAATAAAATAGCTGGTCATTCGTTAGAGAAGCCGGTTAGGTGTTTGAAAATTCAAGTGTCTCATATCCGGGTAAAAACACTATCCTTTTCTTTGGATACTCATTACTGATCTATTATCAAAGATATCACAGACCTTTTGAGGAGGAAAGGGTCGGCAGTCCATTCCCTTATATACAGGGTGACTGCGAAATTCGAAACTAAAATTTAGGTTAATTCCGGTCGTTTTGTAAAGGAAGCTATGCGTGGAATGAGATTGATACTGCTTAATCGGTGAATTCCAATTGTTTTACCGCCTCCAGAAGCCAAACCTGAAGAAAAAACTGTAATTATAATCATTTATGGGGGTAAAATTCAAATAAAAAATGAAAATTTATAAATTAATAAATTTATTTACTAAAACACTAAATTTACATGATTTATTGAATCAAACCTTAGGCAACATGTACAAACTTATTTCGTTGAATTTCAAGCAGATTGAAATCTAAAGGACTAGACCTGAAAAAATAGACAGCCTTATAAAGATGCTAAGAGTGAGGATTCGTTTGACCGGTAGGTCAGTTGATTTGCAGAACGTTTTCAGCCCTGGCCTCACTTTCTGTTGCAGAGAAATTTATATCATTTCTCTTTGAAGGTAGAATGAGAGGAAATTAATTAACGATAAATGTATTACTTCAACCAATTGGAGGGATGTGCCCGACTTAATCTCTTGAATCTTATTCTTATCTCTCTATCTTTTTATCGGTATGTGGGATAGGTGTCGGACACTTTATTCAAAGGCTAAGCCAGCTAACTCGCCTTAATTCTGGATTTCACAAAATCACCCCAGACGCTGGGTCTTGTTTCACTTGTTACTTTTAATGTGGTTATTTTCCCACCTTTTTGAAAAAAACTAGCTTTTGCGCTATCCAATTCATTTTTTGATGGTTTGAAATCTCCTTTTAAAGTTCGAAGTTGCTCTCTTCTCTGTTGGTGAATTTTATAAACGTCAGTTTGATTTCTTTGGATCATCTTGCTCTCCTTTGATAATTCAGCCCGAACATCAGTACTGTGACCCCAATAAAACAGACATTCGGGAAATCAACACATTTTGAACGTTAATAAATATCCATTTGTGAGTTAGTGCACGAAACTCAGGACATTCATTCCGGCTTCCCGGTCTAGACCGATCCAAGAGATATTTCCTATATAAAGCAAATTGGAACAAAAAGTACATAAAAAAAAACAAAAAATTTACAAAACACGAGAGTTCACAAAACTTAAATTGAGATTTCAATAATTTATATTTTTCACTGTTTCCAAATTATTATCCGACCGGGACTTAGAAGAGATCAAATCTCTAGATAGCTATCAGTCTTGGGAAGAAACGAATATTCGTTTGAAAGGAAGTGTCAGGGTTTATTCCCGCAGGTGAAATATTCTTCCTGCAGGTATTTATCTATCAGCCTTAATGATTACGGCAGCAATCTCAAGGCTTGTTGGTATTCTTCGGGAGTATTGATATTTGAAACCAGGTGCTTCTCATCATCTGCAGGCGTTAGGGGGGAAACGCAACAATCGTCCAGCAACGCCAGGCAACTTCGTTTGCCTTGATTCAAGAGCGACTGCGCTTTGTTTAACGCGGCAAACTGGTAAACTGCTAGCAGCGGATTTAAGTAACCTCCCTGTTGGGAGCAAACCGCATCAATGCTTTTATTTTGTTTGATTTTGTCGAGAAGTTTCTGCAGCCACTCATTTGAAACAAAAGGCAGATCGCATGACAAAACAAACACAAACCCGGCTTTTTCCGGCATTAGTGAGCACGCATCAGCAATACCCTGAAGCGGCCCCTGCTCTTTCTCTTTGTCCCTGCCGATCTGAATCTTCTGTTGATCAAATGTCATGCTGGGGGGTAAAGCCAAAGTTTGGGAGAGCATAATGACGATATTTCCCACCATCGGTTCGACAACACGGACTATTCGTTCCAGCATGGTTTCGTTGTTAAGCCGAAGCAACGCTTTATCCGAGCCCATTCTGCTCGATTGTCCGCCGGCCAGAATAATGGCTGAGACCTGATCTTGTTGACGCTTCGATTTTATTGTCATTGATTACTCAAATCAAATTTGGAGGCTTCAATGGGGATAGTTTGGAAGTTGAGTTATCGATAAGCCGGGTTCTGTCAGTCGGTAGACCGACCGTGTAATCATTTATCTAGACGTTTAGTTACCCGAACGTTCTTGCATCCTACCCAGTAGCTAGGCGAGCAACCATTGCCACTACTCTATTTGGACTTGCATCAGATGGGGTTTACCTAGCCGGAAATGTCACCATTTCCGCGGTGGGCTCTTACATTAAAGAGTTTCCTCTCCCACCTTTTCAACCTTACCTGTGAGCGGTTTCCCGAACCATCGGCGGTGTATTTTCTGTGGCACTTTCCATGGGGTCGCCCCCTCTGGCCGTTAGCCAGCATCCTGCTCTGTGATGCCCGGACTTTCCTCTGACAGTCAAAGCTGCCAGCGATTACATTTCTAACTCAACTTGATTTAGATTGTAGCAGTGGTTTTGGCCTCTAGCAAGGTGATGATGGCGGTTGGCGGTTGGCGGTTGGCGGTTGGCGGTTGGCGGTTGGCGGTTGGCGGTTGGCGGTTGGCGGTTGGCGGTTGGCGGTTGGCGGTTGG
>JANQGZ010000022.1:0-362636 GCA_028282825.1 SAR324 cluster bacterium
GAATTTGGAATATAGATCAAACGGTAGGGCGGGGCTACGTCCCCGCCAACAGGCTAATCCCTTGGCGGCCACGTAGGGCCGCCTCACCGTTCGTCAACAGAATTTATCAAAACTTTACCTTATTTAAGCGCTTATGGGACTTGATCCGGCATCCAAAAGCAGCTAACCAACAAAGCCCGTTTATATTCATGTCAACAGACTCTGTCACACTTGTCCCCCCGGATACTTAGTCAAGTTGAGCACAGGCTTGATTCGATATTTATTAATTATTTCAATTAGTTGTAGATGGATTTCGGGTCAGGCTCTGAATGATTCGTATTCATATTTATTGCTTGATGGTCGAAAGGCCTATCAAATGAATCTTTTTTACTTAACCCCACAATTTATAACCTCAACTGTAATTCAATTCCTAAGTGTTTCCATACCATCATAGCTTCTGATATAAATATATAATCTTGTAAATGAAGCAATAAGACAATTATCTATACTTCCCCTCAAAATGGCAGCAAGAGTTATTATTGATACAGATCCGGGAGTGGATGACGCGATGGCTATTGCCTTTGCTCGTTTTTCTCCGCAAATCGATCTGCTTGGATTGACAACCATTTACGGAAACGTCAGTACCAGCCAAGCCACTCACAATGCCCTGGCGTTACTAGAGTTGTTGAATTACGATATTCCCGTTGCAAAAGGAGCTGAAGCTCCGTTTGAAAAGCTGTTGAAGGATTTTCCGGATTTTGTTCATGGAAAAAACGGCTTTGGTGATATTGCTATTCCTGAGCCTTCAAATAGTGCTGTCTTGCAATCAGCAGACGAATTTTTAATCGATCAGGTGATGTCCGATCCGGGTCAGATTACCGTCATTGCTATCGGTCCTCTTACCAACGTTGCCCTTGCAATCAAAAAAGAACCGGCTTTTCTCAAGAACCTAAAGCAACTCGTTGTAATGGGCGGCGCTGTCACTATTAACGGCAATGTCAATCCGGCAGCCGAGGCCAATATGCTCAGTGATCCCCATGCGGCGGATTTTGTGTTGACCAGGGAAGGTCCCATTATTTTGCTGGGTCTGGACGTGTCGCAACAAGTCATTATGTCGGAACAATATTTAAAAGAGGTTCACAATTCCCAGTATTTGGCAGGACAATTTTTATTCGACATGGCTCGATTTTATCTCAATTTTCATCGATCGACCGGGGTTGACGGACTCTACACCCATGATCCTTCTGCGATAGCCCTTGTGATTGATCCCAGCCTTTTTGAATTGGAATACGGCGAGATTCGTGTGGTCACAGAAGGAATCGCCATGGGCCAGACAATCATGAATCGGTCGGGAAAACTGCTGGGAAAGACCGCCTGGAGCAATTTGCCAAAAATAGGAGTCTGTATGCGGGTGAACAGCCAAGGATTGCTGGAGTTATATCGGAACACCTTTTCGGAAAGCAGATTAATGTCCTGATAATTGAGAATTAACTGTCAGAATTTAAAGGACTTTAGACACATCGCTTGTTTTTTCGTTTAATCAGTTGAGAATGCCGAAAGTTTTCGTTAACCTAACACTTTGCAAAAAGCTACATAGCTTCTTGAGCCCTTGTTTTATTCCAGAGTAATCACTCATGACGGCAGAAAATAAATCGGTTCTGACAATCCCACACGATTTTGAAGCAGAGCAAGCTGTGTTGGGCGCGATCATTTTCAACAACCAAACAATGACCGATATTGCCGGGATCCTCACTCCCAACTCATTTCACGAGGAAAGTCATCGTCATATTTATCGGGCGATGCTGGAATTGGTAGACGCCAACCAACCGATCGACGAGATTATCCTTGGTGATCAATTAAAGGAATTCGGAAAGCTGGAAGATATAGGGGGTTACGCTTATCTGGCCGAACTGGTAGATTGCGTTCCCAGCTCCGGAAACATTGTCTATTATGCCAAGATTATTCAAGAACATGCCCTTCTAAGAGACCTGATTACAACGACCTCGGATATTAGTCGTAAAAGTCGTGATCCCCAGCAAAGCATATCGGAACTTCTGGCCGAAGCAGAAAACAAGATTACCGAGATTGCCACCCGAACATCCGAAAAAAACTATAGTCATATCAAAGATATCCTTCTAACTAATTTTGATAAACTGGAAGAGATATCTAAAACCAAAAGTGAAATAACGGGGCTGCCCACGGGTTTTATGGATCTGGATCGCATTACTTCCGGTTTGCAACCTTCGGATTTAATAATTCTGGCAGCCAGGCCTTCCATGGGTAAAACCGCCCTGGCTTTGAATATCGCATCATACGCTGCGATTCGTAATGATTCCCAGGGAGCTATCCTGATGTTCAGTCTTGAGATGTCGAAAGAGCAACTCACAATGAGGATGTTAACCTCCGAATCACGCATCGACAGCCACAAAATGCGCACAGGAAATCTGGAGCAGGAAGACTGGGACAAACTGGCAAAGGCAACGGACAGGCTTTCCGTGGCGCCGATGTATATCAATGATACCTCTAATATCACTCCCTATGAAGTAGCTACCATCTGCAAACAACTGGATAAAGAGCTTGAACAGGGTGTTTCCCTGATCATTCTCGATTATCTGCAGTTGATGCAGGGCAACCGAAAAACAAACTCCAGGGAACAGGAAATTGCGGAAATCTCAAGAGCTTTGAAAGGTCTGGCCAAAGATCTCAATGTGCCGGTTGTCGCTTTATCTCAGCTTAATCGTGCTTTGGAAAACAGAAGCGATAAAAGACCTCAACTGTCGGATTTGAGAGAGTCCGGATCAATAGAGCAAGATGCTGATATCATTCTATTTATATATCGAGACGAGGTCTATAACGAAGACACCGAAAAAAAAGGCATTGCCGAAATAATCATTGCTAAACACAGGAACGGTCCTACAGGCATGATAGAGTTGGTATTTACAGGAAAACACACCAAGTTTGCCAATATCTCTAAAATCGAGCCTCCCCAGGTACCTCACCTACAATCATGAACGATATCTCCGAAGACAGCGATTTTGTAAAACTTGAAAAGACCGTTGAAGATGTCCTCAACGAAAACAATCTTCAATCTGTTTTATATTTCAGTAAAATTCAAAAACATTGGGAGATCATCGTCGGTAAACCACTGGCTGCCAAAACTTCACCCGTGCAGCTGATTAAAAAAAAGCTGATCGTTAACGTTGCTGATGCAGCTTATTCTCATCATTTGAAGTATTTTGAAAGGCAGATACTGGATTTGATCGCCTCTCCGGAGATTTGTGGGGAAGGAGTCGTAAAAAAGGTGTCATTTAAGGTAGGCAAAACTGCCCCAAAACCAGCTAATAAGAATCCCCAAAAAAGTCAAAATAGGTCCAAACGAATCTCTCCTCAAATCGATCCCAAAGCACAAAAAACATCTGAAAACATTGGAGATAGAAAGCTGAAGGCTTCTTTCTCACGATTGATGACAAAAAGACTATCGAAAAAGACTTCATCCTCATGAACAAAAAGCGTCCATATGCCCGTAAACGATTTGGTCAACACTTTTTATGCGATCAATCCGTCATAAACAAAACCATTGCTGCGGCAGACATATCGTCTGATGATCACATTATAGAAATCGGACCTGGCCGCGGAGCCCTGACCAGGGAACTTCTTGCTACAGGCGCGGACATCACGGTTGTTGAAATCGACAGGGACCTTGCAGATGATCTAAACGAGCGCTTTCAGCATCTGGGCAATTTCAAACTGATCCCCAGGGATATACTAAAGTCCAATTGGGATGGAATAATCAAAGAAGGAAAGCACAACAAAATAGTGGCCAATCTGCCATACAATATTTCCACCCCCTTGTTCTTCCAGCTGGTTGAACAACGTCATCGGTTGCATTCAATGACCATCATGGTACAAAAAGAAGTGGCGGAACGGATTGGCCATCAAGGGGATGGGAAAAAGCTGAAGGACTACGGTGTGCTTTCAGTTATTGCCAGCTCGGTGTTTACATCGAAACTGCTGTTTAAGGTCCCCCCCGGGGCTTTCAACCCCAAACCCAGGGTCGATTCAGCCGTTATTCAACTGATACCTCAAAATAACACTTTGGAAAACGAAAAGGTCTTTTTCGATTTTGTCAAAAGAGCGTTTAACTTAAGAAGGAAGTTGTTGATCAACCATCTAAAAAATAATGAAAATCAGCTGTATCAATCTCTTACAGATGCTGATCAACAGATATTACAAAAGCTAAGACCTGAGAATCTCAGTCCTCAACAATATCACAATTTATTTTACCTGGGGAGGTTGGAGCGGTAATGACTAATCGAAATCCTTTCCCAAAATTTCGGAAAAATCCTGCACGGAGAAAGGTTCCAGTTTGATGCCGACGCTGCCTTTGCGAATCCAGATTTTCACAATTTGAAAAGCTGCTCCGTCTTTTTGGGAGACTGTTTTGACATTTTCCGCAAAAACAATATCTTCTGTTTTAAATTCTAAAATAGCGCCATTACTGGAAAGGGGATTCAAGCGAAGAAATATTTTATCAGATTCGGATTCATGTTTTTTGGGTTGACCAATATATGGCACGGCTTCATCTGCCAGTCGTGTCGGTTCAGCATATTTCTGAAGCTCTTTGTTTTCTGCAATTACTTTAACAATATCGGATGTCAATGGGTCCTCCAAAACGATGTTTCCGGTTCGGTTTAACGATGAAATTATTGTTCAATTCGTGTTAATTGGATGGTAAATCGGAATGAAAAAAACATCAAGGTCAACACGTGTTAAAGAAGATTGTATCACAGCATCCAATTGAAAATCAATTTGCAGAACAATGCACCGATCCAGCAACCCAGTTAACCAAACAAAAAAATGACCAGATACTCGACAGGCAAAATCAGTGATAAAACGTATGTAGAATTTCACCTAATTTGGCAGGGAAGGGATCTGATCGTTAAGATTTCCGGCGGAGATGCCCATATAGGCTCTCTGGCGTTTTCCACCCGACAGCCTGATAGCAAAAGCTTGTATCAACAATTTACTTACCCTACTCACAGGGAAGATCAAATTGTCCGGGAATGCCTGGAACAGTTGGTTGGATTGGTACCTAACGAATTATTGATTGTATGCGGGATTCACTACGATGACATCAGCAAAGAAAGCATCAGGAAGATTAACGAAAACTGTTCCCTGCTGATTGAAAGGATAGCCGGTGATCTTAAATCATTATAAGGGATTATCAATCTCGATAAATTCAAAGGGAATACCACGTTTTTTTTCCAAATGCTCACCTAAAGCCAAAATACCCCATTTTTCCGTGGCATAATGTCCTGCGCTGATGAAGTGCTGTTCGTATTCTTGGGCCATGCCATAATTTTTTTCGGAGGCCTCTCCGGTTAAAAAACAGTCCGCTCCGTTCTCGACAGCAGTTAGATAGTACCCCTGGGCCCCACCAGTGATAATCACAACTTTTGATACTTCATCGTTGCCAAATGGCAGAATCAGCGGCTTTCTCCGCAATTTTTTTTCGATTAATTCTGAAAACTCTGTGATCGTTTTGCAGGGTATAGTCCCCATCACAGCTTCAGCCTGCTCAGGTACGGGAGAAAGCAGCTCAATATCAATTAATTCAAGCAATTTTGCAAGTTGGACATTGTTTCCCAACTCGGGATGAAAATCCAGGGGAAGATGATATGCCGCAGCGGCAATACCCGCATCCAATAAGGCTTTTACCTTTTTTCGAAAAGGACCTTCAATTCTACGCGAGTCTTTGTCCCAGATAATACCATGATGGGTGAAAATCATATCGGCACCCAGATCGATAGCCTTATTGATAAACTCCAGAGAGATGGAAACACCAAGCGCTATTTTCTTTACTTCCCTGTTGTCACCTTCGACCTGCATGCCGTTTGGACAATAGTCCCTGATAGATGAAATTTTAAGTAGTTGATCGCAATAAGACACCAGCTCGTTCTGTTTCATCGTCTTGCTCCTTTAATTGATTGCAGCCCCAATATCTTTGATAATCGCTTCATAACTTCGCATAGTGGCACCGGCTTGATTTTCTATATACTTTTTTGCCTGCTCACCCAGTTCGGTGATTTTGTTCCTGTCTTTTAACAGATCAAACAGTTTTGTTTCAAATTCATCGGGCGAGCTTACCGAAAATGCCAGGCCATCCCTGGATAACTGCAAAGCCTCACCGGAATTGTAGTGTTTGGGACCGAAAAATACCGGTAATCCCATGGCGCAGGGTTCCATCACATTGTGTACGCCTGTGGTAAAGCCACCTCCAATGTAACCTAGATTTCCTATCTTATACAAAGCGGAAAGGATGCCGACAGAATCGATCATCAAGACCCTGTTGTCTTGATCACTTAGTTGGTCCAACCGGGTTAAACGAATGGTTCCAAATCCCCTAAAGAAAGATTCTCCCGTTGCCAGATGAGATTCGGTCGGTTCATGGGGAGCGATGATCAGGAATAGATCAGCGTAAGTTTCCATGGCTTTCTTTAAAGCCGAAAAAACGCATTCTTCATCGGGTGGCCAGTTGCTCCCGAGAATAAACACAAACTTGTCTTCAATAGCTTTTGGCAACGATGGTAAAACCTTTCGCTCCCGTTGGTCCAAGGTAGCATCGTAGCGAATATCACCAAATACCTTTACATTTGTTAATCCCGGATTTGTCTCCAAAAATCTTTTCTTGTCATCCTCTTCCACTACGAAAATAGATTGAAAGCTTGAATAAAGACTTCTGTAAAAAGAACGCCCTATTCTTGAAACATATCGTTTGGTCTTCTGGTTTAGCGTGGCAGATACCAGGTAAACAGGGATTCCGGCTTTAAAGGTTTCCCAGATAGTATTTGGCCAAAGATCATATTTTACAAACACCAAGGCATCAGGTTGCAAACTATCCAACCATTGACGAATTAGTTTTTTCGAATCAAAAGGCAGGTAATCAAGAAATAATGGTTGTCGTTTGGCAAGAATGGTGGACTTGTTAATCCATTTTTCAGCTGAGATGGAATTATATGTCACCACACATTCGAAATCATTGTTCAAAAATTTCTCAAGTAGGGGTTGTAACTGGATGAATTCACCAGCACTTGGAGCGTGAAACCAAATCAGCTTTCTCCTATTGTCTTTGTTTTTGATTTGGCCAGGAAGTCGCTTCCAGACAGATTTCTTCCCAATAACACTGGATTTTATTTTGTTATTAAATGGGGAGATGATTCGAGCAAGGAGTTTGGAGAGAGGAAATAAAATCAGATTATAAATGAATGACCACATGCTTAATAGGTTGAATGTTAAAGACAAAAGTTACTTGGTAACTACTTTTCCTCAAAGAACCTGTAATCCTTTACCTTCGCTTTTTCCAGATCTTCGACTGTATTGATGGAAATTGCATCATAAGGAAGGGGGATGCAATTCAGATTAAAGCCGTTATCCAATGCCCTCATCTGTTCCAAGGAGTAAGCTTTTTCCAGGGGAGAAGCAGGAAGATTGCAGAAGGTATCCAGAAAAGCCGGTGTGTAGATATAAATTGATGTATGTTTGTATGCACATTGAAGGTCGTCCCTGGTGAAGATCAAGGCGTTTTGCTTAAGATCCATGACAACCTTGGCTACGTTTCTGTCTCCTTTTTCAAATTCCTTCAGGTCGGCCACTGTGGTTAGAAATTCAGCCAAATCCTTTCGTTTTTCCAATTCTGCAGGCAACGCCCTGATTAATTCCGGCTCAATAAACGGCTCATCCCCTTGGACGTTAATAATCCAATCAAACTCACCGAGCTCTTTACTAAGAATTTGATAGGCTTCCAAAACCCTTTCCGTTCCGCAGCTATGATCCGGAGATGTCATAACAGGAATGACACCTTTCAAATCCCGGATCTCATCCAGCACCAGTTCAGAATCTGAAGCGACAGCCACCGGTTCAATGCCCCCTTGAAGAACCCGCTCCACCGTATGACGAATCATGGATTTGCCATCCATTTTCAAAAGTGGTTTAGCTTTAAGTCTTTCTGAGCCTAGCCTGGCCGGAATAATAATGATAGGTTTCATATCGGGTGATAGTGTTAGTTAACTGAAAGATTTAATCCATTCCATCACAGGGAAAAACCAGCCGCTACGCCAGAGAACAACGATATAGAGAATAACTATCGCAACAAGTGTGTTCTTTTCTGATTTGATAGCCTTTTTATAGTCGGGTTTGACAGCTTCCTTGTTTCCCATTTTATCGCTAAACGAAGGAATCCAGCGTGGTACTTTGCTGATGTAATCTTCAAACTCTTTGCCAAAAACGTTTTTTAAATTGCTTTCTTCCCAATTGACGATAGGCATGTACTGCATAAAGAAGAACGCAACAAAAAATGCGGTGAAATAGGGATGAACATTTGATACGACAACGATGCCAACGCTGAGAAAGAAATTACCTATATACAGTGGATTGCGAACATGGGAAAAAAGACCGCTGGTGATGAGTTTGCGACCGGTGCTGTATGTTTTTGTTCGGCTGACTCCTCCAATATGTGCGACGCCTTTAACACGAATAATCTCCCCAAAGAGCATCAACAGGGTACCAGCCAATAGGCTGGTTTGATTAACCGAAGGATAAATGATCATTACAATGACAAAAGGAATGGGGGTATAATCCCTCATGCGGAAAAGAATTTCACCTAATTTTAGCATGACAAGGTTGTTGTTGATATTTCTAAAAAACTGGTAACAAAACGCAAAGTGTAAACGATATTTGCTGCAGTGTCGATTTTTATAAATAACCTTCTGATATGTTTACCTTACAGAGTACTCTTTCACAGTATCAACCATGGCTTTGAGATGATCCGGATTGACCGATTTATCGATGCCATGGCCCAGGTTAAAAATGTGTCCGCTGTCCGAACCGACCTTATCGAGTATTTGTTTGGTTCTTTGTTGGATGATCTCTTTCGAGCAAAATAAAATATTCGGATCGATATTTCCCTGCAAGGCGACTTTATCTCCAATTAGCTGTTTAACCTGCCCAATGTCCGTTCGCCAATCCAAACCAATCACATCAGCACCACAGTCCGCCATTATAGGCAATAGATGACTGCTGCCGTTTACGTAATAAACCCTTGGAACCTCGTTTTTTTTGTCAAGACTTTCAAAGATTCTGGAGATATATGGGAAAACAAACTGTTTAAAGTCCCCGGGAGAAAGTATGCCTGCCCAGGTATCAAACAACTGAACCATCTGTGCTCCATGCTCAATTTGATAATTGAGATAATCGATGGTCAGCAAGGAAAGTTTATCCATCAATCGATGAGCCAGCTCCGGCTTATCGAAAAACAGTTGTATTGTTTTACTAAACAATTTAGAGTTACCGCCTTCGACCAGGTAGCAAGCTAGCGTGAAAGGTGCACCGGCGAATCCGATAACAGGGGCTCTGCCTTCGACCTGTTTTCGAATTAAATTAAGAATGCTACCAACATAGGCAGTGGATTCCTCAGGTTTGAACGGTTTTAGATTATCAATATCCGATTCAGTTCTGACCGGGTTGTTGATAACAGGACCCGGAACAAAGTCCAGCTCGGTTCCTATTCCGATCAAAGGTGTCAGGATGTCTGAAAACATAATGACGGCATCTACGCCGATAATGTCCAGGGGTTGAATGGATACTTCCGCGGCCAGCTCCGGATTCATACATAGTTTTAAAAAACTTCCGGCTTTTTCGCGAACTTCACGATATTCGGAGAGGTATCTTCCAGCTTGCCTCATTACCCAGACAGGTGTTCTGGCAATTGGCTTTTTAAATGCTGCATCAATCAGTAAGTAGTTATTTTCATTCATACTTTCTCAATCACTCCTCTTCAAAATGCTCAACTCGATACGTGGATACTTCAAGGTCGTAATGCTGCCAGTAGTCTGGCGCCAAACCCGCTTTTCTGCACAGGTCACTTATAAAATCTTCTCTGATAGGCAGAGAATCCCAAACCTGGGGAAGGAAGGTTGCGTTTCTGGAACCCG
Organism: SAR324 cluster bacterium; assembly: GCA_028282825.1. Taxonomy (GTDB): domain Bacteria; phylum SAR324; class SAR324; order XYD2-FULL-50-16; family XYD2-FULL-50-16; genus JAHJTV01. The sequence goes on from JANQGZ010000022.1 coordinate 9,969, forward strand.
AAGAAATGATCACCCCATCCTTTTTTGGTTTGATCTTCATTACCTTCTCCACTGAAGAGTCGCCTTTAACGAGTTCCGGTTTTGTCAGCAAAGAAATTTCGATGCGAACGTCTGGTAATTCCTTGCTTGTCAGGTTTTTAAAACGGTGATCTTCAAAAGCGGCTGCCTTGCTAAGTTCAATAACATTGCGATAGATTGAATTTCGCGCTTCCAATCTGCCGATACAACCCCGCAATTTGCCTTTGATATGCAACGTGACGAACAAACCACGGTCTTCTTCGAATTCGGGAATATCGAATTCACTAAGGTCATGGTTGGAATGATATAGTTCGTTTTCCAGCACTCTCCTTGAGAGTATAAGCAGATCGTTTTTAAGTTCCTTATCCATATGGTTCAATTAGTAGGTCAATTCCTGACCGTCCGTGCGTATAGTCAATTGATTGGCAACTGCAGAGCTTTTTTCACAATGCCCGATTATTTGGGCATCTATCTTACATTCTTTGGCTATATCCAAAATCTCTATCGCATAGGCCTCTTCAACGAACAGTTCCAAACGATGGCCCATATTAAAAACCGGATACATGTCCTTTAATCCGATGTTTTGAGTTTTCATTAAAAAACCGAATATGGCCGGAATTGGAAATAGATTGTCTTTGATATAGTGAATCGATTTTCCAAATTTCAAGCATTTGGTTTGCCCACCACCCGAACAGTGAACCATACCGTGTATCTTTCCGGGAAGTGCCTTCAGGATTTTTTTAACCAGGGGGGTATAACTGCGAGTCGGAGAAAGCAAGGCTTGCCCCAGGTTTAATGTTATTCCTTCCAACGGCTGCCGCAAATGTCCCTTTCCACAATATGCCAGCTCAGCCGGTATGTCTTGAGAAAAGGATTCGGGATATTTTTTAGCATACTCGTTGTGCAAGCTGTCATGTCTGGCAGCTGTGAGTCCGTTGCTGCCAATGCCGCTGTTAAATTTGTTTTCCCAAGCAGATTGACCGGAACTGGCAAATCCGATGATGCAATCTCCCGGTTGAACGTTATCAAGATCGATCACGTCTGACCGCTTCATCCGGGTAGTGATTGTGCTATCAACGATAACGGTTTTAACCAAATCACCGACATCAGCTGTTTCTCCACCGCAAAAATCTATCTTGATACCATATTGCCTCAGCAATTCAATAGCTTCGTCATAGCCGTTAATAATGGTTTTGATCACATCCCCGGGAATCAGAAACTTGTTTCTTCCTATGGTATTCGAAAGCAAAAAGCGGTCAACGGCTCCCGCACAGGCCAGATCGTCCAGGTTCATAGCTAGCGAATCCATGGCAATATCCTTAAACACACTGAGATCCCCGGTTTCTTTCCAGTAAACATATGCCAGGGAAGATTTTGTTCCTGCACCGTCTGCATGCATGAGCAGACAATATTCTTCATCATTTGTCAGTGTATCTGGCAGGATTTTACAAAAAGCCCCGGGATATAATCCTTGATCGAGGTTTTCAATAGCGTGATGAATTTCTGTTTTGGAAGAGGAAACGCCTCTTGCCATGTAAATGTCGGACTCTGTCATAGTTGATTGCCGTGATTTAATTACCGGAACCTTTACTCAGTATACTGTGCCAGGGTTTGGGCGTTTGCAATAAACTCTTTTTCGTTTTCAGAATGCATCAGCATGGCCCTGCAGGCCTTTGCACCCGGAAAGCCAACGATATAACCGGAGATGTGTTTTCTAAATTCGACCAGGGCATGCTTTTCCTGCTTAAACTCTCTTAAAAGCAAATAATGCTGAATCATGATCTCAATTTTATCTTTTAGAGTCACCTTTTCACGCTTCGCATCAGACCAGAAAACCCATGGATTTCCAATAGCCGCCCGGCCAATCATATATCCATCCAGATTTTTCAGCATCTCCAGGGAATGATCCAATCCTTTTAAATCTCCATTGCCGATAACCGGAACACTGATTTCGTTTTTCAAACGATAAATCGGCTCCCAGTCAGCTTCGCCTTTATACTTTTGTTTATAGGTTCTGCCATGAATAGAGATAGATTGAGCCCCTGCATCGACCAGAGCTTTAATAAACGGAATTAACCGGCTGTCATCAGACCAACCCAACCGTGTTTTGACTGATACCGGGATTGAGCTTTTCTTGCAACAAGCTTCGACAATACGGCACGCCAGATCCTGATCTTTCATCAGACTGCCACCACTGTTGGAACGAACAATGTTTTTTGAAGGACACCCCATGTTAATGTCGATCCCTGTAATGCCTGAATCCTGGAACTGCTCTACGGTGTGAGCAAAGAGTTGAGGATTATTGCCAAACAATTGAATAATATAAGGTAGTTCCTCTTCCTTAAAATTCAGTCGGTTGCGAACAACATCGCTGTGTTTGATACCATCAATGCTGGTGAATTCGCTGAAAAGAATAACATCCGGATTAAGTTTTCTGACAATGCGGCGATATGCCATATCTGTAAAACCGTCCAATGGCGCTAGACAGGCTATCGGTTGATGCGATGACATAAATACGAGTGGGAGTTTGCAGAGTTGATGTGAATTAAGAGTCTCATTATCCATTTAAATGTTTTAAATGTGAAGACCTTTTACGATGAGAACTCACTTGAAATCACAAGATCACAGCATGTGATCCTAATTCCTGTTTGTTACTCCCGGGTTAACGCTAGACAAAGCCGGCAAGATGGCATAGGTGTAGGGGAACTGCCTGTAACACTGTAGCAATGAATGTTTTGGAAATTAAGAAAATTGATCTATATAAAATAGACAGGGCAATCCTCTGTAAGAAAAAGGCACAAAATGAGTCCTTTATGATGTGCCCACTTTGCGAGTTTTATCCCTGTCAGCAACTCACGGCTGAAGATATCTATGATTTGAATACTTCACCGTTGATGGACAGAACCGTTTTAAAACTAAAACCAAGGAGATGTAAGTTGTTTATTATCAAATATTTAGATGGTACATTAAAGGAAGCCCCGGAATTGGACCCGGCAAATCCTGATAAAACCTTGATGCAGAATGTAGACACGGTTTATCAGATTGGAAAAGAGCTTATCCCTGTTATCGTGCTTAAACCTAAACCAAAAGAAGAACGAAAAAAAGTAGCGCCTAGATCGTCCGGTAAAGAAAAGAAAGGCGGAAAGTCTTAAATGGAAACGAAGCTGGCAAATCGAAATCGTGGAAAAGGAGAGAAAATGAGTGATGAAAAAAGCATATATGAGCCGTTGGACAGACCAGAGGTGACAAACTATCTTTTTCACCCTCGTGGGGAAAGCGGATTCGGATCAGGTGAGAAAAGATTTGAGGAATTAACCATTCCAGTTGATGAAAATGTAACCATTGGTGCCAGGTTTTATGCCTGCGATAAAAGAGCACCGATTTTACTGTTTTTTCATGGCAATGGTGAGATTGTTGAAGATTATGATGATATCGGGCAATTTTACCAGCGGATGAATATCAATTTCTTTCCCGTTGATTACAGGGGATATGGGATTTCAACCGGGAAACCGACTGTTACGGCAATGATGAATGACTGCAACAAGATCTTCGATTTTGCAGTAAATTATTTGAGATCAAATGGGTTTGAAGGAGCGATTGTAATCATGGGGAGATCACTTGGCAGCGCTTCTGTCCTCGAATTGACAAATACGCGTAAGGATCTGGTTGATGGTTTGATCATCGAAAGCGGATTCGCTTTTGCATTGCCCTTGCTCAAGCTTGTAGGTATAAACCTGGACAGTATTGGTGTTACCGAGGACCTAATTGCCAATGACAAGAAAATTGATGGCTTTGACAAGCCGACTTTGATCATTCATGCGGAATTTGATCATATCATTCCTTTCTCGGATGGAGAGCATCTCTACAATCAGTCTCCGGATCAGGATAAAAGAATGTTAAAGGTTCCTGGTGCCAATCACAATGATATCCTGGCCAGAGGTCTTGAAAACTACATGCAGGCCGTCAAAGAACTGGTCGAAAGAGCCGTTAAATTCTATGCTGGTCGGTGAACTGCAATCGATGAAAAACTGAATCTGTCATGTAACTATTGTTGTGGACCGGTTGACAGTAATTCTTTGTGATTGACCTATACACCTAGTAAAAGGTAGTGTAACAGATACACTGCTTTAAATTCCTGGTTTTTTAACGTTTTTTTTGTAAAAACACCTGGGATATTTCAAAACAAGAAAAGGACTTATTTTGCAAGAAGAAAAGATTTTAATGCAAGGGACGGTATTGGATTCGTCTAAAGGGGTTTTTCAAGTAGAGTTGGAAAACGGCCACACGGTTATCGGTCATCTCTCCGGGAAGATGAAAAAATATTACATCAGGGTATTGAAAGGTGATGAGGTGACGATCGAACTATCGCCATATGATTTAACACGAGGCAGAATCGTCGAACGTAAAAAGATTGAACGAAAACAAAATCTGACAAAAAAGGCGAAAAAACACCGCACATACAAAAAAAGATAGTCCTTAATTTCCTAGAAAGATTGCCATTATATTGAAATCAGTGATTTTTTAAAAAAACCTCTCCATCTTCCGGCAATCTGCTTCTTTTTTGCATACATCATTTGACTTACATCGATTTTCCAAATGGATTGTTTTATCTTATAAAAATCAATCCTTTCCTTCACAATCCAAACGTTGTTGGCAGATAATAGTTGCCGTCACTATGCTTTGTCAGCTGATCGTTCAGGGGGAGTTATGGTAAAGTTTCGTTTTGTTGTCCTCTCATCGTTTCTGCTTTCTGTGGCATTTCTGTCAGGTTGTTCCAACACTCGGGAAATTGAGTTGGACAAAAGTAACTTACGGCGTCAAATATCCATTCAAAAGCATTTGCAGAGTTTGAACAGTCAAAATGAACAACTTAAAAAATCGCTGACAGAATCGTCGACTGCGAATACCGAAAATGGGGAATTGTTAAACAAGTCTCTAATGAAGGAAAACACCCCGGAACTCCAACAACTCCTGAAAGAATACAAGCAGATCAACCAGAAAACCCAACTGAGCTTAGATTCAATCAAGCGCTCTATCGATGATGACACCGAAAAAAATGCCTACCTTCTGGAGATGCTGGATGGCTTTTCGCCTCAAGATGATGAACAGGAAATGCGTTTGGATAAAATGGAAACTGCTTTAGGAGCTGAGAAAAAGAAAAAACGATATGCTGACAATGTCCATATCGGGATTTCACCTCAGCATATGCTGGGCAAGGCTAATTGGGTAGATGAAGATAACGACGTTGACGTTGATTTTGAATACAGCGGCACTACATCCGGAGCATACTTTACCTATGCCGGAGATAACAATCTCACTATAGGTGTCAAATACATGACATTGAACGGCGAACTCACACCTGAACAAGACATTGCCGGAATTGATCACTACAAGGTAGACAGCTATCTGGGATTGGTTTCATTAGGTTTTAGAATTAATGCCTTTGAGACCTTCAACATAATGCCTGAATTTGTATACGGCGTTGGTGAAAGCAATTTCGCTGACTGCACCAAGTCGGCATGTGATAGCGATAAGTATTACAAAACCACTACTACTGCTGTTGGCATGGAACTGCCGTTTTACCATCAGCTCAGTGTGGCGTTTTCCTGGGGCTTTAAGCTCACCGGTTACAAAGTTACTTCGGATGGAGCAGATCGGGTTGTAAACTCTAACGAAACTTCAATGGATATAAAAACCGAAACAACATACGCTGGACTGGGCTTAATGGCAGGACTGGCTTGGTAGGTTTAACAAGTTGTTTTTAAGAGGCTGATGCAGTTTTAATCAGCTTCTGCAACTTCCTTCGGTTTCTGATTAATTGCCAACTTGGTTTCATGATCGTTCCACCGTTCCACCAAGTCTTTTAACATTCGCTTTCTTTTCAATCCTTTATATATGTGTGCCAAATATGCAAACACGTCTTTATCCGGTTTGATATTGAACGCGCTCTCGAAGCTGTAAATAGCCGACTCAAAATCCTGGTTTTTCATATGTTTCTTGCCGTCTTCAATCAGCTCCTGCCTTTTTTCCAGTTTATTTTCCTCCCTTTTCAAAGTACTTAAATGTTGTTGCTCCTCATAAAGTGATTGAACAAGGTTATGTTTATTTAATCTCTTGTAAACGGAAATTAATCGTTCAATAGTTTCCGATGTTCGTGCCAGCTTCAGGGCTCTTTCATAAAGAACGCTGGATTGCGAAAACTTGGAATTGTTAAACAGTTCATCTGCCTGATGACAAATAATATCATGAACTTCTTTCAGTTTATTTTTAACTATGGGCGAATCCGGATATCGTTTTTGAATCTCTCTAAAAGCGTCAAGGGCTTCTAATTGCCTCTTTCTAAGCAGATGTATGTCTCCAATATTCATCCAAGCTTTGATATCGTTGCTTTCATAGGCCACGATTTTGTAAAGCTTTAGAGCCTTGTCCAGCTGATCATTTCGGAAGTAGACATCCGCTTGTTTTACAATCTCGCTTTTATAGATCAGCCCCAACGATTTTTCCAATAGAGATGCAGCAATGATTTGAAATTTGTAAGCAAGAAGCCTGTTCCCTGTTCGTCGGTGCAGGAGAGCGAGGTTGATATTTAGAAGCCTGTTGTCTTTATCGCTCCTGATTAACCTGGTAAGAATGTCAATGGCTTTGTCTTTTGCTCCCCGAACTGCATTGGATAGTCCAATACATTGGTCTAAATCTTCAAAATCTACATGGAAGTTTTTAAGAATTTGAAATTGTTCGCTAGCAACCGCAACATTTTTGTGCTTTAGAGCATATAACCCGAGGTTAAACATATCGATATACAAGGCATCGGATTCTTCTTCGTCCAGATCCTGTGCCTGTTTTTTACCTATTTTATCTAACAGAAATTCAATAACAACAGGGCTTTCGACTTTTATCTCCTGCTCAATCAAAGCCTCCAGTTCACTGTTAAGCGCTTCAAATTCCTCTTTTTGATCATTCGATTGTTTCGCTTGCAATTCCTTGTTTATACGATCGATATTCCTGTTTTTATTGTCTGTTATGATCTTTCGGACTTCAAACTCTGCGGTCCGTATGGTTTCGTTGCTATTCAAGGGCTCCGGAAATACATAATCGGAAATCTTAAAAAACTGACTGATCAGTTTTGAAACATCGTGATCGTACCATTCGACATGACCCATGCTGGCAGCCAGGTTATAAAAAGCCAGGATACTGCTACGATTGATCTTCAATGCCTGCCGATACAGATTGTTGGCTTGTTTGTAGTTACCGAGCTTTCTTGAGTAATTCCCCAGGGTTATTGCCAGTTTTTCATCTTTTTTGACTTGAAATAAAACCAAACCAATCGTTAGTGCCTTTTCCTTGTTTTCATCACCTTCATGCTTGATAAATAGTGTTTCAAGTTCCGGTTGTACAGCTTGCTGATTACGTTCAAGAGCTATTTTCAATTCAATCATGGCCTGCTTGTACAATTTATCTTGTAAAAGCATGAGGCCTTTTTTGAAGACAGTTTCAGCGTCTTTAGTTACTGCAGGTTTTTTGGGATTGGATTTTTGAAGCAGCATGCGGGTGGTATAAATCAAGTCATCTGTATAATTTATGGCCTCTTTTTAAAACAAGACAGTGCCCATCTTAGCCATTCTTTTAATACAATGTAAATCTTTAATATCCGGGCTATTGAAAGGCAAGCAGTTGGATTGAATGTAGCAGGGTGAAAATTTACTAATAAATACAAATCGTTATATTCAAAGCTCACTTGCAGAATGTTCCATTGCCTTGATTTCTCCAAATTCTTCCTGCTGCTCCATAGAATGGAGCAATTGAACATAATATCCGTTCTTAGCTACTAATTGTTCATGACTTCCGGTCTCCACTATCTGGCCTTCTTTCATTACCAGGATACGATCAGATTTACGTATGGTACTTAAGCGGTGAGCCACTGCAATTACTGTCTTGTCATTGAATATCTTCTCTATTGCCTTTTGGATGAGTTCTTCAGTCAGAGAATCAATAGAACTGGTCGCTTCATCCAGCAATATCAATTCACTGTTTCCTGCAATCGCCCTGGCAAAAGAAATAAGTTGAGCCTGTCCGGCCGAAAGATTCCCCCCGTGATCTATGATTTGATAATTCAATTTGCCTGGTAAATGATTTATGAATTCCTGCGCATGGACGTATTCCATGGCTTGTTGAATTTGTTCTTCCTCTATTTCGGATCGGTTAAGCGAAATGTTAAATGCCAGTGATTCGTTAAAAAGGTGCACATCCTGATGCATCAGGGTTGCAAACCGGTTGAGGTCATTTCTGGAAACAGCGCTGATTTCATTGTTGTTGATTTTAATTGATCCCTTATAGTTAGTGTAACTTTTGGTTATAAGCTTTAAAATGGTGGATTTTCCGGAACCTGTTGCTCCGACAATCGCTATTTTTTCCCCTTTATTCAGACTGAATGACACATTTTTTAAGACGAAATTCTCATCATCGGCATAACTAAAGTTTACACTGTTGAAGACCAGTGATGAAAACCTTTCGATACCGGGTGAACTGTCTGGGTTAGACTGCGAGGAGTCTTTTTCGGGCTCAATGCTGAACAGGTCGTTAATATGCTCTAGTGCAGCCAACGCCCTCTGAATCAACGCAATTTGCTGGGCAAACTCACGAATGGGTACAAAAATCTTACTCAATGTATTAATGAAACCAATCAAGACGCCAATGGTGATAAAACCCGCCAAAATCTGTCCGGTGCCGTACCAGATAATCAAAGCCATGGTTACTGATGTCAGGCCATCTATCAAAGAAAACAAACTGGCATCGTAACTGTTTGCCCTGGTCTGTGCTTTTAAAAATCGTTTATTTTTTTCTTTAAACCTGGCAACAACTTTAGCTTCGGCGTTGTATAACTGGATGGTTTTGATACCATTCAGGCTTTCCTGCAAATACCCTGTTGCAACAGCCAGAGCCTCCCTGGCCTTGTTAAAGTTTTTTCTTAATTGTTTTCGAATATAGGAAACAAGGATGTACACAACAGGAAATACCAATATAATTAACAAGGTTAACTTCCAGCTGAGATAAAACAGGAAACACAGCAACGATAGCGTTTTAAAAAAGTCGGTAAACAATGCAAGGACTCCCACTGCAATCGACTCTCCCATGGTTTCCATGTCGCTGGTTAGTCGGCTCAGGGTTCTGCCGATTGGGTGTTTATCGAAATATGATCTTGGAAGAGTCAGAGTATGGGCAAACAACGCACGTCGCATTTCCGCGATGGTCAATTGTCCGGCTTTCTGAAGAGAATATGTATAGGTGCCGTCTGCGAGATATCCTAGAACGACTGCCCCGGCCAGGTAAATGGTCATTTGATACAAACCCGGCAAGTTACCAACCACGATATATTCATCAACGATATGTACAAGTAGCAATGGGATTAGGACGGAAGCGCCGGTGGTAAACGGCACGGCAATTAAAGCTGTTATCAGCCAATGCTTATAGGGTTTTAAAAACCTGTAAAACACCTGCAGAAGCTTAAAATCAGTCAGTTTTTCAAAGCGTTTTAATTTCATCACTGTTCTTGCAATTGCCAGGTTTTTGAATAGAGACCGTCACGTTGGATCAGCTCTGCATGAGTGCCCTCATCTACAATTCGTCCTTCGTCCAAAACCAGTATCTTATCTGCCTGTTCTAAAGCCTGGACCCTGTGTGAGACGATCAGTAAACTACGTGCAGTTCTTTTTTTCAGGATGGTGGACAGTAAAAAACGTTCGGTTTCGTAATCCACCGCAGAGAGGATATTATCCAGAATTAACAAATCGTATGGTGCCATCAGTGAGCGAGCCAGGGATATTCGCTGTTTTTGTCCCCCGGAAATCATAATACCTTTTTCCCCTATGCCCGTGTCCGTTTTTTCCGGGAACCGTTCAATTTCTTCCTTTAAGGCACTTTCAAAGATAACCTGTTCCAGATAATCCGGTTTAATAGAGGATTCGTCTTCTGCACCGAACAAAATGTTATTTTTGACAGAATCGGAAAATAAAAAAACGTCCTGGGAAACCGTTCGTATGACCTTTCTAACCTGCAATGAACTCAGCTGATTGATGTCGTATCCGCCAAAAAAAATGGCATTGTTTTCAACCTTAAGATAGCGATTCAGGCAATTTACCAACGTTGTCTTACCGGAGCCAATTTGACCAAGTATACCGACCGTCTGATCCGGTTTGATTTTAAAGGACACGTTTTTTAGCACAGGCTCCTTGTGGCCAGGATAGGTGTAAGTGAGGTTTTTTACTTCCAGGCCTTTTTCAAACAATTTCTCCCTTGGAGTGAAAGTTTGCCTGCTTTCATTTGGTTCTTCCTCTTCCTGGTTAAGAATGGTTTCAACACTTGCTATTCCAATCATTCCGGTCTCAATTATTGTTGTTAACCAGCCAAGGCCCATAATTGGCATGCTGAGCAGCGCTGAATACGCAATAAAGGCGGTAAGTTCTCCAATGGTGAAATTCTGTTGTACAACGTAATATCCGCCTATTGCGAGAATAACAACCTTGAGAATGTTTTCCAGGTTTTGTAGCACCGGCATTAAAAAGGAACGAAATATCGATATTTTTAACGAGAGCTTAAGCATTTGTTGGTTGTGCTCGTTAAAACGCTTGGTATTCCAGGAGTGAAGGTTAAATCCTTTGATGACATCGATCCCGGATAAAGAAGAAACAACAAAACCGGAAAGTCCCTGCAGAGCTTTCATTCTTGCCCTGGTATTTCTGGTCACGAAGTGCATTCCGATCCGGATGATAATAAAGACGATGATTATCGGTATCAAAACATAGGTTGTGAGGCTGGGAGACAGCTGCCACATCTTATAGGGAGTGAGCGATAGTGCGGTAGTAATATTGAACATCTGCATCATTCCAAAACCGCAAATCAGCCGAACTCCATTGATGTCATTTTGAATGCGGGAAATAATGGTCCCGGTGGGATTGGAATCGTAGTAGTTCTTTTGCAGACGAGTCAGTTTTGCGAAAAGGTCATTTTTTACGCGGTATTCAATCGCACGACCCGGATTGAAAAAGAAAATTCGAGAAAGGGCCCTCACAAAGACGATGCTGACGGCCAGTAAAAGCATGATCAATAAATATTGAAACAATTGGTCCTTGTGTTGGGATAAAGAACCGAACTGACTGGTAAGGAGGTCTACCGAGAGTTTCAGATATTCGGGAATAGTAACCGAAATCCAATTGGTTAAAACAATAAATAGAATTCCGGCTAAATAGGAGAATTTATATAGGTAAATGTAATGAAAAATAAATGCGAGTCTTCTTATCATCTAACTTTCGCCGTCAATCTTTGGTCTTGCGTTGCAACCACAAATGCCTGACGAACCTTATTGTTGACCCTGAGGTAGTAATTGCCTTCTTTTAACAGGAGAGTTTTTTGCTTATTGTGATCAGTAAAATAAGTCATCCACTGGCTTCTGTTCCATCGCAACTGGAATGATACCACGTCGTTGGTGATTCCCCATTGCTGGATGTCTGAAAGATCAATGAAGTAGTAGCCGTAGACTGGTTTTTTCTTGACAGGAATAAAGGGGCGTAAGGAATTCATGTTAACATCTTTTTTGTTGCCCTGAACGGCTTGAATCATGGCAAAGATTCTGTCCCTGAAAATGGCTGAGTCATTGCCAAGTCCCTCAAAAACCTTAATATCCATTGTAAACTGATTATTGACCAGCTTCCGAATAATTTCCACGGGAATATCAATATATAAAAGATATTTAGGCATGGTAAGTTCGGAAATTCGGTTTTCACAATCCGTGTACTCCATAGTCAACTCAGTTTTTGAGTTGTTTGATGAACTATCAAATACACTGGTCAACCATTTTTTAAAAAAACGATTGATTGTCACTTCCTCACTAAAATCATAGAGATTTCCCAGGTAGTGGGCATTTTCCCCTAACTTTGCCATAAAGAATATCATCTGCAGGTCTTTTTCAATAATATACGATTTTAACAAGGCATAATATGCGGCCTGGTCCTTGAGCGTGACTTGCAGCACATCTGTTGCCAGATTTTTAATCTTTTCGTGATCCCTGCAAAAATTATTTTCACGGAGTAGTTGATTTAAAGCGGATTGTTTAATTTCTGTATTGGTTCCTTTCTTTTCTACTTTGGTATCAAAAATATTGTCTTGTTGCCGGGTTTCCTGTTCTGCTTCAATATCAGCCTCGGATATGGTCCCCGCTTGCGAATAGGATTCATTAGCGCTTGTATCATCAGATGTGAATGATTGCGGCTGTGCCACAAAGCCTTGCCGAGATCTATTGGGTGCCGCCCTTTTTACCTTTTTAGCGAAAATATCCCTGGGTAGATTCAGTAAACTGATATCACTGCCCAGAGAACCGACAGCAACTAATAAACCATTAGGAGTTATGGCAATGTCGGTGACTTGTTCTTCTTCACCGGAAAGTGTTCTGATAAAACTGCCTTTTTTGATATCCCAGAGTCTAATGGTTTTGTCTCTTGATGCGGAAACCAAAGCGGAACCGTCCGGTGAGAAGTGGATTGAAGTGATTATAAAATCGTGTCCGGTCATGATGTTTTGAGTTGCACCGGAACGATAATTCCAGAGTATAATGGCACGGTCATCCCCTGCACTTGCCAACATGGGGCTGCCGGGGCTAAATGCAATAGTTCGGACACTCCTTGTATGTTTTTCCAAGGACTGCACCAGTCTTTGATCCTGCTGTCCCCATACCTTTATGGTTCGATCAACTGAGGCTGTAGCATAGTATTCACCGTCAGGTGAGAACTTCACATCCGTGATCTGTCCTTTGTGTGAGGTTCGTTTATAAATTTCTTTATAAGCATTTAGATCCCAAATGATGATCTGCTTGTCAGCTCCGCCTGAGAGCAGAATATCTCTTGTAGGGTGGAAATCAATCGCATTAACCTTGCCGGCATGCCCTTTTAATGCAGAAACCAATTCACCTTTGGTGACTGTCCGGATTTCAATGGTGGAATTTGCTCCGGCAACTGCATAGTGTTTGCCGTTTGGAGCAAACTTGACCTTTTGAGGACCGATTTCCCCGGTTTCGTAGCTTCTGACGACTTTTTTGTTTCTCAAATCCCAAATTTTTACGGTTTTATCAGCAGATAGAGACAGCAAATGGTTGCCTTTGTCCGAAATATCCAGGCTGAGTATCGATTTTTTATGGTTTTTCAAGGAGGCTAAAAAACCATTATCTCCCATTTCCCAGGTTTTGAGGTAGTTCTTGTTAAATACACCCAGGATTTTTTTGCTACCCACGGCAAACATGCAATCTCTAATCGGTTTTTCAACCAGTTTTAGCCTGGATATAATCTGTTCATTTTGAAGATTCCAAAGCAAAATCGATCCGTCAGCAGAACAGCTGATCATTCTTAAGTTATTTGCATGAAAGGAAATTGAAGTGACTGCCTTGTCGTGTCCGGAAAGCGACGTAAGCTGTTTTTTGTTTTTCCAGTCCCAGATAATGACTTTTTTATCCTGGGAAGATGAAGCCAGCATTTTACCGTCAGAGCTGAATTCAACTTTGTATATTCTTGCTGTATGACTGGCGTGGGAATCGATCACCTTTTTGATTGTGGTGTCCCAGACCTTGATTTCTCCTCTCCCATTTGACCAGGCTAGAAGACGGTTTGAGGGATGGAAATCGATGGATGTTACCGATCTGGAAGGCTCTTCAACTCCCTGTACTACTTTGTAGCGATCGAGTTTCCAGACCAGCACTTTATTATCCTTACCGGCTGAAGCCAGAAATTCTCCATCTATGGTTATACTTAATTCGCTGACAGGTCCGTCATGCCCGGTCAATATTTTGACAATGGTGCCCTTTTTGTAGTCCCAAACATTGATATTGTTATCGGCTCCTCCAGTGAACATCAAAGGTCGTGAGGGGTGCAGTGCGACCGTTATGGCTCTGTGATCAGAGGTAGGAATCGTTTTCAACAGCCTGCCATTCTGGTATCGCCAGATACGGACATTGTATCTTTTGTCTATGGCAACAATCAGACTGCCATCAGCGGAAACAGTGCCTGCAAGTATACTCCCTTTGATGGTATGATAGGTCTGATGAATAATATACTCATTGGCAGCAAATGCGCTTGTACTCGATAACACTAAAAAAGCGAAAACACAGGTTGTTTTTAATAACCTGCTTGCTGCTCGGAATTTAATCATAACACGCTCTACTTTTTGTTCTGACTTTTTTGATAAGTCAGAAATATGGATTTCAACTCCGTTGAGTTGGCGATTAACACCAGCCTATCGTTTTCCTGGAAGGTATAATCGGGCCCTGGATTGGTAATGATATCCCCTTTAGCAGATTCGATAGCAATAATGATAATATTGTGTTTCTCCCTGATTCCGCAGTTTCGGATCGTTTTACCAATTAAGGGTGTGTTTTCCGATAGTTCAAGTTCATCGATGTTTAACTCAAACTGTCCTCTTTGTTGCGCAAAATCCAGAATTTTGCTGATCGTGGGTTTTAAAATAATATGTGAGATTTTATCGCTTCCAATCTGGTAGGGGTTTATAACCTGGTCGGCACCGGCACGAATCAACTTTTTTCGTGTTGCCGGTTCTTCAAAGCGTGAAATAATGAACAAACTGGGCTTTATATCTCTGGCAGTCATAGTAATAAACACATTCTCAGCTTCGGAGGTGACAGCTGATACTAATCCTTTGGCCCTGCCTATGCCTGCTTTTTCCAGTATCTCCTCATGACTGGCATCTCCAACCACAATGGGAACCTGGTGCTTTTCCAGTTCCGCTTTGGCCACAGGTTCCTTATCCACAACCACAACAGGAATAGCTGTCTTCACAAGGTTCATGGTAACATCCCGACCAATTCGGCCGTAACCGCAAATTATGAAATGATCCTTCATTTTTTTTAATATATGTTCCATTCTTTTTTCTTTCATTACAAAGTCAAAAAACGGATGGATATACTGCATACTGATATTTCCGATAATGTATGCAACGCTACCTATACCGGTTAGGATCAGCATCATGGTGAAGACCTTACCCGTTAGGCTCATGGGGTGGATTTCGCTGTAACCAACTGTGGTTAGGGAAATAACAGTCATGTAGAGTGAATCAAAAGGAGTCCAACCTTCAATGATCATGTAACCTACTGTTCCAGCGAATATAATTAACAGAAGGGGGAACACAGCTTTCAACAAGTTTAAAAGCATCATGAAATGTTGATTGCGCACGGTTGATAGGTTCTCAATGATTTGGGTATACTAGACTGTAGAAGACGAAAATCCTTTACTAATCGGTTTATCACATTTGTTGCTTCTTACAGCAGGAAAAAAAATCCTTGCTGCGAAAAGAGTATATGGTATAGCATTACAATGAAATATCGGTTTTTGTACAGCAAATCCATATCGAATTGGAGAGGTGATAATCCAAATGAAGCAACGTGAGGCGACAATTTAGTTGAATTGATCTCATCGATCCAGGGGCAGAGTACTCGAATGGCAAAGGAAGGGAAAAAGGTAGTCGATCTCATTTATATCGAAAAGCAGAAAGATGAAGAGACTATGGTCAAGGACTACAGATTTAGCCTTGAACATTGGAAAACAGCTCTGAAAAAACTGCAGGAACACTATTTTGAGCAACACTTCAACTCCACATCTCCCGATGTGCTTGAAATTCTAGCCATGAGGAAGTTCCTTGGTCAGTTTGTTCAGGGCAGGATAGACTGGATTGTAAACGAAGTCGGCGATGCAGATTTGAGAAGGAAATATCTGAATGTTTTGCCTCCTTTTCCACAAAAAGGCGGAATTAAAAGAATTCTGCTGCATTTCTTCCAAATGATCGATTCCAGCGACAAAAAGAACCTGCTTTACAAAGCAAAAAACGATATTGAGAAAGAGATCAGCATTCTCTGGGATATATACAAACTTCGTAAAACCATTGATTCCATTGAAACCATTAAAAAATCTCTTGGCAGGTCGGAAGCCTTTCCTTCAATCTATTCCGTGGAAAAACGAAACGAATGCCTGGATTCACTCAAGGTCGTTTTTCAATTGATGTTTCAGATGAGTATCCAAAAGGAATATCAAAAGGATCTGTACGTTGATCTTTCAGCAGACCTGATGCAGCCGGAAAATGTTTTGGAGCGCCAGGAAAACGGTCAATCCTTTGTTTATCCGCATGTCATCAGCAAATTTGATTATCGGAATCATTTTTTTTACGTCTACTATTGTCCGGGTATGAAGGCCAAGATAGCTGGAAAAATCAAGAATTTTCATTTTAATTATCTTGATTTTGAAGTTATTAAACAGGAATTTCTGGTAGATTGGATGAATAGTAAGCTGAAGGGGAATTCCAAAAAGAGGGAGATTTACAAAAAGTATTGTATCGGCAATAAAACGATCGATCAGATTGTTGATGAAAATCCGGCATCAGAAATTGAAATTCTGAAGCAACTGCCGTTGGCAGTGTTCAACGATATTACTGCAGAGGTTAACGAGGCTGTCAGTGACGATTTAAAATCTGATGTCGACTCATTCTCCGAAAATCACGGAGAATACGCAAAAGTGAACAAGGAATTTGAAAAGGCACAGACGATTGCAAAATCTCCAATCAGTAAAATTAAGCAGATGCTGACAGGGAAAAAGGAAAATCCCCAGCCTGAAACGGAAGCGGTCGAGGCATCACCTAAACCTGTGGAAGCGCCGCCACCAGAACCGGAAAAACCACAATATACAGTCATTAAAGTTAAGAAAAATCAGATCGATTATCCCTATTTCCAAAAAGAAGCTGCTACCTATAAGTCAAAAATGTCTCTGATGAGAGTTAAAATGGGCCCGGCATATACGGAGTTCAATAAAGATCTGGGGGACTTTTTTGGTAGCGTTACCGAATCAGCCCTGATTAAGAGACGAACACCAAAGCATGAAGTGATTTTTCCACATATAATAAAAGAAACAGTTGATGACAAAGTAGTCAATCATTTACTAATTTTGGGAGCTGAAGTTAGAGCAAAACAACTCAGTATGGCATACAGCACTGCCGCTGCTGAAGGTACACATTCGTATACCTGCTTTTTTTTATACGGCACAGATGTTGTCAATAAACAACTGGGTGAAATTGTGGAAACCCGGCATGCAAGGGGAATTGATTTCAGTTTGTATAATTTTGCCATTCCGGAAGTTCAAAAAGCTGCGATGGAATTTTATAAAATGGTAATGAAAAAATAGTGTAACCGTCCCGGGAAACGCTATCCTTTCTCTATCTTTCCTCAGTGGATCACCTGATCATTTACGCCTGCCACCTTGAGAATCGGAACAAATCTATTTTCAGTCCGGCTTAATACTGTTTTACAAACCACGATTGTGGCTATAAAATCAACCATTGTAACCGTTATTATTGGAGTGATTTTTCGCGATTAACACATAGGGTCGTCCGAAAAAACACGGAATAAGAAACATAAAGCCGATTAAGAATATAAGGAGTACGTTTTGGGTAAACTACGAAGCAGTGTTACAAAAGAAGGAAGAAAAATGGCTGGCGCCAGGGCTCTTTGGCGTGCAAACGGAATGAAAGAAGAAGATTTTGAAAAGCCGATAATTGCTATCGTCAATTCGTTTACTCAATTTGTTCCCGGGCACGTGCATCTGCATGAAATTGGACAACTCGTCAAAAAGATTGTCGACGCCAGCGGAGGATTTGGAGCGGAATTTAACACAATAGCTATCGATGATGGTATAGCCATGGGCCACGAAGGAATGCTCTATTCGTTGCCAAGCAGAGATCTGATCGCTGATTCGGTTGAATACATGGTGAATGCACATGTTGCTGATGCGATGATCTGTATCTCAAACTGTGATAAAATAACACCGGGCATGTTAATGGCTTCCATGCGACTCAATATTCCCGCTGTATTTGTTTCGGGTGGTCCCATGGAAGCGGGGAAAGTTGGGGATAAAAAAATCGATTTGATCGACGCAATGATTGCCGCAGGAGATGATTCCGTAAAGGATGAAGATCTTGATGCCATTGAAAAGTCGGCTTGTCCTACCTGTGGTTCCTGTTCAGGACTATTTACGGCGAACAGCATGAACTGCCTGACGGAAGCAATGGGACTGTCCTTTCCGGGAAACGGAACCTTGGTGGCAACACATCAGAATCGCCTTGATTTGTTTGAAAGAGCAGGAAAACGCATCGTAGAGATGGCAAAACGCTATTACTTTAACGATGACGATTCAGTACTTCCGCGAAACATTTGCAACGCCGAGAGTTTTAACAATGCCATGGCACTGGATATAGCCATGGGAGGATCGACCAATACAGTGCTGCATTTGCTGGCCATTGCAGAAGAAGGACAGGTCAATTTTGATTTGGAGAAAATTGATAAAATTTCAAGGAAAGTACCTACCTTATGTAAAGTGGCACCATCATCTTCATACCATATTGAAGATGTGCACCGTGCAGGGGGAGTTATGGGAATTTTGGAGCAGCTAAGAGAAAAAAAGCTTCTTAATACCAATTCCCAAACTGTCTCAGGATTGAACCTGGGGGAGCAAATTGATGATTGCAGTATTCTAAACCAACCAAATCCCGGTGCAGAGCAACTCTTTTATTCGGGAGTAAGCGGTAGAAAAGCGCTAACAGCTTTTTCGCAGAACTCTACTTTCGATGCCCTTGATAAAGATAGAAAAAACGGATGTATCCGTTCTGTTGAGCATGCTTATGCAAAAGACGGCGGATTGTGCGTTTTGTACGGAAATATCGCCGAGGATGGATGTATTGTTAAAACAGCCGGTGTGGATGAAAAAATTTGGAAATTCGAAGGCAAGGCCAGGGTTTTCCATTCCCAGGAAGAGGCCTGTGATGCGATTCTTGATGATCTGATAGAAGCCGGGGACGTTGTCTTTATCAATTTTGAAGGACCCAAGGGAGGTCCTGGTATGCAGGAGATGCTGTATCCGACTTCCTTCTTAAAATCAAAAAAACTGGGTGCGGAATGTGCCTTGGTGACAGATGGAAGATTCAGCGGGGGAACCTCAGGCCTCAGTATTGGTCATGTCTCTCCTGAGGCTGCCGAAGGCGGCAACATTGGTTTGGTGGAAGATGGTGATAACATAAAGATCGATATTCCACAACGCTCGATCATTCTTGATATAACCGATGATGAGTTAAAACTGAGAAGGGAAAAGATGGATCAAAAGGGCGATCAGGCCTGGAAACCTAATAAGAGGGACCGCATTGTATCAAAATCGTTGGAGGCATATAGTTTAATGGTAACCAGCGCTGCCAGAGGTGCTGTCAGAGACTTAAGCCAGCTGAAATCGAAATAAGACTATATGAATATCTATAAAGGGATTGGCGTTTCTGATGGTGTAGCTATTGGAAAGGTACTAAAAATCAACTCCTCATATATGAATTATCCGCGGATTCAGTTTGATTCGGATGAGAAGGTACCTACTGAGATTTCAAGAATCAAAGACGCACAGGTATCTGTCGAATCTCAGTTGGATGCGATCATAGAGCAGGGAGTGGATTTTTTACCTGAGGAAATCAATTCTGTGTTTTCGAGCTACAAAATGTTTATCAAGGATAAGAATTTTATTCCTGCCATTGAACAAAAAATCGTTGAAATGCAGATAAATGCCGAATGGGCTCTTATCTATGTCTTGGCCGATTTGGAAAAACAATTCAAGGCGATTCCCGATCCGTATATCAGCTCAAGATTTGATGATATCCGGCAATTGGGTGAACGCATCATGAATCACCTGCTGAAAAAGCCACACCTTGACCTAAGCCAGCTTAAGGAGCCGGTCGTTGTCATTTGTCATGATATTTCACCGGCAGACTCCTTTCATTTAGCCAAAGCCAAATTGTTAGGCATCGTTACCGAACTGGGGGGAACCACTTCTCATTCGTCAATACTGGCTCGTGCCATGAATATCCCCGCTGTTGTGGGGGTGCAGAACATTACTTTGCGTTTGCAGGATGAACAAAACGTTATTTTGGATGGAAACCTGGGAGAAGTCATAGAAGAGCCATCCGAAGAACAGATACGCACCAAGTTGGATAAAAAGGAGCGCTACAGTTTCTATCTTGACAATCTAAAAAAGCTTGCAGACAGGGAGTGCGTTCTTTCAGACGGACAGCGAGTGGATCTTGCCGCCAACCTGGATTTTCTTTCAGAGCTTTCAACCATCAATGATCTCAAAATTCCCTCCGTGGGGCTCATTCGTACTGAGTTTTTATTCTTAATTGAAGAGTCATTTCCAGATGAAGACCAGCAATTTCAGTTATATAAGCAGATAATTGAAGATCTGGAGTTTAAACCCGTTACAATTCGGACCTGGGACGTGGGAGGGGACAAACCCACCTTTGCTTTTCCCGAATTAGCAGACGAAACAAACCCTGCCCTTGGCTTGCGGGCCATCAGGGTATGCCTGAAATACCAGGATATCTTCCGGACACAGATACGCGCAATCATTCGTGCCTCCGAGTTAAGCAGTATCAAGATCATGATTCCCATGGTCACCCGTATTGACGAAGTGATTAAGGCTAAAAGTATTATTGCCGAAGAGCAAAAAAACCTTGGCTCATCAGGAGAAAAGCTCGAAATTGGTTGTATGATTGAAACACCGGCATCTGCATTTATCATTGAAGATTTACTGGATCTGATTGACTTTATCAGCATCGGGTCAAACGACCTGATTCAGTATGCATTGGCAGTAGACCGTATGAATGAACACGTCGCAGATCTGTTTGCACCTTTTCATCCTGCGATATTGAAGATGCTGGAAAAAATAGTGGTCAGTGCCAACAGGATGAATAAAAATGTCTCCATCTGTGGTGAATTGGCGGCAGACCCAATCCTGCAGATGTTTATGCTGGGAATTGGCAATGTCACGTTTTCCATGGCCCCAAACCATGTCTTGCAGACAAAAAGCATTTTACAAAAGGTCGACAGGGCAACTTGCAAAAAAATTGCATTCCAATTTATGAATAAACATTCGTACGAAGAAAATAATCAATACGTACAACAACTTAAAGAGCAGTATTTTGATACTTTCTAGGTTGACTAATCAAAAAACATAATTGGAATGCCATGAACCCAGCCAAAGTACTCTGCACACTTATCATGCTGATGTTAACGATGACACTGTCTTTACCTGCCTACTCAGTAACTTTTATGGGAGTTGATGATAAAGGCGCCAGATACTTTAAATGTGGTTTTTCCTGCGGAAAATTCAAAGTCATTCGCAAGGCCAGGAATACTTATCGGATCTATTCCATCTATTTTAGTGGAGAAATCAAAGCAGGTTCTTTTATAGAGGCTGCAGAATTTGCCTGCAAGGAATCTGACGGATCCATGAGGAAACTGACGGATCCCAAACCCTCCAGAAGTGGTTCAAACTGTTAATCAACTCCATGGCTTTGAGACCAATTCGTGAAATTGATGTTGTGCTTGCATCCCGGGCAAGCTGGCGGAGTGATATTCTTAGACAATTAGGGATAAAACATCGCCAAATAGAACATCGATACGATGAACCGATATTTTCAAAAGGTTCCCTGGATAAATTTATCGAGAATATTGCTATTGAAAAAGCAAAGTCGTTGAGGCATGAATGTGCAAGCTCACTTATAATTGCTGCTGACCAGTTAGTCTCGATAGAGAAGACAGTTTTATACAAACCGGGCACACCTGGGAAAGCTGTCAAGCAGTTGCAGATGATGAACGGCAAATCACATACTTTAATATGTGCAGTTGCCGTAATGTTTAACCGAGATATCAAATCCTCAATTGCAGAAGCCGAATTGACTATGAGAAATCTGGAGCAGAAAGAAATAGAAAATTACGTGAGTATCGATAAACCCTGGAATTGTGCAGGATCATATAAAATCGAATCGCTGGGCGCTTCCCTTTTCGCCAATATCAAGGTTGACGACCCTACGACGATTGTTGGTCTGCCATCCAACAAGCTGCTGGATATTTTACGGCAGTTTGGTTTTTCAAATCTTTTGTAGATTTTTCAAAAAGAAAGCTGAAAGGAATCCGGCTCCGAATCATCCGGTTTTTGTTCCAACTGCCCCCAGTCAACGTCAACTTTTTTTATGCCTTCGTATTTGTCTTCATACAAGATGCTGCGGTTTTTGATACCATAAAGAAAAACATCCCTGGTAACGGCTACATCCTGGCAGCAATAGTCTATAATTTTTTGTAATTTCTCTTTGTCGCCGTTGAGATAATCCTTGTACCATTTCAAAGCCAGCAGACCATCGGCAGATTTGCCGACTTGCAAAGTAGGGCGGGCTACATCATCAAGTTTAATTCTTCTGCCGATTCTGTTTTTCAAGTCCACGAGAAGATCCAGGTTGTCCAATTGCTTAAATTCTTCCATTTGCTTTCTTCTTTCGGCTTCACCGGAGAAATAGCCTGTAAGTACTGTATAGTCGAAACCCAAATGATTATATCCGATAACAGTTGGTCCCGATTTAAGGTGTTTGATAAGATTCATCACCTCATCTTCGAGGTAGATTGCAAAATCGTTTTTTGAAGAGTCCCATAACACACCAACCGACATTTTCATTTCAGAAATATTGTTCCATCCCCCAACTTCCTGGGCAGAGCGCTGAGTTTCCAAATCGAACACCAAATAGTCTTTCATAGCTTTTTCACTTAAAAATAAATGGTTTAGAAATATCTCAAAAAACAGGCATAAATTGATTCTAGCGTTCCTCATCCAATTCTGTTAACACCATTTGATATTATAACGAAAATTAAACAGCTCTCAAACATGTCTACTCCTACAAAAGAACGTATAAAACAACTATTGCTGCAGGCGGGATTTTCCCTGGTTGGTTTTCTGCACTTTAAAGACTGCGAACTGGGAGACTGGATCTCTAAATGGATAAAGAATGGTTATCATGCAGATATGGACTGGATGGAGCAATACGGAAATATCAGGTCCAATCCCAGCGCAATTGAAAATTATACAAAATCAATTGTATCTGTTGCTATCAATTACAAAACCAACCCGCCAATAAGCTGGGAAACCAACAATCCAATTAGTAATTACGCTTGGGGAGAAGACTACCATGTTGTGCTCAGAAAAAAGCTGAACCATGTGCTTGATAGCTTAAAAAACGATTTTCCCCAGTTCAAAGGTCGGGTTTGCATTGATACAGCCCCTTTACCGGAAAAAATTATAGCCCAAAAATCCGGAGTCGGTTGGATAGGAAAAAACAGTATGTTGATCAATCGCCGATTAGGTTCATATCTGTTTTTGGCAGAAGTAGTATCAAATCTTGATATTGCTTCCGATGCGCCAGCTAAGGATTATTGCGGTACTTGCACGAAATGCATCGATTCCTGTCCTACAAATGCGATTGTGGAAGATGGTGTTATCGATTCTAATCGCTGTATCAGCTATTTAACTATAGAAAAACGAGGAGAATTCTCAAAAGAAGAGAAGTCATGGTTGGATTATCAACTGTTTGGTTGTGATATCTGCCAGCAGGTTTGTCCCTGGAATAAAAAAGGTCCGCTTAGCAATTCTACAGAGTTTCAGTTTGATGAAAAGTGGTTAACGGTGAATCTTAAAGAATGGAGTGGCCTTACACAGGAGATGTTTGATCGGCTGAAAATTAAAAGCCCGGTCAAAAGAGCAAAATACCGGGGTTTTATCAGAAATCTACGGGCGATTTCAAACAAGTAAATCACAATTAGCCAACAAGCTGTGATTGACGCTTTTTTTCACGTTGATCATACTGAGAATATAACCATTCAACACAGATACATGTATGACTGATCCGAATCACGACCTTGTTTCAGGAGATTTTCAACAGGAAGAAGATCACCAGGAATACTCCCTAAGACCTGCCCGATTCAATGAGTACATTGGCCAGCAGGATATGAAAGACAACCTGCAGGTTTTTATCTCATCAGCGCTTAAGCGAAAAGAATCCTTGGATCACGTGCTACTATACGGTCCACCAGGCCTTGGAAAAACAACCATGGCCAATATTATTGCACACGAGATGGAATGTTCTGTTCGCTCAACCTCCGGTCCGGTTATAGAAAAGCAAGGTGATTTGGCTGCAATCCTCACTTCATTGGAACCAAAACAAGTGCTGTTCATTGATGAAGTTCATCGCATGAATCGTGTTATCGAGGAAGTACTGTACTCAGCGATGGAAGACTACACCCTGGATATTATGATTGGCCAAGGACCTAGTGCCAGAACGATTAAACTGGATCTTCCGCGCTTCACGCTGATCGGTGCAACAACAAGAACCGGGCTGCTTTCCACACCGCTTCGAGAACGATTTGGTATTCCCTTGCATTTTGAATACTATCAACCGGAAGAGTTAAAGCAAATTATCGTGCGCTCCGCAGGCATCCTTGATGTCCAGATTTTTGATGATGCTGCCCTGGCACTCGGCAAAAGGTCCCGTGGAACCCCAAGAATAGCAAACAGATTGCTGAAAAGAGCCAGGGATTTTGCCGATTTGAAAACAGATGGGGTGATCACGCTGGAAATTGTGGATGAAACCCTTACCAGGCTTGGAATCGATGAAATTGGACTCGATCGACTTGATCGCACCATTTTAAAGCAAATTATAGATATTCACGGAGGTGGACCTGTCGGAATCACCACCATTGCAGCCAGTGTATCAGAAGAATCCGATACTATTGAAGAAATGGTTGAACCATTTTTATTAAAAAGTGGGTTAATAAGAAGAACGCCCAGGGGCAGGGTTGTGACAGAGAGAGCATATGAAGTTCTTGGTCTAAATCCGCCAACTCCCGAGCAACACGACAGATAGTAAAACAAATGAAAATGGCACATATCCACACCTTTGGTTGTCAAATGAACGAGCATGACAGCCAAAGGATGGCATCAATATTAAAAAGGGAAGGATACCAGCTGACTGATGATATCAAGGATGCAGGACTGGTGCTGATAAATACCTGTTCGGTTCGAGAAAACCCTGAGAACAAAGTGTACAGCTTGTTAGGCCGATTAAGCAGAATAAAACGCAACAAACCTGACCTTATCATCGGGGTCGCAGGATGTGTTGCCCAACAGGAAGGCGAATCCATTCTTAAACGGGTAAAAGAAGTGGATATGGTATTTGGCACTGACAACGTATTTAATCTCCCTGCCATGATCACTGAAGTGAAGCAGGGAAAACGTGCTCTTTATACCGGATGGCTTCCTCGAGAAAAGAACATTCAAAATTTTATCCCGGATCAGGAACTGGAATCGGGAACAGTGGACGGATGCAAAGCCTACCTTGCCATAACCAAAGGTTGTGATAACTATTGTTCGTTCTGTATTGTGCCTTCAACCCGCGGAAAATTGGTTAGCAGGGAGAAGGAAAACATTCTGGAAGAAGCACGGGATTTGATTAACAAAGGTGCAAAGGAAATTCAAATACTGGGACAGAATGTGAATTCTTACCGGGCTGGCGATTCTGTGTTTTATGATCTTTTGGAATCCCTTGCATCACTGCCCGATCTCAAAAGGCTGAGATTTACCTCACCTCATCCGAATGACTGGGATAATCATCTCAGCGATCTTATGGCAAGCCGTGCCACTATCTGCAACCATATCCATCTACCTTTTCAAGCCGGGGCAGACCGAATATTGGACTTGATGAGGCGTGGTCACACTGCAAAGGAATTTCTTGACAAAGTGTCCTATTTGAAACAGAAAATTCCGGGGATCTCAATTACAACTGACGTAATTGTCGGCTTTCCCGGGGAAACGGATGAGGAATTTAAGGAAACCCTGGAAATAGTTGAAAACGTTCGCTTCAGCCAGATTTATGCATTCAAATACTCATCCCGTCCCGGAACAAAGGCTGAAAAAATGGAAGATACAGTCCTTCGACAGGAGAAAGAACATAGGCTGCAACAGCTTTTGTCCGTTCAGGAAAAAATACAATCTGAAATACTGGATCAATTGATGGGATCAAGGCAGCAAGTCTTGATTGATAATGCACACCCGAAAGAAAGGGGCGTTATGAATGGCAGGAGTGATAACAACTTTCCGATTTCCATTCGGGATCACTCCCTGGAAATCGGTGATTTGGTGACTGTCGAGATAACCGGCAGAAGAAAGCACTCGCTGATTGGAAAGTCCATTAATTGAGTCGTATATTAATCGCCAATGATTTTAACCAGCACTCTTTTGTTTCTGCGGCCGTCAAACTCTCCATAGAATATCTGTTCCCAGGTTCCGAAATCCAGTTTCCCTTCAGTTATTGCGATTATAACCTCACGTCCCATTACTTGCCTTTTGAGGTGGGCATCTGCATTATCTTCGCCCGTATCATTATGACGGTATTGATCAATGGGTGCGTGCGGTGCCAGGTGTTCCAACCATTTTTTATAATCTTTGTGCAGTCCGGATTCATGATCGTTGATAAATACCGATGCAGTGATATGCATGGCATTAACCAATACCATGCCTTCCCTAACGCCACTTTCGGCGACACAGGCTTCCACTTCATGGGTAATATTTACAAAATCCATCCGTTCCAGAATGTTGAACCATAACTCTTTCCTGTAACTCTTCATATTTGTTAATCTAAGGTTTTGAGTTTATCCTTTCTTCAGCAATGGTATTCGAATCGCTGAAATTGTCTTCACAAAACTTGCCCTGGCAATATCTCTTTCTTTTACTTCCTTGATGCCCTGCAAGTCCAGGTAATCATCGATTTTTGAAAAAGCCGCTTGACAATGCTTCAATGCCTGCTCTTTGAATACCCCCTTTTTTACATGGCTGGTAAAGGAATTGGAATAGTCGGACATCAATTTTGCAATAAAAATGTGCGTTTTAATGTCACCTGAGTCCAGTTTTAATATCTCTTGCAGTTCACCAATAATCTTTGCCTTTGCATTTTCCGTTTTGAGAAGTGCGGTTAGTTTTCTTTTACGATACCTGGATTCCAGCCGCCTGATGTCTTTTAACAAAACCTGTGCGTATTCCTTTTTGATGCTGTATTTGGTCTTTCCATGTTGTAGTTGACGATCAGTAGGTTCAAAATCAGGAAGAGAAAAGTCAAAGTCTCCTTTGGCTAGATTTAAGACATAGTTTTCAGGCGGATATCTGGCTTCTCTTGATCCAAGTAATTTAGCCAGGTATTTAAGATAGGCTTTTTTTACCATCAGCTGATCCGGGTAAAACTGGTAAACCTCATAAATAAAAGCCATGCCATCCGCAATCACCTTTCCGTTTGTTGTAAAGACTTGCTTGGTATCTAAAAAAGTCTCTTTGGCTAACTTCACCTCAATCAATGATACATTTGACTTTTTGCTCTTGTAATTATCTATAATATTTTGAGAATTCATCAGGGATCTCTGAATTCGGGAAAGTTCTCCATAAGCTTTCTGTGCAGAAATGCAAGTGGCTTTGAATCTCCCTTCAATGTCTTCTGTAAATTCTTCAGGTAAATTTGAAGAGGACTCTTTCTCCGAAGCCGGCCTTGTCTCTCTCAACAGGGCCCGTTCAATTTGTTCATTGTCTTTAAAAATTGATGGAGACGTTTTGTTCAAGGTGTGAAAAAACTCTTCTATCGAGTTATATGAGAAAAAATTTTTGTCTTTGATCATTTGTCCGACAATTACACCGAGCAATTTATCGGGTAGGTTCACCACATCATTGCTCATTCCAGCTTGACGCGCTTCCATCACTTCCTGAACCAAAAAATGAAAACCGTCCAGTATTGCCGGGGTTTCTTGAGCATACTGTTGTTGATATTCGATCAGTTTTTTCTCTCTTTCATCGTGGGACAAGGGAAAAAGCAGCGCAATCAGTTCTCTGCCTTTTTCACCGGGGTCATAAGTTTTTAACATATCCGACATTTACCTGTTTCTTTGAGGAAATTCATCCAACTGGACCGAATCAAGTTTGATCACGTAGAAGCTTTTATGATTATAGTGGAAATGTTCGTTATTTTCATTCTTTTTTTTGTCTTTCGGGTCAATCTTGTTTAGAGCCTTAATTTATCCATATACGGCTGGAATTTCTCGTTAGTTAGAGATAGGATTTGAAAAGATCGAATAATACAAAAATGAAATATGGCTTTAGGTTATGACGCTGCTGAATCCCAAAGAAAAAATGTATAAGGTAAATGACCTGGTACCGGTTATCAAGGGATTAAAATCCCAAAATCAAAAAATTGTCTTTACCAACGGATGTTTCGACTTAATTCACGTCGGTCATACCCGATATTTAAAGGCAGCCGGTGATGCCGGAGACAAACTGATTGTTGCCGTAAACAGCGATAACTCGGTGACACAATTGAAAGGGAAAATGAGGCCTTTGATCCCTCTGGATGAAAGAATGGAAGTCCTCGCAAGTCTTTATTTTGTGGATTTTGTAGTATCATTTGAAGAGCTTGATCCTTATAATGTTATTAGCCAGTTGAAACCGAATATTCTTATCAAAGGCGGTGACTGGCCTCTGGATAAGATTATTGGCAAGGACATTGTTGAACAGGAAGGCGGGAAGGTTTTTACAATCCCCGAAATCCCAGGCCGTGCTACAACCGGGATCATTGATAAAATCCTCGATCTTCACAAAAACTCATAATTACCATGTTTGATCGCAGATTACTGGAAGATTTTGATTGGATACTGTTGCTAACAACCGTTGTTATTTCCGTGATTGGGTTTGTGGCGATTTATTCCGCATCCTACAGTTACGGAACAGAGACACCATATTTCGGTAGACAGGTGTTGTGGTTTTTTTTAGGTCTGGGCGTCATGGCGGTTGTTACCATGATCGACTATCGGTTCATGCAGCGATTCGCCCCCTTGGTTCACTTGTTCATGATCGTCCTATTAATTCTTGTTCTGGTCTACGGTACTGGTGGAGCGGGTTCTCGTGTGCAACGCTGGTTACAAATCGGTCCGATTTTTTTTCAACCTTCTGAGTTTGTCAAATTCAGCCTGATTCTATATCTGTCTCATTACTTCAGCGAATCTCGAAGGATTGGAGACCTTGGATTGAAAGAAGTTCTCTGGCCGTTGGTTGTGACCTTGGTTCCGTTTTTTTTGATTATTAAGCAGCCTGACTTGGGTACAGCCGGTATTTTGTTGTTTATTTTTTTGCCGGTTATCTTTTTAGTGGGAATTCGCACAAAATTGATATTGGGATCAACTGTTCTTGCTGTCGGTTCTATCCCTTTCGTCTGGGTGTTTTTGCTTAAACAATACCAGCGTGACCGGATTATCACATTGGTCAACCCGGAAATGGATCCTTTGGGAACCGGTTACCAGATTATTCAGTCAAAAATAGCTGTCGGAAGCGGGCAACTTTGGGGGAAAGGTTACCTGCAAGGAACACAGGCTCAACTAAATTTCCTGCCAGCCCGACACACAGATTTTATTTTTTCAGTATTTACTGAAGAATGGGGATTTGTGGGAGGTATTTTCCTGGTCATGCTTTATGTATTTCTAATTCTCTGGTGCCTGCGCTATGTTGGGAAAACCAAAGACCGGTCCGGATCAATCCTTACAGTGGGTGTGGCTGCCATTCTCACTTCACAAGTAGTTATTAACATCGGAATGGTAATCGGTCTTTTACCGATCGTGGGAATGCCATTGCCTTTTATGAGTTATGGGGGATCGGCGATGTTATCGCACATGATTGGGATAGGTCTTGTTCTAAATGTCAGAATGAGGCGTTACGATATTTAGCTCCAGCTTTTTCTTCTACCCATCGCTTGATCATAAACTGTTTCATATTTCTCAACAGCTGTTTGCCAACCAAAATCCTGTTTCATGGCCGATAACTGAACGGTTTTGTAGCTTTCCGGTTTGTCGTACCAGGTGGAAAGTGCCCATCCGATGGTGTTTTTTAATGCTTCACTGGTGATATCATCGAACACAAAGCCTGTACCTGATTGTGTTTCCTCATCAAAATTCCGGACAGTATCGGCCAGTCCTCCTGTCGCCCTGACAATAGGCAGGCTACCATAAAGCATACTGTATATCTGGTTCAATCCACATGGTTCATACAAGGAAGGCATAATAAAAAAATCACTGCCTGCTTCAATTAAATGAGCCAGTTCGTTTTGAAAACCGATGTATATGCCAACCTTTTCCGGAAAATACCTTTGCAGGTTTTCAAAATAACCGGCGTAAAAGGGATTTCCGCTTCCCAGCACAACCAGTTGGAGTTCCCAGGACATCACATCTTCCAGGCATCCCATTAACAATTGCATACCTTTTTGATAAGCGAATCTACCTACCATTCCAAAAACAGGAACTGCAGGATCAGGATTGAGCCCGAAACGCTTTTGCAACGCTGCCTTGCACAGTTTTTTTCCGCTTAAATCATTAGCGGAAAAGGTTTGAGGTATGAATCTGTCTGTCTCACAATGCCACTCCTGGTCATCAATGCCGTTTAAAATACCAACAATGTCATTTTGACGTCTGGTCAAATAATCGCTTAAGCCGCATCCACCAGGTTCTGAAAGGATTTCCTTTGCGTAGGTGGGACTGACGGTTGTAATCATGTCAGCGTAAAACAAACCGCCTTTTAACGGGTTGATACCATTATTATCTTCAAATTCATCGGAACGCATTTGCATCCAATTCAATCCGACAAACTCGGAATTGGACATCGGAAAATGCCCCTGGTAACCAAGATTGTGAATGGTTAATACAGATGCCGTATTCTTGAACAATGGCTCTTTCCAGAACCATGTCTTCAAATAATATGCAATCAAGGAAGTTTGCCAATCGTTTATATGGATAACATCCGGCTTGACCTTAAGATGAATGGACAGGTCCAGGGCTGCTTTTGAAAAAAAAGCAAAGCGTCTTCCATTGTCTTTGTATTCTTCTCCCGCCTCCCCATACAGATCATTGCGATCAAAAAAGTCGTTGTATTCTATGAAATATATATTCAGGTTGGTTTCCGGTGACGTCCTCCAAATCTTGCTTTCGAGGCTTCTATTTCCCATTTTTACTGTAAGTGGCTTGGAAAGGGGCTTCAAAACGAATTCCCTTTCTCTTGCTTTGATCGATTTGTAAAACGGAAGTACAAGCGTAACCTTATGACCTTTTAGGGTAAGCTGTTTAGCAAGAGTTCCGACCACATCTCCAAGTCCTCCGGTTTGAATATAAGGAACAGCTTCAGAGGAAACCATATAAATAAACATAGGCGATTTGGGTGATCGAAGGATTAATTGTTTTTATCTGGAAGATCGATTTTGTTAAATGCCTTTACCAGCTTGTCCAGACTGCTTTTCGCTGTCTTTTGCTTCACCTTATGCTGCAGCATATCGACAAAATCGTGGCTGTGGAAGGAGTTGCTTTGATGTTTACGATTGGTTCGAATCTGTTTTCGAATTTTTCGTAATCTATCCTTTTGCCTGGTATCTATGGGATCTGGGGCAGAAAATTCAGAAAGTTCGTGTTTAACTATAAACTCATTCTCAAAATCTTTCATGAGCTTGTTGACGACAACTTCTTTTGATTCCTCATCGATAGAAAAAGAATTGCCGGAGAAAAAATCGGTCAGATAGGCATAAAATGTCGACCATGACGTTGATTCCTTTACTTCCTGCGCCAACTCGGATAAGCGCACTTTGTACTTATCATAGAGAACAACCTTCATGTTTTTAGCTGAAGGGTCGGAATGATTAATCACTTTGAGCAGTTTTTCCAGGATTGCTGCCAAAGCATCTATATCGGCGTGAAACCGCGACAACCGGTTCATGGAATTATCAGTTAATGACTTGAAAGCTGGATTGAACATATGTGAGTTTTATTATCTAACTATAATTATTTTTTAATCTTTAGGTAAAGCACTTATCGAACCAACTTTGATTCCATCTGGGTGCTCGAAAAGTACGAATTGTCCGATGCCATATTGGATTAATTAACGGAGTGCTTGGATCATCAGCCTGATATTGTCAATAAATTGTTTCAATGTTTATCGTGCTGGTGAACAAAAAAAATGATTACCAAGAATAAATATTGAACAATTTAAAGTTCAAACATTAGAAATCACATTTTAATATTCAATCAACAGGTACATTTATGTTGAGATGTATTGATTTTACTCAATATTTTTCAAAAGGTGCTAATAAACTGGAGATAATAAAATTTTAGCGATGGTTTATCGGCTTAAAATTTCTGTACAATTTGGTGTTTTTTGTAAGATTTCCTGTTTTTATGGCGAAAATTAAAATTTATCGAAATAATTTGCGTGTTTAAGAAAATGTATTTATGCTGAAGATTAACAATATGTAAAATTAATCATTCCAGGAGACTTTATGGCAAAAGCTACAAGAAGAGGACCTAAGAAAGGTAAAAGGCTGACATCTGATATCCAGGCAGAAATTATAATTGAAGCCTTATATTCTAAAAAGACTGTTGAGGAAGTTTTAGAAAAATATAAGAAAAGCGGATACAATGTTAAGGAAGATGTAGAAAAAGATTTGAAAAACCTTGGACCCGTAGAAATGACTTTCATGCTGGGTAACAAGCACATCCTCGAATCAGTCAAAGAAGAAGCTGTTAAAACTATAATCAGCGATATCACAAAAAATAAGAAAACCCTTCCATAAAATATTAAGAGCATTGCAGCAATGGTCTTTTTAGTTTTTGTTGAATTTTGTCACGACAACAATTAGTGGGCCGATCTATTAATGCTTATTCTGAAATAAAATCACCAGAATTTGTATTGAAACTTACCTGAGAGCTTGTGGATATTCGGAGCAGAGGCCTTTCAAGCTGTTCCGCAATATTCCCATTTGCTTAAAGTGGTGAACTTAGTTGGGAGGTCAAAATTAGACAATTAGGTAAAGTGGTGGAGAAATCTATAAATCTGTTTTTATTGATTTAATTATTATGTTGCCTGAAAAATTATTCATTGCTAGACTCCAACAAGAATGAAAGAAGGTCGTTGCTATTGTTTCCAAGTTCTGGTTGGCCAGGTTATTCCTACTGGTTTTCCAATAATTTTATAACGGAGATAAATGGAAGTTCCGTCGAACCGTTCTCTACTTTCAATAGTTAAATCCAAATTATTAAATAAACCTCATCAAGAAGCCATATCCAGCATAGATCCAAGTGAGTTTGAAGTACTAAACAATCTTGAAGACTATTTCAATACCACCATTCGCGAAGTCATGGTTCCCAGAACACAAATGGAAACCATCGACAAAAATGCACCAATCAAAGAAGCCATACATCTATTTCATAAAACCGGATTTTCCAGACTACCGGTTTTGGAAGGTAAACGTGATAACATAGTGGGCATTCTTTATGCTATTGATCTTTTTGAGTATTTTGAATCAGCGGAAAGTGTTCTGGTTTTAGAAATAATGCGCAAACCTTCTTTTGTTTCCTATAGCCAGAAAATACACCAGGTATTTTCCCATTTCAGGACCAACAAGGTGCAGATGGCAATCGTAGTCGATGAACATGGTGGTGTGGATGGACTTATTACTATTGAAGATGTCATTGAGGAATTGGTTGGAGATATTCCAGACGAATTTGATAAAAACGATGACCCGACGTATAAATCGTTAAGTAACGGCTCTGTTCTGATGGATGCCAATTTCCCGTTAAGTCAGTTTAACGAACTCTATAACAAGGATTTTCAAAAAGAAGGAATCGAAACAATTGGTGGCTACGTATGTCATAGTGCCGGAAAAATACCGGAAAAGGGCGAGCGCATAGAACTTGAAAATCTGCAATTAGTGGTAGATGAAAGCAACGACAGAAGACTCGAAAAGCTACTAATTTCAACGACAAATCCATGATTCTTCTCTCGATTCGCTGTATCACCTTACGTATTCACCCTAATCCGGGTGATGCCTACTAACCTGCAATTCATAACCACTTGATCCCGAACGATAGATAACTGACATATTAACTTTGAATTCATTTGTTGCTAAAAACCTACCTGATTGTCCCTATTTTTTTCCTGCTTTTTAACTCGATCGCCATCTTTCCTCATTTTCATCTATTAGCAAGCATTCAGCAAATTGAGATAACAGGGCAATATAACGCTCTTGAGCGGGTTTTTCGCGGTAGTGCAAAGTACCAAGCGGATTGCTATTCCTCCAGTACATTTGAGTTTCATTTGCCTCCCAACCGTAATTCCAACGAAGATTGGCGTGCACAATTTCAATTCCGTGATCTTAACGATCTTTTGAACACTTATAACCGTTCGGATTTGGGTGAATTAAAAAAATACCACAAAAAAAACCCCCAACTGCCTAAATCAATTGAAATAATAGAGACGCGAATCGATGAAGAACAAGTTAATTTTAATATTGTGAACAACCCTTCACTTTCTCCTTTGCAAAATACTGTGGACTCCATACTGGTACTCAGAAATGAAGCATTTTACCTGTCCTGCAAGGACAGCACATTAATCGATATAAGCTTCATTACGAAATTCAATAGTATTTCAGAGGATTGGGTGGATTTGCTATGGGATTTTATACCCAGACCTGTCACAAAATTTCGCGGAAAGTCAGACTATTCAGACCATTGGTCTGTATTAAGAGAGTACAATTATCAGATCCGGTTAATCGGCAATGACAGCCAAGAAGAAACGATCTTCCGGGAAGGCTCCATCCATGACATATTGCCGATAATTGTTGCAGATAAGCAAATCACGCCCGAGGATGAAATCAAATTGGCATTGGATGGCTATTTGAAAGAAAACAGGAAGTTTCTTATTTCCAGGATCGAAAAAGTAACTCGATTTCTAGCTCAAAACAATTGGCTGCAAAAAAAAGATTTGGACAGATATATTGCTTTGTGGAGCGGACCATTGACTGCCACAAGTAGCCACATATTACTGCCTCAACGTCTTTTTAGATATCATTCAATTTACCACAAAACATTTGAAGTTGTTTTGCTCAGGGCGTTTATCCATTCATCGCTATTGAAAAGATACAGCTTAAACACAGTTCAATATCCATGGTTAGAACCTGCAATATCCAGCGAAATCATTAGAGATTATTTTTTTAAGGAATACTCGGGAGATTCGCGTTTCTTCTCTTGGGGACAATGGTTGAATCCGGATTTTTATCAAGAAAATACTATAAAAAACTGGTTGGCTTATCCGGGGAATAGAAGGTTGATTTCAGGAACAGAAAACAAGGATTTACGATTTCTTTCCAATGCCTATCATCCTTGGTATGAGAAAGGTTTTCATCTATTCAGATCAATTGTGAATAGTAACCAAGAAATCGAGTCACAAATTTATCCGGCTCTAAAGCGGCTATTGCAGAGGCAGGAAAATGGTTTGTCCTACTTTGACAGAACTATGCTGTTTGATTTTTTTGAGCTGACCGACGAACAAAAGGCAAAGGCAAATATCTGGTTGTCGCTGAATGGTCGAGTAGACTACGAAATTCAGGATGTCGACATAGGAACAAATGGCAATCAAACAGCTGTTGTTGTGGATATAGACAGCCATGGTTCTTTGGCTCCCCCATTGGAAATCAACTTTGTTTTAAAGAACGGATTGACCGTTACTAAAGAAATTATTTCCGGAGCGGGAACTTACGGTTTTACCTTGCTTTCACCACCAACCGAAATCTCTTTAGACCCTTATCACAAGCTACTTGAAAGCGACCTGTTAAACAATCACTGGTACACACCGTTTAAGATCAGGCCTATTTGGGATTTTCCGGCAGCAAACAGTTGGCTTGTAACCGTAAGCCCGGTCATCAACGGCAATACTTTTGATAAGAACCTGTTTGGAATCAGTTTTGGAGTCAGATACCTGGACCAAACAGAATTCAATTTATCAGGTTGGAGAAGTGATGGCGATGAACAAATACTTTGGGAAAGCAACCTGGTTCACTCCGGTTTCCCATGGACAGGAAGTGAAATCTACCTGGAACGCAGTGAACTTAATGTTTCTCTTTCAAAAACAGCAGGGTATAAACACGCCTACGCCGATATTCACAAGGATCTATGGTTTTCACTGGAAGTACTGGAAGAAACCCTCGATAGGCTGGAAGAGGATGTGTCGTCTGATAACGATACCTGGCAGAGCGCAGAGCTACGCATGTCTTTTCCGGTTTATGTGGGAAACTTTTCTGATTCGGTAGTAGAATTGTTCGGAGGTTACGGAAGAAACACGGAAGATGCCACGAATGATTTTCAGCGGCAGGGAATTTCAACTCAATCAATTTGGTATTTAGGTGATTGGAAGATCCATCTTGAATTTAGCGGCGATTATTCCAGTGGACTGCTCCCATTGCAGAAAAAATACCCCATTGGCGGTCCCGAAGGCCTGCCAGGTTTTCCAAGGGAAGAGGACCTGCTTTTTGATCAGCGAACCATTGCCGGTTTTGGTGTTACATTGCCCCCATACTTTACCCACACGAACATCAATGCATTGCGGTTAGGGTGGTTGGAAAAAGTAGAGACTACTCTTTTTGTACATTGGGCGGAAGTGTACTCGGAAGAAATGGACCATTCTGAAATTTTTAAAGATGTTGAACTAAGATTTAATTTCACTGTCGAGTGGTTAAACATGTATGAGGGCGATGGAGTATTTGCTGTTGCGCAGCCCCTTGATAACGAAAAATACAAGGATTATCGCATTATTCTTTTTTCCGACTGGGTATTTTAAGCGGATCATGAATCAAAGAACGGTGCAGGGTGCATTACTGTTCAATTGCCTCAATCATCTGAAGAAACAGACCCAACGATTTAGGATTTATTTCATAGCATCTCAGCAAGTAGCTGTTAAGGAGTTTTATTAACGGCAAGAGAGTGTTGGTTGGCAGTGTGGATAAAGGCTTTGAAAATCCATTCGCTTGCGAATAAAGCCACAAAATTTTTATCATGTAGGAGTTTAAAAAGAATTGTTCTTTAGCAAGCTCAAAACAATCTCTACATTCGATGTTTCCTGTTTGAATGTCCAGCCTGTATTCTTGCTTTCTAAAGCTTGGGTTTCCGGAATCATTCATGAGCCATGTGACTTTTTGACATGTCGAGCAGTGTGAAAAATCCACTTGATATCCTCCGCTTTGGATTATTTTCCACAAGCTCCACGCCATGAAAGCCACTTTATTAGTGTCATTCCAAGTTAACCTGTTGTTTTCCAGAAGAAGAGCATAGATTTCAAATGCTGCAAGCTCCGGTTTGGAAATGCGGCTGGAAACTTCCAAAAGATAAGTGTGAAATAAAAATCTCTGATATGGAAACTGATCGATTTTAAGAAGACTATATCCGTTGCTGTTGATGACTTTGATAAATTCCTTATTTTCGCTTTTTTCATATTCCAGCTCAATTAAGTCACCTGGCTGAAACAAAAATGTAGAGGATTTATTTAATTTTTTGCCACCGTAAAGCACAGCAGCTAATTTGCCGGATTCATTGGAGAGGAAATTGACAACCAGATCCGATCCTCGGTAAGGGACGGACGATAATACAAATACCCGGTCTTTGACGTTCATGAAACATTATACCTGGAGATGCTTGGAGAGGGCATCTGCCAGATGAGAAAAGTGTCCCGAGTAAAAATGGTCAGCCCCCGGAATTACTTGGTAGTGTGTGTTCACGCTCCATTTTTTTACTACTGATTCCAGGCGCGTCGCCGAAGCAAAATCATCATTTGAGCCGGCAATAACAATATCCAAATTATCCATCTGCAAAGACTCATCAAACTGCATGAAATCGATAGGAGGTGACACCAGAATGAGGCGATTCGGAAGTAGTTTGTTCTTTATCAGCTGCTGGATAACCCAGGTACCAAAGCTGTACCCTGCCAGATCAATGGTTTCAATGCCCAGTTCCTTTAAATAATTCATTGCCGATTCAACATCTGCCTGCTCCCCTCTACCTTCACTATAGCTTCCTGTGCTTCCCCCAACGCCACGAAAGTTAAACCTGAGAGTAGTATAATCCATCGATTTAAATACGGAAGCAATGGTATGGACCACCGTATTCTCCATATCACCGCCGTAAAGTGGATGAGGATGGGTGATGACAACACCTTTCCTGTTTGAATTCTCATCGAGAATAGCTTCAAGTTTTCCAGTTTCGTTATTTATGTTAATACGCTTTTCCATATTTGATAAAATTTTACTTTTGCTGTGAAGGCATTAGCCGAGGTTATCAGGTCCCTTTTAAACTACACAGTTGTGTACCTTATCGTCAAAGAGCATTGTTTTGTTTATAATTATTAAACGACCGAGAAAGAAAAAACAGAATTTAGTTTTGCACCCGTAAAATATGTATGAATGTCCACTTCCTCAATTTATATACTTAATTGAATTATAAGCAAAATTATTTAATAGATTTTTGCCTGTTGTTCATTTGATTTGTATTTTTTAATGCAACGGTGTAATAACAACAAAAGCTCCCAAGTCTTTATTTAAAGCGTAGCGACATCATTTAACAAATGTTCAATTTATGAGCTGACGAAGGTGAATTTAATTTTCAAGAAAAAGAATCAACAATCTTCCAGATCAGGACTGTTAAACTTTCAGCAAAACCTGAGAAAACGTGTTGATGGCCTCCCTACTATCGATGGCGAAAAAAAGGCTCAGCATATTAAAAACCAAATGCAGGAATTGTTAAAAATGTTTCCGGGATCACCGGAATTTCTCGGTAAAGCTGAGTATGTTGTCAAGAAACGAAAAAAACTACGGTTCTTTAAACGAAAATATCCGGATATTACAGAGCTCAGAGATACTGTGAACAGGTTTGCCGCTCAAAAGCGACTTGCAGACCCCCGGTCACAAATAAAAAGACTACTCAAGAAATACCCTGCCTATCCCGATTTAAGGGCGCTAAATGCTATACAGATATACAACGATGCAAGTCAAAGTGGTTTGGATACTCGCAAAACAAAGGTTGTACAGGGATCTCTCCGGGAGATAACCAGGGCGATGTATAACGACGGTATGAGTCTTTTTAACATCAACTGGTTCATTAAAATTTATGTCAGATACCTAGATGCCTTAAGGGATAAATTCCAGCATGAGTATAATAGTACGCGGAACCACTATTTAAGCGATATTAGGATGCTTTCTGATCAATTAAGGAGGAAACAAATTCAATTGACCGTGATGTCATCAGTCAGGACGAAGCTATCCGGTCTTTCAATGCTGAACGCGAAATTGAAAGGATCCATCTACACGATTTCTGACATTTCAAAGGAGGAAGTCAAAAAAGCCAGTCTGGCGATAAAAACTGGTGATGGCTCAAAAAAAATCGGTGACTCAGGAAAAACAGCCAACAATATCATTTATATTATCATGACCCTGAATTTGATGTTCGCCAGAATTCCGATTCTGAACAACCTGGTAAACGCTTATCTGAAGGCGACTGTCGATGCCAACAGGGATATTGTGCTCCAAAAAATCATGGTAGGTAACATGAGACGTGTCACCGAATTTCAATTGCAAATGGCTTCGGGCAATCGCAACAAAACCCAGGAAGTGGCCAGCAAACTTTATGAGAATTGCCTTGAGGCTATTAAACAATATTTGGATCACGGGGTATTGACCAAACAATTTGAAATCGATCCTTTTATTCGCGCCGCGTGGGTCGTGAAGGAATCAAAAGGTTTGTTCAAGGATTCCGACTATCGAGCCATGCTTGAAAATGCAATCAGGTTGATTGAAATAATATATAGCAAACGTGTGCAAGTTAAAGGAGCGTTCGAGCTTGCAAGAAATTTACAAGACGACATTCACTTCATCATGATCGAAGCAGGCTGGATGAAATAGTGAATTCTGCCACTTTAAATTCCGGTTTATTATCCCCATTCTCTCCCCAAAATCTCTTCTAACAAATGAAATACACAATTAACCTTCGCTGTGTCTCCCATCTAACACATCTGCGAAATTTGCCCGTCAGCGATGTTTTATTGCAAGCGGATCCATTCTGCCGATCCGGAGGCATGGAACTCAAAGAGCTAAAAGAGAGCATCTTCAGTTTAAAGGATATGGGCAAAAAATGCGTATTAAGCTGGGATTGCCTGGTGAAGGATGACGAGCTCTCCAAAAGCATTTCGCTTTTGGAACCTTTTGTAGACCATCTTGATTCGATCCGATATTCTGATCCCGGAATTGGTGGCCTTTTAATTGATATATATCCTGATTTGGATCTGGAACTATCCCTGGAGCATGGCAGCCTGAACAAATATGCTGTCAAAAGCTGGATAGAACACTACAAACATAAACTTAAAAAAGTAATATTTTCCCTTCAGATGCCGCTGGATGTGATCTCAACAATTGCACCTACCCTGCGGGTTGATACGGAAATCCTTGCCGCAGGTCCGGTAAACATATTTTACTCCCGGAGGTCTCTGCTGGGCTTGGATTCGGATCACGGATCATCCAAAGCATTCACTATTGCGAGTGATGACCGGCCAAACCAACTGAATCCAATCTTTGCAACAGCAAAAGGATCAAGCGTTTTTTACGACAAACCTGTAAACATATTTTCAATCGAAGAAAAACTTCACAAGGCAGGGATCGACTATCTAAGGTTTGAATACCTTTACGAACATGAACTCAAAGAATTTTCGGAATGTGTTTCTCAACAGGGTTGGCGACAGGCGACGCTTTCCTATAATAAAGACAATTCAATCGAAGCATACCTTCTAAACAACCCTACCCATGAATTGTTTAGCAGACTTAAAAACAAGTTTTTGACCGAAAAAAATGAAGAAAAGGAAGGTCTGGTTATCGAAGCGGTGAAGCCCAAGTATTGTTTGATTAACCTTGATGTTTCATTAAATCTGCCAATAGAGGTCAAATTTATCTCTCCGGAAAGAAAAACCATCGTTGCAAAGCTGGATGTGTTGCATGATCTAAAAGGCGTTGAATACCAAAACAACATCAAGCCGGGAACCTATCTTTGCAAGTGGCACAAGTACGTTGTAACCGGTTCTTTCATTCAGATTTCGGATAGCCGGCAATTGAAAACATAGCAAAAAGGTTTTTCAGATTGTCCGCTGCAGAAGTAACTACCGTGCAGAACTGTCTCTCATTTGTCTCGATATAATTACCCTGGGGCTTTTGACGATGCATTGAGCACCAAAGCCACAAAAGATGTCTGTTGAATATCCTTTGGAAAACCCTTTGATCTGAGTACTTAACGTTCAAAGCATATAAAATAGTAAATGAAACGAAATGATAGCCCAGATATGGAATGACTTGTGAATGAAGACAGGGGAAGGTTATACATGGTTAGTGGTCAAGATGAAATCAAAGAAGTGAAATAAAAGTTTAGGATAAAAGTGGTTGCTAAAAAGAGCTTTTCGGCGGTTTATACTCTTGGGGCCGCGTTGGTCGTACTTCTTTCAGGGACTACCGGAATATTTGCTGCGGATGATTCTCAGCCGTTTTCACGGTCTGAAAGAGAATTTCTCGTAAAATCGCTTGTATCAGACAGATTCGAGGAAGGTATTCTAAATAGGATTTTTTTCGACAGGCGATTACAAAAATATCCAATTGTTATTACTCGAAACGTGTACAATAAGGAAAATCGGCGTAATTACGAAGATTTTTACAGTGCCTACTCCTTCAAAATGGCTGATCGCTTTTCCAGAAAATGGCGTACTGTTTTAAGAAAAGCCAGTGAACAGTTTGAAGTGGACAAAGAGGTGCTGGTTGCCATCCTGCTGGTAGAAACCGGGCTGGGAAATGTATTGGGGAGATTTCCCGTCATTTCAGTTTTTTCTTCCATAATTGTCGAACATGCCAACAAAAGCAGGGAGTATGCAAGCTTGCAGAGTCTTACGGAAGAGCAGGCATATGTCTTAAGTAGATTGACCCTAAAAGCTGAATGGGCTTATGAAGAGCTTTCCGCGTTGCTTATGATCGCAAAGACTAACAATCAAAGTCCATTTAGATTTCGCGGCAGCTTTGCCGGAGCGTTTGGTATCCCTCAGTTTTTGCCTTCCAGTTATTTAAAATGGGGCTATGATAGTGACAAAAATGGCACAGTAAATCTTTTTCTAATGCCTGACGCAGTCTACTCTACAGCGAATTACCTTAAAGCCCATGGCTGGAAAAAAGGTCTTTACCGAGAATCTAATAAAGATGTAATCTATAAATATAATAATAGTAAAATCTACGTTGACACGGTGCTCAACATAGCCAAAAAAATCAAAACGTCGCATAACTCAAAGACAAAGATATCGGAACAGACGAGGTTAGACCGAAGTCATATTAGTCGAGGCAAAGAAACGACGTCTTAATACAATGATTCGTGCAGTATCATGTCTGATAATAATTCGATAGATAATTCGAACCAGACTTTTGCCGATGACGAGAGTAAGCTTGAAATACCCCGTCAATACAAGGTAATTCTTCACAATGATGATTACACACCAATGGAATTTGTGGTTCATGTCCTGATGAGTGTGTTTAAAAAAGATGAATTAACTGCAACCCAAATAATGCTAAACGTACATAATTCGGGCAAAGGTATTTGCGGAACTTATTCTTACGAAATCGCTGAAACCAAAGTCGCTAAAGTACACCAACTGGCCGAACAAAACGAATATCCTTTACATGCCAGCATGGAGGCGGAATAAAGTATTATGAGCGAAAAGAATCGAGATGATAGAATTTTAAGTAGAGAACTGGAAATATCCCTGATATCTGCGGTCCGAGATGCCCAGAAAAGGCGACATGAATATGTTACCCTGGAGCATGTCTTCTACGCGATTCTGTTCGATCCAAAAACCTCCAAAATTATTGAAGAATGTGGTGGCAATGTCACCGAATTAAAAACATTGCTGGATCAATATCTTTCTTCAAAAATTGATCCCCTTCCCGAGAACATTATCCAAGATCCCATCCAAACGTTGGCTTTCCAAAGGTTGATGCACAGGGTGATGACACACATCCAAAGCTCCGGCAAAAAAGAGGCGGACGGGGGAGACGTGTTGGCTGCCTTGTTTAAGGAAGTGGATTCCCACGCGGTATATTTCCTTAAATCACAGGGAATAACCAGGTTGGATATCCTGAGGACAGTATCCAGCTACCGGGATGAAGAACCCCAGGACCCTGAACAGGAAGAACGAAGAAAGGACCTTGGAGACAAATCCAAGTCCGGTAAGAAGAGTGCTCTTTCAGCTTATACATCCAACCTTACTGAATTGGCTGAAGAAGGAAAAATCGATCCCGTTATCGGTCGAGAAGACGTTCTCGAAAGAACCATGCAGGTCCTTTGTCGCCGAAGAAAAAACAATCCGATATTTGTTGGAGATCCTGGCGTTGGTAAAACCGCCATAT
Organism: SAR324 cluster bacterium; assembly: GCA_028282825.1. Lineage (GTDB taxonomy): Bacteria > SAR324 > SAR324 > XYD2-FULL-50-16 > XYD2-FULL-50-16 > JAHJTV01. The sequence continues at coordinate 53,235 of JANQGZ010000022.1, forward strand.
CTGAAGGTCTGGCATTGAAAATCAAATCAGGCAAAATCCCTGATATTTTGTCTGATGCCGAGATTTTCAATCTGGATATGGGTGCTTTGTTGGCAGGCACCAAATTCCGTGGCGATTTTGAGCATCGTCTCAAAGGTGTGCTCACGGAAGTATCCAAACATGAAAATGCGATCCTGTTTATTGATGAAATCCATACCATCGTCGGTGCCGGTTCAACCAGTGGCAGTTCGATGGACGCATCCAATATACTGAAGCCGGCGCTGGTTTCCGGAAACATCAAGTGTATTGGTGCAACCACTTATTCTGAGTACAGAAACTTTTTTGAAAAAGACAGGGCTCTATCACGCAGATTTCAGAAAATTGACATTAACGAGCCAACCGTTTCCGAAACAGTTAAAATACTAAAAGGATTAAAGGAAAAGTACGAAGAGCACTACAAAGTGCGCTACTCCAATTCAGCCATCAAAAGCGCAGCTGAATTGTCGGCCAAATACATTAACGACAGGTATTTGCCGGATAAAGCCATCGATGTTGTTGACGAAGCCGGTGCCGCTTGTATGTTGTTGCCTCAATCAAAGCGAAAAAGCATCATTAGCGTGCCTGACGTAGAAAAGGTAGTTTCTCAGATTGCACGGATACCAATCAAACAAACAGCAAAATCCGATGGAGAAACTCTTAGACTGCTGCAAAACAACCTCCAAAAGCGTGTGTTTGGTCAAGATGAAGCCATAGAGCACATTTCCACGAGCATCAAGCGTAACAAGGCAGGTCTGGGACATCCGGAAAAACCGATCGGCTCTTTTTTGTTTACCGGGCCGACCGGCGTAGGAAAAACAGAAGTAAGCAGGCAGATAGCCGATCTATTGGGAATTAACTTCGAGCGCTACGATATGAGTGAATATATGGAAAAGCACTCAGTATCGAGATTAATTGGAGCACCTCCCGGTTACGTTGGTTTTGAACAGGGTGGGCTGCTAACGGAAGCAATTCGCAAACACCCACATACCGTTCTACTGTTGGATGAAATAGAAAAGGCACATCCTGATATTTACAATATTTTGCTGCAGATAATGGATCATGCAACGCTGACGGATAATAACGGATCGGAAGCTGATTTCCGGAATGTTATTCTGATCATGACGTCCAACGCGGGTTCTGCCGAGAGAGGAGCGAAATCCATCGGATTCGGGGCTACCAATCAAAACAAGGAAAAAGATGCGGTTGAAAAATTGTTCCCGCCGGAGTTCAGAAACCGATTGGATGCCACTGTTACCTTTAATTCACTGTCTATCAAGGTCATGAAATTTATCGTGGATAAGTTCATTCGTGAATTGGAAGAACAGCTAAAAAACAAGAAAGTCACATTCCAGTTGACTGAAGGTGCCAAAACATGGCTTGCCAAGAAAGGTTACAGCGAGGAGTATGGTGCGCGTCCACTTTCCAGAGTGATACAGAAAGAAATCAAAGACAAACTTTCAGACGAAATATTGTTCGGAGACTTGATTAAGGGAGGTCAGGTAAAGATCTCCACCAAGAAAGATGAACTGGTCCACACAATAAAACCCGCTTAACAATCTGGCTAAAACTGGTTTACAAAAGATAAATGTGAAAAAAGCGACTTCTTATCAGGAGTCGCTTTTTTTTATGAGGCTTTTGATTTGGGGGCTGTACTAGTCGACGCAGCTTTTGTTGAGTCAGATTTATCTGATTTTGCAGAGGTGTCCTTTTTACCCGGACTTTTATCTTTGGCTGCAGGTTTATCTGTTGCGTTGTTACTGTCTGATGAAGCTGTTCCGTTGGATGTACTTTTATTGTTACTATCTCCGTATCCATCTTTGTACCAACCGCCACCTTTTAAATGAAAGGCAGACATAGAGGTTTTCTTCTTCAGACCATCGCTTTCGCAAGATGGACAATGTTTTAATGGTTCATCCGAGATTTTTTGAATGATCTCCATTTCATTTCCGCAATTTTCGCAAATATACTCGTAAATCGGCATTTCCAATTCCTACTATTTATTGTTACTTTACAAAAAACCATGTGTAAGGCACGGCATTCGCACATGTACTAGCAACATCATCTTGATAGAATATAAAAAATATAATAGCCCGTCAATAAATACGATTTACAAGCATTGAGTTACCACCCTACATTGCCGGGAAATATGTTTTTACCAGTTGTGCCTTTCATATTGGTTTGCAGAGTATTCTAAAACCCATAATCGCTGCTCTAAGGAAAAATTAAAAATGAAACGGTTAATTATTTTAATAACTTTGTTATTTGCTGCAGCAAATTTAGTTAACTGCTTTGGTTATAATGAAAAGCATTATGCCCGGTTTTTCATTAAAAAAATCTGCCATAATTGTGATTTATATAAAGCCAATTTCTCCGGAGTCGACCTTACAAACGCTGATTTCACCGGGTCTAACCTGATATCGGCAAATTTCCAGAACGCTACTTTATATGGGGCGATATTAAAGGACACTTCACTTGCAGGAGCGAATTTTAATGGAGCGATGTGGATTGATGGTTCAATTTGTGAGCAAGGTTCTTACGGATCATGCAAAAAACGCAAAAAGCAGTAATACAAAACAGTTCGGCACAGGTTCTTATCTTGAAAAATCGGTCATATCGATATAACCTGTAGATAACAATCTGAAATCTTTTTGTTGATCAGAAAGAGGGATTGACCATTCTTCATGCAAAATTCCAGTCTTATCTAGATAATTCGCCTTCAACAGCGTTTGCAAAGACTATGTCAAGGAACAGCGAAGCAGGAGGGGACTGACCGGTAATCCAAGATTACAGGTGACGTGTTAACCAATTGACAAGAGGTCATGTATGGCAAGTGATAACGTATTGCATATCAGTGATGCTGAATTCGAAGAAAAAGTGCTTAAAAGCAGCAACCCGGTACTGGTAGATTTTTGGGCAGCATGGTGTGGTCCATGTAAAATGATCGCTCCATTTTTAGATGAGCTCGCTGAAGAGTTTCAAGGCAAGCTGACAGTGGCAAAACTTGATGTTGATAAAAATCAAGAGCATGCATCAAAATATGGAGTAAGGAGTATTCCAACCCTGATTATGTTTAAAGATGGTGAGCAGTATGATCTATTTGTTGGAGCAGATCCTGGCAAGATTAAGCAAATGGTTCAAAAAGCTTTGGCTGCTTAAGCATCTGATAGATGATTTTGCCATCAGGTTTTCCTGATGGCCTTCCATCCGATAATTCCTTCCTGAAAGCAAGCCGACCTATTCTACTTGATAAGTGAAAAAAATTTTAATCAAAATTGAATATATCGGTACTAACTATAGTGGTTGGCAAATTCAACCAAACGCAGTTACTGTCCAACAGCTAATACAGGACATTTTCAGACAAATCTGCCAAATTGAAATAACGGTAAATGCCAGCAGCCGGACCGATGCCGGAGTACACGCAAAAGGGCAGGTGGCAACCCTGTTTATTCCGAAAAAAATGGCTCTGGACAAATTGTTTAATGGCGTGAACAGCCTCCTTCCAAAGGATATTTCAATTATTGATATGGTGGAAGTGGCTGACGAGTTCAATGTAAGAAAAGCAGCAACGCGTAAACGGTATATTTATCGGGTGATAAACTCTCCTGTTCGCAGGGTATTTGAACAAAAAACAAGCCTGTGGAAGAGAAAGCCCTTGGATCTGCCAAAAATTGAAGGTTGCATAAATGATCTCGTTGGAACCCACAACTATTCAGCGTTTAGAGGCAAAGGGTGTCAGCAGCCAGATCCTGTGAAAACAATAACAAAAACCAGCGTAGACACCATCCGAAAGGATGGTTATGACCTGATTACATTTTCGTTTGAAGGATCAGGTTTTTTAAAAAACATGGTACGCATAATGGTTGGAACTTTGTTGGATATAGCCCAGGCTAAGCTTGAAGCAGACTGCATCAAGCAAGCGTTGGAAACCGGCGACAGATCTGTAAGCGGCCTGACAGCACCTCCCGACGGTCTTATTCTGGATACGGTATTTCTAGACCCTGATCCGTTTCAGACCAGGGAGTTGGAAGACTCTCAAATAAGTTAGTAAATTAGCTGGTCAGAGTTTGTTCAATAATCGCTTCCACAAACTTGTAGTCATTTTCCACGACTTGGCAACGACTTTCTTTTTCCAGAATACCTTTCAAAGAGGTTGGAAATTCCGGACTTGATCCGGTCGCTTTTTTCACAGCATCGCCAAATTTGGCAGGATGGGCAGTAGCAAGGGCGATTACATTTTCTATTCCGGAGTCTTCTGCTGCAGAGACGCCAACCGCCGTATGCGGATCTAATTCAATACCTGATGCTTTGTATTTTTTCATGGTAGCAAGGGTCTTTGCTGAATCCACACGCGCTTCCAGAAAGTATTCACGGGTTTGCCGAGCCTCGTTTTCAGATAAGGAAAACTCCCCATTTTGTGCGAGATCATTCATTTTTGATTGAATGATGTTTCCGTCTCTTCCTGAGATGTCGAAAACAAAACGTTCAAAGTTGCTTGCTATCTGGATATCCATAGAAGGACTTAGAGTAGAGTGAACATCACTTATCTTGTATGTACCAGTTTTAATGGTTCTGTACAAAATATCGTTTTCATTGGTTGCCAGTATGAGCCGGTCGATAGGCAGTCCCATTTTCTTTGCCAGATAACCAGCATAGATATCACCGAAATTGCCCGTCGGCACTGAAAAGGAAACGCTTTGTACTCCGAATCGTTTCCTATATATAAAAGCGGCATAAAAATAGTAAACAATTTGTGCCATCACCCGGGCCCAGTTGATGGAATTGACTGCTCCCAATTGATATGCGTCCCTGAAATCCAAATCGTTAAATACTTCTTTAACAGCTCTCTGGGCATCGTCAAAGGTACCTTTTATTGCAACATTGTGCACATTTGCATCAAGGACCGTTGTCATCTGCTTTTCCTGAATAGGACTTACTTTGCCCTGGGGATGAATCATAAATATATGGATATTGCTTTTTCCTCTGACTCCGTGAATGGCTGCACTACCCGTATCTCCCGATGTGGCGCCAAGGATGTTCAAACGGCCGCCGTCCTTTTTTAAAATCTCTTCAAACAGATTTCCAAGAAACTGCAAGGCGATATCTTTAAATGCCAGGGTGGGTCCATGAAACAGTTCCAAAATAGCCAGTTTGCCCTGATAAATGAGAGGGGTTATCTCCGCTGATCCAAACGTTGAATAGCTTTTGGCAATCAGTTTTCTTACCCGGTCAGATGGAATCTCACCATCAATAAACGGTTTAAAGATTTCATCAGCAAGATCCTGATAGCAAAGAGTCGACAATCGGTCCAAATCATTGGAGAAGTCAGGTATAATCTCTGGAACCAGCAAGCCTCCATCTCTGGCTAATCCCTCTTTTACGGCTTCGACAAATGTTCTTGGTTCGGATTGTCCCCGTGTACTGATATATTTCATTTGTTGCTTATCTTGATGTTACATTAATTGTAGTTATAGCATGGCACGACATGCAGCAGACCATGTTTTTAAATTGCCTTCAGTCCAAAGTAAAAACTCGTTTATTTCTTGAGGACACCAATCCGGCAAATCCGGTATGGCCTGATTGTGTATGAATCCGGCCAGTTCATTGACTCTATCCACAATTGTATCCTCTTTTGGGCTGAAATCATTTTGTAATTTCTGCACCAGCCAATCGGTCAGTATCATTCCCCAGTATTCAAATCTCAAATCATCAACATAATCATGTGGATTCCTCCTGTGGTCCACAATAGGTTTTCCAAAAGCTACATGATATTCAGTGCCTTTCATTAAGGCCTGCAAGAAATAGCCACCCCAGATATCCCCATACCGCTGAATATTACCTCCTGGAACGTTCCATCCCATGGGAATGCATAAATAAGCCGGAATCAGTTCCCTGATGACGCTTGTATTTTGAGTGTTAACAGGTGACCAAGTGCTTTGTTTTAAGACCTGAACATCTTCTCCCTTATAGGCAACTCCCTCCACTTTTCCGTTTAGCCAGGTTGTGGCATCAATATCCGGATCAGAAAGCCAGAGTCCGGCTGTTACACCAATCTTAACCGGCCTATCCACTGTCTCAAATAAATTCTGATTAGGAAGGCCTCTAAGCCGGAATGGAAACCCCCTGGGAAATACCTGTCTGTCGGGTTTGATTTCCAAATACTCACATATATTATGAAACCCGGTTTCTTCACTGATTAACTTACCATCCCAGGTCCTACCAGTATTCTTATGGAATCCTACCAGATCGTCCTCTGTCGGAAAATTGTCATCGTCGATACTGATTAAAATATCGCAACCATCTTCCAGTGCATGCAGATATCCAATATTCCTTCTTGTCTCATTGTTGTAAGGAATTCGTGTATAAAAATCCTTGCATCGCTCTCCCCACTCATCCTGAGTTGGGATATCGAGATAAATGGTCTCCATTCCTTTATCGGTGACGGTTTTACATAAGTTGCCACAAGATTCCGGAGTCTTATTATCTCCTACTACCCAGACTTTAACCGAATCCAGGTGATTAAAACTCGTAAGGTTTGCAAGAAGATCTTCCAAGACGGAAGGGTGGTAAATAGTCGTAAAGACAATATGAATGGGCTTGTTCATAGAAACAACATTTTAAATTAATAAGAATTAGATTCTGGAAAGCCAATCGTTAAAAACATCTTCCAGTGTTTGCTCAATAGTGAATTTTTGTTTCCACCCCAAGGCAAGCAACTTGGAATTATCACCAAGCAACAGCGGTTCGTCTGACGGCCGAAATAGATCAGGGTCTTTCACAACATCAATATCCAGCCCCGATATTTCAATCAGCTTATCTAAAATCCAGGATATTTTATGGGCAGTACCCGTACAGATATTGATGGGATCTCCGGGTTGTCCTTTTTCTATCATCTTCATCATGCCGTCAACTCCATCGCGAACATCGATAAAATCCCTGGCAGATTCCAGGTTTCCAACTTTGACAACAGGCTCAAGTCTTCCTTTTTTTATCAATGCCAATTGCCTGGCAAAATTCTGTATGGCCGTCGCAGGAGGATGTCCGGTACCGACATGAATAAACAATCGGGGAAGAAACACATTCATGCCGTAGTTTAGAAAGTATTGATAACCAAGGTTTTCATTAGCCACCTTCGTAACCCCGTATGGAGATATCGGCCTTAACAGTCTTTCTTCCACCAGGGGACAATCCTCAGGCTTGATATCACCGTATTCTGCACTGCTGCAGGCAATAACCACTTTTGCATCAGGTGCATGAAATCTGCTGGCTCGAAGCACATTGGTTGTTCCCTGAAAATTTGTCAAATGGGTGGATTCTTCAGTTTTCCAGGAGATGCCGTTAAAGGCTTGAGCTGCCATATGAATTACCAGCTCAGGTTTGAAATCTTTGAATAACTGATCAATGGCATCCCGATCCAGAATATCAATTCTATGGACATGTTTATCCGGTTCTGCCGAAAGCCTGCTGGTTGCACTGTTTCTGGCTATTCCGGCAAAATCCCAGCCATTTTGCTCCACTGCGTTGGCAAAGTGAGATCCGATCATCCCGGTGATACCGGTGATTAAAGTTTTCAACGGGCACTCCTGATTTGATTATTAGGTTTGATTATCAATTTGATTGATTTAGGAATGAGTTTGGCAATACCAGTCATATGCTACTTTTAGTCCGTCCTTTAACGATGTTTTAGCCTGCCAGCCCAGGTTTCTGATTCTACTCACATCCATCACTTTTCTTGGCATGCCGTCAGGTTTGCTATCATCAAAAATTAAAGCAACATCGATATCAACTATCTCCCTGACGATCTCAGCAAATTCCTTGATAGTAATCTCCAACCCCGTACCCACATTGATGTGAGAAGGTTCTGAATAGCCTTTCATCAAAAATATACAAGCTTCAGCTAAGTCATCTACATAAAGAAACTCCCGTTTTGGAATTCCCGAGCCCCAAATTACTACTTTTTTCCGGTTTTCAAGTTTGGCCTCATGAAAACGTCTAATTAAAGCAGCAACAACATGTGAGTTCTCAGGGTGGAAGTTGTCATTGATACCGAATAAGTTGGTGGGCATTGCCGAAATATAGTTTGTGCCGTATTGATAATTATAACTCTGACACATCTTAATCCCGGTAATCTTTGCAATGGCGTAAGCTTCGTTTGTTGGTTCCAGATAATCGGAAAGCAAGTATTCTTCCTTAATTGGTTGAGGACATGACCTGGGGTAAATGCATGAACTTCCCAAAAACAAAAGTTTTGTAACGCCATTAAGATAGGCGTTGTGGATGATGTTTGATTGAATAGCCAGATTTTGATACAGAAATTCAGCCGGGTAGGTGCTGTTAGCGTGAATGCCGCCGACTTTTGCAGCAGCTAGAAAAACATATTCGGGTTTCTCTTTTTTAAAAAAGTCCGAAACAGCAGTATAATCGGTTAAATCCAGCTCTGACCGGGTTTTATAAATCAAAGACTGGTATCCTTCCCTTTCCAGATAACGCAAAATAGCAGATCCTACCATTCCGCGATGACCCGCTACATATATTTTTGATGTCTTTTTCATTGCTTAAACAAGGATTAGCAGCTAAGTATAAAGCTTAAGCATATTGCATAGATTTCTGTATATCAAGTAAAGCTAGACAAATAGTAGGTCAACATCAAGTGTTTCACCCCCATAATAGTACTCCCAAAGGCCTGCCCAAAACTCTTCAATACGAACTGCCGCATCTTGAAGTTGAAATATGGCCGCTTATCCACTAATCTGCAAACTATCCTGAATTCGATTATGACAAATACCAGCAACCCGGATATTTCTTTAAGTGTCGTGGTAACTGTTTTTTCTGAAACATATTCCCTTAGAGAGACCATTGACCGAATATTAGCAAAAGATCGCGGCTATATAAAAGAAATCATTCTGACAGTATCTCCCAAATCCAGCGCTGAATGCATGGAAACTTGCAAAGAACTGGCAGAAAGCCACACTTTTTTAAGTATGCATATTCAGAAAAATAATCCGGGTGTTGGCTGGGCAATCAGGGAAGGATTGGAGCTTGCGACCGGAGATTACATCGCTTTACTTTCGGCTGATCTGGAAACAGAACCGGAAGCTGTGGATAGAATGTTTGCTGAAATAGAAGCAAATGGCTGCGATTTGGTAATTGGTAACAGATGGCTCAAAGGAGGAGGATTTGAAAATTACGATCCTATTAAATTGGTATTAAATTGGGGATTTCAGTTCCTTTTTAAGATCTTGTATATGACACGTATAGGTGACCTTACCTATGGATTTAAGACAATAAAACGAAGTGTTGCCGAAACGATTAAATGGGAAGGCACTTTTCACGAGATCTATATTGAAACCACTGTAAAACCCCTGAAATTAGGCTATAAGGTCTCTCAGATTCCGACAGTATGGATCGGACGAAAAGAAGGCGAGAGTAAAAATACCTTCTTGAAAAACTTTCGGTACGTCAAACTAGCATTGGATGTTTTGTTCTCCAGAAAAAAACATCTTTTAATTTAAAATAGGATTCATTTTTTGATTAGGTCTAAAAGACCCAAAATCCGGAACAAAACCTTCAATTTACCTATCAAAGCTATTGACACTGCAGTCACAGCATAGTTATAATTTCTGTTTAAAAGAAAATCGATTATTTTTTAGCAGATCATATTTTAGGACACATCATGTTGAACGGACTTTTAGGAAAAAAAGTAGGTATGACCCAGTTTTTCACCGAAGATGGTGAACGAGTACCTGTTACGGTAGTACAATCGGGGCCGGTAACCGTCATACAGAAAAAAACAGTGGAAAAGGATGGCTACCAGGCAGTACAAGTCGGGTTTGAGGAAGTGGTAAAATCAAAGGAAAAGAATATCACAAAACCATTGAAAGGGCATTATAAAGACCAAAAGCCGACCAAACTGCTTCGGGAATTCAAAGTAGAGAATATTGATGAAATTGAAGTTGGACAAACATTTGACGTCAGCCTTTTTGAAAAGGGTGAAATCGTTGATGTTTCCGGTACTTCAAAAGGTCGTGGTTTTACAGGTGTAATGAAACGACACAACTTTTCCGGCGGTCCGGCAGCTCACGGTCACAGGTTCAACAGGGGCACCGGGGCAATCGGACAAAGCGCTACACCTGCAAAGATTTTCAAGAACAAGAAGATGCCTGGTCAATACGGTAATGTAAGAGCGACAACACAGGGTCTGGAAATTGTTGATATCAACAAGGATCTAAATGTGCTTCTGATCAAAGGCGCTATACCGGGTCCAAATGGTAGGTTTGTTGAGGTTAGACGAACAACAAAAGGGAAATAATCGAATCCGTGTATCCTTAAATGTGATCTGTGTGATCCACACAGATCATCCACCCGCCTTCTTCAAGATCCTTTCCGGCTTTATTCTTAGACAAAATGATGATACAGACTCGCATTGTCGGCCAAATCTGATTTGTCGTAGCTTGCCAGTTGTGCCGGATTCGCATGTCCAGTGATTTTCATGATATCAGTATCTTGAACCTTGAGTTCCTTCAAACGGGTAACCAGGGTCACTCGCAAGACATGTGGCGACACCTTAAAAGTAATCCCTGCTCTCACACCTGCTATTTTGAAATTCCTGTCGATTTGATTCACCGCGATCGGCTTATTATTTCTGGTTACAAAAACCAGGCCGTTTCTGTCTTTCACGTAGTCCTGCAACTCCTGTAAAACATGATCCGGATAATTAATGACGGTCCGCTTGAGTTGCCCCCTGGTCTTAGATTGTACAAAAGTAATTTGCTTGTTTTCAAAATCAATATCCTTCACTTCCAGCGCTAATACTTCCGTCTTTCGTTTTCCTCCCTGCAACATCAGCTTGGCAACAAGCGCATCCCTGGGATTTATATTCTCCAACTCCTGGAGAAATTTTCTTGTTTGTGTCGGATTAAGGGCGTTGGTTGTAACCTTGTCTCTGACCTTGAAAAAGGTTTTATTTGCACCTTCCTTGTTGGCTACCGCCTTTCGGACAATACCTTGTGTTCTCCTCTGCAGGAATCCTGTAAAGGAGATATAGGCTGCAGCCCGGGCTTGCCTGGTTGCTTCGCTCCAATCAGATATCAATTTGATCTCATCAATTATCGATTCATGATTAATCAAACTAAAAGCCTGAATTGACTGCAGCGGATCGATAAGCTCCTTCTCCACCAACTTTTTAAATCCAGTCAGGTAATTAATGTGTGTGTTTTCAGTTAACCCGGTCAACCATTTTCCAAGAGCCTGCTCAACGGTGATTTCTCCAAGTTTACTCCAGATAGACTCATTTTTTGCGAAACGAGCCTCTTGATAGCCGATACTTTGAGGTAAAATTTCCAGAGTCTGTTTTGATTCGATTTCAAATTTCATTGCCACGTTGGTTTTTAAGCACAAAATTGACTGAAAATCATAATTGTGTGTATAACCTCAATTATAGACACAGTTTAAAAAATAGCAAGATTTTTGCTCAATTTTGTGTTTTTTTAGTGATTTTCGAAAAACAGGGTCGAAAATGCGAAAATATTTGATTTTTGGTTTGTAAATGATTTTGCTTTTTTTGCTACAAGAAATTCAATTCTGGTCGGTTTTAGGCCCTATTTATTTTTTGAAGGCATTTAATTCACGCATTTTAGGTTTTTAAAATGTGTCAGTTTTTCAGTTCATGTTATATATAAGGCAAAGGTGCACGATTACAGTGTTCAGTTATCGGTTTTTGGTGAAAGCTCCGCTTTTTGTTTTGATGAACAAATAATAAGCAATCAGATAGACAATTATTCAAAATGGAGGGTTACTGCATGATTGACGAGATGGTTTTTCAAGTTCTAGCTCGATTATCAGAAACTGTGCCACAAACTGATAACACATTCAAATCCCGGGTAAAAGCCTATTTCCCCAGGTAAGCAAGGCTAAACCAAATCGAAAAGTATGTGCTAATTGATCGAAATTATGGAGGCTTTTTTGTCATGATATTTTATCGACATTGTAGATGACATTTAATATTATCCTAGAAAGAGAATTAGGAACTCGCCAGACAAAGGCAGTTTCAGGCAGGGCAGTTTTAAACATTATGTAATTATTGACTGGACATGGCAAAGCTTCATGCGCTATCAGAATATATTATCAACACAATCGGCCTTCAATGGGCATTGGGGTTGGCCGTAGCTGTGTTCTTGCTTTGCTCGTTGATGTTTTTGGGAATTGTAAGAAGAACAATAAGGCTTTTAAAAATTAGAAAAAATCGAAATAAGTTTTATATTTCGTTAATCAATCAGGTAAAAAGCAAGGTATCGGATAAGTCTTGATCAACAACCAAGTTAAAACTTTATGAACAAAAATAATTCTGTCAATCCTGCTACTTTTGAAGAAATCTTTGATAGCATCAGCGGCTACATTGAAACACACCCGGAGCTTTCAAATGAACTGGTTATTGCGAGAGAGGACTATTTCAGGTTGACAGGAAAACTGAACGAGACTGATGCAAGCTTTACCAACAGAATGAATTCTTTTTTGCTATGGTTCACATTCGACTGGAAGTGCAGTGATTCTCTGAAATCTCCGTTTGATCATTTTAAGCAATCTGTTTTCAAAGGTAAGACCACATCAATGAACGGGGAGCTGATTACGGACATAGAGGAACACGTGCATTCTCTTTTTGACACCAAAAAGCTGACTGATCATTATGCCATTGTTAAAGATTTATACGGCAAAAAGAAATATGAAATTATACAACCCGATTATCTGTATGGAAGCCCCAAAGGAACTTATTTTGAGTCAAGGCTGTTTAAGATAAATGGTAAATACAGGTTTTCCAATTACTTTATTCAACATCCCTTAGAAGTAAAGAAAGATATCCACAAGGCCTGCAAACAATTGTCAAAAAAGGGTGACTCAATAAAGCCTTTTTTAATACACCTCCACTCTTACCACACCAAATGGGAAAGATATCGCAACATTAATATCAAAAGTATTTACCACTTTGATAAATCAATTCCGGAAGCTAAATAGAATGCTCATGTATGAATTGATACTTGGGAGGGAGTTTACACGTGCTGCTAAAAGTGATGAACAGAGGCGAGAATAACTATTCCAGGAATTTCCTAGAATCAAAACAAGTCTCAATATAAAAATCTCCGGTAGCAGTTTTAAATGGAATCACAATTGTTCGCTCGCTAACGGAATGTACCAGTTTATGGTCGCTCCCTTTGGAAATTTTAGGAATTCCAGCAGAAAACGAAAACCCCAGTTTGATTAGCTGACGTCTTGCATCACCGCTAATCATATTGACCAGCTCACCAACCATATCGGCAACTTCGTCATCCAATTCTTCATACACTTCACCCAACATACCGGAAGCAATTTTTAGAATACATTTGGTTTCAAAGCTTAGGCCAATACTGCCGTTGCATTCGCCTGTCAGTTCAATCACAGAAGAAATATCGCCCAATGCAATCTGATTTGATTCCTCCTTAAGATAAGGTTTTAAGGGTTTCGATTCAAGACTGGCCATGGTGCTTAATACTTTGCGAGTAGCATTTATGAACGGTTGGATGTATTCGATCTTCATATAAAGTACTGATCTTATATTTCAGTGTATTAAGAAGCCTAGTTGGACAAGGGGAGATAGTTTTTCAGAAACTGTTTCATGCTTCTTCTGCCGGTCTGCCACATTAAGCAATAATAGATGTGATACATGTTGTCTAGCTAATTATAATACAGAAGGTCTTAAAGCAAGGCTTTTAAAAACTTTTGTTAATGCAAAGCATCTACCTTATTGCCATATTGCGCATTATATTCCTTTTCCGCCAATTGCAAATGCTTATTGATATCAATAATCAATGCAACTGTACCATCTGCCATAATAGTAGCTCCTGAAATTGTATCAATATCCTTGTAAACCCGACTTAATTTTTTGATCACTGTTTGATGTTGCCCCACAACCTTATCCACGACAAAACCGACACGATGACCTTCAATTTCCGTTATCACCACTTGTTCAATCGGAAGTCTCTCTTTACAGATGTTAAACTGTTCCCTAAGTCTTACATATGGTACCAATTGTCCTCTCACATTGGTTACATGCCGACCATGTGAATTTTTGATATCCTGCGCTGTCAGTTCAATACATTCTTCGACAAAAGCCAAGGGAATAACATAATATTCATCGTGTACCTGCACCAACAACCCGTCGATTATTGCCAATGTTAATGGCAGTTTAACAGTAATTGTCGTTCCAACGCCAATATGACTGTCAATATCAACGGCACCTCTCAGGTTTTCAATGGCTTTTTTGACGACATCCATGCCAACACCACGTCCTGATACATTAGAAACTTCTTTCGCCGTGGAAAAGCCAGGTTCGAAAATCAGAAAAAGACAATCTTTATCAGACAGCTTAGATTCTTTTGTGATAAGACCTTTATCGATAGCTTTTTGTCGGATGTTTGCCGGGTCCATGCCCGAGCCATCATCAACAATTTTGATTAATACCTGAGCCCCCGAATAAGATGCAGATAGCTCGATGGTGCCCTGGCTCGGTTTTCCTGTTGCTATTCTTTCTTGGGGAGATTCGATTCCATGGTCTGCAGCATTTCTCAATAAATGCACCAGAGGATCATTAAGCTGTTCGATAACATTTTTATCCAGCTCGGTTTCTTCACCATTCGTTACCAGAATAATGTCTTTTTCCAGTTCCGTTGAAAGATCCCTTACCAATCGCTTAAATTTATTGAACGTTGTGCCAAAAGTCAGCATTCGCACACTCATGGTGCTGTCTCTTAATTCTGCAGTTAGTCTTTCAATTTCTTCTGCAATGGAAAGCACTGTTGAATCTTCCTTTTCTGCAGCTATTTGGCTGAGTCTGGCCTGCGCTGTTACCAATTCACCGACGAGATCGACCAGTTTATCAAGCTTGGTTGAGGTTACGCGGATACTGGATACTGAATCTTTTTTACGTCGCTTTTCCCGAGTTTCCCTGACTACTTTTTGTTCCTCCAGGGCCGATTCTACCTGGCTGGGCTGCAGCAATCCTTCATTTTGTAACTGCTCTCCTAGTAACACTTTGTTTTCAATTACTTTTTGCAGTTCTTCCTGTTCGATATCTCCGCGTTCAATTAAAATCTCTCCCAGTTTTTTATAGCCGGTTTCAAAATCAAAGCCGCTGTTTGTATCGATTAAATCGATTTGAACGTCGCAGGAATCATCCATGAAAATGAAAACATCTTCGATTTCGTTTTTCAATTCACGAGTACTAAGGATAATGTCCCACCAGGTATAGCAACTCTCAGGGTCTAATTGTTCCAGCTCTGTTATGTTTCCCGCGTGAGCTATAACTCGGCATTCTCCCAGTTCTTTAAGTTCATTTAAAATAAGGAGAGGATTGGTTCCGGTAGCAAAAATTCCGGGGCCGGGTTTGAATCTAATCCTATATATAGAAAGCTCTTGTTTAGCAGGCTTCACTTTCTCATTCGGTTTAGATTCTTCAATAATTACAGAATCTTGAGGTGTAGGCAATAAGTTGAGAAATGCTTCTGTTATTCCGTTTCTTGTTTCTTGGTCCTCTGGTAGCGGGCCGTCAGCTTCATTTAACAGCTTGCCGATTTGATCGTGCGCCTGCAGGCCGAGGGCAATCAGTTCTTTTGTAATTTCGATCGAACCATCCCTGATGCAATCGAAAACTGTTTCTATATTGTGAGTAAAATCTACGATATCTTCGAAACCAAACATGCCAGCTGAGCCCTTGATAGTGTGCATGGCTCTAAAAGCACTGTCTAACAGCTCTTGATCAGAGGGATTGTTTTCCAATTCCAGCAAGGCATCTTCTAGCTCAGCGAGTCTTTCCAGGGCTTCTTCCTTAAAGGCGAGAATGTGGCGATTTTCTCCGGCTTTTTCTCCTGCTGGCTGATTCTTGGCAGATTCCATTTCTATCCTAATCGTTGGTTTCAATTAAGCCGCAAACCTAAATGCTATTTTTTTGATATCTAATTTATCCCAGAACTTTTTTAATCACCCCTACTAACTGTTCCGGTTTAAATGGTTTTACTATCCAGCCGGTTGCACCAGCCTGTTTGCCTTGCTGCTTTTTTTCTTCCTGGGATTCAGTCGTCAAAAAAATTATTGGAATGAATTTGAAACTCGGATTGGCTCTTAGTTGTTTGATCAGTTCGATCCCGTCCATGTTTGGCATATTAAGATCGGTCAACACCATGTCTACAGGTTTTTGTTGAAGCTTGGCCAGGGCATCCACACCATCCTCAGCTTCACTCACTTCATAACCTTCGTTTTTCAATGTAAAACTAACCATTTGTCTAACACTGGCTGAGTCGTCGACTGTCATTATTTTTTTACTCATACATCTCCTTTTGTTAGATTCAAATTCTGCTTCGGAGCAACTTCACTAAAAGAAATAGTATCAGTTTGTTTTTGAAAGTGATATTACTTCATCCGGTATGGATTCCAGGGGCAGTATATGGTCAACACCTCCCAGCTTAATAGCTTCATTAGGCATTCCAAAAACCACGCAAGTGGCTTCATTTTGAGCAATAGTCTTGCCTCCCTGGTCCTTCATTTCCATCATTCCTTTTGCTCCATCATCTCCCATGCCAGTCATAATCACACCGATGACATTCTTACCGGCGTAACGGGAAGCAGATCGAAACAATACATCCACCGAAGGTCTGTGTCTACTTACGAGAGGTCCATCTTTGACCTGAACGTAGTATCTGGCACCGCTGCGTTTTAACAATGTATGTTTATTGCCCGGGGCAATCAAGACTCGTCCGGAAACGACAGTGTCATTATCTTCGGCTTCTTTCACTGTGACTTTGCAAATTGAATCCAGTCTTTTGGCAAAAGCTGTTGTGAAGTTTTCCGGCATGTGTTGAACGATCACTGTTCCGGGAGCATCCAATGGAAGTCTTTCAAGAAAAACCTTTAAAGCTTCCGTGCCGCCTGTAGAAGCACCTACGACCACAACTTTTTCTGTAGTTTGAATCATTGCATTTGATTTGGCCTTAGAAAGAACTACATCGGCTGTAAGCTTTTTTGAAGGCTTAATCCCTTCTACAGGTTTGGTCTTCTGCTTTTTTACATTTGCCTGGGCTGCGGCTTTTATCGAATCGCAAATCAGTATTTTTGCTTCTTCCAAATACTGCTT
This sequence comes from SAR324 cluster bacterium, assembly GCA_028282825.1. Lineage (GTDB taxonomy): Bacteria > SAR324 > SAR324 > XYD2-FULL-50-16 > XYD2-FULL-50-16 > JAHJTV01. The sequence continues at coordinate 70,405 of JANQGZ010000022.1, forward strand.
TGCTCCAATGTTTGGTTTATGAATAACGTCGATAGCACCATATTCCAGAGCTTTCATGGCTGTTTCCGATCCTTTTTCTGTCAAACTGGAACAGATAACCACAGGAATAGGATATTGGGTCATCAACTTTTTTAAAAAGGTAATCCCATCCATTCGAGGCATTTCCACATCGAGAGAAATAACATCCGGAACTTCCTTGGTCATCTTACGAGCTGCAACAAAGGGATCTTGCGCCGTAGCTATTACTGTCAGCTGTTTGTCTGAGCTGATTATCTTTTCCATCGTTTGCCTAACCACAGCAGAATCATCAATGATCATTACTTTAATTTTGTTCATAAATATCTTCGTAATCTAACTAGTTAGTGCCTGAACGAAAACCAATTTGACCCATACTAATAAAAGCTTTAAAAGCAGCTTGGTGCTTAGAAATTTAGTATTTCCAGCATTCAGCTCTCAGCCGGTTTTTGCTTGCAATTCTAATGGTTTAAGTTGAACGCTGAAAGCTAACAGCATGTTAATCTTTACGCTGGATTCCAGCATCTGAAACAAGACTGGACAAGGGTTTAGCGATTTTCCGTTCAAGGATTAGTTAAGTTCTATTTAAAAGTTTTAGGCGGTCAATCAGATTTTACATAAACAGTAGGAAATACCTGCTTTAAGGGAAGATTGATTCCCTGAATCGTTTCTGAATGACCTTGAAGAAAAAAGCCACCTGGCACCAGATTGCTAATGATTCGGTTTAAAATAATTTCCTGAGTAGGCTTATCAAAATAAATTATAACATTCCTGCAAAATATGATATCTAATTTATCTTTAATACCATACTCTCTATCCATAAAATTAAGACGGCCAAATTGTATTAACTCTCTAATTTCTGGTGCTATTTTTACTAATTTCTTCTCTCCTGATTTACTTTTAAGTAAATATTTCTTTTTGATATTAAAAGGAATAGGTACTGCCCGAATTTCGTGATATACCGCCCTTTGAGCAATTCGTAATACTTCGGCAGAAATATCAGTCGCCAGAATCGATAATCGAATGTTGCCAAGCCCCTTGCTTTCTAAAAAATCCTTAACAACCATAGCTATAGTATAGGGCTCTTCACCGGTGGAACACCCGGCACTCCAAATGCGAAGGGTATCAAATTCCTTTTTTTTATTTTTTATGAAACTTGGTAATAACTGGTCAGTCAGGTATTCGAAGTGCTCGTTCTCTCTAAAAAAATCGGTCTTATTGGTCGTTATTTTGTCGATAAAATGAGGTAGTTCCTCTTCCATCCCTTCCGGACTAAACAAGTAGTCACAATATTCTTTGAATGATTTTATATCCAGTTTTCGTAGTCGTTTTTGTAAACGACTTTCCAAAAGGGTTTTTTTTACTTCCGGCATTTTAATGCCGTATTCGCTTTGAATAAAATCACTTAGACGGGTGAAATCTTTTTGAAGTATTGAAACAATTTGCATGAATAATATTTATCTTAGTATATTTATTAAATTTAATTATCTTTTTTACTCCATAACTCAACTTCAGGAGTTAACTGCCACTTTTTCTGTTTTGTTGCTTTCCAATAACTACTATCCCTGTCTGCAATTTTAGTTGTGTCGTATTGACCTATCTTCCTCACAAATACGGTGTAATCATGACCATGAAACAGAATAACACGACCGCGATTTCCACCCAGATCAGATGCAACCAAAGGGATTTTCTCAGTTTCCAAAAACTCTTTAATAAATCGACTATTCAAATCTCCTACATTGTATTGAGCTTCAAAATCTTTGGCGAAATTTAAGACGTTGCCACCTCCAAAAGCTTTGGCTTTGATATTTTTTTTTAAGGCTCCCAGTTTAAGCATTCCATTGATTATCAATTCCATTGCATTGATCCCGTACCTTCCGGATTCTGACGTAATTAACGAACCTTCAAGTCCTTTTTTTTCACTGCCCAACAAGAAGTGATTCATTCCCATGATTCTATTGACAGGATCAAACAAACACGCTGCAACACAAGAGCCCAGCAATGTTTTGATAACCACACGTTTGTCTGTCACATAGTAATCGCCAGGCTCCAGGATGTATCTCGTAATATTTATGTCCTTAACGATTTTCATGAATATTTAATTGTTTTTATCCAAAAACCTTTTGTCTCAGTTACTGGATTTCGGATTAAGCCATCTCTTTTAAAAAATGCTTCGGGTCCGGAACATTACCATAAGGTTTTAGATGATAGTGGCACTTCTCTTGTTCAGTTGAATGACTCACCAAAGCATAACCATTCGATCCTTTCAAATCCGGCATCAATTACAGCATTGCGAAAAACACTTGGACACTCCCCTTTTAGTTCAAGCTTTTTCATTTTAGCTGCGGCAGAATTGCAGGCAGCAAAGAATATTTGGATACTGGAAAGGTCAAAAATGTTAACCAATTCAAAATCCAGTCGACAATCATCTGTTTTTGACAATGCATCCAGAACAGTTTCTTTAATTGATACTGCATCTTGAATGGTCAAGTCACCGGAAAAACGAAGTGTACCAAGTGTGTTGTCCCCTTCTTTTTCCACAATAAATTCAGATTCAAATCTTTGAAAATCCAAAATGATCTCCCATCAAAGATGACAACGATAATCTTTTTTTTTGAATGACTGCATTCCAGAATGCCTTCTGAAATAGGTATTTCACACCAAATTAAATCTATTTTATCTTACTAATGGTCTGATTACAATATTTAATTAAATCGAGGGAAATCTGCGGGACGACGCGTTTAGGTAGTGAAAAGGCTATCAAAAACCTGTGTTAGAACTCCAAGTTACTCATTTTTTTGGAAAGAATGACAGACGGGTTAAAGGCTGGACTACCCTGGGGTTGGAGGGAAAACTGACGCCGGTTCAGGATCAGAGAAAGCAAAAGCGTCAGGATTTCTTTTTGGATTTCAATTCTTTTTTCTGTTTGTACAGACGGATGATATCAAACAGGAGTTCTTTATCGTCTCCAAGTTCTTTGAAAAAAAGCTCGTGGGCCCTAAGTCTTTTTTGGATTGTTTCAATGTTTATTTCATGCTTTAGTGTTTGAAGCTGCTCTTGGAGGCTTTCCAGGCTAATTGTTTCGGGTTCTTTCTTCTGTTCAAATTCTGCTGTGTCATCAAGCTCTTGCACTCTCCTGTGACGCTCACGCATTTTGTCCCGTTTTCTTATAAAATCTTCTTTCTTTTTTTCGTCTTGCGACATGGATGACTCCTCAAATATCCAATGATTCGCTCAATTTATCGCAAAAGAGCGGCCAGTTCCTTTTAAAGTCTGTTTATTGTTTGTTACATGGCAACGCTATTCCAGAAACTTCTTCGAATCGAAGCAGGTTTCAATAACAAAATCGCCATGAGCAGTTTGAAATGGTATAACAATGACCCTGTCTTTTACCGAATGGACTAATTCATGATCTTTGCCCAATGTTGTTACAGGTATTCCGGCTGAGAAATGGAAACCAAGCTTTACCAACTCCTGTCTTGCATCTCCACTTACCATGTTAACAATTTCCCCAACCATATCGACAATTTCATCAGTTAGTCCGTCATATTGTTCACTAAACATTTGGTAGGCGACCTGAAGAATAGCTTTTGTTGAAAAGCTTATTCCGATACTTCCCTGACACTCACCACTGACAGAAATAACCGAAGAAATATCTCCCAGTCCTCTGTTATCACCAATCTCTTTTAAATACGGCTTCATAGGTTTTGAATCCATGTATGCCATCATTTTCAGGACCTTCCTGGTCGCAAATATAAAGGGATTGAGATATTCAACTTTCATGGAATATAATAGCTTGTTTTTATCGCTTTTAGGATATACTCGGCTTTGAATTATCTGATTTTATAATCACTTGATTTGCCATATACTATACCGAGCGATAGCTTTAGTAAAGTAGTTCCATTGGAAAATTCCTGTTTTCAGTAGATGGACATTGGGGTTAGAAAAATCCGCATCAAAATGGCTATTTGAAAACCTTGTGATCCTCGCCAAATGTAGCTTACGTATATCCACTCCAATCCTCTTCTCATCGCTGTTTACTTTTTAACTGTGACGCCGGATAATGAAAATTAAAAGATAAATTTGTATTGATACTAACTTGACAGGGTATTGCGGTCATGAATGACTCGAACCGGATTAATCACTGGATTGATCTCCACACGCACACGGATCGATCAGATGGGACATTGAGCCCGGAAGAGCTGGTAGTGCATGCGTATAAAAAAGGCATATCGACACTTTCGATTACAGATCATGACACAGTTGCCGGAATAAAAGCAGCAACTAGTTACAGAGATGAAAAAGACATTCCTATCAACATAATTGAAGGCATTGAGCTTAGTGCTAAATCCACAAAGGGAATTTTACACATCCTTGGCTATCATATTGATATAAACCACCAGCCCCTGCTCGATGGTCTTGAAAAGGTTAGAACGATCAGAGCAAGAAGGAATAGTCAGATAGTGGAAAAACTTTCTTCTCTTGGAATCGATATCGGTTTGGATGATTTCAAGGCAGTATCCAAGAATAACGAAAGTCCTGGTCGACCTCATATTGCACGAGTATTGGTTGACAAGAATATTGTTGGCAGCATTGATCAGGCTTTTGATGAGTACCTGGGGAAAAATAAAAAAGCATACGTTCCTAAAAAACTTTATACTGCAGAGGAAGCCATATCACTGATCCATGAAGCAGGGGGAATTGCAATAGTCGCCCACCCCGGTTCTCTTAAAAGGGAAGGCGACGAGTTTGAAACGTATCTGTGCTCACTGGTGGAACGTGGATTGAACGGTATTGAGGTTTTCGCGCCACTTCATGAAAAAAATCAGATAGACAGTTATTTGGAACTGGCTAAAAAGTATGATTTAATGATTTCCGCAGGTTCCGATTTTCATGGGACCAACAAGCCTTCTATTGAGCTGGGGATTTGTACAAATGGGGAAAAAATAGATTCAAGTAAAATATCATCAAGTCTGCTTTCAACCCTACATAGTGCAACTCAGGTTGCCTACCGGTAATCCAATCGTAATGTTCAATGAATTCCGTTCTGTCAAACAATGAGCATAGAGATGAAACGTCAGTTGATTTACTGGTAGTTTCAGATATACATGGACGTTTCATTTCAAAGGGAGACCAAGCGAATGATAATCACCAGGTTGGGCTGGACCGCTTTGCCAATTATTTAAAAAACATTAGGGAATTAAATCCCAATGTTTTTGTCATTAATAACGGAGATGCTATCCAAGGCAGCCCTCTAGTAGATTTGCACAATTTCAGGTCTTCCAAAAGCATCTCCAATGATCATCCTCTTAACGTGGTTCAAAATTATCTCAATGTGGACTGTTTTGTTCCGGGAAACCATGAGTTTAATTTTGGTTTTGACTACTTAAAACAGGTTCATGCAGGCTCAAATGCAACCTGGTTGGCTGCCAATATTTATTATCACAATTCCGACAACCTGGTTTTCGAGCCTTACAAGATTTTCCAATCCGGAGATATCAAAATTGGTGTTATTGGCGTGGTCACCGATTTTGTATCCAAATGGGAAAGCAAACAGACAATTGCAGGATTGGAATTTCGTAATGCGGTGACAGCTTGTAGGGCGTATATTCCAATTGTAAAAAGCCAATGCGATTTCTTAATTGTATCGTATCATGGTGGGCTGAAGCGCAATCCGGAGAATGGCGAGATCTGGAGCATTGGAGAGACAACCGAAAACCAGGGGATAGAAATCTGGGAAAGCGGCGATGACATCGATTTACTCATCACGGGACATCAGCATCGCCAGCTGCTATTTAAGCCTAGACAAAAAAACAGGGCGGTGTTGTTACAACCTTCTTGTTTTTCAAAGCATTGGGCCCATATCAGACTAACTAAGCATTCACACCCTGCATCAGACACAAATCTAACTATTGATACAAGCCCCGGAATCGTCGCTGCCGAAGAGACTGATCCTGATGGTGAGATTAAAAATCTGCTCAAGCATCATCTGGTTCAAATCGAAAAAATTCTGACAACGCCTGTCGGTAGTGTAGATCAAAGCTTTTTAATTCATGATCCCATGAAAGATGTGTGGTTAAACAAACACCCGTTGATTCAATGGATCAACCAATTGATGTGTCGATGTGCAAAAGTGGATATATCGGCGATTCCTTTATTAAATCCCAAGCTAAAGGGATTATCCGGGAATGTGACCATAGAAGATATCCTTTCGTTCTTTTTCTTCCAGGATGCTGTCTGCGCTATTGAAATTACGGGTCATATCTTGAAGAAAGCCCTAGAGAAATCTGCAGGTTTTTTTCAATTGCAACCTGGTAAAAACGGTGAAAATGTTATTTCCATTAATCCGAACTGGCGAAAAGCCAGGGTTCTCAGCTACAATTATGACATGTGGGAAGGTATTGAATATGAATTCGATATTCGCAGACCCATCGGCAAGCGACTGGTTTTTGTCAAACGAAACGGAAGGCCTATTGATAATGAAGAGAAACTCAGAATTGCCGTGACTTCTTATCGATCTGGCGGAGCTTTTTATGATATGCTTTCACCTGAATTTATAGTAAAAGAATTTCCTGATAGGATAACAGACTTAATGATTCGAGATTTGAGAGAAAAAAAGCAGCTGTCTATTTCTCCGACACAGAATTTTAATATCAAATATTAACTAGATAGTTAAATCGCTTATACTGCCATGTCATCGATTATACAAACTGTTTCATACGAAAAAGAAGACGCTCGCCAATTGGAAGAAAAGCTGGGAGAGTTACTGGGTATTCATAAACTGACCATCACTCTCACTGACGGAAGCGATATTGAGGGTATTGTATCCGAAGTGGGGAGAGACTATCTGGTACTAATAGAAGGGAGTCACGATACCGTTGTACCGGTATCTAAGATCCTCTATTTCCGGTACGAAAGATAGGAAGCCGGTTGCGGACTACCAACCAATGGCTTCCAACTGCAATGATAACTAAATAGCGGTTTGTCCGCCATCAACCATAAGGGTCTGACCAGTTATAAAACCAGCTGCCTCCGACGCCAGGAACAAGGTAGGATGAACAACATCAATCGGTTCAGCTATTCGTTTTGCGGGAATACCTTTACAAATCTCCTGATAGAATTCGTCATTGGACCAAAAAGGTTTGCTAAAATTAGTTCTGACCATACCCGGTGCTACGGTGTTGACCTGTATATTTATTGACGCCAGCTCAGACGCCAGGACTTTAGTCATCATTTCAATTCCGGCTTTAGCGATACCGTATATTCCCATGCCAGGCGCTGCTCTTGAACCGGCGACCGATGAGATATTAACGATTTTTCCGCTTCCCTGTTCTTTCATCATCCTGGCTGCCATCCTGGAACAAAGAAACGTTGCATTGAGGTTGGAATCGATAATTTTCTGCCACAGCAACAATTCTGTTTCGGCGATCGAAGCGGTCAACAGGTTCATTCCTACGTTATTGATTAAGATATCGAGTTTTGAAAAAGAATCCGAAACCTGTTTAAACAGTTGCTCAACCTGTTCCTCTTTGGCAATGTGCGCCTGTATGGGTAATAGATTATCACTCTTTCCAAGTTCTTTTACTGCAGCGTCCAATCCCTCCGCTTTTCTTGCACATATGGCGACTTTAGCGTTTTCCTTTAGTAAATATCTGGCAACCTCAAGCCCAATTCCCCGACTTCCACCAGTTACCAGAGCAACCTTACCTTCTAGATTATAAGAAATTTCAGCCATTGCTTTCCATAGAATCAAGTTTTTGAATAAGTAATATTACCCCTCCATGTCCGAACTCCTCAAACTCGTATCGATGGGATAATAGAAGTTTGTATTTACCAAGCAGTGAGTTGTCTGTTTCCTTCATCTCCTCCTGCCACCTTTCTCCTTTCCATAAAAGAAAATAGCCATTGGGTTTGAGTAGGTGTTCACCAAAATACAATATGTTCTTTATTTGATCAAACGCCCTTGATATAATGACGTCGTATGCCAACTTATTTACCTGTGTCTTAATTAAGTCCTGTAATCTTGTTTGCAAGGGTTGAACGTTGTTAACGGACAATTGTCGGACAAGCTGTTGTTGAAAAGCTATTTTCTTTCCCGCTTTGTCTATGGAAACAAGATTCATTTCAGGTTGACAAATTGCCAAGACAATTCCGGGAAATCCTGCTCCTGATCCGAAATCTATGACATGCCCGGTGGTTAGCTCTTTAAGGTGTTTTATTTTTTTGATATTGAGTACCACAATAGAATCGAGCAGGTGTTTGGCTATGGCGACGTCTCGCTCTCTGATAGCTGTGAGATTGATCTTTTTATTCCAAAAAAAAAGCAGGTCTAAATATTGCTCCAATTTGACCAGAGAATTTTCCGAAAGCTTCAAGTTTGGGAACTCTTTTTCGATTTTGTCGGCAATTTGGACTGTTTTTCGCATAACCCTCGCTGAAAATGACTAAACTCTAGATATAATAATGCATTGAGCACTACCTCATCAATTTTGGATAAAATTGATATTCTTCTCAATGTATGTGGTCTAAAGGCAGCATAGAGCATGAGGCCCAATAATAACAACCGTAAATAAATTAACAATTTTGTAAGGACAGGAGCCGGTAATGGCAAAAGAGGCGGCAGAAGAATTTGACCTTGACGGATTGGGAGACTTGGATCTTGATGGCGATCTTGATTTGGATTTGGCAGATTCCGATCTGGATCTCGCTGATGGTGGTGAGTCTACAAGTGATGATAGCAGTGATGCAATGATGGACGATTTTGATCTTGATGCCGGCACTGATTTAGACCTTGGAGACGACCCGGGGGGGGATGCCTCTGACACAGATCTTGATCTGGGCGGAGAACTGGACTTAGGTGACGATCTCGATTTGGGCGGAGATTTGGACATGGATTCCCCATCAACTGAAGATGCCATAGATCCGGGAGATATCGAAATATCTGATGAAGCCGGCTCTGACAACTCACTATCTGAATCTTTGGGAGATGATGACTTGGGAGACCTGGATCTTGATCTGGACGATGAAGACATGGGGATGGATCTTGACGATGGATCCGGAGATGATTTGGGTCTGGATATGGATACGGACGCCGGAAGCGATGATATGGATCTCTCCCTGGATGACTCAGATTTGGCTGACTTCGATCTTGATACAGCGGCAGAAGGAGAAGCTGATGATCTTAGCCTTGACTTGGGTGGCGACGAAGGCGATTTAGATCTTGACATGGGCGATGATTCACTTGAAGAAACCGAACTTGATTTGGAGGATTCCCCGGGATTGGAAGATGAATTGAGTGCAGATCTCGATGATTTGGGTGAGGATTCCGAGCCGGACTTAAACTTACCCGAGGGTGACCTGGTAGATGATATTGAGACAGGCGATCTGGATTTGGACATGGATATGGAGCTTCCTGACACAGAAGATGACTTAGATTTAGGAAGTGAACCGGATTTGTTCCTGGAAGAAGATGATACCGTGCTGGATATGCCGGAGTCTAAAGACACGGGTGATTCAGGCAGTCATCTGGATCTAACCTCCCTGGAGGATGAACTGGGTTTGGATGAATCTGAGTTGGCACCAGCACCGGAAATAGAAGAAATTAAGGATGTTGAATCAGATGCTGAGCTTGAAAGGGAACTGGCCAGTTTGGCAGATGGTGTCACAACCATCGACAAATCGATCTCAGAGACCCCAGATCCCGGTTTGTCTGAAGAAAGAAGCTTGGAATTGGACGATTCCATGGTTGTAAAAAACCTGGATCCGGTACTGGAATCGGATGATCTTGAAATTCCTGATATCGATAGCGGGGATGACGTCCCCAGTTTTATGAAATCAGAGGAGGATGACACCGAGCTTGGTGGAAATCTTGAAGATGATATCTCCATGGATCTGGATTTGGATGAAGACATATCCCTTGAAAGTGGTCTTGATGAAGAAGTTTCCCAGCCTGAAGAAACTGATGATGGTATTTCACTGGATGGAGACCTGGCGGAGGATCTTCCGTTAGAACAGGAAGTAGAAGATGACATCAACCTTATGGCTGATTTGGACGAAGACCTGCCGCTTGATGAAGATCTTTCACTGGAAGAAGATTTGGAAGGGGAAGAGGTCAGTGAGGAACTGAGTCTGGAACCCGATATTGAAGATGATCTTACATTAGGCAGCAGCGCCGATGAAGATATCGATCTGGAAGCAGGACTGGAGCTTGACCTGGATGAAGAGGAAGAAGTGCTTGAGTTGGAAGGAATGGATACCACTGAAGATTTGGACCTTTCGGAAGAGGTCTTTGGAGAAGGAGATTCGCCAATTGGTAATATAGAAATTGAAGAATCGCCTGCCGAAGGGGTTGAAAGCAGCATCGATGATATGGATTTGGGAGTACCGGATTTTTCCGCAGATGACGATTCCCTCAGCATCCCCGAAATCGAAGAAGACGAAGAGGAGGTACTTGAGCTTCCGTCAGATGACGACGAGATGGTTGTCCGGATTCCTGAATCGGATGTTTCGATAGACATTGCTCATCCCGCTACGCCAACCATCGAAGAATCTCAATCGTTTGTAGCGCAGCAACCGGCTGCCGAGGCTGGACTTCAGACTGGCACACAATCGTTGGTAGGGCAGGATTTATTGTTGAATCTAAAGCATGAATTAACCGTAGAGATCGGAAAAGCCAGCCTGCGGGGTCAAGAAATAACCGAATTGTCTTTTGGATCGGTAATAGAACTGGATAAAAAAGTTGGCGATCCTGTGGATATAGTGCTGGGAGACAAACATGTCGCCAAAGGTGAAGTCGTTCAGATTAATGAAGAGCAGTTAGGAGTGAGAATCACCGGCATAAACTTCTAAAATACATTAGCCTAAAATCACGATAAACAGACACACATGACAGAGCAAAACGTAAAGCCATACGATATCACCAACGGAGAAAAAGTCAGCTATGGTTACTATTCTGCGCTGGAGGTAGTGTTTCAGAAGTTTTTGAATAAACTCGAAATCTTCATGTATGATGAGTTTAATCTTACCTTTTCCTTCAATTTTAAGATTTCATCCGGCAAGCGTTTCAATCGCTACCTGGAAGAACTTGCCCAGCCTTCTCCGATTTTCATTTTCAGTTTGAATCCTCTGATGAGGGATTCACTGTTCCATACCGACAACAGGTTCATCAACCTGATATTGGCTAAAGAGAAACTTTTCAAAGACGGCAAGGTCGGATTGCACAATGGATTTTCCCTCGAAAACAATAATAGCAAGGAAGTTAAAAAGGTTGTTGGCAAAATAGTTAAGCTGTTTGAAAGTTGCTGGTCGAAAGTGCATCAAATCGAGTGCAAACTCAAAAGCGTCGTTTCAAACAGGATCAAAGCAAAAGTAATGGATAATTCCGAATCGTGTGTCAATGTTTCATTGCAAATGAAGCAAAATGATTTTGTATCAAACTGGGACTTTTGTTTCTCAACTTACCAACTGGATCGTATTATTGAGAAGAGAGGCGCAAAGGGTCTATTGGCGGCCAGCGGTCATCAAAATCATGATGCCAGGATCAAACAGTATTTTACCAACCTGGTTCTTGAACATTCCCGTTATGAACTAAAAGGGATTCTGGGGTCCATCAATCTGACATCGAAAGATTTGCTGGAATCTTATCAAAAAAAATCGATCATACCCATTCAAAGCATTGTAAAAAATCATGCTCAAATCCAGTTAAACGATATCCCCATTCTGGCCGCCGATATCGGTGAAACAGAAGGTCAAATCTCACTGAGAATTGAAGATAGTTACAACAATGCTGCCACCGAGATAAAGAAATCCAAAAAAAGTTTTTCCAAACTGACCTTTGGTAAAAAATGATTCGCGTTGTGCTCCCGCAATGGTGTTTCTAACAACGCAATTGACACCTGCCGGCCTTGGTTGTAACAATAACGACTAATTCTTGACGGTTTTTCATTGAAGTGAATCTATCCTACCGGAATAGCCAGATCTCCCTGTAAAGCCCATCGCCATTCAACATACAATCACTTTCAAGTCGCCTGAACATGCGTTGCTTACTAGTCAATCCATTTTGTCCAATTACCGAAGGCCCCACGCCCCCGCTGGGCATCTCATTTTTAGGAGCGGTTTTGGAACAAGCCGGATTCGAAACCCAGATAGTCGATTTTTCAGTTTTCCCCTATTCATATGAGGTATTGACCCGACACTTACAAACATTCAAGCCGGATCTACTGGGAGTGACATCCGTTACAATGACGTTCAATGCAGCAATCCAGGTGGTTAAGGATGCAAAAAAGATCAATCCGGAACTATTGACTCTAATGGGCGGACCTCATGTCTCTTTTTGTGCCCTGGAAACATTGTCAGCATACCCGGCGTTGGATCTTATTGTGGTCGGTGAAGGGGAGCAAACCATTGTAGAAGTTGCAAGTCAGGCTGACAATGGCAGAGATTGGTCGCAAATAAAGGGATTAGCCTACAGGGATGAGAATCAGATCAAGATCAATGAGCAAAGAGAATACCTTGATGTAGACACCCTGCCTTTGCCTGCAAGACATTTATTGCCCCTCGGACGTTACAGGGCATTGCACACGCCGATCAGTATTACGACAAGCAGGGGATGCCCATTTCGCTGCATATTCTGTGTCGGACGAAAAATGGTTGGTGCTAAGGTTCGATATCGAGATCCCATCGCCGTTTGTGATGAATTGGAAATGCTTTCAACGTTAAATTTCCCCCAGATCAACATTTCCGATGATCTTTTTACAGCCAAGTCGTCCCATTGCCTGGCAATTTGTAATGAAATAATTCGCAGGAAACTTAACATTACCTGGTCTTCCTTTGCCAGGGTGGATACTGTTTCAACCGAGCTCTTAATAAAAATGAAAGAAGCGGGTTGCAGCACGATCAGTTTTGGAGTTGAAAGTGCTAATCACGATATATTAAAAACGATTAAGAAAAACATTACCCTGGAAAAAGTTGAACGGGCAGTAAAAATGTGCTCTGACGCCGGTATTCAACCTCATGTATCATTTATTCTCGGTTTACCCGGAGAATCGCCAAAAAGTTTGAAAGAAACCCAGGACTACGGCAACACAATCGAAAAACTCGGGGGTATGTACGGATTTCACTTACTCGCCCCGTTTCCGGGAACTGCTGTTAGGGACGATAACGATCAATACGATTTGACCATTCTCACGGATAACTGGGATGAATACCATGCCAATCACGCTATTGTTGAAACAGATTCCGTTGATAAAAGTGCCTTAAATGCCATTGCTGAAGAATGGGATTACGAGACCAGGAAAGAGCTGGAAGAGATCCGCGAGAAAATGATCAAGGGGACCGCAACTGAGGATGAAGCCTGGAAAATTAACAATCTGGAGAGATTCCTCTTCATCTACCAGATGATGATGGAAAAAGTTATCGAGGAAGAAGGCAGGTGGGAGTTGGAACAAGCGTCTTGTACCAAGGATGAGGCAATAATTGGACTGGCCGAACGTATTCATGAAAGAATGAAGCAATCGATAGCCAGAGCCCAGGAAATTCTTGAATACGCATTCGACAGAGACAGTATATTTTATTCGATCAATAACGGTCAGCTGAAGTGGGAATGGCGTAATTATTTGTTGTAGCTAATTTATATACTCTCTTGACCTTTGAGCGTTAACTGATTTAATGGAATTTAAGCGGCTGATAATTTTATCCAGTTGTTCGGTATTATCCACCAAAATCTTCAACTCCTGCTGGCTGCGGTTGTCAACCTGTTTCATATTATTTTCAAGCAAATCGACCTTTGCGGCAGCCAATACCTTCATGATCATAAGATTGGTCTTCATAAGAGTGTCAAAGGTAAGTTTTAGTTTTACCGGTAGTTTTTCTGCCGCAGATCTCACCCATTGAACATCAATCAGTCTGTCCGGATCATAGCTTTGCGTTTTTATATTCTCGCAACTCTTCAAATGAACTGAAACACCCTGCCCCTGGGTTATCAAACCAACAATATCATCTCCCTTCACAGGATTACAGCAGTTGGCATATTTGACCATCATATTGTCAATACCGCTCACATTCACAACCCTTTTGGCTTTGGGGTCCAGTTTGGGTTGAATTCGTTGTTGTGGTTTGGAGACTGATTTCTTTTTCTGGGAGGGTGGCGAAAACAGATGATCAAGTTCACTGAGATTTATTTTTCCATAACCGATATGTATGTAGTAACTATTTATATCGGCATAACCGGCGTCCGAGAGAAAGGACTTCAATTCCGAAGACTTTAATACATCCCTGGTCCTCTTTCCTAATTCAACAATTTTCTCATGAAACATCTCCTTACCGAGAGCTTCTGCTTCAGTTCGTTCTTCCTTTCTGAGATGGGAGCGAATTTTGGAAAGTGCTCGTGAGGTGACGGCAAAATGCAGCCAGTCCCTGGAGGGAGACTGTTTGGATGATGTTAAAATCTCAACTTTGTCACCATGTTTGAGTTCTGTTTTAATCGCTACATTTCGACCGTTGATCTTAGCCCCGACGCAGGTATGTCCTACCTCTGTGTGGATGGAATAAGCGAAATCGATGACACAGGCTCCCTTTTGAAGCTTGATGATCTTGCCTTTGGGCGTGAATACGTAAACAAAATCAGAGTAAAGCTCCCGAGTAAAAATCTCCAGGGATTCAGTGGCATCCAAAGCTACATCAAGGCTATTGGAAAGATCATGCAACCAGGAGGTGTTTTCACTGGTGGTCTGGGTATCGTTGGAAGTTGCTTTATACGCCCAGTGGGCTGCAACGCCACGCTCCGCGATATTATCCATGTCGGCTGTCCTGATTTGGACATCAAAGCCGATACCGTCGTTGGTGTAGACGTCAATGTGAAGGGATTGGTACCCGTTTGGTTTTGGAAATGAAATATAGTCTTTAAAACTCTCGGTTACCGGTTGAAAATGACTGTTTATTAATCCAAGAACCTTGTAACACTGGTCTATATCGTCCACAATGATCCTTACACCCAGCAAGTCGTGTAGTTGATCATAATCCACCCCAATTCGTTTGGATTTTTGATAAACTGAAAAGTTATGTTTAATCCTACCTTTCACTTTACCATCAATCTTATTTGCTTTCATGAGAGACAAAATTTCTTCATGAAGCCTTTGAAGAGTCTTTTTATGCAACCCCTCGTTATTTTGGCGGAATTCATCCAGCTCTTTTGATTCTTTGGGATGAATATACGAAAAGCACAGATCTTCCAGCTCAACTTTGATATGGGACAGACCAAGACGATCAGCGATGGGAGCGTAAATCTGCAGAGTTTCCCTGGCAATGGCAGTAATTCTAAGACCGCTTAAACGCGTACCACTGCGCATCCGCACAAGCCTGGCAGCCAGACTTACAAAAATTATGCGGATATCCTTGGAGGAGGCGAAAACCATTTGCCTCATTTTCTCGGCAATACGCTCTTTTTCATCCTCTATCCTGAAAACCATACGAATATTGTTCATGCCTGCCACAATACTCGCGGTTTCTTCACCCATCAGATCTTGAACTTCATCAATGCTGATTTTCCCTTCGGTGAGTACGCCGTTTAAAATACCGGAAACAATGCATTGAATATCCAAACGTAATCCGATCAACACATCAGCGACTTCCAGGGCGCTTTGCAATTCGTTGCGAGGAAGGATTTTTAATGAGGGCTGTGCTTTGGCTGCAAGAACGTAAGCCTTTTGAATGGGGCTGCAGTCGATCTTGTTTTCAGTGTATTCTTGAAACGACGAGATTATTTCTTCAATACGGATCATTTATTTCAACCTTGGTTTCCTATCCAATCGTCATAACCCGAAAATGTGCCGATGAATCAATCTGAAAAATTGTTCGTTATAATTCCCACAAACTCTTCAACTGCCTTGTCCAGCTGGTCATTTACTATAACAAAATCATATTGATTTTTAAACGTCAGCTCATGTTTCGCATTCTTTATTCGCTTTTGCAAGGTTTCTTCTGTTTCTGTCCCCCTGTTTACCAAGCGATTTGTCAATTCATCCATGGAAGGCGGTTCAATAAAGATATACAGAGGTTTGATATCCTCGTTTTTCCGCACTTGTTGTGCCCCTTGCACATCGATATCCAAGATTACTGTTTCACCTTTTTTAATCCGTTTGTTGATCTCTTTGATTGACGTTCCGTAATAATTACCGTGTACTTCCGCCCATTCAAGAAATTCCTTCTTTTCAATTTTCTTTTTAAATTCATCAGTATTTAAGAAGAAATAGTCTGAACCATCTATTTCTCCTTCACGCGGACTTCTTGATGTGTGTGATACGGACAGGACAAGCTCTGGAACAACATCGATTGCACGATGAATAATTGTTGTCTTTCCTGCACCACTAGGGGCGGAAACAACAAATAACTTCGGCCGGATGATCTCCATGGATCGGTTTATTATTTTATCTGGCAGGAATAAGGAAAGGTTGCAGCTTTCGACAATTCACAAAAGCTGCTGATAAATTTCTAAGCCATAATCACATCAATTTCGTGATTCAAAGATGTGCTCAGTGTATTTCTTATAAAGTTCAAGGTTCCCGTCGCTGCGCTGGCGCATCCCCGACAAGCCCCTTCGTAGTGAATATGTACTTTTTCCTTTTCGATCTTGACAACTTGAAGCCCGCCGCCATCTGCTGCTAAGGTGGGGCGAATTTTCTCGTTCAGGACATTTTCAATTTTTGCTTCCCATTGTTCTTCAGGGAATTCGCTGAGGATAATTTCGTCATCAGCGTTTTTTATGGCATCCATAAGTTTTTCAATTCCGCCCTTAACGAAAGAGACGTCCGTAAACTTGTTTTTAACCATCATTTCCACTGATTTCGCAGTGTTCTCATCATTGCCGTCTGCGTACAAAATCACTTGGGCATATGGTGGGATTTGAGTCAGGCTGTTTTCTAATTTATCAACCGGTAGCGAGTACGCACCAATTAAATGCTGGGCTTTATAATCATCCTGGGAGCGAATATCCAGGATAATCGGAGGCATGTTTTTTTTACGTTCTTTTAAACACTGCTCCGGCGCTATTTCATGTCTGGAAGCTTCAAACACATTCTTATTTGTAAATTTCATAATGTACCGTCTACCTACAATGTTGGTTAAGCTGCTGAAATCCTACCCGATCGAATACAGCTTGTGCACACTTTCATTGCAACGTGATTGCCATTTGGCTTTTTTACATTAACCTTCTGCAGATTTGGTAACCACCTTTTTTTAGTTTTGTTGTGTGCATGGCTGACATTATTTCCAGTGATCGGTCCCTTGCCACAAACTTCACATTTATTTGCCATTTTCTAATTCTAACCTAATAGTCGTAATAAGTTAACCTATCATATTCAAAGGTTATTGTGGTAAAACTGTGTTGACTGATTTTATTACCTTTACCCAAACTTAAGATCTTTTTATCCCCAATCA
This sequence comes from SAR324 cluster bacterium, assembly GCA_028282825.1. Lineage (GTDB taxonomy): Bacteria > SAR324 > SAR324 > XYD2-FULL-50-16 > XYD2-FULL-50-16 > JAHJTV01. The sequence goes on from JANQGZ010000022.1 coordinate 87,850, forward strand.
ACAATAAATTATTAACTTAACAAGGTTTGAAATCTTAGGCAATGATTAAATTAGACAATAGCTGAAGGCATCAATGAACAGAGCTACTTTTATTGGAGGAATGATAAAAAAATAGTGCTGTTGCTGGGCATCAGGGGGAATTAGCTATCAGCTTGGAGATACTTAATTTCGTTTGCTTTCCAGAGCCAGGCAGTCTGCATAGCTCTTAGTCAGAATAATGCGAATATCTTTTTTAATTACTTCCCTGTCAAAATACTTTTTGTCCTTTTCAATAAGGTACCAGTAAAGGCCGTCACAAATGAACTGCTCCAATCCCTTTGAGTCTCCTTCGATAAACTCAGGATCAGCCAACTTCTCCAGGGCACCGTCAAAACGAGACTTTTCCTCCTTCAAAATCACTGCAACTTTTTCTTTTTCTATTTTTGGAAGCAGCAAGTCGGGGTTCAAATCATAATGCTTCAAACAATTTTTCCATAAGACCAGCACAAAATCTTTAAAACCGTATTTTTGATTTAGAGTTTTAATGAGTTCCAGGCGTTGTTTGGCTGCGGGATTAGACTCAGCATTGCCGGTATGCAGGAAAGCTGCGTTCTTTACTTTCGCAAACTTGAGCAGGTTCATCGCATCTTTTTTCTCACTAACGGAAACACCATATTTCACATATACAGGCCTGTTGATAAACCCTTGATAAAGCTTGTCAAAAACCTCTACAGGCGCACCAATTTCCAAAATAAGATTTTGAAAGGTCGTATTCATGACAATACCAAGTGTTGACTCGCTACATCCTTCCCGTTTCATTTTGTTTGAATGTTCAAGTATCAGATCAAGCTTATGGAAGAACCCTTGTGGATCATGACTTCGGCGGATAGCCTTACTCTGCAGATAGGATGTCACTGTTCGTTTAATTTCATCAGCAGTTAATACCAGGAAGAGGACATGGTTTTTTATGGTTCCTTTTGTTTCAACCCCGCCGCGTTCGGATTGACCCTCATAAAAACAGAGACATTTTAGAGTTTTACCATGGTTGGAACCAGCGATTTGATCGACCTTAACCTTGACCTGTTTAAAACTCAGATTCTTCTTGACCGGCACTTTTTCAGCATAGGAAAACCCTGTCTCACTTAAATCGCAAACGGTAAAGTTTTTCCCTCCAATAGTAGCTTTAATACCGACCATGCTGCTGGTAATAAGATCCAACCTGTCAGCGCGAGCTTTGAATCGCGGATGTGCAAGACTCAATGAATTTTTACTGACCTTGCCATATATCGTTTCAAAAATCCGTTCCTGTTTACTTGTTTTTTCCATAAACCCGGCTGACTTCAATTCTAATAAACTGTGTTACCAGATTGTTTTGTTGTATTAATAAACCGCTAATCTTCGATATGCGATCTTTGTTTAAGTATTTGATTTTTCTAACTTAAATTTAGCTGTTATTTCTTTTTTTTACAATAAGGGGATTTTTTCATCAAGAAAAAAATAGCTTTCTTTCAAAGGTGCGGTGTTCAATTATTATTATCTGATTGATAATTATGCACTAAAAGAAAAATCTTCTTGAATGAAAGGTTGCTGACGAACTGCTGTGTTGGAGTTTAAATGTAACTTTCTTAAAATTATAGCAGTATAACCGTTAGGAATTTGAAAAAGCTGGGAAAATAAGTATGAAATGATCAAAAAGGATAAAAACGAAATGTGAGTTGGCTTGCAACTAACCTTCGCTTAACAGTTTGGTGAGGTTCTTCACACTTTCCTGCCTCATGTCAACTGATTCGGCACTGGCACTTGATCCGGTATCTGATTGAGTTCTTTGCTCAAATAGTGCCTTGAGGGTTTCCTTGTGTTGTTTAATTTCAAGTACCAACTGGAAAATATTTTTTGTAAAAATGCCTAAAATCTCTTTAAACAATCGTGTGCTGTCTTCTGTGCTCTCATGCTTTTCCGGGTGAACAATCAGCATTAAATTCAGGTTTGGTCTCCCGCTAGTGATTGGATTTTGCTTTTCCCAGGTATCCCCCATGTATTGAGCGACAAACGGTGAAAGCTGTTTAGCCAGCACATCAAGCACAGGTGCCGGATCTTCCCCAGGCAACTCACTCACTACTTTGTTCAGCGCTGGTATTTGGTCTGTCAGCTCAAACAGAAGATTCCGCCATTTTGTATAAGCCTGATTTCCTCGTTGCTCGATGGAAAGCTCAGGATAGTCAACAGTTGCAGAATGCAGGAAATAGTTATAGATCCTTTTTGAAAGCTTGTTAGACACCATCACTTCATTAGGATCCAGCTTCAATCCCATGGTACTGTTTAGCCAGCTGACTATTCTGTCGTAGTCGGTTTTAGGCAATTTAAGAGCCTTTTGCTCGAAGACCGCGATTTTTTCGGAACGAGCAATGCCATCCCTGATTTCGGTCCACTCTTCGACTATTTCATCTCTTTGAGATTGAAGGTCCAGCAAAAATTCGATGTTTTTGTCGATGAACCATTGCATCAAAGGCATATATTGTTCAACAAAAGCATCATCGCTTGGTTTTGGCGCACTCTCCCATGGAAGCCGACGCATGGATAACACCATGATAATCGAATCTTCCTCCGTTTCAATGGTAATATCTTTTCCGCCCTTGGGATCCTGTTCTGATAGATCCGTATTCCAGAAAACACCTCCAACAGGTGAGGTTGATTTTATGGTAAACAGGTTATTTTCGCCGTAATTTAAAACCAGGCTATTTGTCAGCGGAAACCAAAAGCTTGATCTCAGCTCATGTTCAGGAATGGTATCCCCTCTCTCGATTCCACACAGATGGAAAATATTGTAAAGGACCTGCTTGGAAAGGAATTCCGACTGGAACTGGGTAGCCTTTACCAGGTTGACAAACGCCTGAGTCATTTTTTCCCTGGTAAACTGCACTCGATGTGCCTTTACCAGGTTCGTAAAATTAGGAAAGGTATTCTCGGAAAACTTGATAACTCCTAAAGTTTGACCATCGATGGAAGGAGAAGAATCTCTGTAATGGTGTATTCCACGAATCAATGCGGCAATCCAGCTTTTCAAGGTTGCTGGGTCGGCTTCTGACCTCTTGTTACTGCTCTCACCTAGCGATATGTTTCGAGCTTTTACTTCCTCCAGAAACTTCTGCATTTTAACAACGGAGGAGTTAAAGTTATTCTCACACTCCGCAGCAATTAATGCACACTTCTGCCCTACCTGGGCTTGCAGTCTTCTGGAGTTTTTAATTTTGTACATTTTATTAAAGTACTCCAGAAAAAACTGCAAATTGAATTCGTTCGACCGCTCACCCTTGCCGTAAAAACTGGCCTGACTTTGCGTTTTTTCAGGATCCTTACTTACCATGCGTTCCGCATATCTTTTTTCCAACTGATTCTGAAGACCTGTCAGCCGCATTCGATAAATGCTGGGATTAAATAATTCCAGGTCCAGAGGGGGGAAGGCCTTTTTTTCATCAGGAACAGCTTTTGATACCCTGCCAGCTATTTCCGTCAGGGTATTACGCCATTCCATTTGTTTGGCGGCAAGTTGATTTGGCTGGGTTGCATTCTTGTATTTCATATCGAAATACTTCCGCAGGAAAGCATTGATTGATTTGCCATTGACGGGAATGTTTCCGGGCCAGTTTATACCAAACTTTGATTTGAGATAGGTTTGAGCTATACCCCAGGCTTCTGCATCCCAATTCTTTGGATCCATCTGGTTATCCAATTGTTTGGCATAAATCTGCTGGTTTATGGCTTGTATAGTATTTGTCGCCTGCTCCCACAAGGTTTTTTGGAGATAGATGAACTCAAACAAACGTTCCTGTACGGTCTGAAAGACGTTTTCAAAGATCTTCTTCTCTTGATTGAAGCTTTCATCTTCAATGTTGGTATCCTTAAAATCCCTGATAAAGCTTCCCATGGGAATTTTAATAACCAAGGCAGGTTTGTCACTGGAGATCCTGATTGTTGCTGCCCGCTCGGAATTAGCTGAAACAATTCCCTTGTCGCCAACCAACGTTGGCGATTTCATCTGCACAACAACCTGATCGGCTACCAAAACGTCCATGGTGCCTGTACACAGAAGAAAAATATCTCTTCCGGATTCACCCTGGACAATGATGTCATAATCCTTATTGAAAAAGCCGAATTGAAGTTGGTCTTTCAGCTCTTGCCCCAATGTTTCCAGACAGCCTCTTGTCAGCGGATAACTGTTTAACAGGTCAGCTGCGATCTGAATACATTCTTTGTTTGCATCTTTAAATGAAAAATACTTGTCCGAATCCCACTGAGGCATATGAATTTTTCTCCCACTGATTGGGCATCTGCATATGAAGCGCCGGGGAAGTTAGCTTATATGCAATGAATAAATGTTAATTCTTTTGAATACCTTGTTGTTCACCATATTCTTATGATGAATACTCTAATGAAAAATTTATTTCAACTAACACTCGAACTATATGCTCATTTCAAAAGCAAATGCATGGGTTCACATACCCAAACTCTGAAAATACTTCCAGCCCTCGGTATCAGAGTTGACAAGGCTAATGAATTGCGAATTTGAAGGAATAACATATTGCCTCTTTCACGAATCAATTGGTTGAAACTGCCATTAACATAGTGGCCTTAAATGGATCATGTTCTAAGTGAAGTGTTTTTGAAATTGAGCCATTTATTTATTACCCGTGTTATTCTAACACCATGTGAACCATTGGAAAGCATGATCCTTGTAAATTCATCCTCCAAATATATCTCTTCCACATTGGCTTGTTCAAGAGATTCTTTATACCTTTTGTCTAAAATTTCAGCAACTTTATAAGCTTTTTTTTTATGCCAACAATCATCGTCGCCGCCAATACTATCTGTGAATCTATTTCCTCGAATGATCTGGCCGATTCGGTTTCTCCAGGAATAATCACTTTGGTTACTTTGGAAATACCTCCTTTTTTTTAACAAATCCCTATCGAAAATGCCTCCCTGAAACAGCTCAACTGCCGTTTGAACTACGAAATAAACGGATCTTTCTTAATGTTCCAGCAATGCAAAATCCAGGTCTAAATGGGCTGATAAATCGGTCTGACATCCGGAAACCAGTTTTTTTTTAAACGGCGGAAAAATCACCAAAATCGAACACTGTTCAAATTCCGAACCCAAGAGATACGATCATCATCCATTTATCAAACTCGTTCTCTTCCTTGACATAGTCGGAAGATTCTATGGTCCCTCTAATGTAGCGTAGTCTGAAGTCGATCACCAAAAAACTATCTCCGCCATACATGCCAACGGAAAACGCACCAACCTTTGAATGAACAGTCTCATCTCTTGTTTTTTTTACAAGTTCGCCTGCACTAGCATAATACTTTTTTTGATTCATTGTCAGTTCCAAAGTATTGTAACCAACCCCCACGTATGCGGAAACAAAGTCAAAAACCTTTGCAGGGCCTTCCTTGAACGTCTTAAAATCCAGCATTTTAAGAAACATGGGTAGTTTCAGATCTCCTTCAAAATTGTTTTTCTTAACACTTCCATCCTCATCTGAAATTGTTTCCAAAAACTCCATTTCCTGCATCAAGGAAAAACGCAGTCCATAACTATTTTGAAAAATCAGGGTTAAATCATATCCCGGCCAGTTTTGTTCCATAAGCTCATAATGAACCATTGCCGAAAAGTGCACCAATTGTTGTGCCGGACTGATTGATGAAAACATCAAGATGCAACATGGCAAAAGCATTAGGTTTTTGCGAAAGGCCGATAGGTAGAGACCAGTCATAATGTAACGTTTCACTTGAGATCTGATGATGAATGTTTGTAGAGCAAAAAAAACGGTCTTGTTGGATGTTAATCCTTTTGTTCCTTTAAATTATGGGAATATATCAAATTAAGCAATTGAAACAATAATGGATTCATTGTTTGAAATAGATACCTTCAAATCAGACGTTGATTATTTTAATACCGAAATGAATAAAGGCGGGACAGTTAAAATTGCACTGCTTCGTAAGTAGCTCCGGGTTTGGTAACTATCAATCCTTTTAGATCCAATGACGTCAGGGCGGCTAACAATCGTTGTATTGGTAAATCTGATTGATCGATCAAACGATCTTTTTGAGTGATACCGTTTTTAATAAGCGTCAGTACTTGTTGCTCTTCCACGCTTAGGTCTTGCGGTATTTGAGGATCTTTTTTGCTATCATCACAACAAACATGAGCACTTAACGTTTCAAACTCTTCCAAAATATCTTCAGCTTCGATTACCAGTTTCGCCTGGCTTCTTTGGATCAGCCTATTGGTACCTTTGTAGAAATTTGAGTCAGCAGGGCCCGGCAAGGCAAACAATTCCCGATTTTGTTCTATGGCATAACCAGCAGTGATTGTAGCTCCGCTTCTCTCACCCGCCTCAATAACAATCACACCTTTTGATAACCCACTTATGATGCGGTTTCGTAAAGGAAAGTTTCCTGCTACAGGTTTTGTGGTCATGGGAAACTCGGATAACACGGTTCCTTTGTTTTGGATGTTTGTCGCCAATTTACGGTTCCTCGCCGGATAAATATCCGATAAACCGTTGGCAAGAACGGCTATCGTACTCAATCCTGCTTCCAAAGCGGCTGAATGAGCTGCTGTATCAATTCCTAATGCTAAGCCACTTACGATGACAGTTTCAGGTTTAATGACTGACAGGCGCTTTATCAATTTTCGGCACATGTTCTGCCCGGCAAATGAAGCTTTTCTTGACCCGACAAACGCCAGCATAAATCCAGATTCCAGATCTTTTGAACCTTTCAAGTAAATGATGGGAGGTGCGTTATGTATTTGCTTAAGAGCTACTGGGTAGGCAGTGTCGGTAAAATCCAGCACATGAACTTCATGCTTGTTTATTAGCTCCAGCTCTTTTATGAACTCCTTCGACTCCATTGCCCATGGAATGCCGGAGGTAAGCGAAGGATTTACACCCAGCAACTCAGCCAGGCGTTGATGAGGGGTATTAAATATTGCATCAATACTGCCAAGCTTTTCCCATAGAGTTTGTATGCGAACCGGTCCTAGACCCGGGATCATCCAAAGTGCGATAAGTCCTTTTGTTGTGTCTGACAGTGTTTCCATTAAAAAACACTCATCGATTGAACCTCTCTTTTTGCCTTGGCTGCTGACCTTGAGGTTGGAAATCGTGCAATGACCTGCTCAAAGTAGTACCTGCCCTTTATGGGTTGATTGCGTTGAGAATAAATTCTGCCAAGCATCAATATTGCGTCCGGAGTCTTATATCCCCTTCTTGTTTCTTTGTGCTGATAATTGCGCAACACTTTTCGAAATGCATGTTCAGCACTCAAAAAGTCGTCTAATTGATAGTATGATTGCCCAATCCAGTATTGAGAATTATCCGCATCCATATCACTTGGATATCGTTTCACAAAATCTTTAAACAAGCGAATGGCTATTTTGAAGTCTCGATTGGAGTATGTTTTGAACGCCTGTTGGTACTTTTTTTTCGCTCCAGGTACAATTTTTAGGTTAATAGGAGCCGTAGGAGGTTTCAAATCCGGATCTTCCCAAGCAGATTTTGGCTTCGTTGTAATAAAGACCGAGTTGGAGTCTTCTGCTGCCATCAGGTCATTTTCTTTTTTTACTGTGACTGACTGTTTTTTTGCCTTTGCAGTAGCATCAGGAAGCAGGGGAACGGTTTTGATCGCTTTTGAACCTTTTGGAGTACTAAATTCACCGGAAAGCCCGGCCACTTCAGTTTGTTCGATTTTGACACTGGCAGGTTTCTTGGTTGAAGAAGGGAGTTCAATAGGCTTGGTTTCCCTTGCAGAAAGTTGGGTTAGCCTATCTGAATTGTTCTTCAAGCGATTGTTCATCTGCTTTAGATTAATTTCCAGCAATTGAATGGTATTGCTTAAGCTTTTGATTGTCTCTGAGCTTTCGTCGTTTTCTTTTTGTCTTTTTTCTTCCAGTTTGATTAATCTTTTGCGCAATTCAACATTTTGCTTGAAAAGTTGTTTATATTTTGACGCCAGATCTTTATAAACAGCCTTATCAATGTCATTGACAGCAAAAGTTTCAGGTTTGGGGTCTGCGGAAGAACACCCGATAAGGAAAATACTTATAAGCATCCCTGCCCATAGGCTAACTTTACACCCGTTTAAATATTTCATGATATACCTTTAGCGTTTTCCTACCTTTTTTCATCCATATTGGTCTTACTAGTTAAGACCCATTTTCATTTCCTTCTTTTTTTCGTCATAAACGCGCTGAAATTCCTCGGCCAAATGGGGTTGCTGATTGTTTTTATAAGCAACGATCAATTGTTCAACCACACGCTGCCACCCATTGAAGTTTGGGTATTCCCGCATAATGTATCTGTATCTGAAAATAGCCTGCTCATATAGCGAACGATCCATGTACCAATTGCCTATAATCAGCTCGTGTTCTGCCAGGGCTTCGATGGAATTGTTAAGGTATTTTTCGGCATCTTTCAGGTAGAGACTATCCGGATACAGAAAAAAGAACCTTTGATATTCATTAATTATTTTCTTAAAATGTTCCGGATCTCTTGAAAATGCATATTCTCTGCCGAAAAAGAAGCTTATGTTTCTCTTGTAATTCAGTTCTATCAGTCTTCCTAAAACGTACGGAACCAAATGGCTATAAGAGTTAAAATTCAGAAAAATCCGGTAATTGGTTTCCGCTTCATCATATTTGCCATCATCAGCCAAGATATGGGCGTCTGCCAGCTTCAGATATGAGTATGCTGCGTATCGAGTACCGGGATTTTGTTCGATAATACTTTGAAACAATGGGGTTGCACTGGCATAGTTACCTTTATCCATAAACTGAATTGCAGCATCGTATTTTTCTTCCATAGTCATTAGTTCGATGTTGGCGCTGGAACCACCGCAACTCGAAACTGCAAAGACAACTGCTATAGTAAGGGCTAAGCCATTTACGATCTTACAAATATCTTTCATAAATAGTAAGTGGACTAAAAAGTTAATGAGGTAGATATGGACATCTGCCACAAAAGCAGAAGAACAAAAGGCGCAGGATGTGGATTTGACCAAAACAAGAATGATTTTATCTTTATCTTATGTCCAAAGTTGAAAAACTCGTTTGTTTAATGCTTAATTAACTAATTGACACAGCTAACCGCGTTTGTGAAGTGTGATTTGAGTTGACTTTCCAAATTCATTAATTATTGCTAGGTATTAAGCCTTATAAGAATCAGTAATCGCCATTCACCTTTTTCCTGATAATAGCCATGTATTTTTTCGACCTTGTTCCACCTGTTGTTTACAAGTCTGTCATACCTGTATTGCTTATGTTTGCATTAGAAAGGTACACGCTGTTCAAGATGTCCAGGACACCTGGCGCAACCAAATGGGTACAATCCAAATTTTGGCTGCATCCAAATTTCATCAGTCGCTGTCGGTATCCCATGGGTGTTGTTTCGGTGCTATTGTATCATATGGGTATTGTTCTATACCCGGGTGAGACTGAAACTATTTGGCAACATGCGGGTATTCTATGTTTTGCGTTTTGGATGATAACCGATATCACCGATGGAACCATTGCAAGGTATTTCGATTTGCACTCGGTCGAAGGGGAAAGCATCGATCCTTTATCAGACAAATTATTGATTTTCCCGCCTTTGTTCTATTTTGCTTATGTCAATGTCATACCAATGTTAGCAGTTATCGTGTTTTTATTTTTTGATATTGTCGGAACTGTTTCCAGACATTTTATTTCCAATAAGGCAGCCAACCTTTTTGGGAAATCGAAAACTTTTCTTGCAGCCCTTACCCTGGTGCTTATTACCATGCAACAGGTTTACTACCCCGAAAATACTTGGAATATTTATGTGGCCACCTTAAACGGTGCCGTGTTTCTCTCCTTTTGCAGCATGTTCTTCAAAGTCATTCCCAACTACTGGTATGCCAACATCCTTAGCCTAATGAACCTTGTATGCGGACTTTGCGGGATTTCTCTTGTTTTAATATTCAGCTTTTTTAATCCCGACATTTCCTTTTTAAATGATTACCCCTGGATTCAAAGACTAGTGAAAACACGCTATCTTGAGCTGGCTTTTTCACTTGTCTTTTTAGGCCAGTTTTTGGATATGTTTGATGGAAGGGCAGCGGATAAATGGGGCAGTACGCCAAAAGGGGAATTGTTTGATGATCTAGCCGATGGAACAAATTTCGGTGGTACCATAGCTCTTGTTATCTGGGCTGCTTTTAAGCACAGCTTTCTGGGGATCGGCCTTGCGCTTTTGCATTTTATTTGCACAGTATTTAGATTATATCGATTCGTTATCAACAAAAGGAAAGAGGGGGTTGAAAGCGGAGTTCAAATATTTAACGGACTTCCTTCCCCTGCAGCGGCCTTGGTCAGTGGTTCTGTTGTATTATTACAGATCGGTCAATCCATAAAAATAGGATTTGTCGTGCTGATTGCCGCATTGATGGTTTCGAGAATTAAGTATATACATTTTGGACGGGTTATCCTGCCAGCCATACCAAAATTGATTAAGGTGGTAATTCTTTCGTTTATTATTATGGCCGTGCTGTTTGGATCGATGCCGGGTAACTCCCAAATTTTGTTTTGGACTGTATTCCTTGTTTCATTTGCCTATCTGGTTTTAGGATACAATTGGAAGTTTTATAGAGAGCTGGTATCAAAATAGGCAATTTATTCATTCCCTTAAGGAGCATTACATGGATATTTACGTAGATTCCGCGAATATTGACGAAATCCGTCAGGCTAAAGAACTAGGTTTGGCAGATGGAGTAACAACGAATCCAACCCTGATTGCAAAAGAAAATGGTGAGTTTACCGAGATCTTGAAAGACATCTGCAAAGAAGTATCGGGTCCTGTTCATGCGGAAGTGTTATCTCTGGATTTTGAGGGAATTGTTGCAGAAGGAAAAGAACTGGCAAAGGTTTCTGATAATATCGTCATAAAAATCCCAATGATCGAAGAAGGATTGAAAGCTGTTAGAGTGTTGCGAGAAGAGGGCATTGATACCAATGTAACTCTGATGTTTTCAGCCAGTCAAGCAATTTTGGCGGCTAAAGCCGGTGCAACCTATGTTTGTCCGTTTTTAGGACGGCTTGATGATATTTCGGCAGATGGTTTGGAGTTGTTGGGGGTCATCAGAAGTATCCTGGTAAACAACCCGGACCTTGATACCAAAATTATTGCCGCATCCATTCGAACTCCTAATCACGTGGTTGAGCTTTCCACAATGGGTGTGGATATCCTGACGGTTCCTTCAAAAGTACTGAAGCAGATGGGTAAACATCCGCTTACCGATATTGGCATCGAACAATTTGCCAAAGACGCCGAAAAATTCAAATAAGATCGGTAATGGACTCTTTAAATATTATCAGGGAGGTAGTCTCTCTGGAAATTGCTGCATTGAAAGATCTTCTTGATTCCATTGACGAATCTTTCGAAGCAGCTATTCAATTAATTCTAAAATCTCCTCGTAAGATTATCCTGACCGGAATGGGCAAGTCAGGTCTGATTGCCCGAAAGATAGCTGCGACCTTTTCTTCAACCGGAACGACCGCCATTTTCCTGCACCCTTCTGAAGCGCTACACGGTGATTTGGGTATGGTTGAACAAGGTGATACCCTGATTTTAATAGGTAAATCCGGTGAAAGCGATGAATTGGTCGGCATTCTTCCCGTATTGAAGAAAATGGAATGCAAACTGATTGCAATTACCGCCAATCGGGAATCTACCCTGGCTAAACATTCTCAGGTGGTGCTTTTTACACCGATCGAAAAAGAAGCTTGTGCTTTGAACCTTGCACCGACAGCTTCTACAACCGCCGCATTGGCAGTGGGAGATGCCTTGGCTGTAGCTTTGATGCGCAAAAAAGAATTCACCAGCAGTGATTTTGCCCTGTTCCATCCCGGTGGTCGCTTAGGTAAAAGATTGTTATACAAGGTCGACGATTTAATGAAGTCGGGTGAGGAAAATCCAGTGGTCAATTTGGATGATACGTTTGATACTGTGATCTCAGCGATAACCAAGGGTGGGGTCAACGCGGTGTCTGTCATCGACGACCGGGGGTTTTTCAAAGGGCTTATCACCGGCTATGATCTCAGAAAGGCTTTTCAAACCACAGAAAAGTTAAGAAGTTTAAAAGCCAGGGATATCATGTTTAATAATCCAACCACGATATCTGCAGGCGTTTTTGCCATTGAAGCCTTTGAAAAGATTAAAAACAGCCCCAAGCCATTATTGCTGCTACCTGTCTTGGACGATTCAAAAAAATCGGTCGGCATAATTACCATGCAAGCCATGATCAGAGCCGGATTATAATCTTGCACTAAACCTATCTCCGGATCGATTTTGAAAAAAATCCAATACCGCATTGAGTATCTGTTTTATCAGATACTCTCTATGATAATTGTCCTCCTTCCCAGAAAAATTATAGCTTCACTTGCCGTCTTCTTCGGCCTGTTTCTTTACTATAGCGGTGTCCGCAAAAAAATTATCGAAACCAATCTCAACATTGCTTTTGGTGATACACTAAATCGTAAAGCACTAAAAAAAATTCGGAAAAAAACCTGTATAAACGCCGCTATCGTTGCTTTTGAGTTCATATACCTGAAACGCCTTAAGTTAAGCCAGCTAAAGAATTACATAAAATTAAGCGGATTGGAACTGCTGGAAGAGGCACTTCAAGAAGAGAAAGGGGTTATTGTAGCGGGAAATCATTTTGGAAACTGGGAACTGATTTCAGGTGCCATCTCTTATCTTGGAACACCTATGTATATGTTTACGGGCATGCAGAAAAACCTGTTAATAGACAACGCCATTAACGACATTCGCAGAAAATTTGGCACCGTTACCATATCAAAAGCTAAATCCGCAGCTTTTGATATGATGAGGGCTCTGAAGCAAAACAAACCATTGGGCATGGCAGGGGATTTGAACGTTCCGCACGATAATTTATTTGTTAATTTTTTTGGTAAAAAAGCAGTTGTTGGGCAAGGGCTGGCGACATTCGCCTTAAAACGGAAAGCACCGTTGCTTTTTATCTGGAGCGTACGTGAATCGCCCTTTAACTATAAAGGATATTTGAAGCGGATTGATTATCAAATTTCCGGAGATCAGCAGCAAGATTTGGAAAGGCTGGCACAATCGATATCAGATGAGCTGGAGGATAAGATTCGTCAAAACCCTGACCAGTATTTCTGGTTCAACAGAAGATGGAAGACTCGTCCCGCTGACGATCCCGACCGTGTGTATTAGAGTTGAGGGAGCTCAGGATACTCCCTCAACAAATCATGTTAATAGTTATTCACCATATCGCGGAGTTCTCGACCAGGTCTGAAAACAGGCAGTTTTTTGGGCTTAACTTTTACCTTCTCTCCCGTTTTCGGATTTCTACCTACGTATTCTTCATATTGTTTGGTGCTAAATGAGCCAAATCCCCGGATTTCCACTCTATCACCATCTTTTAAAGCATCCTTGATGGAGTTGAAAAAAAGGTTAACTGTTTCTCTGGCAATCTCTGTCTTCTGTTTCGCGCTTGTTTCATCGATATAATCTTCCATTTCCAGGACCAGCTTTTCGATCAACTGAGATTTCTTCATCTTCATTTTTCTATATTCCTCCATCTAGAGAAGTTAGCAGAATTATTGCTCAAGCCTATCAAAAAAAAGAAGCAATATCAAATAATTTAAACCTTAAACACTGAAGTTTTTAAGAGTGTTTTTCTTTGCTCCCTATTCTTGAAAAACCAAACCTATTACCCGGTTTATTGAATCCCCATTTTAGCCTTTAAAGCTTCCAGTTCTTTGGAACTTGAGCTGGTACCCGAACCCGAATCGTCAGTCAACAGGGCTTGATCGATTTCATCGTCAACAGTTTTTGATTTTTCAGCCAAGTCACCATAAGCAATGGCGAGTGTCTCTTCTTCCTCGACTTTTTCTTTCATTCGTTCCAGCATAGCAACGGTTCCAGTGGAGTCCACGTTAGATAATTGTTTATTTATCTTTTTTGTAGCCGAAGCAGTTTTAGCCCTGGCTTTTAGTGTCACCAGCTCATTTTCGTATTGGGTAATCTTCCCTTTGAGAGTATCGATGTTTTTCTGCAAGGCTTGTACGGTTTGGTTTTGTGCATCAAAAGCGTTTTTTGCTATCGCAACCTGTTTGGAGAATTCCTCTTTTCTAGCTAATGCCTCCGTTGCCAACCTGTCTGCTTTTTCAGGTTCCAATTTGCCCGATTGGCCTTGCTGAAGCAGCGCCATAGCCTTACGCTCCCAATCTGCAGAGCCATTTCTTGCTTTTTCCAGATCTCTTTCGGCTCGAATCGCAATTGCTTTGACTTCAGCAAAATTTTGCATAGCCTGCTCAAGGTCCTTCTTTAATTCCCTAACTCCCTGCTCTGTCATCTTCACAGGATCTTCAAGCTTATCAATGATAGAGTGAGCTTCTGCACTGCCAAGGCTAAAAACTCGACGAAAAAACCCAGCCATGATGTCTCCTTGTTATCCTTAATTCTTGTTTAATGTTAGTAATTCGGTGGAATATTCTGCCAGCCCGAGACTCAAGGCATTTATAGTTCCTTCGAACTCATTAAAATCCAGGTTCTCCAGTTGGAGGGTATCCCTGAAAATAACCTGCTTTCCTTCCTCATCCACAACAAAAGCACCATGAATCAATGTACGGTTCATTTGTAGAAGTCTCAGAAAATGCTTTTCAGAAGGACTACTTATTCCGTAAATAAGCTGTTCGAAAATCAGAATGGTTTCTTCACAGTCGATGATTAAGTTGTATATTCCCTTGTCTTCGTTTGAAACAACAATCAGCTCCTCTTTGTCATCCTTATGAATGACGTCAAGGCCCAGTGTTTCAGCATATTCAACTATTTTCGAAAAATACTGGCTCATATGGCTAACTCTCAAATTATAGGTTCAAAACAGGAAAACTTATTTTATACCAATCAGTTGAAATTCAGAAAGCGAAATCTTTAAAATTTTTTCCGAGTAAGTTGCAGACTATTGTAAGGATAATTGCGACGGATTAATAGAGCTTTTTACGCTTATTGGAAGGAAGAATGTTCATTGCTTCCCGATATTTAGCAACCGTTCGGCGGGCAACTTTAATTCCGGCATTTTCGAGAAGTTCGGTTTTTATCTGTAAATCGGTATACGGCTTCTTCTTGTCTTCAGATTCAATAAGCTTTTGAATATAGTCTTTAATTTTTTTAGAAGAGATAACATCGCCATCTCCCTGGTCAATTCCGCTTGTAAAGAAGTATTTTAATTCAAATATGCCCTGGGGAGTATACACATACTTATTGGTTGTGATCCGACTGACAGTGGATTCGTGGACTTCAATGTCCTCGGCGACGTCCTTTAGAACGAGTGGCTTAAGATAGTCAATACCTTTTTCAAAAAATTCGGATTGAAACTTGAGGATGCTTTTTGTAACACGATAGATGGTCTTCTGGCGTTGTTCTATACTTTTCATTAGCCAGTCACCTGCCTTAATTTTCTCCAGGATATATTGGTAAGTCATATCCTGCTCACCTTCGCCTTCTTTCTTAGGCTGCACAGGTTCTTCCTTGTTCTCTTGAAGCAGCTTTTGATAGTAGGGATTAATACGCAATCGGGGAATACTGTCCTGGTTCATACTGACCACGTATTCGCTCCCGCGTTTGTAGATGAATACATCGGGAACAACATATTGAGTTACTTCTCCGCCAAATGGTCTTCCGGGTTTGGGTTCAAGTTCGGTAATTACCTGGTATGCTTTGACCACCTCCTGGATATCAGCTTTTTGAAGTCTGGCAATTCTCTTTAAATCCTTTTGTTCAAGAAATTGCATGTTTTCCGTGATGATTTTCATCGCCAGTGAATCAGACATCCCTAATACAATCAACTGGTTTTGCAAACATTCCTGCAGGGTTCTGGTCGCAACACCGGGGGGGTCAAACAACTGAATTCTCCTGATAATCCTTTCTAAAACACCGCATTGTTCATCACTGACCTGCGAAATATCTACTTCCTCATCAAGCTCCTCTTCTTCATCCAAAACCGGGGCTTTCTTCTTTCTGCCTTTTTTCTTGATTGCTACTTTTTCACGGGTTTCATGAAATACATCGAACATGGCCACTGCATCATCATCGGTGTCAGAATCAATTTCGTTGTTTAGCAGCAGTTTTTTGACCAGTTTATGCAGAGGAGGTGTTGTAGCCAGCAGTTCCCTGACAGAGATGGAGAGATATCCTTCATCATCGATGTTGCCGATAATGAATTCAGCGATTTCCTTTTCTATGTCCGTCATTTTTGACAGATCCAATTGCCAGAAAAGGTGGTCCATCAGGGATGACTCCCTGGAAATAGTAGCTTCTAAAGGGTTGGAATGGTCATCGGAATCGCTGGTGCGGTTTTTGACATCCTGCATCACTCCAGCGCCGGATTCGATGTAATTTTGCCACTCTTCATCGTATGACAGCTGCACCTGCTCATCTACAAGATTGGTAGCTTCAGTTGTTTCTTCGGTTTTCTTTTCAGTTGACTCATCTTCTTCCTCAACCGGTGTAATCTCAAGGGTCGGGTTTTCAATCAGACTTTGGTCTATTAACTCTTCCAATTCTATACGTGAGAGTTGAAGAAGTTTTATCGCTTGTTGTAATTGTGGGGTCATAATGAGCTGTTGGCTCATCCGCATTTCTAACCCCATTCGCATGGAAACCATGATGATTCTTTTTTTAACGCAAAAATTATGAAAAATTTACAACTGACTCAAAAATTTAAGTCAACCTGATTCGTTTGTCCAAAAACTACCGCTACTTATTGTCTATTAATAACATGATCTATATCTTTAAAACAACAGTTTGTCAAAATGGAGAAGGGTTATTCGTTTTTCAATAATCATCTCAAAAAAATGAATTCTTTTTCAACGTTATCGGTTTCTCTATCTCCTTTTTTTACTCTTTAACGCGAAGCCAATTCCTCAACGATTTCCTGAATACGGACTGTTCTTTTCTCTTTGGACAAAGGCGCTACGGAATTGAACACAATCCTGGCATCGGTCGCCAGATCAGATCTTAAGGCATCCAACTCATCTTCACTGCCAACCATTGTTTTGAAAAAACTACCAATGTTTTTAACAGTCCCTGACTTCTGTTCCAAACGTCTTTTGTTTCTCAAAACGGTATAATAATCAGCCGCTTTGAACTCTTTGAAAATCATTTCGAAATCTTCAATAATTTCTGTTAGATGAGATCTGTTATCCGAATTCTTAATCTGATGGGACAGATGGTAATCCTGCATCAGGTTTTCCACCAGCAAATCGATTTTTAAATTGTCCAGGTTAATCTTTCCAAGGCTCAGCATCCCAATCCCCGGTATTGCAATATAGAGCTCTTTAGTACCGACGGCTTCAATAAATTTGGCCAGTTCGGCTTCAAAATCTCCTTTATCTTCTTCAAACAATCTCTCAAGTACGCCCGGTTCAAGCGGAATATGACCTCTGTTTTTATCCCAATCTTCTATTGAATTCAGCAGGAGCGCGCAGGTTTCAAATAATCCTGAGGGGTTTTCAACCTTTCTGCCGTAAATAACCGCCAGGGAACTAATTCGATTTGACATGCGTATCATGGTCTTCACCATGTTTATCAAGCTCACTAGAATACCGGTACCCGGTAGATTGGTAGCTACAATGGCTCCTAGAAAAACACTGACTGATTTGTCAAACGAATCCAGTAACAGGCTGTATTTTTGACTTCGATAGGGATAGGAGGTTTCAATTAACTTCCGTCGCTCACTTTCGGATAGATCCCTGATATCTTCGATTCTGTTTATCTGCCTGTCCAGAATCTCGGAAGATCTGGAAATAATCCATGATTCATAATCATCATTTCTGCTGAGTTCCAATCCTTTTTTTAAGAAGTCAAACATCAACTCTTTGACGACCGGCTCCATTTGTTTGAATTTGGCTTTCGTTAAGCTGGAAACATCAGATGCCAGTTTGCCAAATCTTTCCAAAATTGGTGTAACGGGCGTGTTTGTTAGCTGTTTACTGAAAAAATCTTTTTGCTCTTTTTTCGTTTTTCTATTTTTATTCCATTCCTTAATTTTATCGATACCGGAACTTAATTTCTGATTTGTCTCCTGTAGGGTATCCAAACCTGACTGACCTTCAAAAGGTTCCATAACCCTGTTTCTGGCAAAAGTCTGCAGCAAATCGATTTCAGTAGCTGTCAATTGATTAATAAAATCTAAATAGGCGTTCTTGTCCATAAAAACGGTATATAAGCTGTTGCTGTGGCAAAATCAATATTCTGAATTAAAAGCGGCATCTGAGGGCTTGCACATTGCATTAGAGCAGGTTCACTGCTAGATTAACAAGTCAGTTCTTAATTTTTTGCAAAACTATTGATTCGGGTGAGGATACAAACCTATTGATCTTGTATTTCACTCAATTCTTGAATGTGCGTAAGGGTACTTAAACTAAAATGACTTTGTTACGGATTGTCGATGCAGAGGGACTGCTTCAATCTCTGGATAGCTTGACAGAATTCGATGATCAGCTTTCCGGGATTGTAAGTAAAATTATCAGTCGTGTCCGAAATCATGGTGATCAAGCGCTGTTTGATTACACCCTGGAGTTTGACAAGGTGCAGCTGAAAAACATCCGCGTAGACAGGCAAGACCTGGTTAAAGCCCATGAATCGGTTGACTGCAGGATCAGGCAAATACTTCAAAATGCTATCAGAAATATCAAGCATTTTCATGAACATCAAAAGCAGGAAAGCTGGACTCGATCGTACGGAGACGGAACCATATTGGGAGAAAAGGTGACTCCATTGGATAGGGTGGGAATATATACTCCGGGTGGTAAAGCTTTCTACCCCTCTACAATTATTATGAATGCGATTCCAGCACAAATTGCAGGTGTGAAGTCCATCGCTGTTGCTTCGCCACCAGGTCCTGAAGGATTGCCACATCCCCTGGTTCTGGCTATTTGTTATCTATTGGGACTGGAAGAGGTATTAGCTGTTGGCGGAGCTCAAATCATAGCAGCCCTGTCCTATGGAACGGATAGCATTGATCCTGTTTGCAAAGTGACAGGACCGGGTAACAAATTTGTAGCGGAAGCCAAAAGACAGGTATTTGGAAAAGTAGGCATCGACTCCATTGCAGGTCCCAGTGAAATAGTGATTTTACATAATGATTCCGATGTACCTGCAGAGTATTTGGCCAGGGATTTGCTTACTCAAGCTGAACATGATGAAGACGCCCGGGCGATATTAATCACTACGCTTCCTGAAACTGCAGCTGAAGTGCAATCAAGAATTGATCAGCTTGTACCGGGTTTGCCAAGAAAAGAGATTATAACGAAATCGCTTCAATCCAACGGGTGTATTGTAGTGGTGGATACCATTGAAAAAGGGATCCAACTTGTGAATAAAATTGCCCCGGAACATTTGGAACTCATGGTCAAGGACAGAACGATCCTTGACAAAATAAACAATGCAGGAGCGATTTTTATCGGCAAATGGTCTTCGGAAACTATTGGAGATTACTTTGCAGGACCAAATCACACTATACCCACATCGGGTGCTGCAAAATACGGATCTCCACTGTCGGTTCGGGATTTTCAAAAACATTCATCTTTGATTGAATATTCGAAACAACGATTGCAAAAGGAAGCAGACGATATTGCGGAATTTGCTGATTTAGAGGGATTAAACGCCCATGCAGAAGCAATTCGTGTTAGACAACAATAAGGAAATAATGTCTCGTAAAAACGAATTTGAAAGAAAAACCAAAGAAACAGAGATCACAGGCATATTGAACCTGGAAGGTTCCGGTAAGACCGCTATCCGGTCGGGCATTGGATTTTTGGACCATATGCTTGATTTGCTGGTATTCCATTCGGGTTTCGATTTGGAACTAACCTGCAAGGGAGATTTGGAGGTTTGTGCACATCATTCCGTTGAGGATATTGCTTTGACGCTGGGTGAGGCTTTTCTTGCTGCTTTGGGAGATAAAAAAGGAATCCAAAGATATGCCCACTGTTTTCTTCCAATGGATGAGACATTGAGCAGAACGGTTATCGATATTTCAGGTAGACCCTATCACGTATTTAAAGGTGAGTTTTTTACAGAAAACATCGGTACTCTGCCCACCGAAATGATTAAGCATTTCTTTTGTTCATTCTCTCTCACTTCAAAAACAACCCTGCACCAGGAAATATTATACGGAGAGAACGATCACCATAAGGCAGAATCCCTTTTCAAAGGGCTGGGCAAGTGCCTCGCTCAGGCTGTTGAAATTGTCTCGGATAAGGTGCCTTCTTCCAAAGGCGTCCTGTAAGAGAAGGGGAAAAGGATTCGGAAAATCGAAGACTATTCCGAATCCTCATGTTTTACTGAAGATCAGGCTGCTTCAACTTTGGAACGCAATGCAGCCTGCAATTGATCCCAGGCTTCCGGTTTGGTTCCTCCGCACTGGGCAACATTCGGACTTCCACCACCTCGGGCTTCAATAATCGGAGCCAGTTCCTTTACCAGGTTGCCTGCATGCACTCTTTTTGTCAGATCTTTGGAGACAGACAATATCACAGAGATCTTGTCAGTACCTGTAACTTTAGCTAGCAACACAACTCCCGAATCCATATTGCTTAAAAATGTTCCAGCTTGCGACTTAAGATCCGAAGCATCCGTTTTCAGCATTAATAAGCTGATATCGCCAACCTTTTCAAGGCTTTTAAGGGCTTTTTCCGCCGCAGCCTGCTGCAATTCTTTCTGAAATTGTTCAATCTGCTTTTCTTTTTCCTTCAACTGAGTGAAAACCTGTTCCAGTCGGCTGTCTACCTCTGACATTGGAACTTTGAGCTTTTGTGAAATCCCTTCCAGAGCATTGATGTTGTTTTGCACAAATTTCAACGCTTCATCACCGGTTATCGCTTCAATTCGTCTAATACCGGCGGCAATGCTTTCTTCGGAAATGATCTTAAAAAGGCCAATATTACCGGTCTTGGAAGTATGACAACCACCACAAAGCTCCTTGCTGGATTCTCCAGCCGTAATTACTCTAACGGTATCGCCATATTTTTCTCCAAAAATGGCCATAGCACCTGCTTTTACGGCATTGTCAAAGTCCATTTCTGCAGAAACCACTTCACCATTTGCTCTTATGTGGTGATTAACAATGTTTTCGATGTCAATAATCTGTTCCGGAGTTAACTGGGCATAATGGCTGAAATCAAATCGGAGCTTCTCCGAGTTAACAAGAGAACCGGATTGCTTCACATGATCGCCCAACACAGTTCTCAAAGAAGATTGTAGCAGATGAGTGGCTGTGTGGTTGGCCTGGGTAGCAATTCTTTTATCCCCTGCAACCGAGGCTGTAACCTGGCTGCCGCTTTTGATTGATACGTTTTCCGTAGTAGTGGATACAACCTCACCCTGGCTGAGAATTAGGCCAACCACAGGACTTTGGGTGTCATTCACAACAATTCTGAATTCATCATGAACAATCTCGCCGGTATCGCCGACCTGACCCCCGGATTCAGCATAAAACGGTGTTTCAGCTAACAAAACCTCAACTTTGTCTCCGATTTTGATTTGGTTAACCTTTTCGCCTGAACTCAATATTGCGGATAATTTTGTCTCAATTTGCAGATTATCATATCCTACAAAAGAATTTCCAAGTCCCTGCTCAAGCAAATCGAGGTAAATCTGGCTAACTTTTAAATCAACTTTTTTTGCTCCCTGGTCTGCTTTTGCACGTTCCTTCTGTTCCTGCATGCACGTCTCGAATCGTTCGCGGTCATAATCAAGTCCGGCATCTTGCAGAACGTCTTCTGCCAGATCAACTGGAAATCCGTATGTATCGTATAATTTGAAAATTTCTTCGCCATCAACCGTTCGAGAGCCGGCATCTTTATATTTGGCCAGCAATTCATCCAGAATTTTCATTCCATGGTTTAAGGTCGCGGAGAACCGCTTTTCCTCCTGCAGCAACAAGATCTTTATATAATCTTTGTTTTCTGCAATTTCAGGATAGGCTTCTTCCATCATGGGTACAAAGACATCCACAAGATCTGAGAAGAAACCTGGTTGATATCCCAGCTCTTTTCCGTGTCTTGCAGCACGACGAATAATCCTGCGCATCACATAACCTCGACCCTCATTTGAAGGGATTACACCGTCTGAGATTAAAAACACGGAAGCTCGAATGTGATCGGAGATCACCCTGGCTGATACGGTGGCCGACTCGTCATCCTCTTTTGGCGCAGGAGCATTTTTCTTGAGATAATCAACTATCTTGCTCAGAAGATCGGTCTCATAATTGGATTTAAAACATTGAATCACCGAGGCAATCCTCTCAAGCCCCATACCTGTGTCAATGCTGGGATTAGGTAAAGGAACCCTGGTACCATCCTGTTCCTGGTTAAACTGCATAAATACCAGGTTCCACACTTCCAGGTAGGTCCCGTCATCATCCTCAAGAGCTTTTTGCACCGTTTTCCCCTCTGGCAGGGGGTTCAGTTCAAAATGTATTTCCGAACACGGTCCGCATGGTCCTACATCCCCCATGGACCAAAAGTTTTCAGATTCCCCAAGTCGAGCGATTTTTTCAGCGGGTATGCCGACATTCTTGTTCCAAATATCAAAGGCTTCCTGATCATCTTCAAATACGGAGACAACAAGCTTTTCCTCAGGAATCCCCAATACCTTTGTCAAATACTCCCAGGCATATTCGATGGCATTCGTTTTAAAATAGTCACCAAAGGAAAAATTTCCCAGCATTTCAAAAAACGTGTGATGTCTATCGGTACGCCCGACATTCTCAAGATCGTTATGCTTTCCACCGGCTCTCATAACCTTTTGAGAAGTAACAGCCCGTTTAAATTCAGGTATCTGGTTGCCTAAGAAGTAATCTTTAAACTGATTCATTCCTGCGTTTGTGAACAGGATGGTTGGATCGTTATGAGGTACAAGCGAGGAACTGCGAACATGTTTATGGTCTTTTGCCTCGAAGAATTGGATGAATGATTTCCTTAAATCGTTGCCTGTCATCGTCATGGTGACAACTCCAATGAAGATATGGTGTTTACACTTTGTGTGGATGATATATACACTCTACGTTCAAGCCTTTTCGGAGTAAAAAACAAAGTCCGATATTCCACGGTTTTAACGCGTAATCTTTGCTTTTATCAAAACATCAACATTTATTCTACTAGAAAGTCTTACCAGCCTTCAGATTGATCAGTATGGAATCAGAAAATAAAGCTGTATTTTTGGATAGGGATGGGGTTCTTATTGAAGATGTGCATTATCTTTCCAAATTAGAGCAAGTATCCATCTATGAAGATGTCCCCAAATCATTATCTCTGCTCAAAAAAAAGGGTTTTAAACTAATCTTGATTTCCAATCAGTCCGGGGTGGCACGAGGTTATTTTGATGAAGCTTTTGTAAAAGAGACTCATAAATACCTCAATCGACTGTTGGAACAACACGACGTAAAACTTGATGCTGAATACTATTGCCCTCACCATGTTGATGGACAAAATCCATACAATATTGACTGCAATTGTCGCAAACCAGCTCCCGGCATGGTTCTGCAAGCGACGCAGGAGCACAATATAAATTTAGCCTTGTCGTTTGTTATTGGTGACAAAACATCCGATATTGAGCTAGCTGAAAATACCGGATGCAAAGGTATACTTGTCACAACCGGGCATGGTTGCGAGCACTCCTCAAAGGTTCAAACCAAATACCCTCATATTCCCATCGTTAATTCATTTTCCGATGCGGTCTCATTCATTACGAATCATTCTTGAAATCACACCGGAAAGATTGCAATGCCATTTCGACAGGGCAAGCATCTGTCGCTGGCTAACAATCCAAAACCGTTTTTGTTTTGACTTTAATTTTCTGCTTTGCTAAAGAAAATCAGCTTTAGTTTCAATGGATTAATCAAAGAAGAAAAAGAAACCGCAGGAGAATTCTATTTACGAATTCACTAAGAAGGTTTGTTGATAGAAGCGTCAATGCAATCCTGACTACAGAAATCGTGATCCCTGTGTTTAATTACCAGTTCTTCACTAATTAACCGTTCGCAAAAGGTGCATTTGACAAGGTCTTCAGGCTCTTTGAGTGCCTTGTTGCCTAGAATATTCTCCAGTGCAAGATAAGCTGCGTTTTTACCAACCTTGTATATGATGAATCCTATTAGCAGTGCTATTAATATTTTTGACATGAAAATCCAATTTTTTGTGTCCCAGCATTACTCTTACAATGTCTAAAACTGACCAGCGTGACAGTTCCGGATTATGGGAATTGGAGAAACAGCTTTCAATCCCTATCTGGCATAATTATCTCTCTCTTCCCGTCACAGATCAAGACTATACGGTATTAGAAATCAGGTTACAGGAGCAGCACAATTTTGTCTTCATTAGAGATGACAGGGATTCAATCGATATCTTTTTATCTGAAGATACAAATCTGAAAT
Organism: SAR324 cluster bacterium; assembly: GCA_028282825.1. Classification (GTDB taxonomy): domain Bacteria; phylum SAR324; class SAR324; order XYD2-FULL-50-16; family XYD2-FULL-50-16; genus JAHJTV01. The sequence continues at coordinate 112,326 of JANQGZ010000022.1, forward strand.
CACTATTCCAAGTCAGCCCTTTTCTCAGTGAGACCTGCAGCTTCTTCCTTTGTAACGATCAACTGATAAAAGAAAGACTTTCTTTTTTGAAACAAAAAAAACATGACTTCACGGATAATGCCACCACAAAGCAATTGATAGAGATGCTGGAAATTGCAGCGACCAAAGGAGCCTCCGATATTCACCTTGAAAGCAGCCTCAATCGTAAAACAATCAGGATCAGGGTGAACGGAAAACTGGAACGTATCACGCTTTCCCGGGAAGCAACCGAATCCCTGTTAACGAAGATCAAACTGATTTCCCGACTGGATATTGCAAAGAAAAGAAGTCCTCAAGACGGTCATTTTCCTTATACCACCTCAAAAGGAAAAAGATTCGATTTGCGAGTATCAACCTTACCCACCATTTTTGGAGAGAAAATCGTTATCAGAATGCTGTCTGCTTCGACTGTTAGCTTCTCCATGTCTGATCTTGGATTTGCCAGCTCTCAAGTTGACCTTATCAAGCACTGTATATCAAAAACCTCCGGCCTGATTCTTTTCACCGGACCAACAGGGTCGGGGAAAACAACGTCATTATATTCTATCTTAAAATCGATGAATGCCAATGAGTTAAACATTGTAACTGTAGAAGACCCTGTTGAGTATAGATTAAAGAATATTACCCAGGTAGAAGTAAACGAAGCAGCCGGTTCCGGCTTTGCGACATTGCTCAGAGCTCTTTTGCGCCAAGATCCCGATGTAATTTTAATAGGGGAAATAAGAGATAGTGAGACTGCACAAATTGCTGCCAGAGCAGCTCAAACCGGTCATTTGGTGTTTTCTACCCTTCACAGTAACAACGCCTTCGAAACCATCCGCAGACTGCAAAATCTAGGCGTAGATAACGACGATATCGCCTCAGCATTAAAACTGGTTATATCGCAACGACTCGTACAAAAACAGTGTGCCTGCAGAGGTAAAACCAACTGTACGAGCTGCCTGGGGACCGGAGTTGATGGAAGAATTCCTTTGATGGAAGTCTTGCAAATTTCTCCAACCCTTCAAAATCTGATTTCACAAGGAGCTTCCATTCGTGATTTATGCAATCAATCTGAACTTAAAAATCACAAATCCCTGAAAGAAATAGGCGAAGAGTTTGTGACTGAAGGGGTAATTTCCAGAAAAGAACTGGATGCGGCTGTGGGCCTCTAGGCCAATACACTTCATGAAGCTAAAAATAATGATATTCAATACACAATCGGTCTTTCTTTGGGAAGCAAGAACAATAGAAAACAAGCCTGTTCAGGGTATCTTACAAGCGATGTCAAAATATGGCGCCATAAGACAACTGAAGAAATCAGGTTATTATTTTCTAAATTTAAAACAAATACCAAACGGAATATTAACAGCACCCATTAAACTGGATCAACTGGTTGGTTTGTTAAATGACCTGATCCTTTTATTAACCTCCGGATTGTCCATCAAAGAGTCATTTGAACTGTTACAAGTGGAAAATAAAAGACCATTGCATAAATATATATGTTTTCAGATACTGCGCTCTTTAGAAAAGGGATATTCTATAAGACAGGCTTTTGCCTCCCTTCCCAAACTGTTTCCTGCATTTTTTATTTCAATGATCGAAATGGCAGAGCATTCAAATCAGCTACTCAAAGGTTTTCAATCCGCATTGTCGTTCTATCAGGAAAAATTAAACCACCAGTCGGAAATAAAAAAACTAACAAGGTATCCGAAGATTGTTCTTTCAGTGGCCGCTGTACTAATTCTGATAGTTATTGTTTTCATCATACCCATGTTTCAAAATATATACCGACTGTTTGGGGATGATTTACCATTTCTTACCCAAGCACTGGTTTTCGTTTCAGACTTCATCCACAACAATTATCCCACTGTATCCATGATTTGCTGCGGTGTCGGCCTGTTCTTTGTTGTCCCTTTCCTCAAACGAGTGAATCCGTTCCTGGCAGTTCGAAACAAAGTTAAAAAACTAATGGAATCAAAGGAAGATCATTATATTTATGCCTTATCCATGAAACTTCAGCTGGAAAACGGACAGCCCTTGATTTCAGCTACCAAAAACGCAGCGAAAAGCCTTTCAAAAGGAAATGGTAAACATGGTTTGAAAATTTTCGAGTATCTCGAATCAGGACTGGGACTCACCGAGGCGTATTCCAAATCAAACTGGTTTCCATTCATTTTCGCAAGGCTGCTTTCCACTGCAGAGAGTGCTGGCAAGGTTTATCTTGGATTTGAGCAAATAGCGAAATATCTTGAGCAAAAAAGGCAGGATCGATTTTTATTTTGGAATAAATTTATTGAACCGATGCTTATGATTTCCCTGGGGGCGTTTATACTGATGATACTTTTGGCTATTTATCTGCCGATTTTTGATCTGGGAAACCGGGTTGGCTAACGACAGATAACAGATATGTTCAAGCTCGCATGGCTGCCATAAACTTTTCAACTTTCTCAATTGATTTAACCCCGGGTTTTTCCTCAACACCGGAAGAAATATCAATGGCATACGGATGAAAATGATCGATTGCCCTTCTCACATTTGATGCGTTGATGCCGCCTGCAAGAACCAGCTTCCGCTTGTCGATCGTTCCATTATTCAGCAAATTCCAATCAAACACCCGACCCGTGCCTCCATATTCATCGTCCGACCAGGCATCGAGAAGTAAATAGCGATTATGAAATGAGGACAATTGATCAATGGAAGCCTGATCTTTAACTCGAAAACCTTTGATCCAGGGAATGGATAGATGAGTCAATGAGGCACAATAGTCTTTTGATTCATCACCGGAGAGCTGAACCAGATCCAATCCCGTTGTTTTCATAATAGTTCCAACCGTGTCGACGGTTTCGTTAACAAACACCCCTACCGTTTTCACAAAAGGTGGTAAATCAAAAACTATCTGTTTAATATCCTCCGGCTTCAAGTAACGAGGTGACTTTGGGAAGAGAATGAATCCCAGTGCATCTGCTCCCATTTGTGCAATAGTAATTCCCTGCTTTTTGCTGGTGATTCCACAAATTTTCAATTTGGGTGATATCATCTAACTTTGCTCATTAAGTGTTCCAATGCCAATCCAGGATCTGATTCCCGCATCAATGTTTCACCGACAAGTATTGCATCAAACCCTTCTTTTCCCAGCAAGACGCAATCGTCAGGCGTTTGAATACCACTCTCACTAACCGTTATGACACCAGCAGGAATGTGCTTTTTCATGTTTATAGAATGGTTCAGATCGGTCACAAAAGTGGATAGATTGCGATTGTTAATTCCAATTAGCTTAAATCCAATCTTCAATGCTATTTCAAGCTCTTGCTCAGTGTGTACTTCCACCAGACAAGTCAGACCAAATCCTTCGGTAATGTCCTTAAACATTTGCAGCTGGTACTTATTTAGGGCAGAAACGATCAGTAAAATAGCATCTGCACCCAAATCATATGATTCCCTGATTTGTCTGGCATCTACTATAAAATCCTTTCGTAACAACGGACAGGAAACCTCTTTTCGTATATCTACAAGAAAATCGGGCGATCCCTGGAAATATTTAATCTCGGTAAGAACACTGATACAGTTGGTTTCGGCATTTTCGTATGATTTAGCGATTTCAGTCGGGTTGAAATCCGGTCGAATCAACCCCTTTGAAGGTGATGCCTTTTTTACTTCAGATATGATGGAAAGCTGCCCACCTCTCAAAGCTTGCCCAAAATCCTTTGGTATTCGCAAATCGGCTGGCTTTTTTTGCAGATCTGAAGGCTGAACGGAAGCCAAACAGGTATCGACCTCATGCTGCTTGTCTTTAATTATTTGTTCCAATATGTTCACAAAACGAACCCTTTAGAAGTTATAGATATATTTATTTGTGATAGTCGCCAAAATTTGGTTTAAAAAGAATTGGAAATGGCGGTTAGCTGCTCCAAACTTCTGATACCAGCGCCATCGTTCAAAAATTGTTCTGCCTTTTCAAATCCTTTTTTTAAATCACAGTGATCTGCCGCAGAGATTGCAAAACCGGTGTTGAGGATAACGATATCTCTCATTGGTCCTTTGATGTCGCTTTTTAAAATTCCTTTTGTTATTTCAGCATTTTGCTGTGGAGAACCACCTTTGATCGAATTCAACGGTTCTTTGGTAAAACCGTACTCTTCAGGATTAAAAGTAAACTCTCTGATCTCTCCATTTTTATTTAGATGACCAACAGCAGTATTGGAACTGATACATACCTCATCCAGACCGCTTAGCCCTGAAAACACGTAAGCTGATGTGGAGCCCAATTCTCTTAAGACACGAATAATCAAAGGAACAAAAGATGACTCAAACAACCCGACAATCTGTACGTTAGCTCCTGCCGGATTCGTTAGAGGACCCAGCAAATTGAAGACCGTTCTGACAGCCAGATCTTTGCGAACGGGTCCGACGTTTTTCATGGCACCGTGCAGAGAAGGTGCAAACAAAAAACCAATGTTGGCTTTGTCGATACAATCAGCTACCTGTTGTGGATTCAATTCCAAATTGACTCCCAGAGCTTCCAAAACATCCGCACTTCCACTTTTCGATGTCATTGAGCGGTTACCATGCTTGGCTACTTTATATCCGGCTCCCGCCAGCAACAAAGCCACGGTGGTAGAAATGTTAAAAGAACCGGAAGAGTCTCCTCCGGTCCCACAGGTGTCGACTAAGGATGGATCATGTATGGGAATTTTGGTAGATTTTTCCCTCATCACCTTGGCAAAGGAGGCAATTTCAGCAACTGTCTCCTTTTTCATTCGTAATGCTACCAGAAATGCTGCCATCTGGCTGTGACTCAACGCCCCATCCATAATTTGATTCATCAGCCGGGTAGCTTGCTCTGAATTTAAATCTTCACCCCTGATAAGTTGCTCTAAAACTGGTTTTGCTTCCACAACAACCTCTTTTTGTAATTCCAAGTATCAAGTAAATGCAACCTGTTCGAAAAAAATGAACAAAGAGTGTTTCTATGCATAAGAACACATAGGTGTAAGCGTAGTAAAATTAAGGTCAAAACACAATAGCCTTATGGTCATTTAACAATTTGACCTGGTTTTTAAATCATAAAAATGAAAAAAACTGCGAAACATCGCATACTAGCCGCACATTTTGCATTAAAACGCTGTTCACAAGTTTGAGAATATTATCTAGGATATGCTTTCAAGTCATATCATGAAAACAAGAGCGCCAAAGTCAGCCTGAACACAAAATGTCAAACAACACAACACAATACGACCATCTCAACGGATTCTATCGACCTGGTTTATCCCTGACCGAACAATTGGTAGCCACAACAATCGGGAGGGAGGAACTGCTTGAGACGATTTGTGAAAAACTTGAAGCCAGTGCTAATGGAGAAGAGAAGCAAAACTTTATGGTTATGGGTCCATCGGGCGTTGGGAAGACACATTTTATAAGAGTGCTGAGTGAAATAGTCCAGAGAAAGCGGGCGATTAATAAGCGTTATACCATTATTCAGTTCCCCGAGGAAAACCATAGAATTCTCACCTTTGCAGACTTGCTGATGGGTATGGTTGAGATTTTGGGTCACATCACTGCCGAGGATGATTGGTTGACCTTGTATGATGAACTGAACCAACTGGATAATGATACAAAGCTGATAGATAAGGCTATTCCGGAACTTGAGAAATACTGCATAGAAAATAAAATTAGTCTTTTGATTCTACTGGAAAACATAGATGTTTTCTTCAAAGGGCAATTGAAGGACAATAAAAATCTTAAGCAATTTAAGAAGTTTATCACTAAATCTTCTTTCGCTACCTTTGTTGGTACCTCCCAGTACAACCTTATTAAAACTGATGAGTTAAGAAAGTCGCCATTTAACCTGTTTGATATCCACATCCTTGATATGCTGGATGAGGATCAGACCATTGAATTAATTCGCCGGAACCTGGTCTGGGAGAAACAGGATCACTTATTGAAGTCTTTCGAATACCTATTGCCTCGCTTGCATGCCCTTTATGAAATGTCAGGAGGTAATCCCAGGTTGAGTCTCATTCTCTATGAATTGGTGGCCAAGGAAAGCAAATGGGATATTAAGCGACAAATTGAAAAACTACTTGATCAAACCACACCGTTTTTTCGCGTTCGAATGAGCTCCCTTGCCCCCCAGGAAAGGGCACTACTGGAAACTGTCGCCCTTGCATCGCTTGAACAGAAAACAGCCGGGAATATCGCCAAATGCTTGCGCCAATCACTGCAGCAAACATCCAGTCATTTAAACAAACTGCTAAAGGCCGGATATTTGATAGTGACCGACCATCCGGATGACAAACGATCAAAAATTTATCGAATTAAGGAAGGCTTTTTCGGTTTATGGCTTGCCATCGGCCATTCGCGGGAACAAAACACTATTTTGCCAAGATTGGTTGAATTTCTTGAGCAATGGTATGCCGAAACACTTGGCAGGGAAAGAAAGCGACAGCAGATTTGGCAATCCCTTAGGGAAAATGAGCAAAACAACAGCCATATAAAAATTGATAATCAGGAATTATTACTAAAATATCTTTCGGACATCGGCCAAAAGGAAGAAAAAGCCCAGCGAAAATTTGAACTGGTATTTTATTTTCTGACCCACGGCAAGGAAAAGGAAGCAAAACGCCTGTTAATTGAGATCTACAATCTGCATCTTGAAAAATCCGCTTATTTTGATTGGATGATAACTCTTTGCAAAGATTCGATAAAAGGCAATATCGAACCCGTAATCCAACAGCAGATCGAAGATATTATTCAATGTTGGACCTTTAAAAGCCTGAACGAATCAGAAATGCTTGTCAAAGGGTCATTAAAGGTGGCTCATAATCTATTTGCCAACGGTTTACATCATCTCACCGAATCGTTTATCAACGATATAATCGATTCCATCGATGATCCTCAAAACCAGGTTCGGCTCCTGGAAAGAGTTGCAACCAGCCAGGAAAAGCTTAAACAATGGAATAAGGCCCTGCAGACCTGGAATCAGGTTTTGAAAGCAGCAAAAAGAAGCGGGGACTTAAGGACACAGGGAACCATCCTGAACAACATCTCACAGATTTACCAGGATCTGGGAGAATTTAATACTGCCCTGAAATATTTAAGAGAATCATTAGACGTACTCAAGAAGATCAACGACTTTGACGGGCAGGGAACCACGCTTAATAACATATCCACCATACACTTTGAACAAGGGTACTACGAAAAAGCCCTGGAAAGGTTAGAACAGGCATTGTCCGTCGCTAAAATCGGAAGGAATCTCAATATTGAAGGTATTACGTTGAGCAATATTTCTCTGATCTACCAGGCTCGTGGAGATTTTGAAAGAGCACTGGAGTTTTTGAATCGTGCTTTGATCAATATGCAGAAACTTGGTAATCGCTCATCGGAATGCATCATTTACAACAATATTTCTCAAATCCAACTGGAGATTGGAGATGTGGGGGAAGCTTTTGAAGCGTTAAGACTTGCCATTTCAATTGCTCGGGAAGACAATGACAAAGCTGGTATTTGTCTCTCGCTTTATAATCGCGGCAAAATGCTTCTCTCCAATAACAAGGAAAATGAGGCAATGGCTGATTTGGTGATGTCGTATCAGATTGCACAAGATGAAGATCTAACCGATCTGATCGAAAAGCTCGATCAACTTGCCGAATCCAGGGGAGAGCGGGCAAACTCCTTCTGGGAAAACAAACTTAAAGACCTGCCATATCAAGAAGTGAGCACAGGCATTTCAGGAATGATGTAGCATGCCTATGGTTCGCTTCATCATTCTGTTCTTTTGCCTGTTAGTATCGTCGCAGTGCTCGTTTGCTGATGATCAACCTATTCCCTTCGTGTATTCAAATCAAAAATTATTCGCAAAATTCCTGATCTCAGAAAAAGATTATCACCGCGCTATTTCCGAAATATACCGGATCAAGTTTAGCTATTCCAACCAGTTTGATCCGGAGTTGGAGTTAATGCTCTTGGAGAGCTATTACTATTCCGATCTTCATGACAATGTGCTTAAAAACTCGCGTAAACTGCTCCACAACAAGCAAATACTTTCTGATCCCGGTTTTCAAAACAGACTGGGAACGTTTTATACAGCCTCGCTGGTTGAAAAAAATGATCTTTCCAAAGCGTCAGAGGTGTGGAATCAGCATTGCCAACCTTTCAACGGAGAATACTTTCTAAATGGTCTGTCCCTTCCAGAGCCGGTTGATCCTGATAAAGCCAGGCTTTATTCGGCTTTATTACCCGGTTCCGGTCTATTTGCAAGTGGGGAGTACGGCAAAGGAGTTGTTTCATTCCTGCTGAATGCCGTATTCATCGCTGGGGCAATTCATTACGTTTCTGAAGAACAGTACGGCGTTGCAGGATTGCTGGTTTTTTTTGAAATTGGCTGGTATTTCGGTGGGCAGAACGCTGCGTACGAAGCTGCGGAAGACTACAATAAAAAACATATATCCGGTGCCCAAAAGTCGTGGATAGCTGAAAAAGTAAATGAAATCAACACAACACTATTTCCTGCGCCGGATGATCATTTGATGCAGGTTAACTGATGAAAGTCTTATTGCTCACACCGCCCTTCACGCAGATCAACACCCCATACCCTGCCACGGCATTTTTAAAACGATTTTTGGATTCCAAAGGACTGATTGCAGCACAAGCAGACCTTGGAATTGAACTTGTTTTGTCTGTTTTTTCCAAAGACGGTTTAAGAAGGATATTTGAAAGCGTAAACAATAATGGGAGAAAACTGGCCGACAAACATCAAACAGTGCTGAATCAAGCTAATCGGTATCTTTACACAATTGAAACCGTCACAAAGTTCCTTCAATCAAAGGAAACAGCCCTGGCCTATTCGATTTGCCAGGATGGTTTCTTACCGCGAGCTGAAAGCACTCATGATCCCTCTGATCTGGAATGGATGTTTGGAAATCTTGGCATTGTCGATAAAGCCTGCTATCTGGCAACACAATATCTAAACGAATTGTTCGGCTTCATCAAATCGGAGATAGACCCGGAATTTGGGTTCAGCAGATACGCGGAGCAGATAGCCTTGTCTGCCACTGAATTCATGCCAATAGTTAAGAAATTGCAGAATTCCGAAACTATTTTCGATTCTATGTTGCAAACACTTCTGGTGACCAAGTTAACATCCTTTGAGCCCGACCTGGTAGCGCTGTCAGTGCCATTTCCCGGATGCCTGTTAGGAGCCCTTAAATCCGGAAAGATTATCAAGGCACTTAATCCTCATATCAAAATTGTGCTTGGCGGAGGGTACGTCAGCACAGAATTGAGGGATTTACGGGAAACCGCTGTTTTTGATTATACCGACTTTGTTGTTCTGGACCAGGGAGAAATCCCGTTATTACAAATTGCAAAATACATTTCCGGTGAGGAAGAAACCGACCTTTTAAGCAGAACTTATATCAAAGAAAATGGCTCGGTGCGCTATTATGAGGGAAATTATGCTGACCCTACATTCGGTGAAACAGGATATCCTGATTACCAAGGATTGGATTTAGATCGCTACTTATCCATTGTTGAGATACCAAACCCAATGCACAGACTTTGGAATGACGGCAAGTGGAACAAAATGATGATCGCCAAGGGGTGTTATTGGAAAAAGTGCGCTTTTTGCGACGTAACCCTCGATTATATCTCAGCCTATGAGACTATTCCTGCATCCACAATTGTGGACCGCATAGAAGAGGTGATGTTGCAAACAGGACAATCCGGCTTCCATTTTGTTGATGAAGCTGCGCCACCAGCTGCGTTAAAAAATATTGCCCTTGAACTATTAAATCGAGGATTGAATGTGTCCTGGTGGACAAATATTCGATTTGAAAAGAACTTTAGCCCGGATTTATGCCGGCTCATGGCAAAATCCGGCTGTATTGCCGTTTCCGGTGGTTTGGAAACTGTTTCCGACAGGTTGCTTGATTTAATGAGCAAAGGAGTGAACATTGCCCAGGCGACAGAGGCATTGAGTAACTTTTCCAAGGCCGGAATTCTGGTGCACGCCTATCTTATGTACGGTTTTCCCACGCAAACAGCACAGGAGACCATTGATTCTCTGGAAGTTATCAGGCAGTTTTTTGAGAATGAATTGCTGGATTCCTGTTACTGGCACCGATTTGCTCTGACTGTACATAGCCCGATTGCAGCAAATCCGGAACGATTTAATATCAAAATAACAGGTCCGCCAAAAAGAACATTTGCCTGGAACGATCTGGAGCACGAGGATAAAATGGGGTGTGATCACGATACATATGCTTTTGGTCTAAAAAAAGCGGTTTACAATTATATGCAGAAAATTGGTATTGAATACAATCTACAGGAATGGTTTGAGACTCAAATACCGCAACCTACGGTGGCACCGCAATTCATCGAATTGCTTTTGGAATCCCAAAAGGAGATCCGATTGCCTGACAGGAATAAGCAACTGATTTGGTTAGGAAACAAACCGGAACTCGTGGAGAAAAAAAGTAAGAAAAACATCCTGCAAACCAGAATCAAATTGATCGTTAACAACAAAGAGGGTGCGTTTTACAGGAAAATTGAACCCGATACCGGTCAATGGCTTTGTCAGACACTTGATAAGGTATCAGTTTATTCAAATACTCAATTGACTGTTAACGACGTTTCAAACGAATACGAACAGACTGTAAAAAAACCATTTCAAGATTTTGTAGAAAGCGATCTCTGGCAACATCTAAGAAGATTTGGACTAATTGCTGTTTAAGCTATCTTCAGAATTTAGCACCCACATAAAAAAACGGAGAATTCAGTGAAACGAGTATCGTTAACCCCTGCTGTCTTTCACCTGCCTGATAAAGTCAATCAAATTGCAGTAGCTTATGGCCAACAGCCTATTGTACCACGTGGACCTGCTTTAAAACCGATTTTGGACAGACTCAGAAAGAAAGTTGTGGAGCAATTGGACGTTGTCGATTCCCATGAGGCGGTTATTATAACCTCCTCCGGCTCAGGAGCAATTGCCGCTGCTGTTGGATCGTGCGTTGATGACAATGGTATTCTGGTGATTGCCAACGATGTTTATGGGCACCGTCAGGCTGAGTTTTGTCAGCAACTGGGTATTCAAACTGTTACCTACGAACTTGGGCCCGGTATCAGACCGGATATTGAGGAGATTGAACGGCTGGTCAAGCAGCATCAAGTCAAAACGATTGGAATGGTACACGGATGCACCAGTGTTGGCCTTTTGAATCCTGTAGCTGAAGTTGGGGATCTTTGCAAAAAACTTGGTCTGAGACTGATCGTTGACGCCATTGCTTCGGTTTATGTGGAAGAAATTGATATAACTTCCTGGTCGATCGATACACTAATCTGTTCGACAAATAAAGGTCTGCATTCTAATCCGGATCTTGCGTTTTGCTTAGTTAAAAAAGACTACCTTCAAGAAATGTGCGATCGGTCCGGTAGAATCCCCTACCTGGATTTGGCAAAAGCTTGGCAGGCGCAACAGAAAGGAAGTCATCCATACACAATAAATATCAGGGCATTACTGGAATTTGAAGCTGCTTTTGATGATTTTACGGAAAGGGGAGGATTAAAAGGGCGGATCCAAATGTATCAGGATCGTCTGGCTATTCTAAGAAGCGGTTATGAGAAACTGGGGTTAAAAACCCTTCTCAGGGAAGGCATGCCTCAGCAAAACATCGGAACAGCCCTATTCCTTCCGGAACAGGTTAGTTATGAAGCCTTGGCTGAGGAATTGGCAAACTGGAACAACGGGGATGATGAATGCTATGAGATATATTCGGCCCAGGGACAGTTGACGGGAAAAGTATTCAGGGTATTCAATATGGGTGAATACTCACTGGAAACATATGCGAGATTTGTAAACGCCTTGGGTGCAACACTCAAGAAATTGGGTGCTTAGCAAGAAGTAGTTCAAGTTAATCAATACCGGGGTCTGACCATTAATCATAATCTGTTCTCCCTTCAAATGCCCGGGCAAGGGTATTTGAGTCGGCAAATTCCAGATCAGCTCCGGCAGGCATGCCCCTGGCTATTCTGGTAATCTTGTTTACCTTGTCCTTAAACAAATCAACAAGATAATGAGCGGTAGCTTCACCTTCCAAAGTAGGATTTGTCGAAAGAATCAGTTCCGCAATGTTACCTTTTTCCACCCTTTGAACCAATTCCGCGATTTTTAGTTTGTCAGGTGAAATTCCATGCAAAGGTGAGATAGCGCCTTGGAGGACATGATAAACACCCTGAAAAACGTTTGAATTTTCTATGGTGAAAATGTTTCTTGGATCTTCAACCACGCAAATAACGTCTTTCACACGTCTGGGATCGGAACAAATCTGGCATATTTCCGAATCACTGAAACCATGGCAGATGCTACAACTACGTATGGTTAACTTGGCAGTGGTAATTGCTTTGGCAAGCGCGGTGGATTCCTCATCCGGTTTGAGGAGAATGGAAAAAGCCAGCCTTTTTGCTGTTTTCCTTCCAACTCCCGGCAGTTTTGCCAGTTCCTCTATGAGCTGCAGGATAGGTTGAGGCAGGTTCATCAATCATTCATATTAGGAATGTTCGAAAGATCAATTCCGCCCATGACATCCGACAACTCAGAAGACACCAATTCCCTGGCTTGTCTGACAGCCTCATTGCAAGCAGCACGAACCAGATCCTCCAGAATATCCACTTCATTTTTATCAACTATTTCAGGGTCTATTTTTACCTGCAGGGTTTCCAGGTTACCGTTCATTTTCATTTGAACCATTCCCCCTCCAACACTGACATCAATGGTCTTGCTAGCCGCACTTTTCTTCTTTTCAGCCAGGGTTTTCTGCATTTCTTTGGCTTTTTTCATGATTTCTTTCATATCAAGACCTTTAAACATCCTTTTCCTCCTTTAAAATCTCGATGTTTTTTATTTTGCTGTTTGGAAATAACGCTAGAATTTCCTGAACATTGCTACTTTCAGCCGCTTTTTTCTTTGTTTCTTCTTCAGCCTTAATCCTTTCCTGCTCGATTTTTTCCCGAACCGAGTCATCCAGACCATCTACGGAATCTTCGTATCGGATGGTGAATTCCATTTGAAAAAAAGACTGCGCACACGCCTCAACCTGTTTTCTTTTTTCTTCCGTGAAAAGCCGGGTATTTTGTAGACCAATGGTAAGGCTCTCATCCGTTATCTCTAATAGTACCGAATTTCTCATCAGCGAAACAAGGGATTTGTCCGCCGATTCTTCCACGAATTTGACAAAGCTCTCCCATTTTTCAGACTTCTCTTCCTTGCTGACCTTTTTCTCTTCGGTTGTTAAAACCGGTACCTCTTTTAAAGGTGGTTCGGGTAAAGGTTCGGTAACCAGGTGATCAGGCTGATCCTCATATTCCAGATTGGTTTCCTGATACAGATATTCCGGAGGTTCTTGCGGAAAATCCGCTGGCAATTCTTCATGAACCGGAGCACTCGTTTTTACCTGGGGCTTGGAATCCGGATCATTAATTGAATCGGTCGGAGCATGATCCTTTTCTGAAACCGGGTCACCCGTATCTACAGAAGCTGTTTGCTTTTTTTCATTTAAGATTGTTTTGTTGCTATCAGGCTCGTCCTTTATGACCGAACTTTCACTTTTGGCCGATTCCCGGATGGAATCATTTTTGATTTGATCAGTTTGAAGGGGAATTACCGGAGTTTTTTTTTAACCTGATCCTGATTCTTAAGGATGGAAACGATCTCTGCCACACCCGCCAAGGATTCGACAGAACACATCTTAATCAATCCCATTTCAACACAAATGTTAGCCTGGCTACTGCGCTTCACCTGTGTTTCCACATCCAGTACAATTTCAAATAGCCTTTGCAGGGTGGCAACCGTTGTTTTCCCTGAAAGCTCTTTATACAACGCGTATTGATCCGGGTAAAAGTGAAGCCATTGGATGTTTTTCTCCGGCAGACTCTTAACCAGACTGAGGTCCTTAATAGCCTTCATCAGGTCTGTAAGCAGCTGGGTGATGGAATGCCCTTTGGCTATAATTGTCTGAAACAGGTCAATAACATGGTCGAGATCTTTTTCAATGATCCCTTTAAGCAATTCATCGATCTTTCTTATATCATTGATACCCAGAATTTCAGCTACTCTTTCCTCATCCACCGTATCTCCGCTGAAGCTAATCAGCATGTCCATAATGGTCAGCGCGTCCCGCATTCCACCGGTTGAGCTTTTAGCGATCAGCTGCAATGAGGATTCCGAAATCTTGAGCGATTCCGCAGAGGCAACTTGTGTCAAGTATGCCACCATCACTTCAGTTGTGATGTTGGAAAAATCGAAGCGTTGGCAGCGTGAAATTACTGTTGCCGGAACTTTATGAAAATCGGTGGTTGCCAGAATAAATTTCACGTGCGCCGGAGGTTCTTCCAAAGTCTTTAGCAAAGCGTTAAACGACTCTGTTGTCAGCATATGAACTTCGTCAATAATATATGTTTTGTACTGACATTTAGCCGGAGAAAACTTAACGCCGTCACGCAATTCCCTGATATGCTCAATACCGCGATTTGAGGCAGCATCAATTTCAATCACGTCAGTGGAGGAGCCTTGTCCAATTTCCAGGCAATTTTCACATTTTCCGCATGGTTCTGCGTCTTCGGGGGAGGTACAATTAAGCGCTTTGGTAAGAATTCTGGCGCAACTGGTTTTGCCGGTACCCCGGGGTCCCGTAAAAAGAAAGGCGTGAGCGACTCGGTCGGTCTTTATAGCATTTTTGAGGGTGGTGCAAATGGAATCCTGGCCTACGACTTCATCGAATTTGTTTGGTCTTAGTTTTCTTGCAAGAACCAGGTAGGACATTTTGGTGACAGGCTAATTTGACAATATTTGGGAAGTGATCCGTAACGCATCTTCCAATACTTAGTGCTGCTTCCTCTCGGACCTGACACAATTCGTATCTTCCGATCGCACGGATCACCAAATTATGGCGGAGAGACGGGGATTCGAACCCCGGATACAGTTTCCCATATACACGCTTTCCAGGCGTGCTCCTTCAGCCACTCGGACATCTCTCCGCTACACTATCTGTCTGCCTCTGTTCTTGGTGCCTTGACCGGGCGCCATTGCAGCAAAGTGGTACACCCGAAGGGACTCGAACCCCTGACCCCCTGTTCCGCAAACAGATGCTCTATCCAGCTGAGCTACGGGTGCGTCATTTCTGTATCATTTGAGATTTGTGGCGGAGAGACGGGGATTCGAACCCCGGGTACCGTTTCCAGTACAACAGATTAGCAATCTGCCCCATTCGGCCTCTCTGGCATCTCTCCAACCTTAGTCAATCCAGGATTCCTCTCTACGGATTTGGTTGCTTTCTATCGATGTTGGTGATGATTCCTGAATATCGGTATCGATGAAAATAAGAGGAGATTTTCTGGAAGAGGGAGGGGGATTCGAACCCCCGAAGCCGAAGCTTAACGGTTTTCAAGACCGCCGGATTCAACCACTCTCCCATCCCTCCAAATGATCTTTTATATTATGCCCTATTCGAGATTTCTGTCAACCCCCCCATATATGGAACCAACGCTTTTGGAATGGTCACACTTCCATCTTCGTTTTGATAGTTTTCCAGAATCGCCACAACCGTTCTGCCTACTGCCATGCCGGAACCGTTGAGGGTATGCACGAATTGCGTCTTGCCGCCTTCCTTTGGCTTAAAACGAATGTTGGAACGTCTGGCTTGAAAATCCGTACAGTTTGAGCAGCTGGAAATTTCACGGTATTTGTCTTCAGATGGAATCCAAACCTCAATGTCATAACATTTAGCTGCAGCAAACCCGATGTCTCCGGAGCATAGCGCAATGACTCTGAAAGGCAGCTCAAGACGTTTCAATACCTCTTCCGCCTGCTTCACAAGCGATTCCAGCTCTTCATATGATTTATCCGGATGTACGATTTTAACCAGCTCAACTTTATTGAACTGGTGTTGTCGAATGTACCCTTTGGTGTCTTTGCCGTAAGAACCGGCTTCACTGCGAAAACATGGCGTAAATGCGGTAAAATAATAAGGCAGTTCTTCTTCTTTTAAGATTTCATTGTTGTAAATACCGGTTAATGGCACTTCTGCCGTAGGTATCAAGTACAAGCCGTCAGTGGTTTTGAAGAGATCCACTTCAAATTTCGGCAACTGCCCTGTTCCGGTTATGATTTCAGTGTTTACCAGAAGGGGAGGCAGGATTTCCGTATAACCGTGTTCTTTGATTTGCAGATCCAGCATAAAGTTTGCCAGGGCTCTTTCCAGCATCGCACCGGCCTGTTTAACCAGGGTAAATCTGGAATGAGCCAGCTTGACTCCCCTGACTGAATCCATAATGCCAAGATTTTCTGCAATATCCAGATGGTGTTTGACTTCAAAGTCGAAGTTGGGAATCTCGCCCCAGGTATACTGTTCCACATTATCGTCTTCACTTGGACCAATGGGTACGCTCTCATGAAGGAGGTTGGGAATGCCCATGGCAATGTCGCTGATTTTGTCTTCTATCTCCTTAACCTCGGCGTTCTTTGCTTTGATGGTTTCGCCGAGATTGCGGGTTTCTTCTACCAGCTTCTGTTTTTCATCTGCTTCCAGTTTTCCCTTTCCAATTAAGCCTGAATTTTCATTACGCTTTTGCTTGATCTGGTCAAGCTCGAAAACGATTTCCCTTCGTTTTGCATCCAAATTGGCGACTGCATCAAGATCAATTTCTCCACCCCTGTTTTTCACAGAAGCGGCAACCACTTCCGGGTTGTTCCTCAGCAATTTTAAATCAATCATTTCGTTTATCTCACTTTAAAATATATCATCATGGCTATAACCAGGAAAGCAACGGATCTGATGTGATTTTTCCAGATCACTTTGTTGTTGACATGTTCCTGATTTTTGTACTTGTCTTCCACCGGCACATATCCCAATCCCATCTTCTTTATAAACTCGTGCCAGACAGACACAATCTCCGTTTCTTTTTCCCTGTATTTGATTAATGACTGCTGGTGATGATGATATGGCGCCCGGTAGAAAAAGCGATATTTCTCGGCGTAGTCCCTGCCTTTTCTCCATAAGGTAAATTTAAACCACACTCTCTGCAGAATTACGCTGATTGCAGCAAGCACAAAGGTTCCGCCGACTATGGGCAGGTACAATTCCGCTTTGATAAAGATGAACATGGAACAAATGGCTGCTCCCAAACCCAAGGACCCCACATCACCCATGTAAATCTGTGCCGGTGGTGAATTAAACTTCAGAAATGCCGCACATCCGGCAATAATGCAAACAGCAAAGATGGCAACCTCTTTCATCTCTTCCGAAATATAGAGGAGTTTCAATCGTTCACTCCACTCGGCGTCTCCTGCTATTACGGCTGCTGAAGCAATAAAGGTAGCACAGGATATTATCGGGACTGTTGCCAGGGAATCCAATCCATCAGTCAGGTTAACCGCATTGGCCCCCCCAACAATCAACACAGCCAAAAATGGTATAAAAAAAAGGGGATGTAATTGTGGGAACCAGGTTTTCATGGGAATCATAGGAATGTGAATTCTTCCATCGATTCCTTCGAAAAACCAATAAAACGAACCAATGACCAGAAAGGCAAACAGAAACTCCAAGGCCAAGCGGACATCACCGCGAATACCATCTGCCTTATCGGCAAAAGACTTTCTTTTTACCTTGCCCGATTCAATCTGCCGCTTGTTCAATACCTTGACAATATCATCAATAGCTCCAATCGCAGCAAAAGAGGAAGTGGTTATCAAAAGTGCAATGGTGTATTCGTTAATCCAGACCCACAACAAACTCGATACGATTATGGAAGGTATTAAAACGACACCGCCCATGATTGGTGTCGCACCATCATAAGGTCCGACTCCGTCGGTTCCCTTTTTTGTAAAATCCGAAGTGATGTTTTTATGCCGAAACACACGAATCACCGCTGGTAAAATGACACTGATCATAAAATAGGCAGTAAGAAAAGCCATACCGCCCCTGAAAAACACCGATTTAAATATCTGATAAGGATATATGTAATACAGTAGATCAGCTAGCATGATTGAATTTAGGTCCAATACTGGTTAAAAGGATTATACTGACGCTCATTTCCGATGGAAGTCTCACCCATATGCCCGCAATGCACTGTTACTGAATCATTCAATGTCATCAATTGCGTTTTAATGGATTGCATCAATGTACCCATGTCCCCGCCCGGCAGATCTGTTCTGCCGATACTGCCGGCAAACAAGGTATCGCCGACAAAAACATCTTTCTCAAATGAAAAGCAGACTCCTCCCGGGGAATGGCCAGGTGTTTCCAACACGGAAAAACTGGTGTTTCCAACCTTGTATGTCCTTTCGGGATCTATGTATTCATCGATTTTAGGAGGCTGCATGGGAGGCATACCGAACATCTGCAGGCTTTGAGAAAACGCAGCAGGCTCAATAAACGGTTCATCACCCTGATGCAGATAAAAGGGGACACCTGTTTTTTCCTGGATATCGTTCACAGCCCCTACATGATCAAAATGAGCGTGCGTGTTGATAATGTATTTTAAGGTCAGTTTTTCCTGCTCAACAGTATCCAGGATTCTCTCTCCCTCTCCACCCGGATCGATGATAATCGCTTCTTTTGTCTCTTCACAGCCAATTATGTAGCAATTGGTTCCGATAGGTGCAACAGATAAGGTTTTGATAATCATAGCGTTCCTTTCTTTTAAATGTCTCTCATCAGGGGGAATAGAATGACGTCTCTAATACTGGCCTGATCGGTCAGCAGCATCACCATCCTGTCGATACCCAATCCGGTTCCTCCGGTGGGAGGCATTCCATATTCGATGGCCTGGATAAAGTCTTCATCCATGGGATGAGTTTCCTCTTCACCGCCTCGTCCCCTATCTACTTGATCCTGCAGGAATTTTCTCTGTAAAATGGGATCATTCAATTCACTATAGGCATTGCCCAGTTCCCAGCCATTCATGTAAGGCTCAAAGCGTTCCACAATACCTTGTTCCGTGCGATGTATTTTGCAAAGAGGCGTTGTTTCAACGGGATGATCAATAATAAAAACGGGTTGTACCAAGTGTTCTTCGCAAAAGGTCTCAAACACTTCGGCAATAGCCAAACCTCGTGAATACGCTCCTTCCATCTCAACTCCCTTGGACTTGAGCAGGGCTACAATCTCATCATCCGATTTTTCATCGATGTCAAAACCGGTGTATTGCTTGATGGCGCCTTTCATGGTCAAACGTTTCCAGGGAGGTGTCAGGTCCAATTCCGTGCCCTGGTAGGTAATCTTGGTTGTTCCATGAATAGCTTTGCAGGCATCCACGTAGATGTTCTCAAAATGAGTCATCATGTCGTTGTAATCTGCATAGGCTTGATAATATTCCACCTGGGTAAATTCCGGATTATGGGTTCGGTCTATTCCCTCGTTTCGAAAATCCTTCACAATTTCATAAACCCTGTCCATTCCACCAACAATACAGCGTTTGAGGTAAAGCTCGTTCGATATTCTCAGGTAGAGTTTCATGTCCAGTGCATTGTGATGCGTTTCAAACGGCTTTGCGCTGGCTCCGCCATAGATGCTCTGTAAAGTGGGTGTTTCAACTTCCAAAAAACCGTTTCGCTCCAGGTAGTTGCGGACTGTTTTTAAAATAACCGAGCGCTTCATAAACACATCAACCACATCGTCATTCATCACCAGATCAACGTGTCTCTGTCTGTAGCGCTGTTCAATATTTTTAAACTGATCGTAAACAACTTTCTCACCATCCACCACCTTTTCTTTTGGCACGGGCAACGGTCGGATAGTTTTGCACAAGATCTCGAACGACTTGACATTGATGGATAATTCACCGGTTCTTGTTTTAAAAACAACGCCCTCAACACCGACAAAATCTCCCAAATCCAAGCATTTAAAGGCTTCATAAGGTTCTTCGCCTACAACATTTTTTGAAACGTAAAGCTGTATTCTCTCTAACCCGTCTTTCAGGTTACAAAATGCTGTTTTCCCCTGCCTTCTGAAGGCCAGAAGTCGACCACATAATTTTACTTCCGTTTCGTTCTCAATGAGTGACTCCTGTTTTTCCTTCACTTCCTGAATCGTGATCGATTTTTCAAAGCGATAGGGATAAGGATTAACACCCAATGTTTTTAGTCTTTCCAGCTTTTCAAGTCGAGCCTTCATTTGATTGCCGAGTTCCCCCATGTGTACTACCTTTCTTTGCCTGGTGATTAATGGTTTCTGGTATTTGCGTTTTTTTACTCAAATGATTAAATTGCCTTGTTCCATTGAAATCCGTCAAACCCTTTTTCCTGTAAGATCATGACTCAAGTTTCCCGCTCGCAGTCTCTTTTGGTTCAAGTTTCAGCAAGCTAACAAGCAATTCAAACCCTTTAGGCTATCAGCAGTCGGCAATTAAATTCATAAAGAAATCGGAATACCGGTGTTGTTTAAAGGATTTTTGCTTGTTGATAGGAATCAGATAGATATCAACCTTGCCTTTCTAGCTACTGGACGAGTTCTTAAAAGGTTGATAAACATGGATTATAAGCAATTCGCCAGCACGTTTTATCTAACCAAACGTTCATAGTGAAACCGTAAATTCCTTTGCTATGATTTAGCAGAACGATTCAATGTCAACATCGAAACTGCTCTCAGTAATTTTCGTTTTTTCAATTGCATCAATGACAATCGGGTGCAGTACAACAGGTACGTTTACAGACACAATAGCTGAGCACAGTCGAACGGCCATTTTGGAAGAGCGCAAGATAGAAGAGTTCAAGGCTTACCCTGAAGCGGCCGATTTACTCGGAAGCTCAGCAGCGGTTTTCTCTTTTTTCGGTACCAAGGATATTCCCCTGAAATCAGCAGAGAAGCTGCATCAATCAATGATTGCCAAGATCCAGGGGCTGTCGTTTTATGAAAGCATTTTGAGTGAAGAAAGTCTGAATGCGATGTTGGAAAATAATCCCAGAATGAGACAAGGCAAGGAGATTTACCTGGATAGCCTCACTGTTGTTTCCGTATCAGATAAGGACCTTTCCAATCCTCTTGGCCGTTACTTTAAGGTGGACAACTTCCTGGTATTCCAATTGGATCGCTGGCCTTGCCTGACATGCTCAGATGACAAAGGCATGCGAATGAAACTTCGTTTGGTTGATGCCAAGTCCAGTCATATCATTTGGACGGGCATTGCAGAAAAAAGGAAGCTGGATGAAGAAGAAGCTGCAAACCTTGAAACCCTGGCCTTAAATCTAGCTGAGCAGCTGGCAGATAACTTTAATAACCGTTTCAAGAAAAAGTGGCATCGAAAGCGCTTTGAAAACCTAGCCAAGTCAGTAAGTTAAAACCATGAGTAACCCTTAGATCCAGCAAGATTATGAATGCTCCAATTGAGTCCGCCCCCCCTGCAGACCTGAAACAAAACCCGTTAGTCAACTATCTGAAAATTTTTCAGAACCAACACAAAGTCATATCCGTTTTATACAAGGGCCTTATCGTTTCTTTTAGCGGATTCATACTACTGTTAAGTTTCCTGATTATCACGGTTTTTGACAGTCAATTAATCCCTTTATGGGGAAAAATTGCCCTGGGTGTCATTGATTTGATGCTGATATTGGGAGTAGCCAAGGCGTTTTACGAATTGAGTCGCTACAAGCGGAAGAGTGTTAGTGTTTTAAACCAGGTATATAACTATCTGAATGCTGATCTTGCTAAATTTGAGAAAATCAAATCAGAGCATGAAGCTATCGCACAATCTCATAAGAAGTTACAGAACAAAATACTTTCCATCTCA
Organism: SAR324 cluster bacterium; assembly: GCA_028282825.1. Taxonomy (GTDB): domain Bacteria; phylum SAR324; class SAR324; order XYD2-FULL-50-16; family XYD2-FULL-50-16; genus JAHJTV01. The sequence goes on from JANQGZ010000022.1 coordinate 134,121, forward strand.
TCCAAAGCTAAAAAACATGGTATAGAGGATTATAAAGGCTGGGATTGCCAGGTGTGTCCGAATTGCCACACCTCTTTGGAAATGCTTGTTGAAGTTTGTCCGCAGTGCCATCACAATTTGGCTAAAACCTTCACCAATTAGTCTTCCTATAGTCAGAGGCGAGACTAACCGGCTGCAACAATAGAATTTACCACCATTTGACGTTTTCGTTTCCCCCGGAAGGTATTCTCACCCAAAGTAAAAGCAACATCATAACACTGGGCATGTGGCAACGATTCTGCTCCATTCCAGTAGATCAGTTCCAATTCATGATCCAGTTGCCATTTTAGATGCTTACCGGTTAGGGTTGTCGGAACCGGCAGATCAATGTGCGGTATAAAAAAAACAGGTTTTCTGTTGAGATGGCCATAAGGTTCGAGCACTTTAAGCCGGTTGATCAATTTAAAGGTCATCATTTCGAGCTTCACTTCCATGTTGGCGGCAATCCTGTATTTTTTATTCCTAGGAATAAACCTGGCACAGACTTCCGTAAAACACTCATGAAATCCCGCCAGATTTTCTTTTTTAAGACTAAACCCCGCGGCATTGGCATGGCCTCCAAATTGAATCAAATAGTCTTCGCACTCTTTAAGCATTTCCATAATGTTTTCATTTCTGGACCGGCTGGAGGCTTTTAGAACCCCGTTTTCGCCATCTGTCAACACGACACTGGGGAAATGGAACCGATCAACCAGATGACTGGCGATAATACCAAGTAAACCCTCGTGAAACGATTCATCATATATAACGATACCTTTATCTTCCCTGGTCAACATCGCTGCTTGAGTCATTGCTTTTTTTGCCATTATCTGCTGTTTTTTACGCCGTTTTTGATTTAACCGCTCAAGATACTGATATCGGCTCAAAGCTATCTGGTCGGTATCTGACAGCAGGAAGTTAAGCCCTTCCTCTGCATCTTTCATCCTACCGGTTGCATTGAGTAAAGGAGCGAGATTAAAAGCAATGGATTCACTGTTGAATGAATTTATTTTTGTTTTTTTTGCAAAGACCTTTAAATAGTTAAACAGATCGTCACCATAGCCTTCATGAATTTTTTTTGTCATCTGGTTTAGACCATACTTGGCAAACAACCTGTTTAGCCCCAGCAATGGCACCTGATCAGCTATGGTTCCCAGGGCTACCAAATCCAAATGCTCCAAAAGGTTTGGCTCCTTTTCTTTTTTTAGCCAAAACCCAATATCCCGGAGTTTGGCTCTCACAGCAATAAGCAGCAGAAAAACAACGCCCACGCCTGATAGATGTTTATAAGGATAGCCACAACCCTGCTGCTTCGGGTTCAACACGGCGCAATCGGGCATGGAATCTTCCTGGGGAAGGTGGTGATCGGTGACAATGACATTGATTCCTTTTTCCCGAATCGTTTCAACTTCATTTTTCGCCGTAGTTCCGTTGTCAACCGTGATGACAAGATCCGGTTTTTTTGAAAGTACGATTTCAACAGTTTTTTCCGTTAAACCATATCCATGTATAAAACGATTAGGAATAAACGCTTCATATCCACCAAATCCAGAACGTTTGAAGAAACGAATCAAAAGCGCAGTTGAGGTGATTCCATCCACATCGTAATCCCCGACTACCAAAATCTTTTTACCATTCAAAATCGCATCGACAAATAAATCTACAGCATAATCAATATCTTTCAAGCTGGTAGGATTGGGAATATCGCTTAACGACGTTTTGAAGTAGGTCTCTTTGTCCTCTTCATCCAGTCCGTCTATGATGGAATTGACTATCTGGTCTTCCGGAGATATTTTTGAAGATTCGTCAAACCAGTCATGGATTGGCATCTCCGGAACGATTACAACTGGTCGACTCATTTTTTACCTGGGATTACCTTGAACAGGGCTTTTTTTGAGGATTTTGAATTTAGATAACTGACATACAGACGTGCCTTTTCAACAAAAGGCGTAAAGGAGGCTTGCGGAATATCTTCCGGGTATTTTTTTAAAATCCAGTCAAAATATTTTCTTGCTTCTGCAAAACTAGACAATTTATAACTGACCAAGCCCATTAGAAAAATCCATTCTTCGTCCACTTTTTCCATCGATTTCACTTTTTCCAGAGCTTCTTTACAATCCTGCCATTGCGACATGGCATTCATCAATCTTGCTTGCTTCATCCAGATCAATTTCAGCTCATCTTCATCCAGGGAACTTCCTTTTTTAATTTTACTTATCAACTCGGCAAACTCTCCGGGATTGAATATTTTCCCCTGGTGTCTTGGAAAATCAATCAAACAAGTGGGAAAGCCGTATTGGTGGGTTCCGGTTTCAGGTGTAATTTTGAATATCCTGTCTACCCTGGATTGTTGGGACAACTCATCCAATTGTGTTGTATCCAATTCAAACGGCAAATCAGCCTCGCACCTTTTACAGGTAAATCCGTGGGGCACCCAAATAGCTTCAGCTGTTAAGCGATTGGAGGATAATATTGAAGTTTCATCGATGTAGATGATTTCAGCGGAATATTGAAACGAGCTTTTGCATTCATGGCAATGGAGACGAACAGGCTTCTTCATCCCCAGCAATTGATGGCCTGACTTCCCGGACCTGAAGACTTCGGTTTGTATATCTTCAGGAAGCTCAACATTAAAAACAGTTGAAATTAACAATAGCAACCTGGAGATTTCCCTTTCCCCCTCGTCATATTTTGCCAGCAACAGGTTTAAAAAGGATGCATCAGGCAGAAACTCCAATGTTTGATAAAGGGTTTCAGTATGAAATTGGTAAAGATAATCAAAATGGTCATGAATTAGTTTTATGGCACCCTTACTTGGTCGTAATTGAAACAATTGCAGGGCATAATCTATGGAAACCTTGTCTTTTGCCTTAACAAATCCTGTAAAATTAGCACGATAAATCCTAGCCAGACCGTCGGTAAGAAAATTGGAAAAGTCGGGATTGGGAAATATTGTCGGCCAGGGCACAGCAAACCCCAGCAGTTCACCCCTGTAAAAAGACCATATTACGTCGTTTTTGTTGTCATTGACATCCACAGGTGATTCGTCATGAATGATCACCAACTCTTTTTCAGACCACTGCGGCGGCTCCGGAAAAAACATCGATAGAATTTTCTCTCGGTTTGTCTTAATCAGCAATGTGGAATGATAATAGTTTGCGATCTGTTCAACATGCTCTGCCGGATTTTGCATCCAGCCCGAGAATGCTTTCTCTAGTACTATAAACAGGGGAATGGAAAGAATGAATTGAACTTCAAGCTCGACAATTTTTGGAATAGTATTTTTAAACAGATTTTCATTACGTGAAAATCCGTCAATAATCCATTTAAGTTTAAGGAGGTTTTGATCGTCTTCATCTTCTGCGAGCAAATGGCCAATCCATTGTTGAACAGTGTCTATCAGTGCCTTTGAACAGTTGGGACTATTTTTATGAAGACTTTCGGGTTCGCCCAGGGCAGATTCCAATTCATTCCAGTAATGGCGGTCTGTCAAGTCTTCATCAAGCCCCAAAAGAATGTAACATTGGTTGTAAATGGAACTGATTGTATATCCTTTGGAAAGATTAGCAGCCCACCAGTCTCTAAGTTCCGAATCAACCAGGGAGTCCACAAGATGAAGTGTCAGTTCTGCATCGGAAAAATGATCCCTTAAAATAAAATATTGATCGATTACTTCGGTATAGTCTTGCTCCGACTCGCAGAATTGTAGCAGATTTGTAAACAAAACAGAGCTTTTAACCACATCACTGTGAAAACTCCTCAGGGTATTTAAAACAGGTTGAAAGTTTTGCTGTCTGTCAAAATTCAGTTGAGAATAAACCGCCGCATCGTATTCAAGTCTGGTTGACTGGTTGTCGTGATTCAGTTGATCAAACCATTTGTGTAACAGTGCCCTGGTGATATCATTTGGAAATGCGGATAAGGCAAAGGCTGCCGTATACTTTAATTGTCCTTCTGCTCCGCGGAAAATTCGAATGATGTCTGCGGTATAGCCTTCCAGCTTCAAATCGGCAATTTTGGCTAAACCCGCGTCCTGAATATCCACAAACTGAGAGTTTAGAAAATATGGCAGGAAATCTTTAATCTGCTCGTTATCCAGTTTAATGATTTGGAACGCACCCCAAATAGCAACAATTTCAATGTCCGACTGAATGCAATCTATTAATTGCTCTTTTTCAAATAACATTAATGAATCCGTAAACTTGTAAAAGAAGAGGAATGCCACTGGTATTGCTCTATTCAAATCAGCTTAGCTACTGCTTCTAAAAGCTACAAGAAAAAATTCAGTATCGCCCTGTTATTGCAATCTACAGGTAGCTTTATAATTCAATTGATATTATTGTGATATTATGACAGAAACTAAAAGATAAGGTTGTGACGACACCTTGCTTTTTCAGCCCTGAAAACAACGTCTCCGGAGCAATAGTTAAATTTTATAGGGAATAGGAATGAAACCTCCATTTTCTGCAGAAGAAGTCGTAATTAAACGATTGGGTGAATCCAAAATCAAATCTCCATTATCCATTGCCGATGAAGTTCTATTAAACAAGGAAATCCTGTTTCATCCTTACCCGGGAATGGAGCAGGAAGATCCACCGGTTGCATTTGAAATCTCTCAACCGGATAAAATGATTTATTTTGACCCTACCAAAGTTACAGCAGCGATAGTCACCTGCGGAGGTTTATGTCCCGGTTTAAACAATGTAATCCGTGCTATCGTCATGAGCCTTTATCATGGTTATGGGGTGCGAAGCATATTTGGTATCCGTTATGGTTTGCAAGGTTTCATTCCTTCGTACGGTCACCCCCTGGTTCCGCTCGATCCTGGCGTTGTCTCCGATATTCACGAACAGGGTGGAACAATGCTGGGGTCTTCTCGTGGTGCCCAATCTGTTGAAACAATAGTTGATACACTGGAACGGCAGAATATCAATATGCTGTTCATTATTGGTGGTGACGGTACTTTGAGAGCCGCAGAAAAGATTGAAAAAGAAGTTTCCAACAGACATTTAAAAATTGCTGTGGCAGCCATTCCCAAGACGATTGATAACGATATTTCCTTTGTTTCCAAATCATTCGGGTTTGAAACAGCAGTCGACACTGCAACAAACGCCATCCAGTGCGCCCACACTGAAGCACTTTCTTATCCCAATGGCATTGGCTTGGTTAAGCTAATGGGTAGATACTCCGGATTCATTGCCGCTACGGCAGCAGCTTCTCAACGTGATGTTAACTATGTGCTTATTCCGGAGGTAGACTTTGATCTGGAAGGACCAAATGGCTTCCTGGAGAACTTGAAAAAGCGCCTCGAATCTCGTTCTCATGCAGTAATCGTTGTGGCTGAAGGCGCCGGACAAAGGTTCTTTCAAAATGGAGAAGAGGCAACTGATCAGTCGGGAAATGTAAAACTCAAGGATATTGGTAGTTTATTGAAGGATCGCATCAACGATTATTTCGCCAAACAGGGCATCGAAGTAAACTTGAAATACATCGACCCGAGTTACATTATCCGGTCTGTCCCGGCTAATACGAACGATGGTCTGTTTAGTGCGACCCTGGGGCAAAATGCTGTTCACGCTGCCATGTCAGGCAGAACGGGATTGCTGGTTTCCATTTGGCATGGTGTGTATTGTCAGCTCCCCATAAGCCTGACTATTTCACACAAAAAGACCCTGCACCCAAGTTCCAGATTGTGGATCAGTGTTTTGGAGTCTACAGGGCAACCCTCCTTCAAGAACTAATTAACTCAAGTTTCGCACCCTTGTATTATTCTATCAGTGGCTCTGCGGTTCACTGAGGAAGATGACTTTTACATAAAAGCTCTTAGCTACCGGCAGTTAGCTTTTAACTTTAAACTGAGCACCTTCGGTACGTTTACATTATTACTCAAAATAATGGAGCGAAGCGAGTCGTATCAAAGCTAGCAGTAGGTGTAGAATGGGCAACTCGTTGCCCATTCTACAGGTTTCCGACTCACTTGGTCAGTTTCTGCATTTCAGACAGGGTATTTACCAAAACGTTGTCCAGTTCTTTAACTACATCATCGAGTTCATCGATATTACCGGCTTTGGCAAAAGACTCAATTGTCTTGCCCAAAATACTGAGTTTATCAGCACCGACATTTAAACACATACCTTTAAATTTATGACCTGAATCGGCCAAATCCGCCTGATTTCGCTCTTTCACCAATACTTTTATTTTATTGATGAGTTTAGGCGCTTCCAGGCTGAAAACCTCAACAAGTTTCTCCAAAAAATCTTCCCCAATCTGCCTTCGCGATTCAAAGAAATCAAGATCGATTAACACAGGGTTATCATTATCAGTAGTCATCGTACCTAATTGAAAAATTTAAGGTTTCCAACTGTAAGTTTTGTTATTTGACGGTTGTTGGACGATGTTGCGGAACGAGCATCATTTTTCAATAGGAATAAAAACCTCTCCCTGTTTTTCGTCCTAACCATCCGGCTTCCACATATTTTCTTAATAACGGGCAAGGACGGTATTTCGAATCCTTAAATCCGTCGTAAAGTGTTTCCATGATGGCCAGGCAGGTATCAAGTCCGATCAGGTCCGCCAGCGCCAACGGTCCCATGGGATGGTTCATGCCCAGTTTCATTACCGTGTCAATATCATCGGCCTTGCCAACATTGTGATACAAACAGAAAACAGCTTCGTTGATCATAGGCATTAGAATTCTGTTGGCGATAAATCCCGGAAAATCATTCGCTTCTGCCGGTGTTTTGCCAAATTTCTCAGAAAGCTTCCATGTTGTCTGAAATGTTTCTTCAGAAGTCGCTATACCGCGAATAACCTCAACCAGTTTCATTACCGGAACCGGATTCATAAAATGCATGCCGATAATCAGCTCGGGTCTGTTTGTATTTGCCGCAATTCTCCCGATTGGAATGGAAGAGGTGTTGGTTGAAAGGATCACACCTTCATTGCATATTTCATCCAAATCCCTGAAAATTTTAAGTTTCACCGGTTCATTTTCTGTGGCAGCCTCTACCAGAAAATCAGCCTTCGCCATATCCTTAAGATCAACACTGGTTTGAATCCTCTTCAGAATGGCATCCTTCTCGTCAGCTGGAAGCTTTCCCTTGCTGACACTCTTTTCCAGGTTTTTAGCAATCGTGGCCAGACCTTTTTCGACAAATTCGTCTTTGATATCGTTCATTATGACATCCAATCCACTCATTGCTGCTACTTGGGCAATTCCGTTTCCCATTTGTCCGGCACCAATGACTCCAAATGTTTTTATCTCCATAATTTCCCCCTTTTTTCAAAATCGCATGTTCCCTGCGATTCAACCAATGTAAAGAACTCTATTTCGAATGATATGTTTATAATGATGAGATCGCCGAAGTAATGCTTTGTTCGCCTGTTAACCCACACAAAGTTAGCCCATACTAAATCAATTCCCTGAAACTATCAACCAGCGCGCTAGTTATCGTCACCAAATAATTTAACTGGAATGTTTGTTTTCCGTTTTTACTCCGGTTTTAAACAACTACTCCGCCAGCTGATAACCGTAAGAAAAACAGAAAGTAAAGCTTGTACTCGCAGACAAAGCAAATCAGAGCCAAATCTTAAAATGTACGTTCAGATACTTGCCGTAAAGAAAAACATAATTTATTGGTAATGAAAGGCTGTAATGGAAAGCAATGAGAGGAAATTTACATCCCTAATATACGATAATATCATCTGATCTGAACGGATGCAGAGAAAAACCCCTGTTAACCAGTAACATTTCGGAGCGCATATTGTGCAAATAGACAAAATTAACTCGGAACGAATTAAAAACTTAAAAAAAGAAAAAGTGTTGATGAAACTGGGCGGTGGGGGCGATCGACTCAAAGCTCAGAATATTCGCGGTAAAATGACTGTCTGGCAGCGAATCGAATATTTGTTTGATCCGGACACCTTCACGGAAGTCGGTAGTTTTATCGAACTCAGAAATGAGAACTTTGGTCTCTCCAAGAGTAAAACAGCCGGAGATGGTGTTGTAACGGGTTTTGGCCGAATTAACGGACAACTGGTTTATTGTGCCGCACAGGATTTCACTGTTCTGGGCGGTTCCCTAGGAGAGATGCACGGCAAAAAAATAGCCAATATCATGGACCTGGCTATTCAAAACGGTGCCCCCCTTGTTACTCTGAACGATTCCGTAGGAGCAAGAATACAGGAAGGCATATCCGCTCTTTCCGGGTACGGTGAAGTCTTCTTTCGCAATACCAAGGCTTCAGGCGTGATTCCACAGGTCAGTGTGATTATGGGACCTTGCGCCGGCGGCGCTGTATATTCCCCAGGAATTACAGACTTCATCGCCATGGTAAAAGACACATCCAATATGTTCATTACAGGACCCGATATCATCAAAACAGTGACCGGAGAATCCGTGACCAAAGATGAGCTGGGCGGACCTGATGTTCACATGTCACAATCCGGAGTCGCCACTTACGTGGGAGAAGATGACGAATCCACCCTGGACTGGGTAAAACGCCTTCTCTCCTATTTACCAGCCAACAACCTTGAATCTCCGCCACTTTACAACAATGTTGATACTAACCACCACGAGGAAATTCCGCAGGAAAACCTGGTACCTTCGCAAACCACCAAAGCTTATAATATGAGACAGGTCATTGATTTTATAGTTGATGATTTGTCTTTTTTTGAGCTGCAGGCTGGTTTTGCCAAAAATATAACAATCGGGTTTGCTCGCCTGGAGGGATATACCATCGGTATTGTTGCCAATAATCCATCGGAACTGGCCGGCTGCCTTGACATTAATGCTTCAGACAAAGCCGCTCGATTTGTAAGGTTCTGTGATGCGTTTAATATTCCCTTGTTGACACTGGTTGATGTTCCGGGTTTTCTTCCTGGTACCGACCAGGAGTACTCAGGCATCATCAGACATGGCGCAAAATTACTGTACGCCTACAGCGAAGCAACCGTCCCCAAGCTGACCGTTATTTTAAGAAAAGCGTATGGTGGTGCTTATATTTGCATGTGTTCCAAACATCTTGGAGCTGATGTGGTGTTGGCCTGGCCTGGGTCGGAAATTGCCGTAATGGGGCCGAAAGCAGCAGTGACTATTGTCTTCAAACAGGAGATCAAAGCGGCCACTGATCCGGCAAAAAAAACGGAGGAGTGCGAAAAGGAGTACATGGAATCGATCACCAATCCGAAATATGCCGCTTCGCTCGGCTACATCGATGATGTTATCGAACCTAAAGAAACAAGAAACATTGTCATTACTCACCTCAGCACCCTAATTGGTAAAAGTGTTGAGATGCCAAAAAGAAAACACGGTAACATTCCACTTTAACCAATAAAATATATGTTTTCCAAAGTATTAATCGCCAATCGCGGGTTGATTCAGGCTAATTGTGTCCGGGCCGTGCAAGAACTCGGAGCCAAAGCTATTACAATTTTCGAGGATGAAGATAGAAACAGCGCCGGGGTTCGCAATGCAGATGAATCCTATGAGTTAAAATCCTCTGTTTCATCACGGGCTTATGCGGATATCGATCAGATTGTTGAATTAGCAGCCTCATTGAAAGTAGATGCCGTACATTCGGGCTATGGCTTTCTCGCCCAAAATGCAGAGTTTACCAAAAAACTGAGGCAAAAAGGTATTGTCACCATCGCTCCAGAGTTGGAAGGCGCCATGAATTTGGCTAATCGTCCTTTTGTAAAAGAACGTGCAAGACGACTGGGATTGCCCATCCTTCCCGGTTCAACCAAATGTCAGGATTTTAATGAGTTAAAAGTTGCCGCAGACGATACAGGTTATCCTTTACTTCTCAAAGCAGTTCATGGGTACGGTGGCAAGGGATTGAAAATCGTCTTTACTCCTAGGGAATTAAAAGCTGCCTATAATTATGTGCTGTCCCGCTGTGAAAAATATGCCATGAATTCAAGGGAAGTGTTTGTGGAAAAATATTTCGAAAATGCACATCACATCGAATTCCCGGTTCTTAGAGATCATCACAAAAACGTTATCATCTTTCCCGAACAATGGTGCTCGGTTCAACGACGTTTTCAAAAAATCCTGGTTGAAACACCTTCCAGGGTAATAGACGCTGAAAAAAGGAAAAAAATAGAATCCATAATCAGAAAAGTCGTAAACCGCTTGAATGCCACGGGATTCGTGTCCGTTGTCTTTCTGGTTGATGGGGATGAAATATATTTTCTCAAGATCAACGGGTATATCCAGCCCTTTTACACCGCGACCAGCAAATTGACCGGCGTGGATCTGTTAAAAGAGCAAATTCGTATTTTTTCCGGTGACCCCTTAAAAGTTAGACAGGAAAATCTAAATAGAAACGGGCACGTCATCAGCGTATCCATTTGTGCGGAAGATCCAATCAATGACTTTGCCCCGTGCCCGGGTGCAATAGATAGGTTTTACTTGCCTTTCGGCCAGGGCATTAATATCCAATCCAACTATTTTAGCGGCGATAATGTAGCAACCTTTTACGATCCTATGATAGCCAAATTGCTCGTGCGTGATTCTTCCAGAAAAGCTGCCATTCAAAAAATGCGATTCGCCCTGCAAAATTGTTATATTGATGGCATTAAAACCAATCTTCCACTTCTCAGGGCGATTATTCAGTCGGATCTGTTTAAATCGAGGAACATGAATATATCCTACATCACCAAACCGCAGAATAGACTTGAATTGCTGGATAGTTTGAAAACCGGAAAAGATCACGAAATAGCCGCAATGATTGCAGCACTCTCTCTTTTTAGCGAATCAGCAAAACCGCCCATTGCCGATCCCGAAGGCGAGCCGGTTCGTTCCAAAATTTGGAATTCCGCTGCCCGCTGGATCAATAGAAAAAATTATGGTTATTAAACATTAATGAATAGAAATAGATGAAATATACCGTAAAAAGTGATAAACCATATTCAATTGAAATTGAGAAGGAAAACAATCTCTCTGATCAATTCAAAATCGATGTGGATGGCAAAAGCTTTGACGTAAAAATCAAAGAGTACCATCCAAACGGTCGAATCAAGACGCTGCTGGTTAACAACGAGGTTTTCCCAATTGAGGTTGCCAGACACGCAGACGGCTTTCCGAGAATGATCTACCTAAACGGACTGCCTTTTGATGTGGAAATAGAAAAAATCAAATCTGTTTCCCAAAAAGCAAAACCGAGTCAACGGATCATAAGCGGAGACATCAAATCAAGTTTGCCAGGGCAGGTTTTGTCGATTTCTGTGGAAGTCGGAGACGAGGTCAAGAAAGGACAACCCTTGATTGTTCTGGAATCGATGAAAATGGAAAACGAAATCCTCGCCCCGAAATCGGGGAAGATTAAGGTCGTCCATGTTGTTCCGGGTCAAGTCCTGTTCAAAGACGAGCTGATTTTACAAATTGAATAGAGCAAATTTGCAATCACCACACAAGGAGAGTTATGACAACCAATCTAACCAAACAGGAACTGGTATCCAAAGTTGCGGAAAAAGTCGGCCTGACCAAAAAACAAGCCAGCGAAGCCTTAGACGCGACATTTGAAACGATTAGCGAGGAGCTGACCAAAGGCAGGAAGTTCACCATGACGGGATTTGGGACTTTCAGCATAAAACCCAGGCAACCAAGGACCGGTGTGAACCCCCAAACAGGTGAGTCAATGGTTATTCCGGGGAAACTTGTCGCCAAATTCAAAGCTGGTAAAAGACTTGCCGAGACACTCAACAGCATTAAAAGCATCAGCAAGTGGGTTAACCAGTAGAAAAGGATCTATCAATAGTATTCCGCTGCGATACTAATTACATCTGCGACTTTGAAACTTGAGTCATTTTCCGGATTGATAAGGAGACGGCTATCGGGGAATTCTATATCCATAGCCTGTTCAAGTGCCAATGTAACCTCCACCATATCCAGCTCATCCGCTCCCAGGTCGTACAAGGTCAAATCCGGAGACATGTCGGCCTCATCAACTTCCATTATCTCTGCGATTATCTGCATTACAACTTTATCTTCTTCTCTCATATAAATCCGTAGAATCACGTCAAAGGTTGATTATGTCTCAACGATGCATGTCCTCTAGATTTACCACGTTCCAAGCTATAAAACAATATCAAAACCCGATGACCGCTCTATCCAATTGGACGTGTATTCATGGACTAAATAGCAAAAAATGCTATTGACAGCCCAAACCAGGTGTGTATGATAATTTCACTGTTAGAATACACCCCTAGTTTCAGTGAGTTAAGTCGTAAGTGTTACCGGCTTTCAGGTTTAATTGTTTATTTACAACAGGTTATAAGCAAACCAGAAAAATTTTATGAACGATACTCTCGATATTATCAAGCTTTTTTTCCCGGATAAAAGTCAAAGCACCCTCACTGCCTACAGCAAAGACCTGGATTTTTTTACAGAATTCCTAAAAAAGGAATCCACACAGGAAACGCTTGATCTCTTGTTTGGGTTGCCGGAAAGTCAGGCAAATCTTGTTGTGTTACACTACAAAACCGAATTACTGGAAAACGGGCAAAGTATCTCTTCAATCAATCGAAAACTCTCAACCCTGCGTTCTTTGGTTAAAGCTGCAAAAAAAGCAGGCATGCTAGACTGGAAACTTGATATACCCAATGAGAAGGTTGACTATCAGCCGTCTGTTGCATGTCTCGGTAAGGAACAGATCAACCTGTTGCTGACGACTGCCAAGAACCAGGAAAATCAGAAAAAAGCAGCAAGGGATTATGCAATAATCCGTCTTTTATTTGATTTGGCCTTAAAGCGACAGATTATAGCCGACCTGGAGTTAAAAGACTTTGATGCCGTAGGTAAAACCCTTGTGATTAGATCCAACCAAAAGTTACCTGATAAAATCAAATTGCTTCCGATCAAAACAGTTAACGCCCTGAATAACTGGCTGAAACACCGTGGTGATACGGAAGGTTCGTTGTTTGAAAACCTTGATATTGCTGCAAAAAAAAGCCAGGGACTTTCTTCGACGAGTATTTACCGAATTGTAAAACAAATCGGAGAATCGATTGGAATCCAGGTGACGCCTGAAGAAATCAGAAAGGCATCGATCAAGGAAGTAATGACTCATGCCGAACGACTCGGTATTTCCGATCATGAATTACTGATATTTTCCGATCATAAGCATACCGTTTCGTTAAAGAAGTTTAAGAATCAAAAACGTAAAATCCAGGAATCTCTTTCCAATCTGGTTGCCAGGAATTGAATCATCAATCCAATGAGGCATTACAATGCATATCCTGCTTTGCCGCTTTCCATTTCTACCGACCATCATTGCATTCACCCTGGCCTTCACGGCTTGTACCCGAACACTTCCCCCGGCAGATAAAATATTACCCGGCACCTACCAAAGCACTGTTAATATGACATTCAGGGGTTTTAACAGGGACTATTTGATTCATATTCCGGTTAACTACTCGCCTCAAAAAACATATCCCCTGGTGATTATTGTTCATGGTGCGTTTAGCTCAGCCTCGACTTTTGCCGAAGTAACCGGTTTTGTTGAGTTGGCTGATAAAGAGGGACTTGTTGTTTTATACCCAAATGGCGTTGGTATATTCGGATTTCTCAGGCATTGGAACGCTGGGTTTTGCTGTGCCTATGCAGCCAAAAATAAAATTGATGATACGGGCTATCTCAAGCAGATTATCGACAATACCTTAAAAAAACTTCCAATTGATCGAGATAAAGTATTCCTCGTTGGTTTTTCAAACGGGGGTATGCTGGTTCATCGCTTTGCTGCCGAGTACCCGGACTATCCAAGATCTGTCGCTATTGTCAGCGCTACAATCGGTGCTATCGATGCAGACACCGAAACAGAGTGGAAGTTGAAACCTCCTGAAACTCCCGTTTCGGTGTTTCTAGCACACGGCAAAGCCGACGGCAGCATTCCTTATGAAGGAGGCTCCAGACGAGGGTCCAATGGAAAACTCTCCTTTTACTCGTTTAAGCAAAGTGTGGAATTCTGGCTAAATACAAATCAATGTTCGCAAGCCAGTGAGACCCGATACACGCGGGAAAACGCTGTCGAAATAAAATCTTGGGAAGACTGCACGAAAAGCAAAAAGGTAGTCAAAATCTCCCTTGCCAACTGGAATCACCGTTGGCCCGGCGTATATCATACAAGCCGGCTCGCGCCAGATGACTCCTTATTCAATTATGATCTGACAAGAGAAATCTGGGAGTTTTTTAAAGCTCAATTCTAGATTCGCTTCGGAATCATAAACTTCAATACAGTACCACCCTTCGGATTAATCTCAGCCCAGATTTTGCCCTGGTGATCGCCGATTATTTTTTGACAGATCGAGAGACCCAAACCTGTTCCGCCTGCACCTGTTGCTGTTTTGCTACTCTGAACAAATTTGTCAAAAACCGACTCCAATTCATCGACAGGGATACCGACACCGTTATCAGCCACGGCAACCAATATATTCCTTTCTGATTCTGTAAGGGACAGCTGTACTTTGCCTCCTTCGTTGCTGAACTTGATCGCATTGGAAATCAAATTTTGCAGCACCTGGGTTATTTTGGCTCCATCGAAGAGAGCACGGTCGTCAAAATTGGGCTCCTCGAATGTTACCGTAATGTCTTTGTCCCTCTGAAATGCAGACATTTCTGTTATTGCCTTGGAAACGACGGGGGACAGCCGATGTTCCTCAAAAATATACTTTTCCTTGCCCGATTCCAGCCGTGATAAATCCAATAAGTCATTAAGCAGATTGAGCAGTCGATGGGCACTGGAGTGGATCTCACCCAAGAATTGTTTGATTTTTCCTCGTTTAAGTGTATCGATCTTACTCAAGCCAAGCGTTACAAAACTGAGAATACCATGCATGGGGGTTCTCAACTCATGGCTGATATTTGCCAGAAACTGACTTTTTGCATGACTCGCCGATTCAGCCTGGTCTCGTGCTTCTCTCAATTTCTCGGTAGTAATTCTGTGCTCATCGATCTCTTTACTGAGCTCCTGATTGATCAGTCTTAATTCTGTGGTGCGAATTTCAACTTTCTCCTCAAGCTTTTCATTTAATTCCACCAAATTGGAGCGGGCTTTTTTTAGTTTGTTATGCAATTCATTAAACGTTTCTGCCAGCGTTTCAAATTCATCATTGGATTTCAATGTAACCGGGCTGGTTTGAAGAAGATCCGCTTTTTTGATCGAACTTGTCAAAGTGCCAAGGGGTTTCAGAATGAATCGTTTAAAAAAGAAATGGAACAGGAATATTAAAATAAAAATCGTACAAACAGTGAAACCAATAACGAAAAACAGTATTTTGAATTTGGTGGCAATCAGGGTTGATTGATCCCGCACCAGAATGACTGTGAAGTTCTTATCACTCCCTGCAACGGCAACGGGGTGATAGTACAAGGTGTGTGATTTTCCTTTGAGGATCACTTCTTGTTCGAAGCCGCTTTTTCCTTGAATAGCATTCTTAACAATTGCCGATATCTTCGGATCCCAGTCCAAATGACTCTTAGTTGTCTTCATATGACCGGAATTGTCCAGCACACCATCGTATGAAACCTTTGTTTCCAATATCTCCAACGACATGTTTTTGAGATTATAAATCTTCCGTAGCATCTCCTTTTTAGGGTGGGCTATCACCACACCTTCGTTATCCGTGATCATGGCATAAAGATCTTTCGAGTAAATATGTTTGCTAACGAAGGTTTGCAGAAAATCGAAATTAATGTCCGTTCCGAGAATGCCAATCAGCTTTTCTTTGTACAAAACAGGGTGGAATATGGTCGAGACGGGCTTGTCGCCGGTGAGTGAATAATAAGATTTGGAAACAAAAGGAGAATGATTCTCATCCGCCATGATTTTACGATACCACCAACGCTTGTTTCGCAAACCAGGTATCCCAAAGCTCCTGGCAGTCTGTCTTCCCTGGGCATCTTGCAGAAAAAACAATTCAACAAAATCATACTGTTTCTGCATTTGAACGAACAAGGGCAAACCACCGTTGTCACTTAATCCGTTTCCTATTTCATATTGACTGATGTAAGCCTGCAAACGCTTGTTCCATTCTTTTGGGGCGTTAAGCAGATTTTCAATAACAATGGGATTGACTGATAACTGATAATTTAGTGAATAGGATCGATCAATAAATCCTTCAACATTGCCAACTAATCCCTTCAGATGCAGTTCATCTTTTTGTAAGACTTCCTTTTTAAATTGATCCAGCAGGTAGAATGCGACGGTGATAGACGAAATGAGAATTGAAAGGCAAACGGATATGGCAATAAACCAGTAAAATTTGGAACCGACTTTGTTTTTCATAAATGCAAGGAATGCAAGCTGTTACTATTGAGTGCTTAAAAATAAATCCTTTTGTTTTTTCACTTTTCGATCAGATTTCAAAACGGGTTAGAACAACTTCTTTAACGGTTTTTTCGCTCTTTTACCAGCAAAGTTATCGTTATTTGGGGAATAGCGTGTCCCACGCATAAAAAGGCCCAAAGAGACGATATCCAATATCACCTTTTCTTGATCGAATCATATGTTGAAAAGCACTTGGAAGTCTTGTTCAATCATGATATCTGCCCGGATTGCATGGCTGATCTTGACTTGGCAAATTCAACTTTATAGGATCGATCTCCAATCGTAAAAAATGGTTGAGCCAACTTGGTTCAAAAATCATGCATCCTACATCTAAACTGCGGAATACCGTTGTTTAGTTATTCAAGCGTATCCTTGAACTATAAAAGTACGGATATTTTGGAAGGGACAAAGCCTTTGATCTGCAATAAACAGGGAGAGATCACATGTTTTTTAAAATCAGAAAACTCATTATCACAACATTTTGTGCCTTAACACTAACGATTGTTAGTTATAGCAATATTGCTGCGATAGAAAAGATTGAGTTAAATGCATCACTATACACGCATATTGTTGGAACCTTGATTATGGCTGGTGCTGAATATCCTGTTGCTGAAAAACTAGCTATTTATGCCAGAATTGGAAATTTTGCTTATTCCTACACAGACCTCAGTGACTACCATGAAGACGGTCGTGGAAATTACATCGGAGCCGGAGTCAACATTTATCCAATCACCCCCAGGCAAAAGCTTCATATCGGAGTCGGACTGGAGCAGATCAACGGTAAAACGGATTGGGAAGATGACAACAAGAGAGGTGATATAGAAATATCAGGCACCTCCCCGGCTGTCACCATCGGCTACAAATGGCTGATAGACAATGAGTTCGTCGTAGAACCTAACGTTCTCTACGTAAATATTCCCTCGGGAGACCTTAAAAACTCCGTCATCGTCGGCCTCGGCGTATTAGTTGGTTTAAGGTTTTAAACGATTTCCTGCTTGCCGGAAAAAGACAAAACCAACATCTCAAAACACTGTACCCCCAGTCATTATAGGCTCGTACTCAGTGTCACAATACAAAAATCTATGGTATATCAAATTTTGAGCGCTCGGGGTTTTTAACTGTAAAATTGATATGTCTAAATTTAATAACCCGATTAAAGGAATGAAGGAAAACCTTTGAAATTCATTTGAAACAGATGGAGGATAATATTTTGAAATCTGTTCCAGGGCGTATTAGTGTACGCATAACTATCAGTTGAGGTTGTAGAACTTCATGAATGGCGGAGGTACGTGGGAATCGAACCCACCCAGCACGTTCTGCACGCGCCGCGCACGGTTTTGAAGACCGGGGAGCCCACCAGAGACTCAACTACCTCCGGGTAGCGTGGAATTCAGAGAGGTTTTGCCTGATGTCCCTATCATGCTAGCAACCGACCCGATTATTCGTCAATCGAACCTTTTCCCATCATTGAATTTGAGTAATCATGCCTGATCAGGCTGGCTGAACCACGTAAAACGGGTTTTTCTCAGTAACTTTTAAGTTAAAAATAAAGGGTCCCTTTAAATCCGAATGTGCCGGAATCCGGGGTATTGGTTCCGGCAAAGATATCTTCAAAGTAAAATCCTGCATACCAGGGAAGGTTAACCGTTGAATCTTCCAACTGGTTCAAGTTCCCAAAATTTAGGAACAACCTGTAGGAATAAGCCAAATAGTTGTCTCCCTGGTCAACCTTGTTGATGATAGTTTTTCCTGATGTCAATGCTTTAACCCCTCCCCCGTAATTCAATGAACCAAAATTATCGGAAAGATCGATGCTTAACAGCACGGTATTCCCTTTCTTTATTTCGTAGTTAGTCCCGTCCTCTGTGATTTCAAATTTCTCTGTTGCCAATGCAGCTACTTCAACATCTGTCCTGAATTCGGAATCACTTGAGTAGACTATCCATCGCATAAATATCCCTAAATCATTGGCCCCGTTTCCAAGAGAAATGTTATCCGAATCAGACAGGTAGTACTCACCGTTATTGCCATTTAGTTCAAGCCTTACCCTAAAATCAGTTGAATCGTTATATATCGGTCGCCATGTTGCTATTAACGAGATATCTCCCAATCCCTGGCTCTCGGCAGTTTCATAGTCGGAAGCAAACTGCATGTGCGTCGCATTCCCGGTATCCGCAACATTCAGATTTGATTCCCGCTTGTTAATAACGAACGGCACAACAGCCGCAAGATTCAGACTACCAAAGAGCCCATATTGCAATTTAAATGAGTGAACGATTGAAGTATAAGCCAAGTCCCCTTTGATATCCTCTTCACCGATTGAATTTCGATCCAGCAATTCCTTAAGCAAGTCTTTTTGCTGGGAACCATCGAGAATTGAATTGTAGCTGGAAGTGGTCAACTCGTAGCTCGAAGAAAAAACGCCTTTAGGCAAAAAATCGATCTCCTGGGCCGATCCTGTTTGAACCACGAACAAAATGAAAAAGGGAAAAAAGAAAGTGAAGGTTGTTTTAATGGGTTGCATGTTAAGTAAGAGGAACACTTGATATAAATTATTAGAATAAAATGCGGTTTTTATCCTGTTTGGTTGTTTTTTAAAAGCATTTTGTTGGCAAAACGCTGTTTAACTCTTTATTTTGTATCGATTACCTGCATGGCTACCAGATCCCGGAGGAGTACTTCGATAGGGAGTCCCACGACATTGTTGTAGGAACCTTTGATAGACTCCACAAGGATTGTTCCCAGTCCCTGAATCGAGTATGCACCGGCTTTGTCCAGGGGTTCCCGGGACTGCGAATAAGCTGAAAGCAATTCATCGGAAAGCTGGTTAAATCGGACTTCCGTAGATACCGATCGATTAATTTCTTCATTGGTGCTTTTATCCACCACCTGGTATGAAGTGATTACCTCGTGCGTGTTCCCGTTTAATTTTTTGAGCATTGGCAACACGTCGCCCTGAGAAGCGGGTTTCCCCAGTATCTCACCTTGGAAGACAACAATGGTATCCGCAGCAATTACCACTGCATCTGCGGTACATTCCGGAATGACCGCATTTGCTTTTTCCAAAGCCATTCTGCGGGCGAAGCTTTCCGGCTCTTCCCCCGGTATTACCGATTCGTCGATATTGCCGATAATAATTTCAAAATTCAGATTGTACTTTTCCAGATAATCTTTTCGTCTTGGAGAGCCTGAGGCTAAAACTATATGTTTGTATTGAACAAGGTGCATATTTCGATAAAAATTAATGATTTAAAAGGTAAGGAATTCAATCAGAATCACACGATACTTGCTGATGAACACGGATCACGCATCATTTCCGATTTCTTTGGAGTCTGGAGGAAGGTCATCCAATGGAGATTTAGGAACTGATTCAATGTTGGTAAAATAGTAATCAATAATCTGTCTGGCAATGGCTGCAGAATTTGACCCCGAACTGCCGTGTTCGAACATAACAGCCAAGGTAATCATAGGATTGTCCACAGGCGCAAATGCTGTAAACCAGGCATGATTCTGATACTTTTCCGCAACTTCGCCTTGTTCTTTGAGAATCTTATCCCTTGTTTTGGAGCTAATCACTTCGGTAGTCCCGGTTTTACCGGCAATACTGACTATTCTTGATTTTGCTCTTCTGCCGGTACCTTTTTCTCCCTGAACGTTTCGTGTCATTCCCTGCCTTAATAGTTCTAACGTTTCAGGTTTGATTCCGATTTCACGTTTTTCAATTTCAGTCTCGAGCAGGTTGACACCAGGCTCCAGTTTCCCAATTTTGGTCAAGCTGGCATTGTCGATATGCTGTTTGACGATCCGTGGTTTAACGAAGTAGCCACCATTTGCTATCACATTGATATAACTTACCAGCTGGATTGGTGTGACACTAAGATAACCTTGACCGATTGCAATATTGGGAGTTTCTCCTTTTTGCCATTCCTGCTTGTAACGTTTGAGTTTCCATTCCTTGTCCGGTACAACACCACTCAATTCTGAAAGCAGATCCACTCCTGACGGAGCACCCAGTCCAAATATATTGGCGTATTCCTTGATTTTCCCGATTCCCATCTCCATGGCAACTTTGTAGAAGAATACATTGCAGGAGTGCTCAATAGCCTGAACCACATTAAGATAACCATGACCGCTTCTTTTCCAGCAGTGCATTTTAGTGCGTTTTAGTCGGATAAATCCATCGCATTTGATTTCCGTATCCGGGGAAATCACTCCCGATTCCAAAGCAGCGGCAGCCGTCACCATTTTAAAGGTAGATCCCGGAGAATAGATGCCCTGAATACATTTGTTGTTCAAGACATGTTCCGGATCGTTCCTCAGCTCCTTCCAGCGTTTTACGCTAAGCCCTTGGGAGAATTCATTGGGATCGAAAGCCGGAAGACTGACCATAGCCAAAACCTCACCGGTATGCGGTGACATTACAATGGCTGCGCCACGGCGTTCTCCCATTATTTTTTCAATTTGGCGCTGCAGCACACTGTCAATTGAAAGAATGATATCATTCCCGGGTTTGGGATCGATCTGCCCGGGATAGGTTCGAATTTCCCTTCCTGCGTTATTCACCTCAACCTGCATTCCGCCATCAGTACCAATCAGATGCTCATTGTAGACTGCTTCAATGCCTTCCTGACCAACAATTTTTGCTGATTTGATTTTATTTTCAGGAAGTTTTTTTAGCTGTGCCTTGTTAATCTCGCTCATATACCCAAAAATGTGGGCTCCGGTACTCAACAATGGATAATAGCGGCGTGGTACCACTTCGATAGAAATTCCCGGGAATTGCTCCTGGTAGGTTTCTATCAAGGCTATCTGTCTCAAGGTGAGATCCTTGTATATTTGTATGGGGACAAAGCGGGCGGTTTTAAGTTGGGATTTTAAATTCCTTTGCAATTGTTCCTTGGGAATTTGCAGCGACAGGGAAATTTTGTTCAACACCTCATCGATGTCCGGCACATCCTCTCTGACAAGGTTCAAGATATAAGAAGGGATATTTTTGGCAACTATCACCCCGTTTCGATCGTAAACAATCCCCCTGGGAGCTGCCAAGGACTTTAAGCGAATTCGATTACCTTTGGAAAGCTCCTTGTAGGTTTTGCCGTTTTTTACCTGCAGGTTCCATAATCTCCAAACAATGGCTGCAAAAGGAACTGTCAGGACAGAGCGAATTATTATGTCTCTGCGGTTGAAGAGCTGCAACTCTTCAAATGATAGCGGTTCTTCCTTCAAAATTTTCTCTCCGAAAGATGAATTCTATATCGCTTTTCCAGATTCCTCAGAATCATCAAGACCGGAATGGCCAGGATTGCCGATGGAATCACTTCGTTAAACAGGACGTTGCCGAACCAGCTGTTGAATTCCCCTTGTGAAAAAAAAGTCTTTAAAAAACCCAGTACCAATACATTCATTATCAGTGTAAAGATTCCTGCGACAAATGGTAAAGTAATTAATGCTTCCTGATAAATTTTTACAGCATACCAGCGGATGGGGAATGACAGTATGAAATAGGCCAGTCCGTAGATACCAAAAGGTAAGGTGGAAAAACAGTCTGCCGTCAAGCCCATCAAGGTTGCAATAAAGTAACCTTCAGATCCCCGCCAGTGTATGCTGAAGACCACGGAGACAACAAAAAAAAGATTTGGTTGAAACCAATCCGATAAGGCAAAGAACGTTGTTTCAAGAATGATGGACGCAAACCAGAATAGAAAACAGACAAAGGCCGGATACATTTTACTCTAAGTCGGTAAAAAGTGGTTGATGAATGTTGTCAACATTCCGCAGCAGCACAGCAACTTCCTCTACTTTACTTAAATCCACTGCCGGAGTCAGGGTGACGGACTGAAACAACCCATATGGTTGTTTGTCTATTTTGTCTACTTTGCCAACTGGAAAACCCTTCGGAAAAACCCCTGCTAAGCCTGACGTTACCACCTGATCGTCTTTGAAAATTTCCTGTCGCCTGGGTATACGTTTGATGGTAATGGTACCATCCAGGGAACCGAAAGACATGGCTTTGGTTCTTGTTCGTTGGATCAGGACCGGAAACTGGGATCTGGAGTCTGTTATCATTTGCACAACTGACTGGTTGGCTGTGACAGACTGAATCTTGCCGATAATTCCTTCAGGTGAAACCACAGCAAAATTGGACCGAATCCCATCATCAGACCCTTTATTAATCACCAGCAGTTGAAAGAAGGGTTTCCTAACTTCAAATATCACTTCAGCGAATACTTTGACATTCGGGTCTTTCTTTTTAAATTCAAGGATATCTCTTAATCGATCGTGTTCCAAACGTATTTCCCTGGCCCTGGCGTTTTCTTCCTCCAATTCCCAGACCCTGGCCCAAAGCCTGTCATTTTCTTCCTTAACGTCGACCAGCCAAAGGTAACTATGCCAGGTTTCGGTTAAGTTTCTTTTGATAAAGTGAAATGTGGCCTGAAACGGATAGGAAATGGTGTGAATGGTGGCACTATACCAGTTTTCAGATCTCTGAATTTCAACCTGGGTTGCCAGATAAAGCAGAAAAAACAGGAAAATTACTACAATGGATATGCGAAGTCGGTTGTTCTTGATGAAGCGAAACATTAAGTCTTTTAGAAAAACCGTATTTTAGCAATACTATTGACTTGAAGAATATCAAGATAACAACCCAGTGTTATCTTGAACGTTCAAAGGAAATGACCACCTGTAGAGACCTAGGATACGGCAATACTTCTTAGCAGATTGATATTATCAAGCATGGCACCAACCCCCAGTGCTACACATGACAAAGGATCTTCGGCATAAATGATTGGCAGTCCTGTTCGTTCCCTGAGTAGAATATCCATTCCTTTCAGCAATGATCCGCCTCCGGCCAGAACGATTCCCTTGTCCACGATATCCGCAGCGAGTTCAGGAGGGGTGTCTTCCAGGGCGTTTTTTGTAGCCAGGACGATTTGATCGCAAACATCTGCCAGGGATTCCCTGATTTCGTCGTTACTCAGAATCAGCGTTTTTGGAATACCCGTCAGCAGATCCCGCCCTTTAACATCCATTGTGAGATTCTCATCACCCGGATAAGCGGAACCAATATTAATTTTAATCTGTTCTGCGGTGCGTTCACCAATCAAGAGGTTATAGCGTTTTTTGATGTACTGGATTATAGTTTCATCCATGATATCGCCACCAACCCTGGTTGAATTGCTGTAAACAACACCAGCCAGTGAGATCACGGCCACTTCTGTTGTTCCGCCGCCGATATCGATAATCATGTTACCATTTGCTTCGGTAATTGGAAGTCCTGCACCTATTGCCGCCGCCATTGGCTCTTCAACCAGGTAAACCTCTCGTGCGCCGGCTGATTCGGCGGATTCTTTCACGGCTCTTTTTTCCACCTGGGTAATACCGGAAGGTACACCTACAATAACCCTTGGTCTGAATTTGATTAAAGAACTGTTTTTTTGCACCTTTTTGATAAAATGGCGGATCATTTCTGCCGTGACGTCAAAATTAGCGATCACACCGTCTTTCATCGGGCGAATAGCCTGTATTGTGCCTGGTGTTCTTCCCAGCATCGATTTTGCTTCTTCACCCACTGCCAATACTTTGGGCTCTCCTCTTTGATCATTTTGCACTGCCACAACCGAAGGTTCGCGGATTACGATCCCTTTACCGGAAAGAAATACAAGTGTATTTGCGGTTCCCAAATCGATTGCTATGTCGTTGGAAAAGACTTTGGTTACAATCTCTAACATATTCAAAAATTTAACAGGGTTAATAATTTAGGGACGGAATCATTAAAACATGTTGGCCTCAAAACAGCCCGTTTCCTTCCTCTACGTCAATGTAGTTCTCGTTTTGACTGTTTGGAAACCTTATTTAGCAGCAAATTTTTCTAAGGATGTTCACTCAAGAACCGCTCTAGTATCCTTTATAGCTGATCCAAACACAACAAGTTATACCTGAATCAATTCACCAAATCAATCATGCAGTTTAAAAAAGTAGCTGTAAATCGTTATTTTAAGTAATTTAACAAGAAGCCCTCCTTGTGAGGCCCGATAAACTCATGAGTCGTCCTCAGAAAAATAATCCAAGCAAAAACATATATTATGGATTAGTTGTTTGTTTTTTAGACGCTTTTTCGGTTGTGACAAAGGTCAAACCTTTTGTCTTGTATTTTTGTTGATTCTTCGTAAAATTGAGCCTAATCTTTTTATCGAGTTATTGAGATATACTGTGAAAGTAGTGATAGCAAAGGATGTGGTATCATCAAAAAACGACCCTTGGCTATTGCAATAGAAAAAAAATAAAGGCTATACTCAAAAGCGATTCTTTATTTAGAAAATGAATCATTTATATCTCACCGACCCTCCATCGTTTTTGGGCTATCTAGCTAAATTCATAAAGTTTTTTTCACTGTGGGCAAATTAACATCATCGCACCCGATCGTCAAAGCAATCAAAAAATCGAAGAATATTTCCGCTCCTTTGGCGAGGGAATTTGTAAGATTTCTTGCTGATTTCGAAGATTGGGAAGGTCAGGCGATTTATCTTTTGGAGGACAAAGGAGAAAAGATTGAAAACATCGTTGAGGACCTGTTTGATGTACCTATCAAAGATCAGCCCAAATGGAAAAAGCCAAAAAACAAACCGGTACTGGAAGAAGCGACGTTCGATCAGTTCTCAATCGGACCCGAATTTGCCAAATTAAGCAAGGATATCCTCCCGGCAGACTATTATCCGCAGTTTTCCTTCAAAGACTGGAAACAGGAACACGGGTTTGATTCCATCCCTGTCGAGGTGGGTGATATTCATACGATCATTCGTTTTACGCAAATTATCGCACCGGACAGCGAAGAGAAATTTCTCTGGTCGTTTAACCGTGCCAGGTACGGAATTCGGGGTTGGGGCAACGAGAAGCCGATAAAGTCCATATCCAAATCACTGCTGGATAACAACAACAATCCGGGCTGGGTGATCAAGACCTTTCTGGATGAAAATAAGCTGATAACCGATACCGAGCACGAATACAACGAAGAAGAGGTTCCCAATCCCCTGGTGCTTTCTTCACGGGATACTCATAGCCTGCTTTTCTTGTTGCTCGGTCATCCCTTCACTTTCTATTCAGATAATACGGAGCCAATCAGGAACTCCTTCAAACAGGTGGAATTCGACATTAATGTCCACATTCTTCCTAACCACCGAATACTGGCCGGGATATTCTATCATTATGAAAATGATAACAGACTTCCGATTATTACGGATGAATTTGTAGATCGCGGTCTGATTCTCTATGGTTTACCGAAAGCGATCATATTCGACTCCAAGTATTATGAGATTCTTCCCACACCGATTCCTGCGCCCATGATCAAGGATTCCTTTAAAGGAGTTCTGATATCGAATGATGAATGGGAGACATTCCACAAAACCTGGCAGGAATGGTATCCGGAGAAGAAACTGACTATTATGGATCCCAAAAAGGTGGATCCCCCCAATTTCGAGGCCAGGGCTGTTAAAAACTGGAAATACTGGCTTACCATGCCGGAAAAAAAGGTTGAATTGTTCAATAATGAAGAAGACAAAACAACCATCATGCTGCATGAGGAAACCAAGCGTTTTAATACCAACCGGCTTGCGTTGAACATTGAAAACTATGATGGAGAAAACTCCAAATTAAAAAACCCGTCTACCGCTCCAAAGGCAGCAAAGTTATTCCAGGTTATTGACACCATCTACCATCAGAAAAAAGTTGAAGATTTTTACGTGCTGGAAAGGCACGCCGCATCCCAGTTTTTAATGCTGGCTGAAGAGTACCCATTTGCCGTGAATTTCAATGCTGAAAACCACATGATCAATCCGGAAACATTGGACTTCAGAATCACGGTGATCAGAAATCCCAGTAATGAAAACCAGTACCTGTTAAAAGGTGAGATCGGCCACTTCGACAGCAAGAAAAAGTTTCAACCTATGTTTAACCAGAGTGGAACTCCGCCCAAGGCGATAGGTATGGCTCCAAGTTTCATTCTGAAAGATGAGCAACTGGTAAGAGTCGGCTCGATGATGAGCGGACGCTTGATTAATGATACGGTTTCGGGAGTCATCGTCGAAGAATCGGAAGTCAGTGATTTCTATTCGGCTGCCCTTCCTTACTTACGACAGCGAAACATTCAGATCCACGACCCCCAGGGGGTATTACGCGTTTCAGCCCTGTTTAATTACAAAATCAAGGGAAAGATGACCATCTGGGAAGTAAAAGGGATTTTGATGGGTCGACTGGATACCGTAATGGTAACAGGTATTGGAGAGCTTCCCTACCCGCTGGATCTCAATTCGGATGAATTTGAACAAACCCTGGATGGCAAGAAGTACAAAATACCCAAAGATCTGAACCAGGAAAAACGCTTGCGTGAAGAAATGCTGGAAGTTGGTTGGGTCGATGAAGGTGATGGCGACTACTCCATGCGGGAAGACCACAGTCTGAAATTCGTGCTGGAAATATTACCTGCCCACGGGCAGGATTCCATGTTGATTTACCTGGGTGGCACCAAACTCAGACGCTGGAAGACCAAAAAGCTGGTTCCCGTATTATCTACTTCTATTCAATCCGGTATCGACTGGTTCGACGTAGATGTCAAAATGACAGTGGATGGAGAGAGCTTCGATCTAAAAGAGATCGTAAAAATGTGGCAAAACAATGAACAAGCCATAGAGCTCCAATCCGGCGAAGGAGTTGCAGTTATCGATGGTGATTGGATTGCCAGGTATGCTCCTATTCTGAACAGACTGATTCAGACTTCCAAAGAAAAAGGCGTGGACCCGACCAAGGCTATTGAAGAAGCCATGAGCGAAGAGGAAGCTAAAAATGCCGAAAAACTCAAAGTGGATAAATTCCAGATTGGTCTGCTGAGTGAACTGGAAAGCATTGCCTCCGAGCGCCAAAGCGATGAGGAATGGGACAAGATTCTTAAAAAGATCAGCTCTTTCAAAGGTGTTAAATCTCAGCGCATTCCCAAAGAGATTAAAGGAACCTTGCGGGGATACCAGAAAGAAGGTGTTAACTGGCTTTGTTTCCTGAATGATTTTAACTTTGGCGGCATCCTTGCTGATGATATGGGTCTTGGAAAAACACTGCAAACCCTGGCCTTCCTGGCAATACTCAAAAAGAAACGCATCAAGAAACCAAATTTAGTGATTGCGCCCACATCTGTTGTAACGAATTGGATGGCCGAAGTTGAGAAGTTCGTTCCCCATTTCAAGGCTGTTCTGCTGCATGGTCAAAAGCGGAAGGAACACTATGCAGAAGCAAAGAAATCGGATCTGATTATTACAACCTACGGTTTGTTACAGCGGGATCTTGAGTGGTTAAAATCGATAAAATTTCAAACCATCATCCTTGATGAAGCACAAAATATTAAGAATGCCAGGTCCAAGACCGCTCAGGCTGTAATGATGCTTGATGGTAAACAAAGACTAACACTGACCGGAACGCCGATCGAAAACTCCGTTATTGAACTATGGTCGCAGTTTAACTTTCTCATGCCCGGATTTTTTGGCAGCATGAAGGACTTTGAGCGTGATTATATCCGTCCTAAAGGTAGAAGAGGATTTAAAAAGAAACGTCCCGATCATGGCTTACTGCGCAGGCAAACCAGACCGTTTATTTTGAGGCGTTTAAAGCAGGACGTTGCCAAAGAACTGCCTCCAAAGACAGAACAAACCCTGTTCTGCGAAATGCACGCTCCGCAAAAAAAACTGTACAACTCTGTATTGAAGATTGTGCACCAGCAGGTAAAGGAAAAGATTTCAGCCGGTGGAGTCAAAGGGGCGAAAATAGCTATTTTTGATGCCTTATTAAAACTCAGGCAAATCTGCTGTGATCCAAGATTAAGCTCGCTTGCCGGTGTTGACCCTCCGGCCAGCGCAAAATTTAACCTTTTTATTGAAACCGTTGCGGATATCGTTGGGGAGGGACACAGGGTTTTAGTGTTCAGTCAATTTGTGAAAATGCTGAACCTGATGCATGAGGATTTAAAGAAAGCCGGTATTCCTTTTTTGCAATTGGATGGAAGCAGCAAGAACAGGGATACCCTGGTCGCAAAATTTCAGCAGAGTGATGCCTATCCGGTATTCCTTATCAGTCTCAAAGCCGGTGGAACCGGAATAAACCTTACTGCGGCAGACTATGTCATTCACTACGATCCCTGGTGGAATCCTGCTGTGGAATCACAAGCAACAGACAGGGCCTATAGAATTGGTCAGAAAAATCATCTGTTCGTTTACAAGCTGATCACCCGAAACAGTATTGAAGAGAAAATTGTAGAACTTCAAAAGAAAAAACAGGCTTTGGCCGACAATATTGTAGGCGCATCCGATTCCCTGGAAGAGATGCTGAATATGGATGACCTCAACGAATTGTTTACACCGTCTTGATAACACAAATCTGCATTTGATCGTTACGCGTTAACAATCCTCATTTCAATTAGACTTGAATTAATAAAAAAGTGCTTTAAAATCTTTGGAAAAGCACCTTCCAGTCTATTGCCAAATATCAAAATTCCCGATTTAATAATCAGTTCAAGGTTACAACTATCTGTCAAAGGAAAATACTATGGATCGAAAGCCAATCACTGCAAAAGGATACAAAAAATTGCAGGAAGAATTAAGCCAGTTAATCAAAGAAGAGCGACCTAAAATTATTAATGATATCGCTGTTGCAAGATCCCACGGAGACCTGAAGGAAAACGCCGAATACCATGCCGCCAAGGAAAAACAGGGTTTCATTGAAGGTAGGATTCAACATTTGAATGCTATTATCGCCGATTCCGAAGTAGTTGATGTCTCCAAAACCGAAGCTGACGATGTTAGATTCGGAGCAACAGTTACTTATGAAGATTTAGAATCCGGCGAGACAGCCAGCTGGAAAATTGTTGGTGAAGAGGAAACTGATATTGAAAACAGGGAAATCTCCATTAAGTCACCTATTGCTCAATCCTTATTAGGCAAGGAAGAAGGTGATGAAGTAGTGTTAAGAGTACCGAAAGGGTCCATTGAAGTTGAAATCATCTCGGTTGAATATAAGTGATGTTTAAAGAGAAGATTTCATTTCCCCCCATTCGCACCACTTGCAAGTGGTGATTAAATGACATAGTAAGAGGTTTTACACAACGAAAAATATTATAAATTTAAAAGGTTAGGGAATGACAGAACCTATCACACAATTATCAGGCAATTCATTTTTAACGATCATTTTGCAGGGTGGTGCCATATCGGTTGCGATTTTAGCTGTACTGTTGTTCATGTCGGTGTTGTCCTGGGCGGTTATCGGATGGAAATGGATGAACTTCCGGGTGGCTGTCAAGCAAGCCGGAGAGTTCCTTAAAAACCTTAACCTTACCAAAGGCGCGGCAGAAGCCAAACAACGTGCTGAAGCCAATATTTCTACCTACTACGCAAAGGAATTTCAAGCTGCTTACCTCGAATATGTCGAGACTTATCGCAGACAAAAACAGGTGTTGAACCCTGATGAAAAACCCGATTTTTTACTAAGGGTTGAGCGAAGCATCGAAAAATGTATTCTCAATGAAAGTCTCGATTTTGAAAAATCACTGGTCATTTTGGCAACAATCAGTAGTTCCGCACCATTCATTGGTCTTTTCGGAACAGTAACCGGAATTATCGACGCATTTTACAGCATCGGCTCCCAAGGAGCTGCCAGTATAGCTGTCGTGGCTCCTGGTATTTCTGCGGCATTGGTAGCTACAGCATTCGGACTGTTTGCTGCTATCCCCGCATTGATGGCTTACAACGTATTCCGCAATAAATCTCGAATAATCAGGCAACAGATGGAGGCTTTTGGCTTCGATCTGATCAATCTCTTCGATAGAGAGTATACAAAAGCTGTCACCCACTCCAAGTCAACCAGGAAATAAGCTAGGATTCTACGGAGGATGCACCATGCTGAAAAAAAGACCCGAAGAACAGGAGCCAATCAGCGAAATTAACGTAACACCGTTTGTGGATGTGCTGCTGGTGCTACTTGTTATTTTTATGATCACTGCACCCTTGTTTTACAAGGCAATTGATGTGCAATTGCCAAAAGAAACCCTGAGATCATCAAATATAAAAGATGCCAGAAAATTTGTAATAACCATCAACAAAAACGGAACCTATCTAATTAAAGGAAAACGCTACACCCCCAAAAACCTGCTTAAGGAAGCCTTGGTCTGGAAGGAAAATAATCCAGGCAAAACCACTTTTGTCGAAGCTGACAGAAGAGTTGACTGGGAGAAAATCGCCGGTCTGATGGTGATGTTAAAAAACAATGGTATCCAACGGCTGGGATTTCTTGTTCAGGAAAAGAACAAAGCATAGTCGCGGCTATTTACCTTCCTCACAGGGCAAAACCATGAGGCTTTTACTTCATTCTCATACCTATTTTTTTGCTTCTTTTGCATTCCACGCAATCATTGTTTTGTTTCTGATCTCCGGTTCCATCCATTTTGGCAGTAAAATTGAAAGTTTTGAGGCGACTATTGAGTTTGTAAATCCTGACACACAAAAACAGTTGGAAACTTTAGCCAAATCTCAGGCGAAATCTGAAGAAACCGTCAGTTCGATTCAATCTGCTGCCCCTACTCTGTCTTCAAAAAGTCTGGATGATTTAATTCGATCCAAAGGTCTCAAACTAGATTCAGATAATAAGTTAAATAGCGACATCGATAAGAAGCAATCCGACCTATTAGGATACTTGCGTGCCAATAAAATGACCAAGGAAACCACCCCCAAAAAGGTGGATAAAGCAAACACCAAAAAGGCTCTGCAGACTACCACCTCGAACCCGACCCTAACGCCAAAAACAGATCAGAAACAATCGGACTCAAAACCACAACAAATTGCCTCTGCCGGACAGGAAAAAAGCGACCAGACAACCGGAGATTTTAGTCACTTGACACCTGCTCGTCGTGTTTGGGAAAAAAAGAAACAAACAAATACCTATAGAGAGACGTTAAAAAAACTTATTACAGCAAATTGGACCGTACCCCCGAATAGTAAAAAAGACTTCGTTATTATTTTGGAAGCCATCATTGATGCCGAAGGAAATGTTGTCAAAATTGAACTGCTGGATAGTTCCGGATCAACACTTGTTGAAAGAGCCGCTATCAAAGCTATCAGGGTTTCAACGCCGTTTCCCAAAATCCCTAATATCTTATTGGTTGACGAGCCAGTTTACCAAGCTAAATTCAGATTTACAGCAGACAGTCTGGTCAGATAATCAACCAACTATTAAAAACTGAAATGAGATTAATTAAAAGGTTGTGGTGTATTTTTGCTTTCCTTGTTTGTTCAACAAGCGTTTTTGCCTATCACGATGAAGAGATTATCGATATCAGTGGGTTTAACTACGGCAGATTGCAAATTGCGGTAAATGTTGAAAAAAATCCCCGCACCAATAAGAAACAGTTAATGAAGACTGTTGGTTTACTGAAAAGAAACCTGATGTGGTCAGGGTTGTTCGACATCAAAAACCTCTATGACAACGTCGATTTGATTCTCAAATTGCGCTTCATCCCTAATCACGAGATCAGAGCCTGGATTTTTACACCGGACAATACCACGTTGTTTGACCATCGTTTAAAGATCTCCGGTCCTGATGATATCGAGCCACAGACCGTTCGCATGATCGAAGAGATCATTTTTCAGCTCACGGGTGAAAGGAGTGTGCTTCGCAGTGCCATAGCTTACGTTGAGAAAGACGCTATCGGGATTTATCGGATCATGTTGACGGATGCCTTTGGTGACAAAAGCTATGAATTGCTTAATGACGGCAATTATAATATTCTGCCCAGGTGGAAACCGGACGGATCATCTATCATTTTTACAACACTCGGCAGAAAGGGAAGCCATTTAAGGATGCTTTCTTTCGCATCCGGTGAGATCTTCACTTTGTTCAAAAATCTCAGTAAAACAAGTGGCGGAAGTTGGGCTGGATCAGGCAAAGAACTGGTAATCACTAAATCAAAACAGGGCAATTCAGACCTTTTCAAGATTGATCTCAAAGGAAACATCATCCAACAAATGACTAAACGCTCTACAACCGAGACCAATCCTCGCTTGTCTCCGGATGGCGGTCGTTTGTTATTTGTTTCCAATCGCTCAGGGAGTATTCAGATCTACCAGCGAATATTGGATACCGGCGATACTTTCCGTATGACCTATGAAGGGCCGATGAATTACGAACCGAACTGGAGCAACGATGGAGCCTACATTGTGTTTTCCGGTTTAAAAGATAATTTCCGTCAGATCTTCCTGATGGACAGAGATGGGGATTTTGTTCAACAAGTCACTTCCGGCAATTCGTCGTCAGAGCAACCGGTTTGGTCTCCTAGCGGCAGACAGATACTCTATGTCTCAAAATCTAACTTTGAGCAGAAACTGTATATCATTCGGGCAGACGGAACGTACAAGCGTCGTTTGACGAAGACAGGACCGGGCATCAGCGAATTTAACCCTACCTGGTCAGCAAGGTACCGATGGAAACCTTTTAAAATTAAATCTAACCAATAGATTTCACCATATGACTCAAAATAATCTTAAACATATAACCATAACAGGCTTTTTCCTGCTGATTAGTTTTCTCTTTACCCAGGCTGGTTGCGCTCCAAAAGCTACAGTACCGCATCTGCAAGACAAAATGGAAATTCTGGAAGCCAGGGTGGTGGCATTGGAAAAACAGGAACTTAAGACCCTTGCAGATCTCAGGGGCGAGGTGGCCGAATACAAAAGAGAGATTAACGAGAAACTGAATAACTTCAGAAAAGCCCAGCAGTTTTTCATCGACGAACTCGATACCATTAAAAACGATCTCGAGCTGGCTACCAACGATAATGAGCAGACTCAACGCACCCTGAGAAGAAATGCTTCCCGAATAAACAAGCTCAATAAACGCATGGGTGATCAGGTCATCGCACTTCAAGAATTGCAAAAGTTTTTCGAAACCAGCATAGATAGCGCTGCTGAAGATAAAGACAAAGAACAGGCTGATTTTGAGGTCGCCTTTAAATCGTTTAAAGCGCGAAGATTCAAAAAGGCAGATCAGCAGTTCAAGGATTTTCGCAAAAATCATCCGAAATCCGACCTTGCAGACGATTCACTCTACTTCATCGCTTATATGGCATTTTTGAGAGGGGATTATAATACTTCTTCCTTAAGGTTGTTTGAATTGCTAAAACAGTATCCAAAGTCCAATAAAAAGTATGATGCCAAATGGTGGCTGGGAGTTTCGTTAGAGCGCTCCGGAGATCTAAACGGAGCTTTGGATTTGTATAAGGAACTGATGGATCTGAAACCCACCAACCCTTTAAGAATAAAGGCGCAATTCCGCCTTGAGGAGCTTGCTCCAACAGAATAGTGACCACCGTTTTTAGAAAGAGGATCGAGAGATGAGCAAAATAGCTGTTGTTCAAATGAACACAACCATGGACAGAGAACAAAACCTGGACACAGCGTTTACTTTTACAGAGAAAGCAGCAGCTGAGAACGCTGATTTGGTGGCCTTTCCCGAAAATTTCCTCCTGCTGGGTGATAAAGAGCATTACCTTGAAGCAGCAGAACTTGTTCCGGGTCCACTGGTTGAGTGTTTTCAAAACAAAGCCAGGGAACTGGGTATATCCATCCTCATGGGAAGTATCTACGAACGCATTCCGCACAATTCCATGAAAGCATACAACACATCTGTTCTGATAGATAAAACAGGAGAAATCACAGGTACCTATCGAAAAATTCATCTGTTTGATATTGATCTGAAAAATGTCAAGATATTGGAATCAGACGTTATTGAATCGGGTAAGGAAATTGCCATTTTTGATCACGAAATTGGCAGAACCGGCTTAACTATCTGTTACGACCTTCGATTTCCCAGTCTTTATCAAAAACTGGCGAGTAGAGGCGCCCTGGTAATATTTGTTCCAGCCGCTTTTACCGTGCCTACGGGAAGAGCGCACTGGCTTAATCTATTGAAATGTCGTGCCATAGAAAACCAGGTTTA
The DNA here is from genome assembly GCA_028282825.1 of SAR324 cluster bacterium. Taxonomy (GTDB): domain Bacteria; phylum SAR324; class SAR324; order XYD2-FULL-50-16; family XYD2-FULL-50-16; genus JAHJTV01. Next base: position 168,485 of record JANQGZ010000022.1, read on the forward strand.
TATCGCAGCACCAGCACAATACGGAAAGCACAGCAAAACCAGGGAATCGTTTGGAAGTGCAGTTATCATTGACCCATGGGGGGATATCGTCAGTGTTATAGAAAAAGGTGAAGGCATTATTTACGGAGAGCTGGATCCAGCCTTTCAACAAAAAATTCAAAGCAGAATGCCTGTAGAAACGCACAAGATTTCAGGAATTGATTATTAAAAAGGATAAAGATGTCGGGAGCAATGTTTGATCAACAAATAGCTGAAGTCGTAGAAATTCTTGAAAATTCGAACGATCTGTTGTTCATTACCGGAGCCGGTATTTCTGCGGAATCGGGATTGCCAACCTATCGAGGAATCAGCGGGCTTTATAATAATCAGAACACAGAAGATGGAATTCGAATTGAAGAAGCTCTATCCGGCAGTATGTTACGATCAAGACCTGATGTTACCTGGAAATACCTCGCTCAAATGGAAGAAGCATGCAGAGGTAAATCGTATAATCGCGCCCATGAAGTGATCGCCTTAATGGAAAGCAAATTTAACCGGGTCTGCGTATTAACTCAAAATGTAGACGGTTTTCATCACAAAGCCGGCTCCACCAATATTATCGACATCCACGGCAATTTAATGGACCTGTTCTGCATGTCATGCAATTTTGAAAAATCTATCAAAGATTACAGCGAGCAGGATATTCCACCGGTCTGCCCGAGTTGCGGAAAACAGATGAGACCGGATGTTGTTCTATTTGAAGAACTACTCTCCACTAAAAAAACGGAAAAGCTGAGTCAGGAGCTACAGAAAGGATTTGATGCCGTATTTTCTATTGGAACGACCAGTGTTTTTCCATACATAGCCCAACCTGTTGTAGCAGCCCACTATTCCAATATTCCAACCATTGAAATTAATCCAACACGAACAGAAGTGACAGACTTTGCTCGAATAAAAATCGCAGAAAAAGCTGTTGCAACCCTGAACACCATCTGGATACTTCTAAACCAAATGGATTAACAAAATTAACGTTTGATCGTCGACCAACAAAACCGAAATAATGTTTTCAACATTTGTTAACACGTTAAACACCTGGATTGATGAAAATGGCAAGCGGCCTGCCTTGGATACATTTTCCTGTGCACATTGTGATCTTGTTGAAACGCCCCCAGACTTGCATCAGATCAAAAGAGCTTTTTTAACCGCAATTATCCCCGACTCTTTACAAAACCTGTTTAAGGAACATCCAAATTATCTGAAACATCTGGTAGACACCCAATTTCAATTCACAGCTTATATTACTGATGCTGGCATTAAAAGCCGGGTTGAAACAGGCATTTTTGCCATGTTTTCAGAAACTGAAAAACAGAGTCTTTTCGAGCAACTTAAGGCATTTCTGAGCCATCAAAATAAGTGGATTGACGGCTCATGGCATACCTGGTTGCTGGATGATCCAAAGTCCGCTGCCCTATCGATTTTTCAATCCCTTGAGTTTAAAGACATTTGGTTAGGTGCCGATTTTCTGGCAAATTGCGGATACCTGGTTCCATTTTCAAAAGCTGCAGCAAAGGGTTGGCTTAAATGGTCTGAAGGAACCAATGGAAACCCCGGTTTTAACCGATGGTGGGATTGCCTGGTATCAATTGCAGAAGACAGGATATCTGCTTTCAAACTGGATCGATCGTTAGATTGCCTGTTCAACCAAAACTTCACGATTTTATCCCAACCATTCTGTTTCAACCAAAATTCCTGCGTAGAATGTCCGCTACAGTCAAGCTGTAAGTTTTATCAGGAAAACCTCCGAAAACACCTGCTACCAGACACCTTGAACCAAATTAAAACCGGAGACAGCAAACATATTCCCACAATGGAATTGTTAAGACTGATTGCCGATAAAAACTGGTATAGCTCAAGACTTCAAACATCGTTTATAGAAAATTTTCCCGGCATTTCCCACCATCAATTTTCTGAAGTCACCTGCCAGGATGATGAACAGATTTTGGCCAAACTGCTTGCAGCTAAAGAACTCTCGGAAAGGTCACGAGAATCCGATTCACCGTTGTTGAAAAAAACTTTCACCAACGCCAGGGAGATTTATGATCATTTCAAAAAGGAACTTAGAAAAGACGCCCAGGAATCGTTTTATGCAGTTACCCTGGATAACAAGCATCGCGTCATTTCCAAGAGACTCATCAGCTTGGGAACCTTGAATCAGAGTCTGGTGCATCCAAGAGAGGTTTTTGCCACAGCTATACAACTGCGAGCTGCAGCCATAATCCTTGTGCATAACCACCCTTCCGGAGATCCGACACCATCCAACCAGGATCTGGCCATTACCCAAAGGTTGCAGGATGTGGGAGATTTGGTCGGCATCAAAGTGCTCGATCATATAATCATCGGTGCAGATAGCTTTTTCAGTTTTGTTGATGAAAACATGCTGTTTTAATATAAATCTTAATTTTCTACCTGATATTATTGATTATTAAAGAATATGGACGGAACCCGTTATCTGGCTTATACTTTAAAGTTACCCAGGTTTTGATACCATTGCGGTAATCTAAACTTTGATGTCATTTAGTTAAGAGAATCGGTACTGATTGTCATCCTGAATATGAGAAGCCAAACGTGCGGCTTCGAACAGCGACACTTACCAAATGACGTTAAGATAAACCTTACCCTTTTAAATCTTCAAAAGAGAATAGTGACGTGAAGTTTGTCGATTCAGCCAAAATCTTTGTTAAATCAGGAAAAGGTGGGGCCGGTTGCGCTTCCATGCGGAGAGAAAAATTCATTGAATTTGGCGGACCGAATGGCGGAGACGGAGGAAGAGGCGGCAGTGTCTATTTTGAAGGTGATTCCAGATTAACCAGCCTTCAAGACTACCGATTGCACCCCCACCAAAAGGCAGGCAACGGCATGCCGGGTCAAGGCGACAATAAGTACGGAAAATCCGGGGAAGACAAAATAATCCGGGTTCCTCTGGGTACCATTATAATCAATGATGATACGGACGAAATCATTCTGGAGATCCTGGAAGAGAATAAGATTCTGTTGCTGAAAGGCGGCAAAGGCGGACTCGGCAACGTTCATTTTAAGTCCAGTACCAATCGTGCTCCAAGGTACGCACAACCCGGAGAACCCGGACAGGAAATGACAATCCGCCTGGAATTGAAAATCATGGCAGATGTCGGCCTGGTTGGATTTCCCAACGCAGGAAAGTCGACCTTCATTTCGTCTATATCCAACGCAAAACCCAAAATAGCGGACTATCCGTTTACTACTCTGGTACCAAATCTTGGCGTTGTTCAGGTTGCCAACCATAAAACTTTTGTTGTGGCTGATATACCCGGCATAATCGAAGATGCGCACCTGGGATCAGGACTGGGGGATCAATTTCTCAAACATATCCAGCGAACCTCGGTTTTGGCTTTTTTGATCGACAGCTCGGATCTGGTCGCAAAACCGCCAGTGGAAGTGTATAAAGTATTGTTGAATGAACTGGAACAGTATGAAGCGGAACTGTTGAAAAAACAGCGAATAATCCTGCTTACTAAAATCGACTCCATCAGGGAAGATCTGGATATTGAGAAGATAATCTCAGAATTCAGGGAGTTGGGTGAGGAACTTCTGCCCATCTCAAGTGTCAGCCGAAAAGGACTCGACAGAGCCTGTTATCGTTTGTCCGACATTGTTGATCACCACCGTGTTACGTCTTCTTCAATCGAATCAGGATAAAGGCCAGTATAAGAAATCCTACATTGGCTCCAAACGCCGAAACCCCCATTGGTAACATCCCCGTCGTATTGAACGACAATAAAATTTGATCTACCAACCAGAAGACAAAACCCAATACAATCGAAACAACGATACCTGTTCGGACGTTTGCTGACCGCCCCGAATAGATTGAAAAAGGCAATGCCAGTAAAATCATGACAAAAATGGAAAACAACCCGGCAATTTTCTGATACAAGGCGAACAGATCAGGATTATAATTGACCGCGCCTTTCCGCTTGATTCGAATTTCAGAAATTAAAGAACCAAAGCCGGTATATTTGGGATTGACCAGTTCTTTGGTAAATACCACGGGCATTTCATCTACGGCAGTTTTTAAACTATTTTCCACTGATTGTCGAATACCTTTTTCATGGAATTCAATTCGTCTTTCCTGCCCTATCTCCCAGGACTCATCTTTTCTGGAAAGAACACTGGAAAATCCTGTGGTTTCGATTCTTTTATCCTTTCCAAAAGAAAAAAAGCGGCTTGAAAGGATAGTTCGATTTCTTTTGTTTGGTGCTTCAAAAAAAAACAGGGTGTCGTTGTAAAATCTCCAGGTATTTGCGCTCCGCTTTGCCGCTACCAGCCCGGCTCTTTCGTCAGCTCCCCAATATGGTGCCAGATAGCTTTGATTAAGATACATCAAACCGGAGATCACACCACCACAGATCAAGATTGGCAGTATTAAATGAAACAAACTGACTCCGGCAGCCATCATGGCTATTATTTCAGAGGTCTTGCTAAGAGAAATCAAAGCCAAAACAGTCGCCAGCAGCACAGTAATAGGCACAATCACTTCCACAAGCAGCGGAACACCGGATAACACAGCACTGATGAATAACTGTACGCCGTTTTCTTTCTCCAAATTAGGCAATTCGGCCAAAGTGGAAAACACAATCGCAATAAACAGCAGAGAAAGTGAGCAAACCAGAAAGAATGTCACAAACTCTTTAGCGATGTAACGACGGATCAAGAACATTTTGGATTTTAGATCTTAGATTGATGATTTTCTGCGATGTGGCAGCTACGCTGCCATTAATGTTTTATTAAGGATTTTTAATAAGATTATTCTAGGAGGGACTCTATCGGCTGTCAAACTACTTTGGAAGGGTAACAAGTATGTTGGAACGGTCGGCAAAGCCGACACAGCCTGTAAATCTAAAATCTAAAATCATAAATCTGAAATACTAAAAAGGTTTTTCCTTTTGATACTTCTCCTCCCAATCTTCGAGCAGTAAGAACTCAAGTCCTTCCTCCCCATCTTTAAATGCCATGGTTATCCAGCCTTTGCACCACTTTGACATCTCATCCAGTTTGTTAATCTCATCATCGGTTAATATATCCTGCTCTTCAACAACCTCTCTCCATAGCTCAAACTCCAGTCCAAACGCCCATTCCTGGTTATGGTATTTTTGACTGAGTTTTATCATCAAATCCGCGAGCTGTTGGGCTGGTCCTTTTAAAAGCATTTGTTGTTCTCCTGAAAAATACGAAACCCATAGAATAGCAGTACTACTAATCTCTTTTGATATTTATGGCTCTATTTTTATCATGATTTTTAGCTATTCACAAACCTCTATTTTCTCATCACCGCTTCAAATCGACTGAACCTTTCTGATCTCACAGTAGTTCGTCTGTCTATGACCGGCGGTTTTATCTTCAAAAAGTTTTCTAAACATATTTATTTGTAACTAGCTGAATAATTTAGAGAAACACAAAAACATTTTACAGAACAATCGTTCGGATCGTTTTTTATTTTTGACCCAGACCCTTTTTTCCTGAATTATAGAACCTACAAAGGAAAAGGAAGAAGGGAGTACAAAGCCACATCCACAAAGTAAGTCATGTAGTCAACACGCATTCCTAAACTCAGGGACGAGAGTTACATCCCAACCTGTTTATCAAATCACAATTTTTAGAAATTAAATGCCCACACAATTTAAGGGGAATTAATGGGAAAGCATAAATTGCATCTTCATTCTATGATAGTTCATGTTGTGGCAGCCTTGGCTCCCTTGGCCGCTGTAGCGTTTATATTCTTTATATTACGGATTGAATTTCTTTCTTTTGATCAGCTCATCTGGAAGTTTTTAGTCTGGTTTTCGCTGATTGTGATACTCCTGGTCAGCATTCCGGCTATTTCTACAGGGATCTTTGAAAGAAACCATATTTATGCCAAATGGCATTCCACTCACAAGATAAAACTGGTTCTGTCAGTCCTGCTCGTTTTTGCCATTATAATTGAATTGATTGTCTTAAGCCGCTCCGGTCTGGACACAAGCCTGTTTTCGCTGTCAGGTTTACTTATTATTTTGGCGAATAATCTGCTTGTTTTTTTCCTGGGTGTTTATGGTTTAAAAATCAGCCTGGGGAGACAATCTTTCGGCAAGGAATCCTACGAAGCGGACCTGTTCAAGAAAGAGCCCGTGGACATACTTATCAATGCCGGCGAACAACGAAAAAAAGAAGCCAAATACTTAGACTTGCTTACGGAGAGATAACATGGAATTCAATCGGACCTCAGAACAACAAGAATTAGTGGAAAAAGCTCGTGCTTTCACAAAGGAATGGGTGGCTCCCAATGCTGCCAAATATGATCGTTCCGGTGAATTTCCCAAAGACATTTGTGCCGAAGCTTTCAAGATGGGATTTATGAATGCTCACATACCAAAAGAATATGGCGGACAAAACGAACCTGTGCTTAATCACTGCCTTGTCATGGAGGAGATCGGCACCGGATGTACCGGTATTGGCACTGCATTGGGTTCTAACGGTTTGTCTCAATATCCGGTTATTTTTGCGGGTAATGATTTCCAGAAGAAAAAGTTTTTGGAACCTATGACCCAAGAGCTGATGTTTTCAGCCTATTGTGTAACAGAACCCGAAGCCGGATCAGACGTCTCCAGAATTAAAACGGTCGCTGAAAAAATAGGCAATGACTATGTCATTAACGGAGTTAAATGGTGGATAACCTGCGGCTCTGTTGCCAGTTGGTATTTTGTTTTGGCAAGAGTAGGCGATAAAGCAACCGGTTTTGTGGTACCTGCGGATACTCCCGGAATTATTAGAGGGGTTAAAGAGCAAAATCTTGGACAGCATGCTTCCAACACGGTTCGGGTCAGTTTCGAGGATGTAAAGGTTCCCAAGGAATACAGACTGGGCGAGGAAGGAGACGGATTTAAAATCGCCATGAAAACCTTCGATCACACAAGACCCGGAATCGCTGCCGGTGCCAACGGAATTACCAAAGCCGCTTTGAATATAGGGCTAACCTACGCCAAAGGCAGAAGAACCTTTGATAAAAAGCTGATCTCCTACCAGGGTGTATCTTTCAAACTGGCAGAAATGATGACCAAGCTGGATGCGGCACGATATATGACCTATCTTTCTGCTGACCTGTTTGACAAGGGTAAGGACAATTCAAGGGAAGCAGCCCAGGCAAAATGGTATGCTGCGGAAGTTGCGATGTGGTCGGCTGTTGAATGTTGTCAGATTCTTGGTGGTTATGGTTATACCAACGAAATGCCCGCGGAAAAATTGCTCAGGGATGCCAAGATTTACCAGATTTACGAGGGAGCCTCCGAGATTCAGAAAATGATCATTGTGGCTAAACTCATGAGAACCAAAGAAGTTCACTAAATTTCATAACACCAACTACTTATAGGAGAAAAACATGATAAGTGATCTGATGAAATTGGTGGACCGATTTGTCGATATCTTTAAAAAGCCTCTCTATGGCAAAACGTTTTTTTGTCCGGTTTGTCATCTGGAGTTGTCTTTTCATGACACCGATGAAAACGGAAACCTGGTTTGTCCATTGTGCGGTGTTGTCATCGAATTGCATGAAACTTACGGTCACCCGATTCCCATTGTAAACGATGTAGAAATCAACCGGGTTCAGCCTAAAATGAGAATACATCCACTGGCAACTCACTTGCCCATCGGGCTTTTTCCTTTCGCCCTGCTGGGAGGATTTGTTTTGCTGTTTATTTCTGCCTATTGCAAAGCCAGAGGCTTAACCGTAAGCGATTATGAATTCTGGAGCAATGCTTCGCTCCTAGTTGATAAAGCAACGTCCCTGTTTCTGTCTATTGCTGTGGCATCGTCTGCACTTACGTTCTTTACGGGCTTTATGGATTGGAAAAAGCGATATGGAGGCAGACCTTACCGGATTATTACCCTTAAGATCATCCTTTCAGGTATATTCCTCGCCGTGGGGATTTTGTTGATAGTGATGCACGTTTCAATCTTCACCGCCGGAGTTGCAGCTTTTGGTAGTATACTATCCATTTTAGGAGCATTCATTTACTTGCTCCTGCTTGCAGCAGCCATGTTCATGCTTGCCACTCTGGGCCATGTTGGCGGATATCTGGTCTACGGTAAATAAAAAACCTCACGCGTACCGAGAATTGATGGGTAATAACTTACCCATCCTACCTTTTCTTGAACATCGTAGGATGGGCAACTCCGTTGCCCCATCAGGCTGAACTACCCACTCATTCGGTCAAATATTCCCAAAATCTTTTGAACATCGTAGGATGGGCAACTCCGTTGCCCATCAGGCTGAACGTGATTGTCGGATCATTGTGTTAGGTAACAGGATACCTTGATTAGTTTAACAGGCAACAAGTTGCCCGTCCTACCCCCAATGCACACTTCAGGATCATTCAAACAATTTGATGTGAAACAGTCGGCAAAGCCGACACAACCAGAAAATCTTAAATCGTCAATCTAAAATCTTAAATATTGTTTGTTTGTGGTGATTCGGGCAGAGGGAGATTAAAATCCGGCATGGCGATGGATGAATGTTCAACATGCTTTCCTGAAATTCCTTGGTAGAACTTCGATATTTCCGCCATATCAGCTTCTATGTCGCCGGTGGGATAAAACAGCGGTCCGAATCCGCCGACCTTTTTCTTGTAATCTAAAAATCCCAGGGCAATTGGCACTTTAGCCAACAGGGCAATATAGTAGAATCCGGTTTTCCATTTCAACACCTTTTTTCTTGTTCCTGTAGGTGGAATAACAATCACAAGGCGGTCCTTTTTATTAAATTGTTCAACCGTATTGTCGACCACATTGTTGGATTTCGAACGATCGATGGGAATTCCTCCCATCCAACGGCAAATCCCCCCAAAAGGCCACTTAAAGATGCTTTGTTTGCCCATCCAATAAACCTTTGCCTGGTAGTAAAAAGCATAAAACAGCATATAGGGCATATCCCAGTTTGAGGTGTGGGGCGCGGCTATCAATACAAACTTCTTTTCTTTGGGAAATTCCCCCTCTATGTTCCAACCGAATAACTTAAGCCAAAACCGGGAGATTAAACGAAGGATGTGTTTAAGAATTGGTGTGTCAAAAAAGGTATGTTCCAAGGAAAACTCCACTAAATTGTAAAAATGTCATTTTATCTATTATGACAGTGTGATTCCTTTTTGGAAGATTGGTAAAGTAATCTTCCAAACATGACATATGTTTTACAATTTAAAATGGCGAATCAATTTCCCTATTCCAACAGCTATCTTCAACTTGGAGAAGTCCGAATAAACTGCGTTGCAACCAGTGAAACTCCACTTAGTCCTGCAGCTATGAGAAATGGGATTTTGTAGTCGATTAACCACAACCATCCACCAAGAACCGGAATGGCAACTGCAGCAATATGATTAACCGTAAATCCAATAGCCATGCTAGGGGCGATATCCTGAGGTTCTCCTATTTTTTGAAAAAAAGTACGAATAGACATGCTGAAGCCAAAGAAAATATGATCCAGAACGTACATAATCCCCACAACCAAGGCACTTTCTGCGTAAGCATAGGTAACAAACACCACAATCAGGCTGATATATTCAAGTGACAACACTTTTCGCTCACCAAATCGAACGATGGCCTTGCCGATAATCGGACTCAAGAAATAGTTTATAGCATTGTTGATAACGAACAGCAGGGTGATAGCCTGAACAGAGTAGTTGAAATTCTTCACGAGAAGAAATACGGCAAAAGCCACAAAAACCTGTCTTCTCGCTCCTGCCAGAAAGGTTAGTGTGTAATACAACCAGTATTTCTTCTTAAAAACCATGCCTTTTTTTTGCGGAGGTACTGATTTGTCGGCCGGATTCACGGTAAAACAATACAAACCAAGAAATCCAACACCTACACCGCAAAACAGAAAAAGAAGTTTGTAAGAAAGAAATCCCACGGCGATAAAAACAACTCCTCCAACCAGCAAATTGGAAACGGCATTCAACGATCGCAATCTTCCAAACACAAGAGGAGCTGTCTGGGTATCAAAATATTGAAGAGTCAAGGATTGATTCAGGGTTTCGAAATAATGAAATCCCGTGGATAGCAGCATGGTGCTGAGAATCAGTCCATAATAGCTGGGAATCATACCGGTCAACCCTACTCCAATACCAAGCAGCATCACCGACAATGCGGCCAGACGATGTTCCTTGAACAAAAGAAGCAGGTAAACAACCAGCAAAGCCAGAAACCCCGGCACTTCCCTCAACGACTGGATCACCCCGTTTTGAAAACCGTCCAGGCCGACTACTTCCACGGCAAAGTTATTATAAAGTGTCCGCCAGAGCTGCAAACCGAATGCGGCGGCAACGGTTAATAACAGCAGGTAGATATACATTTTCTGACGGCGTAATTCCTTCTCGCCAAAGAAGTTCAGCAGTTTCATAAGTTGTCGGAATGTAGGTCTCGATTAATAGTTGAGTCAAGCATGCCTATTACTATAAATTGGCTGATATTATTTAGCAATTGGATTCCGTTTGATGCTGCAAGCCTTGCATCTCATGACCTTAAATCTAAACAGACGTTATACGATAACTTCGCACTAAAAACGCCTCAAACCTTGATTATTTCTAATACAAGCAAAGATTTGTTATTGACACGACGATTCATATTAAATTAGATTGTACCTTTTTATGGAATCCGCGGGGAAACGGCATTATATATTCGATAAACTAAAATTGGAGGAAGCATGCGCAGGTTATTCCATTTACTGTTTACTTTCACTGCGGCTGTCGGCCTGCTGTCATTAAGCCTGGTGGGAACTGCCACGGCTAAGGACATTAAAGTTGGAGCTATCATTAATTTAACCGGTCCGGCATCGACCTGGGGTCAGTTTCATGCAAAGGGGCATCAGGACTATTTCCGCTATGTCAATGAAGTAAAGGGCGGCGTTGCTGGCAACAAAATCAAATTGACCGTTGTAGACAGTGCATACAAGGTGGCTGAAGCTTTGAAATATGTGAGGAAATTCAGCACCCAGGACAAAATGGATATGATGGCGACCTGGAGCGCCGGTGCAGGTATTATGGCCAAACCTATTATTCAACGGTTTAAGATTCCAAATATCAATTATTCCACCTACCAGGGAATTCTAAAAGATCCCGTGGACTATGTATATTTACCTTTCGGCAGCTATATTCTTGACTCACATGCAGTTCTTGAATATATTAAATCGATCCACAAAGGCAGTGAGGCTCCGAAGGTTGGTCTACTTACGTATAACAATCCCTACGGCAAATCCATACACGAACCCAGTAAGCAGTATGCTGCGAAGAACAATATCAACATTGTCGATATTGAGGAATTCCCGGCCAAAGCACTGGATTTAAACACTGAATTGTTGCGATTGAAGCAAAAAGGTGCTGAGTATATTTTCGTACAAAATCTTCCTTCGGCTTTAATTATGGCTTTGCAGGCAGCGGATCGGGCTAATTATAAAGTAAAATTCTTTGGAACCTGGACTTCAACCGATCCGGATTTCTTTAAACGGGGTAAAGGCTTAATCAGGGATCGGGTATTTATGCAATTCTCCGGTTGTCTGCCCGGCGACGATGCTCCGGCTATGATGATACTGGAAGAACTCTGGGCACGTTACGGTACTGTTAAAAAGTTTGATGCTTCTTACTGGGAAGGCGTTGCCATTGCGATGATCATGGAAAGAGCGTTTGAAAAGGCGCACAAGCAATTCGGTAAAATCAATGCCCAAACCATTAACAAGGCTTTGGAGACGTTTGATAATGAAGACCTGGGAGGAATAGTTCCCAATATTACTTATACAAGCACGGATCACAGCGCTTCCTTCAAAGCCAGAATTGTTCAAGTTCACGAAAACGCAACTTACACACCGGTCACCAACTTTTGGGTGCCGGGAAAAGAAAAAGTTAAACTGCTGCAATGAAATCATTTCGGGGCGAACCCAGCATTTATAAAAACAGAAAGCCCGATGACAATCGGGCTGATCTGGAACTAGACAAGATAACCCTGCGATTCGGCGGTATTACCGCTCTGAATCGCATCAATCTAAAAGTCAACTCGGGTGAATTACTGGGCGTAATAGGACCTAACGGAGCCGGTAAAACCAGTCTGCTGAATTGCATAACCGGTTATTACAAGCCACAAAAGGGCTCCATCACTTTTAACGGTCAGAATGTTACCGGTTATTCGACCCACCATCTCACCAAAATCGGTATCGGCAGAACCTTTCAAAACATCGAATTATTCGGCGGTATGTCTGTTCTGCAGAACATGCTTTTGGCCAGAAACCTTCACTCCAAATACGGTTTGGGACAGGCTGCTTTTTTCTCAGGAAAAGTGAAAAAAGAAGAAGTTCATCATCGTGAGGTCCTTGAAGAATTGATCGACTTTTTGGAAATGCAATCCATTCGCAAATCCCTGGTCGGATCGCTCCCCTATGGCATGCGTAAACGTGTTGAACTGGGACGCGCCCTTGCCCTGGAGCCCAGACTACTCATTTTGGATGAACCTCTCGCCGGAATGACCCTGGAAGAAAAAGAAGACATGGTACGATTCCTGGTTGAACTGAATACAACCTGGAAGCAAACAATGATCCTGGTAGAGCACGACATGTCCATTGTGATGGGTATATCACATCGGGTTGCCGTATTGGATTTCGGTGCGAAAATCGCGGAAGGCACTCCTCATCATGTTCAAAACCATCCGGAAGTTATCAAGGCATACCTGGGAGAAGCCACCGTTGCCTAACTCTCTTATATCAAAACCATTCTAAAGTTACGCTAATGAATGACGTTTCTACAAGTCAGGTTAATAAAAAAAGCCAACAACCATTGACTTCAGGCGACTTGACCTTACCTCAAACCCTTATCAAGCAGGCTCAACTTCTTGGTTCCAAGCACATCGCTATCAGGCAAAAGGCCTTTGGAATCTGGAAAACCTTTACCTGGGAAGACTACCTAGAACATACCAAAGCTGTTGCCCTGGGACTAAAATCGCTGGGCCTGGAGCGTGGAAGCAATGTTGCCTTAATCCTGGATAATGATCCGGAATGGTTATTCAGTGAGTTGGCTGTTCAATCCTTGGGAGCAGTTACTATTAACCTGTTTACCTCTGCGGTCTCCAAAGAGATCCTGTTCGGCATTAATCGTATACAGGCCAAGTATGTGATTGCTCAGGACCAGGAGCAGGTTGATAAACTGCTGGAAAACAGAAATGAAATCCCCGGGGTGAAAAAGGTTGTCTATATCGACCCGACAGGCATGCGAAACTACCGGAATAACAATTGGCTAATCAGCTTTGCCGACCTTTTGGAATTGGGAAAAACATTGGATCGCGAGCAACCCAAGCTGTTTATTGATGAATTGCAGCAGGGAAAACCCGACGATACAGCCTTGATGATCATGACCTCAGGCACAACAGGATTGCCGAAAATGGTCATGCTCAGTCACGACAATTTTTCAGACATGTCCGCCAAATGGCTTTCCACGTCACCAATTTCAACCGGAGACAACTGGATCTCGATTTCACCACCGGCATGGATTGTAGACCAAATGTGGGGAGTCGGTGTCACCTTGTTTGGCGGGTTGACCATGAATTTTCCGGAAAACTATGAAACGGTTACCGAAGACTTCAGGGAGGTTGGACCTTCCATCATCATAACATCATCGCGATTCTGGGAAGACCTGGCTTCCAGGATTCGGGTGAAAATGACCGAATCCGGATTTATCAAACGACTTTTTTTCAACCTTGCCCAGAAAATCGGTTTAAGCGTTACCAGAAAAGAAGAAGCCAGCAAGCGAGTTTCAGTGTTCTTAAAATTACTAAAATGGTTTGCCAATGTTACGGTCTACCGACCACTGATGGATCGAGTGGGTTGCCTGCAATTCAAAGCTGCTTATACCGGCGGACATCCTATCAGCCCCGAGGTTATCCGTTTCTTTCGAATAAACGGCCTCAACCTGAAGCAATGTTACGGGATGACGGAAGCCGGCGGCATCTTCCAGGTGCAACCCGACGGAGAAGTAAAACCGGAAACAGTCGGGAAGGCATTGCCGGGAACGGAAATAAAAATAACAAATGATGAGGAAGTTCTGGTCAAATCAAAGTCGACGTTTCAAGGTTATTATCAAAATCCGGAAGCCACAGCCGAAGCCATTGAAGATGGTTGGTTCAAAACCGGTGACGCCGGATATTTCGATGAAGACGGACATTTAGTCATTCTCGGCAGAAAACAGGATATCATGCGTACCAGGGAAGGCGATCCTTTTTCTCCTGATTTTATCGAAACCCGTCTGAAATTCAGCCCTTACATTAAAGAAGCAGTCATTTGGGGAGAAGGGCAGCCCTATCTGTCAGCCTTTATCAATATTGATTTTGAAAATGTCGGGGTCTGGGCAGAAGAACGAAAAATTCCTTATACCACTTACATAGACCTTTCCGGACAACCCGAAGTGGAGAAACTGATCTGTGAGGAAGTTGAGTTGGTCAACAACACCTTGCCGGAAGCTATGCAACTGACAAGAATACTTCTCTTATACAAGCTGCTGGATGCAGACGATGAAGAGCTTACCCGAACCGGAAAGGTTCGCAGAAAATTCGTGGCAGACCGCTATGCAGATCTGATCGAGGCGCTTTATTCGGATAAAACGGAACTGGAAGTAAGAGGTCAGGTCAATTACAGAGATGGAACCACCGGCATCATCGAAAGTACTATTAAAATCATTTCCCTCTATTAAGGAGAGTTTATGGAGTTTTTTCTGCATTTGCTTGTAAACGGTATTTCCCTGGGCTTTTTATATGCTCTCTCTGCCTTGGGATTCGTTATGATTTATAAAGCAAGTAGTGTTTTAAATTTTGCACACGGTGAACTGTTGGCCATAGGCGCCTTCTTGTTTTTGAGTCTTTCGGCCTGGGCCGGACTACCAATATACCTCGCATTCGCACTCACTCTCCTGGGTTCTTTTTTGATCGGTTTTATCGTTGAAAGGTTGTTTCTTCGTCCCCTAATCGGTGAAGACCTGATTCAGGTGATCATGCTGACTGTCGGGCTGGCTGCCATGTTCAAAGGATTGCTGCTTTTCATTTTTGGTGGAGATATCCACAACTACCCGGAATTTCTGCCTAAAGAACTGTCTTTCGATCTTGACGTGGTGCAGATTCCTTCGGTTTATGTGGCAACATTTATCATTGGACTGCTGTTTCTGGTCATCTTCGGTCTGTTCTTTAAATACTCCAACCAGGGCATCTACATGCGTTCTGTTGCCGACAATCAATCGGCTGCCATGTCACTGGGTGTTCATGTGCGAAGGGTGTTCGCCTTATCCTGGGCAATAGCTGCCCTGGTTGCAGCGATGAGCGGTATTGTGCTGGGAATTATCAACGGAATCAACGTTCATGAATTAAGCTCTATTGGTTTAAAAGTGTTCCCCGTTGTGATTCTAGGCGGACTGGACAGCATTTCCGGTGCTATTGTCGGAGGAGTTATCATTGGGTTATTGGAAACATTCACCGGTGGATATCTTTCCACATCACTCAGGGAGATCATACCTTACATTGTGCTGGTGTTTATTCTTATGGTGAAACCCTACGGATTGTTCGGACTAAAAGAAATTGAGAGGGTTTAATGAGAAAGTTGCATTTTACACTGTGCGGTAACCTGAAACAATCCTACGAAGAGGAATTGACCATCTTCGAAACCGATTTCGGAAGATCCTGCCTTGGAATTGGCCTGATCCTGCTGATGACAGTCGTGCCTTTTTTTGGCTCTGCCTATTTTCTCTACATCGTAAATACCATGGGAATATACGCTATTGCAGCTATCGGCCTCAACTTATTGATCGGATATACCGGCCAGATCTCCCTGGGGCACGGAGCCTTTTTTGGTGTAGGGGCCTATGCTGCTGCCATCCTGACAACCAAAGTTGGCATTCCGTTCTGGACAGCTATTCCACTTGCGGGGGTGATAACAGCGTTGATCGGAATGATCTTCGGCATCCCGTCTGTTCGGCTAAAGCACTTATACCTGACCATTGCTACGCTGGCAGGCCAATTCATTATTGAGTATGTGCTGGCCCAGTGGGATGGCCTGACTGGAGGGGCAGAAGGTCTGATGATCGCCAACACCTCTGTTTTCGGTTATTCGTTGATAGATGACAAAGGATTTTTCTATTTGATTTTCACCAGCCTGATCTTTCTGACCTGGATAATGGTCAATTTTCTACGAACAAGATTTGGCAGAGCATTCGTAGCCATTAGGGATAACGACAGGGCAGCTGAAGGCATGGGAATCCCGCTGTTTAAATTCAAGTTATTGTCCTTCGGCATCAGCTCTTTTTATGCCGGATACGCCGGAGCTTTGTTTGCAGGTTACATGATGGCCATAACCCCCGAACCGTTTAACATGTGGCTCTCCATTGAGTTCATCGCCATGATCATCATTGGTGGACTGGGAAGTGTTTCAGGAGCCATTTTCGGGACTATTTTCATTGTCTCCCTGGGAGAAGTTCTCAGTCTTACGACAGAATTCCTGATGAACTTCGGCCCAACCTCCGGATTTTCGATCACCATTGCCCCCTTAAGGGAATTTGTTTTTGGATTATCGATTGTGGTGTTTATTATCTTTGAACCCAAAGGACTGGCAGAAGTGTGGAGGATTGTTCGTTCGAGCTTTAGGCTCTGGCCGTTTACTTACTAGACTCGTGTGGCGACCTTTTTAATATTATAAAGGTCGAGTGATTGGGCAAATCTGTTTTACAAGTAAAAAGGCATTAGGCAAGAGGCACTGGACACCGGTAATTAAGAAAAATGTCATTATGTCACTAAACAAGAAAATAACGAATATGTGCCAAGTAGTCATTCCGGGCTTGACCCGAAATCCATTTGCAACTAATGGAAATAATCAATGGACCCCGGATCAAGTCCCATAAGCGCTTAATTAACAGAATTTGGAATATAGATCAAACGGTAGGGCGGGGCTACGTCCCCGCCAACAGGCCAATCCCTTGGCGGCCACGTAGGGCCGCCCTACCGTTCGTCAACAGAATTTATCAAAACTTTGCCTTATTTAAGCGCTTATGGGATCAAGTCCGGGGTGACAAGTGTGACATTTCGTCTGTTAAACTTAGAAAAGTTATAAATTTTTCTATTGTGACATAGTCTGCAATCCTGGAATGACAACCATTCAAGAATAATAAAACTCCGATATTGCAACGAAGTCAGAAGAAATAGAAAAAATGCTGGTCAGTCTAATCAAAAAGCTAAAACAAACAAATTCCAGGCACATTAGTGCCTAGTGCCATTTGCCTAATGCCTTTACACTGATTTACCCAATTAGCAAGCATCCAAATTCAAGCTACCAACTATGTCAAAATCCCAAAAACTACTTATAAACAATATTTCGGTCGTATACTCCGACGTCATACAAGTCCTAAAAGGTGTATCTCTCTCTATCGAAGAAGGTCAGATTGTTTCTTTGGTCGGGGGTAATGGGGCAGGAAAGACCACTACGCTGAAGGCTATTTCCGGTCTGCTAAAGCCTGAAAATGGGAAAGTAACCGAAGGGTCCATTCAATACAATGGACAATCGATTCAGAATCTGTCGCCGGAGGAAATCACCAGGAAAGGAATCATTCAGGTTTTGGAAGGTCGGCAGGAGTTCAAATATCTTACTATTGAAGAGAACCTGAGAGTTGGCACGGCTACTCGTTGGGGAAAGCCCTATGCCAAGGATCTTGAATTGGTATATGATCTCTTTCCGGCTCTTGCCAGAAGAAGGAAAACCCTGGCCGGATTCTGCAGCGGCGGAGAATTACAGATGCTGGTGATTGGAAGGGCACTCATGGCTCACCCCGATCTGCTGATGCTGGATGAACCCTCTCTTGGACTTGCCCCGCTGCTGGTTCGAGAAATTTTCCGCATCATCAAACGCATCAATGAAGAAAAAAACACAACCATCCTGGTAGTCGAGCAGAATACCAATATGGCCTTGCAAATTGCTCATTATGGTTATGTGATGGAAAACGGGAAAATCGTTCTGGAAGGTGATGCCGGTTATCTTAAGGAGAATCCGGACGTGAAGGAGTTTTACCTGGGATCAAACATGGCAAGTGAAACTAAATCCTACCATGACCTGAAGTCTTACAAACGGCGAAAACGTTGGTTGTAGATTATTGCCACTGGTCAGCAAACTGTTCCGGGCCTATGATACTATATCCACGACTCTCCAGCTCGCTTAGGACAGGAGTCAAATCAGCTGTCTGCACTCTGAAAACCAGGATGTAGGTGTTTTTATGAACAAAACTGGCTGCCGAAACGAAATTTAATCCTTTTTCAAATATCAGCCCTGATACTTCTGCCATCACACCCGGCCTATCTTCAAATTCAATCGCAAATCGAGATCCACCACGATGCAAGCCCATCTCTTCCACCAAAACATCCAGCATCACACTGCGATTGATGTATCCGATCAATTTCCCAGACTCGGTCACTACCGCCAATCCCGGAAGGTTCTTTGTGGCCATGATCTCAGCAGCGCTTTCAATCTCCATTTCAGGAGTAACTGAAATCACGTCTTTTCTGATAAATTCTTCGACTGTGATATGTGACATGACTTCCGGAAGCTCATGCTTGCTGAGTAGAGTTGCCGGAGAGGGCAATGCTGTTCGAACGTCTTCTTTTTGGATATAACCGATCAATTTGCCGCCATCCACAACAGGCAAAGCCCATAACCTTTTCTCTTCCATCAGGTCATTCGCCTCGGTGATGAGCGAGTCTTTGGTTACATACACAAGATCGGTAATCATTTTCAAACCAACATACATGTCTAGTCTCCCGGAAAAAGTCAGAATCGAACTGAATCCATCAATCAGATAATCAGAACCCCTTTGGTTGCCTTTCATTCTTGATAAAACAACCTGAGTTGACAAGCTTTTTTTCCCGCAGTTGGCGTGATCAGATAGGATGTTTACTCTGCTGACGGGATAATTTTGGACTGTTGCTCTTTCTGCAATCGCTGTTGTTCTATCATTTTGTTATATTCATCTCGGACGTCCTCTGCGGCTCTTTCCATCGATGCAGGTAGAACTTCGATCGCCTCTTCCAGGTTACCGGCATTGAGATGAGCCTGGATGGGTACCGGACCCTGGGGACTGATCAATTCCGCATGCCCAAAGAACATGACGGATCGACTGCTGTCATCAGTGCCATCCGGTTTAACTGGAGTTAGTTTCCTGATTGAAGCTGATTGCAAATCGGTAAAAGATTCTTCCCGATAAAGATTTGCCCGATCTACCACAAATTTGATTCCTGACCCCTGTCCTTTGTTTTTCATATCTTACCTGGTTTCAAGTTAATCTTGAGAGTTACTACCCGGCTATTTCCCTATTTTTCGAAAGTGAAAGGTGACTGGTTCGCGTTAATAAAGGTTCTTTTACATAACTTGCAGCTAAGCTCAGATTCGCCGGTACAGTATTCATTACGACAGTTAGAGCGGCTTTTGTGACAAACCACGCAACGTAAAACCAGTCGCTCACCACAGATGGGACAATGTTTACCAACAACTTTTTCCATGTTAATACGAAATGCTTTTCGTTTTTCCCGGTCAGTTGCTGGTTGATTCAGATATCAATAAAGGAGACAGACTATCTGTTCAATTGCACCTGCACCGATGAATAAGGTATCCCCTGTTCTTGAGCGGCTTTAAAAAGTGCCTCCTGTTGTGCGATGGATACGGATTCCAAATCGGCAAAGCCCCTTAAAACAAGTTTCTCTTCACAATACTCTCTCCATTGTCTGCTTCTTTCCCGATGATGCATTCGTTCCTTGATCTGCTTACCCCTTAATTCCGAGATGAGCACATGAACCGGAAGCTTTTTAACACGTTCTACGATCTTTTGATATTCAATATCAAAATTCTTTTCGAACTCCCATTCCAGAATCTTCATGGAAAGATGAAAGCGTTCCAGAATAAAAATCGCTTCCTTTTTCTGTTCCAGATTCTTTTCCAATTCATCCAGAAACAAGTTCATGAATTCAATCCGTAAAGCCGACACATGTGGAATATGAACGTGTTTCCAGCCCAACAACAATTCCTGCTCCAGATAAACATACACTCTGGAAGACTTAAATTGCTGTTTGAGGTATTCCAATAGTGTTGATTTTCCGGAACCGGCGATACCTTCAAGAACAATAACTCGCGTGTTTTTGGGGATGTCAATATACATTGCCTGATTTTAGATAGTGATTGGATGCTCGCTTCCTCTTTTTCAAAACGAAAAGCCAATCTCACCAATACATGACAGCCATTCCAAAATCAAACCTGTTATTACAATATTTAAGACAAGAAGGATTGTTATCATAAATGCATCATATTCCCAACAGAGTTGCCTGATACATCTTCAAAAGATGTACCCTTGTGTAGAAAAATGCCTATTTTTTAATCTAAGTTTTTGGCTTAATAAGGTGTGGTTTTGGTTGGAGCTACCGCACTACCACTCATTATGCTGGCAGTTGGCGGCAACGTGTATGTGGATTTTCTTCATTTTATGTGTATGAATTTTAAATTTTAGATTTTCGGTCAGTGGCGGCTAAGCCGCCTATAAAATATGCAGCAAAGCTGCCACGACCTGTAAATCTTAAATCATCAATCTAAAATCTAAAATATATATTGAGCTGCTCTGCGGTTTAATATATCCGTTCTTTCCACCAGGAATCTTGCTGCTCGAATCACCCTGTTAACAGAAGGGAAACCTGGAATGCCGGCTTCAAAAAAGCGTTTCAGGTGAAGATCGGTATAGGGGCCATAGTTCGTAAAGACAAGAATAGGTTTGGTTGTGATTTCAGAACGTTGAGAAATCAGAGGTACCAGATTATCCGTTATACCGGGAGGAGCAAAAAAAGCATTACAAATAATAATGTCAACACCCGGATCATCCAGCATGGCGTCCAGACTGGCTATGAACATTCTGTCATCCGCACTGGCGGTTATGTCGATAGGATTTTTTACTGAAGCGAAGTCGAAGGTTTCACGGCGAATCCTTGTTTTCGTGGTTTCCGATATCTGGGCCATTTGTAATCTGGCTCGATTATCTTCGCGCTCGATGTAATCGGTACACATGATGCCGTATCCACCGGCAGGGGTAATCACCGCAACCCGGTTTCCTTGAGCAGGTTTACTGAGTGAAAGCACCTTGGCGGCATCACACAATTCTTCATCATCATAAACTCGTTGAATCCCGAATTGTTTAAACGCTCCTCCTACCACTTCCCCGGAGCCCGCAAGTTTTCCCGTATGAGAAGCCACGGCAGAGGCCCCGCTGGCGGAAATACCTGCTTTCAAAATGACCACTGGCTTTTTCATTGAGGCTTCTTTTGCCAACCTGAGAAACTCTACGCCGTCTTCAATGTTTTCCAGGTAAAAAGCCAGGCAATTTGTATCCCGATCATTGGAAAAATGCCTGAGAAAATCTGTTTCATTTAAATCTGATTTGTTACCGAGTCCAACAAAAGCCCTCATGCCAATTCCAGTGTTGCTGGCATATCCTAAAGCTTCCACTCCAACAGAGCCGCTTTGCACAATGGTTGCTATACCACCTCCGTTGGATAAAGCCTGATCACCATGCTCCACGAAGATGGTGTCAATTTTCTCTTTTGGCAGGAATACACCGAGAGAATTTGGACCCAAAATCCGGGTATTGGTATTTTGGATAATCGTTCGAAGCTCTCTTTCCAATTCAGCCCCTTCCAATCCGATCTCACTGAATCCTGCAGCTACGATGATCACAAACGGGATACCTTTTTCGACGCATGATTTTGTAGCGCTTACGGAAATCCTGGCCGAGGTTGCCAAAACCGCCATGTCTATTCCTTCGGGCAGCTCTTCAATGGTTTTGTATGCTTTGAAGTTAAAAAGGGAATCTTTTTTGGGATTGACAGGATAAAGAACCCGCTCGGATTTTCTTAACAAATCGAAGATGATGTACCCGGTTTTTCCCGGGGTATCGCTAGCACCAACAATTGCGATGCTTTTTGGATTGAGTAGTCTTTTTAAGTCCACTTTATCTATTCAAATAGGTCAATTTTTGTTGGAATTTATCGATTGAAGACGATTTTCGTATCTCTTTTTATACTTTCAGCAGATTTCTGACTTGTTTAAAGAAGCAATTTCTGATTTATGCCCTATCAAATAAGGAGTTAAAACAGGTCATTGTTTATTTGATAAATTCGTTTTAGAGTCTGCCTTTTTAGTATCGATAGAGCATACAAGATAGTTCCATAATAATTTCTAAGGGTCTAGAATACTTTTCGATATAATTGCTAATTATCTGTTTTTAAATTGAAATACTGCCCGGGTGTTTTACCCAGTGCTTTTTTAAACATGGCGATAAACGCGCTGGGACTATCATACCCGAGATTAAGGGCCACTGTGGTTACAGCAACATTTTGACCAAGCTGGCGCAAAGCTTCCAAAATTCGAATCTGTTGTTTCCATTGTCTGAAACTCATGCCCGTTTCCCTGCTGAACAGGCGGGAAAGAGTTCTACTGGTCATTCCGGATTCCCGACTCCATTCATCCATCGACCTGTTATCAGCAGGATTTTCTTTTAAATATTCAAAAATGTTCAACAAGCGCGAATCTCGTGGTATAGGAAGATCCAAAGGGTCAACTTTTAACAATTGAATCCGGTCTAACAAAACACTGACCAACCTTTCATGCTTTCCACCCAATTCGTACAGTAGCGGTAATTTGGCAAATTCAAGAATCAGTTCCCTTAACAGGGGGGGAATGGAAACCACCATGCATCTGTTCTCCATATCACTAATAATATCCGGATCAAAATAAAGGGTCCTCATTAACAACTGCCCCGAACAGTAAATTTGATGATTTGTATTTTCCGGAATCCATACCCCTCTGAATGGTGGTACTACCCAGATACCTGTTTGGGTAGTTACGGTCATCACTCCTGAGGACGCGTACAACAATTGAGCACGCCAATGCCTGTGAAAAGGAATAGTGTGACCATCAGGAAAATCCTTTGAAAGGGCAACAACAGGCCTTGGCGTATCGACTATTTCTTTTACAGGGTCTTTGTTCATCACTATTGTCCTTTTCTCGATACTTTTTGTCTGAATAACGCAAGTAGGATATTAGCTGGTGGTGATAGGGTCAATCAAAAATGATCGTATTCCCTTTAGAGCTTTAAACTATAATCAAAGGTTTTCATTGAAAAATTTAAAGACCATCATCGTGCTTTCCATCGCACACTTGGTAACCGACATCAACCAGGGAGCCATTCCGGCCATGCTGCCTTTTTTCAAAGCCGAATATAATCTCAGTTATACAGCAGTAACAGCCATTGTGTTTGCTACAAACAGTGCTTCGGCAATTGTGCAACCGATGTTCGGGATAGCTGCGGATCGCTTCAGCAAAGGATGGTTATTACCTGCCTCCTTGTTTTTAGCTGGTTCAGGTTTAGCGATTACCGGAATAGCCGGAAACTATGTTGCCGTTATCTTCTTCGTTATCCTGAGTGGCATCGGCATAGCGGCTTTTCATCCCCAATCAGCCAGATTGATCAATTTTGCTGCAGGCTCCAGGAAAGGTACTGCCATGAGTCTGTTTGGTCTTTCCGGAACTCTTGGATTTGCACTTGGACCAATGATAGTTGCAGCTTCCCTGGCCATGTTCGGATTGAGCGGGTCATTGTTTTTGATCATCCCGGTCAGTCTTATGGCTATTATAGTCATAGTCCAGCTTCCCGTTTTTGAGACGCTGGAGAAAGCTCATATTAAAACAAACGGTAATGGAGTTAAAAGTCAGGGAACCGATCGCTGGGGCGCGTTCTCGTTGCTCAGCGTCATCATCATGGGAAGATCAGTGATTTTTTTTGGATTGCTGTCCTTTATACCGCTTTATTGGATTGGTTACTTCAATAAATCGGTCACAGTTGGAAGTTTTGCTTTGACAACCTTGTTGATTTCAGGAGTGATTGGCAACTTTGCAGGAGGCTGGGTTTCTGACAAAGTCGGCAGAAAAAAGACAACGGTTGTTAGTTTTTTAATTTTGACGGCAACCCTGCCTTTGTTTGTTTTCACCAATAATCACATCATTGGATTTCTGCTGCTAATCCCGATCGGCTTCAGTTATTCCGCCACTTATAGTCCGAGTATCGTGATGGGGCAGGAATATCTGCCCAATTATGTAGGATTTTCTTCCGGAGTAACACTGGGACTGGCCGTAGCATTTGGGGGGATTGCAGCACCGTTTTTTGGAAAAATTGCTGATATTTACGGAATCTGGTATGCGATGGCCACGATTGCTGTTTTTCCTGTTTTTAATCTGGCCCTGTCTTTACTTCTGCCAGTTACGAAATTGCAACCAAGGTCATAATTGTTTTTTCACCACAGAGACACAGAGTTTTCAATTATTACCCCTGTGTTCTCTGTGCCTCTGTGGTTAATTTTCTATTACGCTCCTTGTTCAAACCGAAAACTCTGGTCAGGATCTATCACAGCTAAAATGCGAATACCGCACCCTTCACCTCCCTGCCAGCGCCAGGGAAATGCTGCAAAGGTGCAGCGTTTGCCTGTCACTTTGTTCAAGTCTCCGCCTACATTCTCGATTCCCGGAATTCCGCCTTTCACCATCAAGGTTTTGTGAGCTGCTTCCCATTCCGGAAAGTCTTCTTTGGGATCACGACCGGTATATGCTTTATATTCCTCTATGAGATGAGGATGAGTCGGTCCCAGGCCGTGGTCAACCAACTTGGTTGCCATGGGATGATCATTGGCCTGAACATCGTAGCCAACCAGCTTAACTTTTTTGTCCGCCAGCCACTGGGCTCCTTCCTTGTACATACCGGGAGAATAGGCATAGTATTCATCGGTATCTGCCATCTTGGTATGCATGCCGGTATTGATCATCACAATATCCCCTTCACGGATTTTTGGCCTGGCATTCTCCAGATCTTCGGGAGTGATCACCTCCCATTTCCCTTTTGGGATGGATACTGCCACACCGGTACCGAAGAATCTCCACAAGGGATAACCAAGAAGATCCGGTGTATTTTCCGTTACGTGTAAGGGAGCATCCATGTGCGTTCCTCGATGCATGATCCCTTCGAATTCACTCTTATAATAGCCGTCTTTAGCATGAAATTTTTTAACATGGACATTGATACCCGGTGTTGATGGCCACTCCGGCATATGATGTCCCCATGGTTGACTTAAATTGTAAATTTGTAATGTCATATCAAGTGCCTAAGCATAAATGTTATTCGGAGTGTCCGGCTTCCAACCGGTAGTTTCCTGAAGGATCTGTCATTGCTACAAAGCGAACAGGACAGGCATCCCCTTGTTTCCAGTTCCAGGGGGTTGCCATAAAAGTCGCTCGTTTGCCCAACAACAGGCTTACATCGCCACCCACCTGTTCAATGGTAGGAATGCCTGCAGCCAAAATTGTTTTGTGGGCTATATTCCAATCCGGATGTTCCTTCTTTGGGTCCAATCCTGTTTCCTCCCGATATCTTGAAGTCAACCTGTTCATTAAAGGTCCCCCACGATGGGGACCCAACGAAGTTGCCAAAGGGTGATCAACCTGGGGGGTATCCACAGCAACCAATTTGCATTCCTGTTTGACCAGCCATTCTGCGGCCTGTTTGGAAAGACCGGGAGACTCGCCAAAGTATTCCAAACTATCCGAGTACTTGTGATACCAGTCAGTTACAATCACTACAATGTCTCCCTTTTTGATATCCGGTTTTGCGGCTGCCAGATCCTTGGCGGTAACCAAGTCCCATCTTTTTTTCGGAATATGAAGAATGACGCCATTTCCAAAAAAACGATCCAATGGAATGTCGGCTGCTCCTGCTCCTTTTTGTATGAGATGCATGGGAGTGTTCATATGAGTGCCCGTATGCATCACCATCTTTAATCGTTGTGCCATCACTCCATGCTGGGCATGCTTCACAGAACGAAACATCACTACATCATCATCACCAGGCATCGAAGGAGCGCCATGCCCCCAGATGTGACTTAATTCTACCATTTGCATTCCCGAATAGGGATCAACGACAGCAGACATCTATTCTCCATTGATTGTTTATAAAATCAGTTTCCCTTAAAATTACGATTCTTTCCGAATGAAACCAGATAGCAATGACTATTCCACCTTGAATCCTGCGAAATAATATAGAAAAAGCAAATCGATATGATCAATTATTAGCATTCAAGGCCCGACATGGGGCATAACTGTCCTTTGGTTAAATTAAAACATTATTACAGTATATTATGCCAAAAATCGAGAAAATCGGGTCATTGTTGACTCATTTCTCAATTTAACCTGTTTGTTGCCCTCCTTTCTCAAATTCACTCTTTTGCAGCAAGGTGAATCCCCCTTAACTAGTCTCTTTCAGATAAAGCAGAAATCAATTTTCAGGCGCTGTTCGTATTCTTGATAACCGATAGCAGAAAACCGGTATCCGTCTTCACTGGTATACCGGTTGCAGTCAATAAGCAACATCTGGGCAAGGAATTCATTCAATTAAAATTTTCAGTCAATTTAACGGACAGACAAATCAGGCACGTCCTTAACCTTCCGGAGAGGAAAACGATAAAATGACCACTAAAGAAATACTGCAAAGAGCTCGAACTGAAAAGCGTTCAGTACTGACAGAAATAGAAGCCAAGCAGATTCTACAAGAGGCAGGGATTGAATGTACCAATACAAAACTGGCTGCCAATAAAGATGAAGCTGTCTTATTAAGCGAAAAAATCGGATATCCCGTTGTTTTAAAAATCTCCTCCGTCGATATCACACATAAAAGCGATGCAGGCGGTGTCAAAATAAATCTTAAAAACAAAGAAGCTGTTGAAAGCGCCTTTGATGAGATTATGAACGCCTGCACATCTCAGTTTCCCGAAGCAGATATAGAGGGCATTTCAGTCCAGGGTATGGCTGAACCTGGTACAGAGGTCATCATAGGGATGACCAATGATCCTTCTTTTGGCCCTGTTCTGATGTTTGGTCTGGGCGGAGTGTTTGTTGAGGTTTTGAAGGATGTGTCGTTTCGAATTGTGCCTATCGAAAGGGTTGATGCCAGTGAAATGATATCGGAAATAAAAGGCAGAAAACTATTGGAAGGATACAGAGGCCATGATCCTGCGGATATCCCTTTTCTGGAGGACATGCTGCTTAAGCTGTCCAACTTTGTAGATAATACACCGGGGATACAGGAAATCGACATGAACCCGGTTTTTGCTTATAAATCCGGTGCAATGGTTGTAGACGCAAGAATTATCTTGGAAGAGCAATAAACAATTAAATAGGACGGTCCAGCGATGATGGAATTCTTTTTCAAACCAAAATCTGTAGCAGTAATTGGCGCCAGCGGCACTCCGGGGAAACTCGGATATGTCATTGTAAAAAATATATCCGATAGCGATTTCTCCGGGGATGTATATCCCGTTAATCCCAAATCTGAGGAGATTCTAGGATACAAGGTTTATCCTTCGTTAACCCAGATTCCCGGGGATGTAGACCTCGTTGTAACAGCGCTGCCCACACCCAAGCTTACTGTTGCGACACTGGAAGAATGTGCTCAGAAAGGCGTTAAGGCAGTTATTATTGAGTCCGCCGGCTTCGCCGAAATCGGGGGGGAAGGCAAGCTTTTTCAGCAACAGATTGTCGATATTGCTGCCAAAAATAATATCAGGGTCATGGGGCCCAACTGCTCCGGAATTGTTTCCCGCGACATCGTGACCTCGATTTACCCGATGACTCAGAAAGTGCCAAACGGAAATGTTGTGCTCATCGGTCAATCCGGTCTTTTAGCCGCAGGAATGGCTTCGGATATCGTCGAAAATGAAAGCCTCAATATAAGCAAGGTCTGCTCTATTGGGAACAAATGTGATGTCAATGAAAATGACCTGTTGCAGTATTTCGGTGAACAAAAAGATGTCGATGTAATCTCCATGTACCTGGAAAACGTGGCAGACGGCAAGAATCTTACAAAAATTGCTAAAAAGGTGGCTGCCAAAAAGCCGGTGGTCTTTCTCAATGGCGGTCGTACAGAGGCAGGCGCAAAAGCAGCCATGAGTCACACCGGAAGTATCGCCAGTAATTCGAAAATAGTGGAAACGGCGATCCGACAAACAGGAATGATCAAGGCGGATGATTTCACGGAACTTAAGGACTTCGCCAAGGTGTTTTCCACCCAGCCACTGCCAAAAGGCAATCGCATTGCCGTTATCACACTTGCGGGTAGTGTGGGTGTGGTAGTATCCGATCTTTGTGCCGAGTATGGACTGGAATTACCAAAACTGACCCCGGAAACCACCGAATCGTTAAAGGATATGTTTGATACCCCGGTATCAAACCCGGTAGATCTTTACTTCTCCGTCACCAAAATAGGCTTTACCAAAACCCTGGAAACCACCTTTCCGGATGCCTTTAAGGATCCTAATATCGACGCGGCAGTGCTTATCCTGGCCGGTTTTGAATACACCCAGGAAGCTGTGCAAAAAAAGATCATTCAACGGATCGTAAAAGAGGTAGGCAAACCGGTGGTGGTCTGCATGATTGTCGGCTACAACCGTTTCAAAAATGTGATCATGGACGAACTGGGAAAGGAACTGCCGGTCTTTCCATCGTTGATTTCAGGTGTCAAAGCCTTGAGCAAGCTTTGTGAATACGGTATTCGACAACATAAAAACGCATCAAAAGGGAGGTAAGATGAGGTATGAAAATATAATTGTCGAGAAAGAGCAGGGTATCGCTGTTCTTACCTTTAATCGGCCTGATGCCATGAATGCTCTGAATAATCAGACTCGAGCTGAATTTGGCTCGGCAATCCAAGAGTTGGAGAACGATGATTCTGTTTTGGTGTTAATACTGACAGGCTCAGGAAAGTCATTTGTGGCAGGATCGGATATCAAAGAATTTGATCAGACGACACCCTACGTTGCCCACAATATAACCAGGCTTGGGCAACTGGTTGAGAACTTCTCCAAACCGGTTATTGCAGCCGTCAATGGATTTTGTCTGGGTGGAGGCTGCGAAATTGCTATGGGCTGTGACATCATCATTGCCTCTGAAAAGGCCAAATTCGGCCAACCGGAAATCAATCTCGGTATTATCCCCGGTGGCGGAGGCACCCAAAGATTGCAAAGAGCAATTGGGTCATATCGGGCAAAAGAATTGATATTTACCGGCGATATCGTCAGAGCTGAAGAAGCCGATAGAATTGGTCTGGTAAACCGTGTGGTACCCATGGAAGAGCTGATGAGTTCTGCAAAGGAAACTGCCACCAAGATAGCTTCCAAAAGCCTGGCCGCTCTGAAGCTTGCCAAAACAGCTATTAACCGGGGGATGCAGACCAATCTGGAATCAGGTCTCGCCTATGAGCGAGAGATGTACAGTCTGGCTCTTTCTCTTGAAGACAAGGCAGAAGGCGTAGCTGCGTTTTTAGAAAAAAGAAAACCGGAGTTTAAAGGAAAGTAATTTCGAAACAAAAAAAAGAGGAAACGAACAGAATGGAAAACATGCAAAACAAAGTAGCCCGGGTGCCAAATCTTGTTGATTGGTCAACCGGTGAGATTCGGCTGATGAGCGCAAAATGTAATTCTTGCGATACTTATTTTTTTCCTAAGGAGCATTATCAACACCGCCCCGGCTGCACAAGGGAAGGGGTTGAAGATGTCCTGCTTCCTTCCAGAGGCAAACTTGCCAGTTATACCGTTCAGTATTATCCCTGCCCTCCGCCATTTAAAACAGAGAAGAAAATCACTCCTTATGGCATTGGACTGGTTGAATTTAAAGAGGAAAAGATCCAGATCACCGGTATTATTACGGAAACCGATCTGAAGACTCTTGAAATTGGAATGGAGATGGAGACAACTATCCTGTCCATGTACACCAATGAAGAAAAGCAGGATGTTGTCACCTGGGCGTTTAGAGCTGTTCAGTAACCAACCGCAAACAAACCACTATAAGGGATAATAATCATGAGAGATGTTTATATTATTGGAACCGGAATACACCCCTGGCTGGGGTTCTCGGAAACCGTTTTTGCTGATTTTGCTGCTGTGGCAGTAGATGGTGCTCTAAAAGACGCCAACATTGAATGGCAAAAAATTCAGGCGATCATGGCCGGTATTTTCATTTATGGCGGAAATGCGGGACATCTTTCCGGACAATACCTGGAAAGCATATTTGGCGAAACAGGCATACCTGTAGTTAATGTATACAATGCCTGTGCAACCGGCTCAGCAGCCATCAGAATGGCTTACAATAGCGTGGCGGCCGGGGAAACGGATACCTCCCTGGCGTTTGGAGCTGATGTGTCACCAAAAGGATTTTTGACGGCAAAGTCCGACAATGCTGTCCAAGACAGGGATGTGATCAGGTGGAAAATGGGAGGCTTGCCTAATCCAATTTATTGGGCCCTGGAATGCCGTAAACGCATGGCGAAATACGACACCACGGAAGAAGATTTGGCGCTGGTAAAAGTTTTGATGAGCGAATACGGTTCCCAAAACCCGGATGCCCGGTTTAAAAAGGCCTATAGCCTGGAAGAGGTTATGAATTCGGTTTATGTGTGCGATCCATTACGATTGTATGAAATCTGTCCGGTTAGTACCGGTGCTGCTGCGGTCATTGTCACGGCTGACAAAGAATTGATAGCAAAAGCCGACAGACCGGTGAAGATTGATGCCACAACCATGGGCAGTGCTATGTATGGCGATCCGACCATCAGAATATCCGCCTTATCCTGCCCGGCAGAACCGGAAGCACCCATGTTAAGCGAAAGCTATTCCGCTTCCCGCCAGGCATACGAGAAGGCAGGTATTGGACCTGAAGATGTTGATGTTTTGGAACTGCCTGATAACAGTTCATGGCATTATCTTGTTTACCTGGAAACCTGTGGATTCTGTGGTGAAGGTGAAGCCGATAAAATGTTAAGGGATGGGGAGACAAAAATCGGTGGAAAGCTTCCGGTGAATCCGAGCGGCGGTTTCTCCTCTCACGGTGAAGCACTTTCCGCACAAGCCTTATGGCAAGTTATCGAGTGCGCCAATCAACTAAGGGAACGTTGCGGGGAAAGACAGGTCGCAAATCCAAAGGTTGCCATGGCACAAACATACGGATTGATGGGCAACAGCGGAACCACAATTCTCAGTATTTAGGATTTTAGATTGATGATTTAAGATTTTCTAATTGGAAGGAATTCGAAGAAGCATCTAGGATGGGCCGGTATAGCCTGCCCATCTTTCTCCATCCGATACCTGATAGCCAATATCCGCCCTTACCCACCAATAGCGGACATATTCGTGTTCACCTTGTAATCCTCAGAACTTCCGATACAATGCACACCAGCTTTGTTATTTAAAGCGATTTTAAACAAATTTCGAATCTCATCATCGGTCATACCGTTTCTGAGTGGTGTTTTTATGTCAAATTGATGATCAGAAAGCAGGCAGGATCTAATTTTTCCGTTAGCCGTCAGTCGCAGGCGATTGCAGTCAGAGCAGAAATGGCGGCTAATAGGACTGATAAATCCAATCTCACCTTTGGCGTTGGAAAATCGATAACGAAAAGCTGGGCCGTCATTGGCCTGGTTCTTTACTGGAATAAGCTCTCCCAGCTCTTGTAAAATCTCTTTGGTTTCCGGTGTCAAAATCTGTTGACGGCTTTGAATGCGGGCATCACCTATGGGCATGTATTCAATAAAACGTATTTGCAGAGGATAATCAAAGGTTAGCCTGGCAAAATCGAGGAACTCATGACTGTTGACTCCTCTCATGGCAACCACGTTGATTTTAAGAGGTTCGATCCCCTTCTTCAGAGCGAGTTCCACACCTTCCCAAACCTTCTCAAAGTAGTCGCGGCCGGTTATTTTCACGAAGTTTTCCCTGTTAATGGAATCAAGGCTGATATTTAGTCGTTTAATTCCCGCATCTATCAACTCATCAATATAGTCTTTCAACAATACGCCGTTGGTTGTAAGCGATACATCCTTCAACTCGGAAATCTTGTTCAATTCTGCAATAAACCCGCACAGCCCTTTTCGAACCAAGGGCTCACCACCTGTCACCCTGATTTTGTTGATCCCAAATCCAACTCCGGCCTTGATAATTCGCAAAATCTCTTCGTATTGCAAAATGTCGTCATGGGTCAACATTGTTTGCGGCGTAAGAGGATTGCAATAATTACAACGCAAGTTGCACCGATCGGTGACAGATACACGTAAGTATTTCAATTTGCGTTTATAATTATCAGTCAATTGCTTCATAATCTTACACCACCATAATTTTAAAAATTGTTCACTGCTTCTAAACCCCATTATCTATTGTCACTTGTTAATAGACAAGCATATTCGGGGCACCTCCGGGCAGCCAAAACACCGTGAACATTGCAATAATGAATCCAGCATTAGCTGCCTGACTATGGGGTGGTTCGCTATAAAGAAGTTTAATAAGGTATCTCATCAGATACGAAATACAGCCTAGAACCCAACGATGAATCCAACTTTCATACTGAAGGCGGTGGAATTAATCTAACGGCAAGAAACGATGAAGTACAACGGGTCTAACCAGAGAATTGCGACAAGATGGTAAAGTAATTCTCTATTTTTCAATCCCCAATAAATCCGGGTCAGCTACGATAAAATATGTGGCAATATTGACTCAAAGCATAATTTTCTTTAAAAAAACAACGCCTTAAGTTGATTTTATTAAATCGATGGAGCATTTTTGTCCCGATGTATGCGGTAATTTTGAATAGTCCGGATTTCAATGCTTTTTAGTCACTTTCAGACATTGAATCCTGTGAATCAAGTCCAACAACCCAAATTTCCCATAAAAAATTGAGGAAATTTGCTTTTCTAAGCAAAAAAACTATCTCATTGCAGTATTTTTATTCAAAAATAACAGGGCAAAGGCTGGCACTGCTTTGATAAGCAATCATTCAAATTCATAAGGTCACTTGGATCTGTCGGTTAATCGATATGGAAATCCGGTTCTTTATCGGTTACAGGCTATAGCATCAATCAATTTAACCGTCAATGAACATCGTTAACGATACACATTTCGCATCAATGCCCGAAAACATCATGGTATGTTTGTTGCTCATATGTGCTGAATCTTTTTGCGATAGGCGTAGGTATAGGCCATGAAGTAAAATGCATTCGCGCCAAAATCGTTCTTCATTGACTGATATAATCATCCGGTTTAATATCCTTGCAACCTTTTCGTGGATTTTGCCCGGTTTGTTTTTGGAAATCCGCATATTAACCGTATGTTTTTGTTGGCAGGCTTCTGCCTGAAAGCAAGGCTGTTAAGGGCATGGTTTGATAGGGTGGACGATTTTTCGGAAGATCTGCAAAAGATACTAGCGGCACCTTATTGGAGGAGACTCACAAATAGATATCTTTGGGAGGAATTAGAAGATATTGAGTTGGAAACGGCCTGAGGTTACAAAAAAAGGTTTCCAAACAGTTTTAATTTGTGAAGGGAGACGTTTCAGAAAACATCAAAAAGGAGATTTTTAAATGAAAAAGCTTAAAGTCCTGCTGGCACCAGCTGTCATTTCGCTCTTGTTTTTGACAGTTCCGAACGCGGCCATGGCTGTTAAATTAACTTATGCCAACTTTTTTCCGCCGACACACATTCAATCAAAGCTTGCAGATCAATGGTGCAAAGAGGTCAAACAGGTCACCAACGGTGAGGTAATAGTTCAATACTATCCAGGCGGAACCTTGTTAAAACCAAGACAAATCTACGATGGCGTTGTGAACGGTATCGCTGATATCGGGTTCTCCGTGTTGGCGTATTCCGGCGGAAGATTTCCGGTTATGGGAACCATAGACCTGCCTTTGGGATATCCAAGCGGTGAAGTTGCAACCCAAGTAGCTAACGCGGTTTTCAATAAATTCAATCCCAGGGAATTTAAGGATGTCAAAGTTATGTTCTTCCATGCACACGGACCAGGTATGTTCTTCACTGCCAAGACCCCTGTTCGGAAACTGGAAGATCTGAGCGGTCTGAAGTTAAGAGCAACCGCTTACGCCGCTAAAATCGTAAAGGCAGCCGGTGGAACACCGGTGGGCGGGCCTATGACCGAAGCATATCAAAACATTCAGAAGGGCGTGGTAAATGGCGGCGTTTATCCCATGGAAACCAACAAAGGTTGGAAGATGGGCGAGGTGGTTGATTATGGAACTGCTGCCTACGATATTGCCTACACTACTACTTTTTTCATTGTGATGAATAAAAACAAGTGGAGAAAGCTCTCCAAGAAGTCACAACAGGCCATTGAGCAGTTAAACAAAAAGTACATTGCTCTTCATGGTGAAGCCTGGGATGTTTCGGACACCCAGGGATTGAAATCTTTCCTGAGCCAGGGCAACACCTTGATTGGGCTCGATAAAAGAGAATCAGCAAAATGGAAAAAGGCTGTTGAACCGATCATTGGTGACTATGCCAAAGCATTGGACAAAAAGAGATTAAACGGAAATGAAATCGTAAAATATACCGTTGATACTCTGAAAAGCCTTCAATAACCCTTTCAAGCCGGTGGAACGCCGGCTTAGGTATCCTCAAAAAAAATCAAAACTACCAAATTAACCTAAGATGAAAGCAATTTGGCCGATTCTTGACCGTCTTGAAAAAAAGATGAGGGCCATGGCAGCCGTTTGTCTATTGGCAATGGTTGTTGTGACCTGCAGCGATATCACTGTGCGCTTCTTCGGAAAGCCTATTTTCGGGTCTGAAGAAATTGTAAGCTTTTTATTGACCCTTGTAATCGCATTTTCATTGCCATTTTCACATTTGGAAAGGATTCATGTTGGAGTTGAAATCCTCTTTCGGTTACTGAAACCCAAAGTACAGATTGTGTTAAAAATCTTCACCGATATTCTTTCTGCCCTGTTGATGATTGCGATAACCGTCATGATGTTTACTTACGGTTATGATACTTGGGAATCGGGTGAAGTCTCCATGAATTTGGAATTTCCCGAATATCTGATTATTTTTGCTCTAGCTATTTGTTTCTTTTTCTTAAACTTTTTTATCATCAGAGATGTAGTTATTATTCAAGATATCAAAGACATAATTCTTTCCACAAAAGAGGAAAAAGGGGACGCATGAGTCCAATTACTATAGGAATACTCGGCATTCTGATAATGCTGGTGATTTTTTTGACAAGGATGTCTGTTGCTTACGTGATGGCTTTGGTGGGCTTTGTGGGTTTCGGAATTCTTATTTCGTTCGAAGGTGCTTTAAATCTTTTATCTCGCAGTATCTACAGTTCTTTTTCTTCCTATGAGCTGACAACCATCCCGCTTTTTATTTTGATGGGTCAGATCGCGTTTAACAGTGGTATCAGCAAACGACTCTACAGCACTGCCTACCGGTTTTTAGGGAATATTCGGGGTGGGCTGGCCATGGCAACGGTATCTTCATGTACGGCTTTTGGAGCCGTATGCGGTTCAAGTCCTGCGACAGCCTCAATCATGACAACAGTCGGCATGCCGGAAATGAAGCGATATAGTTACACTGACGATCTGGCCGCCGGTTCTGTTGCTTCCGGTGGGGGCCTGGGGATGATCATGCCTCCCAGCGTTGTTCTGATTATTTACGGCATCATGACGGAACAATCAATTGGGGCTCTTTTTGTTGCCGGTATAATTCCTGCGATTCTACTCACTATTTTGTTTGTTGTTTGTATATATATTACGTGTCTTCGCTCTCCGGAAAAAGGTCCTGCCGGCGAAAAATTCGGTTGGGGAGAAAAGCTCAAATCTTTGACGGGGCTGGTCGACACTATGATTGTCTTCCTCATATCGATTGGTGGGCTGTACAAAGGTATATTCTCTCCTACAGAGTCAGCTGCTGTTGGAGCTGCAGGCGTTCTAATCATAGCGGTTATTCGTAAACAATTGAACTGGAACTCCCTGGTCAAAGCACTATACGAAACACTCAGCACAACCTGTATGGTAATGTTCCTGATTGCCGGTGCTGTTGTATTCAGCCGATTCCTGGCCGTTACCAGGATTCCTTTTGAGATTGCCACCTGGGTAAGCGGACTGGCTTTGCCACCTTTCATGATTATGGCCGTCATCGTGTTGATTTATTTTCTGGGGGGATGCTTCATGGACTCCCTGGGATTGATCATGCTGACAATTCCTATCTTCTTCCCGGTGGTAACAAACCTGGGTTATGACCCCATCTGGTTTGGAATTATTATTGTTTTGGTCGCTGAAATGGGCGTGATCACACCTCCTGTTGGTATCAATGTTTACGTTGTTTACGGGGTTTCAAAAAGTATCATTGGCGATATCCACCTGGAAACGATTTTTAAAGGCATATTTCCATTTCTTATTGCTGTCGTCGTCGGCATCGCCATCCTGATTGCTTTTCCCCAGCTCGTACTATTCCTGCCCGATTCAATGTACTGAACATTTAGGATTTTAGATTTTAGATCTAAGATTTTCTGTAATGTGGCAGCTACGCTGCCAACCTCACACCTTAAACTCCAAGTCACCGCCTTGGAGTTTTCTTGCCAATACTCAGTTCAGCTGTACTTCAATAGTGGCAGTATTCCTACATATGTTTGTTACTTCATTGTTTTAAATCTTTTCTCTGTGACCTCCGTGTCTCTGTGGTGAATAGCTACTATTTTTTTTCATATTTATTAACGGACGGCGCAGCCGTCACAACCTGTAAATGTAAAATTTAAAATCATAAATCTAAAATGGGAAAAGTGGAATACTTGCTGCAGAAGTAAGGTGAAAAAATCAGGATAGTAATAGCAAGAACGTTATAGGAGAAAACAATGAGATGGGGAATGGTAATCGATTTATCAAAATGCATGAGATGTCATGGTTGCGTGGCTGCATGCAGAGTTGAACACTATCTGCCATTTGGAATTGCCTGGGTAAAGCTGATTGCCTATGAGGTTGAAGAAAACTACACCGTGGATGTTTCCACCTGGGCTGTGCGCTGCAATCATTGTCAAGACGCACCATGTGTTGACGCCTGCCCGACCGAGGCCACACACCGAAGACCGGATGGAATTGTAGATATCGACAACAATCTTTGCATGGGATGCCGCTATTGCGTCATCGCCTGCCCTTATCAAAACCGAACTTATTTGGCGAAAGATAAAATGATGAATTACTTTCCGAATCATGAAAAAACACGATTCGAGAAAGCTCGTGAAAAAAATTATCCGCACCAGACCGGTACTACCCAAAAATGTAACTTTTGCGTTGAGAAAATTGATGCAGGGATACCCAAAGGTCTTAAACCGGGGGTGGATAGGGATGCAACACCAGCCTGTGTGAATACCTGCCAGGCCAGAGCTTTGACATTTGGGGACTTGGATGACCCAAACAGCGAAATTTCAAGACTAATCCGGGATCGAAAAGGCATCCAGCTGCATTCGGAATTTGGCACGGATCCTTCGGTTTATTATGTGGATGGCAAGATCGGGGGAAAGGACAACGTTGCCCCGGAACATGCTAGAACCGGTTACAACGTTTCTACAAAGAGTACCGTTCAAGCGGACGCCATTGGTAAACTAGATCAGGTAACTAAATAGGGAGAGAAAATATGCAGCACACACGTCGTCAATGGATGGTCAGCCATGAGTGGATGGTCAAGCCAATGCAGCAGACCGACTGGATTCAGCGTGAAGGTCTGCTGATCTGGCTGACAGAGGTTTTTGGCAGTTTGGGAACCGGTTTGTACCTGGTCTCTATTTTTGTTAACAACTGGTGGGGAGCATTAGCCGGCTGGCTCATTGTCATGGCTATCAAGCTACCGATCCACTTAATCTATCTCGGCAAACCAACTCGATTCTGGAGAGCATTACCCCCTTTTACTAAAGCGTGGAGAACTTCCTGGATAGCCAGGGGATTCTTTTTTACTATTCTCTTTGCCGGTTTTGGTTTCATACAGCTACTAATCGGCTATATATTAATGTCGACCGGTCAAAACACAGGAATCAGCACAGCGACCTTACACAACCTTGACATCGCATTTCGAATATTGGGTGGCTTTGGAGCAATTCTTACAGCAATTTATACCGGTTTCATGATGAGTTTTTGTAAAAGTGTTCCCTTTTGGAATACCGGTTTATTGCCTATCGTTATCATCAATGCCGGAATAGCTGACGGGCTCGCTCTTCTTATCGGTATAGGTTTGTTCACGGCTGGTGTGGACATCATTATGCTGGAGTCTGTCACCAGAATTCTGTTATTGGTTAACATACTTCTAATTGCAACTTACCTGTTAAATTCCACCTACCGCTCAGAAACAGCAGGATTTTCTTCAAAGCAACTTTTAGCCGGCAAAGTTGCAGTTCCTTTCTGGCTTGGTGTCATCATACTTGGCATTCTTATTCCGTTGGTGGTTTCATTGGCAGGATACTTTATTGGTGACATCGGTCATGCAGCACTGATAGGTGCAATCATCGCCCATACCATCGGAGCCTTTGCTTTGAAATACTGCATCCTTAAAGTTGGTATTTACCAGCCTTTATTGTCAAACGGATCTGAAAAATAGGTAGAACCACTTAGGAGGAAATTGAAAATGAGTGAACGGAAAGTAATGTATACAACCTGCAAAAGCTGTCATGGAGGTTGTGGCGTAAAAGTAACTGTTGAAGACAATGCCATTGTCCATATCGAAGGGCGGGAAGATTCCCTGACTCGCGGAACCATGTGTGCTAAAGGATTATCAAGTATCCAGCATATCGATAACCCATATCGTTTAAAGCATCCCGTTAAGCAGGTCGGACCAAAAGGTAAAGGAAATTGGGAACGAATCAGTTGGGATGAAGCCCTCGATACTATTGAAAAGAAGATAAAAGAAGCCCAAGCCAAATATGGACCGGAATCTATTGCAACCTCACAAGGTACCGGAAGAGGATACAACCGCTATACTCACCGTTTTGCCAGATCAATCGGATCAGCCAATGTGATCTCACCGGGGTATGTCTGTCACAGCCCACGATTGGGACTATATGGTCTGGTGACCGGATATGGAAGGTTATATTGCGACTATCACGGTTGGGGTGGAGTATTTCCAAAAACACAGATCATGTGGGCCAAGCAGTTGGAAATCAGTAGTGCCGATTCCGAGATGTGTAACTGGTTTATTCAGTCGCTGGATTATTGTAAAAACCTGATCATCATCGATCCGAGAGCCAGTGCCTACGCTACGAGAGCAACCCTCTGGCTGCAACCAAGACCTGGCTCCGATTGTGCCCTGGCAATGGGTATGATGAATGTGATCTTCAAGGAAGAATTATGGGATAAGGAGTTTGTCGAAAACTGGACCTACGGATTTGAGGAACTTCGGGAAAGAGTCGCTCCTTTTACTCCTGAAAAAACCGAAGAGATTACCTGGGTGCCCAAAGAGAAGATCATTGAGGCCGCCCGACTGTTTGCGATCGATACACCGGGATGTATTCAGGTGGGCAGTTCCCTGGAAAGACAAGCGAACTGTGGTCATACACTAAGAGCCATTACCAATTTAATGGGTATGACAGGCAATATCGAGGCTCCGGGCAGCATGGTCAGCTGGGTTTTACCTGACACAGGACTGATTGAAGATTTCTTCCTTGAGTTACCTCTCACTGAAGAGATGAAAAGCAAGATCATCGGTATCGATAAATTCAAGATGGGTGCAGCACGGACCTGTAATCCCGATACGATGGTCAAGGCAATCATTTCAGGCAAAGCGCCCATCCAAGTCTGGTTCAGCGTAGGTGGACAGCAGATCGTGCACATGGCCAACACCAAAGAAGTTGTCAAGGCGATTGAAAAGGTACCTTTTATGGTTCATGTGGATCTTTTTATGGGACCCATGGCAGAGGCTGCCGACATAGTCTTACCAGCAGCGCATTGGCTTGAGCTGAATGATGTTTATGATATGCACCCCAGGTTTATGATTGAAGCACATAACAAAGTTCTTGATCCACCGGGAGAAGCACAATCCGATGCCTGGATATTCAACGAAATAGGAAAAAGAGTGGCTCCCGAACACTGGTTTGACTCTGAGGAAGAACTGCTA
Organism: SAR324 cluster bacterium; assembly: GCA_028282825.1. GTDB lineage: Bacteria > SAR324 > SAR324 > XYD2-FULL-50-16 > XYD2-FULL-50-16 > JAHJTV01. The sequence goes on from JANQGZ010000022.1 coordinate 208,583, forward strand.
GATCACCAGGTCAAAAAAGGTTCCGATGGAAAGATGACCTGGAAAGAATTTAGCGAAAAACTGGTCAGTGGCTGCTGGGGAGACGATCAGGTCTACTATAAATACAAAACCGACTACTGGCGAGAAGGCGGGGGTTTTCCGACTCCAACGGGAAAATTTGAATTCAAATCAAAGCATCTGGAAAGCCTTGGTTATGACGGACTACCGGTCTTCCGAGAGCCGGGAGAAAGTCCATACAGTACACCCGAATTGTACAAGGAATACCCGTTGGTCATGAGCAGCGGATTCCGCCAACCATTTTACTTCCTGGCTCAATACAGGAATATCCCCTGGCTGAGAAGTTTCATGGAATATCCGATCTGCCAGTTACATCCGGAAACAGCTGAAAAATATAACGTAAAAGATGGTGATTGGATCTGGATTGAGTCCCCAAGAGGAAGAATCAGGCAAAGAGCAAGGGTATTTCCGGGCATCCTAAAAGGAATGCTAATGACAACCGGAAACTGGTTTTACCCGGAAGAACCAGCCGAAGGATATCACGGGGTTTATATTTCAAATCCCAATGTACTGACAAGCAATGATCACCTTGACCCCATGTATGGTTCACCGGATCTGACCTGCCTGCTCTGCAAAGTTTATCCTTGCAAACCGGAAGAGCTGACGGAAGATGTCTTCAAACAGGATGAATTCGGTTTTATCAACGAAGCCGCGACCAACGACGAAGAGACTATAGCGAATCCTTTTCGAAATCGTGAGTAACCAAAAGACAGATGGGTAACATGTTGCCCATCCTGCAAAATCCGGCCACTTGTCATTCCGATCGATGCTGCAAACTTCGCATCTCATGACCCGGAATCTAAACAGGCTTCACTGGCAGGATGTTCATGGATGCCGAATCATGAAACGCTGAACGGCATGACTAGAGAAAGAAGACAGGTGCAAAGCTAAAGCACCAATTTATGGCAAATCATTTTTTCACAATACAACCACATGATTTTATTAATTCATTCTAACCAAATGCCAGACATCAATAGGAGGGTTTAATTTATGGCGAACGGGAAAAATGAAAAAAAAGGGGTGGATACTTCAGTAGATAAAACCGTTGTAAGGGCTTTGGCTCTTGGTGGTCTGCTGGGAGGTTGCGACCCTTCATGCGTGGACGTGAAAGACGGTAAGATCGTTCGAGTCCGACCCATGCATTTTGACTGGAAATATGATCGAGAAAGCTTTAATCCGTGGAAGTTTGAAAGGGATGGCAAAAAACTGGAATCCAATTTCAAGGGCATGCCTTCCCCTTGGTCCTTATCTTATAAGAAGAGGACTTACTCACCAAACCGAATCAAATACCCTTTGAAACGTGTTGATTGGGATCCCAATGGCGAAAGAAACCCGCAAAACAGGGGTAAAAGCAAGTACGTCAGGATCTCCTGGGAAGAAGCAACAGATCTTATCTCCGGCGAAATCAAACGGATTCATAAGGAATACGGACCTCTAGCCATTCTGGCCCAGGGAGATGGCCACGGTGAATGTAAAACCATCAATACACCACACGGACATCAGGCTCGTTTGCTTGATATGCTGGGCGGTTTTACCCAGCAAGTCCGAAATCCTGACAGTTGGGAAGGTTTTTACTGGGGTTCCAAACATGTGTGGGGACAAGGCATCGTAGGGATGATGGATCCTTCGGGAAATTGCATGAAGGATATGACAGAAAACTGTGACATGGTTCTTTTTTGGGGATGTGATCCTGAAACCACACCCTGGGGATTTGTAGGACAGTTCGCCAGTCGGCTTTGCTATTACTGGACCGAGCTGGGAATCAATCAGGTGTATATCTGCCCGGATCTCAACTATGGCGCAGCAGTTCATGCTGACAAATGGATTCCGATCCTTCCCAATACCGACTCTGCCATGCAGTTAGCCATCATTTACATGTGGTTAAAAGAAGGAACATACAATAAGGAATATGTTAAAACCCATACCATCGGCATGGATAAGGTTGAAGCTTATGTGATGGGTGAGGAAGACGGCATCGTCAAAGATCCTGCTTGGGCATCCAAGAAATGTGGTGTTCCTGAGTGGACCATTAAGGCACTGGCCCGGGAATTTGCCCGACAGACCACATCTATTGCCCACTATTTTGGTGGTTCGATGTTTAGAGGTCCTTACTCCCATGAACCAGCCAGACTGGAATGTATCCTGCTCGGAATGCAGGGATTGGGAGGACCCGGTGTACATCAGGTTCAGATCACCTATGGTGGAATGCCAAGACCGGAAGGACTGGAAAGTACCCGATTCTTTAACCCACAGCTCAGCGAACGGCTAACCAAGCCGACCATGACAACCATCCGGGCCTGGGGAAAACAGTTGATTCCAAAAACCATGATCCACACGGCTATTCTCGATCCACCTCTCAAATTCTGGGGGAATGGAGGTATTGAAGAGCCCGTCGAGGATCAGTTTGTTGAGTACAACTACCCTATTGCCAAGGAAGATGGCGGTACCGAGATTCATATGATGTGGACCGACACACCGTGTCGAATCACTTGCTGGAACTGCGGTCATGAAACCATTATTGCTGAACGCGATCCAAAAATTGAATGTATTGTGGCCCAGCACCCCTGGCTTGAAAATGATTGTATTTATGCAGACATCATTCTTCCAACCAACACCAATCTGGAAGTAGATGATATCGTCACCAATACGCGACAGGGAACCCAACATCATTCAGTCATCTTGATGAACAAGGCGATTGAGCCGGTTGGCGAATCCAAAAGTGATTATGAAGCAGTCCTGGAAGTAGCCAAAAAGCTGGGTAAAGAAGCTGAATTCTCTGAGGGGAAGACAGTAAGAGATCTGCAGCAAGAGGTCTTCAGCAACATGAAACTGGAAAAATTTATCTCATGGGATAAGTTTGAAGAAAATCAATATGTTGTTCTTCCAACCGCCAAGGACTGGGAAGATGATGTGGTTGGTTTAAGACCTTTCCATGATGATCCGGAAAAGAACCCTCTTCCTACTCCGACAGGAAAATTGGAATTCTACTCGGAATCCATAGCCAAGGCTTTTCCGGAAGATCGAGAAAGACCGCCCATTCCCAAATGGATTGAAAAAAGTGCCATGCACGATGAGCGGGTTTCCAGCCAGAGAGCTAATGCTTATCCATTGCTGTTGATGTCAAATCATGGCCGCTGGAGAGTTCATTCCCAGGCCGATGATGTAACCTGGAGTCGTGAAGTCGTAACATGTAAAGTAAAAGGCTGGGATGGCTACCTGTATGAGCCATGCTGGATTCACCCATCAGATGCCGAAGCCAGGGGAATCGAGATGGGAGATATTGTCAAAGTCCACAATGAGCGTGGTATTGTCCTTTGTGGTGCCCGGGTTTGGGAACGAGTCATGCCTGGCGTGGCCTATGTAGACCACGGTGCACGACATGATCCAATTGTTCCCGGTGTCATTGATCGAGGTGGAGCTATCAACTGTATCTCAGGTGAGGGAATCACTTCGGAAAAATGCGTAGGACAAGCAACCAGCGGTTACCTGGTCGAAGTTTCCAAGGTTTCCGGGACTGAAATGGATCAATGGAAACGAGATTATCCCGAAGCTTTTGAACGAGACTACGATCCCGCAGCCGGTTTACGGTTTGAGGCATGGGTAGAGAAAGGAGGTAAATAATGAAAGTATTCGCAATTGATTTATCGGTCTGCAACGGCTGCTATTGCTGCCAGGTTGCCTGTAAAGACGAACATGTTGCTAACGATTGGACACCCTATGCCAAACCTCAACCGGATACGGGTCAGTTCTGGATGAGATTAAATGAAGAAGTACGCGGTCAGGTGCCAAAGGTTAAAGTTACGTATACCCCTAATCTTTGTAATCATTGTGATGATGCACCGTGTATTTCGGGCTGCGAATCAAAGGCAATCTATAAAAGGGATGACGGTCTGGTGATAATTGAACCGGATACCTGCACGGGATGCAAGCTCTGCGAAGATAACTGCCCGCATGATGCCATTTATTTTAACGAACATTTAAATATTGCGCAGAAATGCACGGGATGCAGTCACCTTCTGGACAATGACGAAAACTGGGAGGTCCCGCGTTGCGTGGATCAGTGTCCTACTGGTGCTATTCGATTCGGTGAAGAAGCGGATTTTGCAGATTTCATCAAAGACGCCGAGCTGATTAATCCCGAAGCCGGTACAAATTCCAGGGTCTACTATAAAAATCTGCCTAAGAAATTCATTGGCGGAACTCTGTATGACCCTGTAGAAAAAGAGGTTGTTATTGGAGCAGAGTGTACCTTAAAAGACACCAATTCTAACGAAACCTTCAAGGCGACCACCGACAACTTCGGAGATTTCTGGTTCCACGGTTTGAAAGACGATTGTACCTACTCTTTGGAAATGAAGAAGGATGGTAAAAAGAAAACAATCGACAATATTCTAACTGATAAGGACCTGAGCCTGGGGGATATTCCCCTTTAATTTGCAAGTGCGCTAACTCTCTAAAAAAGGGGGATTTGTCCACGTGGCAATCCCCCTTTTTTATTTTATGCCTGTTTTTTGTAGGATGAGCCGGCAATAGCCTGCCCACCGGGAACATTTTGTTTGATGTATTAAAAAATAACCTGAATATTATCCAAAATAGTTTATTTTTGTTTAATTCTGTTTGATATATATATTCCCACAATTTCTTTTGAGTAGAAAAACCATCTTATCAACATCCTAAGAATCAGGTATTTAAAACAATACATATGATTGTTAAAACGAAATTCCCTGAAAGGGAAATGTATTATAGCCGGTGGCTTCAGCCACCGGTATCGACCACCAACACCAACATAGTCCTGAAGGGACGATGCAATGTCAAAAATATATGGGAAGCACACTGACTAATCTTCTATTTCACACCGTATTTAGCACAAAAGATCGCAAACGATTGATCAAACCTGAAATTCAAAACGAGCTTTATAAATACATCAATGGAATTGTTAAAGGTGAAGGTGGAATCGTGTTGGAAATTGGCGGTATGCCCGATCACATCCATATCTTGTTCAAACTTAAACAAACACATTCAGTGTCTCAATTGATAATGAAAGTTAAGGGAAATTCATCAAAACGGATAAACGAACAAAGAAAATTACCAATTAGGTTTTCCTGGCAGGATGGATTTGGTGCTTTTTCGGTCAGTGAATCCCAGGTTGAGGCTGTAAAAAGATACATTAATCACCAAGAGAGTCATCATAAACAACTATCTTTTAAAGAAGAATTAATCGAGATATTGAAACGCAACCGAATCGAATTTGATGAACGATACTTGTGGAATTGAGAAATAGCACCGTCCCTTCAGGACGGAAATCACTTGGGGTAGTTTCCGGTGGCTAAAGCCACCGGCTATAATACAACACCCTTACAGGGTGATTAAATAATTAAACAAAAACATGCCCAGCTACGACGTTATATTTATTCATCCGCCTGCCCACTACGACTTTCGCCGTAAACCTCTGTTTACCGGGGCCCTGGGAAGAAATGTCGAAACAGTGCAATTTACCAAGGTTCCTATCGGCTTGCTAAGTCTGGCGGAGTATCAAGATAGGCACGGATTTAAAGTGATCATCGATAACCTGGGCGATCGCATGGTGAATACTCCCCAGATAGATATAGAAGAACATATCAAGAATCTGTCAGCACAGGTTTTTGCCATTGGCCTGCATTTTCAGCAGCACTCCCAGGGAGCTATGGCAATTGCAGAAATTTGCAAGAAACATCATCCAAATTCATCTGTAATTGTGGGCGGTCTCACAGCAACGTGTTTTCATGAAGAACTCATTGAAAAATTCGATTGCATCGATGCTATCATTCGTGGTGAAGCGGAAAAACCTCTATTGCAGTTGTTACAAAGCTATGAAAAAACCGGCGTCATTGGAAAGACACCCAATCTGACCTGCCGTAATCAAGATGGAGAGCTTATTATTACCCCCATGATGCAGGGCAGTGGGCACATTGATGATTTTGAATTTACACGATTCGACCTGATCGAGCCAAAGACTTCCATTTACGCAAAAGATTCAGTTGCCAGATGGAGCCTGGAGGTTTGCCGTGGGTGCATTTACAATTGCTCTATCTGTGGCGGTTCATCTTATACCTACAAAAACTATTTAAACATGCCAAAGCCTGCCTTCAGGAGTCCTGTCAATATTGTCAAAGACATGAAGAGGCTGAATGACCAAAACATCAGCTTCATCGGACTCTTTCAGGATATGCGCATGGCCGGAAAAGCTTACTGGCAGGAGCTAATCGCACTAATTAAAAAAGAAAAACCGCGTCTCGAACGCTTGTCACTGGATTTATTGATCCCTGCAGATGAAGACTTTATCAAGGAAATAGCCGGTTTAGGCAAACAAGTGATCTTTCACTTATGCCCGGATACAGGATCCGACAAAGTTCGACGAACATTGGGTCGGCATTATTCTAACGAAGCCATACTGAAAACTGTTCAAACCTGCCATAAATACGGTATTCCCTTAACGAATTTCTTCTCCGTTGGTTTGGCTGGCGAAACCGAAAAAGAGATGAGAGAAACCTGGGAATTATGGGCAAAGCTTGATCAGATCGATCACCAAGCACGTTCAAAAGGCAGATTTGGAGACATTGATGAAACCGTGCCCATTGGAGGCCAGATTTTAGGGCCAATTGTGCTCGATCCAGGCTCGCAGGCTTTTGATTTACCCGAAAAATATGGTTTCAAGTTGTTGTACAAGACTTTTGAAGAATATCACAAAGCCTTGTCCCAACCATCCTGGCACGATTGGATGAACTATGAAACCGCGTTAAAAACCAAGAAAGAAATTCTTGAAATGATTTTCCAATCCACAGAATTCACTATAGACCAGAGGGAAAAACATAGTTTCTTCGGTCAACAGGAAGCTTACTATGAGCGCTGCAAAGTGGAAGCAGACAGGGTAATAGTCAAAGAAATTGACAAGCTCAAAAACCTGCCAAACGAAAGGGAGAAGAACAACAGAATCATCCACATGCGACAAAACCTGGATCAGATGGAAAAACAGAGGATGGTATTCCTGGATTAGTGTATCAACCCGTTGATTTGTTTTTGCAAGGAATATTCGGTAAAACGCGGAGTGGATCAAACAAAGCAGATCCACTATCAAATGCGGGACGGCAGCAAAGCTGCCACAATACGGAAAATCTAAGATCTCAAATCTAAAATCATAAATACCTAAGAGGCTGTGAGCCCTCCATCCACATATATGGTCTGACCTGTGACAAAATTCGAAGCTTCCGAGGCTAAAAACACAGCAGCTCCCACCAGGTCTTCCGGAACCCCAAGTTTGTTTAAGGGAATGACAGATTTATACTTTTCGGCCAGTTCCGGGTTTTCCTGGATATGAATGGTTCCCGGGGTGATGATAAGAGCTGGTCCCACAGCATTAACTCTTATTTTAAAACTGGCCAGCTCAATCGCTAACGATTTTGTGATTAATTCAACCGCTCCTTTCGTGCCGCAATATGCGGAGTTACCTCCTCCATATCCCCTGATTCCCCTGACCGACGAGAGATTGATTATCTTTCCCTGCATATTGTTTCGCATCACACGCCCAAAATACTTACAGGCAATCATGGTTCCTTTTACATTGACATCGAAAATCCTTTCCCAATCTTCCATGGGATATTCCAACGCATCCCGTTTGATATTCAATCCCATGGCATTCACCAGAATATCTACTGTTCCAAAACGATCCGTGACTTGCTTAACCAGACCCTCCATGCTTTCTTCATTCGTCACATCAACAGTATATGGCACAGCCTCTACACCTGTCTCGGTAACAATCTTTTCAGTCACGTTCTTCAGTGCTTCCATGCTGCGACTGGCTACAACTACTTTTGCACCATATTGAGCCAAACCCATTGCTATTGCTTCGCCAATACCTCCTGCTCCCCCAATCACCACAGCAACCTGATTATCGAGTCTGAAAAGGTCTTCCATGTTGTTTCTCCATTTGGTTTGAATAAGACATGTTGTTTTTTCAAGTGTTTTGGCAACAATCAATCAACCCTGACGATAATTACCAGCATCGTGGCTGGCTGATTGTCGTTGACTGAAATACTCCTGTTCTCGTTTGGAGCGATATAGATGGCATCTCCCGGGTGAAGTACATGTTCTTCGTTTTCACCGGTTACCGTAATGGAACCTGAAATCATGAAGTAAAGCCTCTCCCTGGCGGATGGTTTCATTTCAGCACCGCCATCGGGTAAAAAATGTGACCATGAAACCGTCGTTCGCACACTTTCGCCCTCTTTCACCTTTAAAGCACTCCACATGTTGAAATGATCCACTGCTGAGTAGTACTCACCTTCCGTTTTTCTTACGACTTTCATAGTACTCGGTATTTTTAATTTCAAGTAGGATGGGTAGCTTGTTACCCCATCGTGAATAATTTTAATTGGTTGTAGGATGGGCCAGCGTAGCTTGCCCATCTTTGTCTGTTTTCAGTCCGGGCAAACCATCCAAGTCCAACCCACTTTTTATTATGCTTTCATTAGCTCAATTTCTCCCAGGTGCACATCAATTTTGCTATCTACATCCAGCGTAACCGAAGCATACCCGCTATGATCGATTTTAACTGTATAACCATAAGCTTTCTCAAGTCCATCAAACTCAAAATCGCCATACAGATCCGTTTCTCTTGATGCTACCTCCGAACCATCCTTTTCCAACACCACCTTCACCCCTTGAGCGCATTCATCCTTGTTATTTGCCAGCAAAACCTCACCTGAAATGAATCGTTTGGGTAGATTGGCATATAACACCTTGGGAGCTGTATTGAATTCAGGTCTTATTTGTTCGTACTTTCCGGAAGCTTTTAGTTTGGAAACTTCGCTGTTCGGATCATCCAGATCTCCAAAGATTTTTGCATCGGTCGGGCAACTTTCAACACAACGTGGTACCTTCCACCCCTTATCCAGGAGATGCGCGCAAAAAGTGCATTTTTGCGGCAATTGTTCTTCTTCATTCCAATAGATCACCCGGTAAGGACAGGCATGGGCGATATCTCTCTGTCCTTTCGCTTTAATCGGATCGATAATTATAATCCCGTCATCCCTAATGAAGGCTGCATCATCTACCGCTGCTTTAACACATGGCGGGTTTTTACATTGCATACAGGGAATGGGTGTATAGTCTACTTTCACTTTGGGAAAGCTTCCACGTTCAACCTCTTTCATGTTCAGCCAAAACTGACCGAACTCCGGCTGCGCCGCCGAATATCCCGGAAAATCGTTTCCGCAGAACTCATCTTTACAGGAAAGAAAACAATTGTAGCATCCGGTGCAACGATCAACATCGATTAACATGGCATAACTGGTCATTTTCTATCCCTCCCATTTTTCGAGTTCAATTAAGCATGATAACGGAGCCATACCCGGTGCATTCTTTGAAACCATTCTGGAAGGCGTCAAAAGACTAATACATCCACCCTGGTCGATGGAGTTGTCTTTACCCGGCTCCAGCGGATCATACTTTGCTGATGACACATAGCTGTGAATGATTCCGGGTTTTACCCTGCCTGTAATCTTGGCAACACCCAGTACCTGACCGCGATCGTTAAACATTTTAACTATGTCGTTATTGTTGATCCCTCTTTCCTCTGCATCCACAGGATTAATACGTACAGGCCAGTATGCGTATCCATCCTTAATGATTCTGTGGCCGGGGATCTCATTTAACCAGGCAGTCTGTTTGTCATAATGGGTATGAAAAGAAAATCGTGGATGTGGTGATAACAATTGCAGAGGATAGGTTTTAGCCAGCTCCGAATGTACACCTTCCCAGCTTCTAATGTATTGAACCATTGGCGGCCGTTCATCATCATCGGGAAAATTCTCTGTCAGGCTGACAGACACAAACTCGATTTTACCGCTGACAGTCCCCAACTCGTTCGACTTTTCGGTCAGCCGCTTCGGATTATTGAGATCCGGTGTATCGCACTCCCTTTGTTCGTAAAACCAGCGTAATGAGGGAGTAGGCTTGTAATCATCGGGAATTGGAAAGATAAAGTATCCCTTTTTTTCAAATTCCTCCCAGGACATGTACTTGGGAACATCGGAGATGTCAAAGAACGCCCTGGCCCAATCCAATTCAGATTTTCCCTCGGTGTACTCTTCCTTTCTTCCCAATTTGTCCGCCAGCAGTGTAAAGATCTCATAGTCCGATTTTGATTCCCAAAGCGGTTCAATGCATTTCTTTTGTCGAACCAGAACCCGATTATTACTTCCGCTACTAGCGTGAACCGTGTATCCTCCAGCAGCTCCCCACTCACCGACATCATCCCTCTCCAACTGGGTACAAGCCGGTAAGATGATATCGGCAAACTTGGTTTCGCTTTGATACCAGCAATCCTGATTCACTACAAACTCCAGTTTATCGCTGGTGTACATGCGGACCCATTTATTGGTATCCACCATGGTACCAAGAAAAGATCCCCCGTAGCGATAGAACATCTTCACTTCGGAATACCCTTCCATGGGATAGGTAAAATGAGAATATTGTTGTTCCAGGGCCTGTCCGCAGAAACCCTCTCCATACCAGCTCACCGGTGGGTTTAAAACAGCATCCGGCAAGGTCAAACGATAGAGTTTTTGCTTGACGGGATTTTCAGGCCTGTGATCAGCAGCTTTGGAAGTCGCCATTCGTCCATCCAAATCAGCATAACCCGGAAACCAAATATCGGTGTTGGAAGGGGCTCCCATTGTTGTTCCCCAAATGCTGACACCTGGCTTTCCCAGACCTTGCATCGCCTGCAGCAGCACCATCATTCTAGCCCATTCAGTTCCATAGGCAGTCCGGCAAGCTCCCCCTTCTCCTCCTCTGGACCCGCCGGATAGAATTGTTCGTTTTTTAGCCCATTGTCTTGCCAATGCTCGGATCACTCGGGCTGGAACCGTTGATTCTTCCTCGGCCCATTCCGGTGTCTTTGGGTCGGAACCATCTTCACCGAGGATATAGGCTTTGAACGGTTCAAAACCTACTGTATGAGTCTTAATATAATTCTTATCGTAAGTGTCCTCTCTCAACCACACATAAGCGATGGCCATGGCCAGGGCGGTATCCGTACCGATTCTTGGAGTCAGCCACTTTCCGCCCATCGCTGCCGCTGTATAGTTGAAAAAGGGATCGATGAATACCATCTCAACACCTTTCTCCTTCAGCCATTGACGCCAGATCGATGAATCCTGGCCGGTGTAAGTTCCCCTGGTGGAATCCGGGTCATTGGACCAGTAAACAATCATCTCCGTGTTTTGCAGGGCATCGGTCAAAGTATCGTAAGGTTCCGGCATTCCAAGACGCCAGAAAAAGCCATAAGTATGTGTTGCCCCCCAATGCCAGCCTTCCCAGCTATCGGGATTATCAAAGACTTGTGTATAACCGATCATGTTAAAGAAGCGGCTGAACGGTCCCATCTTATAGCCAACATTTCCCCAGTTATGATGAGAGGAGGTCATACCTGTGACTGCCGATTGCCCGTAAGTATCCTGAATTCGTTTTATCTCACTGGAAACCGTATCCAAAGCCTCTTCCCAGCTGATTCTGACGTATCCGGACTTACCCCTGTTTTGAGGATTTCTTTCCCCGTTTGGGTTGAAATCGACCCGTTTCATAGGGTATTTGATTCGTTGATCTGAATACAGTCTCTGTCGTTCTCCATGAACAAATGGTGACAAAGCCATTTTCTTTGGTGCTTGATATTCTTTATCGCCTGACTTGATAGTCCAGGGCGAATAATCGTTTTCTTCAACAACCAACGGCCTGATGCGTACGACTTTCCCATCCTTCACATAAACGGTGATGGGCCCGCAGTTGGTGCAGCTCGTAAATACTTGTTCCGCCATATCGTTTCCCGGGGTTGAGGTTCGTCTGGTTTTATGTTACTTCGCCAACGATAGTGGTTTTTCAATCGAAAGAATGTGATCGTAAACTATAAGTCTGGATCCCAAATGATCTTTGATATCAGCAACAGATATGCCACCTGTAACATTTTAGATTTATGATTTTAGATTTAAAATTTTCTGGTTGGTGCTGCTTTGCAGCTATTTTATGTTTTTATTTGCTGGCAGGAATTACGGGCTTGCTGCGCTTGGGAGTACTTTTCTGAAATAGTTGATTATTGATTATTTTTCAGACCACGAATAATCAATTGAGAATATTTAGTAATCAACCAGCAAATGTAGGATGGGTAAGTAAAGGAAATCAGAAAAGCTAAGAGAATTGGTTAAAAAGAACAGGCAGAGACGGGTAAGCAAGCAACCTGCTTCCCCATCATCAAATGTGAAGCAGACAGCGTAGCTGTCACATGACAAAAAATCTTATATCTAAGATCTAAACTCCAAAAATGGGTCTTTTCTGTCCCAAAATGACGAAAAACAAGGTTAAGCAATTGTTCTATTGATATTTTTATCAAATGTGTCAAAACTGACCCCAAACTCCCCTAGTTTATCTCATGGGCTTTCATTTTTCTAAAGAGTGTTTTTCGGGAAATGTTTAATACCGCAGCTGTTTTACCTTTTTGCCAACGATGCTTTTTCAAGGCTTCCAGGATATATTTTTTTTCAAACTTTCCAACGGCCTCTGTCAAACTCAGGGTATCGTCTTCAGGTTCCACCTCAATCGTGCTGCTCTGTTTGGCTTCCTTGGGTACGGGAGTATTATCCCCCCGTAAAAATTCCAGACTGCGCATGGTGATGTATCTGCGCATGATATTCTGTAACTCACGAACATTACCGGGCCAGTAATATTCTTTCAAAATAGCCAGGTTTTCCGGACTCATGGTAGCAAGGCTGTCTGTTTTGCTATAGGTCTTGAGAAAATGATCCGCCAAAAGAAAAATATCATCTTCCCGTTTTCTCAGTGGGGGCAGGTTGATGGGGATAACATGCACCCTGAAAAAGAAATCACTGCGCATGTTTCCTTTTTTCATCAAATCGATGGGATTTTTGTTTGATGCAGCAATAATGCGTAGATCCGGTTTTAAAATTTTTTGACTGCCGATGGGGGAAAAACCGCCGCCTTCTATGGCCCTCAACAGCTTGACTTGCATATTAAGACTGATCTCTCCGATTTCATCCAGAAACAAGGTACCGTTATCGGCCGTTTCGAGATAACCTTTTTTATCCGAGGTGGCCCCAGTGAAGGCACCTTTTGTATGTCCAAAGAACTCGCTCTCAATCAGGTTTTCGGGAATAGCGCCACAATTAACAATTACGCACTTCTTATCTCGGCGATCACTGGCATTATGAATGGCAAGAGAAACCAGTTCCTTACCCGTGCCCGATTCACCGTGAATAAACACACTATCATTGGTTGTGGCGGCCTTTAAAATCAATTCATATACATCCTGCATGGCCTTGCTGTTACCGATTATATTCCCAAACTTGTAACGGTCGCGCATGGTGGATCTGAGCAGCAAATTTTCGTTTCGTAACCGCTGCTCCATGTTTTTATAGGCAGTAAAATCGGTAATAAATCCTTCAATTCGAATCGACCCCTCATAGTCGAATGTGGCACCCTCCGCACGACTGAACACCCATTTGGTTTCACCGGAAGCCGTGGTGATGCGGTATTCTGCCTGAAAGTTCCGTTTGGTATCAATGGCAGCCTGAAACTCCTTTTCCACCCGTTCCAAGTCTTCTTCGTGTATCAGCTGAAAGAATTTGTTTAAATTCTGGTTTATAAAGAACGAAGGTTCATAACCTGTCAAATATCGACAGCCCTGGCTGACGAATTCCAGCTTCCACGTTCCCTCTTTGACAATTCGATACGCCATGCCTGGCAGTTTGTTCATAACTGCGGACAAACGTTTCTCATTTTCCCGAATTTTTCGTTCGGAATCCTTAATCTGCGTAATATCCCTGACCGTTTCCACCGCTCCGATTAGATTGCCGTTTTCGCTCAGAATGGAGCCAGTGGTGACCCAGACATGCATCCCTTCGCCGTTCTTGACTTTAGGAAGAAACCATTCAACAGAAAGGATGCCATTGTTGATTCTGATGTCTCCGTCAGCAAGCTTAACGGATACGTCATCCAGACCTAACAATTCTATCAGTAAGGGTTTGTCTGCAGGATAAATCGATTTAATGAATGATTGAAACGGCTTGCCTATGACCTCTTGTTTGGGAATACCGGATATTTCCTCCAGGGCTTTGTTCCAGGCAATAATTTTTTTATAGATATCGACAACATACGTGGGATCCGGCAGGAATTCGATAATATCCAGTAGTTGTTTATGTGAATTGCGCAACTCGATGGTTCGCTGCTCTACCTGTTTTTCCAGATCTTCCCGATATTGATCCAGCTTGGCTTCTATCTTCTTCTTTTCGGTAATATCCCTGCTGATCCCCTCTACCCTGACCAGCTCCCTGTCATGATCGAAAATTGGATTCTCGTAAATCAACAGACAACGATGGGAACCATCCTTATGGCAGAAGTCAAGCTCGTAGGGCGGTTTTGGAATTCCCTTGAAGTTTAATTTGGCGGTAAGTTTGGATTCCTGAATGGCTGAATCGGAGGGCCAGATTTTCTTAAAATCAGCCAGGAACTCAGACTGAGTGTAACCCAGAATGGTCTCAACAGAAGGACTGATATAAGAAAAATCTCCTTCAGCGGAATGGGCATAAAAGAGAAATTCGTTCTTGAAATTATCTAATATTCGATGATAACCGGCTTCGTCCTGAAGCTGCGAATCATTTATAACATCAACGGTATCTGACTGTTTCTTAAATTCCATCTGCATATTCCCTTGGATGCAAATTGGTTAACGATAGTTCAGCACCTTCCCCAGGATCCCGGAAACTTCATATCGCAACCTGGCTTTGAATTTGCAGAATCCTGATCCTCCCTGATATCTCTTTTTGCGATCTGCCTTTGTATTATTGGTCGATCCTACTGGTTTCAAGGATTTTACATTGGATAAAATAGGGAAACACGAGGCTACTTGAATTCAGACAAGATGTAAATACTCCGAACAAAGCTCAATCAGAAAACAAGTGTAGTCAATCCAATAAACACGATTAAACCGAAAAATATATGGACTCTGGCTTTAATGGAATTATTTCTGCAAAAACAAAGCCTTTTGAGCTTTTTTCCAGTTTGACCGGTTCACCTTTTACAACTTGCTTGCTTTGCATTCAATCGTAATCATCTTGACCTATCACGGCCTTTCTCTTAGCGTGATCACAAATCCGTATCCCTGAAAAGTTCTGCTCCTCTTTACGAGTAATCCTTACCTATTAATCACCAGGGAAAAAAGGATCGGTTTTCTGGGGTAAAACCTGGTTTGATTCAGCTAAAGATTCCGTCTATAAAAAGCCAGGTCACTCGATAAACATTTACACACTTCCAGCCAAAGAAAGAGAACGCTGGTTGAATATCGGCGGAAAACCTCTTTGGGAAGAGTGGGTCAGGAAAATGGAAGCCGGGGGTAACAGAGATGCGCAGAAGATTCCGGATACGACCTTGGAGCTTTTGGAACAATAAATCGATTTGGATTGTATACCTGCACAGTTTGAACCTGTGTAGGATGGGCAACTCGTTGCCCATCAACCCGAATAATCATTTGTAAGAATCTCTCAATAAAAAAAGCTGGAATCTACTATCTCCAGATGCTCTTCTTCCAAGGCATCCATGGCTCGTTCCATGTCTGCGTTGTCCACTTTGAAAACGAAGACACCGCCTTTTTCATTTCTAAAGGCATAGGTATACAGAACATCAATTTCGTGTTGACTAAGTACTTTCGCCACTTTGTGAAACTTGCCAATACCCTCTT
Organism: SAR324 cluster bacterium; assembly: GCA_028282825.1. Taxonomy (GTDB): domain Bacteria; phylum SAR324; class SAR324; order XYD2-FULL-50-16; family XYD2-FULL-50-16; genus JAHJTV01. The sequence goes on from JANQGZ010000022.1 coordinate 224,421, forward strand.
CCACTTTCACGGCAAACACATCGTTTATGCGCACAGTATAACCTGCAGAAGCAAACACTTCCTTCGCTTCTTCCGGTTTTTCGACGATCAGACGAAGTATCCCAAAATCGCTTGAGTCCAGCAAAAGAAGTGATTTTATGGAAAGTGCCTCTTCAAAAAGAATAGATGTCGCATCAGCTAGTTCGCCTTTTCTGTTTTCAATGAAGACAGATAGTTGCTTTATCGTTTTTGGTTTCATTACATCCCTCCAGCCGTACCTGTTTTGGAAACTATTCCGGACCTGCCTGTCTTTTAAAATGGTCAGTTATGTCTTTCTTCTTAGGTGAATTAATGCAGCAAATCAATAGCTTTTAGCAGCAGCCATCGACCAACGCAGTGGAAAAAGTGCCGGATAAAAATCAATCGTCACTGGTAAGGACAGGAGCAAGCTTGAATTCATCCTCTGCACTACTAACAGACTGAAATTCGAGAAAAGCAGAATAGTCATCAATTTCAGCGAAGTGTGAAGCACGCTTGAGCAGGTTATCGGTAATCTTTTGAATCTCCTCTTCAGACTTTCTCGCTGCAAACATTCGCCCCCAAACAGATGCTGTTGTCACACATCCATCCTGATGAATCACAGGTTTCATGTTTTCCTGTAACATCCAACTGGCTGAGCCAAGAGTTTGATCAAAGCGATATCTTTGGAATTTGGGATTTCGCATATTACGGCACTTAACCGTCAACAAGACTTTGGTTTTCTTCATTTTTATCTTCCCAATTTTTGAGTCGTTTCAAAGTATCTGCGGAAATTGTACTAGGAGGGCTGTTTCTTGGCAAACAACAAGTTTCAATGCAGCTTGTCGACTACTTTATACACATTGTCCAGGTCTGATTGAATAATGCGATATCCTATGTTAACCATAATAGAAATTACTGTCTTGAATATGTTATTGCTTGTTCAACCCGGAAAAAAGGAAGACTTATGTTTTGGTTGGATATTATCTACAAAATTATAAAAGTGTTCAAGGATGGCGCTACACCCGGTCAAATTGCCTGGGGACTGACTCTTGGCACTATGATGGGATTAATGCCGGGCTGGCCGCTTCAGGTCATCATACTACTGATCATCTCGTTGATATTAAACGTGAACCTGACCATGGTCGGATTGGGTGCCGTTGTGTCAAGTTTAATTTCCTGGGCGTTAGACCCCCTACTGAACTCCCTGGGAAGCTATGTTCTGACTGACATCCCGCAGCTAACAGGTTTGTTTACAATAATGTTCAACAGCACCTTCTGGATGTTGACCCGCTTCAACAACACAGTCGTCATGGGTGGCTTCGTGCTTGGTGTATTCTCTGCCGTACCCCTCTATTTCATCTTTAAACAGATGGTAGTGTTGATCAGGAAAAATATTGTCACAAAACTAGCCGATTCCAAACTGGCAAAAGTTATCAAAAGAAGCTGGATCTATGGTATTTATAGTAAAATCAATGCAGTGGGGACAAGAATATGATTAGAAAATCTGCACTCATTATCATCGGCATTGCTGCTGCAGTAGCTGCTTTTTTTATTTTTGTACTTGGGGATTCCTTTGTTGAGGATTTGGCTGAGTTTTCTTTTGGAAAAATTCTAAAAACAGAAGTGGACATTGATGGATTAGACATCGAGCTTGCCTCTACCACCGCCGGCCTGGAATCGATTAGTATCAAGGACCCTGATGATCTTTCAGTTGACTTGATCACAACAGGTTCAGCTGAATTTGACCTGATCGGCATGCAACTGCTGGCTAAAAAGTTAGTGATCACTGAAATGTCTTTGAATGATGTAGTGATCGATTCGGAACTGAAGAAACTGGACCGCAGCAAGGATATCGATAAGGAATCGGTTGAAGCATCAGTCGGAAAGCTAGCGGATAATCTGCCGGAACTTGATCTGGACGTACTGGCCAGAGAATTGGATATCGATCAATATGTGCACCCCGAAAAATTAAAATCGATTCAGGCCATTAAAAAAGCTGAAAAAGAGGGAAAAGAAAAAATAGCTTATTGGGATGATAAATTAAAAACGACAACGTTAGACAAAGACATTAAGCAAATTCAAAAAGATGCAGACAGGCTGAGACGAGCTAAATTAAAGACTGTTTTTGATTACCAGAAAGCTATTGAGGATCTAAAAAAACTTGAAAGTAAAACCAATAAAACTATCAAGGAAATTAATGAGTTAAACAAAAAGGCCAATGAAGATCTGAAATTTGTTTCCACCAACTACAGTGAAATCAAAAGGCTGACAGAAGAAGATATCAAGGGCGCGGAAAAACTGGCCAACCTGAAAGATATTAACGCCAAACATATCGGTATGATGCTTTTTGGCAGGGAAGTCGTTGCGCAATACGAACAGGTCATGCGTTATCTCGAAATTGCGCGTGGTTTTTTTGGAGAAAAGGAAGAAAAACCAAAAAGAAAAGAAGGGCGCACCATCTCGTTTCCAGTTACCTCAAAGGTTTACCCCGGATTTTTGATTGAACATCTGAACATAAACGGTCAGCTCACAAAAAAAGCCCAACCAATGATCAATTGGGCAGGTTCTGTAAACGGATTAACCCTGGAACAGAACATTTCCGGAGAACCCACCGTATTTGATATTTCAGGTGATGAAATCGGTAAACCAACCAAATATCACGTTCAAGGTGTGTTTGATAATCGCGGTGAGACCGATGTTTACAAATTGGCCCTGAAAGGAACACAGTTGGAACTGAAAAAAGTTGAATTAAAAAAGGGAGACAAAACCTGGCCTGACCATTTCAGTTCCAAGGATGCAGAGCTTACGGTGGGATTGACCTTAAATCAAGTCACCATGGAAGGAACCGTATTGTTGGTTGCCAAATCGATTCAATTTGGATTCGCCGGAAATCAAACAAAAGACTTAAGCGAAACAGATCGAGCGGTTCGGGAGACCTTTGAAGATATAAAATCCGTGGAGATAAAATCTGTGATCAAAGGCAAACTGGACAATCCTCAATTCTCTGTTTCCTCCAATGTTGACAGGATATTGGCAAAGCGCCTGGAAGCCATGGTTGGAAAGAAAATCCGGGAAGCAAGGGCAGCAATCAGAAACAATATTGAAGGGCAGGTCAACCGCCAGCGAAAAGCCACCGACAATAGACTGAACAAAGAGAAACAAAAAGTGTTAAAACAGGTCAATGCCTACCAAGAGCAGATTAAGGCAGAAAGAAAAAAACTTGAAAGACGAGTAAAAGAATACGAAAAAAAGCAGAAAAAAGCCCTGGAAGATGAAGCGCGGAAGAAGCTGCAGAATTTATTTAGATGACGCTGATATCAAAAATTAGAGGATGGGCAACTCGTTGCCCATCAACAGGACAGATCGAACAAGTTCTAAAGCGACAAAAACATCCATTCAATACAGAGAAAACATTATTCTGAATACTTTTGAAAGTCTCTCCTGGGTTCTAACAGGTCTCTCAGCATGCTCAGGATGCCATTCCCTTCAAGGTTGACATTTATACCGAAGGAAACAACGAACCATCCGTATGCGGAAGGAACAAAGCTGCGGTATATTGCTCCATATAGGCAGGGTCTGTGCTTAAGTCAATATAGGTGATTCGTTTGGCTAACTCCTGCTGTTTTAATCTGAACTCTTTGGAATGCAGCAGCATGGTAGAACCTATCAATGAGGTATTTCCCAGGAACTCAAATGTCGAACGTTTCAGATCCGGAAGCAGGCCGATAGCGATACTGTCTTCCAAGTCCAGATATCTACCGAATCCGCCGGCAATATAAAACCTGTCAACTGCATCAAAATCTATTCCCACCTGATCCAACAATAAGCTACAGGCCGAATATATGGCTGCCTTTGCTCGGATCACATTTTCAATTTCGGTTTCCGAAATGGTGATTGGTTTGCCTTCAGCACTTTCCTCCGCTTTCAGGTATCTGCATGTATGCGGCTGTACATTGAATTAATAATGAATTAAATTGATTGTTTGTATTGGTTATTATAATGAGACCTGTAAAGGTCGGATCGGAAAAATCAAATGGATAGGACAGGCAATTGAATCTCAATTGTTGATTAGTTGCAGGGTAGGTTAAGGAGTGTAGCAAAGCGAAACGACGAACTCACCAACTTGATTAACCGAATAACAGTGAAGACAGGCTATCGGACCGACTGATGGGCAACAAGTTGCCCATCCTGCAATTTGACGTATAAACTAATTTTGTCATCTTTTAAAAAACACATAATGAAACATTTCCTCTTGTTAACCGTACTCACAATTCTCAGCACTTCATTACTTGCAACGGAAAGACCCAGAAACTGGTCGGATCTGGATTCTTCCTGTTTTCTGGAAAGAAGCCGAATCATCAAACCCGGCACAGACACCTTAAAGGTCAGGATTCCCCACAGGGATCAGGTATTTTTTGTCCAAAATAATAAAGTCCTATTGCATAAAATTTTCGAAATGGGACGTTTACAATATATTGATTATTCCGTTTTGTTTTTATCCGGAGTTGCATCGAAAAATCTAAATCAGACTCATTTACTTTTTGATGGAAACCCTAAATCAACCCTCTCCTTTGATCCATATTCCGACAAACCATTTGAACTTGTGATCGATGCCAATAAACAACTGAAACCGGGAACGTTTTCCGTCCAGCTTCATTACCAGGGAAAAGCTTCCATTCAATATTTCATCTCGAAAAATAATCAACACTACATTGAAGTCGAAAATTCCGAAGCTTATACTTGGCGATATCTTAAAATCAGATTTAACCGTCCGGAAAAACAGGAAAACAAACGTTACCCTGTTTCCATCCAGGAGTTGAGCATTTTAAACCCTGCACCGGTTGTTTACCTGGTGAAACCAAACGATCACAGTCCCATCGATCTGTACGCATCTTTTGAGTGCCTGGATGAGGATTACCCAAAACTCTATGAGCAAAGTAAGAGAAGGGCTCAAAAAACAGCATTCAGTATTAATTCATCAACACGACTGGTGGATCTCGATTATAACACCAGCCCCCTTTATAACAACGATTTCGATAATGATGGTATTCCCAACCATAAAGACAACTGCCGTTTTAAAGCCAATCACAGTCAATTGGACGGTGACCGGGACCTGGTTGGAGATGCCTGCGATTTCGATAAGGAAACCAGGAATTTTCATGATCGAGATTCAGACAACGATGGCATTGGCGATAGTCTGGATAATTGCGTTTATCTGTTTAATCCGAAACAGCAGGATTCAAACGCGGACAAACGTGGCGATCTTTGCAGTGACGATGATGGTGACGGATTCCCCGGTCATTTGGATAACTGCCTGAATATCAGCAATGCAGATCAAAAAGATATCAATATCAACGGAATCGGCGATGCTTGTGAGTTTGATAAGGACAACGATGGTGTGTTTGACAGCATTGACAATTGCATGACACTCAAAAACGAAAACCAGTCTGATCAGGATAATGATGGTATTGGAGATGCCTGCGACAACTGTGACTTGTACAATCCCAGTCAACTGGATGCCAATCAAAACGGTAAGGGCGATCGTTGTGAAGAGGAGGATAAATTTCTGCAAGCCAACGACAAGGATGGTGATGGAATTATTAACAACAAAGATAACTGCGTAAATGTAGCCAATAACAGCCAGCGGGATACCGACCGTGACGGTATTGGAGATGCCTGCGATAACTGTGCGAATCTACAGAACTCGGATCAGCTGGATCTCGATAAAAACGGGGTTGGGGATATGTGTGAAGATTCCGATAATGATGAAATTATCGGACACCTGGACAATTGTCCGTCCCATGCAAATAAAGATCAGGCTGATGCTGACAATGATGGTGTCGGTAACGTCTGTGAAGATGACGACGGGGATGGATTTGTCGCAGCCGAGGATAATTGTCCTTTCCATTACAATAAGGATCAAAGGGACAACGATCGGGATGGTATTGGTGATATTTGTGATCAGAAGGATGATCGCCTGATAGAGTCGAATAAAGGATTTGTTGTCGGGATTATAGTATTGATAACATTAGTTTTTGGTTTCTTGATTTTTAGAATGATCAGAAAAATAAAATCGATCGATCATTCCAACCTCAATTCGGAAAGCAGAGATGAATAAGGTTTTGAATAGAATTGCATGGGTTTGCGCACTGACTTTGGGGTCTGTTTTTACAAGAATATTCAATTCGATGACAGGCCATGTGATTTACGAAGCATTGGGTTCTGTCAGTGCAGGTGAAATTTTTTACTGGTTCCTTTTCCTCATGTTCACTTTGCTTTCTAAAAAGCTGTTTCTCTCAAAAAAATTCATAGAAAACAATCTCACCAGCTTTGTGGAAGAGAGACTAGATCGCTTTGAATCCGCTCGTGCTGCTGCCTTCGAAAAGAAAGAAGAAGAATCCGGGAAGGAGCAGGTACCTCCTCCGCAACCGCAAATTAATGAGGTGGAAGAGCAACCGGCAACAGAACAAACCCAGGCAGTTGCTCCTGTCGTTGAAACCACGACTGTTTCCGAACCCACACCCGCTCCCGAAGTCGTGGCAAAAACGTCTGAAATTCCGAAACCACAACCACCAAAAGAACCCAATGCCATCCAACGATTTTTCTCGGAAAACCTGCTGGCAAAAGTGGGTGGCATCCTCCTGTTTCTGGGAGTCCTGTTTTTACTAAAACTGGTTTATGGGGCTATCGGCCCCGTGGGCAAGCTATGCATCGGTTTTGCAATTGGTTTTGTTCTCTATGGTGTGGGATTGTTTCTGGATAAGAAGAAGCTGGTCAGAGAGTCTCGGGTTCTGATCGGCACCGGTATTTTGATCAACTACCTGGTCATCCTTTCCGGACGCTATTTGATTGGTGATGGCACCTTCACTGAGCAAATGATTCTCAATGAAGGCATAACATTTTTGTTATTGATCACTAATACGATTCTGGCTGTCGTTACCTCCCTGCTCTATAGATCGGACACCCTGCTGTTTTTTTCATTTATTGTGGCATTCCTGAATCCTTTCCTGATAGGTGCGGATGCCTCTACAACTCCTTACACACTGACAGGCTACGGAATGGTGGTTGCGTTGGGTGCGTTGGCGCTGGGCTTAGTCCGAAAATCGGAGCAAAACAAATTCGTCCAGCACCTGCTGACAATTTCCTTTATCGGCGGGAACCTCCTTTTTCTTGCCGCGCCTTTCACAAGCCCCGGACACTGGCTGTTTAAGCTGGTTGCAACGGGGATGTTATCCCATCTGGCAATAGCTATAGCGTACAAAACAAAACGATCTAACGCGCTGGGCTGGTATTACATGGGAAGCTACCTGTTTTTAGCCGCACTATTGACCTACGGACGTATTGAATTGTGGTCGCAATTCGAAACCATCTCCATTATCCTCGGTTACCTGTCATTTATTCTATTGATGATCGTTTCCGGGGTTTTCACTTTTGCCATAACCTCAATTCTGCTCATATTTATGAGTTTGGCAGCACCATTGGTCATCATTTTAGGCCTGGCTTACTCACAATCACTCTATCCTTCGGACCTGGTTTATATTTTAACCACTATGCTGGCGATCTATGTCAGCATCTTCGCTATCATCGCCGGGAAACTTGCTGTACAACTGCAATATATCTTTTTCGGCGTTCTTGGCATATTTGTCTGCCTGATCGGATTGTTACTACAACCGGTTTCGGCTGCCTTTTTCAGGGTTTCACCCCCCATTATCATACCAATTCTGGCCAGCTATCTGGCTATTATGATCTCGGCATTTATATTCCAGGTATCGAGCTACAGCTTTTCAACACGTAAAGGCCTTCAGTACCTGTATTCATTGGGAACCGGCATTAGTATTCTGTTGTTGTTGATGATTATCCAGCGACAAGGCAACTTTATGTGGGTGAGTGTAGCAGGCATTGCCGGATTCCTTCTGCTCAATGTGCTGACTCCTTTTGTGAATCGATCACTGCTGGAAAGCAGAATCATGAACCTGGTTTTAGGGCTGGTAGCAGGAGTACTCTTTACCTCGGGCGAGATCTACTATTTTGGACAGCTATACTTCAGTGGCACAGAACTTGGGCTGGCATTTCTGGCCCAGGCTATTCTCTATTTCTTCCTAGGGTATGCCATGTACAGCAAGCTGGTGAAAACAGATGTGAACACCGCGCAGGATGTAATTTATACCTTGCTTGGCATTTCCATTTCACTGTTTTCTTTAGCTGTTGCATTCGTCTTCTCCAAACATTCCGAAGTGGTTGCCGCTGTCTGGCTGTTTGAAGCAGCGCTGATCTATTTCTTTTATCGCCGAAACCGGGATATCAAGCTTTTCGCAGCGGCTTCCATACTCATGGCCATTGGTTTTATAAAATTGTTTGAATTGATCGACAGGGTCGAGCCCGAAGAATTCATGAGTCTGATTCCACTATCGGTTATCTTCGCTGTATTTGTAGTGATGTTAAAATGTCTGGAAAACGAAAAGAAAGAATTCAGGTGGATTCATGATGCCATGCATCTGGCAGGGCTGGTCCTGCTGGGACTTTTATTGATGATTATTATTCCCAGCCATGGACATGGTTGGTCTTTGTTCGGAATGACACTCGCTGTAGTGGCCTTATCCGTGGTTTACGCACGAATTTATGCCCATAAACTGCGTTTCATTCTAATCGGTGCCTGGATCCTGTTTTTCATTTACCACACCGCACTGCAACCCATGATTCATTCGAATCTCGTCCGGGACAATCTATCCTACCTGGTTGTGATGCAATATTTAGCAACAATTTTACTGGGATGCGGCGTTTATCTCTATAAAAAGCTTATGATTTCCCCGGATGAAACCGAAACAAAATATCTTGATTCAGCATTAAATGGACTCGGCGCCGGATATGGTCTATATTTGTTTGTCATAACCAGTATTTATGTGTTCAATTTTTCCGATAAAAACAGTTTCATCATCACCATATACTGGGGATTATTGACTTTCGCCTTGCTTAATTATGGTATCCAGAAAAATATTGTGCGCTGGAGAACCATCGGTTTGTATATTTTGATCCTGACCGTCTGCAAAATTATGTTTTTTGACATCTGGTCTCAGATTGATGATGCCGTATATAGAATTCTCGCGCTAATGCTGGTCGGAGGTTTGATGATTGCTATTTCTATCCTCTATCAAAAGAAGTATGATGGAAACCTGCTTAAAGAGCTGCAATACGAAAACTTATCGCTTAAATATTCAATAAAACGCCAATGACAGAAGAAATCACCACCTTAGAAAATGAAGAACCCCAAAAACCTTCCGGGAACACCATCAATTGCCCGGATTGCGAGAAAGAACACCCGCGACCAAAACCCGGTGCATATAAATGTGATCAATGTTTTTGCAAATTTATTGTTGAGCAAGACAAATCGTTGAAAATAGTCCCGTTCTTCGATGAATTGGATTTCACGCCTATCCTCATTATGCTGGGTGTTTTAGGCTTGGTCCTGCTCGTCGCCATGGGTGACGACCGAATGCCTTTTACGGAAAGGGCTCAATTCTTCCTGTTATTTGTAGCTGTAGTGTGGGGTGGTTTCAAACTATCCCAATGGTTATGCAGACGATATCGCGGTTTTGATCGATTTTGCCGCCGGATCTCCCGCCCTATATTTGCCAAAAGAGCCGATTCTTTAATCGATTTAAATGATGAACCTGATAATTAAATACATCAATTGATGATTGGTTAACCATGAAATGCCCCGGACAAGACACCAGATATTGGACCTTTGAAGATATTTTTGAGGTGAAATGTCCGGTTTGCGGGCATGCGATTGAATTCTTTAAAGATGACCCAGTCCGGATTTGCGAAAAATGCAGGAATACAATCACAAATCCAAAACTGGATGAGGGCTGTCGCAAACATTGCGACTTTGCTGCAGAATGCAAGGTTTTTAAATAAAGGGTGATAATCACCCTTTATCTTTATGTACTGGCAACGCCTGGTTCATTTGAATGATTGATCACCACGGCTTCCTGCTTGGGAAGCTCAATACCCAGTGTTTCCTTTATCAGATCTTCAATAGTGTCGATGAAAACAAAGGAAAGCTGTTCCTTTACATCTTCCGGAACATCCTTGAGATCCTTCTTGTTCTCCTTGGGAAGAATAATTTTTTTGATCTCGGCCCTGTGAGCAGCCAGAACCTTTTCCTTAATGCCACCAACAGGCAGGATTGAGCCACGCAGGGTGATTTCACCGGTCATGGCCAATTGCGGGTCTATCTTTCTCTTCATCAACAATGATGCCACCGAGGTAAAAAGCGCAACACCCGCGGAAGGTCCGTCCTTAGGCATTGAACCTGACGGAACATGAATATGAAGATCGCTCTTTTTAAAATCGATGTTGTTAAGATTGAATGCCAGTCTCGAACGCACCAGGCTTAACGAGATTTTGGCCGATTCCTTCATAACATCGCCCAATTGACCGGTAAGGGTCAATTGACCCGTTCCTTCCATGTTCATCGCTTCCACAAACAATATTTCGCCTCCGACCGGCGTCCAGGCCAGACCGGTCGATACTCCCGGGGGATTGTCAACCTGGGCCATATCATGCCTGGTTACCTGGTTACCAAGCAGGTCCTCAATGTTCTCATTGCTTATCACATAAGGAAGGTCGACCTTTGCTGAAACAATCTTCTCAGAAATCACCCTGGCCAGCTTGGTTAACTGTTTCCTCAAGCCCCGAACTCCCGCCTCCTGGGTGTATTTATCAATAATAGACTTAATCGCATCTTCTTCAATTTGAATCTGCTCCCTGGTCAATCCATGCTCTTCCAACACCAGATCTATCAAATGATCTTTTCCAATATGGAATTTTTCAGTAGCCGTATAGCTGGAGAGTTCGATAACTTCCATCCTGTCCAACAGCGGACCCGGGATTGTACGAGTGGTATTCGCCGTGGCAACGAAAAAGACATCGGACAGATCATACGGAACTTCCAGGTAATGATCTGAAAAAGAGTTGTTCTGCTCGGGATCAAGGACTTCCAGCAAAGCACTGGCAGGATCACCCTGGTAAGCGGCCATGATTTTATCCACTTCGTCCAGAACAAACACCGGATTCCGTTCGCCGGCTTTTTTCATTCCCTGGATGATTCTTCCCGGCAACGCACCTACATAGGTTCTTCGATGGCCCCTGATTTCAGCTTCATCTCTGACGCCACCCAGGCTGATCCGCACATACTTGCGCTCCAAGGCTTCGGCAATACTTTTGCCAAGACTGGTCTTACCGGTACCCGGAGGCCCCACCAACAGCAATATCGAACCTTGCTTTTCCTTTTTCAATTTCATCACAGCCAGATGCTGCAAAATCCGCTCTTTAACCTTTTCCAGCCCGTAATGCTGATCATTGAGAATGTCCCTGGCTTTGTTAATATCAATATCGGTTTTCTCCGACGGTTTCCAGGGCAAGGCAATCAACAAATCCAGATAGCTGCGTATCACATGACTTTCATGGCTGCCGGGTCCTTGCGCCTCAAGTTTGTCCAGCTCCTCCAAAGCAACGTTCTCCACCTCATCGGGCATTCCGGCAGCTTCAATTTCCGCACGATAGTCCTTCTTTTTGGAGCCGCTTTCGGAATTTTCATTTAACTCCTGCTGAATGGCTTTGAGTTGCTCTCTTAAAAAGGCTTTGCGGTAATTCTTATTGGATTCTTCAGAAAACTTTTGAGCCATCTCCATTTGCAGCTTTATCGATTCCTTTTGCTGCAAGAGCATGTCCATAAACTTAATTCCTCTTTCTCTTAAGGAATTGATTTCCAACAAGGTTTGCTTTTCCTGCAGGGAGGAATTTAAAAAAGGCATCAAATACCCCATCAATTGGGGAATGGTATTGAAGCTCTCCACAGCCTTTACATAGGGCTCGGAGCCTTTGACGCTTTTACTGATCTCATAGGTGATCTCCTTCATATAATCCAGCATTTTAGTGGCATCCAGCTCATTCAAATCGTTAATATCATACACAGGCTTGTATTCTGCGACATGATGTTTATCGATTTGTCGGATATTGCCCACTTCAACTCGCTCGATTGCCTGGATTTGAAAGTGGTATCCTCCTCGATGTAAACGCTGTGATTTTACCTGCACCAATGCTCCGACTTTATGGAATTTGTTAGCAAGCGTGGGATTGGTTTCGGCACTCTCTTTGATAGCAAGACCGATGGCAAAACTGTCGTCCTCTTCCAAACGTTTGACAATGGCTTCACCTGTCCTCTTGTTTAAGCGAATTTCGCTCTTAACTTCGGGGAATAGAACTGTTTGGGTCAGGGGAATAATGCTAAGCTGTGTCTTATTGGGGAGTTGATCCATTTTTTGTCTCCATGATTATTTATTCTTTTTTCCCGGGTTCCGGTTACTAAAATACAATTGAACCCTTCGCAAATACTGCCTATGGTTTGATTGAGTAGGTTCCATCAAACCGTGATGTAACCATGTCAGCTACCTCCGCTTCCCCCTTGTTTTCATTCAAAAGCACCCTTACCCCTGGCGGTGCGTTTTTTATCCGTTAATAGGTATCAATCAACAATTGATTATTCGCATTGTGTTCTCAAAATCAAAAAACTTAACTTTTAGTATAAGACATTAGTTCGGAATTAACTAACTTTTTTTCAAAAAATTAACAATTTATAGCTTCCTTACTAATAATACGAAGGTTTCTATTTCACCATCGTCCAGGTTTCTTAGAATGATATCCACCAGTTTTTGTTCAGCCAGATTTTGAACCTGTGAGATGTTTTTTCCTTTTTCAGTCAATTCAATGTAATACATACGGCCGTCTTTTTGACACCGGACTTTCCTGACACAATCAACCTTGATCAGTTTGTTGACGATCTCAGTGACGGATGGTTTGCTGACTTTCAGAATTTCTGCAAACTGACTGAACGTCAAACCGACGGTTCTATTGATAATCTGCAGATAGTGCAACTGATTTAACTGCAGTTCCGCCATTCCCAGACGCTGCGACAATTCCAGATTGCATTCCTTGGTCAGCCCGGTCAGCTTCGAAACCGCATGTAACACCAATTCTCGTTTGTCCATAACCCTTTTGATTGTTAATTATTTTGTTAACTTTAAACTAACTATTTTATTGATTTCCGTCAACAAGCATTATTGCAGCAACAATTTCCAATACCCGTAGGATGAGTAACTCGTTACCCATCAACTTGATCACTACAGCCATCAGTAATGAATTTGTAGGATGAGGCGATACAATCTGCCTACCCCACCCCGTAATTAAAAAAGTTATTTTAAAATACAAAAACGAAAGCTCTGCTTTCACATTATAAAAAATCTAAAATCTGCATTCTAAAATCTAAAATGCATAAAGCCCAGTTGCCCATCCTACCCGGCATATGAAATATTATTTTTAAAACATAAAACGAAAGCTTTGCTTTCACATTGCAGAAAATCTAAAATCTTCATTCTAAAATCTAAAATGCATAACCTTCTGATCGTCGACAACCAAGCCGAAACCTACCTAAAGGAACTCAACAATCACCAACCCCGGAACCTGGAGATTTTTGTCGCTACCAACCCCAAAGAGGCTGAAGACTGCATAACGGATGTCAATATCATCCTTGGCCGGCCGGATATGGTGGCACAACTCTTACCCAAGGCTGAAAAGCTGGCCTGGGTCCAATCCACCTTTGCCGGAGTTGATGCTCTCTGCAAGCGACATTTAAGAAAGGATTACCGGCTGACAGGTGTCAAGGGAATCTTCGGACCGCTAATGAGCGAGTATGTGGCAGGCTACATTCTGGCATTTGAAAGACAACTCTTTGAAATCAAGAATAACCAGTCCGAACAGGTTTGGAAGGAAATCACTTATCGATCTTTGGCCAATCTTACGATTGGAATCGCAGGTTTGGGGTCTATCGGGTTACATGTTGCCAAAACCGCCAATCATTTTGGAATGAGCGTGATCGGATTAAAACGAAGTCCGGGGCAGGTCGAACATGTTGCAAAGCTATTCACCCTGGACCAAATCGATACTTTTCTTTCTTTGGTGGATTACCTGGTGCTGTTGCTTCCTGATACGCAAGAAACAAACAAAATAATAGATAAACAACGGCTTAAAAACATGAAACCAGGATCCGTAATCATCAATGTCGGTCGCGGGGCAACAATTGATCAGGACGATCTGGTTTGGGCCCTGCAATCAAAAACGATCAAAGGTGCTGTTTTGGATGTTTTTGAAGAAGAGCCCCTGCCTCAATCCAGTCCTCTCTGGAAATTGCCAAATGTTCACGTCACACCGCATATTGCCGCTACGTCATTTCCTCATCAAGTGATTGATATATTTACTGCCAATCTTCATAATTTTGAAACCGGTCAACCATTAAAGTTTTTGATAGATTTTCAAAAGGGTTATTAGCTCAAAGCCGGATCATCGCAGATATGCAATAAGTGACGGTTCAGATATACCGTATGTTAGCGTTCATAGTTATCGGTTGATGTTGTGGTTCTTTTATTGTATATCCAGGTTTAGTTAATTGTATCTTTTTTCGGTTCAGTCTTATTCCTGTGCGCTTTGCATTGCTAAACCGCCATTTCAAGCGAAATGATTAAATATCTTATCACCTGCCTGATTTTCCTCTTAGTAAACAACGGCGTTCTCTATGCGCTCACTTTGGACAAGGCTGCTGTTGAAGTCGCAGAACATTTTTCAAAAACCGATGTCCGACACGACGATCACACCGAAATGTATATCAAGGTCGTCAATGCTTATTCCAAAGAAACTGATGACACTTCCAAAAGTCTGGAGAAAGGTTTGCTCCAGGCGTTTGCAGGGCAGTTCACCGAGATGGAAGTATCGATCGGTGCCGCCAAGCCAAATACAATTCAGATCAGCGCCAACTATCGCCAGAGAGGCATCGCCATACTTTTACAGGTGATTGCGTATAATACTGCCACAAAAGACGTCGTACTGGGCAGCAAAGTAATAAAGCTGGTGCTCGGTGAAGAACGCGATGCCATCCATGCAGCTGTTTTGAACATGACTTCGTCGGAATTGTCCGAAGATCAAAAGGAAGATTTCGGAGATGATCTGCGGTCAGAACTGGAAGACACGGATCTTTTTGAAGAAATTGAGATGGTCGATAGTGATGATTATGATATCGACACCACCCGCAAAGGATCGGGTTGTGCAGAACATGTGATGCTTGATCGGTGCGCCCGGGAAATCGGAATTCAGATGAACGTGGATTGGGTGGTCTCTTCCAATTATATCAAAGCCTCCGATGATACCTACATCTTGTCTGGTAAAATACTGGATATAGTCAGTAACACCGCCCTGGCAACTGAAACTCTTGAGCATGACGGCAACCTGGATACCCTGGAAGACCAGGTAGACATTCTGGCAGAAAACCTGGCCTCGTCGGTAAGTGTTGAATCTCCACCCGGGCGGGTAAAAGAGCCTTATATTCCGTTGATGGTCACAGGCAGATCAAGACTGCCTTCCCGAGCAGAGTTACTGGCTGAAAGCGCATCTCTTGACAGCACTCGTCGGGCTCCTTTCAACTGGCACATTGCGGCATTTACAACCATAGGCATCACCTCCACCCTCTCATTTATCTTCGCAATGAATTATAATGATCACATGGAGGATGCCAGGGACGCTATTGAAAGAGGCGATTATGAAGATTACGACGAAGCATCCCGGCAGGCGAAAGAGATGCAACGTTCTTATGAAGTCACAGACGGTATGTTGGTGGCAGCCTTACTCTGGGAAGCCTATCTTTTGTTTTTCAGTGATATTAACCTGGATGGTACCCTGGATGTGGCAAGGATGAAAACGGAGATAAAACCAACAGAAAACGGCTATGCAGAAACCTCCCTTTCGTTTCAATGGAGTTGGTGATGACGTCAAAGTTCAGTATAAAACAGTTACGAATTGAACACCTTTGCTATTTGATTTTGATCTCACTGGCGTTGTTGGTTAGCAACTCTTGCGGTGACATGGTTGCGGATGAAGAAAGGTCGGAGGAGCTTTTAAATCAATATGGCCATCAGTATGAAGTGTGGGCCGATGAAGGAGTTGGTGTAGCTCCTGCAAACTGCCTTGATCCCGGTGCGTCGGGGTATACTTTTTTAGACTATGGTGACAACACTCGGTTTTTTGCCAGTGCAAACAGCACTTTTTATGTAATTCTTACTCAACCGGGTAATTTTGCCTTTGTGGATACAGCCCAGGATGCATCTAGTATTTACTGGGCAAGTACTGGTGGTTCCTGCAACGTAAATGAGGAAAACGCGGTGAATGCCTTACCACCAGACGACCACTTTGCATGGGTTGGAACCGAGCATTCAAGGGGAGGACGAGGCGCTTTAATAATCAACGGACCCATTACCACCGGGATATCAATCTTCATCTCCGAACATGCCTACTACTGGGACGACTGACCTGCCCTGAAGAAATAACATTCTCCACAACAAATCTCTCAATATATCCAACCGATTAATCCTTCCTTGTCATTACCAAAACCCCATGCTATCAATACCGCGGACTTGAAAACAGCTGATTAGACCGAGAAATTTTCAAGTCCGATCGACCCATCTTTTTCTTAAATCATGAATTTGTTTTAACCGTGCGTTATGCAATTTGCTACCGGCCAAGTCATTCCGGGTTAGCCGCCATAAGCGTTAAATTGTTTTGGATCTATTTTGATTGATCTGCGTTCCCCTGAAAGGGGATTTCATAACAGCCCAGGGTGTTAACCCTGGGTAAGAACCAAACATCTGATTTGCACTCTGAAAGAGTGCTTCATAGATGCAGTTAAACTATTCGAGCCATTATTGAAATGCTCCTTCAGAGCATAATGACGGTCGAGGACCTCTACATAGGGTTTCGCTGCGCTACACCCTATGCTTTTATGAAATGCTCCTTTGGAGCATCTGTCCAAAATACTTAAATAAGGTTTGCTGAAACATTCACATAAACAACTTGGCGCTTCAGAAAAGGCAGGGATCAAAAGAATGTGTGAATTATTTGACTAAATTGTAAGATGGGTAACTCGTTACCCATCAATCAAAACTTTTTCAAACAGAAAGCGTAGCTTTCACAACCAGAAAATCTTAAATCATCAATCCAACATCTAAAATACATTAGGGTCTGTGCCGTTTTGATACTCCTGCAAATTGGTAAATCCATCCACATCCGGATCTAAGGCTGCATCGGCCGGATCATTAGGGTTCAATCCGTTATCGATTTCCCACTTGTCCGGCATTTGATCACCATCGGTATCTGCATTCTTGGGATTTGTACCCGCCTGGTATTCCTGCAGATTTGTCAAACCGTCAGAATCACTATCCAAAGCTGCATCTAAATCCGATTTAGGGTTTAATCCGTTGTCTATTTCCCATTTGTCAGGCATCAAGTCACTATCGGTATCAGGACTTCGTGGATCGGTCTGGTTGATATATTCTTCGATATTGGTAAGTCCGTCACTGTCAGGATCACCGGATTTATCGGCAGGATCATTTGGATTTAAACCATTTGTACTTTCCCAGCTGTCGTCCATGCCATCAAAATCGGTGTCTCCTGCTACATCTTCAAATAAGTTCCAAATCTTGATCAAGCCGGAAGCATCACCAGTGATCAGGAGGGTGTCTGTGGCAACGATACTCTTAATCGCTTGATCGTGAGCTTTAAAACTTAATAAATGACTGCTACTGGTGGTTCCCCAAATATTGATCATTCCGTTTTCGTCACCCGAGAAAAAGCGGTGATTGGATTCAGCCAGTGCTGCGCCGTTTCCTATCGTTCCTTCATACTGCTTGGGACTGATCAGGTTTTGCAGACTGAACGCACTGATTTTGTTCGGTCCCATGATATTTGAAATAAAGATGGTGTCTCCATCCAAATGCAGATTGGTTAAATCACAACAAGACTGGGAAGCAGAAATGGTTAACATGTTCTGTTTCTCCGACCAGTTCCACATTTTGAGGCTTTTGGAGGGAAAGGATTCCAGGGTATAAATCTGGTTGTCAGACGCACCTACGCCACTGATAAACTTAATATTCCCGGGATCGGCAGAAGCATCAATTTCGTGAATCTGCCAGGATGTTTCCAGCATCCGGGTCGGTGTATCCCAGACATAAGCGGAACCGTCTGCTGAACCGGCAATCAACTTATTGTTATGGGTTGCCAGGGCCAGAATACTTCCCTGGGCATCTGAATAAGTATCATCCAAAAGCGGATCAATACCGGCTGTTTCATAAAGGAGAACCGTCGAATCGCCGGTTCCGGCGAAGAGCAAACTTCCGCTGATGGTCATCGCGTTAATTCCGTTAATGGTTCCGCTATCTGTAGAGGAATCCAACGACCCATCCGCAATATTCCAGATTCGGATAGCTGCTTCATGCTGACTGGCAGAGATTACTTTACCATTATTGAGTACTAACGCTGCAACATTCCCATTATGTCCGGAGATAGTGCGGGCTATCTGAATTCTGAAAGGTTGCGTCTCATTGGGAACCGTAGGATTGGTGCCATTTTGAGATTCTTCCAGGTTAGTATACCCGTCACCATCGGAATCCAGGGCTGCATCACTGTGATCATTTGGATCAAAGCCATAGCTAAGTTCATACCCATCATTCATGCCATCGCCATCGGAATCAGGGCTATTCGGATCTGTACTGTTAACGCCACCATTGTATTCCTGCAGATTGCTTAACCCATCTCCATCCGGATCTAAAGCGGCATCACTGGCATCAAACGGATCGAGTCCATTCTGGTTTTCCCAAAGATCAGGCATTCCGTCATTGTCAGAATCTTCAGAGGTCACAGTCAGGTGTTTTTGTACAAATTTACCTTTGCCATCAATCATAAAGGTTTCCGCCTCATTCCCCATCACCAGGATCGTTGCTACATCTCCCTGTCGACCTGAATCAGGGTCACGTTCACCCACGGCATCCATGGGCACAATAAGAATATATTGATCGCCTAATTCGGTGTTGGCTCCCATCTGATAACTGGAAACAATCCTATCCCCAATTCGCAGGGAGACCTGTACAGCTGTATTCTGGGCCGTCACTGCAATAGCACCAATCGTGACATTGCCATAATACACTGCTGAAGGCTCCGGAATCTTGGCTAATCCAGAGGGATTAAAACCCATCACGGATGCAATCAAAACCAGTAAAATCAACAATAAGAATCTTGAACGTTTCATAGTACCTCTTTTTAGCGGTTAGCACTCAGCTATCAGCCGTCAGCTTATAAGGTGTAAGCAACTAAAATATTTAAAAATAAAACCAGAAAGCATAGCTTTTGCCTAGCAGAAATTACTAAATATAAAATTCCCAAATTTATAATGATAAGGGATTGGTGCCATTATTAAACTCTTGCAGATTCGTAAACCCATCCCCATCCGGATCTCCATCCGTGTCAATGCTATCCCTGGGATTGAATCCATAGGTCACTTCCCAGGCATCGGGTAGTTGATCGTTGTCCGTATCCATGCTTTGGGGGTCAGTCTGGTTTACAAATTCATCAACATTAATTAAGCCGTCATCATCGTTGTCTAATATCTTGTCTGCCGGATTACCCGGGTCTAATGCATTCGCTGTTTCCCAGGAATCTGCCATGCGGTCATTATCGAAGTCCCCGGAGACATCCCCTGCTGCCTGCCAGATTTTTATTTCTCCCCCATCATCCCCGGTAATCAAATAAGTGTCGGTGGCTGATAAACTGCGAATCCTCGTCGCATGAGCTTTAAATGCATGCAACAATTCTCCACTGGCTAATCCCCAAACGCTAATATTGCCTTGATCATCACCTGAATATAAACGATGATTCGCGGCGGATAAAGCAACCACTTCATTAAAATAACCTGTCAGATTTTGAGTGTTGGTATACTGTAGATCGATCACCTTGATACTGTTCGGTCCTTCAAGACCAGATATAAAAAGATTGCTATTGTCCAAATGTAAATTCGTAAGCTGACAACAGGTCTCTGAAGAAGCAAAGGTTAGAACGTGATTCTTGGTATTCCAGTCCCAGATCTTCATGCTCTTCCAGGGAAAGGTGCCAACTGTGTACAGCTTTCCGTTGCTTGCCTGAAGACCACTAATAAAACTGCCATCATGGGCTTGCCAGGTGTTTAGTAGGGCTCCTGTACTAATCGCCCAGATACTCACAGAACCATCCGCAGCTCCACCTATCAGCTGGTCGTCATAAACCGCAAGAGCAAGAATACTGCCCTGAACCTGGGTTAGGTTTTGAATAGGTGATCCCGTATCCAGATCAAATTGGCTTACGACAGCCCCTCCTGTTCCTGCAAAGAAACTGTTCTGATTAGAGGTCAATGCATTAATACCGTTCTGACTTCCACTATCTGATTGTCGCAAAAATTGACCATTGGATAAATCCCAGGTTTTGATCACGCTTTCATGTTGACTGGCAGACAGTATCTTGTTGTCTTGAACCGCCAAAGCAGAGACATTGCCGTTGTGACCATTAATCGAGGTTACTATGCGAATTCGAAACGTTTGTGTCAAAGTGGCTTGATTCGGGTCAGTACCGTTGGTAATTTCCTCTAAATTGGTGTAGCCATCTCCATCAGCATCCTGATGGGCATCAACGGCACTCAAGGGATTCAATCCATGGGTTACTTCGTACCCATCACTCATGCCATCATTATCTGTATCCGCATCATTGGGATCTGTACCGGCGATAAATTCCTCCAGGTTGGTCAAACCATCACCATCCGGATCACCATTTGAGTTATCGGTGTTAATGGGATTAAATCCATGAAGGGATTCGTACGCATCTGGTAACCCGTCTCCATCAAAATCGGCAGAAGCAATAGAAAGATCCTTTCGAGTCAGCTGCCCCATTTCAGCGATCGTAAAACTATCTACTTCGATTCCGGATACAAACAGTTTTACAATGTCTCCTTTGCGGACCGTGTTCACTTCTCTAGTCCCATCTCTATCCATCGGCAGATTCAATACATACTGATCTCCCATGCCCTCTTGATCACCCATGCGATAAGAAGCAATAACGGCATTACCCATTTTCAACAATACAATCACATTTGTATCTGATGCCGTTGCTTCCACCTGCCCAATGGTGACATTCCCATAAATGACATTAGCAGGCTCAGGAATCGATGCCATCGCATCTAAGGATATGCAACCTACCACCAACAAAGTCATCCAAAAAAATAAGAATCGAAATCGATCTTTATTCACGATAATTTAGCCAAAATATTGTATATCGATCTGTAGGATAGGTCCGCAAAGCGAACCAATCATCCAACTATTGATTACAGAATGCGGAGCATTCACCTAATAGAATATCTAAAATCTCAGATCTAAAATTTAAAATGATTTGGGCACTCCTGCAGCTACATAAAAGTAACTACTATCCAGACGGTTCCCAAGGTCAAAAGAATAAAAGGATAAACGGCCTTAAAGCCAAGTGCCATTTTCCCGGCAACATAAAAAAAACGATTGTCATTGTTATTACTCTTCGCTGCCAGTTTTTCCGAAGTCACCAGGAGTCCCAGGGACACCATAGTGATAAAAACACCAATTCCAAAGGCCAGCAGGAGTATAAATCCCCAGCTGATCTTTCCAAGGGCTATAGCAAATAACATCAAGGTAAAGGGTTCAATACAGGGAATCATTCCTGCAGCCAACCCCAGCCAGAAAAGGTGAGCATACCGATGAAAAGGAATAGGTTCACCGGACATCAGCTGATCAAGTAAAGCTTCCAGTTTTCCATGACTATGATGACCGTGCTTTTCTTGCTTCTCATTGCCATGGTGGTGATGTTCTCCATTATCATGCTGGTGATGATGGTGATCTTTTTTCAAGCGACTCGAGATCAACAACCACAATCCAAAGAGAATCAAAATCAACGCCGCAGCGATCTGTATCTTGGGTAGAATGATATTTCGCACCAAGACCTGAGATGTTGTCATGGCAATCACTCCCAGCAGGGCCGATGAAAACAGATGGGTTAAGACGGCAATCCCGGTCACAAATATGATCTTTCCCATCTCTCTTTTCCTGCCAATACAATACCCTGTTACAATGGTCTTTCCGTGTCCCGGTAAAAGCGCATGAACCGCTCCCAGAATCATTGCAAGAGGGAAGGCATAAAACAAAAACAAGGGCGATTCCCCAATAGATTTGACTAACTCAACCATACAAAATCCAGTATAATTCTAATTTCAAATGATTCTTATTCTCAGTTGTAAACATAATAGTTCAATAAACAACAAGGTTTTTAGCATTAATGGAGCGATTGACCGTTCTTTAACAGGTATTGTCGAATATCTTCATAATCTTCTTTGTTTACCAGTTGCCAGAGCAAACCGATCTTACCGTTCTTATCAATAACAACCACAGACCCTTCCCTTTGGGAAATGGACGCCAAAAGCTTGACCGGAAAGGTCAAATATGGATTGTAGGTATGCGGACAATCGATTCCGTATTTTTTCAGTGTTGCCTGAACCTTATTCCATTTGCTGTCAAGATTAATCCCTAATGCAACAGCACCACTCCGAAGAATTGACTGGTGAAGCACGGCGAAAAGTGTCAGGGTTTCATGATTATGAGAAAAATAGTTTGACCAGAAAAAAAGAACAACCAACCGATCCCCACGGTACTGCTTGAGGTTAAAGGACTTGCTGTCTATAAATTCCAAAGAATCGAACGTCGCCAGCTCCCCGACCTTGAACCCGTCAACCATCTCATCTAATTGATGCCCTGAGGTTTGGCCGCCAGAAAGTAAAAGCATAATGATGAAACATGCAGGTACAAGAAGTTTATTCATTGCTGTTTATTTTGTTAATGATGTCGTCTGTAAAATCCACATAGCGGGAAACCAGCATCACGTCACGCCTGGATAGTGCAACCAGGGCGTAACCGCGCTGTTTCGCAATAGATTGGATGATACCCCTGACCAACTCTTGATGAGCGTATATTTTGTTATTGTTGGTTTCTATAGCAATATTCAATCCCGCCCTTCGCTCATTTACCAGTTTCTCAAGCTCAAGCCTCTGCTTTGCACTAGATTTCATCATGGCTTGGAAATTCTTCTCTCTAAAAGAATTAAAAGCCTCAACCAATTGTTCAGAATGGGCCGTGATCTCCTGACGGGTGACACTCTCTTTCATTACCTTGTTGAAATCTACAAATCCAAAAGTCAACCCCTTCAATCCTACCGTTTGGCATTGTACCAGCGGAAGCAGTACCAATAAGAAGGGAAACAGTTTCAATATAGACAATTTGAATGTATACTTGGCTAATCTATTGTTTTTCATAAATTTATAAGACGACGCAGACTATCATACAAAACAGCACTGCAAGTGCTCACTATAAAAAATACCCAAATTTAAAATGAAGTAAATCTAAAATATAATTTGTTTTGCCTTCGATAATCATTAACCGGATGTAGGATGGGCTTGCGCAGCACGCCCATCGACTGTCCCATTCAAATCAAATGTCAAAATTAAAGACCTGCCCCCCCTTCACTGATCCCCCATTCCTGCCTTGTCCCCCATACGATAAGACGCAAGAATCGTATCATTAACTTTCAATGACACAACTACTCGCGTATCATCAGCTGTTGCCTGCATCTGCCCAATGGTCACATCCCCATAAATGACATTTGCCGGCTCGGGAATCGATGCAGCCAAGGCAAAAGGCAAACAATCCAGTGCCAGCAGATATATACAAATAGCAAAGAATCGTGCTTGATCAGTAATCACTATAATTGTAAAGAATTGGTTATTATTGCGTAGGATAGGTCCGCACAGCGAACCCATCATCCAAATAGTTCCTAAACTGAAAGCGTAGCTTTCTCAAAACAGAAAATCTAAAATGTCATGTGCTTTTCCCGTAATCCTCTCCACGTTCACTAACAATCTTTAACTCCTCACGAATCACACGACGAATTGTGTCCTCTAACACTTCACCTTTCTGCCGGGCAATGTGTTGAAGCAACGCTTCATTAATTAATGTTTGATAGTTGCCCCCACCCTGTTCATGAACCTGTTTTTTGAAAAAATCAACTACCCCTTGATCCAATCTGATCGTTATCCTAACCTTGCCAGGACTTGCTTCAACCACCGGCCCACGTTTTCCTTTACTAAAGTCAATCTCTGATTTCATAGGTCATTCTCATATTGCTTGCGTTCATGTTTTGTTGCTTTTCGAGCGGAAATCAAGCGAATGGAATCATTTCTGATGGTGTAAACCACGACTAAAACTCGACCAATACAATCAAGTCCTACGGTGATAAATCGTTCTTCATTGGAACTTGAATCTTCGATGGTAATCGCGTTGATATCTTCAAGCACGAATACGGCATCAGCAAAGTCTACACCGTGCTTTGCAAGATTGCTTTCAGCTTTGTTCCAATCCCATTCAACCTTCATTCAACAAATCGTATGCACATTCTGTGTACGTTTTCAAGCAATATAAAACCTTTATGACAAATCCAAGAATACAAAACTCACCACGGGGATTACGAAGTCCTTTTTCAACTTGAAACAACATTACCCATTGTCATGCCGGACCGCGATCCAGCATCCAGCATCGCACATAAACGCACCGCAGGTCCTCAAAACAGAAAATCTTAAATGTCCAAGGGTGTAGGATGGGCTTGAGCAGCACGCCCATCGACTGTCCCATTCAATTCAAATGTCAAAATTAAAGACCTGACCCCGTTTTTTCCAATAAGTTAATTTGGTCCGACCCTTTTTCCCTATAGCTTGGTCCGACTCCATTTCCATAAGGGTGTAGGATGGGCTTGCGCAGCACGCCCATCGACCGCCAATTCGATCAAATTTCAGTATTTTAACAGCGTCCCTGATTATTATTAATCTGACCCCGTTTTCTTTTTTCACCTAAGTCCCAGATTACAAATCCGTGTGGCATTCAATATAATCAGGTCCAATCAAATTTGCTTTTCTAGAAATTTTCACTATTTTTTCAGATACAATAATTTCCTGTTTAAACTCTTTTGGTCTAAATATATTTGTACTTTCTGGAATAGCATTATTATATAAATAGTATTCTGTTATTGTTCTAATATCCTCCTTGTCACCAATATATGTTGATCTATCCAAATTAACAGATTTCAAGCATGAGATAGGATTTAATATAAAATAGTTTTTGACTTTTATATTTGATTGTATTTGATAGATTGGAGCGTCAAATATTTGTACATCTTGATTTATATAATCATACCAACAATCAATAAGTCTTTTTGAGCATAACAGCCAAGATAACGGATTTCCCATTAAGTCAGGCATGTTTTTGGTTTTTTTATCTACAAATAGTTTAACGCTTGACGGAATCGGATCTTGGATTTTTTCCCCTTTCCAAAACAGAGTAAGATCAAATGCTTCAATCGTGTAATCTGCAACATGACAAAACTTGTCAAGTGATG
The DNA here is from genome assembly GCA_028282825.1 of SAR324 cluster bacterium. Taxonomy (GTDB): domain Bacteria; phylum SAR324; class SAR324; order XYD2-FULL-50-16; family XYD2-FULL-50-16; genus JAHJTV01. Next base: position 249,840 of record JANQGZ010000022.1, read on the forward strand.
GATCAATGACTAACTGGAAATACTTTCTCATTGTGGATATACCTCCTTGTTATTATAAGGTTTAATTGAACCATCTATTATACCTCCAGCGATATCTTGATATACTCCTTGAAGTGCATTTCGTGCAGCGTCAACCCCTTGACCCGCCACTCTACTATATGCCTGATTTAAAAGGTTTTTTACTGCTGCATGGTAGGCTTTAGAATGAGGTCCTGCATGATTACCCAGATACATTAAATTGTTTGGATCTACTCTAATATCCACTCCGGCATCTTTTACGAGAGGGTGCTTATAATGTGGATAAGTTGAGTTACCCCAAGGTATTAAATGGTGACGTTGAACATTACCGAACGTCGATGTCAAATCATTTGAATTTTTACTAAACACACTATGATAAAAGGGAATGCCTACACCCCCGCCACCTTTTAACGCTCCAGCTCCTGATGCCGAAGCTTCAAGTACTGGCTCTGGTTCATCTATGAACCATCCTAAAGAATCGTCACCAGCATCGTGCCCATGCGGACCTATAGGCGGATCAGGGAAATATTTAGCTTTTAAATACCACCCCCCATAGGCGAGACTCATAGCAAAAATAACTGGTGTAGCTACAGTTACAGTTGTGCCTCCACCAATGCTGGCACCAGTTTCTGCTAATAACTTAGCTTGAAGAGCTTGATTGAGAAAGGTTCCAGTAGGATCTATAAAAATAATCGGGTTGTTTGTGGTATAAGAATACAAATTGCACTCCTGGATCCCACATTTTTCAGGACTCTCAACCATAAGTGGATCCACAGAAACAAACCTACCTATTACCGGGTCCATGTAGCGGGCTTCGTAGTAGAAGAGGCCGGTGCTGTCCAGCTCTTTGCCTGTGTATTTGTAGAAGGTGCCGTTACCGTCGGCATCTTGCTGGAACCTGGGGCGACCGAAGGGGTAGTAGGCGGTTTCGCTGATGACTTCGCCTTGCTGATTCGTAGTCAAACTTGTCGAACCGAGGTGATCCGGGTGGTAGAAGACAACGGTTCCGTTTAGTCCGCTTTTGTTGGTGACCTGGGCATCGGTGTTGAGGTTGATCCAATAACTCTTGTTTTCATTGAATTGGGTCAGAGTGTTTAATCCTGCCGGTAAAGCCGGGTCAGCGAAAGCCTGTGTCCAGGAGGTACTTTCGTTGTTATAGCTCCAGACGGAGGTGTAGTGGCCGTTGATGGCTGCCAGGGCTGCAGCAGGTGGTTGCATGCCTTCAATGGGCAATCCTTTTAGATTCCAGCCGGCCTTCATGTTGATCGGGCTGCCGTCAACCAAGCCTTCCACCACCAGGGTGGTGCCATACTTCACCTTTACGATACAACCCTGGTAGGGCTGGATGGTGATTAAGTCATGATTGTAACCGGGAACAAACTTGAGATACTTCTGTTGCTCGTTATCGTAGGTATAGATGGTCTCAACGGCCGGTAAAATGGATTGGAATACGGATTCAACCTGGTTATCCGCTGGTTGCAGCTTCAAGGAAATGAAATTCCAGCCTTTTTTCAGCTCGATCAGTTGCTGCTCAACGCCAGCTTGGCCCCGGGAGAGCGGTGTTTCGATCCGGGCGGCTCGATTGCTGCCGATAAACACATATTTATAGACCTTATCATCACGGATTTCGTATTCCTTGCTGATGTAATAGGCCTTCTTATCGCTGGTAGCGTCGGTAACGGTTTTAATCACCCGCTGGCCGGAATGATCGTAGACATATTTGGAGTTACTGCTGCCCTTCTGCACCTCCAGCAAACGGTTGCTATAATCCCACTGGTAAACATCGCCCTCCGCATGCAGGATCATGTTTCCGTTGGCATCGTAATCGTAAAGCAACCCGCTTTCCGTGCTGGTCACTGCGTGAGGTCCGGGATCATCCCCTTTACCCGTGCGATTGGCACTACCACTGGTACCGCCATATCGCAATGTTCCCAGGTTGATCAGCACATCATTCACATGTCCGGTCATTCCAGATTCCGGTGACTCCTTACGGGTCATGTTGCCGATGGCGTCATACCGGTAATTGATGTTGCCATAGACACCGTTGGCTGAGGTCAGGCGATCCAGGTGGTCATAACCAAAGCTCTGTCCGGCATGATTGGGCGCTGTTACATCGATGGTCCTATGGTCTGCGATCTGCTTAATATTACCTTTACCATCAAACTGATACCCCAGGTTCTGAAAATATTCCAACTGACCCTGCGTCCGACTTTTCAGCTCGATCAGACGGTTGCGGGGATCATAATCATAATCGGTCTTGACCCCGTTATGGTAATCGATGCTGAGTAGCTGGCCGGTCTCATGATAGGTCACGGCATCCACAATGCCCGGAATGCCGGAAAGCAATCCCCGGTTGTTATACTGATAACGGACCGATTCCCCATCGGGCCAGATCACGGAGGTCACCCTGGCCATGGCATCATAGTTCCAGTAGGTCTGGTAATCATCCACCTTGTTGCCGTCCACAATCCGTTTCACCTGCCAGATGGGATTACTCCGGGCATCGTAAGAGAAGAACACCGCCCCGGAAGGATCTTCAATCCAGGCCAGTTGTCCCTTGAGGTTTTCTGCAGTGCCATAATCACTGCCCGGTTGGTCGTAGTGGTAGATCACTTCCTTTCTACTGTCTAAAACTTCAAGAAAATCTTCACTCAGAATCCGGTTGGCACCATCATAGCCGTAGGCGATCTCCTGTCCCTTGTTATCCTTTTTGTGAACCAGGTTGCCTGCATCATCGTATGTGTAATACGTCTCCCCATTATCCGGATCATTCATGTAGGTCTTGCGCCCCAACCCGTCATATTCCAGGGTTTTGACATTGTTTTGGGCATCGGTGATCTGCAGCAGGTTCCCCAACGGATCGTATTGGTACCGGGTGATATAGGTCTCGCCCAGGTTATGCTCATTCACCGAAAGGATGCGTTCCAGTCCGTCGCTAAAAGTATCCTTGGGGTGACCGTTCTCGTCGATCACGCTTTTATGCAGGGGATGATATTTGGTCTCCACCTGGTGGCGTACACCATCCTTATCCGGGGGGAAAATGGTCAGAAGCTCCCGACCGCTGGCATCGTATTTCTTTTCAGAGTATGTCTGCAGCATGGTGGGTGCCTGAAAAGCTGCTGTCGAAACCCTGTAGGGTTGAAAAACGTATTGCACCGACCCCCTGGCATTAAAACGAGTGGTGTTTTTGATGACAAATCCACTATCATCCTCTTCCATTTCCCCCAGTTCCCGTCCTAATCCATCGGTGAACTTCCAACTGTCCAGGGTGCCGGAAAGTCCCGATTTCTCTCTGGTACGGGTTTGCACACTGCTGACTTTACCCGTTGTATATTGCAAATCCAGGGTCCCCTCGGCATCATAAACATATGCCAATGCTCGATGTGGATCGACTATGTGGTAACTGAAGGATTGGGTAGGATAGGTCCAGCTATCACCGGGCTGGATGATGTTGACTGCCCTGCCAAAGGAGTCATAGTTGTAGAATGTATCATGACCGTTGTAATCGGTGCTTTGGATAATCTTGCCGATACCATAGTCGTATTGAACACTCACTTCCAGGGGTTCTTTTCCATCTCCCAGGTGAATGGTTTCCTTGACGGGAAAGGTGTTGAGCAAGGTATCGTAACCAATGGTTCTGAGATTACCCTTACCATCCATGATGCCGGTAACATTTCCATAGCTGTCAAAAGCCTTGCGCTCGACATCAATGTACTCTGATCCCGATTTCCAAACCTGCTTGCGGGTCACATTACCCCGATTCACCATTCCTAAGGGCATGCCCACATAATCAGCACCATCATAATAGAAAAAGCTTTCTGCGGCCTTAACACCATACCCATCGGTCTGCAAGGTGTACTTCACCTTATCCCGAATCCCCAACTGCACGTTCTCCGCATACTCGTTCGTAGCAAAGACCTCATCTCCTGGCAGGTTCAGCTCACCATAGTTTTTCTCCTCCAGCAGATTCCCCCAATTGTCGTAACGAAAGGTCTTTCGCAGTTGCTTGGGAGTGCCTTTGGTTTGCTCAATGAGAAAAGAGTCGGTCTGGGTGATCAGGCTAAAAGAGACTTCTTCATCACGCATGGTCGGCATTTGCTGGGAGCCGCCTTCAATGTTGTGAATCCTGTTAATTGACCAGCTATTTGCAATTCGTTGGATAACAGTAACATCAGGTGCCGCCATTCCATCGTAATTGGCATGATCTGCTCCTCCCAGGGCTGTTGTGATTTCCTGTTTGAGGATTTGACCTTTCAGGGCCTGTTCTTCTGTTTCGTTTTCAAAACCCCTTTCATCCAGAGCCCCATCACCATCATTATCCACATCATCTGGTGCCCCGGTATGATAAAAATTACGTGTTACCAGGGTTGGTGCTGTTGAATCACCTCTTTCTATCTTTTTCACAAAGGAGAAACCACGAAATTCCTTCTGATAAGGATCGTAGTATGGGTCCCTGTAATTGTATTCAATGGTGTTTTGGTCTGAACCTGCAACAGAATCCAAATCCAATCCGGATTGAACGGTTACCTTGGAGACCAGCTGCATGGCTAGAGGAGAAAAATCATTCCAGGGATTCCCCGCTTCCCTGGCTTCCACCATGTAGTCTGTTGTGGATTTATATTGGATATTAATGCGGCGCCCCAAACCATTATCCACGATTTTCAGCTGGTTTGCTTTGGTTTTACCGCTGAAATCGAAGTATTGGATACGCTCATTAGGTGTGGCGGGAACAGCTTGAATCCAGACCAAATCTGTGGTGCCATTACCATTCATATCTGCATAGCGCAGACTGGTTGTGGCAGGATTGTAAAACACCATCTGTTCATAGCGTTGGGCATCGCTCCAGTTGGAATCAGCCAGGTTAAACCAGACGGTCACTTGACCCGGCCTGACATGAATAAGATCAGCCAGTCCGTCTCCATTCACATCCAGTAATTTAAGATCCTTTGCATCCACAGGTCCCACAACCAAATCAGGACTGATCGCCTGGTAGTCTGAAAACTGAGCCAATCCTTTACCAGGCCAATAACCGATACGCACTTGATCCTGGTTTTGCCTGATCCAAACCATATCCTGAAGGCGGTCGCCATTCATATCAGCCAGTTTCACGGCTGGATTCTGGAAGTTTATTCCGCCCCATAAATCCACCGACACACTTCCAACACATTCCCACGCTCCTGCATCCAGTACGCCATCTCCATTTAAATCCAGATCTTCTGTACCAGGAAAATTGCCGTAGGGAAGATGATCGGTATCTTCACCTTTTTCACTGAGACAATAACTCCAGGTTCCATTGTCATTGGAGCGCACCACATCAATCTTCTTATCGAAATCGATGTCCATCAAACGGGTATCCCCTGCATTAAAAAGGAATTGTGGTGGTGTGTTATCGACCAGCCCCGGTGCCCAATTTCCATTTCCCAGGTTTCGATAAAAAACCCATTTGGAAGGACTGTTGGCCGTAACCAGATCTGTGCGACTGTCTCCATCAAGATCTGCCAAGACACTGGTATCGGAACTTAACTGGACAAACGGAGCATTCCGCATGGTTTTACCGGCAGCAAAATGACCGTTCCCCAGGTTTTGATAATAGAGATGTTGCCCTGGCAGGGTATGCAGAATATCGGGCAGTGCATCGCCATTCAGATCAATAAACTCCGAATTGCCATCCTGAAAGGTCACGTTGGAAGGCACATTGTGCATTTTTTGGATACCTGAACTATCCTGAATGCCGTTTCCGTTAAGATCGATATCTTCCAGTCCGGGGAAATTACCTGTTGGCGGATAATCCACATCCTGGGTGTACAGTCCTGTGTATTCAAATCGCAGAGGTGGCAGGTAATTCACGCTTTTGCGATCATACTGGATGATCTTCTTCAGGGTTGAGATCTTAACAGGAATGGGTTGGACAGAATGGGAATGAAGCAGATCACCAGCTTCATAGTCATATTTTAAACGATACTCCCGCACTAATTGCCCCATGGAGAGAATTTCGATGCTGGAAACCCTGCGCCCGGTTTTTATTTTTAGACCGGAGCGGTAATCTGCAAACCCATCGGATCTGGTTTCGTACCTGAAAACAACCGCGTTGTAGAGATTGCCGGAAAAATTGTAGCGGATTTCGGACAGGTAGAGTTGTCCCGGTGAATCATCATAGCCGATGTAATAATACTTGATGACATTGCCATTAGTATCGACCAATTCATCCAATAGCCACTTGAAGGTGTTATGAAATCCCAGGTCACCTTTTCCAAGTCGGGATCGACGAACCGACACATCATCCGGATACATTCCAAAGCGATAACGCATTCCGCTTTTATCCCAGGCTTCCCAACTATCACCCGTCCTGCGAAATCTGAAAAACGACCCGGCATTTCTCAAGGCATATGTGCCATCTGCCAGTGGAACCAGTTCCTCTCCATTGGAATAAACAAAAGTGTCGGTTTCATTATACTTGGGCTGCCCTTTATCTGTCTGTCGCTGTATGGCCGTAGTAGAGAGATTCCACCCCAACCCGTATGGGCTGTTGCCACCTCCGCTGTTGTAACTAAGAGTTACCGAAGGTTGGTGACCATTCCTACCCGGAGCGACGGTTAGTTTTACCGGATAGGCAGCCGTACCCGTGTTCATTTGCGGTTCGAAGGATTCTCCCATGCCTTCGATAGAGCCTGGGCCGCTGGGGAGGGAGATGGTTTGGGGGCTTACTCCGGATTTGTTGTCTGCTGCCTTAACAGTACACACTGAGGTACATAGGATCAGAGGCACAAAGGCATAGAATAAGGCAGGTTTTAGTCGTTGAGGTTTAGTCCTTAGGTTTTTTAAAACGCAGAAGAGGGGTAACAGGATGCATTTCAGGCATCTTTGTTTCCCACTTATATAGTATTTCAGTTTCGTCATCTGCATATTAAATTGCTAAATAATAATTTTTCATCTATTTACTTTGTGCCTTGGTGCCATTATAGCTTTGTCTCATATTAGAATTAATACTTGATGATAAACATCACTGTAACATTGATCGGTCGAGTTTCAGGGCCTTCAACATCCGCGGTTCCATCATGAGTATGATCGGAATCATTCCACCCTGTTGTTGAAGTCACAGGACCTGAATGGCCAAGAAGACTACCATAATTTGACCAGGGTGTTTGGCCACTACCAGACCCATCTGAGTGTGTATGATCATTGCTTTCAATTCCTGTTGTTAAGGTGTGAGTATGAGGTAGAACGCTACCTGGTTGTATTGTCCCAACATGATCACCTACCTTACCATTACTCCCAATTCCCGAGCTAATAAGGCGATTCTCAGCGTCCGGAGCAATTGAAGGATCATCAGTATTGCTATGATTCCAACCTCTTTGGAAATATCCCCGATAATCCGGAAGAAAAAAAGAGTTTTCTGTTTCTCCGTAGATACCACCAATCACGGAGAATAAATCGGGATAGGATGCTTTTGATAATTCCTGACCGTTGCATTCCAGATATCCACTTGGGGGTGTTTCAGCGGCAAATATTGAAACTGAGCCTATGGGTACAAATAGCTTTTTGATGCTTGTTACTCGCTCAAAAAGTGCTTCAAGTGCAAGATGTGAAGCATATTCGGATGCTGGCAAACCATTCAATTGAGATGCATTTGTTGCATAATCAACATGACTTGCTGAATTTGCCAGATCTGCATTTTGAGCACTCGAAGCTGTTGGAGAATAATTTGTGGTGGCTGCAATTGTTGCATTATTTGCTGTTAAAGCTTTCAGCGCATGACCTGCAATTGCTGCTTTGCTAGCACTATACGAATGAAAAGCAGGAGTTAATCGATGTCTGGGAGCAATTTCGTTTTGACCATTAACAGATATTCCCAGGTAACTATTCCTCATAAAATCAAAGTTTTCCGGAAAAGAAGTAATATGACCCAGCAACACATTAACCTGTCCGTTTATGACGCTAACATTATCATGATTTTCGCTCCATTTTGAATTTACGGTAGTCGGTGATTCATAAATTGCAAATTGGATATTATACAAATCACTGACTAACGGATTGTTACTTGAATCCGTCAATGTTGCCTGGAATGGGATTAGAATTTCTATACCATGCACATTTGAGAAACTTGACATCACTACAATAAATAACACTAAAAGAATATATTGAATTTTTTTCATAAAAACCTATTTAAAAAAAAATTTTTATTTTGCTAACAAAGTCTTCTTGATTAAGTTTGCAACTAAAGAACTCTTGATTTGCTTATTAAAACACAAATCATGCAATTTAATTTTTGCCGAGGAAGCTCTTTGATCAGTGTTTTATAATATACATTACCGTTTTATTCACAGGTCTTGTTTCTAGCGAATCAAGCATATCTGTTGTGGCATCATGGGTATGATTTTGATTAACACCACCGGTAGTGGTCGAAACCGAGTTCATCCAAACATTCAAAATTGTAGGATGGATATTAGCATATTGCATTTGAAGTGTTGAATACATACCTGTTTCTGGATGTCGGTGGTCTTGACTCTGTTTCCCAGTTACAAACGAATGTTGATGAGGTGCTAACCCATCGGTTTGTCTGGTTCCAACATGATCTCCGGTCAAACCACCTATGGCTCCTACTGCACTATCTGTCCTTAAATCTTCATCAGGAGCTGTTCCATCGTCTTTACCATCATTCCACCCTCTGAGAAATTGTCCCCTATAATCCGGCAATCTGAAATTACTGGCTGTTTCTCCATATCTGCCTCCAATAGCAAAATACAAATCTTCATAAGTATTCTTAGATAATTCCTGTCCATTGCACTCAAAGAATCCTAAAGGAACTGTTTCTGAAGAGTGGGCCAATACTGTGCCTGCTGGAACATATCGGCCTTCAAGTGCATTGATTCGATCATTTAATGCACTCAATTCATTGGCTTTAACATAAAACTCGGGTAATTGATCTGCCAATTTATTTGTATTCATTGAGTGTTTAGCATTGGATGCATTTGACGCACTCCCTGCAATTTTGGTGTGATCGGCCGTAATCGACAATCCAGCTGACATTGCCAAAGTAGCCTTTGTTGCCAATTCTGCACTGTTGGTGTTTTCGGCAGTTTTAGAATACAGAGTGGATACTGCATGAAATGAAGGGATTAGCTGAAACCTTGGAATCATTTCCACATTGTTATCGATTTTGACACCAAGATAACGATTTGCAGTAAAGTTAATATCTGCAGGAAAAGGAGTACTATAGCCAAGAAGTATACTTATTTGGCCGTGAACAACATTTACATTAGTGTGATATTCACTCCACATGGCGATACCACCGGTCGGGGCATTATATAGTTGAAATCGAATATTATAAACAGCATTTGGAACAGGCTTGTTATCTTTATCAGTCAAATTAGCCTGAAACGGAACCAACCGCACCGGTTCCTGCGCGTATAATGAACCCAAAAGCAACAAGGTTGATAAAATTGGCAATGACAAGCGAAGTATTTTCTTCATTTTATTTAATTCTTAGAGATTGTTAAAAATGCTCACTGTTTCCTTTCGAACCGCAGGAACTTGAGCCAATTTTAAGTTAATAGCGAATGACATACATTACGGTGATATTATTTGGTCTTGTTTCGTTATCTACACCACTATGGTTTGTTATGCCGGAATGGGTGTGATCTGAAGAATTTTCATCAGTATTGCCACCTCCACCTCCAGGTGTTGCGCAGCTAGCACAGTAATGGTCTTTTGCTGTGCCATGTGATTCTTGATTATGATTATGATTCTGACTTTGAATACCCGTCGTAAAGGTATGTATCTGGCTTGAAGCATGGCCTTGCCGGGTACCAACTCTGTTTCCTGTGAGCCCTGTTTCCAGGTTTAAAGTCGTTCTTCCACTATAAGTCCTATTAGCTTCGTCGGGAGCAATCGAATCGTTTGTGCTGTCATGTAACCAGCCACGGAGAAAATAACCTCTATAATCCGGAACTCTGAAATCATCTGCTGAGGCACCATAGCGATCCCCTATAACAGAGTATAGTTCTTCGTACTGACCGACCTTTGGATAAAAGGTACCATCACATTTGACATATCCTTCGGGAACTCTTTCGCCTGCTACCGCAATGACTACGCCTGGAGGTGGCGTATGGTCTTCTTGTTCCAGTTGGGCGACGACAGCTTGTAACGCAGCCAGATCTGAAGCTTTCGCATAGTCAGACGAAGTATCATTGTTAAGCATTAAAGCGTCTTCTGAAATCGCACTGCTGGTCACATCCGTTACCCAAATTGCAATATCTGCAAAATCCACGTTTAGGGCATGTTCAGCGGTGTCAGCGGTAGTTACCAACTCTGCATGGTCTGCTGTTTCAGACGTATCTACCTGGTAGGCAAATTCAGAGGACACTGCATGAAATACTGGAATCAACTGATGCCTTGGAAACATTTCTGGCCCCATGCCGATGGAGATACCAATAAACCTTTCGGATTTAAAGTCAAAGTTTAAAGGAGTGACCTGACCCAGCAATATATCCACCTGGCCCTTAATGATTTCCACTTTGGTATGGGTTTCACTCCAGATTGCAGAGTCGTAGGCACCTACTTCCACACTATAGACCTTGAAAGTTAAATCATAGGTTCCATCAGCAACAGGATTAGAACCCGGAAGCGTGACTCTTGCTTTGAAGGGGATCAGGCGCGAGTCTTGGGCTGTTGCGGTTGTCGCTATTGCAATTAGTAAGATTAATAGTATTAGTTTTTTCATTTCTTTGCTTAATATTGCTAATAGGCACTAAGGTCCATAGGCACTTAGGCACAGAGTTTTTTAACAGGCACTAAGGTTCAAAGGCACTTAGGCACGAAGTTTCAAAAGATTAGGCACTGAGTACCAGAGACACAAAGATTCAAATGAGCAGTGGCACAAAGTTTCATTTTATTTTTCTGATTAGGCTGCTTAGCATTCGTTCGATTTCTCGGGTTTTGTCATCTAGAATTGAATAAGTTTGATCATTCAGATATTTCAATTTTTTTGTGATTTCTATTTGGGTTTGTAACTCGAATAAAGATCCTATTGCTATTTGCAGGAACCTTTTATAATCGTTAGTCGATTTTCTTCCATATCCTTCGGCTATATTGCTAGGGATTGACACAGCACATCTTCTGATCTGAGAGATCAATCCATATTGTTCTTCTTTTGGCAACTGTTTCGTAATCAAATGTATCTCAGTCACTAAATCCATCGACTTCTGCCAAACAATCAAATCCCTGAATGTTTTAATCTGATTCATATCCCTTGGTGCCTATGTGACTTTGGATTTTTGCCCCTATTTTAACTCTGTGCCTATGTGCCTTTGGAACTTTGCCTCTTATAAATCTAAAATCCCACATCCCTTGGTTTACCATATTGATATTGCATGACAATTTCAATGTCTTCCAGGTGTTCGAGAAGCAGTTCTCTATTGCCAGGTTGATTCATCTTCATGCGTAACACCCAACGATTGCAGGCAGGGCTGTGATCCGATAACTGGGTATTGACTGTAGCTTCAGGCTGAGAATAATTATCGATTTTTGCTTCAACATTGGCTATGAAAGGCGATTTATCAAGATTTCTACTGGATTCAAGAGTCAGTGTTAAAACATCATCGTCAGTTGGGTAATCCGCAAAAAAAGTTCTAATATTGACCTCATCCATCATGACCAAGTCAATTTTGGCAGCACCGGCACTTTGCCCCCCCCTGATAGAACGATTAACATCGCTGACCAAATTGATGCTGATGTCTTTAATTTTGAGGTTAGGATAGGAAGCAAAAAGCTGTTCATCGCCAATTTGCAGACCAAATTCGAATAATAGATCATCATTAACTGGATTTAATCCTTTGACTCGATGTTCAGCGATGAAGTTTTTGAAGAGGAGTTTGTTGTAATTTTCATCCGTATTATCGAATCCCAATATATCCTTGCGCATAGACAAATACACATAACCTGTTTGACTATTTGGGAAACGGTTTTGCCTCATTTGTTTGTCCCATTCCTGTAAAGCACTCATATAGTCTTTTAGATTAGGTGAAATTTGATGTGCAAACTTGGCTGAGAATACTGATTCTGCCCTGATGTAAGGATCATAAGAAGATGGTAAAGAGATTGGTAAACCTCCATGAAGTGACGGGATAGGATTGTTAAATTTTTCAGACCAGAGGTATTCCAAGGTTTTTGCTACGTAATAGACATTTGTCATTGCGGTTTCAAAACTTGTTTCTGCTGCTTCTGCCAACTGGTCTTTTTCCAGGCGATAAGCTGGATTCATGAAGTAGTATTCCGACATATCAGTACGAGCTGAAATATAATTACGAATGGTTCGTTCCAACAAGGCTTGCATTTCTTCTAACCTGGCCTCTTCTCTTTCAACCGACTTTTTTGCAGCTTTGAATGCAATCACATTGAGTGCCTGTTCGTACATTAACTGACGGATAGTAGCATCACTGTTCACATTACCAATCTCAACTTGCTGTAATGCATTAAGAAGGTCTTTTTCAGCCCTTAGTAGAGATAACTCTTGGGCTTTTGGATTGTAAGAAATATTTGCCGAGTTACTACCAAATCTACCTACGGCTTGAGCATACGTGGGGCTGCATGTAAGATTTCCACGACAACCAGTACCTGAAATTACATTACTTAAATAAATGTCAGACGGGCTAAAAGAAACGCTTACACTGCTGGCAATAGACTCAGATACGCTGAGTGCTGACATTTCTTCCCCATGATTTGTAATCAGCTTTGCGATCGATTTGTTTCTTTCGTTCTCCTCATGAATTTTTTGTGGAATCTGTTTGACCATCTCTTCAACTCTCTCAGCAGATAGCATCGCCTCTTCAATCATCAACTTCTGGATACCCATTTCACCCTTACCCTCGCTTAACTTAGTTAAAGCATTGGAATAAAAGGTGTTTCGATCCACGGGATCCATCAAATCGATACCATCTAGATCAACACCAGTTAATTGTTGTATCCTGTCCAAGTACAATTCCTGTTGAGATTGCAGAGTTTGGGTTAGACTGGTTTGATCCTGGTCATAGGTTCTTGCAGCGTTTTTAGCGGCTGTCTCGGTGCTGATGGCATCTGCAACCCTGGTATTGGCAATGTTGATAAAATTTTCTATGTTCTGGAAGGGGATAAAATCTCCGAGGAGGTTTAATGGGTTTGAGCCGCTTTGGATATCTTCAAATATAATCTGGGCATCCTTGACATGTTGTTTTAGCTGATAACCATTATTGCTCTCAAAATCTTCAGGAGATTGTATGGCAGTTAAAAGTGCTGTTTGTATATAAGTAGTGTGAGCAGATCGTTTAAGCTGTTTGGCCGCATCCACTCTTTCACCTTGGTTCAATATCCTGTCTCTGTTGAAATCTAGATCCTCTTTACCGGGAAAATTGTTATAGGGAAAATTATCCACATCATCCACATTTCCAAAGAAAAACATACGTTTCGCTTTTGAGTTACTTGCCATTGCTTTTCTTTCTACCAGATTAATGAACTGATAAAGCTCATTTTCTACCACATCGCCGGAGCTATCTGCTGATGCAGAGTTTTGGACAAATATGGGAAATCTAGAATTAATGGTCCCTTTTTGACGAATAGAGGGAGGATTATTACGTAAATCTTCAATAGTCTGATCTATTCCTGCCTGAAATTTTTGTTCGCTTAAGCTTAACAGGGTTAATTGATCAGGATCGTCCATATCTCCCTCAACTGGAAATCTTACTCTCAATCCTTGAACCAGAACATCATTACCTATCAGCAATTGCCCAGTCATAAATTCATTGAGCGCTTCCTGTAGTCCCCATTCTGCTTGTTCCAATTCGTCAGGATCGACTGACGTCTCTAAAACAGTTCGGAATTCATTAGCAGCCTCCAAAAATAGGTCCTGTGGTGTTTGAGTATAGATGTCCTCAGGGATATCGGAAGTATAACGACTGATCAATCTGGAATGGGGTTGTTCAAATCCCCGCCAGTTATCACGGTATTTCCTTCCCCCGTCCAGTTTAGCCCAGGTTGGATCCAAAGCCGGGACAGTTCGTCTTTTTAGATTTCCCAGGGAGGTTCCAAAACAAAATGAGAATATGGTGAGTAATAAAAAACCTACAAACAGTGCCTTTCGCATTGTTGACCTCTTAAGGATCATTGAATGATGGTATTGGTAAAAATAAACAGACGTTATGGTTTTCCTCCAACGGACATTTTTAATCCGCCCGATGTAGCTGTACCAATGAACGGTTGACCCATTCCGATGTGAATAAATATACGTTTGTTGTTAACAGCCTGGCTGTGCGCTGAGTCTATGCTTCCATCCCGGACTGGCACTGCCTCAGGCCCTGAACTGCTTAATTTCAGATTGTTTGTGAGTGTGATCACGTCAAGCAACCCTCCGAAAACGTCTGTGTCGGCCTCATCAACCGGACTGGTGCTGACTAAAGGATAGCGATCTACATCAAACGTGGAGGAATCGAAAATGACTTCTTTCTTAGCTGCAGGTAATCCTCCTCCGCCGGCAGTTGAAATAAACATCAGGCGATCTGCCCCGGGGAGAGGAGGATTGTAAACAACAATCTTGGTTGATTTAAGCACGGTATGGATGGGAGTGGACCTATCAGGCAACTGATAAATCTTCATTTCCACCTGGTAGGTTCCAGCAGTGTTTATTGTGTGTGATGCCTTAAATCCCTGGTCGACCAGCAGGGTGTCAGCAGTTGGTTCAGCAGAAGTTTTGATTACGGTCCAGTCATAAGAATAGCTGTTGCCTGCTGCCAAGGTAGTTATATCAGTTAATGTTATTTCTAGCGGAGCCTCTCCGCTCAATTGTGGTCCAATCATAAAATCCGGATTTGGAGACTGGATCTTTTCCGGAATGATCGGGCTTAAGACCAGATCTTCCCCATCGACAGTCAGCCTGAGGTAGATAGGATTGTATCCTTGATCGAGCAGGATGATTTCATAGTTACAATCGATTAATCCCGTGAAGGTAAAATTTCCATCTGCGTCTACTTCAGCCGTTTTTGTAATACCGCATCCAGAAAGGGTAACAATCGTTCCTTCCGGTACATTTAGGATCCTACCCGTCACTTTATAGACCTTGGTTCCTTTGATATCAAGACTGCATGCCACCAGTTCACCGGCTACACCGGGATTTGTATCTTCAATACGTAAAATCCAGTCACCGCTTGAATCTCCGCCAATAAAGAGATCCAGGGATTCCAAGGGCTCCGTATCTTCGTCGTAAACAACTTTCCCCACATCACCAGGAGAATGATCTCTCAAGATCACAGTTTTATTATCCGGTGAGGTTAAGGTCATAAGCAGGTCTTCCGGACGGTTATGAACGATGGTCGGGCTGATATCCACTTCAGTAATAAGAACATTTTCTTCCGGAGGTACATTGAAAGTTTTCTCAACATACGCTGTACCATCTGG
Source organism: SAR324 cluster bacterium (assembly GCA_028282825.1). Taxonomy (GTDB): domain Bacteria; phylum SAR324; class SAR324; order XYD2-FULL-50-16; family XYD2-FULL-50-16; genus JAHJTV01. The sequence continues at coordinate 265,278 of JANQGZ010000022.1, forward strand.
AATGGCACTACCAAAGGCAATTTTCCTGTTGATATCCATGGTCGTTGCTTTTTTATTGATTCGATAGGCAACGAAGGTTCCTGATATATAGATCGGTTCCTCCAGTACATTGATAATAGTTTCCCTGTACTCCCCCTTCAAATCAAGCGGACCCATCCCGTGATCATCGGCTCCCTTTCGATCTCCAATCAGAATAATGTCCCTTCTTAAATCCACTTTATAAGGGTTCAACCCCTGGCCTCCTGCCTGGGTGTCCTTGGGAGGCAACATCAAGCTGCCGGAAACGATGAAATTGTTGGTCTGGGTTTCGTAATATTGACCTGCCATATAGAACCGATTCGGCATCAGCAGACTTCGATTTTCATCAATAATTCCTTTTATGCTGTCATCAGTCGGATCATCCGTATCCTTGTATAAACTCAGGAAATATCTAGGATTTGGCATATCTGCCTTTTTGCCGTTGACAGTATCGATTTGGGCGATGAGTTTGTAATCACCTTCGATGCTTGCAACATCCATATGAAGGGTTATCAGGCGGGGTTCGGTCTCGTTTCTGGAATTGCTGGTAATACTCAATGTGGCTGTATAATGTCCCGGGGTCATTTGGGTTCTGTCCACAGCCATTCGCAAGCGTGTTGAGGTGGTGGAAACCGATCCGGAGGTGGTAACTACCTGTTTATAAGTTTCATCTAACTCATCATATTCAAGAATTCTGACCCAGGGACTTGATTCCGGATTTAAAATTTCGGCATTGTAATTCAATACACCACTGCCGAGATTATTGATATAGATCCAGCCTGTTTCAGCAACATCACGAAACGTCATTGCCCGCTGGGTAGTCGGCGTATCAAAAAAACCATCTCCCCCGATATCTTCGTCACCCTGGCTGAAAGGCGTCCAGGGAACCTGTGCACCAGGAGGAGTATGATCCCTAAATGGTGAGACATCTTTGTCACCTTCCATGGAGGTTCCTAAAACAGGCCCCAAAGTGTAAGCTTCGCCGCTATAGATCCAATAAGCTTTTCCCGGCTCTATCATGGAAAAGTCTTCTCGAGTTGTTGTACTGGTTCCTGCAGCAAATTCAACCCCTTTGAATTCTCCGGCATTGGAGTCATATGTCCAAATTTGGGTTAACGGAACATTAGCCAAAAAGAAGCTGTATTCTTTTGGTTCATCCAATGGGAAACCGACAAGATTCCATCCCGAGGTCAAATCCAGCTCACCGGAGGGAAGCGAATCATCACCTGCTATATCCAGATTGGAGGAAGTATGAACTTCTACCCAATATCCTTTGCCTACTTCGATATTGGTGATTACATCTACACCAGGAATGGCTGCAGGATAGGTCGACCATTTTTCACTCACAGCGTTAAATGTCCACACGGAAACAAACTCTCCGCTGGTAATTAAGGGATCAAACACTGAATCAACCGCCGGATTTACCGGGTTAACCGATAGCGAAACAAGATTCCAGCCTGTTTTTAGATTTAAGGTTTGTGTTTTAGCTTGCGCCGGATTAGAGCTGATCGTTAATAAGGTAATAAGGAATAGAAATTTAAGGCATAGGAAAGAAGGCACCTTTTTAAGGCACACAGGTACTAAGGCACTATGGCACAAATTTTTATTGAGTCGATTTAGATTAAAATTGATTGTGTTGTGATTATTGAACATTGGTGTTCCCACTTTTTTAGTCGTTTGTTGTTAGTTCTTAGTCGTTAATGGCTTTTGTCGTATAACTCTTAAAACGCCTCTCAAATTCCTAAAATCTATTACTTAATTTTTGTCTCAGCTCATTATTTTGAATTTACTTTTTAAATCAATAGTCGGTGGATCCGCTTCGCTTGATCCACCCTACAACCAATAAATTATGACTTATGCCACGTGCCTTATGTCTAATCAATTTAATGGAAAACCAGGAGGTGCAGAGTCACTTTTAGCAATTTTACCGGGTATAGGGAGTGCTTCCAGCTTCTCAGTATTGACAACAATATTCATGTCAGATCTGGTGTCACTATAAAATTCCTCTAACCAGGCCTTTTGCTTTTTTGCAATTAAGGATCTTTTGATCTGATCTTTTACTGAATTATAATCGCGGGCTTTGGCACCTTGTCTGTTCATCAATTTGACTAGGAATAATCCTTTTTTGGTTTCTATCACCGGACTTATTTCTCCTACTGATTTCATATCAAAAAGGACTTTCAATACCTCATTGTCTAACTGAAATGTTTTTGCACCCAAAGAGATCCAATTCATCGAACCCCCTCTGTACCTTGTTCTTGGATCGTCTGAGTATTTCTTTGCCAGTGGTCCGAAGTCTTTGTACTTTTGCTTCTGAGCCAAGGCTTCGCTTCGTGCCTGCTCAAGCAGTTGTCTTTTTTTCGCCTTAGTTTGAGATGTTTCATTCCCACCAAATCGTTTGCTTACTACTGCCGGTCTGAACATGTCAGGATTGGTAAAGTCCGCTATATTGTCTTGATAATAATTCTGCACTTCGTGATCAGTAATTCTCTGTTTGTGCAGCAGCTTTTCCAGGTAATCCTGTCGGAATTTCCTTACCATCATTTTCTTTAATGCAGCCTTGATCTCGGGATCGTTCTCATATCCGGCTGCCTTGGCCTTCTGCGCCAACACCTCGAAATGGATGATTTCATCCAGCAAATCTTCCCTGGATTCCAGAGAAGCAAACCTGCCGGGAATATGACCACCCCGGTAGCGCATCTCATTCTGCACCTGTTCTAACGTGATGGGTTCGCCTTCAACGGTGGCGATAATACTGGCTTCATCGATGGTGAATTGTCTTTGTTTTACAGATTGATCGTCGCAAGCGGTTAGCAGGGCGATTAGGATTGTAATGGCGAGTAGCTTTTTCATTTTTCAATCAGGTTTTAGTCGTTAGTTGTTAGGTTTTAGCGCATTTTATGTTTGCTGTTAGGTGAAAGCTTCGCTTTCTCAGCTTGAAAATCTGAAATCTAAAATCATAAATCTTAAATGCCCTTCAAGGCGTGATCGTCGTGGTAAAGGATTTAATTGATTTTTGGTTTTGTGTGTTGGTTAAGGTAACATTGAAATCGTAGGTGCCTGGCTCATCGGTTTTCAGGGTTGTGATTAAGGTACCTCTTTTATTGTTTGGTACAATAATTCCTGCGTTGGGTTTAAACTTGACCTCCTCATGATCACTGATCTGGTAGAAGACCACGGAGTTGTCATCCGTTGCGATTTCAAGGTTTAAGGTCACTTCTTTACCTGCTGCAACTGATTTTGTGACATCAAAGGTTTTAAATTCGATATTATTTGCGACAACCGGCGCCGGATCAGCAGGTGGGGCAGCTGGTGATGTATCGGCTGTGCTGCTGCTTCCGCCACCACCGCCTCCTTTGCAGCTTGCGAAATAGCTCATTGTCAGCAGAATCAGTGTTAATGTGATAATTCTATGAATGTGCATCATGGGATAAACTCCTTGGTGATCAACTTCATTTTCCAATCCGATTAGTTCGTTTGTATGATCAGCAGCTTGTGAAGTCCTAAAAAACCTGGTGTTTTTTACAATTTTTATGGTTTTTGTTTGTAAAAACTGCGCTATCATTTTTTGGTAAATCAATATGTTTTGTAAATTTTTGATTGTCAATGAAATACAGTATAAATTTTTTTATACTATTTTAATTCAGATAGTTAGCTTTTTATTTATTAAACTTATGGGCATTGTAATTTTTCAACTCTATTTAAATATATTTATTTGGGGCAAACCTTACAGGCGATAATAATTTAGTTTCGCTTGTCATTGATATATCTTAAGACTGAACAGCCAATTTTTAATTTGCTAATCATTTCATCATTCTACATCGATAAAAATCTTCTCAATTTTTTCCTTCAAAATTTTCACGAGCGATTTCAAGAAGCGGTATTTTTTTGTCAAGAAAAATAACTGCCTGGATAACCCTATGGGATATTTTAGATTTTAGATCTTAGATTTAAGATTTCCGGTTTGAGCACCTCCGGTGCGTTTCTCTATCTGGATTTTAGATCCTAGATTTAGGATTTTCGGTTTGAGCACCTGCGGTGCGTTTTTCTATCTGGATTTTAGGTTGGTTGATGGGCATGCTTCGCAGGCCCATCCTACATGAGGATACTTAGATTTTTGGTGTTTTTAGGTATCGGTCGGGGGAATCGGGGTGGGGAAAGAGTATACAACCTTATGCTTAGGCCAGATCAAACTCAATGGAGAATTTCGTGCCGTTGGATCTATCCAGTTCAATGGAACCGTCAAGTTGGTCTTCCACAAGAACTCGCACCAGATGAAGCCCCAAGGTTTCCGGACTCCGCCAGTCCAGCCCGTCAGAAAGGCCAACACCATCATCCGCAATTGTCATATTTATTTTATCGTTCTCCTTTAGAGAGAGACCGATAATGATCTCACCTTCGACACTTTCGGGGAATGCGTACTTCATCGAATTTGAAACGAGTTCGTTGATAGTCAGGCAGAGGGGTGAGGCTTGATAGATTCCAATGGAGACATCTGCAACCTCAATTTTTAGCTGAATCCTACCCTGGTTAACAGCATAAGACCGAACCAATGAGTTCACAATTCTTGTCAAAAAGGGTTTTAGCCTGATTTGGGAAAGATCTTTAGATTCATGTAGCAATTCGTGAACCGTGGACATCGCATAAATTCTGTTTTGACTTTCCCGTAGCGCTTCTTTGACGGTTGTATCATCCACTTTCTGGGATTGCAGATTAAGCAGACTGGCAACAACCTGCATATTGTTTTTAACCCGATGATGAATTTCCTGCAGCAGAATCTCTTTTTCATGCAGGTTTGATTTGATCTGGGCTTCGGCAGCTTTGCGCTTGGTGATATCTTCATGATTTCCGATAACATATAACGGAGCTCCTGCTTCATCCCAATCCGCAATTTTTGCCCGGGCTCGAATCCAAAGGTAATCCCCCCCTTTGGTCTTGAGACGAAATTCAATATCAAATCCTTCTTTTTCAACAAACAGTTTGTTGTTGACTAATTCTACTGTTAACTCCCTGTCCGATGGATGCAAAAGATTGCTCCAACTTTCATGCGATGCGGGGAAATCACTTGGAGTGTATCCCAACATGGTGTAATATTTATCGCTGAAAAAGATATCGCCGGATTTCATATCCCAGGTCCAGATACCGTCCGTTGTTGAATCAAGTATTAACTGCAGATCCTTTTCTCTTTTCTTTAACGCTTCTTCAGCTTTTCTGCGATCCGTTATATCAGAGAAGGATATGACGACTGATGGGGGTGTTTCCGGATCATCAACAAACAACGGGTTAGTATTGATTTCAATCCATTTGATTTCTCCATCGGGTTGCACGATACCCATGATGGTTCCCGTAACGGATTTGCCTGTTTTTAAGGTGATCATGGAAGGGTGATCCTTGCCCTCAAATCGTGTCCCGTCTTCGTGAATGGTTGGCCACTCTTTTCCTGTTAAGCATTGCCCGATAGCTTCATCGGCACCGGTTCCAAAAATCTCTTCCGCACTTTTGTTCCAGGTTAGAATTTCACCTGTTGCTTTTTGCAGGATAATGCCTTCCTTGATGCTTTCCACCACGGTGCGATAGCGTTTCTCGCTATCCTTTAAAGATTCCTCCGTGTTTTTACGTTCCGTAATATCACTGATAATGTGGACGGTTCCCTGGAAAGACTCCTCACTGTTTAAAACAGGATCAGCAGTAACCTGGTACCATTGATCTGAGATCTGTAATTCCGTAGTACGCCGTTCAAGACTGTTTTTTAAATCAGGAATCGGACAATCAGATATTGGTTGAGTTGTTCCATACAATACTTCACAGCAGTGTTGTCCTATCAAATCCGGCAACGTCGAATCAAACATGACTTCCGCAGTTTTATTGGAGCGCACGATTCGTTGCTCTTTGTCCAAAATCCAAATGGTATCATTGGTCGAGTCAAATGTTGTTTGCCATTCCAAAGCGGCTTGGGCCGCCTGCTCCTGGGCTTTTTTCAGCTCGGTTATAGGCAACAAAGTCCCTATTAGCCTGTATACCTTGTTGTTTTTATCCAAAATAGGTGAAATTCTGATCATCCACCAGGTCAGCTCACCATCTATTTTTATTGGATTTTCTCTAATAATGGGGACCCTTTCGTTGACGCATTGAGTGTAAATCTCCTTGCTTAATCCGATAGCAACAAAAGGGAAACAATCCGAAAGTTCATCCGGTGTTTTCCCAATGATTTTTTCCAGGGAAATGTCACCAAAAATCTTTAAACAAGGTGGATTCGCACCGGCATAAACAAAGTTCTGCTCATCAATGACGTCGACAACAAAAAATCCTGCATCGGCATTATTATAAATTTCATTAAGCAATCCGGACGTCTTTTGATGATCATCGATCTCGCGTTGCAAGCGCTTATTCAGTCTGAATAGTACCAACGCAATCATCGTCAAAAACATGACGGCTCCCAGCGACGTTGCAATAATCCAATAATAGTCGGCAAGCCTGACTGCCGGATTGGGATTATACAAAAACTTGTCCAGATCGACTTGGGTATCCGTAAATCCCAATTGCCGGTATGTTTTTCCGATTTGTTGCCAACGACCGGGATTCATGTGGCCAACAGCGACAATGTCTGCATAAATCAGCTTCTTAGTTTCCCTTGCTTCGAATTCTAAGTGATCTCTCTCCAACTTTCTTTGATCCGATGAGTATTTTTCCATAATAAGATCAATTACTTCATCAGTGTGATCCAATGCGTATTTCCACCCTTTCAAGCTGGCTTTGCAAAATTTTGCCAATCGTTCAGGGTTCTTCTCAAATTCATTACTGGAGGTAAAAAGAGAGTCTCCGTAAAAATCTACCCCGTAATCCTGAGGTTTGATTTTGAAGTAGGGGATCTTTTTCTTGATTAACTGGTAGGGTTGATCAGTAATATAAGCCGTGAATACTTTTGTTTTATCCAAAATGAGATCATCCACTGTCCAGGTGTGATCCGTGTATTGCAGACTGTCGTGCTTGATCCCCTCCTTCATGAACATGGCTCGAATTGCGGCACCATCAATTGCTTTGGGACTAATCATGATGGATTCAGCGGCAGCCGCCTGGGGAGTGTTGATACCGGATGACCTTTTGGTGAGAATAACATCGGCAGATTTTTGAAAAATTGCGGCCACCACAATAATAGGTTTGCCCAGCGCACGATAGATTATAAGCTCTGATCCGCCTATTCCGTAATCTGCATTGCCACTCATTACTTCTTCAATAACATCAAGCCCCGGATTGTTTTCTCTTAGTTCGACCTGCAGCCCCTCTTCACGATAAAATCCCTTTTCAATAGCTGCATAGTATCCTGCAAACTGAAACTGATGGCGCCATTTCAGTTGAAGAACAATTGTATCGTCGGCATAACAATCTTCAAAAGATAGCAAGAGTAATATGATAATATATAGTGGTCGCAGGATATTGTTTTTCATTGGTTTGAGTTTGGTTTTTTTAATAAACGACGAATCCAGGCTGGATTGAATTTGGGCAACACCGGCAAATGCTGATTTTGTAAACAGCTTCTATTCATGATATCAAAAATTAATCGATAGATAAATATCAATGCATTTATTCCTGCCTCCCTTGGATTCGTCGTATTACCAAATCCCGCCTCAACGACACAGCAAACCAACCCATAGACCTGCAATTACTTTCTTCCCGGTTGTAATACTTATTGTTTATTAATTGATAAAACCGGTCGACCGAAACCAGCTATTACCAGCTAATTCACAAGCATTTTTTAAATACATATAGATCTCTTCGGATGCAAGGAAGATGGCACTGTATCGAAAGGCGGAATTTAAATCCGGCGGTTTGTTACAGGAGGTGAATCGGGAAAAGCCAGCTGCGCCTGAAAGGCTGGTCTTGGGTAATGCCGGATTGTTTTGATAGCAACCATATATATAGTGTTTATGTTGCCGTCGGAAATGCAGGTAAAGCGGGATATTCTAATGAAGGAGTTAAGTCATTTACAAGGAACGGTTCGCGGTGACTCCAGTTCTATTCCCATAAAAACCCGGAAACGCGGTGACCCATCAAACTGTCATTAAACACCGTCCGAGCAATTGGGCTTTCGCTTTGAGCCGCACCATAACAGACATGAAGGGGAAGCAAATGCTCCTCCCTGGGATGACAAAATCTTGCCTGGGGAGCAGTTTCCCACTCAACAAGTCGCTGTTCTCTTTCGGAAATACTTAACGAAGGATCGGTGCAGGTCTCCGCCAGCCAGAGGTCAAATTCAGCGCTTAGTTTGGGATTCGATGCTGAGTTAAATGCTTGCATGTTGTGGAAAGAAAGACCTGAACCGATAATCAAAACATTTTCTTTTCGCAGCGATGATAGCGCCTTACCCATTTGAAGATGCCATTGAGAATTCAAATGCCGGTTCAACGATAATTGTACACAAGGAATATTAGCGTTGGGAAAGATGAGTTTTAACGGAACGAACATACCGTGATCAAAACCACGTTCCGGATTTTCCCTGCATTCAAATCCTGCACTTACGAGCAACTCTGCTGTTCTTGTGCTCAGCTCAGGAGATCCCAGGGCAGGGTATTTAATTCTGTACGATTCTTCAGGAAATCCATAATAGTCGTAAATAAGACTCGGATGCCCGCCGCTTGTCAAAGTAGGGTGCTTCTCCTCCCAATGAGCACTGATAATTAAAATGGCAGCAGGATCCCCCAAACGCTTACCGATCCCTTCCAAGAAAAGAGATAGAGGCGCGTGACTGGGATCTCCAAGCAGCGGCAGGGGACCGCCGCCATGGGGTAGATATAAAACAGGTGTTCGAGTCATATATGTAAGCAACCTTTGTTATCCTTTCTCAACTGCCAATCCCCGGATTCGCAGGTAAAGTTCTCTGGTTGCCGGGTATCTGATCCAAAAAACCACTGCAGAAAGGATTCCTAATATTGTTGCAGGTGCCAATTGGTTAAATTCGCCAAAGACAACATGCGTTCCGACTGCCCCTATCATTAATGCTACAAGACCGAGTGCAGAAAGCCCATTAAGTCTGGGCACCCACAAACCAATGGCAAACAGGATTTCGGAACCTCCCACAACATACAAAAAGAAGAAGGGAAATCCCCATTTTTCAAAGTTTTGTACAATCTGTTCCGCTCCTGTTATCTTTGCGCCTCCTGCCATAAAAAAGGCCAGGGTTAACAGCACTGAAATTACCCAGACTGTATATTTTTTCCAACCTGTTATCTGATTCATCATCATTCTCCTTTGTATCGGTTTATAGTTTTCACTTTTCTTGATTCCATGATATATTGTCGATGTTTTGTATACAATATAGAAAAAATCGAACAGACTGTTATAAATATAGAACAATGACAGAATTTCTTGGTACTGGGTTATTTTTTTGTGGAAGGGCCGAATGAGGTACCTTTGCAGTGTTTTACTTCAATGGGTTATCAGTTATCGGCTATCGGTTATCTGTCAGCTATGTAAACGACGGAACCAAGCTTTCATAGCTGCTCTTTTATTCGTAAACGTGCACGTGGACGTTCACGATCACGTGCACGAGTGGTAAACATTGAAGCGGCTCTTTTTCGTATGTAAATGAAAATAAACAAAATATCGGAGGAATCATAGTATCGATGGACTTAAACCAGATGATTATTTTTGCCAAGGTTGCTGAATTTAAAAGTTTCACCAGGGCAGGCAAAGAGCTGGGCATCGAGAAATCAAACGTCAGCTCTAAAATCACCAAGCTCGAAAACAGACTTGGCTCCCGGTTGTTGAACCGCACTACACGTTCTGTTACGCTGACAGAAGCAGGTGCAGGATATTACCAGTTTTGCACCGATATACTTTCCAAAGCTGAAGAAGCAGACAATTATGTTGAATCCCTCAATTCCGAACCCCGGGGAACTCTTCGAGTGAGCGTGCCTGTCGATGCAGGACCTATGATCGTCAACACCCTGGTAAAACCATTTCTGGAGAAGTATCAAAAAACCACAATAGACCTATGCATAACCAATCGAAAAGTTGACCTTGTCAAAGAACGATTTAATGTGGCGATTCGCGCCGGATCAGGACCTCAGGAAGACTCCAGTTGTATAAGTCGACAGATAATGAGATCAACAAATGCGTTATTTGCATCGCCGGAATTCATCCGCTTGCATGGAGAACCAAAATCCGTTGCTGAGCTGGAACAAAGTGAGATGATTGTATTTGCTTCGGAAGAAGAGTTTGAATCCAAAGTTCATATCAAGGCCACAATTGGCAAAAACGCTATCCATATCACCCCCAAATACCGCTTGAAAGTAAATGATATGAAAACATACCTGGAATCCACTCTATCGGGGTTGGGAATTGCTATTTTGCCATCCGGGTTTGTAAAGGAATACCTGGATAAAAACAAACTCCTACCTGTGCTGCCGGAGGTTTTATTTCCGGAGGTTGCGTTTTATGTGCTTTATCCCAGCCGCCATTTAAAATCTGCCAAATTGACCATGTTTCTCGAATTTTTGAAAGACTGGCAACCAATCTTATAGCAGATATTCGTATCGGAAAATTAAACGATTATCAAAAAATCAACCACCATTTAATGATCCACATTTAGAAGCTTCTTAAAATGATCCCCCTAATCCATGCCAAGCATCAAAGAGATGGCTTTCCATGTTCTCTTTCAATCTTGAGTAATTGCTCCACAAACCGATAACTGTTAGCTGATAATTGATAACACAGTGAAAAAATATAATGTAATTAATAACTTACTACGCAAGGCTGAACCAAACTCTAAGATGTGTGTCAATACAGTCTTTCGAAAATTGAATAATTCAACTAACCCGGCTTCAGGGGAATATCCCATTTCTTCATGTATTTCCAGATGGCCGTATGGCTGACCCCGACCCTTCGACTTACCTCAAGCTTGTTCCAATTGCACTCTTCCAACAAATCTAATAATTCATTTTTGGTAATTTTTGGCTTTCTTTTTTTGGGGCGTGTGAGATATTCTCCTTCCAAATTGTTCTGCTGCCTGTTGAAATCAAGAGGATTATCAGTCTCCACCCGGTATTCGGTTGGATGTGGGTTGCTTGAAGGAGTTGCATACATCACTTGATGGTCTTGCTGCGGTGGTAAAAACATCGAAGGTTCCCTGGTGGTATAAGAAGCCAGCCCTCTTGCTCCCTGTTCCGGGTTAAGTATTTCCCGGGGAAGATCCTGTTTGTCTATTAATTCTTGCTCACAAAGCACAAAAGCATGTTCAATGGCATTTTCCAGCTCTCGAATATTTCCCGGCCAGTGGTAATCCAGCAATACTTTCATTGCAGAAGGGGTCAAATCCTTGATTTTTTTTTCGGTTTTTTTAGCTTGTTTCTCAATGCAATTACTTACCAGCAACGGGATATCATCTTTTCTGTATCTTAAGGGTGGCAGAGTGATGGGAAACACCTTGAGCCGATAATATAAGTCTTCCCTAAACTTTCCTTCTATGACTCTTGAAAGCAGATCCCTGTGAGTGGCTGTGATAATTCGAATATTGACCTTTTTTTTAGTTGAATCTCCGACTCTTTCAATCTCCCTTTCCTGAAGCACCCGCAGCAGTTTCACCTGAATAAACTGGCTTAGTTCTCCGATTTCATCCAAAAAAATGGTGCCTCCTTCCGCTTCTTCAAATCTTCCTATACGATCTTTTATGGCACCGGTATAGGCGCCTTTGACATGCCCAAACAGCTCGCTTTCCAGCAGCGATTCAGACAATGCCGAACAGTTGACAGTAATAAAAGGTCTGTTGCTGCGGTCACTGTTGTAATGTATGGCATTGGCCGCCAATTCCTTGCCGGTACCCGATTCACCCTGAATTAAGATGGTAGCATCGCTGGAAGCCGCCGCTTTTAGCGAGGCAAAAACCTTTTGAATTTCATGGCTTTTTCCAATGATGCGGTGGATATTGTGCACCTCTCCCAAGCGAATTTTGGCTTCTTCCACCTTCTGTTTCGCTTGTTTTAATTCCGTAAGGTCTGTAACAGCTTCCACCACACCCAGGAATTTTCCGTCATCATCTTCAACCGCAGCAGCCTTTTTGATAATGGGAACATCGTAGCCGCTTTTATGTTTAAGGGAACACTCAATCGTTTCAGGCTGCTTTTTTTTAACGATATGGCAATCCTCCAGGGAAGATTCACAGTTTTCAATTGAACACCCGGTACACGAAATCATGGTACAAGGCTTTCCCATCGCTTCCTGGGCTGTGAACCCGCTGATTTTTTCCATGGAGGGATTCCAAAAAGTGACCAGTCCCCTGGCATCCACTATAAACACCCCGTCTGCCACGGAATCGATTATCTGCCTCATGAAACGCGGATTCCAAATGCTATGTGTTTGTGTGCTCATTTTGTTGATCTTTTTTGAAAAGTTATGGGTCGATTGTTACCTGAATTGTTACCGTTGCTGTTACCTTAAATTAAGCTTTGTTACTTTGATTGTTATCGTAACAAATAAGTAACAAAGATGGTATTAAAAAAGGCAAAATTCGTAATCACAACTAAATTTTATAGATAATTTTATTATATATATTCAGCATCTTAAATAGTTTATCATGTTTTGTTTCAGTTTTTCACAGCAAAAAGGCACACATGCCGCAGTATATGTTACCAACTTTGATGATACGAATTAGCAACTGCCCAGTTTAGGTGTTCTTTTCATAGCAACGCTAATTTTCATCAAAAAACACTCTTAAGGAGAAGAAAAATGGGATCAAAAAAAGCTAATTTCTGCACAAGCCTGAGAACCGAACTGGAAGCCTGGTTAGACACGGTGAATCATATTGTTGAAAAATTTGAATCAAAGCCCGGACATGCCAAAGCGGGCGTATTGGAAAATATCGAAGACATCAGAATTCTGGTTGAAGATCTCAAAGGTCGTATCAATCAATTGGAAGAAACCTGCTCATTGGATGGATTTGATGACATCGTCAAGCAGCGGGAAAAGGATGTTAAAGCGCAACTGAATGTCAGAGATGCCGATCAAGCCGTAGGAACGGTTGGTGGCGGCAACTTAGGTGGATAAGCCTCGAATTTTAACACTCAATCTGATCAGGTAACAGGAGTGTTACCTGCCTTCACATAACATTTCTGGAGAACAAAATGTCTGGAAACGATTTTTGTAACAGCCTTCGCCTGGAATTGTCAGCCTGGCGCGACACTGTGGATGATGTGTTAAAACGATTTGAAAACATTAACGGACCTGAAAAAGCGAAGATTCTTGGTAACATTGAAGATTTACATATGGTGGTCGAAGAATTCAACGAAAGAATCGAACAACTTAAGGAAACCTGCTCCATTGAAGGTTTTGATGACATTGCTACGGAACGTCACAATTATAGAAATGCCAATCCAAGCGTTCGTGACATCGATCAGGCCATGGCTGCAATTAGTGCAGGATCTTTTGGCGGCTAGGAGGCATGAGAGTTATATAACCCCGGGGATCATGGAGGATCTTCGGGAATTATACGATGGTACGAGTCATGATTGAAAAAAAGGCCAAACAAGCGGATCGGGAAAGTTACATCTCCGCAGTCAGAGACGGTGTAACCCTGATAGACTTTTTTGCAGAATGGTCCGTCCCCTGTCGTAAGCAACGATCCATTCTTAAAAAAGTAGCAGCAAAATACAAGGGGAAAGCATACGTCATCAACCTGAATGTGGATGATTATCCTGATCCCGCTTTGGCCTTTGGTATAACCAGTATTCCAACACTGATTGTTTTTAAGGAAGGAAATGAATTTCGAAGAATGTTTGGAATGCAAAATGCTGAAACTATTGAGCAATCTTTAAACGAAGCACTAAGCGACTGAAGCCTGATCTATCTGATCGATCAGGGGATCCAATTGGATAATTGATTGAACCAGGTAAAGATTTTCAGCCGACTCAAGATGTAACTCGGTTTCATTGATATTGAGCAGTGCCCTGCCGCCTATAATAATAGGCAACTTCTTATAGTTTACCTGAATTTCCTTGACAGTTACGACAAGCGTTTTGATGTGCTCGATCAAAGCCAGTGAAAGGCAGACAACATTTGGTTTGATGCGGTCAATGGCATTCAAGAGATCAATAATGGGCATATTAGCTCCCAGGTAGATACTCTCCCAGCCCTTAATTTCAAAAATATTTGCCACCATTTTGGCACCAACCTGGTGCAGATCGTAGGTAATGCAGGCAATTAAAGCCCTTTTGGCAGGTTCCTCGGTTAAAGGCCTGGTTGATTGCACCTGTGAAAGGAGGTTTTCAACAATTGCAGTTGCTATGTGTTCCTCTGCAACCGATATTAAGCTTTTTGCCCAGTATTCGCCTATTTGGTATAGCGCCCTTCTGAACAGGTTTTCATACAAATTCAGAATGTCGACCTCGCTTTTAAGCAATGAATTGACTATGTCACGGCTACGAGAACTGTCGCCTTTGACAAGAGATTCGAAAAAAGAACTGTATAGGGTTTCGCTTATCTGCATCGATTTGTTTTCCATCAGAACAACAACTTAAGAGAGATTATGAGAGTTTCCTGCCAGGTCCATGTACCGACAGGTATACTTGATATCAGCTGTGTAATTTTCTGCATAGTGATAAATCACGCTTCCCTGAAAAGAACCGGTACTTTGCAAAATAAAAACCAATTCAAAGATGGTGAGCCTGGAAGATACCATTTTGTGTAGACCATTGCTCAATCATCTGCAGGCAGGTTAGGATAAAAACACTGGTTAAATAACCTTAACTGTTTTTTCGCTTATTTCAATTGAAAATTTTACTGATTTCAGACAAAATCTCGCCGATTTTGTACGATTATTTTGATCGGGAACGTTTTGAGGATATCGACCTGGTAGTTTCTTGCGGAGACTTGCCGGCAGACTATATGGATTACGTAGTATCCATGCTGAATATCCCCTGCTACTTTGTGCCGGGAAATCATGATGAAGGATTTGTCGACAACCCTCCCCAGGGCTGGATTCCACTGGACGGAAAACTGGTTGACCACAAGGGAATAACCATCATGGGACTCGGGGGATCAAGGCGCTACAAAAACGGCCCCCAACAATACAGCGAAGTCGAGATGATCTGGCGTTACCTGAAAATGAAACCTAAAATCTGGTGGAAAAAAGGGCAGATCGATATTCTCGTCACCCATGCGCCGGCTTACAAATTGAATGATTTGGAAGATACTCCTCACAAAGGATTCAAAGTGTTTCGCACAATTATTGAAACCTACAATCCAAAATACTTTTTGCATGGTCACGTGCATTTGTCCTATTCACAAAATCCCAGACTGATAACGCACGGAGAAACTACAATCATTAATGGTTTTCAGCATCATATTTTTGAATATTAGGTCTTTAAAAAACGTTATCAGTTATCTAATGACATTAATCGGTTATCAGTCGATTGTCATACCGGAAAAAAGATGTATTATCATTATTCTTCCTGACTTTGAGGCTCAATTCAGAATTCATAAAAACAAACAACAAACCAATAACCCCAAAAAATGTATACAGCCACCAAATCGAGACAGCATTTTAACAACGCACGAATGCGTTCCTTTTTTAAATCGATTTATCAAAAACTCAAAAAAGAAGATGACTGCCTGCCCTCCCTGCAGGAGATAAAAAACCTTACCAAGGCTAAAAACGAACGCTATATTGGCGTTATGGAAATCCCTGTTGACAACATTATTGGCAGCGAAGGCAGGTACGAAGATTTCAACAGGGATTTTTTCCCCAAAAAGGATGCTCTTGAATCACGCTGGTCGAAGATTGACCAGATCATGGAGGAGAACAAACCTCTTCCGCCGATTTCGGTATTTAAGATAGATGATTATTACTTTGTTCGTGACGGGAACCATCGCGTATCCGTTGCCAAAGCGCGCAAACAGGCCTTCATTGATGCCGAGATTACCGAGTATGACATCGATGTGAAAATTACAAAAGAGCTGACCATCAAAGACAGGTTGGCCATTCAGGAGCATGTTAACTTTCTGGAGGCAACAGGACTCAGCAAACTCGGCAAGGGATTTGATATCAAACTGACCAGACCCCGCTCCTATCGTTTGCTGCTTAACATTATTCAGCATTTTGCCAAACCGTTGGAAGACATTCTGAATAAAAAACTAACACTAAAAGAAGTGGCAGCAGAATGGTACTATCGTATCTTCTTACCATTTGCAGAAGGAGCTTACCTGGATGATTTACTGGCGAATTTCCCAAACAGGACTACCGGGGATCTCTATGTCTGGATTCAAATGAACTGGGACGATGTTAAGGACTCCCTTGGGGAACGATTGAATTTTCTGGCAAAGCCCATCGGAAGTGATTCCTTAAAACAAGATGACCAGCCAGCCGATCCGTTGCTTCCCGAATTACCAAGGGACCTGGATCATCAATATTTACAGGCCAATATCGGCTTGGTAGCGACCTGTACCATCATCAATGTTTCCTTAAAGGGGAAAATCTCCGTTGCGATTGTAAAACGCAAATACCATCCGTTCGAGGGATACTGGTCCTTGCCGATTGCTGTCATCAGTGAAAAAGAAACCCGCTACGATGGGGCAAATCGCTGTATTGAACATTCCCTGGGCATCAAGGAGAAAATCAAATTTGTTCACTTCGAAACCTTTGATAATGTGGACCGGACACCATTTGGACGAATGATAGCGTTTGGCATGATAGGAATTTACTACGGAGACAAGATGCGTATGTCAGCTGGAGGGCTGGCAAGTGAAATCAAGCTTATTCAGCTGTCGGAACCGGTAGATATGGTATACGACCATAATCGTATCCTCAACAAGGCTTTTAAGTATATTTACAGAATTCGAAACAATTTTTCATTTATCAAGCAACTGTTTCCGGACGATATCCCTTTGAAATATGTTCGCCAGATGATCCGCGAGGTTCGGGCTATTCAGCATCAGGCTGAAAAATCTCAATTCGGAAAGCGAACCGTAAATTAATTGGCATTTGAGAGTTTCAAAATCAGATGATAGGGAAAGACTATGTCACAGTTGTCCGAATCATGTCCCCCAATCTCCCGGGATATATTCAGGGGAATCTCTTGGTTCAATCATAAATCGCTGTAAAAGGAAGCTGCCATGACCAGAACTTTGATTAAAAACGGACTGATAATTGATGGAACAGGAAAGGATGCATATCAAGGACACCTGTTAGTTGAAAACGAGAGGATTGTATCCCAGGCCCATTCCGAATCCCAGGAAGGCGCGGAATTGACCAGGCAAGGGTGTGATCATGAAATCAATGCGGTTGGAAAAGCAGTATCTCCAGGTTTTATCGATTGTCACTCTCATTTCGACTGGATGTTTCCCTTGTCAAATCACCAGGAGTTTCTTTATCCACTGGTAGAACAGGGTATAACAACAGTGGTTACCGGCAACTGCGGATTCTCTCCGGCACCGGTGGATAAATACAGTAAGTCAATGATTGAAGAGTATTCCGAGTTTTTGCTGGAGAAACCCCTGGATTTCAAATGGACGGATATCGGGGATTATATTGCCTACTTAAATTCAACGGATGGTCTGCTTTTTAATAATGCACAACAGGTGGGCCATGGAACGATACAAATTGCTTCTGAAAAAAGTCTCACGTCCCAACCAGGTCGGGAAAGCCTTGAGCGGATGATCATGATGACGGAAGAAGCATTTGAACAGGGGGCCCATGGTCTTTCACTTGGCCTGATGTATCCCCCGGGTTTGTTTTCTAAAACCAGGGACTTGAAAACCATGGCCAAGGTGGCGGCAAACAACGATCGATTTCTTTCTGTCCACAACCGCGCTTTATCCAAATACTCAGGGGCTTATCCCATCATTCCGTTTTTTGGCAGGGCACACAATTTAAAGGCATTGGATGAGGTATTGAAGATTGCACTGGATACCGGCGTAAAAACCCAGATCTCACATTTTATTTTTGTAGGCAGGAAAAGCTGGTCTACTGCCGACAAAGCGATTTCCATGATTGAAAGAGCCCGGGACAAAGGTGCCCGGGTGATGTGGGATATCTACCCTCATTTTTGCGGAAACAGTTACCTGGTGGTGTTTCTGCCACCCTGGTTTGTAGAAAAACTGGATGACAATATGGAAAATCCCAAAGCCATTAAAAAACTGAAGTTTGAACTCAACATGGCTAAACTACTGGTAGGTTTGGATTTAGAGGATATACAGATTATGGAAGCCCGATACCCCGAAGGTGAAAAATACAATGGCCTGAACCTGGGCGAAATCGGTGAGATGGAAGGTATTGAACCACTTGACGCCATGCTTAAAATAGTAAAGGAAAGCGATGGCAAAGCGTTGCAATTAACCTGGGGATACAGCGGTGATGATGATAATGAGTGGCTTCTGGAAAAAATGATGCAGCATCCCTTGTGTTTATTTGAGACAGATACCTTATTGATTTCAAAAGGTTTCCCTAACCCCTGCTCTTACGGTGCCTTTCCTAGAATTCTGGGTCGCTTTGTCCGCGAGAAAAAAGCGTTGACCCTGCCTGATGCCATCAGCAAAATGACAGGTAAAACAGCTTCCTGGATGGGCATAAAGGAAAGAGGGGTACTTAAACCCGGTAATTACGCAGACATTACAATCTTTGATCCGCATACCATTGCTGACAACACGACAAAAAAGAAAACCGATCGCTCCCCATCCGGAATTGAAACAGTGATTATCAACGGTCAACTGGTAGTAAATGAGGGAGAATACCTTAAAAATACCAAGCCTGGACTTGCGCTGGCTTGTAGCTGAATTATCCCTCTATCTTTCCTCACACTGTTTAACATATCTTTTATTATCGTATCATGCCTTTTTTACAGCTTCATTTACAGTAGCCCTCCTGTTTGATAAAAGACCCAATCTCGGGGAAGGATGACTAAATGGAGATGAAGCTGCATGAATATAGTATTGTAAGGAAAAGAAAAACCATCTCTCCGCCAGCGCTTTTTTCAATTTACCACTGTTATGGCTCAAGCTGCTTATTGGCAAATTGTTTGGCATTTAGATTCGGTTCCATGGCAATAATGGTTTTGTCAGTTCCAGGAAAGCCATGGACACTTTCGTACCTAAGAAAAACACCGTCACCCGCTCGAAACCAGTAAGAAGCATGCCACAATACGGATAATCCCCATTTAAGCTTAACTTCCACTAATTGAGACTTCACAGGTATTTCACCCACCATTAATTCAACAGTGTTCTGTTTCTTTGCCCTGAGTTTTCTTACCTTCAGATTATCGAAACGGAGTGTCCAAAAAGATACGGTGTCTTGATCAGTTTTTGAGAATTGACGAAGAGAGTATGTGAGAGGCTGGTACCAGGGAGAACTATCAATCTTCCATGTGTGATCTACTTTCTCACCGTATTTTGTACCTTGAATAACCAGCAAATTTCCTGCTCTATGTGCTCGAACGGAAGTATTTGGTCCTTCTACTTCCCATAGAACGGTTTCACCATTGTGTTTGCACACAGTGGTGAAAGTAAAATCATATTGTTTTGTCGAGATGACATCGAATTCGGATTTTGTCAGCTGCCAGGTAAAATTTTTGACACGCTCCCCAACTTTCCCCTGGTAATGATAAATTTCGTCCCCTTGTGCCTGAATAGCGAAAAAACTAATACACATGGTAAATAGTATTCCCCAGGCAGTTCGTTTGGTCTTCATGATTGCCCCCAATCTGAGATAACGACTTGCTTAGCGATAAAAAAAGTCATAAATCCCTAAGGATTTGACTTATCGATCCTGCTTTTCAATAGCATAATTTTAAGGCAAACTACCTTCATGATAAACCTGTCAACAAGATGTAAATCGTTATCCAAAGCAGACGGAACAAGATGTCACAAAAATCAGTCATTGGATGGTCCTGTTTATATTGCGGATTTCTGGCCTGCGTTTCGGTTGCTCATTGGCTGGTAACGCCCTCCGGAGTTTCCGGGGACTACCGTAATGTCTATCACATGATATCCGGTATCCAAGGCTTTCTAAGCGGGCTGATCATTGTATCCTGCTTTTTATTTTTGCCGGGAAAGTATGGTAGACGTTCTCCGGGGAAGATTTTATGGTTAGCCGCGTTTCTGACTCCCGTGGGAACTTCTGCTGCTGCCTGGTTTCGATTTGCAGTTCGTGATGAGATTATGCTGGCAATCTCGATGGTTTTTTGGACGATTCTCGTTTGTAGCCTGTTAGCATATTGTTACCCCCTCCTAAAAACCAGGTATGCTGCGTCTGCCCGAACAAGTATCTTCTGGTTTTGCTGTGCGTTAATTTTCGGTGGCGCCGGAACCTGTCTGGTATCGACCTATTCGACCATAAACATTGTGACTGTCAACGACATTCCATGGATTTTATTTCTGGGAAGAGGATACTTGCTACAAGGGATGTTTTTGTCGGTATTTTTTGCGGTCGTTCCCGCGGTTGTGAACAAGCTGTCAAACAATTCCGATAATCAACCTTTGCATGTGTTCAACATGCTGGGTGCTCTGGTGTTAGTATTAAGTATTCCGGTTGAATTCTGGATTTCAACCAGGTTAGGTTTTGCCTTGAGAGTTTCGGCATTGCTTCTCGTATTTGGGAATCAGAAAATTCTGAAAAAACCTCCAAGGATAGAAAATCGCTTGCTATTGCTAATCTGGCTGTCCATTTGGACGATTCCGGTTGGATACATGGTACCGGTTATCGCTCCTGAATTACGTGAAACAGGGCTGCACATCGTATTGATCACCGGGATTACTCTTGGTCTTCTGACTATAGTGTTAAACAGCATTCAGGAACATGTTCGGTCCCGGGTCCATCCAATTCCTTTGCTGGGTTTTTTGGCAGCTTTTATCATTGCAGTAATCATAAGATCCTGTGGGGAATTGGATACCGAAAGGCAGGTTCTGTTTTTAAGTATCTCCGCCTTCATCTTCGTCTTCGGGATCATATTGTGGCTGGTCACAGTGTTTGATGTTTTAATATCCAAAAAGCATTAATCCGCTTCATCTTCCATGATTTCCACAACTGCAATTTTTGTCCGTTCTGAAGAAGGAGACTGAATAGTAGCAAGATAGGTGTAGGTAACGGGATTTCCAATCCAGGATTCTACTAAAAAACTCCAAAATCCGATATTCTCTACCGGTGCGTGCCTGTCAAGCTGCTCTTTCAGGGTAATAATATATTTACCGGCCGAGGTTTCAATTTTAATCACTTTTCCATCATACTCCAGCTGTTGAACGGGAGTGGGCAGATTGGAATGTGCGAACCAATTCCAGCCGATTGCCTTCTCCTGTTTGGGTGGAAATCTGACAACCAGCAGGTCGGCACCGGTTTCATCCAGACCGAACACTTTAATCCAGCGATAAGCCAGTTCAGGAGGCAAAGCAGTTACCCAAAAACGATACATGCATCCAAACCCTGCAAATTCAATAGGTGGTTGATTCTCCATGTCAACGGTCAGAATTGCTTTTCCCCATCTTACCAGTATCTGTTGATCAAAAAAACCGTCTGCAGTCTGTATTAAGTGATTGGGTGGCTCAACAACATTGATATTACCATGCAGCGTCGCTGCAAATGTGGACTTATTTAATTCAGCAGACAACTCCAGCGCATCACCTTTCAAACTCATCCTGCATGTACCCATTTCAAGAGATGCCGGGGGAGTGAAACTCCACATCTCATTGTTGTACAAAGCATCAAACGACCAGCTTTTTCCATTATGTAAATAAAGAATACGGCACATGCCGTTTTGATCACCTAATCCAAGGTTAGAGACTGACAACTGGATCACCAGATGTGAATTCTCATCCATGCTAAACACAAAACCATAGGTTTCAGAATAGGCCTCCGGTTGCAGAAGATGGGGTTCTAGAGAGGGATTCCCAAAACCGGATGAAGTCGGGACAATGGTTATAAAACAAAAAAGGCTGAACCAAATAATTATAGACTTACCAGAAATATTGACCATCTTTTTTTAGACACTAAATTGCACGATTAGGCGCACTGCCTTGCCCGACAGTATTAGGGCGAATTTGGAATGAAGTTAACGGGCAGATACGTTAAAGCAAATCCCTATGAAACGGCATTGTCATGCACCTGGCTCCGCCACCACCTCGTGCAAGTTCGGAACCCGGGATTGTGATTACCGTTTTTCGGGTTTTGCTGATCTCTGTGGAGCCATTTAGAATCTCCTCAGCTTCGATCACTTCGTACCCCTTGTTGTTCAGTGCTTCTATTGTGTAAATGTTACGGTTGTATCCGATTATTTTGCCGGGGGCTACCGCAAAAAAGTTTGCCCCGCTGTGCCACTGTTCACGTTCTTGAACCCAAGGATCGCTCAGGCCTCCACAGGAAATCGGTTCAAGATCAAAACCTAGATTTTTTAATATCGTTAATAGATTAGTTTCCGTAGAAATAGTCACTTCGCCGTTATCGACGGCGATATGCACGGTCTTGTAACGATTGGGCCGGGTAATTACCGGGTCGAAAACCACGCATTGATCTTCTGCAATATGGGTAAACACCATATCCAGGTGAATAAATGATTCCGGGGTTTCCGGAAGTTCCTGAACCAGTATGTTGATTGGCGATGTTAGGTTTCGGATTTGATTCAGTATATAGTCAATTCCCTGGGCAGTGGTCCGAACGCTGGCACCTATTACCAGCAAATCCTTGCTTATAACCTGGATATCACCCCCTTCCGTATGAATGCCCGGACGAAATTCTTCCTCCCTTCTCGGGTTCATGGTTGTTGCTTTGAAAAGAGGATGATATTTGAAAATATACTCCATGATAATACTTTCCCGAAGCCGAACCGGACTAGCCATGGAATTTATCATTACCCTGTCCCAGATTGCGGAGGAGGCATCCCTGGTGAAAAGGAAATTATGCAAGGGACGCATGGAATAACGTTCGGAACTCAGGAATTTCGTTAAAGAGTCTTTTCTCATCACCACGCCTTCAATCAATTGCCTGGTCAACTCAGTGGTTGAAAGAGAAAGCAGATAGTCAGTGTTTTCATTTACATTCTCAAGTCTTAAGATATCCTGAACAAATTCCTTTTTTTGGGTTTTATCAGCCAACACCTCAACAAGCAGATCCGCAACCTGGTACGTTTTTGTCAATTTCCCCAGCAGTGCCCGAAACTGACTATATTCTTTATCTACTTCCGATAAATTAAGAATATCACTGTAGAGAGCACGTTCAGCGTTTTTGGGGATCATATTTTCAACTTCCGGTCCCGGTGTATGCAGGATAACACCATTTAGCTTCCCAATTTCGGAATGTAACTGAATCCCCATGTAACTCATGATTTGCTAGCTCCCTCAACGTTATTAAACTTATTTCGTTCGCCTGTGTAACAATAGATAAATTGTACATACCTGTTCCCGGCTTGTTGCAAGATATTTTCATGACTCTTGTAGAAGGTCAATATATCCGGCAATGGTATGAAAATTAGAAAAAAAAGGCTGCTATAAAGCTGATAGTAGGCCCGTTAGGTTGACCAGGAAAAAAGCCGGCACGACACCTGGCTTTAATTGCTTCCTTGAGGTCCTATTTTTTTATGGTGAATGTCCAAAAAATTTGATTATAATGGAATCGATATTTTTATTTTATTGGTAAGATAAATAGAAAGAACTCAAAAATATCGCTGCAGCTGAACAATAGTCATGTTGAACAGATTCAAAGGATACATTACAAAATCTTATCTAAACCGATCCGTGATCGAAGCAAAGCGAGCTAATGCCTTGTTTTATTACGCATGTAGCGGATTTATCATTTATCCTGCCATCTGTATCACCATGGCGTTTCTTGCTCCCAATGAGATTGTTTTTGGAGTAACCAATTCAACTATTGTCTTGATTTTTATTGGCCTCACTCTCTGGCTGATTAAGCAGGACCGATATCATATTGCTGCCAACCTTTTTAATGCAGTCATTTTAGTATCCGTACTAAGTACCGTATTTATCCGTTCTTATCAGAATCCAGTGGTTTATTTTTCCACTTTTGAACTGATGTTGATCGTCATCGTCCAGGCTTCCCTGTTCTGTTCCAGAAAATGGGTGATTTTTTATTCGGTGGTGACCATTATCTGTGATGTGATTTTTTACCAGATTTTAAAAACCCAAGTCGGTTCCGATTCTTCAAATACATTGCTTACAGGTGCTTTTTATGTAGCTGTTTCGATCATTCTTGTCACATTCATTTCCCAGCTTTCCATTGCCATTTTTAAGTCTGCCATCAACCAGATCGAATTTGAATTACAAAGAAACCGGGAATATCTCGATACGATCGAAAATCTTCATTCAACATCCCAGAAGCTTAAACATCAATTTGATCAGGCTAAGGAAGTTTCCTTGAGGGATGAATTAACCGGTTTAAAGAACAGACGCTACATCACCGAGGTGATTGAAGATGAGATCGGGGCATTTCTCAATCAGAAAATTAAAACCATGAAATACGGGAAAAACCTGCGTAATAATTCTCTCGGGTTTTACGGTATCTATTTCGCGGATCTGGATCATTTTAAAAGAATCAATGATACCTACGGACATGATGCCGGGGACCTTGTGCTTAAGCAACTATCGGAACTTTTTTTGACAATCACCAGGGAAAATGACGCTGTTATTCGCTGGGGCGGAGAAGAATTCCTTATTCTCTTAAAAAATACAAAATCACAATACCTGATCCAGTTTGCAGAAAAACTGGGACGAAAGGTCAAAGAATGCGACTTTGCAATCTCATCCAAGAAAACGGTCAAGCTTACCTGTTCCATTGGTTTCACAAACCTGCCCCTGGACGATAATCATCCGGATTATTTAACACTCAACGATGCCATAACCCTGGCAGATCAAGCCCTTTATCACTCAAAAAAGAACGGACGAAACCGGTGGACCGGTATTCAAAGTACAGACAGACAGATAACCACAAAAGACATTCCCTACATTTCCCAATCCCTGATCGAAGCCGCAGAAAAAGGTCTGATTCAAGTCACCGACCGGAAAATCGCCTGATCAATAAATTATTTTTTAAGGCTTTCAACCTTTTTGTAAGATAAAACATTTTAAGCAATCACAGATATTCACAAGAGACATCGACTACTGATTGGATTAGCTGAAAGTCTTTTTTATTGAGCGTCAATATGGTTGCTCCAATTTGGCGACTTAATGCTGCAATAGTAACATCATTATAGTGTATTGGATTTGATGGATCGAGTTTACCTTTGCTCTTTAGTTTCTGGCAGGTAATTCCGATAGTGAATAACGTTGTTTTGGTGGGAATGATAATCCTGTTCAGATTGGAGAAGGTTTCACCCCATTCTAAAAGTGAACTTACTTCAAATCCGGATTTTGCTCCAATCAACAACTCATGCAGGACTGGATAGGCCAGGTAGCTGATGTTCTTAAACCAATTGATCTGTTCAGTAAACTTGTTATTGTTGAAAATCTCAATATAGATGCAGGTATCTATCACAATCTTTCTTTGCATCTGCTAATCCTTAAAAACATTTTCCAGCTTTAGTTTACCCGCAAGTTTTAATGTTGCTTCAGATAGTTGTATTTCAGTATCAAATTGCTTCAGAACAGCATTGACGGCTTCCTTTTCAGATTTTGCATTCAATGCAATCTTGATACGGTTTATCTGCTCTTGATCGACCTCTATGGTTTTCTTAACAAGTGCCATCATTTTCTCCTTAAAAAATCATCCAATAAAGATGTATAAATTGTATGTTTTATATGGTTTATCTGTCAATAAATCGAAATGGTTTTTGAATCATAGCAGATACCGGGCAAACTAATCACAAATGTTTGCATAAGGCGTGTCAATTGGTAAAATAAGTAATGTGACGACGGTTATTGCTAAATAGGCTGAGTCCCAAAATAGTCTGCAGCGACTCCGGCGGGTTCCTTAAAACCGGGTACCGTTTAAAGATATTTTGTATCAAGCCGGATTACGGGGCTGGTACCATGTCATTTTCCGTTGCAACTAGCTCAATACGTTGTCAGTTTCTTCAATAATTACATTGTATTAAAACAATAGTTTTATCATTTTCAAAAAATAGTTATTATTAAATTAGCGCTTTATAATTTGCTCCTGTGATTAACAAGTTTGGTCCTGTTTTGAGGTACTTAACCCTGAAAGGAAGCATTCCCGTTTGAAATGAAAACAGTTATAAAGTCTCTCAGAAAGCTGAAAATTAACGATGTGATTGCCGAGTTTGTTGTGAAAGACAAAAAACTCCAGGCGATTCCACAGAAAAGACTTGAAGGTGTCAAGAAAATATTCAACAACGAACTCACGGCGATTATTCTACGCAAGAATGAAGAGTTAAAAATTCAAATAAAAGATCTGCAACCTGGAGACAGCATTATAAAAATCCTGGGTAAGGATGGGAGGGTGACTTACCAGTTTCTTCGTCAATTAAGGGATTATAACATAAAGTTTGAATTTAGTGTTGCGCTACCAGATGAGGCCGCAAAAATCAATCGAAGGGGAAACAGGAAAAGAGTAAATTACAGCCAGGCAGTCAATAGAGTCATGCAGCTCGTTGAAGGAGCACAGGATGGTGTTGCAGCAAGAGAGAAAAACCGCCAGCTTTTCAAAGAGTTTATGCACGAAGCCAGGACCAAAAGCCCGGATCTGGGGGTTGTATCTGAAATCTCCGATGATTTGCTCAGAGAATCTCCGGAGACCATGGCGCTGATATCCCTGCTCAAAGCCAGTGATCAAACATTCGCCCATTGCATCGATTGCGGTCCGATTTTTCGGTTGTTTATTAGATCAATCAGGCACAAGTATCCCCAATTAAAAAGGCTGAGTAACAAAGCAATCTATGTTATTGCCTGCCTGCATGATATTGGCAAAGTCAAAATACCCGCCCATCTGTTGGATTCCAGCATAACGTTTCCCCGTGAAAGCCGGGAAATGCAGGAAATCAAAAAACATCCTCTTTTTGGTTTTGAGATCTTAAAGGATATGAATATTATCTTTGAAAACAAAAATATAACAATCCCTTGTGCTCTTGTCGCCAGAAATCATCACGTCAAAATTACCAACGATCCTCCTTCCGCCCAGGACAAAGTGGCTAGCTATCCGCTGGAAATCCGGTATCACGAAATAGACCTGGTATCAAAATTGTTTACCCCGGTTGATATCTACCAGGCTATTATTGGTAATCGCAGTTATCAGGAAGTCAGAACTCCGCCTTCAAAAGCCATGGATTTGCTGGATTTTGTCAATATCGATCAATCAATCAAAGACGATTTTAAAAAGGCAATTGGTGTGTACCCGGTAGGAACGCCGGTCTTATTAAATACAGGAAATCACGGATTTGTAATCAGCGTTCCCCGGGATATCAAACATATGACAAGACCCGAAGTCGTCATATTCAGCAGTGAAGGCAAAGAGATTTCCCATTGCGAAATCATAGATTTGATGGAGGAAAATCCTGACAAAGTTTACATAAAAGAAGACCTTGATCCCCACCTGGACTTTGGTACAGATGACCTCCCCAAATCGGCTTTCGAATACTTCATCAATATCAGGTTTTAATTTAAAACTTGCTCACAGGGCTTCCCCTGTTAGATTTCAACACCTTCGCCAGTCACTTTGAAAAAGAAATGAGATTCATTGGACTGAAACAAACCGTCAGGAAAGTCAATCCAAGATCCGCTTCGCTGTTTAGGTTTCGGACCGTTTTTGATGGCCATTGATGTTATGGTTCCAGGTTGGGTTTGATTGTAGGTAAAAACGTCTACCGAATCAGTCGGTTGAGGTTTGATTTTTTTTTTTACAACATTCAGATGTAAATAAGCTTGCGTTAACCACGTTTTTAACCTAGAGTTAAGTTACTCTTTCACCCAATGTCAGACACAGGCATTCTTCCTAAAACACTAAAAGGCGTAGTATTAGAGCTAAAGGAGGTAATGTGATATCTGAGATACAAATTCAAAACGGATTTTGAGTTGGGGTGGGTGTAGCCCCACTCTAGATCAACAGTTTTGCCCGAATGGAACTCTTCCTGTGAAGAATCCTTCATTCGGGTTTTTTTTTGTCTTCAAGCAACCAGTAAACAAAGACCAGGATAGTATTCTTTTCCTCTTCTGATGTTCCTTTAATCCCCCATCTTATTCATCAATAAAAATCAACACTTCATCAATCCCCGCATTTTTCTACTATTATCTCAAGATAGTATTCTTAAATTTGAACATTGAGTGTGTTTCTTTACTAGTAGACTGTTGAGAGTGGGGGGATAATTGATGAAACAAAAACTGATATCCTGCTGTTTTATTACAGCATTTATATTTTTAGTAACCCAATGTGTTCTGGCCATCGATCGCAGGAAGGACCAATCACCAAGGGAATTTGAATATGCTTTTGTACCCTATGCCATGAAAATGCCGGGAATTGGATCATGGGTTGGGATAGGTGGAGGTATGTCGAATGTATTTGGTTCCGAAACCGATTTATTCCTGGCTACCCTGTCCGGCGATTTGAATGGCTATGTCGGTGCAATAACTGAATTTCCGATATTTACTCAGCATTTCACTTTGAACTACTTCAGAACCGATTTCAGCAAAGGCAGCATTCAAACCTATGGACGAGGAATCGAATCAGACCCGGAGGAATATCAGGTTATTATCACTGATAAAGCTGTTTACAACACCTACATGCTGAACATAAAACTCTGGGAAAAGCGATTGCATTTATATGCCAGCAAAGGTGATGGAGTGTTTAACCTGGATTCACTCTTGAACAACGACGGTGATGAAATTGCCGAAGTTACCAGAGAAGAACAAAAATACCGGGTATCAGATATCGGGATGGTCGTTGATTACACGGATGACAGGCTCGATCCACGCAAAGGTATTCGATTTGAAGGCAGAAAAGCGGATTCTCCAAGAGAAGACGATTTTGACCCGCTTTACTATCGAGCGGAGTACAATATTGCGGTCTATATCCCCATTGGTTCGATCAATACCTGGGTATTTAACTATTTTCAATCCGACGCCATAGTTCAGGAACAAGGAGAAACAGACAAAACTGTAATCAGATCGGAACAAGGCATCGATTGCAGTTTGAATCCTTCTACCGAAACAGAGTGTAATGAAAAACTGGATGAGATTGTGGAACAGGTTTATGCCAACAACAAATACGGTACCGCCAGTTCCCTGGGCGGCGTCATGAACATGCGCTCCTACCCCCAGGGAAGATTCTATGCCGCTCACACTATGTTTTACGGATCGGAGTTTCGTTGGAATTTGACAGAAGAATTTACCCCTTTTGATATCTTTCTCGCTAAAGGTGTCAGAACCAGTTTTCAGCTGGCTTTCTTTTATGAAAAAGCCACCCTGGCTGATGAGGTTGAAGACATGGGAAAAGACTGGGTAGAATCATATGGCACAGGCGTTCGGATGGTTCTGGCAGGAGGTTTCATATTCAGACTCGATGTTGCAAACGGAAATGAAGGCGTTCAAACCCAACTATTCCTCAATTACCCCTGGGGATTGTTTTACTGACCTCAGAAAACAATTCATTAAATGCCAGGTGTTCGGTTCGTGATGATGGATAACGAGTTACCTGCCCTATATTTAGACGGTGGAACCTGGTTTTACTTCACAAAGATGGGCAGGCTGCACCGGTTCACCTTTCAATCTATCCCGCTGTCAGTTAATAATTAATTGTTATCAATTGATTATTGATTATTAAAACAAGTGCAATTCTATATACCGAACCCCTGGATAACACCACCGTGGACCTTTTGTTATGCACTGAACCGTAGGATGAGCAACTCCGTTGCCCATCGGGTGAAATGTGATTGAAAGGCAGCATGGTCACATTGCTGAAAAACGAATTACACAGACTTTCATATTCGTTGCTGAACAGGCTGCGCTGGCCCATCTTACAGCCCTTCCATTTAATCAATCCATGACATGTTTTAAGCTGGTAAATTGAAAACAAAATAGATAATTTCAATTAGATATTTTTTTTCCGCGAATCATTTGTTACCATCTGGTAACATTTTGACGGTAACATGCTACCGGTTGGAAACAAAATAGGTAATAAACAGCACTATAGAATTAGTCATACAGCCCAGTTCGATGTGTTGGAGAGCACTTCACCCGTGGGTATATTTATTGCTGATTTTATCAGACTGAACATGTTCCCGCGCCGCCCGTGCCAGTTTGAGATATGAGGCCGAACACTGGATTTGACTTAAGTCATTTCAGATCACCCAATTCATTGTATTGTAGTGTTTAGCAACCATCTCCCTGTATCCAAAAGATAAAGAAAACAACATCACACTGACCCGTTGCAATGAGACTTAGAACAAAATTCCTGACTTCAATCGGAACCGTGTTAATCCTTTCTTTCGGTTTCACTTTCTATCGGATGTCCAAATTCCAGGATGAATTGGTGATTTCCCAGGCAAGACAACAAGCTCAAATACTGGCCCAGCAGGTGATATTGACCAGAAAGTGGGTTGCCGATCATCATGGAATTTACCTGGAGAAGAAACCGGGCATAGAGGGAAGCCCTTTTCTGGAGTCACCTGTTGTTTTTGATCAGAATAAAAAAGAGTACGTAAAGTATAATCCCGCCAGAGTCACACGTGAACTCTCCGAATATGCCAATAACTTTGATCTGTGGAGATTCAAGGTAACCAGCCTGAACCCTGTGAACCCTGCCAATTACCCGGATAGTTTTGAAACAAAAGGCCTGGCCAAATTTGCAAACGGCTTTGATAAAATCACCTCCATTGAAAACTCCCTGGATGGAAGGGTGCTGCGATTTATGATTCCGTTAATGACTGAAGAGTCCTGCCTTGAATGTCACAGCAGACATGGATACAAAGTTGGTGATGTGAGGGGTGGACTTAGTTTGACCATCCCCATGAAAAATGCTGATATTGCCATAGCCAAAAATAACCGCATGCTGCTTAGCTTTGCCTTGATGGCAATCCTGTTGACCATTTTGGTTTTGTATATGTTGATTGACTTCATAGTGGTCAGAAAAGTCAAGATTCTATCCAACCACATGATTCGCTTTCCCGAAGAAGGCTCGTCACCTGAAATGTTGCCGCTGGGTGGAGATGAAATAGGTGAGTTGTCTGCAAAATTTCAAAACCTGGGAAAGCGCCTGACAGAGTCACAAGATGAATTGGAAAAAACCAGGGAACAAATCTATCAATCTGAAAAACTGGCCGCCCTGGGAAGATTCTCTGCAGGTGTTGCCCATGAAATCAATAATCCTTTAGGGGGAATGCTCAATTGTGTAAAAAGCATCAAGGAAGCTCCAAACGATGAAGATTTGAGGAACAGGTATATTGACCTGATCGAAAAAGGTTTGAAACGAATCGAAACCACATCCCGTCAACTGCTTAATTTCGGTAGAAAAGAACCTTTGCAATTAAAAGAAGTGGATGTGGATGCCTTGATCAAGGAATGCTTTTCATTGATGACTTACAACCTGAAAGAGATATCATTTGATTATGACCTGGCTCTCAAGAGACCGGTGGCCATCGATGTGGAAGCTCTCACACAAGTCATAATCAACATCGGCTTAAATGCTATTCAAGCAATATCGGAACGAGGAAGTATTCAGGTGCATAGTTATGAAAATGGATCGGGGATTGTTATTACTATTTCCGATGACGGAGTAGGTATCGAAAATGAGAACATTCGAAAGATATTTGACCCGTTTTTCACGACAAAGGATATCAGCGAAGGCACAGGGCTGGGATTGAGCGTCACCTACGCCCAGGTACAACGAATGGACGGCAATATCCGGGTAACAAGTAAAAAAGATGAGGGGAGTTGTTTTCAGATAGAATTGCCCAGGAAGTAGATGTTGCGGTTCATTCAAAAACAGGAGCATAAAACATGATCAGGGTACTGCTGGCCGAAGACGATGAAATCATGAGAATCACACTGTTCGATCGACTCGCGGCCAATGGCTGGAAAGTTGATCAAGTGGCGGATGGCAAGGCGGCATTGTCAAAACTTAACGATGAAAACTATCACCTGGTAATCTCCGATATTCGTATGCCCGGTCTGGATGGTATTTCTCTTATGAATCATGTCCATCGTCTGTCTCCCTCGACAGAAGTAATTCTGATGACGGCATTTGGTGAAGTTGAAGACGCTGTGGATTGCTTGAAAAACGGGGCGGCAGATTACATTCTTAAGCCCTTTGACATGGATGACCTGAACATTCGGGCAGAACGTTTGTTAAAACAGCAAAAAATCAAAATAAAATGTGCCGAACTGGAAGAACGATTTAAAAGTTCCCGAATTGTGGGCAGCAGTATTCAAATGAAAGAGGTCCACGAACTGATCTCCACAGTTGCTCCCACGGATTCTACTGTTCTGATCACCGGTGAATCGGGGACAGGAAAAGAACTGGTGGCAAACGCCATTCATAAAAACAGTCTCAGGTCAGAAGGACCCTATATTCGTATCAATTGTGCTGCCATTCCCGAAAACCTGATCGAATCAGAATTGTTCGGACATGAAAAAGGAGCTTTTACCGGTGCGGAAGTTCGAAAAACCGGCAAGTTTGAGCTGGCAGACAGGGGTACTATCTTACTGGACGAGATAGGGGATATGCCCATGGCGTTGCAGGCAAAACTTTTAAGAGTACTGCAAGAGTATGAAATTGAACCGGTGGGTGGAAACCGCCCGATACAAGTTGATGTTCGAATCATCAGTTCCACTGCTAAAGATCTGAGCCAATCAGTTAAAGAAGGGTCATTCAGGGAAGATTTGTTTTACCGGCTCAAAGTTATCCCCATCGAACTACCGCCTCTCAGGGACCATAAAGATGATATCCCGGAGTTGTGTGATCACTTTTTGCGTGAATTTGGTCGTTTGAACGGAATGAAGCGCAAGTTAGCCGAGGATGCTGTTGACGCTCTTATGCAGTACAATTTTCCGGGTAATATCCGGGAACTTAAGAACATTGTAGAGAGGATCTCCGTTCTATCCAAAAATCCTCTTATCAGCTTGTCCGAACTCCCTGTTGATATTGGTGGTAAAGAACCAAATTCCGGTCAACTGACCTTAAACCTGTCTGAAAACCTCCTCCACGTTGAAAAAAAGTGCATTAAACAAGCACTGGACAGAACAGGAGGAAACAAAACCGAAGCGGCGAAACTGCTGGGAATCAGCAGAAAAAACCTCTGGGAGAAAATGAAGCAACTGGAAGAATAACTTGACCTCGAACATCAAGTTTCTTATTATTTCTTCAAACATAATCAGGTTGCAGAGAACTCAAATCCTACCCAACCGCCCAACTCTGTTTCCGTTGTTTAGCAATTTCTTGTCGCAAGCCCAGCTTTTTGATCGACACCTCTTTTTTCGTATTCTTAAGATTATATCCTTTAATTACAACACCCTTGCCAAAGGATCACATGAAACGATCAATAAAACTGTTGGTTTCTTTACTTTTATGCTGTGCGCTTCCCGCTGTATCAGCAATATCGCAGACAGTTAATATCGGCTTAAACTATCCTCAGACCGGTCCTTATTCCATTGAAGGCCTGGATCAATTTCGGGCTGCCACCCTGGCGACAGAGGAAATCAATAGCAAAGGCGGAATTTTAGGAAGGAAAATCAGACTAATCACCACCGATTCCAAATCTCGTGTAGATGAAACCCGACGTAATGTTACTGATCTTTTTAATGAAGGTGCCTTGATGGTATTCGGAGGCTCTTCCAGCGCCGTGGCAATAGAGGCGGGAAGGATTGCCAAACAAAGGAAAAAGCTGTTTTTTGGAACCCTTACCTATTCGACAGCAACCACAGGCAAGCATGGTCACAGGTACGTATTCCGGGAGTGCTATGATGCATGGATGGGTGCCAAAGCTATTGCGGCTCATCTTAACAAACGTTTTTCCGGTAAGAAATACTTTTACATAACTGCAAACTACACCTGGGGTTTCACAACCGAAGCCTCGGTTCGAGCGCTCACTAACACCATTGACGAAGACATTCACAAAGTCACCAAAACTCCGTTTCCGGGTGCCAAAGAGACAGATTTCAGGAAAGCCCTATCCATTGCTTCCATAGAAACCCCTGATGTGCTGGTATTGGTTCTGTTTGGAAAAGACATGACCACGGCCATTCAAATAGCAAAATCCATGGGTCTAAAGGAAAGGATGCAGATTGTTGTTCCAAATCTGACCCTTGGCATGGCTGAAGGCGGAAGCGCGGAAGTGATGGAAGGCGTGATCGGAGCCCTGCCCTGGACTTGGAAAATACCCTATTTATACAATCACACCAGGGGAAAACGTTTTGTGGAGGACTTTGCAGCCAAATTTGATCGCTATCCAAGCACCTCCGGAGCCTCAGCTTACACAATACTTTATGAATATAAAGCTGCTATAGAAAGAGCAGGGAGTTTCGATACTGAAGCTGTGATCAAAGCTCTAGAAGGACATACCTATCAATTACTCAAAGACAAGCAAACCTGGAGGGATTTTGATCACCAGTCAATCCAAACCGTATTTGCAGTAGAACTAAATCCTCCTTCCATTGTGACCAAAGATAAATTCAAGCTCGATTATTTTAAAATATTAAGCAGTATCCCCGGACAAGAAGCCGCCATATCAAAAAAACGCTGGACCACCTTCCGACGAATCATGGGTCGACCATCTCATTTGTGACCTGTTATTTTTCGAACACGTGTAGTCGATTTGAATCTGCATTCCTGCCCAGTGACCGTTAATGTGGGTGGGAACGTTTACGTGCACGGTCTTACCCCCTGTTGTGGGATGGGCAACTCGTTGCCCGTCAACCAGACCAACAATGACAATCGAAATTCGCAGCGGGATAACAATGGTCTCATGTTAACGTTCAGCACCAACATGGGCCAGAAAGTCTTCCAGAGACCTGCCTGGCTCTTCGACAAAGTTCTCTTTCATATCTTCGATATTCGTAATTCGATCCAACCTGAAATTCCTGAAATCCTGTCTTAATTCACACCAGGTGGATATAAGCCAGTAGGGTGGGGTAAATGCAAGACATAGCGGTCTGATTACTCTTTCGGTTTTGTCCCCCGGATTCTTTTCATAGACTATTTTTACCTTGGTGTAGTTGTTGGTCGCCCTCCTCAACAACCGTAAATGATCCATATCTTTTTCCGAGTATTTAAAATTCAAGGAATAGATAGGTAGCTTCTGAATTTTACTCTTTAATTTTTCCGGCAAAACCGTTTCAACCTTTACCAGAACATCTTCGGCGGCATTTGCTAGCTTGGGATCGGCCCATTTCTTAACAATTCTGGCACCAACAACCAAGGCTTCCACCTCTTCATCGGAGAACATCAGGGGCGGGAAATCGTACAGGGAAGACAGGGTATAACCAACTCCCGCCTCTCCCTGAATCTGTACACCGGAACTCAATAAATCATTGATGTCCCGGTAGATCGTTCTTTCAGAGACTTCCAACTCCTCCGCGAGACGGGCTGCAGTTACAATTTTTGTTCTTCTTAAAATTTGAATAATCTGAAATAAACGATCTGCTCTTCTCATCTTAGGATTTATGATATTGTTTAAATTCCTCGGCAGGAGGAATCGGGCTGTAAATATAAAGAGACACACCGGCAGGTGCCTCAACAATAAAACTGCGATCTCCCCAGGGATTGCTCTGAACCTGCTGCAGGATTGTTACTGATTCGCCGTTCAGTCTCTCATATTCGGCGTCCACATCATCAACCTCAAAACAATAGGTTAATCCCTGGTTGTTATACTCTGGTTGCCCATCACTACCGGATTTCATGAACGCCAATTCGATGGATTCATGATTTTTCGGAGATAAACTCAAGAATTCCGCCGCTTCATAGGTCACTTTGAAATTGAAGTGTTTTTGATAGAATTCCTTGATGCCGGCAAACTCTCCCAGCGTAATGATCGGTACCAGTCTTTTTAACTTCATCTGTTTCTCCTATATCGATTGGTTTAATAAAGCAATTGAACACAATCAGGATTGTATCAAATCCATCCTGACAGCTGTGTGTCAGGAGAGAGGTCTGCTAAACAAAAAAAATAAATCGATTATTAATCCGGATGAAGTATAATAACTAACCAGACAAGGACTTTTGCTGAAAAAGCCTGAATAGCGACTTGACAGTGTTCATTTGGAAATCGCATACCCAGTATATTGTATGTTTGACTCAAGTTTAACTCGATGAAACACTTTTGGGTACGCCGTAAAAAGAATTCAAAGGTCGGTTGTTTCAATGAAGAAGACGTTCCTGCTAGTTTTTGTTAAATTACCATTATTGCTCATAATAGCCCTTGTCCTTTTTCTGGCATTTGGTCTTGAACCCGCTCTCAACACCTTCAAGCCACAAATTGAATCAAGCCTGAGTCATTTGCTAAAAAAAGAAACGGAAATTAAAGGCAAGATCACTATTGTCTATTATCCCCAGCTGACGCTCACCATTCATAAGCCTGTTATCAAAACCTCAAAAAAGCCCCTTATCCAGGCAGACCAACTTGTTCTATCGTTTCAGGCTCGCCCCTGGCCTAAAGATACGCTGGTTATATCCGATATTCGATTGATCAGACCAAAACTTGCCATCAGACTGGGTCTTGAAGAAAGTTACCATGTTCCCAAAAAAGAAGACAAACCGATTCCATTTTATCAGGAATATCTTGTAAAAGCAGGGCTTGTGCTGTTTGCCACAGTCAACAGACAACTTCCGGGAAACATGACCCGGGTACAATCACTAATTATTCAGGAACTTAAGATCGATTCGGGTGATTTTTACCTGGGAGAACACAAGGGCAAGGGAATTCTGAATATCAATTCAATTCAGCTTGTATTGGAAGGACTTCATGTAAAACAGTTTAAAAATGTTACGGGAGGCTGGAGAGTATTGTTAAACAAGCATTCACTCTCAGGTCATTTATCAGCAAAGGTATTGCACTGGCAAAAGCTGTCTTTGAAAAATGTAAAACTCAAGGCGAAAAACGAAGTGGGGCGAGTAACTTTTTCCGATGTAAAAGCCCAAGCCCAGTTTGGCAAAGCAGCAGCAAATCTGACTGTTGACTTCAGAAATCCACGAATCGGATATGATCTCGAAATGGATCTAAACGATGTCGATTTAAACAGGGTGTTAAAAACATACGATGCTAAAGTAAAGGCGTCCGGAGTTTTGGATGCCAATTTCAAACTAACCAGTCAGGGTACGACCTTAAAAACGTTGGTAAAAAGACTGTATGGCAAATTAGGTCTAAAAGGTGAACATCTCACACTTTATGAAATGGATCTCGATGCCATGATCAAGAATTACAGAAAAAGCCAGAGTCTGGGCGTTTTTGATATCGGTGCTTACATGATACTCGGTCCGCTTGGTTTGCTTGCGTCAAAATCGATTGATGTAACAAGCATTGCAGCCCATAGCGGCAAAAAAAAGAAAACAAGAATTCCTCATGTACGATTCGACTGGCGTATCAAACGCGGTATCGCCCAAAGCTGGGACGTTGCTTTTGCCACCCGAAAATACAGGGTTGCTGCCGGTGGTAAATTGGATCTGAATTCCCAAAAATATCGCAATATTCAGATAGCGTTGCTGGATTCCAAGGGATGCATTGAATTCAGTCAAATGTTAAATGGCCCCTTATTGGAACCGGAATTAAACTCCATGTCTTTCGTAGGCAAGGTTCTGGCTTCCCCGCTGACAACCATCGCCAAAGGCGTTACCTCCGTGTTCGGCAGTCAGTGTGATATTTTTTACGCCGGAGCCGTCCCCCACCCGAAATGATTTTGCTATCGATACCACAAGATGGGCAGGCTATCGCCGGCCCATCCTACACTCCATCCTGATCAAAGGTTAATTAACAATTAATTGTTGTCAATTGATTATTGATTATTAAAAAAAACGATAGTCGACATAGTATCAATTCATATGATGCCTCGATTGATCTTTTATTGCACAATAGACCGTAGGATGGGCAACTCCGTTGCCCATCGGGAGAAATGTGAGTAAATAATCATCCTCCTTTTGAATCGAGGTGATGGGTAACGAGTTACCCATCCTACATGACTACCAGAATTGTTAACTTGGGTGCTTTGAGAAACCTCGGTTTGTTTGCACGGTTCTGGCATTTATTGTTGAGTAATTTGATACACTGGCTATGTTGCCTTCAAGCAGACAATCATTACAAAAGGGGACTGAATGTCCAACTTATCTGATCTGGAAATCAACCTGGATGGCATGGAGGATTCTTTAAAAATTATTGAGAAAACCCTAAATGAAATCATCCATAATTTTGAATTAACTCCCACGGAAATGCGGACCCAAGCCTCCATTTGCGTTCAGGCTGTTAATAGATACACGAAAATTGCCAATCGCAATGTCCGTTTGCTAAATGAACAAGCGTATTATCTGCTGGATAAGGTCAGGAAAATCCAGGAAAACGATGAGCCTGAAATTGAAAGCGATGGTTCTGCTTACGATATTCATTAATATTTGCGACTTACTGACAATTTCAACCAATTAGAATCAAAATATTAAGATTTTATTT
Organism: SAR324 cluster bacterium; assembly: GCA_028282825.1. Lineage (GTDB taxonomy): Bacteria > SAR324 > SAR324 > XYD2-FULL-50-16 > XYD2-FULL-50-16 > JAHJTV01. Next base: position 303,809 of record JANQGZ010000022.1, read on the forward strand.
CTTTTATTTATAGTTAACGATAATTCATATAAAATCTTAAATTACCTCTCCCCATATTTTTCCCTAAATAGCTCTTAATCCCCTTATATAGATAAGCAACTAGAAAATCTTCCCTATTCAACCTTCATTAAAAATTGATCGCTCAATAGCGATAATTTAATTTTTTTTCGATTAAATAAATATTTCTTGACTCGGAAATTATCATCTCCTAAAGTGACATTTTCGCTTTTCAATAAATATTTTATCAACTATTTAGGAGAGAGCCATGGTCAACTTTAAAACACTGGGGGTCCGCTTTGGACTGCTAGCTGTGTTGTTTTGTCTACCTGTTGGTTTATCAGCGCAGGGAAACAACCCTAAATTGTCAGCAAAAATACAAAGTCTGCTGTCATCAACTGAGTCACGGCAGCCTGTTGCAGCGTTTGTATATTTCAAAGATAAGGGTGATAACATTGGGGCGAAATTGACAGCAGCCAAAAATGCTTTATCACCAGCCGCTTTACAACGGAGAATTATCAACCGCGGTGAAGCAAACGTTGTCGACGTTTCTGATATACCTATCAACCCGGCTTATCTGGATGCCGTAACGTCTGAAGTCATTAGAGTCAGACACCAACTTAAGGGATTGAATGCCGTGTCTGTAGAATCCACTCCCGAAGCGTTGGAGATCATTGCGAATTTTGATTTTGTAAAAAAGGTTAATTTGGTGAACAAAATCAAGCGAACACCTGATCCTGTTGTGACTCCCGGTCAACTGAAATCCGATCAGCAATCCATGCTTCTTCAGCCGGAAAGCACACTGGCCTTGGATTATGGCGGATCCTACACCCAAAACAATCAAATCAGTGTCCCTGCCGTTCATAACCTGGGTTATAATGGCACCGGCGTTGTGATTGCCATTTTTGATTCCGGATTCAACCGGTTGACTCATGAGGCCTTTAATTCGATGAACATTGCCGATACCTGGGATTTTGTAAATGGCGATGCGGATGTCGGAGATGGGTCCGATATGGGAACCGGCAGCCATGGAACAAACACCTTAAGTACCGTTGGCGGATACGCACCTGGAGATCTGATAGGTCCTGCTTATGGCGCAACCTATTACCTGGCAAAGACTGAGAATAACGAATCGGAACTACATGTTGAAGAAGATAACTGGTGTGCTGCAGCAGAATGGGCCGATACTAACGGGGCTCAAATTATCACCAGTTCGCTGGGTTATACCGATTTTGATACAGGCACGGATTATACCTGGCAGGATATGGATGGAGACACAACAGTTGTTACCCAATGTGCTGACCTGGCGGCAACCAAAGGTATCGTGGTGATCAATTCTGCCGGAAACAACGGTTACCATTCCAGCAACAACACTTTGGGGGCTCCTTCAGACGGACATTTCGTTATTGCTGCCGGGGCGGTAACCTCTTCAGGTTCCCGTTCCTCGTTCAGTTCTGTGGGACTATCTGCCGACGGTCGTATCAAGCCCGACGTGATGGCAATGGGATCCAGTGTACGCGTCGCCAGTGCCAATTCAGACACGGGTTACTCCAGTGTCAATGGAACTTCTTTCTCATGTCCGCTCACAGCTGGTGTTGCCGCATTGGTTATTGAATCCAACCCCAGTCTTACAGCTACGCAGGTGAGGGATATACTTCGAAATACTGCAGATAATGCTTCTAGCCCCAATCGTCAATACGGATATGGAATTTTAAATGCATTGGCTGCTGTTGAAGCCGCAACAGCCAATACATTGAACGCGTCGTTCACCCATACCAGCAATTTGCTGGAGGCAACCTTTACTGATACCAGCTCTGCCCCCACAGGAGAAAGCATTACTGGTTGGTTGTGGAATTTTGGTGATGGAAATACCTCTACCACGCAAAATCCCGTACACACGTATGCAGCAGCCGGAAATTACACAGTAACACTGACTGTCACTGACAGTGCCAGCAACACTGATTCTGCAACAAATACCGTGACGGTTACAGATTCCTTGAATTATTGCACCTCTCAAGGCAATAACGTCAATTATGAATGGGTGGATCGAGTTGATGTAGGAACCTTTTCCAACTCTTCCGGTGCAGCCGGATATACCGATTTCACGTCAATGGTTATCAACATGACGATTGGAAACAGTTATTCCACTACGCTGTCCCCGGGATTTGCTTCTTTCAGCTATACCGAATATTGGAAGGTTTGGATCGATTTCAACCGGGATGGAGATTTTGTTGATGCCGGAGAAGAAGTATTTTCAAACTCAGGAAGATCGGACGTAAGCGGCAACATTGTCATTCCCGCCGGCGTTTCCCCGGGAAACAGCAGGATGCGAGTCTCCATGAAATACAACGGAGCACCAACACCATGTGAAACCTTTAGCTATGGAGAAGTAGAGGATTACACGGTGAGTATCGGCAACTAAAATCCCGAATTTTGGATGGGCAGGCTGCGCCGGCCCATCCTACCTTAATACACCACTTGATTGAAGATCATCCTTTGCCTATCAATCAAACCTGACCATCATCTTGAATTTCCTGGGAATATGGTATCACAAAAGTGAAAGTACAGCCGTTTTCCTCGTTGTTCTCAACGTAAATGATGCCAAAGTGCGATTTCACTATTTCGTAACAGACCGCCAACCCAAGCCCTGCTCCACCTGCACCGTTTTTGGTACGACTGCTTTGGGTAAATTTGTCAAACACCTGATCCAGTTCCTCTTCAGGAATACCCGGTCCCTCATCCTTGATGGCCACAAGAATGGCAGGAACCGTTGTCTCACTTTCTGAAGACGGCAGGCTTGTCGACTTAATGATGATATTAACCGATTTTCCTTTCTGGCTGAATTTAATGGCATTGGAAAGCAGATTCTTAATCACCTGGCTGATTCCCCTGCGATCGCAAATGATTTTGGTCTCTTCATCCGACCTGGAGGATTTAATCACAATCTCTTTTTCATCAATGCTTTGTTCAAGTCCGGCAATATTCTCATCGATCATTGCCAACATATCATTTTCGGTGAAATTGCGTTCATAGATGCCCCTTTCCAAATTCGAAAAATCCAGCAGATTGTCTATCAATCCCATCATTGAATGACATGAATTCAATATTTTATGAAAACACTCCAGGGATTTTTGCTTTTTGCCATTAAAAAACTGAATTCCTATCTGGGCAAAACTGTAGATATGATGCATGGGGGTGCGGAGTTCATGGGTAATATTGGAGAGAAAGTTGGTTTTCGCTTCATTTGCCTGTTCAGCTTTTACTTTCTCTTCCCGGATTTGCTTGTTGACTTTGATGAGTTCAATGGTCCGCTCCTGAACTTTCTGTTCCAGTCCGACAGCCTTATAAGTAGTCAAAGCCAGCTTATCGGCCAGGATAACTGCATAAAGACAATACAGGGAATCCTTAATAATCTTTTCTTCCAGGTCGATTTCATTCCCGATATTCCTTACCTTGATGCTAAAAGTCTGAACATCCGTTTCTGCTACCACGCTGGCAGAGCATGGTTTGTCACTAATCAGACTCATTTCTCCAAATATATCGCCTTTTCGCCTTAGTTTTAATATAAAATCCTCTTGTTTATAAATACCTATGGTCCCTCGCATTAAAAAATAAATTTTGTCATTTGGTGTATCTTCAACCAGTAGCTTCTCACCCTGTTTAAATTGTTCGATTTCTGATAGAGGAACGAGCTTATCAATTACCCTGCTTGGTAATTCCTGAAATAAATTTGTCTTATCCTTTAGAAAACGGATGATTTCCAGATTGCTTTTCCCTAAAAGGCTCTCATCGAAGGAAATGGCATATTCATGCCTTTTGAACATTGCACGCTTTTCAGTTTTATCAGTCATAACACGGTTTGATTATGTGATATCTTTCCGGTCCTTGAACCGTAAAAAATCAAACTTTCCAATTAATTATCTATTTTACAAGATTCAAACAAAAACAAAGAATATAAATAATATGCTCATTAAAGACTATAAAATCAGATTGTTAAACTAAGCCTCACTTGTTTGGTCAACAACCTGTTGTACATTTTCAAACTGCATATTAGATGACATTCAAAAGTAACATTCTGATTTAACAATAGATCGGCAAAGAAAAAAAAACTCTTCAAACTAAACTAGTTTTCGACTGCCTGCACAATAAAACACTGTCGCAACCTATTAAAATTCCCTTTTGTTTTTCATGCGAATCATACACCGATGTTTGACGAAAATAATATTGAAATGAAAAACTTTTAACTCGCTTTTCGTTTTATTCCTCGCGTTGTTTTATTCAATTTGTAAAACTTAACGTCCATTAATACGAATTACACTAGTAAATGTTAATTTACTTATTTTTTCGTAAGATATGAGATATAAAAATAGGAAATTCGAAAATCATTGTTCCTGAAAATCCCGATATTCTACAACCTGTCAGACCTGAGGAGTCGCATCCATGAAGATCCAAGTTTCCAATCGATTAGAACGTTTACCCCCCTATTTATTCGGCAAATTAAATTCCCTGAAAGCCCAGCTTCGCAGGGACGGCCAGGACATCATCGATTTGGGAATGGGAAACCCGGACAAAGCGGCGCCGGAGGAGGTTACGGAAAAAGCGAGGGAAGTTTTAACAGATCCCAAAGCACACAGATACTCATCTTCCAAGGGAATTCCACAATTATTAAACGAAGCGTCCAAGTTTTATAAAAAGAAATACGGAATAAATCTCAAGCCTGAAGAGGAAATCATTGCCACTATTGGCAGCAAGGAAGGAATCTCCCATCTTTCCCTGGCTTTGTTAGGTCCTGGCGATTCTGTTCTGGTTCCGGCCCCATCATTTCCCATCCACATCTGGAGCGCCATTATTGCCGGAGCAAACGTTATTACCGTTCCTTTGGATGCAGACCAGGATACATTTTTATCCAATCTTTTCAGTACTTATGAAATGCTTTGGCCCAAACCAAAGCTGATGTTTCTGAACTTTCCTCATAATCCCACCACGACGGTGGTTGACAAAAAGTTTTTTGAGGAGATCATACGTTTTGCTCTTAAAAACGAGGTAATTCTGGTAAACGATTTTGCTTATGCCGATATTACCTTTGATGGCCACCAATCAACCAGTTTTCTGGAAATCCCGGATGCCAGGAAGGTTGGAGTTGAGTTTATTTCCATGAGTAAATCGTTCAGCATGGCGGGTTGGCGCATTGGTTTCTGCCTGGGGAATCCTGACATCATCAAAGCCTTGGAAAAAATTAAGGGGTATTACGATTACGGAATCTTCACGGCAGTTCAAGTTGGCGCTATTATCGCCCTGCGGGAGCACTGGAATGAAACCCCGGCACATTTTGCTTCCATTTACGAATCACGACGAAATGTATTGGTAGAAGGGTTAAATAAAGCGGGATGGGACATAGTCAAACCCAAATCCACCATGTTCACCTGGGCACCAGTGCCGGAAAAATACAAACATGTGGGTAGCATTCGATTCAGTCAATTCCTGATGCATGAAGCGGAGGTTTGCGTATCGCCAGGAATTGGCTTTGGTAAAGAAGGCGAGGGTTTTTTAAGAATAGCCATGGTGGAAAATGAAGAACGTATTCAGCAGGCTGTCCGTCAAATCAAACGCGCCATGCAGAACAACACGCCGGATGACATCATGAACAAGTATTCCGGAACCCTTGATTAGATTTAAACCGGATCTTCAACAATTCAAACACATCCTGATGGGCAGGCTGCTTCGGCCCATCCTACGGACTGTGGGAAGGGGGTTGTCAAAAGAGAAAAATGCCCATAGAAGACCAACCACCATCAAGAGTGATGTCATTATTCCTCGTATCGTTAATAGTTTAATATTATCAATTGATTATTGATTATTTTTGGACCGTGTTGATGGGTAACGAGTTACCCATCCTACAAACTGAATTCAAATGAACCCGTAGGATGGGCAACTTTGTTGCCCATCAGGCGAAACAAGGTGTACATAAATTTACAAAAAAATAGATCAGGATCCGGACATTACTATCCAAATCTTCAACAATTCAAACCCATCCCGATGGGCAGGCTGCTTCGGCCCATCCCACGGACCGATAACAGATAACTGATAACCGATAACTATGATACTAATTTACATTTTTTCACGAAACCACTTGCCGGCTTCCTTTACCGCTTCATTTACTTCATTTGGTTGATCGTAGAAGCTAAACTGGTGAAAGGGGGATTGGAGTTCGGTTTTCATCCAATGCAACCGTTTATCGGAACTGGCAATTTTATTAAAATAATTCTTTGTGTATTGGGGCAACACCGCTCCGTCTGAATGAATCATCAGTGTGGGTACAGTCAGGTTGACTGCACTTGGCATGGGATCAGTGGTTAACCAGTCTTCCCAACTCATCACTGCAAATTTATCGGCACTCCATTCCGGTATCGCTCCTCTTTTTGGATTCAGATAATAATCATAGGGACCGAACATGGCTGCAGTTTTATCTGAGGTTGAGATCGATGGTATGTATTCCACCAGACCCGAGGTTTTGTATTTCTTTTTAGCAACACGGGCAGCAGCGATCTTTGAATTTACTCCTTTTTCACCGCCATAAAACAATTTGACTGCTTCAGCATCATGCAACCAGGAAGCAGCTGTGACAACTGATTTGATCCGTTTATCTTCTGAAGCTGCCATCAGTGTGTACATGGAACCAGCACAAACACCAAATGCACCAATACTGGAATTTTCAACTTCCTGCAACGTTTCCAAAAAAGAGACCGCGTTTTTGATATCGACCACTTTTAAGGCCGGACTTTCATAAAACCGGGGTGTTCCACCGCTTTCCCCGAAGTTTCTGAAATCAAAAGCCAGGGTGATAAAGCCCTGCTCTGCCAGCTTTTTTGCATAAAGACCCGCCATCTGTTCTTTCACTGTTGTCCAACTGCCGGAAACAATCACTGCCGGATATGAAGTGTCTTTGTCATAACCTGCGGGATAATAAAGATGACCGACCAAGGTTGCATCTTCGCTTTTGAATGTCACATTTTTCTTAGTTGCCTGGCTATTAGGCACGCTTTTTCTACCAGTTGTCTCCATGGGGACGCACGCAGCTAGTAACAGCAATAATCCACTGATTACGATAATCACTTTTTTCATTTGTATTTCTCCTGTTTTATTTTATCCAACATGCCAAACCCCTTCGTAGCGACCAGGGGATTGATGATAATGAAAAGCAATTCCTTTTTTATGTCTCCACTTTATTTAATGAGAGTTGGCAGATCGGTATTGCCATCCTGATATTTGAAATTAAAGGTCATGGAGCTGACCTTCCAGCCTCCTGAGGTGCGGATCAGCTTAAAATCGTAAGTGCCGACAACAGTCCAGACATTTCTACCGGATTCATTGGGGAGGTAGTGAGTGGCCATGCCGTAACAGAAGACCCGGGCTTTATTCCCGGATATTTCAGTAATGAAATTGCCAAGCTGATGGTGGGTAGATTTAAAACCAGGAAGAAACCCACTCCAGGCAGAGACAATTTGATCCGGAGTCAATTCTGCAGCAGGTTGCTGGGTAAAAGAAGAATAATCCAACACCACCTTCCCAGCAAAAACTCTCTTAAGTTGATCCCATTCTCTTTCATCACTGTGCAAAAACAATTTGACGACACTTGATTCAATCTCACGATCCATTGGTTGACCTGCAAATGAGTTGATTGAAAAGAAAACAATCAAAACGAAAGATAATATCTGTTTCATACGACAACCTCCTTATAAACGGTTGATGTTAAGGAAAGACAGTAACAACGTATGGTTAGATATTAACCAATGATTAAACCCGGAGATTGTAAAAAAGTGCCTGAAGATTTGTGAAAAATTGCGGGGGAGTTACTTCGGAGTTTCAGAGAAAAGAGCTTTTTGAAACTGGCCTGGTGTTGTACCAAAATGCTTTTTGAAAACATGGGTGAAATATGCCTGATCGTTGAATCCCAAGTCATAGGAAACCGCAGCTATGGTTTGATCCGGCTGGGAGAGTAATTTTCTGGCTGCACGCATTTTCCGTTCAATGAGGTACTGGTAAGGAGTAATGCCGACAGATTTCTTGAATTCCCGCAGAAAATAATACTTGCTGTAATTCAGCAGCTCCGCAAGTTCGTCGATTGAGATACTACGATCCATATTAACGTTAATAAACTGATCGATTCTATCTATCTCTGTTTTCCTGATCTTGGAAGTGTTATAGGAATCGCCTTGTAAATCCTGGTGATTGGAATAGTTGTTGATATAATGCGTGGACAAAAGGGAAAGCAGATTTTGATAATAAGCAAAACCGTTCTTCCCACCGGACTGCACTTCCATTATAAATAGTTCAATAATGTTTTTCAGGGTTTCATCATGCACATTGTAATTGTTCAGGAATTTCAGTTTTGGGATGTTCAAAGGCAGATTGGTTGCTTGCAAAAACACGTCTTCTTCCACCGCCAGGATAATAAAAAAGCAAGGTTCTGATATTTCATGAGAAAAGGGTGTTTTAGGCGGGTTGATCCAGATCTCTCCAGGCGTGGTTTTCAAAAACTGCATATCATCACTGATTTTAACCTTCCAGTGCAGATCCCTTTCCATCGCCAGGGCAAAATAGAAATAAGGGGTGTACACGTTTTGAGGATAAAAGCTGGGCGAATAACCTTTTTCCAGGATTACTCCCTGCCACCCCAATCCGGCATTGGAGATCTCAATTTCGAGCACCTCTCCACAATCCGAAAGTTGGTTTGTCTCAAACTGAAAAAACTTCAGAACCGACTTCACTGGAAAATCCCTGGTTGCAGATTGGATGTATGTAAAAAAACCAAATAGTTTTAATCAGTTTTGTCTAACCAAACCCCATAAGCGCCAAGTTAAGGAAGGATTCAAAACCTGAAACTGTACTTCAAAAAACGTGCTACTTCCTAGCTCCAGGCAAAGTAAGGCTGTTCATAGTGAGCGACACGGGTGTCAAGTCCTTTGACGGCTACTTCTCGAAACTGATAAAGGATAGCACCGGTTGGAGAGGCAATCCAGCTCTGGCCAATTGGCATCATCAGCGCAGGATTTTCCAGTTCGGGCATTTCATCCAATAATGGCGCGTCTTTTCTTAACAGCTCATCAACGGGAATTCTATGAATGGAATGAACTTCGGCAGGATTGGGGTTCAGGGTTATATCAACTCCTCCCCAGATAACGACTGGTGTCATAATATAGCCTGAACGAGTGGTGTAATCATCCAGGCGACCTATCACATGCTCACTGGCAAGGGTCAAACCGACTTCTTCGGAAAGTTCTCTTAATGCAGTCTGTTCGGCAGTTTCTCCTTCATCCATACGACCTCCGGGCAGTGCCCACTGCCCGGCATGACTGTTCAATCTGGAGTTTCTGCGAGTCAATATCAAAGCAGGGTGATCTGCCGGTAAGCCGCTGGTATTCATCCCATAAACACCGGGATCATCTTCAAGTTCGACAATGGTTAAAGCCACAGCAGCTTTTCTCATTCCCCGGCTTGAATTCGCCTTATAATTGAACCTATCGATGTTTGCTTGTATTCTCTGCCGAAGATCATCATTATAAACCAGTCGATTAAGCTCATCCTTGCTCATGTAACACCTATGACAAATGTTTTTTTCCAATAGCCACATCTCCACTTTATTCTTGAACAGTATACGATCAACGGAAATATGGCTAGAGCAATCGGAGGTCAAAGATCTGTTAATACAGCGTTAGATAAAAAGGAGCGGATTTTCCTGCTTACAAACAACCAAAATGCAATCAACCGCTTTCATGAAAATTATCATCTTCCTGATCATTCGAATTCATGAATGCTTTGATTAATTACCAGCAAAAACACTTAGCTTTTTGAAAACTGCAAACGTGGAGGGATGGACGCAAAGGAAAGGATTGATCAATTCAGGAAGATTCTTCTTCGATTGTAAGCTGCAGGTTTTTAATCAGTTTGTCTTTCTCCGTTAACTCCGATCTCAATTGATCTTCCAGCCTTTTATACTGTGTAATATCTTGGGATACATAGAGGATTTGTTTACAGGTTCCGTTGTCGTCAAATATAGGGGTATAAGTGCCTTCAAGATAAAGATCTCCATCAAGAGAAGGAACTATGTCGATTACCTTGACCAGTTGTTTTGTCTTAATAGCCTTCTCATAATGCTTTTTAACTCCCTTCATCACAGTTGGAGGCCAATTCAACAATTCACCAAACGCTTCAACTTCTAAACCGACAATATCCTCTCTTCCAATGTCTGGATTTATCATTTTTACCCCGTCACAATAAGCGTCGTTTACAGTCAGATATGTAAACTCATTGGGGGGAGTATATTCTAACAAACACATATAGTTTGATGTTGCGTTATAGATTGTGTCGAGTTGCTGTTCCCTCTCTATCAGCTGTCTCTCAGCTTCTTTCCGATCAGATTCGATTTTTGAGGTATGCATGGCCATTTCCAGGGTCACCTTTAATTCTCTCTCCTGGACCGGCTTTAGAACATAACCAAAAGGCATGGTGATTTTTGCTCTTTCAATTCTTTCCGGATCCAGAAAAGCCGTTGAAAAAACAAAAGGCAGATCAAATTTTTCCCGGATGATTTCAGCAGTATCAATGCCATCCATATCGCCCTTAATCTTAATATCCATCAAAACGATATCCGGTTTGTTGCTATCGATACTGCTTAAGGCAGCCTCACCTGAATTCACAATCGAAGTCACCTGATAGCCCAAATTCTTAAGGATTGACTCCAACGACATGGCTGTGATTGCTTCATCTTCGACGACTAAAATCTTGGTCTTATCCATTTTTATACCAGCGAATTATTCTTCCGAAGCGTAGCATTTGTTCAGCCTTCAAACAACATAAATCAAGCCGCCACAAACGTCCGAGATTCACCTATGGTTTCAAGTAAAATCGAAAGCTTACAGACAATTTAGGGAAAAATGGGCCAAGAAACGCGATGTGCCCGGTTAAAAGGTACACCGCGTTGATGAAACATTCAAGATTCCGTTTTAGTTTACAGGGATTTTCATGCCGGAAATCATAAACCCTGGAGCTTCATCATGACAGTTCAAACCGATCGAGATTCATCACCTTGTTCCATGCCGCTACAAAATCATTAACAAACTTCTCACCGGCGTCTTCACTGGCGTAAACTTCTGCCAAAGCTCGCAATTGAGAATTTGAACCGAATATGAGATCCACGCGTGTCCCGGTCCATTTTACTTCTCCGGTTGATCGATCCCGACCTTCAAAAACATCCTCGTTATCCGGTGCGGGTTTCCACTCGGTACCCATATCAAGAAGATTGACAAAAAAGTCGTTGGATAAAGACCCTGGCTCATTTGTGAAAACACCGTGTTTGGTTTGATCGACATTTGTATCTAAGACTCGCATGCCACCCAGAAGGACCGTCATCTCAGGCGCACTCAATGTTAATAATTGTGCTCGATCGACCAAAAGCTCTTCTGCAGTCACTGCGAACTTTGTTTTGAGATAATTTCGAAAACCATCTGCCCGCGGCTCCAACACAGAAAAAGACCCTACATCCGTTTGCTCCTGTGAGGCATCAGAGCGACCCGGGGCAAAGGGAACTTTTAAATCATAACCGGCATTTTTTGCGGCTTGCTCAACACCGACACAACCACCTAAAACGATCAGGTCAGCCAGTGAAATCTTTTTGTCTCCTTTTTGTGCCTTGTTGAACTCGGTTTGTATTCCCTCCAGGGACTCCAGAACAGCTCCCAGTTTGGCGGGCTGGTTGACTGCCCAGTCTTTTTGGGGGGCAAGCCTAATACGCGCACCGTTGGCTCCACCACGTTTATCGGAACCACGATAGGTTGATGCTGATGCCCAGGCTGTGGAGACCAATTGGGAAACATTCAGACCTGAAGCAAGAATTTTTGCCTTAAGACCTTCAATATCCTTGTCATCAACCAGCTTGTGGTCAACAATCGGAACCGGGTCCTGCCAGATCAACTCTTCTTGCGGAACCTCCGGACCAAGATAGCGTGAACGAGGTCCCATATCGCGATGGGTCAGTTTGAACCAGGCACGGGCAAATGCATCGGCGAACTCTTCCGGGTTTTTATGAAATCGTCGTGAAATCGGCTCATATGTTGAGTCCATTCTTAATGACAGATCTGCCGTTGTCATAATGGTGGTAACTTTTTTGGCGGAATCATGAGCGGCCGGTGCAAGATCTTTCTCTTTCGGGTTAACCGGAACCCATTGCCAGGCACCAGCCGGACTTTTTACCAGGTTCCAATCGTAACCAAATAGCATGTCAAAATACCCCATGTCCCATTGGGTTGGCTTTGGTGTCCATGCACCTTCAATTCCGCTGGTGATGGTATCATCTCCTTTACCACTGCCGTGAGTGCTCATCCAACCGAGTCCTTGCTCCCGAATATCAGCTCCTTCCGGTTCAGGACCAACCAGTGCTGCGTCTCCGGCACCATGACATTTACCAAATGTATGACCACCGGCAACAAGCGCTACAGTTTCCTCATCGTTCATAGCCATTCGTGCAAAGGTGTCACGAACATCTCGTCCGGAAGCAACGGCATCCGGCTCACCGTTTGGTCCCTCCGGATTCACATATATCAAACCCATCTGCACTGCCGCCAGGGGATTTTCAAGTTCCCGATCACCCGAATAACGCTTGTCTCCAAGCCAGGTATCCTCATTTCCCCAATATATATCCTCTTCCGGCTCCCAGACATCCTCGCGTCCACCGCCAAATCCAAATGTTTTGAATCCCATCGATTCCAGGGCGCAATTACCGGCAAGAATCATCAGATCTGCCCAGGAGATTTTGCGACCATATTTTTTCTTGATCGGCCATAGCAATCTCCGGGCTTTGTCAAGATTTGCGTTATCAGGCCAGCTGTTAAGCGGTGCTAAACGCTGATTACCGGAACCTGCCCCTCCCCGACCGTCATTAATTCGATAAGTACCGGCACTATGCCATGCCATACGAATGAAAAGTCCTCCATAATGACCGTAATCTGCGGGCCACCATTCTTGAGAGTCAGTCATTAACGCATAAAGATCTTTTTTCAACGCTTCGTAATCAAGTGTTTTGAATTCCTCAGCATAATTGAAATGTTCATCCATCGGATTAGACAACAAAGAATGCTGATGCAGTATGTTTAAGTTTACCTGGTTCGGCCACCAGTCACGATTCGAAGTTCCGCCTCCCGCAGTGGGATTACCGGATCTGCCCGTAACCGGACACTTGCTTTCTTCACTCATAATACCTTCTCCTTCCGCTGATTTATGTTGTGACTTGCAAACTTTCTAAAAACAGTGATCGATTATAATTTTTTCAAATTTTTGCGGGAGCAAAGGTTGAACTGCCTGTACTAACCACCAGGCTCCCTTTCATTCGCAGCAAACTACAATAATTTATGCATAGGCCCTCCATGTTATTGAGTTAAAGATAATTTTTACCAGGTAATAATAATTATCATTAAAAGGCAAAAAAATATATTACGCTTTTTCAGCCTGACAGCTGCTGCAAATACCGAAAAAGTCAACCCTGTGATTTAGAATTTTGAATTTGGTTTCTTGAGCAACCTCGTTCTTTAATTCGTCCAGACTATCCAGATCGGGGTCGACAATTTTTTTGCATTTGATGCAAATGACGTGTGGATGGGGAGTAGGCTTGTTTCCATCATATCGGTTACTCCCATCAGGGAATCCCAACTCAAGAACTTCGCCAATTGATTTAATCAGTATAATGTTTCTGTAAACAGTCGCCAGACTCATAGTCGGGAAATCTTCCTTAATTTCTTCGTGGATATCTTCCACACTGGGATGCCCATCACTTTTTGCAAGAATTCGGACAATAGCCAACCGCTGTGGCGTTATTTTGTGGCCGTTATCCTTTAGTTTTTGGACGATGACTTCAAATCTTTCTTTAGGATCTGCCATCATGATAAGTTTACTCTAAATAATAATGATTATCATTTAACACTGATTATCTTTTTCAGTCAACCGCTAACTTCACCTGTATTTTAATGATAGGTTGACTGAGTGCGATAAAACAAGAGGCAATAACAAGGGATGATTATATTGAAGGCATTTTTGGGGCTAGTAATTTGTTTGAGTTGATTAAGTATTTGAGCTGCTCAGGCTTAATTCTGTTATTTCGGCTGGAGAACCGATTCTGATTGGTGGTCCCCAGTAACCTGTGCCTCGATTCACGTAAAGGCAGGTGTTTTTGTATTGATAGATACCTGCCACAAAGGGTTGTGCAATGTTGATAAGCTTATTAAAGGGAAAGTATTGCCCGCCGTGGGTATGACCTGATAGTTGGACATCATAGCCGGCTTTCTCGGCTTCATAAACACTTACAGGCTGATGGGCCAGAAGTATATTAGCCTCTGCCTTTGGAGCTCCGGCCAGGGAGGCAGCCGCATCGGTTTTGTGTTCGGGCACAATCTGTTCTGCTCTTAGATCATTGACTCCGCCAATTACAAGGTTTGAATTGTTTCTGGTAATCACCCTGTGTTCGTTCATCAGAACATCCATTCCCAGTTCCCGCACCTTATCAATCCAGGGAAAAACATTGGAATAGTATTCGTGATTCCCTGTCACGAAATATTTGCCGATCTTTGCATTCAGGTTTCGCAACGGTTCTACATCTTTTTTGAGATAGTCTACGCTGCCATCCACAAGATCACCGGTTATGACAATAATATCCGGCTCCAGGGCATTGGCCCTGTCCACAATTTCTTTTACAAAATCTCCTTTGATCGTTGGGCCGACGTGAATGTCTGATAACTGTACAATACGGAACCCATCAAAGTTTTTTGTGATGCGATCAAGAGGGATGTTAACCTTTTCAATTCTGAAACGTTGCCTGGCCTCTACCACGCCGGTGCCTGTCATAACCGCGGCGGCGCCCAGCACTCCCAGGTTAACCGACTTTGAGAGTAGATTTCTACGACTTTCCCCAACCAGGCCTAAATGGGACTCTACAACGGTAGTTGTGGCAACCGGTTGAAACAGCGATTGAATCCTGGCAAGGATAAAATTCATAAATACGGCGAGATCTTTTAACAGTAGAAAAAAGAAGACAATGGAAGTGAAACCGATTGAGATAAATGACAACCAGGCCAGGCTATCAACAACACTGCCTTCAATACCGGTTAACCGCATGAAAGCAGAAGACATGGGGAATATCGCCAATAAAAAAACAGCCATCCAGGCTAATCTTTTAACAAACTTTTTTAATTGCAATGGGCTGAGTAGTCTCCAGCCAATGTAGGAATAGAGGGCTCCTAAAACAAGTATCGGAATAATCACAAAATAAACTGGCATTTCCCTACCTCATAAAACATTTGGCAAATCTAACGCCCTGGCGTTGAAAATTAATCTCATTTAACGACTATTATCCCAATTCAATTTTTTTCTTCGCAACAGTTTTTACACTCTATTAACATACTCGTGTCTTCCCACAGGCTTTCAGAATTTATTCCGTTTACAAACTTTTAAAAGATTAAGTTGGATTGCTGCAATACAAATGAGCTTTTACCAATCAAACATGGTTTCATTAAGGAACACCAGGACGTTCGTGGAAAGACCGAAAACGGTAACTGGTTTTTACTACATGATAAGATTTAACGATCATCTTGATGCAAATTTAATAATTTTATTATTTCATGATTCCTTTATCATAGAACCATATTGTTTGAGTCAAATTATCTAAAAACCTAACTATGACCGATAAATTTTAATGAGCCTTTCAAAAAACAACCGGATTTTGAAACAAATCATGAAAAAGGAATTAGTATGAAAACTGTAATCCATCAAGCGAATTCAAGAGGTCATGCAGATCACGGCTGGTTGAGATCCAACCATTCATTCAGTTTTGCCTCTTATCACAATCCTGAACGGATGGGGTTCGGCCTGCTGCGCGTCTTAAACGATGATGTTGTCGAGCCAACCAGGGGATTTGAAACCCACCCTCACAAAAACATGGAGATAGTCTCTATTCCGCTTTCCGGCGCCTTAAGGCACAAAGACAGCGAAGGAAACAGAACTGTCATTCAAAGCGGAGAGGTCCAACTAATGTCGGCGGGGAGCGGCGTGTTGCATTCCGAATTTAATGATTCCGATAAGGAGGTAGTCAACTTCCTGCAAATCTGGGTGCTGCCGGAAAAACTCGATATTGCCCCGCGTTATGATCAGGCGGAGTTTCCTGAAGGCGGACGGAAAAATCAATTGCAATTGGTTGTCTCGCCTTTGGATGGAGATGAAAAAGGAATCAAAATTAACCAACAGGCCTATTTTTCCCTATTGGATTTGGATAAAGACCATAGCTTGCCCTACAAGTTAAAAAATCGGAATCATGGTGTGTACGTCTTTGTTTTGGAGGGCTCTGTAAAAGTTGAAGATAAAAGCCTTGAAGCCAGAGATGCCATCGGGATCAATGAATGCTCATCATTTGAGATTTCGGCAACCAAAGACTCAAAGCTCGTATTTATCGAAATTCCTATGTCACAATAATAACAATAAGGAGAAAAAATGAAAAAAGTTACAGCTATTGTCGGAAGTCTTCGCAAAGATTCTATCAACAGACAGCTATTTAATAATTACAAAAAGCTGGCAAAAGACTCATTTATTTTGGAAGAAGGCTCCATCAGTGAAATACCGCTTTACAACCAGGATCTGGAGAACGAGCCGGCTGCTGTTTCAAATCTGGCCAAACAGATTGCGGAAAGCGATGGCTTGATCTTTTTTAGTCCCGAGTACAACTACTCGATTCCAGGCGTTTTAAAGAATGCCATCGATTGGCTTTCCAGAAGTAATTTGAAACCTTTTGATGGAAAATTGGCGGCTGTGATTGGAGGAAGTCCCGGAAACATAGGCACTGCACGAATGCAGTATCATTTAAGGCAGGTTAGTGTGTTTCTAAATCTGCAATTTTTGAATAAACCTGAGGTAATGGTGGGAAAGGTATTCAGCAAAGTGGAAAACGGTGAGATCAGCGATCAAGACACCATTGATGTATTTAACAAGCACATTAAAGTTTTTGCTGAAAAAATGTCAAGCCGTTAGAAATCGATAGAACCAATTGAACTAAACCGGGGAAAAATGAATTCCATTTGAGCATTTCTTTTCGATAGGACACAGCTGGAATTTCGTTAGGAAAAATAAGCAATAAAAGCTTAAGTTGATTGCTGGTGTAAATAGTGGCATGCTATAGCCAACAACATGACTGGCAGTCAAGGATCAATACATTTCCTAATTGGTTTAAATACCTGCTTTTAAAAGGCTTAAGCCTAAACGTGAAGGAGATATCAATGGAAAAAGACGGTTTTGTAGACTTTGAATCGATCATCAAGAGTCAAAGAAAAAGTGTCATCACGGATGAGGATATGATCAGGACAATTCAACAATTGCCCAGCGAGCACATGGTTGATTATCTGGAGTTCCTGGAGCACAATTGTCCGGAAAAAGTATCCAAAGAGATAGGTGAAAAATTTCTAAGGAGGTTAGGTTCAAAGAACCAGCAATTTATTGAAAAATGGGCGCCCAGTCTTACATCCGTTGTGTTAAAAAAGCTGGAAAAGCTGGTGTTGGCCAGGGCAGATAACCTGCTGAATGTATATTTGAATTTAATTCTACCGGATGAGTTTCTAAACGAATTTGTCCTCTTGAAAGCCAAACGAATCGACGACAAATTCCGGGGACATTATAACAATGCCTTGGCTATGATCGAATTGGCAGTTGAACTAAACAGGGTGAAAAACCCGGATGATTTGTTTGATAAGTTCCTGGAAATGGAAGAGAGGTATCTTGAAGAAAATCATCCCGCCGTGGATATAAACACCTTTTACAAGCTGGTTACACCGATGCTTAGAAGATACTCCGTCAAAAAGGGTCCGGAGGAGTTTTACGATTTAAGAAACAAAGTTCTCAAGGAACTTAGAAAACATGGTGTAAACCCTGGTCATCTCTCCATCGACATCCTGGAAAGGCGAGGTAAACACAGAATACAGGAACCTAAAGTCAACTACTATGAAGACCTGGAATTCTTTTAAGCAGGTTCCTGCTAAGGAAATTATTCCCGCCGCTTGTGAAGGGCGGAATAATCTTCAATCCTACCTAGTTGGAAGTCTGTTTTAGTCCTATTTTACTTACCGGTTTAAATTCGTGATTCATTGGAAGGTGTTATCCCTCAATATCAACGCTATGCCGATTTCATTGAATAGTAAGACATTACAGGAAAGGTGTATCATATAGCCTTCTATAAAAAGGCTCTTCTTTATCA
The DNA here is from genome assembly GCA_028282825.1 of SAR324 cluster bacterium. Lineage (GTDB taxonomy): Bacteria > SAR324 > SAR324 > XYD2-FULL-50-16 > XYD2-FULL-50-16 > JAHJTV01. The sequence continues at coordinate 322,083 of JANQGZ010000022.1, forward strand.
AGAACAATAGCACCCACGGAAATTCCTCCCTGCAGCAGATGTTTACTGATAGCAATTATAAACTGATCACTCCCGGTAAGGTAGTAAATTGCTGTCTTGTCGAAGTGTTCTTTCAGCACTTGATAGAACGAGTCCCTATTATCCAGGTAATGATTGGAAAAACCTTTTGTCTTTTCTTCTAACACATTGATTTCTTTTTGGTATACATAATTTCCGCTGGAATCTATGTTGAGATGTTTCAAGCTTTTAATATTACTTTGATCCAATGCATAACCCTCAATCAAAGGTCGCATGGTAGAGATAGCCACCCCTGCAGAGATCAGTATGACGGGTCTGTTTTCTCTTTTTAAAGACATCTTGCAGACAGGATCAATGATTAAAAACTCGTCGCCAGGTTTTGCATTCGCCAGATACGCTTTAAACGGTGAAGGATTTTCCGAGATCCTGGTTGTGAATGAAGTGTTGTTTTCACAAGGCAGGGAGATAATGGAAAGATGTCTCACCTGCTCTTGAACACCTGATTGATTGTCTGGATCGTACATCAAGGTCGCAAGCTGAACGCTGGTACCCTCATCCCACTCAAAATCCGGAGGTTTTGAAAAAACAAAGGTATATGTATGCTCCGTCTCCTTGAGAATGTTCTGCAGAACCACTTTATATGATTGAAGTGTTAAATTCGTCATGCTTTGCGGGTTTATCGCGCTCGATAGGTTCAAAGTTGTTCAATACTTTTTAAAGTCCCAATTGAAGTATCTCTTTTTGGGGTGTAGTACAGTTACAATTCCATTTTCGTTTGGGTGGCGAAAATAAAAACAATCGCCAGTCGTTCAGAGATATTGCCATCCAGCTGATTTAAGCTTTTTTTTTTTTATTCGACTATTCAATTGTGTATTTTTACACACACTTTGACTATTATCAAAACTCTTGCTTTATTGATACATAGAGGTAAAATGACTGTAATTACAATATGTTTACCCAATGATGCTCATACTCGGTCCATTCGGAAAGTGGAATTGACTTGTCAACATTTTCTGACCAGAATGACTGGTACGAACTTGATCAAAGAGGCAGCATGATGACAACTTGGAATTTACAAGATGCAAAGGCAAGGTTTAGTCAGGTTGGGGAAGATGCTATGAAAAGTGGGCTCCATTGTGTGCCGCGCAGAGGCCAAAAAGGTGTTGTTATTCTATCAGTAGATGAATATGAAAAACTCGCTTCAAATGAACCTGCACTAAAAAGTTCCTTTTACGTTGTTCAAAAATCGATAAAGATCCAACAAGGGTAAACATATGACCGTAGGAAGCCAACGAGACATAGAAGGGGTTCTGAATGCAGGAAAGGTTGTCGCCCGTGTGCGCGACGCCATGTTAAGCGCAGTTGAACCAGGAATGACAACAGCTGAACTGGATAAGTTGGGGGGTGAATTGCTGGATCGCTTTGGAGCCAAGTCAGCGCCCAGGGTTACCTATAACTTCCCAGGCGCAACCTGCATCAGCATTAACGAGGAGGTTGCCCACGGCATTCCGGGCCAAAGGATTATCCAGGCCGGGGACATTGTAAATGTCGATGTTTCTGCAGAGCTGGAAGGTTACTTTGCTGATACTGGTGGCACGGTCGTTGTTCCACCGGTTGCAAGACTCAAGGCACGTCTATGTTATGTCACTCGATTAGCCTTAAAACGGGCACTAGCTCAAGCTCGGGCGGATGCTCCAATCAGCCGAATCGGAAACGCCATTGAAGGTACTGCGAAATCACGAGGATTCAAGGTAATCAAGAACCTTGCCGGCCACGGAATCGGGAGAAGTCTCCACGAGGAGCCTGAGGGCATTGTCAGCTATTATGATTGTCTTGATACACGCCGACTAAGGCTTGGTCAAGTAATTGCTGTAGAGCCGTTTCTTTCAACTAAAAGCACTCATGTAACCGAAGCGAAAGATGGATGGACTCTTGTTGGCCATCCCGAGAATTTTTCCGCACAATACGAGCACACCGTCATTGTGACGAAAGGTGCGCCAATTGTTGCTACCCTTTCTGAATGTCTCGGCTAGCATAAACATCAACCCGAACGTTCGCTTCACCTGCGCCGATCATGCCGGGCGTCATCCCTTCAGTTATCAGCCATCATGGGAAGGAACCTGGCTCATTAGTTTAACCTGGCGACCTCCAAGCGTTCTAAAAAAACGTGTTCTGTCATCTGTTTTAACTTTCAAGGTTTGTACCTTGGTTTTTCTCAGAATGGTCAGATTAACGTTAACTCCGGCAGAGCCGGTTGCCCAAAGCTTTCGATAGAAGTCTGCGAGACCTTCAATCCGGGTTTTTCCCACATTCAAGATAATATCATTAGGCTGCAGTCCGGCTTTTTCCGCAGGACCACCTTTAGCTGTCCTGTAAACAATTACATGTCCCTGCACTTCATTTGCATACATTCCCAGCCAGGGTTTTGGTTTAGCCCTGGAGCGACCGTTTTGCTTAAGATCTGTTAAAATCGGCATCAACCTGTCAATGGGAATAAACACATTGCAGGATACTGTTCCAAAACCTTTTACTGACAGCTGGGTAAAAAGAGATCCAACCCCAACCAGCGCACCGTCTTTAGATATTAGAGCAGCACCGCCAAACTGATTCATTGGCGGCGACACAAAGATGGCATCTTCAAGCAGGTATTCCCAATATCCCGCATAGTCCTGCCTGGATATGACAAACGCTCCCTTGGCTGGTTCATAGTCTTGAAAAACAGCCACCAAAACCACATCATTCTGTCGAATCTTTGAAGATTTTCCCAGGTTCATGGGTATGGCATCGGAGGAATTTTTCGCTCGAATCAATCCGAATCCTGTGTCGTAATCATAGCCTATAATCATCGCCGGTCTTGTGGTTCCATCGGAGGATGTAACTTCAACCGTTTCAGCTTCCAGAATTAAATAACCGACCGTGAGAATGTGTCCCGTTTTATCGATGATTATGCCGCTACCTTCGCGTTCAGTGCCTAGCGATTGGGCTGTCCGAGCTTCGGAAGAAATATAAGATTTGATTTTAACAATGGAATGGATCAGTTTGTCGTTGAGTGAGGCAGCAGTAGCATTGAAGTTAAAGGCTACCAGGAGAAAAGTCCCAATTACTAAAAACTTTGTTTTCATGGTGACTCCAAGCTGATTCACATCGCTTTGTGATCATGCAATCAAATCCCTGGTTATCCCCATTTAAATTACGAAAATCACTCAACCCAATCACAAATTGATACAAATGGTGCAGGGCCGCAGGGACCTACGTCTAATTTATCACAGCCCTTCAGGATTACAAAGCAGAAGTGTCTTTTTATTTTTTCCATGAAATTCATTAGGTTAGGAAGATAAAAACAATGTTAATCTCCAACAGGTGATTAAGGCACATCGGCTAAAATATTACTAATTATCAACGATGAACTGCTAAAGAATTACTAACGATTTTAGCCTTCTGCAAGCCCTTGTGGGGTTCCGACAAGTCCTTCACATTCGTTCAGGACAACAACTAGTCCCGATTGTTCTGACTAAATGTCATTGGCGTAGGGTTGCTTTACCATTTGATTACGGAAATAATCAGGTTTTCCTGAATTGAGCACTTATGCTCTCCGGAGAAACGTCTTAAGCCTCCACTGCAAGCAATTTACTCAAATGGCAACTGGAGTTCATCGACCAGAAAGTCAATAAACACCCTGGTTTTTCTTGGGAGTTGATTTTTATCCGGATACATCAGATAAATTTCCGGTTGGTTTTTTATTTCATAGTCGTTCAGCAAAGTAATAATATCGCCCCGTTTTATCTGCTCGTGCACATACCATAATGATAGTTGAGAGACTCCAAGGCCTGCCATCACGGATTGAAACAGCATCTCTCCGTAGTTGGTCTGAAAATTACCCCGAACTTTCACTGAAAACTCCTTGCGCCCCTTTAGAAATGTCCAGTTGTGATCGTTTCCCAAGATAATACAATTATGATTTTTTAGATCGGAAGGATTTTTTGGCGCACCGCAAGTCTCAACATATGGCTTGCTGGCACAAAGAGCCTTATTGCCGTTACCAATCTTCCTTGTGATCAACGATGAGTCTTTCAGGGGAGCAATCCGAATGGCAACATCGATTCCCTCCCTGATGATGTCAACTATCTGATCCGATAAAACCAAGTCGATTTTTACTTTTGGATACTTCTTTAGAAATTTGTTAATGACCGGCAACAGGTACAACCGGGAAAAGGTTGCAGAGGCCGTAACTTTGATCACACCGGCAGGTTCCGTTTGCAGCTCGTTTTTATCTTCAAATGAGTCGATCTTCTCCAGAACATCCGTCACGTATTGATAGTAACTGTCTCCATCCTCAGTAGGACTGAACTTTCTCGTTGATCTGTAAAACAATTTCTTACCAATCTTAGCCTCGATAGCAGATAACTTTTTGCTCATCGTTGCAGGAGATACCTTAAATTCCCCGGAAGACTCCGTAAGGCTCAGTGTTCGATAAACACTGGAAACAATTCTGAATTCTTCGATTGAGTCTAACATAGATATATTCCTATTTTGAATAAATAATATTTATGATTGCATATTTATTCCTAAATTAAAAGAGTCGATAATATTTTACAGACACATTCGATCAATCTTTAACCTTTATTGGAGAAAAGCATGTCTTATTATTCTGTTTTAGCAGTTACACCAACTTCCGAAGACTGGATTCCCGATTACATCGGTCCTGCAAACAAGCTGGTTGCTCAATATGGCGGTAGGTATCTTTCTCGAACTGCCAGCCATGAGCGTTTGGAGGGTGAGGGCGAAGATGCTGCATTGAGAATCGTCATTGAATGGCCCTCTAAGGAGGCAGCTCTCGGGTTTATGAATGATCCGGCCTATAAGCCTCATTTGGAAGCCCGAACGGCAGGCTCGAACAGTCATCACTTTCTTATTGAAGGTAAGGACGACCTTGCTTAACTTGGAATTTTACCTTTGCTTTTTGTTTTTTTGATGACTCAAGTTTCGTACCATCGAAATTTGAGTCAATTGTAGCTCATCGATTTCGAATCTTGTAAAATCCAATAGATACATCACATTGCTATTAGCGAGAAGGAAACTTAAGGCACTGTTATCTTAACGATGCCGATAGTTTCCGGGAATTATGCCTTGTCGCACAATGAAAACAAAAAGCATTCTGTTAAGGAAAACAATGAAACCAAAAACAATTCTAATTACCGGCTCGACAGATGGCATCGGTTTGGAAACTGCCAGAATGTTGTTCTCGCAAGGCCATCGCATCTTATTGCACGGGCGAAAGCCGGAGAAAATGAAAAAAGTGAAAAGCGAGTTCAATACAGAATCTGATAGTGGCTTTATGGAAAGCTATGTTTCCGATCTTTCGTCAATCGATGATGCAACAGCTCTTGCTCACAATGTTGCTGAAAAACACCCGAATCTGGATGTCCTGATCAATAACGCCGGTGTCTATCATCCATCCACTCTTGTCACACAGGAAGGACTTGATACACGATTTGTTGTCAATACAATTGCGCCGTATATACTGGCAAAATGTTTGTCACCCATAATCGGTCCAAAGGGAAGGATTGTTAATGTATCATCAGCTGCACAGGCACCTTTGAGTGCTGAAACGCTGGGCATACCGAACAACATACCGGATGGCACAGCCTATGCCCAAAGCAAATTGGCTTTAACCATGTGGTCTCGTCATATGGCACTATCCTTTGAAGAAAAGGGACCTGTGGTTGTCGCGGTCAATCCGGCCTCCATGCTAGGTAGTAAAATGGTTAAAGAAGCCTATGGGGTTGACGGTGGAGATTTGCGTATTGGAGCTGATATTCTATGTCGTGCAGCTCTGTCAGATGAGTTTGCGAGTGCTTCCGGCAAATATTACGACAACGATTCAAGACGGTTTACCGCTCCACATCCGGACGCACTTGACCCCCAGAAATGCAAAGAAATTGTGAGAAGCATTGAAACAATTATCAACACTAAAAGAAATGCTTGACTGATTCCTGAGTCTCTCAGCTCTCTTGCTAAACTGGCATTTGCCAAACAAAAGCCAACATTCGGTCATGAAATTCCGGAATTTGATATTCGTTAACTACCCTGCTTGAAAAAGGAATTGCTGCATTACCCTTTTCACCGATCAGGAAGCAGATTTTCTGATCTCGGTAACAGGTTCACCGCCGATACCGTAATTGTCTGTTTCGATTTCTTCTATGGTAACGACCGTTGTTTTTTCTCCTCGCCCCATAACATCAACAAAAACAGCGGTAAGTCCTTTTATCAGGGCTGTTTTCTGTTCTTTTGTTGCTCCACCGTCTTCTTTCGTCATTTTCAGATTAATGATTGGCATAACTTGCTCCTTTATTGAAAGCCAGGATTAAACCGCCTAAAAAAACAGAAAAGGCGGCAACCATTACGGGTAAGTCCAATCCCCCGGATAGATCAGACATAAAGCCAGCGGTAACAGGACCCAGCACCTGCCCCAGGCTGAAAAACACTGTTAGAACGGCAGTGGTGCTGGCAGCAGGGTTTAACATTCTGCCATAGACTATTGCCATGGAAACAATCCCCAGAAACGTTCCGCCATATCCAATAGCACCCAAAATTGCAATTAAAGTGCTGGGGAATAAGACGGGCATTGCAATGGACAGGGACTGAATACAATACAGCAGTACCAGAATTTGCCGAACACCAATCCGTTTGGAAAGCAAGGCCCAGATCGGAGTAATCAATATTGCCCCCAAACCGGCTATGACCCAAACATAACCCGATAAAAGCACCGAGTCTGTTCCCCTCAGCACGATAACCGAGATAAATGTTCCGGTAATAATATAGCCAAATCCCTCCAAAAAATAAGCAACGTATAAAAATTGAGGCTTTGAATCATTTTTGGCTTGACCTTCTGCCTGGATGGGGTGGGCAGAAACCTCGGGTTTGGGCATGTTGAATACCACAAATACGGCCGGTAAGGCACAGGCTGCCGCTAACCAGAGCCAGATTTGTGATGAATTGAATTGAGAAGAAAGCAAAGGCACCAACAATCCGGAGAAGATCATACCAAGGCCGATCCCGCAATAAATGATGCCGAATAATTCCTGTCTGTTTTTCTGAGATAAGTAATTCAAAATGAACTCGGCGCTAATGACAAAGAGAAATCCACTCCAAAAGCCGGCCCAAAATCTTAAAAAGTACCAGATTAAATGTATTTTGAGCCACATGAACCCCAGGCAAAGAATGCTCATGAGTATGGAGGCAACTAACCAGTTATATGCAGAGGGTTTGGAAGTCAGGTTTCTGACGTAATAAGCCCCCAGTAAGTACCCAAGAAAGTTGGCTGAAGCAAGACCGCCGGAAACCGTATCAGAAAACCCGAAATCAGTCTGCATAAAGGGAAGAAGCGGAGTGAAGGCAAAACGGCTGATACCCATTCCAATGAATAGCGACAGTGCACCGCTGATAAGCACATATATAATTGCTTTTGAGGAGGATTTTCTCTCTAACATTACCATTTCAATTCTGCCGATTTTGGTACCGGGTTGTCATTAAACCGGTTGAATTACCTGTTCCAAGCTATCAATCGGGAACGGGAACACGTTGAGTAATCCCTGTTCTGCCTGTTGTAGTTTGTTTTTATCAAAGGTATCATTATCAGTAATGGTTTAACAAATAGCTATTAATGATTGGTAATATCACTTGGGATGATATGGATTCGAATTTGTTAAAGGTTTTTGTAACGGTAGCTAACTCCGGTAGTCTTTCAGCAGCAGGAAAGGAACTCAATTGTGTTCAATCCAACGTAACGGCCAGAATCAAACAATTGGAAAGCAATATCGGATGGTCGCTTTTTCATCGGAAATCCAGAGGAGTAACGCTAACGGAAGCCGGGGAAAGGCTATACGGATTTGCTGCTGATATCGTCAGGAAAATTGATGAGGCGGAACAATCGATGAGGCATCTGAAGCATGCGGGTCGATTGAGAATTGGCTCAACGGAATCAAATGCAGCCGTTCGTCTCACACCATTGCTTGCCAAATTGCATCGCAAATATCCGGAAATTGAGTTTCAACTGCTAACCGGCACCACCAGCCATGTCATGAAACTGCTAGTGGATTACAAGGTTGATTTGGCATTCATTAGCGGGCATCCTGATCACCCTGATGTCAAAATTCTGCATCAGTATGAAGAAACCATGGTGATTGTTGAAGCTGCAGTGGGAAAAGTGCCCGACGTGATTATCGGGTTTCAAAAAGGTTGTACCTACAAAGAGTTTATGGAAGAGTTTTTGAAGCAACAGGGAAAAATCGGCCTTCGAACCATGGAATTCGGCAGTCTGGAAACGATCCTGGGTTGTGTAGAAGCCGGAATGGGCAGGGCAATTCTTCCTTTAAAGGTTGTCGAGAAATTTGCTAATCGCGAAGCCTTAAAAATTATCAGGTTAAAAAAAGACCAGGAAAACATCCCGACGGTCATGGCTTGCCGAACAGATGCTGTGCCACCCATTGCAAAGGATCTGTTTGATTTGTAGGGATGGGATGATGTTTTGAACTTGATGGTTATCTTGCGGGTTACCTTTCATGAAATTCTAGAGGCAGTTGCTTCAGAGGAGCTTTTTTTGACGCAACATGTTTTGTGTTTCGTGATCAGCCCGGTTGATGGGCAACGATTTGCCCATCCTACAAATCTTATTCAGAATCTCTTGGAGGTTTTGACAGATCCTTCACTTCCGTTCAGGAGCAGTCCTGATTCTCTTAACTTAGTGATTTTGACATAGAACCCCCTACCATTTGCCACCAACACTATTCAAACTTTTGTTTTTCACCTTAAATTTTGTCATCCTTTGATTTGAAAACCGAATCAACCAACAGTGTTAGAAGACCTTCCGGCCAGTATCGACTGTAAGAATGAAAGAATGCCCCGTAACCAAGTTTTTCCGGTTCATCACCATCATCGGTGAGGCTGAAATTGTATAGAGGCAAACTTAAACGTCCATTTTGCGATTTAATGTTTAGGATGGTCTTCAACCGGTTGAATCCTTCCTTCACCCCGTGTGCTCGGCTTAAAACACCAAATAGTTTCACTGACAGTGCAGCCAGACATCCATAATAACCGATTGCGCTGATGCCGATTTTTCTTAGGATCGGATTGACCAGGAGCGGCATCACCTTCATGGGAAAGCGGATATGAAACGCTGCTGAAATTCCGATCAAGATAAACAATTTATTGAGGTAGGTGTTATCCAAACCAAAGTATGACTTGCCATAGACTTCGTTAAAATCATCGATGATTCGACCCTCCAGTTTTGCGCGAGTGTGCAGTGTTGTTTCGGGAAACAGGGTCAATGAATAAAGGAGCAGGAAATATGGCGTCGGAAGGCGAGATACAAACAGCAGGGTTGCCACGAGATCCTCATCAGTTTCCCATGGATTGTCAAGAATGACATCATAGTGAACCCAAAGCTTATGGCTGGAAATATCTTTGGTCAGCTGAATGACCATATTATCGGTTTCACGCCGTCGAAACAGCGCACGTGTCCGCTGACTGGCACTCTGAATTCCAATACGAACCACCTTTAACCCCGCAGAAACCAGTAAATCCAGTTTCTGTCTTTTGTAGTACAATGGGTTCAATCCTGTCACACAAAGCGGCAGAGCCACAAATTTACGATACAAGTCTACAAACTCATCGAGTTCTTCTATGGTGTAAGAAAAGAAGGCATCGTCTTCGAAGCGGATATGGGCAAGGGCTGGAAATCGTTCCTTGATCTTCACCAATTCTGAAATGACGTTTTGGATACTTCGCTTGCGCAATATCTTTTGTCTGGCATACCTTTTATTCAAAGTGCTATTGGCACAAAATGAACATCCAAAAGGGCAGCCCCTGGTAGCCAACGTCCAGTAAGCATCACCGTAATATTCCTGAAACAGGGTTTGATCCAAACGACAAAACGACCCGTTCAACCAAATGTAATCATCCTTGCAGGAATAGTCGGGGAAGGGAATGGCATCCAGGTCTTGAATCAACGGTCGTGAGGGATTGCGAACTATTTTTTCACCCTCTTTAAACCACATCCCTTGAACATTCAAATGCTGTTTGTCCTGGACTATCCGTTTTACATATTCCGGAAAAGTTTCCTCTCCTTCACCAATACAGACCGCTTCTGCATAGTTAAGACATTCTTCGGGACGAATGCCGGCATGAACACCACCCCAGACAACAGGACAGTTTAAATCCTGCCTTAGCCTTTCAGTCACCTGCACCGCAAGGTGAAACTGGTTTGTCATCACCGACATGCCGATAAGGTCTGATTCCTTAACCAGATTCACAAAACGTTCGAAAACAGGTGGGCTCAAAGCGACATCATTGCGATGAGTAAAAAATACCATACGGACGTTATGGCCATCCGCTCTTAGTTTTGAAGAAAGGAGCCGTAAACCGTAGGCGAGGATATCGCGTGTAAACGAAATTAGTGATATTTGCATAGCACAACGATAGAGAAACCGGTTCTTTGGATTAGCGAGTTGAGATCATAAAAACACATTTTTTTCACAGTCCGATTTTTAATGCCCGGAGTGTAAAATCTATTCCTTGGAAAAGTCAATTTATGATTCTCAAAAGACCTGAATTCAACGAATTTATGTGGGAGTTAATAGCTTGGATTGTGATTTTTCAAGTGTGATCGGATTCGAGATGATATGGCAGGACAAAGCTAAAGCTTGACCCGCGTTGAGGATTGTTTTCCGCCCAGATTTTTCCTTGATGCGCCACAACGATTTCCCTGCAGATGGCAAGCCCCAAGCCGGTGCCGCCTGCATTGGTTTTTGTTATGCTGCTTTGAATAAACTTATCGAAAATTGACTCAAGCTCGTTATCCGGGATTCCGCTACCTTCATCCATTATTCTTACTTTCAAACCGGGGACTGAATTACTATTAGTTATGTCTTTTATGACAGGCAGAACATGCGAATCATAAGATATGATGATTGACTTGTTGGAGGGAGTAAACTTCATCGCATTGGAAAGCAGGTTTCGAATTACCTGACCGATTTTTTGACTATCACATGTCACTATTGTTGGCAGGTCAGGTTCTTCGACCTTGAGATAAATCTCACTTTCAAGAGCCATTTGTGAAAACTCGCTGACGATTTGCTTTATCATTTCAGCTAAATCGATGCTTTTCATGTCATAGCTCATTTGACCGGATTCCAGTTTTGAAAGATCGAGCAGATCATTCAAAAGGATCATCAATCGTTCTCCCGAGGTTCTGGTTTGGGTAAAATAGTGAAGTAGTTTTTCTTTATTAACCTTATCAAATTTGTTAATCCCCGACTTGGAATAGCTTAAAATGTGGTGCATGGGAGTTCGCAACTCATGTGACATGTTTGCCAGAAATTCATTTTTGGATTGGTTGGCCCTTTCGGCTTCTTCTTTGGCCCTTTTGTAGTCTGCTGTGCGCTCTTCCACCTGCTTCTCCATTTCGCGATGGGCTTTCTTTAATTCCTTTTCAATCTTTTTGCGGTCCGAGATCTCTTTTTTTAGTTTATAGGTTCGCTCTTGAACCAAAATTCCCAGCTGATTACGATGCCTTTTCAATTCTCTTTCTGCCAGTTTTTGTTGAGTAACATCCTTGGCAATACAAACGATTCCTTGAACGTTCTGGTTTTTGTCATAAATTATTGAGGCCGACAATAAGACAGGAATTTCCTGACCGGATTTGGAAAAATAGGTTATTTCGATACCCTTCACCGAACCGTAACGCCACAGTTTTTTTTCACTGACATCAGGAAGAAGGCTACTCATAATATTCTTACCTATGTTCAATATTGTATTAAAATGCTTCCCCGTAAGATCCCGTTCATCATATCCCAAAATGTCAGTGGTCGCTCTATTGATAGACTGGATTAAAAAGTGCTGGTTCAGGACAATCAAACTATCTGTCATGGAAAAAATAATATTGTCCACAAACTCCTTGGAAACCGTGGTTTCCTGCAGAACTCCGGTCATTTTATTGAATGCATTGGCCAGTTGCCCTATTTCGTCCTCCGATTCGGATTCAATCTTAAAAGACAAATTGCCTTCGGCAATTTTCTTTGTACCTAAAAGAAGATTTTGGATCCGCTTGCTGTACTTTCCAGCCAGAAAAAAAGCAAGAGCGGCTCCCATCGTAAAGCATATTACTGTTATTATGATATTGTTGGTTATAGTCTGGTAGGAATCTCTGCGAATTCTATCGAGAGAGTAATTGACAATAAGAAAACCCAGGTGTTCTTCGATAAGATTAACAGGACCGCCGATCTTCAGAATGTCTCCTTCTGTTTCGTGAATCCAGTGTTGCGATTGGAAAACCCGTTTTGCAAATAAATCATCCGGTCTTTGATCACGAAACAGATTTTCTACAGTACCATCCGATAAAACCAGGCCATCAACATCCATCACATATGTTGAAACAATATCCTCATCGATTCTCGTGGTCTGCAGTTCTCTCCTTAGGGTACTGATTTTGAACTGGTAGAGGGCGTCTGTTACGGTTGAAGCAATGATTTTAGTACTCTCCAGTGCACTCCTTGTAAACCTTTTTAGGTGCTCCGTACGGACCTGGTAAATGGAATAGAGTGAGATGCTGCCACCTACAAGGAGAATCAAAAAAAAAGCAAAACCGATCAGTTGACCTCGAATATTGAGCTTCATTGGTCATCAAGTTCCAATTTGATGTAACGCTTCATTTTGTCCAGAACAGCAATGGATTTCGAAGGGACATTATCAAATTTCCTGGTTTTTTGATACGATTTAAGAATTTCTCTTCCTTCCCGGGTCTGGTCCATATTTAGAAGAACAGCCTTCATTTTGGATGTGAGTTTTTTGTCAAGATTACTGCGGTGTGCAAACAGGTTTCGCGGGACTGGTTCGGTTTGGTAAAGGATGTGAAGATCTGAAACCTGATCCCTGGCATCCTCAAAAAAATTTGGTCGATCGATGGCACCTGCCTGAATTCTTTTTCTCAGGACCCAAACCATAGTGGTTTCATCTCCCTCGCTAAAAATGTAACCAATTTCATCGGGCGAAACAGGGGCGTTGAGACTGCGCTTCAATTTAAGTGTGAGCTTACGGTCAAGCAGAAACGACTTTGGCAGAAAATAACCTGATGTAGAGAATCGTTCTTCAAAAGATATCATGTTCCCTTTCAAATCCTCCAATTCTCGTATGCCGCTGTCTTTCCTTGTAAAGATAATGGAGGAATATTCAGCAACCCCTCTTTTCCATCGTCTCAGGGGGTATTTTATATCTGCCAGATGGTCAACCATCAGCACGGGGAAAGGACTATCAACGAAAATATCCGCTTCACCACTGTTGATCATCGAAGCAACTTGCGGAATACCTTCAACAACTTTAATCTGGCCCTTTTCAATACCTTCACTGCGTAAATGTTTCGCCAGATAATTTACGAAGGGTTGCCTGCTTTCAATCTTTTTTGAAATGTCTTTACCTATAGAAACCAAAATTAACGTTGCCTGTCTTGGCGTCGCGGCAAATATCACTGTTGCACTGAATACCAGTGCCAACGAGATAATTATTATCTTTTTAAACATTTTTTCTTTTTTGACAGCCGGTTTTTGGATCAGTTGCTTCGGAAAAATTATTTTGAGTCATATGGTAGTATCTCACAATTCTGGTGTCAAGGAAAGGCCATGTTCCCAGGCTTACTCCCTGTGGCTGGAAATCTCATAAACCGGACCGTGGTTAAACTAAAAACCGCTGGATTACATCTAAAATAGTGAATACTAACAATATATAACTTGTTATAAAAAAGTTCAAAAAGATGGGCAGGCTGCGCCGGCCCATCCTACATAGTCAGCATAATTTTTATTTCGAAGCGATATTTGAAGCCAGATGTAGGATGGGCAACTCGTTGCCCATCAACCAGACTTATCATGAGAAACGATATTGGTGAATTTCAATGAAGTCGCTGGATGCCAGACCTTGCAATAAAAATTGCCGCCAAAAGGCAGTAAAACGTTGTTCAAAAGCGGCTGAACACTGATGTCGGATTTAGGGGATGACCCGCGGATGTCGATTATAACTGCCGGTCATGCAGGCTTGAAGCCTTCATGGATTTCAAAGGCAGCCTTGTTGAGTTCCTTGTATTTTTCGGGGCTGATCTGAAACATTTGGCAGGCATGGTAGATGAGTGCTGATTCTTCCGGGACCACCTTCCCATCCACCATAGATACGACCATGCCCATTAATATCAGGCTTTCTTTAAAATCCTGATCGTATTTTGAATGATCATTCAAAACTTCGGTAATATCCTTTTCCTTGATTTCATCGATCATCTTTTGAAGGGTACCTTCCGAAAGTTCTTCGCAGATATCTTCCTTGACAGTCTCCAATATGTAGTTTTTTTCCGAGTCGTCAAAATAGCTGTCTGACAAGGCTATCATGGTCAAAAACTGAATAATGATTCGAGTGGGTTCCGACAAAGGTTTCAAAACGGATTCTTCCACAGACACATCTGATTTTTCTCTTCCGGAGACAGCAGGTTCCTTTTTGTGGGGCTTTTCCGTGGGAAATTTGTATTCGACCCGGGTAACTTCAAAAGACTGTGTGTTTATTCTCCTCTGTCGATAGAGCAGATTGGCTATCTCTCCCACATCGTTGGTATACACGGAATCAAATACTGCTCCGATAACGGTAGAAATGGCAGGGATCATTTGCAGGGCTTTCTTCTTTGTCAATTGAAACCCGATCGATTTCAACGATTTTCTCAGCACGATTAACGCCGATTTATCATCCATCTGGTTCCAGGACTGCTTCAGCAGGGCAATTTCCGTTTGCTTCAAATAAGTCGCTGTAGCTACCGCACTATATTGCGCTTTAATTATTGCGTCGGAAAGCTCAATATCCTTTAAGGCAGTATTTTTTTCTTTCTCTTTGGTTGAAGCCGAAATAGCCAGGATTTTCAGAATAAAATATTTTTCTTCCGGTCGTTGGTAGTCAAAACCATAACAGGAGCAGATCTGCTGGATCATTCGGAAAACTGCCGTAAACAGTACCGGAATATTTAACGGCAACCCCAAAAGACCTTTAGCGCCTGCACCCGCTCCCTGGGCTGCTGCAAAAGCCGTGTTTGACCTGATAAAACCCAGGGCTGCCTGATTCATCGCACCAATATTCTGTGACCGCCTGATATCATGTATACTACCTATGGAAGGATCATGCTGTTGGATTTCTTCAATGATTTCTTGATCGGTAACCAGTTTTTCGGTTCCCAGGATCGATTTTTCAATGATAGTAAACAGGGCATCAGCAACCTTGTCACCAATTTCTGTGGAAATGATCTTTTTGGAGACCATCTCTATGGGTTTCGTAGCAATCTGGCTCATACCGTCAATATTGCCCGGAGATTTTGTTTTCCAAAGTTCATATTCGTTTATATAACCGGTGATTTGCGTTGCTTCAGCGTGCATCCCTATTCTCCTGCTCTTTCACCATTGAAATTCAGTAGGATTCCTGGTTGCGATCAATTTTTTGGGCATCTGGATTATAAATAAATGATAAGAAGTCGCTTTTTATCAGTCAAACTATTCTTGTCATGCTGTGCTCCCAATACCCGGCCCCATTCTTTTACAAAAAGACTTGTTGGGAAGATAGCCATTTTTCCACCTGCATTTGAAATAACTGGTTTCAGTATATTCCCAATCGTTCTGCAAGTTCACAATGTATCCTTTCTGATTTGTATCTGTTCAGCATGAGTACCCCTTGTCTGATTTCGCCACGAAGACACAAAGGGCACAATGCTTTATTTATTGAAGTGACTTCAAACCAAAAAAATCGGTAAAGACAACCAGGTTTTTTACTCCCTCGGTTTGGCGAAGTCAGTAACAATGGCGGTAATCATATCATATGTCTATTATTTTAGCGTTCCAAGTCTTTTCTCTATGTCTCTGTGTTGAATAGTTAGTCTGACTTAACAGCTATTGCAATTCGCGTTGATTCCTGAATAACTAAACAAGTGATATCAATTCAAATACCGAGAAAGGATAAAAAAATGGAAATAAGAGCATCTAACAATAATGACATCAGGGAAATTGAAAACCTTCATATAACTGCTTTCGGCGAAAAAGAAGGTCCGGAGGTTGGAAAGCTGGCCGTTGATTTGCTGGATGATTCTACTGCAAAGCCATACCTGTCTTTGGTCGCAGTTGAAGCGGATCAAATCATCGGTCACATTTTATTTACAAAAGCCACTCTAGTTGGATCAGAAAAATCAGTTAATATCCAGCTCCTTGCTCCCCTGGGAATTATTCCCAATAGGCAGAATTCCGGGATTGGCCAGCGGCTTATTAAGGAAGGACTCAAGCAATTAGAGGCTTCCGGTACCGAACTGGTTTTTGTTTTGGGGCATCCCGGGTATTACCCCAAGTGTGGATTTTCACCGGCAGGTCACCAAGGTTTTGAAGCCCCTTATCCTATTCCTGGAGACGTTGCAGACGCTTGGATGGTTTTGGAATTAAGTGGAAATCATATCGGGAATATTGCGGGAAAAATCCAATGTTCCGACGTACTAGACCAACCTGAACACTGGAGAGATTAAACGTTTTGGAAGATTAAAAAAGTTCTTGCTGCAACAAAAACCTTTAAATGATTGTCCTCCTGAAAAAACAATGTTTTTAAAAAACGATCTCTATTCACCAGTGAAAAAAATGATATGTTAAGGTTTCAGTTTGAATAGTTGCTTTTTAAATTCATTTCTTCCTTCACGGTTTAATGTACGATCACGTGTTATAACTCTTAAAATCCCTGTTTTCCGGCTGTAAAAAGAACTGAAGGTGTTGAACGTGAAGAGAAAAAATTAGGATGATCACATGCTCGCAAGATTCATTAGCTACTACAAGCCGCATTTACCACTCTTTATACTGGATATGGGAGTCGCTGTACTGGCTTCTTTTTTTTCAATATTTTTTCCGTTTTTAACGAGAATCTTATTGAAAGAACACATACCAGATAAAAATGTGGAAATGATCATCTGGATTTTAGGCCTGATCTTGGTTTTGCAGTGCCTGGCCGGCTATGCTTCCTATATTCGTATTCGCTGGGGGCATGTTCTGGGAGTCAGGATCGAGTATGATTTAAGAGCCGATATGTTTCGACATCTGCAAAAGTTGTCCTTCAACTATTTCGACAACGTGAAAACCGGTCACATCATGTCCAGAATCACCAATGATCTTAACACCATTACCGAAGTAGCTCATCATGCGCCTGAAGACCTGCTGATCTCGGCATCGGTTTTGTTGGGGGCTTTCGGATTCATGTTCTATTTTAATCCGAATATGGCTGTTATCTCCTTGCTTCCGTTTCCATTGATGGTGATCTGGGGCGGCTTGGTCGGCAAGAAAATGAAACATGGATTTCGTCAAATCCGAAAAACCATTGCCAACATTAACAGCTGTGTGGAGAATTCCGTCCAGGGAATCAGGGAAATGAAGTCCTACGCCAATGAGGATTTGGAGTATATGAAATTTACGGATACCAATGTCAAGTTTCGTAGTGCCAAAGAATACGCTTATGGGGTTATGGGATTGTTTTATTCCGTGATGTTTTTTCTGAGAGAAATCTATTATTTTACCGTTATCGCAGGAGGAGCCTATTACATTTATAGAGGAGAAATAGATGCCGCCGATCTGGTAGCATTCCTTTTGTTTGTCGGTATCATTCTGCCTCCCATAGAACGCCTTATCAATTTTACGGAACAGTACTACCAGGGATTGACTTCTTTTGAACGATTCGTGGAAATCATGGATATCGAACCCGATATCAAGGATCGCAAAAATGCTGTTTCGCTGCCTGCTGTAAACGGAGAAATTGAATTCAAGAATGTATCCTACAAATATGAAACAAGCCCTGAAAATATATTAAGCAAGATCACATTTAACATACCTGCAGGCCAGAGTGTAGCCATGGTAGGTGAATCCGGAGCAGGAAAAAGTACTATGGCTGCCCTGATTCCACGCTTTTATGAATGTCAGCAGGGAGAGATTTTAATTGACGGTCACAACGTTCTGGATCTGAAACAACGATTTCTGAGGGAAAACATCGGAATCGTCCAGCAGAATGTATTCCTGTTCGACACGACGCTTCGTGACAACATCTCCTATGGAAAACCGGGTGCTTCGGAAAAAGAGATCATTGAAGCAGCTAAACTGGCTAATATCTGGGATTACATACAAAAACTCCCCGAAGGTTTGGAGACACTGGTTGGGGAAAGGGGTATCAAGCTATCGGGAGGACAAAAGCAACGCATCTCCATTGCCAGGGTATTCCTTAAAAATCCCCCAATTTTGATTTTTGATGAAGCTACCTCTTCCCTGGATACGGAATCCGAACATTTGATCCAGGAATCGTTGATCAGATTAAGTCAAAATCGAACAACAATCCTGATCGCCCATCGCCTGACGACTGTGAAACACGTTGACAGGATATTCGTCATGAAAAAGGGCCAGATCATCGAAACAGGAAATCATCAAAACCTGATGGAAGCAGAGGGTTATTATCATAGCCTGTATGCTGAAAATCTTTAGCAGCATAGATGACATCCCATTCCGGAGTGCGGCTGGTCAAACATAAATAAAAATTTTTTGAGATATTCCACCTGAAAATTGAAGACCTGCGATATGCTAATTTTCAACTTTCAACCTGGGAAACAGATTTAAGGCATTACCACTATTTACTGACATGCGGCCCTTATCATCAAATCCTTGGTAAGACTTCAGATCAAAAATACTGTTTGAAGTCACTATTTCCGGAGCAAAAGGATAATCACTTCCAAACAAAATATGAGAGGAACCAACGAGCTTTTGCAGACAATCCAGGGAGTATACAGAGGTAGATAACGCAGTATCGTAATACAAGCTCTGAAGATTGCGTATCACATTGCTATCGTTCCCATAGCTATAGCGGGCGATTAACGACATTTTCCAGGTCAGATAAGGCGCAGCTCCGCCTGCGTGTGAAACAATAAACCTTATACCAGGGAAGCGCTCCATGGTTCGATACTGAACCATTGTCGCAACTGCCCGGGTTGTGTCGAACATGAACTCTAAAAACGACGGTGGCAATGGCATATCGGGAAACTTACCCTTGGCTGGTTCTGTTGGGTGCACATAAACCGTCGCTTTGCGAATGTTTAACTCCTCATAGACATCATAGAAATCAGGATTACCTATGTACTGACCGTTAATGTTTGTCAGCAACACCACTCCGTCAAGTTTTAGACTATCAAGAGCGTATTCAATGGCTTTCAAGGCAGCATCAATATCCGGCAATGGCAGCACTGCAAAAGCACCAAATCGTGTTGGGTATTTTGCGACAAGATTTGCCGAATAGTCATTGCACCGTTTTGCCAAATCGGCAGTAAAAGCAGAATTACCAAAATATATTCCCGGGGCTGAGATAGATGTGATAGCTGCATTTATACCGTTTCGATCCATCATGTTGATCGATTGTTCCGGACTCCATTTGGGAAAAGGCGCTCCGTTTGTCTCGGTAATCCCGATTTTTGCCAGGGCATTAGTATAGATTGGAGGAATGATGTGGTGGTGAACATCAATTTTGTAGTCTTGTTGTTCGGAAGAGTTGGCTGCAAGAGCATTCCCTGTTGACAAGGCTAGTCCGGTCAAACCTGCAACTCTTAAGAAACTCCTTCTGTTAATCCTTTTTTCCATTTCTACCTCCCGGGTTGTCCTCTTAATCGGACTGATGTATACATTTCTCTCTCAATGCGTGTACGACGTAAAATTCCCTTAAAACGCGCTTTCTGCATAGAAAATAAGTATTAAACACAAAAACGTTGTATTCCAATTGCAAAAACTGTGAAACAAGTATTGACAAGAATAAATACTCAATTATTCTCAAGTCCTCCTCTCGTTTGCAGCCCTGTGTCAGATGCCGGAATTCAGCTTAAAACAACATAATTACAGGCAAAAACCGGCTGAGAGCTGATCGCCATATGCTAAAAGCACTACACTTCAAAGTACCAAGTTGCTTTTAAAACATGCTCATACTGACACTCCGGGTCAGTCCGTAAGCGAGAGAAGGTTTAGCTTAGGCTTCACGCAGGTGGTTTTACCTGGTTCCTGAATACCGAATTCTATTTCAATGTATAATCTTAAATCCCTGTCATTAATGGAATTACAATATCTTTAACAATTAATGACATCTTTTTTACGGCTTCCGTCTAGAATAGCCCTTCCGCTTGGTCGTTAATGAAAGGCGGTATCTAGTATCTCAACTTCTTTACAGAGATCATTAAAAAAACATAAATACGTTGGAGCTAACATGAAGAAGATGTTCAAGACAATTGCTACTTCCGCAATTGTATTAGGAATGATGTCTCAGGCTACGATGGCTGCAGATTATCTGGTGAGCCTGAATAGCAAAATGGCAGCTTTTCTGGAAAGCAGGGCTTATGCTGCAAAAATGGGTGCAACCGCTGAATTCCGCAAGATGGAAGGGGTAGCCTATGACAAGAAAAACAACATGGTCTATATCGCCATGAGTGCAATTGACAGGGGGATGTCTGACGACAAGGGCGACATCAAACTTCCTCAGAACAAATGCGGAATCGTATATGCGTTGCCATTAAACAGCAAATACAATGCAAACAAAATGATTCCTGAAGTTATTGGTGGCAAGTACAATAAAAAAAATATGGATCGGTGTGATGTCAACAAGATTGCCAACCCGGACGGTGTTGATGTGGACTCCCAAGGTAACGTCTGGATTGCTGAAGATACCAGCAATCACCAAAACAACGTCCTTTGGAAATGGGATGTAAAAAGAAAGAAGTTGATGCGATTTGCTACTGTTCCCAAGAAAGCTGAAATCACTGGTTTGCATATCACAGCCAATGACGAGATCTTTTTTAACGTTCAACATCCTTCTGCAATGAGCAAGTTCCCTTATAACAGGGCTGTTGTTGGTGTTATCAATGGTTTCAAGGCAACTGACAGCTTTAGAGAGCTTAAAGTGCCAAAGGGTGACGATATGCTGGATGTGAAAGTTGCCAAAGGTAGTTACCAGGTACTTTCAAGAGTTGGTGAGCAGATTCCCAATGGTGTATACGCTAACAGATTCGGTCAGATCAATAATATGGACGGCACTCTGAAAATTGTTTGTAACCATCCGGACGGAAACATGTACCTGCCTATCAACAGCAACGGCTCCTTTGGCTATCTGTACACTAACTACGAATGTCGACCCGGTGGTGTGGTAAAAACCTACATCCGGAACAATGGTAAATCCTGGGAAGTACTTGAAGGTGAAAACGTAGATTTCGCTTCCGTAAACGGTACCTGGAACAATTGTAATGCCTCTGTTACACCTTGGAACACCGGACTGACCAGTGAGGAATATGAGCCTAAAGCAACCAAAAGCGGCTGGAAGAAAAACGTACAAGACGTCACTCAGTACCTGGGAAAACAGGCGAATCCTTATCACTATGGTTATCCTGTTGAGCTGATTCCCGACACCCGAGGAAACGTGGTAACGACCAATCTAGTCAAGCATTATGCAATGGGCCGTATGAGCTACGAAATGAGTAAAGTGATGCCTGATAACAGAACCGTTTATAGCGGAGATGACGGTACAAACGTAGTTCTTTTCAAATTTGTAGCTGACAGGGAGAAAAAACTGGATGCCGGAACTCTTTACGCTGCCAAGGTCAAGCAAAACAGCGATCAAAGTTTAAGCATTAAGTGGGTTGAACTTGGCAGAAGCAATAACGCTGAGGTTTACGAAGCAATTCAAGCTATCAGCCTGAGATAAAAATCACTTTAGGTTGGCTGTAGCCTTAAAGATGGCTGCAGCAACCTCCTAAATAAAGCCATTGGTGATTCAATGTCACTAACTTCAGTAAAGGCCAAGATATCATTCTGAGCGAGAGCAAAGAATCTCTTTTAGCTAATCGCTAACAGCTCCAAAACTCAGGATAACATGCAGTCACACCCCGCTTAAGTTAACGACCTTAGCTGGTGATTAATTGTTACCGGACTGTTTTTCCGCCCAATCGACGATCAACGTCACTAAATCCTCAACAGCAACAGCACCCAAGGGTCCACCTGCACTTTCTGACCATGGAGGCATTAAGCTTAAAGGGACACCGTTTTTGATGACCGATTTGGCAAAAAGATCGTATCGCTTTACCCACCAGGATTTATTCAAAGGCTTACCGATGTAACCCTCTCCTTTTTGACCGTGGCAGGCACTGCAGTGTCGAATATACAATTTATGCCCCTGGCGGATGTCACCGGAAATTGTTTTGAATTGCGGCAATCCAGCAGGTTGCAAAGCAGAAGGATCTTCTCCCGGAACTTCCAAAACAAGTTCAGGGATAGCCGGAGGTGATTTGAGTCTTTCCCAAGTCATAATATAATCGGTAATGGCATCAATTTCAGACCCGCTCAAATCTCCTCCCTTCATATTGCTAAAAGGAGTCATTTGGGTGGAGGTTTTTCCATCACTGATTGTTGTTCTAATCGAATCTCTTGCGAAATTCTGTCCCATACGGTTTTTCTCGTACTCCAAATGACAACGGTAGCAGTTCTGGGTATACAGATACCCACCTTTGGCCAGGGGATTGTCTGCAAGAATCCGATTTAGTTTCGGATTCTCTTTCTGTTCCGATTCAATGACTTCCCGAGGTTTTAATTTCTCCTCTTTTTTAGCCAGAATAGGTTCATCCTTAGGTTGTGGAGGCAATTCAGGTAAGGGAGGGGCTTCATCCAATTCTTCCCAGGTTAGTAAAAACTCGGCAACGGCTTGAATATCCCGGTTTCTCAGGGGGCCACCATAGATGATCCCCCACTCTACCTGGCATCTATCAGCTTCGATGGCACTTTTTAACTCGTCAATGTCCTCATATTCCTCAGCAAAGCGCGCATCCTCATAGTCAAAATGGCAACGTTCGCAATTGCCTTCATATAACCAGGCACCCAAGGCGATGGGATCTGCCAGCACATCGTCCGCTGCTTCAATATAGGCCCGGCTGGGAATCAAGATAATAGCCACTGGTAAAAGACCGAGCAATGCTATGTAAAGCAGGTTTTTGAATGTCGGTATGGTAGAGATCATGTTTATTTCATGGTTAGCAGAAATGCCACAACTTCATCCAATTGCTGCCTGGTTAAAATGCCACCACATGTATACCCCAAAACCTCGGGTTCGAATCCTTTAACAATGTATTCAGTTGGAATCAAAAAAGACTCCTTGATGTACAATTCCGGCGTTACGTCCGATACACGGGTTGATGCAACCAAACCGATCTTGCTTAAATCCGGTCCCTTATTATCTGCCTGGTTGATACCTCCAATGGAGTGGCACTCCTTGCAGTTGTGTAAAAACACCTTTTTGCCTTTTGAAATCGTTTCCGGATCATCAAGACTGGTTTGAGCAATTTTCAATGGGGCCAATTCGACTTCGCCCATTGCCGTAGCCCTCCAATTCAGGATGAAATGCGTAATATTTACCAGCTCATCCCTGCGTAAAGGACCGCCATATTTATCCAGCCAAGGATTCATTACGGCAACTGATGAACTGCCGGCATATTTGGGGCGGGTGGCAACAATTCTGCCATGAGAAGAAGAAGCAAAAACATACGATTCCAAGGTGTCCTGCCAACCAACTTCCTTCAAACGTTCAGTAAAGAAAAACTGATCGCCGAGAGCCGGTCCCAATTGTCCTACACCTTCTCCACGACTGCCATGACAGGTCCGGCAGTGAAGCTCATAAAGACCTGCACCGATTTCGATAGACTGTCCCCGTTCGCTTTCTGCTCTGGCTTCCAGGCGTGCCGGCTCTTTGCTGAAAAGAAAAAACAGCAATACAGTCAGCGCCGTTGCACTAAAGATGCCGAGGAGTTTTGCTGATAATGGTTTCATCCGGGATCGTTTTGCTTAATTTTTATTATTCATCTCATGCAGATGCAAGATCCGCTGAAAACTCTTGCTTTGTCGGCTACCATCTTCAGTTTTATCCAACCATTGTATTCGCAGGGTGACCCTTTTTAACCGGTGTTGCCATTCCTCAACCATAACAATGGCTGCCGGTTCGTAAAAGTTAGTATCATTTTTATGGTGTTCGATGTTTTGCCTTAGTCTCTCTAAAAAACCCTTTAGGGCTGAGGAAGGTACTTCAGGATTATTGCGATCCGTAAAATAGAGACCGGCTTTCAATTGCTTAAAAGGAATCCTGTGGATCAACCCTTTCCCATCCAACGGCATATATTCGTTCGCCAAACGAATATGCGGAGGTAGCTGTATGCCGTAGTAGTGAGTCCCCATGTAACTCAGACCGCCCATCAAGATGAGAAACACACCAACAACCATCCAGGACGCTGCTTTATTCCGTAGAAACCGAAATGGAGCCAAACCAGCTAAGTAAGGATAGATACAAAGCAATATCAAAAAGATGGTTGGGATGATAACCCCCGTGATAGTCTTGTCGCCAATTTTCAGCAGCCCTTGCAGCCATAAAAAATACCAGGGTGCCTGCGCATTCCAGGGAGTCTGTGAAGGATTGGCATGATGTTCCAGGGGAGCCTCATATAAAAAATGGGCTGCGCTGATGATCAGGAATAGCGACAAACAAACGAGAAAGATTTCCTGGAGAAAGATCTCGGGCAGAAACCCGGTTTTCCTTTTCTTGACAGCCACCTCACTACTATTCCCGGCTTTGTCTTTTATTGCCAATCCGTGCAATCTGGAAACCCGGTAATAATGAATGCCTAAAAATACAAAACAAAACATCGGAATAACAGCGATATGCAGCAAATAGAAACGCAATAAACCATCAGCGCCAATATCTGCACCTCCTCTTAACAGCAGATTAATCTGCTTTCCGATCAGGGGTGTCGCTTCCGCCATGCTGGTGCCAATGGTAACGGCCCAGTAGGCAAGTTGATCCCATGGCAACAGGTATCCTGTAAAAGCCAGAAGCAGCATGCCTATCAACAAAACCACACCTGTCATCCAGGTCGATCTTCGCTGGCCTTCATAGGATTGAGTCAAAAATACCCTCGCCAGATGAAGGACCGAAACGATGACAATCAATTCTCCACAGAGTCTGTGAATATCTCTTAATAGTTTACCAAAGGGTACGGTGTTGACAATTCTTAAAATGCTTGAATATGCTCCTTCCGGTGTGGGCACATAATAAACCATTAAAAACAGGCCGGTTATCAGCTCCACGAAAAAGAGCAAAACCAATAAAAACCCCAAATAGTAAGTATGGCGAAAAAGTGTCGAGCTTTGCGGATAGTGCCGTGGCCTGAAATGGAGAAAAAAACTTAGACGATGAGACTGCTGTGCTGCGGTTGCGCTATCTGCAGAATGATCGTTATTTAAAAGAGAGCGAATATCTTTCAAATCCAGACCCGCTATGATCGCTCTTTTGTTTTTTGGACGGTTTTGCGTGTTCATAATAAACAATATATGCGGGTCAACTGGAGAGGATTCTTCGACTGGTATCAACGCTGATAATAGTATTCTCAGTAGCTGAGAATTCTTTTACCAGCTGTTCATTCTGATATAGATAAAAAAAGATGGTTCTTTTTTCCTCGCTTTCAGATTGAGTCGTTTCAATTTTGTATTTTAATCGGGAACCTTTTGCAGGATCGCTTTCGATAAGAAGTTTCCCCTTGGTATCGTAAACCTGAACCGGAAACTGATCCAAAGATCGTGTGGCAGGTCCTGTTAGAACAATCCCTTCTTTGCTGAATTTGGATCCATGGCAGGGACAGACAAAGTTGTTTTCCTGATCACTCCAAGTAAACAGACAGTCCAGATGTGTGCAGGCTTTGTAAAATGCACTTAGACCTTTTTCCGAGTTAACCAGCCAGAATTTTCCTTTGGCTTGATTGAGCGGTGCTTCATCGATCCCAGGAATTTCCGTAATAGAGCCGATGTCTATTACGGAACCGAATTCTCCCTTTTTTCTGACAGGTAATGAAAACTTGCCAAAAACAGAAAAAAGACCAATGGTCAGAAATCCTAAAGAGCCTAACCAGGCAAAATTCAGAAACTCGCGGCGTTTGATCCCGCTGACAGTTGAATTGGTATCGGAAGCAGACATGATTGAATAAAGGTGAGGATTTAATTCGAAAAAGTTACTTTATGAATTAACGGCGGGCCGGATTACTTCAAAGGCAGAACATAGGACCCACCGCTTTTTTTGGCGTCGACCACTCGGATCTCTTTTAATTTGGGAAAAACTGCTTTGATAAACTCCAGGTAGATTTTTTCTCTATGTGCCTGAGGGTTTTGATTAAACCCTTTTAACCGGGATAGAAAACGTGAGGCTTCACCTTCTGCCAGAAGGGTTTTCTCTCTTTTATAGGCCTCTGCGTCCTGAATGATGGTATCAGCCTCGGTACGCGCTTCCGGTACAATCCGATTGAGATACCCCTGTGCCTCATTCAACATCTGTTTCTTTTCTACTTCCGCATTGATCACCCTATTAAAATCTTCCTGTACCTTGTCGGGCGGGCTGATTTCCTTTATCTCCAGAAATGAAATGCGCACGCCGGTTTTACGTTTTTCCAGTTCTTCAATTAATAAATTTTGCAGATTAAATTCGAGCTGCTTTTTCCCTGTGGTTAGCACCTCATCGATATGCAGGTGAGCCATTTGGTGCACGATCAGGTTGGCTGCACTTCGTTCAATAAACGCTTCAGGCTGTTTGGATCCGTACAGATAGTCAACCGGATTATCAATAGTGAATTTTATCACCAAAGTGATCGCTACGATATTGTTATCACCGGTGATACAATAAGGCTCAAGGTTGGTGTCATTGTAGAACTTGTATGACTCGCCTCCTTCAACCAGGGTAAACTTTGAACCAAAATCCTGGATTTTAATTGTTTTGACCTGTTTTACGGGAACAGTTTCTATCCGATCCACAGGCCAGGGAAATTTGTAATGGAGCCCGGGCAGAACGTTAGAGTCAATGACTTGGCCAAATCGGGTTAAGACCCCAATAGAATCACGGTCTATCTTATAGACGCCGGAAAACATATATACGACCAGGGCAATCAGCATGAGCCATTTGAAGTAATTAAACAACAGCTGGTGAACTGCTTTGTGCCAGGCAGCGGTGATGGATCCTTTACTCATCGCTTTGTCCCCTTTTTATCCAGCTGAAGATATTTGAATAGATCGGACTCAGTGGAAATAATAAGGGTGGTATCCTGCCCCAATATGGTTTTATAGGTTTCAAGTGATTGCAGGAATTCGAAAAACTCACCTCCTTTCTTTTGGGCCTCAGCATAGATCACCATGGAATCATGGTCTCCCTCTCCTTTGAGAATCAGGGCTTGTTTTTCGGCTTCGGCGATGATTTCCCGGGCTTGTTTCTCGGCAGAGACAGTGATCTTCTGGGCTACCTCTTGCCCTTCAGCGCTGATTTTTTCAGCCTCTTTTCTTCTTTCAGATATCATTCTGTCATATACAGCTTCAATAACCCCTGCAGGATATGCCAATCGTTGCACGCCGGTTTTAAGAATTTCCACTCCATATTTTTCCACACTGTTCTTGTTGGCTTCTGTAGTTACCTGGTTTTCAATCTGGGTCAGGAGCACTTTTTCCCGGTCAACATTTATGATGTTGGAAATAGTATAATCAGCCAGCACAATACTTAATTTAGAGTTAATCACATCGCCAATTCGCTGCACGGCACTCTCAATTTTCCCCATCGACTGGAAAAATAAGAGGGGATCATGAATCTTCCATAATATGTAGCAGCTGATAATAATGGGCTTTTTGTCTCCCAACAACAACTGGGTTGGTTTGGTAACAAACAAATCGGACCGTTTGTCGAATCGATTCACTGTTTCAAGAAAACCAGGCATTTTCCAATGCAATCCTGATTGGTCTATGGTTCTGGTAGGCTTGCCGAATTGAGTGACAATGACCAACTCATTTTCCCGAATGGTGTAGATTGAGAAATAGGCCAGAACTGCCACCATCAAAGTTGCCCCTGTAATCGTAATTTTTAATTTCATTGTCTGTTTCTACCTGCCATGTGCTTTTCGATATAA
This sequence comes from SAR324 cluster bacterium, assembly GCA_028282825.1. Taxonomy (GTDB): domain Bacteria; phylum SAR324; class SAR324; order XYD2-FULL-50-16; family XYD2-FULL-50-16; genus JAHJTV01. Next base: position 350,170 of record JANQGZ010000022.1, read on the forward strand.
ATCAGTTTTTTGTCAATGCCGCTATTCTCATCTACGAGAACAATTTTTTTGTTTTCCAATGATTTTTCTGCTGTTTTTAACAGCAGCAGGTTCTGTGTCAGCTTGCCTCCCGCTTTATAACCCTGGTATCGCAGAAGGTAATTAGAAGCCTCACCTTCTGCCAGGTATTTTTTCTTAATGCGATACCCTTCCGCTTCAGTAACACTCTCAAACGCCTGCATACGAGCCCTGCTTAAATGAGTGTTTTCAAGGCGCTGAGCCGTATTCATAAGAGTTTCCTTCTTCTGATCCGCAGCCACCACAGCTTCGTATTCACCGGCCAGTTCGATCGGCGGGTGCAGATCCTTCACACAGAACTCCACGATTTCCAAACCGGTGTTCAGTCGATCAGCTTCTATTTGCAGCAAATCTTTGAATTGAGCGGTCCATTCGCTGCGTCTGGTTAGAATCAGGTCGTAATAGGAGGTTTGGGAAAAAACCCGGTTGAGCAGTCGGTAAGAAAGAGATTCAAGTAACTTTTCAGGAACCCCATTTCGGTTGAGCAGGTAATACGGGTACACATCTTTGATACGATAATGAATGACGATATAGGGTAGAAACAGATTATTGTCGCCGGAGATAAACGTCAGGTTATCGCCATGTTCCTTTGTCCAGATCATGGCTAAATCCTCGGCAGATTTGTTTCCCACTGTCAGTGAATTGATCCGTTCTGTCTGAAAAAAAATAATCGAATCAATTGGATATGGTAATTTCCAGTGTAAACCTGGTGAGATGGTTTCCTGCTGGTTGATTACTTTTCCAAACCGGGTAACCAATGCCTTTTCATCGGGATTTATGGTGTAAAACATGGTTGATACATAGAAAACGACTGCAGTGATCATTGCAAGTCGCACAGACCATGTTCCGATCCGGTTGGCAATCCCGGGCAACGCTTGGACGAATAACCGGGTTTTGTCACCCAGCTTTGTTCTGTCTTCTATCCGGTTTAACAGTGCTTTGTAGGACTGCGGGTGAAACAGCTTTTGAATGATGGCGATAAAACGATAGTCAAAAACAACATCCTGTTTGTTATAATAAATAGCCCTGAATGTGTTAAACAGCAGTTCAATGGAAAATACGAGGATGTAAAGCGAAATCACAATCCCAATCCAGCGATCCAGATTGGTTCCGAAGTAGTAAATGATCAGCGAAATTCCGGTCAGCAGTGATATCACCATATCAGCACGATTGTGATGACTGTCGGCAGTCAGTGCCGCTGAATTCTCTTCTTTACCCAGTGTTTCTTCAAAGCGATAGAGAAAAAATGAACCGAATGACAAGACGATAAATACAATTCCCGTCGTTAAAGGGGCATAAATTTCAGTCGGTTCCGAAACCAACGCCCGCCACAATATCATTGAGGCAGCAAAAATCAAAACGAAACCGATAATCGTTGAGATTTTCAATTCGGTATTGATGCCCCGTATCCAAAGATACACCTTTTTAGGACCGGACGGAGACGCTTCTTTTTGTTCGTTGGAAGCTAACCGGGATGAACTGTCTGAAAGGGATTTTTCATTTGTTTGGTTTCGATTTTTATGTTCCTGCCGTGCGATTGATATCAACACCAAAAGCGTCGTTGCAATATCGGTAAAGCTGTGCCAGGCCTCCGACAAGACAGCGATACTGCCCGATACAAAATAAAGAACGAATTTGGTTAGCGTCAGGGAAACAATAACCACAAATGCCACACTAGCCCCTTTGATGCTTTGCTTCATTGTATTATTCTGAATATAAACCGGACTGCGACTCAAGAATAGCTCCACTCAGCGGAACGATTTCGGCTGAGTTCATCTGGTCATTATAGAAATTGATGATTGAAAAACATTAAAGAAATGTCAGATTCTTAACAAATACCAGCTACACACCCTTTAAATCTAATTCCGAGCAACAGGAAAAGATCTCAGATCAGCTAACATAAACTTACGGTTTTACAGGCTAATTCAACACAAGTCGGATTGGACCAGGCTGTCCGCAACACACCGGAGAGCTTTTCCCATAGTCATTCAAATTCAAAGCAACCAGCAACCTACCAATTGACTTAACACTCTAAGATTACTCTTGCTCTGTTATACGGTGTTAAGCTTTGTTAGCACTATCAATGAAATGTCAGACTGAAAGACCCGCAACCAATTGATACGGCCGGGGAGTTCAGTCGCCATTACTGTAGTTTGTGGTGTTTTAATGTATTTAACTTTTAAATTGACTCAAGTCCTACATTGTGGTAGCCATCAATCATCATACCACAATGTAGTATGATTTTAATCAATCTGGCCCAAATCAAAAATTATCCATAGGGAGGAAACCATGGAAAAAAAGCTTCTCATCCTGGGTGCCGGTTGTGCAGGAACAATGGTTGCGAACAAGCTGCGGAAAAAACTTGATCCGTCTGAATGGTCAATCACCATAATAGACAAGAATGACAGGCATGTTTATCAGCCTGGTCTGCTGTTTATCCCGTTTGGCATCTACCAGGCTCGTGATGTGATTCGTACCAGAAGCGAGTTCATGGGTAAGGGGATCCGATTTGTGGTTGATGAGATTCAAAAGGTGAACACAAATGATAAAACCGTGGAAACAACGGCTGGTACCTATAGCTATGACAAACTGATCGTGTGCACCGGGGTCGAACTCGCTCCCCATGAAATTGAAGGAATGATGGATGAATGGCAGACAGAGGTATTCGATTTTTACAGACTGGAGGGTGCCGTCAATCTGGCTAAGGCCATGCGTGAATTCAAGGGGGGCAGACTTGTTTTAAACATTGCCGAGATTCCTTTCAAATGTCCGGTGGCCCCTTTGGAGTTTATTTACATGGCTGACTACTTTTTTACCAAACGGGGTATTAGAAACGAGGTTGAGATTAAAATGGTGACCCCGATGCCGGGAGCTTTTTCCAAACCAAAGGCCAGCGCCTTCTTTTCGAAACTTGCGGAACAGAAAAATCTCAAGATCGAAACCAGCTTTGATCTTGTGGAAGTCGATTGCGAGTATAAGCATATCAAATCGGCTTCGGGTGAGGTGATCGATTATGATTTGCTGGTAACCATACCTCCAAATGTGGGTGCAAAGTTCCTGGTTGATTCCGGTGTCGCCATGGACGAGGTTGGTTATGTCAGAACAAATAAACATACCCTGAAGGCAGTCGACCATGAGGATATGTATGTGGTTGGAGACAGCTCGAACCTGCCTACATCCAAGGCCGGATCGGTCGCTCACTTTTCTGCAGAGGTGATGGTTGATAACTTCATACGCGAGATCAACAACGAACCTGTTTTAGAGGAATATGACGGTCATGCAAACTGCTTTATTGAAACAGGATATGATAAGGCAGCATTGATCGACTTTAACTATGACTACGAACCACTCCCGGGAAAGTTTCCTTTACCGGGTCTTGGCCCTTTTTCACTCCTGGGAGAATCAAAATCGAATCACTGGGGCAAAATGCTCTTTAAGTGGGTTTACTGGAATAAAATGATTACCGGTGAAGACCTGCCGCTGGAATCACAAATGTCAATGGCCGGAAAATTCAGTGACTGAAAACAAATAAACCGGTTTGGCCAATCAAATCGTGCTGATATCACTATACAAAAGCATGATTGATCAGCTTCGGATCTTTGGTTAATCATGCAATTCACTTAAGGAGGACCTCACATGACCAACGAAGAAAAAATTCTAGCAAAACTTGATGAACTGACTAACGACGTTCAAGAAGCAAAACGAGCCATCATGCCATATGTCGAGCTGAAAAAGGAGTTGGAATCTGTTTTTAATGACCTGATGCAGGAGGTCATTGGCAAACTTGGGGGGCTCGATAAGAAATTCAAAATAGAGGATATTGGTGATTTAATTGGTCAGTTGTTAATCTCAAGCGGAAACATGGCTGAAGCTTTGAAAACGTTAAGCAGTATGATCGAACTGAAAAAAGAAATTGAACCTTATAGCAGGGATATTTTTCAGACCTACGTTTCTTTTCTCCATTCGACACTCCATGGTATCGATGGAGAGGATGTCAAAGAGGCTTTAAAGCAAACCTTAGCCAATATGGGAAATCTGGCTGAATCGATAAGGCTTCTGAATTCCGCCCTGGAGTTTAAAAAAGATGTGGGATCGCTTAGTCTGCTGTTTTTTAACGATTTAGTTGACAAACTCGAAATCGTTAAAAACAAAGGTTTGTTTACCTTTCTGGAAAAACTGACTACTATCCTCGAAAAAATCGGGCTCAAGTTCAATGAAACAGATTTGGAAAATGCCAAGCCCATTCGCGGTGTTTTTGGTATGCTCTCAGCTTTAAGACGGAGCGATGTGCAGGATGGCCTTGGTATTTTGATTGAGTTGTCGTCTGTTATGGCAGCGGTCAAAGAAAAGCCTGCAGCTTGAAGCCGATTGAGTGTTGCGTTTGATCACCCGGAAATGCGATATCGAATCGTCGCAAGCGTATTTGATATTTTAGCTTCAAAGAGGAGGGGCTATTGAATAAAAGTGAATTCTCCCTTGTCCGCAAAACTCTGAATAAAACACAAAAACAGATCAGTGAGTTACTTGGAGTTTCGATCAAGACAATCCACAGCTATGAGCAGGGTTGGCGCAATGTTCCCATACATGTGGAACGCCAACTTTATTTTTTCCTGACAAAACAGATCGGGCACAACAGGGTTGATAAACCATGCTGGGAAAGGAAGAAGTGTATCAACAAAGAGCAATGTCCGGCTTTTGAGTTTCAAAGTGGTGATATGTGTTGGTTTATCTGTGGAACGAGGTGTAACGGCACCGTAGATAACAATTGCAATGAAAAGCTTAAAATCTGCCGGGAATGCGAGGTCTTAAACGATCTTCTCATTGCCAGCGGTATTGTTGATGAAATGAACTGACAAAACGTTACACCACACCGGATATTGAAAAAAATACGAAGAGTCATTGCATAAACTATTTACCTTTCACTGGTTCTTACCGCATGGTTTACGGGCAACCACTTTCTAAAGTTGTTGTTAATCCGACAATTCCGCTTCAATTTCTTCCACGGTTGGCAAATTTGATTTCAGTTCATCCGGGAGTGATTTGGTAAGTGCTTTTTCCCACTCTGCCACGCTGATGGGTTTTGTGTATCCGGCCAGCACATATTCGGCAACAAACCTGTTCTTTTCCTTCACGAGCAAAAGTCCGATGGTCGACTTGTCATCCGGATGTCTCATTGCTTCATCGACAATGGTCATGTACATGCCCAATTGGCTCACATGACCCGCCTGCAGTTTTCCCGCTTTTAATTCGATCACCACGTAGCGTCTGAGTTTAAGGTGATAAAACAACAGATCCATGTAAAAATCATCATCACCCACTTCCAGATGCACCTGCCGCCCCACAAAAGCGAATCCTTGACCCAGCTCCAACAGGAAACGCTCAATGTGATCGATTAACTTTTGCTCCAATTCGTTTTCTCTTCTTAGATCATCAGTGCCCAGAAAATCAAAAATGTAGGGATCCTTGAAGACCTGGGATGCCATGTCGGACTCAAGCGGGGGCAAGGCAACATCAAAATTATTGATGGTTTGACCTTGTCTTTCGTGTAACCGGTTATCGATTTGGATGACAAGGATATTTTTGCTCCAGCCATATTCCAGTGTTTTTTGGGCATACCAACGTCGCATCTCCGGATTATTCAGTTTATCCAATAAAGTTAAGTTGCTGCGCCAAGGAATTTGTGCAACGGTGCGTTGCACAATTTTGCGATCCGGCCATGATTCGGCAAATTTTCGCATATATTTCAAATTTCTGAGAGAAAAACCTGTCATGTCCGGAAAAGCTTCTCTCAAATCATTGGATAACCGATCAATCACCTTAGCGCCCCACCCCTCCTCCTGTTGCTTTTTTAGAATCATGTTTCCAATATCCCAGTACAGGACAATCATTCTGGAATTTGCCGATAAAACAGATGTTATCCGTTCACTTGTAATTCTCTCTTTTAACGCCTTGAAGAAGCTCTCATAATCAGACGGCATTTTATGTTTTAAGCCGGAAATGGGAAGGTTTACACCTTCTATCTTTTTTCCGCGATTTTTTCTTGCCATGGGTATCCTCCCGGTATTTTCAGATTATTCCAATCCATGGTCCTCCCAATGCAGAATAAAACGATTTGCCTGCAAAACCGACCTTCGACCGCACCCTTTTTCAGTTTCAAACCCTGTTAAGATGACAAAAAGAATGTATACATATGTTCACCTTCATGCAAAATTCGAGGATTGTCAAGTCTTAAAAAAGACCTTTCATCGTATTATTTCAATAAGCAAACACAAGCGAAGTAGTGAACTGAATTCCCGTTTTCCCTTTATCAAATCGTGTATACGGTTTTCCTGTGCAAAGATTCTTGAAAAAACAAGGTTTGAACTTCTTCCAAAGAGTAGTTAACGGACTATGACCGGTTTAATGCGGCCCAATAAACAGCAGTTAAGTCTGAACCGGCAACCAAAAAGCTATCGTCAGGGTCATCTAACTATCTTAAATGGCAAGAGAACGGAAAACGGTTCTGCAAGAGTGGGTACCGGGCATAAGCATTTACTCAAGACAAATTTTTGATCATTTTTGAGTAACAAACGGTAGGGCGGCCCTACATGCCGCCGGAGGATTGGAAGGTTGAACAAAAAAGTTAAATGGGTTTGTACATGTAAACTAAGTTGCTGCACCGAAAGGGGCGATAAACAGGTTTCCCTTCCGATCATAGGCTGACCCCCTCAAGCTGCAAAGATTTGTTTGATATCTTCAGCCAGGGTTTGGCATAAACCTCTCTTTCTGCCGGTGGAACTGGCAACGGATTTCTGGAATTTTTATCATAAACTAATCCTTGAGCGAAAAAAGCAGATGCAGAAGTGAAAGCCATAACTATTGCAGCTAGAAGAGTTCTGATCTTGTAGATCGATTTTATTTTCATTTTTCCCTCACGTTTATTCGTTCAAGATTAGGGGGAAAATCCCCTCTTTCAAGGGGACAGCTTCTAGCCAGCAGCTTATTTGCTGAAGCAAGCTGCCATTTAATCAGTAGATTGTCATCATGGAAATGCCAGTCTTGTTAAAGAGCTTTCTTGCTCAAAATTCAATCATATCCGGCATAAAAAAAGATTAAGATCAAGAGCAAGACTAAGATTAAGGCCTCTCCCAAGCAAGATTATCTGCTTTGGGCTGATTATAAAGCAACCTCATAAGGAAACCGGCTTTCGACCGGTGGTTCATTTCATCTGGTTGGGAAGCCAGAGAATAATTTGCGGGAAAATCATACACAAGGCCAGACCGATCGCCTGCAGCACTACAAAAGGTATTACGGCTCGATAGATATCTCCCATGCTGACGCCTTCCGGAGAGACTCCCTTTAAATAAAACAGGGTGTATCCAAAAGGCGGGGTGATATAATCCATTTGAGCATTAACCAAAAAAAGAATGCCGAACCAGACCGGATCAAAACCAAGTTTGGTTATAATTGGCAGGAAAATCGGCACACATAAAAGAATGATACCGATTTCATCCAGAAACAGACCGAGGAGAACTAATAATAATTGGATAAAGATGATGATAAACCAACGATTCAGTTCAAAACCACCAATAAAATCTTGGATCAATTCATCGCCTCCCACTGCAGAGAAGACCGAAATAAAACACCTGGCGCCGATGGTGATCCATAAAATCATGGCGGTGATTTTGCCTGTTTCATATATGGATTCACTGAAATTTTTCCAAGTCAGTCTGCGATATATGACTGCGCAGCCAATCGCACCTACGGATCCCAGACCCGCAGCTTCCGTCGGCGTAGTAATACCCGCATAAATGGAGCCTAGAACGGCTACAATCAAGATAATCGGCAGGACGATACTTTTTAATGCTAATAATTTTGCAACAAAGTCGTACTGCATTAACTCCTCTTTAGGAGGCGCCGGCCCCATTGCAGGATTCAAATAGCATCGGATACCGGTATAGGCGATGAAGAGAGAAGCCAGGAGTATCCCTGGGAAAATCCCTCCCATAAACATGTGACCGATGGAAACACCTGCCGTAACCGCATAAACAATGGTAATCACACTGGGAGGGATTAGTATGCCGAGCGTTCCCCCGGCACAAATGCTCCCTAGGGCAATGCGTTTATCGTATTTCCGATTCAACATGGCGGGCAGCGCAAGAATACCCATAGTGGCCACGGCTGCACCAACAATGCCGGTCATGGCTGCCATAATAGTGCAGATCATAATGGTCCCAATAGCCAAACCGCCCCTAAGGGAACCAAACCATATTTGCATTACCTGAAACATATCCTCAATAATCCCAGATCGTTGCAGCAGGTTGGCCATAAAAACGTAAAGGGGAATTGCAACCAGGAAATAAGATGTCATCACGCCCCAGGTCTGTATCGGCACCATCAGCATTGAAGAAGGCCCCCACATGAAAAAGGAAAGAACCAGTGATAGCCCTCCGAGGGAAAAAGCCAGCGGCAAACCCGTGAAAATCAGTAACACCAGGGAGGCAAACATAATCAAAGCAACCCATTCAATGCTCATAAATCCTCCCTGCCGGTCAGTGCCAAAAAAATACTACAGATATAACGCGCGATACCCTGGAGTAAAAGCAGAAAAGCCGCCACAGGAATGACCAACTTAACCGGATAGATGGGCGGTGCCCATGCGGAAGAGAGTGTTTCCCTGAAAGCCAGCGAGTTTAACGCGAATTTGCCCCCGTAAATCAACATGACGATTACGAAGAAGAAGAAAAACGGCATGGTAAACAAGTCTATTACCGCACGCTGTCTGGCCGAAAAGCGATTATAAATCACATCCACATTCACATGTGCATTTCTGGCAAAGGTATATGCTCCCAAAAGCAGAAAATAAGGACCATGCACCAGGTAGTTGAACTCAAATACCCAATCGGTCGGCGCATTGAAAATGTAACGCATGACAACTTCGTAAAAAGTCGCAGCGACTATCAGCACCAAAATCCAACTGACTACTCTGGCTACTGACTCGTTTAATTTATCAATCAACCATAAAGCTTTTTTCAGGATTCGCATGACTATCAGCTCTCCTCAGGGTGGTTCATTATTCGGTATGATCGCGTTGTCCGATCTTCCTTTATTCAAATTACCGGTGGTGTTCAGCCATTTATTGGTTTAGTCCAGCAGGTTGACCATTTTCATCCATTTCTTCTGAGATTCAAGAATTTTTCTAGCTTGCGGGCTCTTAGCGGCATATTCTTCCCAGACTTCAATGGCTTTTAAACGAATTTTTTTAATATCGTTTTCCGAAAGATGTATCACTTGCACTCCCTTGGCCTTGAATTTCTCCAGAGCTTCCGTCCCTTTTACCAGATGGTACTGGAATAGATCGGCAGAAGCTTCCCGAGCGGCAGCAACGACGATTTCCTGCAAATCTTTCGGCAGGCTTTTCCATTTGGCCATGTTGGCGGCGTATATAGTTGCCGTGGTCGGTTGATGAAATCCGGGCAGAATGATGTATTCGGCAACCTCATATAGTCCAGCATCGTAATTGGCTGCCAATCCACCACGGTCGGCAAAATCGATAACACCTTTTTCCAATGCCGTATAAACTTCAGCAGTCGGTAGCGGGACTACGGACGCACCGAGTTTTCGAAGGACCGGTCCTCCTAATCCTACAAAACGTCCTTTTTTCCCTTTAACATCTTCGATTGAACGGATAGGAAACTTGGAATGGATCGGTTCCTGGCCATAGATAGTAGGAGCGATATAGAATACGCCCAGTTTTTCATATGATTCCCTTAGCATCTCTACACCACCCAGTTGCCAGAACCAGGTTTCAAATTGCCAGGTATCCGTAAACCCTAAAGGCAGCGCACTTGTGAAAGCAACTTCAGGCATCTTGCCCATGTAATATCCTTCATATTGTTTCATCATGTCGATCATCCCAGCTTGAAGGGCGTCCAACATCTGTGCGGTGGGTACCAGGGAACCGGGAGGAAAAATTTTAATGATCAATCGTCCGTCGGATAGCTCTTTTACGCGCTCTACAAACTTTTTTTCCATTTGAAAAGGAAGCGTTCCAGAGTCCCAAAGTACCTGCATGCGCCATCTATGTACTTTTTTCTGTGCAAAAGATGATATTGGCATCAGACAGGTCGCGCAAATTAAGCCGACAATCAATCCCGACAACATTTTTTTAAGTTTCATATCTTTCTCCTCTTTTGATTTGTATATTGCCGGAGTACTGATTTTTCTCTAGAATCAGCACAACTGACGATACACGGATTAGGTGTCCTCCGATGACGATAGTTGAACCACACTTTTTAATGTGATGTCGCACTCACTCACACACCTTTGAAAGATAAGAGCAACATATAGTGGTGGTGTATTTACAAAACGAATCGGCACCGGAAGGACACCGCTATCGGCCTTTTAACGAAACGAGATCGGAAATTTTGTTTCGCCAAAGCCGAAACTGTGATTATGCTCGAATTTCTTTCAGAATCGCTTCTGCCCGGTCGACTCGGACTTTCCCCTCAGTCTTTAAACGATCGGCTACCACGTCGATTTCATCGCCGACGGCTCCTATCATTGCGGCAATATTTTTGGCATGCAAAGACATATGTCCACGCTGAATCCCTTCACCGGTCAAGGCTCTCAAGGCAGCCAGGTTTTGTCCAAGCCCGACTGCTGCTGTAATCTCGGCCAGCTCGTTGGCAGATTTCACGCCCAGAAGTTTTATAATCAATTTTGCCATGGGATGAACAGCGGTAGCTCCGCCCACTAAACCCATTGCCAGAGGCAATTCAATACTGCCTTCCAAGTCACCATCGTCATTTATTTCCCAGGTTGCCAGGGCTTTGTACCGACCGCTGATGGCTGCATAGACGTGCGCCCCTGATTCAATTGCCCTAAAGTCGTTACCGGTTGCTATTACCAGTGGACTGATTCCGTTCATGATACCTTTGTTATTAGTAGCAGCGCGGTATGGATCGGCATCGGCAAACGCCCATGCCTGGACAATTCCCTCGATAATTTCCGGCTCCGGTGTTATAGCATCTTTTTTCACCAGGCAACGTGCTCGAGCTATGCGCTGATCGGCCAGGTTGGATAAGATTCTTAAAAACACTTTGCCGCGGGTCCATTTTTCAATATGAGGAGCCAGTGCTTCAGCCATGGTGTTAACAGCATTAGCCCCCATGGCGTCACGGGTATCCACCAGAATATGCGTAACCACCATCGGCCCCTTCACCGAATCTATGACGCGTACTTCAATATCCCGACATCCACCACCCAGTTTAACCAGAACAGGATCCTGTTCATTTGCTATGGCGATAATTTCCTCCCGGTGTTCCAGAATCTTCAACTTGGCTGAAAAAGGATCGGATAATCCAACCGCCTGGATTTGGGCAATCATTACAGGATCACTGCTGGAAGTGAAATACCCACCACCCGAACGTACCATTTTTGACGCATTGGAGAGCGCAGCCACCACTGAAGCTTCTTCGATGGCCAACGGCACCAATACATCGCGACCGTTAACAACCATATTGGTCACCAACCCCACGGGAAGTTCAAACGTGCCGATCACGTTCTCTATCATGCGGTCAGCTACATCCATTCCCAAAACACTGCTTTTGCCAAAAAGTCCGACTTCCTCCTCAGTCAGACCGGCAAAAGATTTTAAAAAACGTATCCTTTCGGGAATACCTATTTTGTGGAATCCTGAAATGCGGGAAGTTTTTTCCATGCTTTTCTCCGTTAATTCTTCAATTTGATATAGTCTTGTTCCTCTACCCGACCTGCCTATCTTCAACGCTTTGATTAGCAAATCCAGTATGTTCTAGAACCGACATACTGATGATGGAAATAAATTTGGCCTCCTGATCACCCCTGCACTGTCCTTTGTGGGGTATGGAAGAGTCAAAATATAAACAGGTCCCGACCTGATCGACTACATAAACATCTTTCCCGTAGTAGAAATCCATTTTACCCTCCAACAGGTAGATCATCTCTTCTCCCTGGTGCTCAAACATTTTCTTTTCAACGCAATGCGGACGAAGAGTTACAATAAAAGGTTCCATGAATTTATGATGAAGCCGGGAAGCTAAGGGCTCGTAATAATAACATACGCTGCGATCGACCGGATTAACTACCCGACGGTCTTCCGGATACGAAATGGATAATTTAACATCATTTGAATTATCTTCAAAAATATCAGCGATTTGCACTTGAAGGGCATTGACAATTCTCCCCAAGGTAGCAATTGGTAGGCTGGATAAACCTCTTTCTACTTTGGATAGGTACCCTGTGGTCATACCTGTTCTGGAAGACATTTTTTCGAGGGTAATGCCTTTTTCCGTTCTAATCTTCCTGATTCTCTCTCCGATCTCTTTTTCTAACATGGTGTGTTTGAATTTATATTTAGTTAAGATTCCTTTCTCCCAACAATTCGAGTA
>JANQGZ010000078.1:0-34391 GCA_028282825.1 SAR324 cluster bacterium
TCGGTTATCGGTTATCGGTTATCGGTTATCGGTTATCGGTTATCGGTTATCGGTTATCGGAGGAAAAACCTGCGGATCATTGTTTACAGAGGGTTGAAAGACCGCAGCTAATGGCGGTCTTTTAGCTTCTGCATAATCTAACTGCCCGACTAGATGATTCCTTTGATCGCAGCGACCAGATTATCCACGTCTTTTTGGGAGAATTTACCATCCTTGCTGAAGACTACTTTTCCGGTTTGATCAAATAGTAAGATATCGCAGGAATGATCCTTCAGGTTCCATTCTTTAACCAGAACTTTTTTGAAGTCTTTCAAATAAAGAGTGTTTGGAAATTCTTCCTGTTTTTCTTTCAAGGCAGACTCAATGGCAAAATTCGGTTTCCAGGGGGCTGCCGCCATGTTGATGATGGCGATGGACCCAAGTTTTTCTTTTGGAAAGTTCTCATCGGAGAGACGCTGGGAAACATGATCATTCATGTCTGCTTCATCTGGATCAACATACCACAACGTAAACACCTTACCTTTAATTTCCGCGCTGCTCCAAGGTGAGCCATCCAATCTACCGCCATTTTTCCCTTCTAATGTTACCGTCGGTGGGACTTTTCCCAGAGGTAACTCTGCCAATGCTAAAAACGGTATAAACAGAAACGATACACAAAGAGCCAAGTATTTCATTTTTCCTCTCTTTTAAGTTTTTTCATGAAATTGCAGGCGAAATTAATAAAAGTTGATTTTATCCCTTTCTCCTCCAAATACTAAAAGGAACAACGGTCCCTGTTTTTCAAAATTCAAAATCAACAATTTTAAACTACCCAAGCCTCAGATTTCTCTACGACTTTTTAAAGAAATACGCATGATATATACCTGATATAAAGGTATATTGCAAGCTAATCGGTGCTTTATAAGCAAGTTGAAAAGTGGAAAGTGGAGGGACTTGTCTCTAACCTGGATCTATTTGGAAGTAGCTTTTGAGAAAATTCATCACATCCTGGCATTGGGCTTCCAGCATCTGAAACAAACCATACGCATCGTTTGTTGTTCCTCCGCTGCCAATGGATTCCAGTTTATTGCAGATATCAGCCATAACCATGGCTCCAAAGGTGATACAATTGGATTTCAAAGTATGCGCAGCATGTTCCAGCTCACAGCATTTATCGGAGGAAATAGCTCGTTTAATGGAATGCATTTTTTCCGGTATCTCGTTTACGAATAAACCGATCAAGGAATCAATTTCGCCAATTTCTCGCTGCAGCCTGTCAGTTACATTGAGATCAACACAAGGAACATTACCGTCATGCTGAAAATCAGGTCCCTGCAATTTTTCATCCCTTCGGATTGAAATCCAACGCTGCAAAACCATGTCCAGGCTTTCAATGGAAATCGGTTTGGCGATATAGTCAATCATGCCGCTTCGTAAACATTTGGTTCTGTTTGTATCCATTACATGGGAAGTCAGGGCAATAGCAGGGACTTCAATATCGGTAATATTCAATTTCCGGGAACAACTGTTTTTGTTGCAGTCAGATTCTACAATGCCTGGAAAGTTGACATCGAATAAAGCAGCATCAATTTCGTTGTTTGCAAGATGTTCAAACGCAGAATCCAATGAATTTACCATGCATGTTGAATATCCAAGTTTTTCAAGCATTAACTGGATAATCAGCTGGTCAATTTTGTCATTGCTGACCAGTAATACTCTACATCTCCTCTTTTCCTTCGGATGGAGCAGGGGCACTTCATCCGATTGTCTCGTGGGTTTTCTGTGTTGAGGAAGACCCGGTTCTTTTTTAATTCTCCTATCCTGCTGGACTGTCAAATCCAGAGTAAACCAGAATGTCGAACCTATCCCTTTTTGACTGTCAAACCCTATTTCTCCTCCCATGGCTTCAACAAGCTGTTTGGAGATCACAAGGCCCAATCCGGTACCATCGTATTGTCGCGTCAGGGAAGTATCTACCTGGGAAAACGATTTAAAAAGGCACTTTTTATCAGAATCAGAAATCCCAATGCCCGTGTCGTTTACTGAAAACTTAAGCCGGACAAGCTTTTCATACCGGCTGATCACATCTACCAGAACGTTAACCTCTCCCTTCTCGGTAAACTTAATGGCATTGCCGATCAGATTAATCAACACCTGGCGTATTCGAACGGCATCTCCCATTAACAATCCAGGAGTTTCAGGTGCAACTTTCCGGGAGACAATTACATCGCCTTCAATCGGATCAGGCTCAAGTTCTTTCAAGGTCTTTTCCAAAACTTTATTGATATCAAAGGGGCGGTCTTGAAGTTCGAGCTCTCCGCTACCTATCTCGGAAAAATCCAGAATATTGTTAATGACGTCCAGAAAAGCCGTGGCTGATTGTTGGATGGTTTGAGCAAATTCTTTCTGCTGATCCGTCAGTTCGGTGTTTAACAGCAGGCTGGTCATTCCCAGCACGCCGTGCATGGGAGTCCTGATTTCATGACTAATATTGGAAAGAAAATCCTGTTTAATTTTATCACTGGCTTTAAGTTTAAGACGGGTTTCTGCCAGCAGGTCTTTTAATTTACCCAATTTACTGACAACAGCATGCTGTTCGTCAGCTTTGGAACAGCACATGGTGAGCTTGTCCACAAGCATGGAAGTAAATAACTGGTATAGCACCAGTTTGATCTCTTCGGCAGCGTTTTCGGGATCTTTGATAATCTCTGAAATATTCAGGCTAAGCAGTTCAACGGGAGTTTCAGTGATTTCTTTTGCATGACATTTTTTATCAGTTATAAAGCTCATGCCTCCAAACATATCACCTAGGCGGCGTAGTTTGTAGATTAAATTGCCATTGGAATAAATAGCTACTTTACCGCGTATGAGAAAATGTACCTCAGCTGAATTGGGGTTTTCTCGGGGGAGCTCTGTTTGTTCGGGGTATCGTTTAATCTTTAAAAATGGAACGAGATTTTTTAATGATTCTTCTGGTAAATTACTTAAAAGCCGGCTTTTTTTCAGCATTTCCAAAGCTGATTGACCATCTCTCGATAGCTTAGCCATTGAATTTTCAGGCATTTTTATACAATCAATCGCGGATGTTCTTATAACTGGGAACGGACAAACTTCACCCGGAGGTGGAAAAATGGGGATGAAATTTCAAAAGGGGGGTACTGTGATTGTTTAACTCCTGAAGACTATTTTATAACAGCTACATCCTGAATCTTCAATACCGGTCATCGCAAATATTCGATAACGAATTGAAATATTATTCCAATTCAAATCACATTTACTGAATATGCAGTCGTTCAACAAATGTATTTTCCGGAGCTATGGAAATCTTATGAAATCCTGCCCACTCTCCTTCAGTGTAACGGCAACAACCGCCGCTATTGACGCAGGTTAAGTCATAAGTTTCCAGAGGTTTGAAACTCCAGCTTTTATGGATGTGGCCATGAAGATAATAGTGGAAGTCAAACTCCTGCAGAATCCGCCTAAGTCTTTTCTTTCCCGATAATGAATGAAAAAAACCTTCATGTTCACCTGGCGGGAGGTATGCAGGATAATGGCCAATTGCCAGTTTCAACCGATCTTTATAGCTATTTTTTAATTTATCTTTAATAACAGTTAGATCCTTACAGAGTTTGCCACGAGAGGAATAAAAGCTTTTAGGGCGAGCCATGTTAAGCTCCAGTATCACGGCAAACTCACTTATTTCCAAAAAGCTGTAGTGAGATTCTTGAAAAGACGTTTGATTGAATGGCCAGCAGTCAGCAAAATATTTGTAGAGAAGATTTGACACAGGTCTGGTCTTTACATATCGATCATGATTTCCGGTTGTAAAAATGACCTTTCCTTTATTGATCAAGGGATCAAGGGCTTGTCGTGCCAGTTCAAATTCACTTTCCAGGGCAAGCGTGGTTATGTCTCCGGTTATGATTAAGTAATCCCACTCCATTTCCAGAAGTCTCCTGATCAAAACCGATTTTAAATCGTTGTTAAAATACTTTTGCCTTCTAAGTTTGTGATTTAACCAGCCCAGGTGCCTTTTGGTTATCAATTTTCCATTTTCTTTTAAGCCGTTTATAAAACTCTGTTCGTTTACGAAGTGAAGGTCAGAAACGTGTATCAGGGTCAAGGGACGTTGCATAACGGTCTTATCCTTTTGAATCTTTAACTGACTGGTAAAGTAGGGGAAATGAAAGCCGGTCTTGCGTTGGATGCAATAGGTGCAAGTTGAATTCCGAGCTTATCAAATTTAGGCATATTCGCTATGATAACAACTCAATTAAACAATTATTCTTTCTCAACATCTACTTTCAGGCATTTAAACCTGCCTGACAATTGGTTTTTTAAGGAAATTTGAATGGCGACAAGCTTTGAAAAAAAACTGGAGCAATTGGAAAATATAGTCCAGTCCCTTGAAGATGGCACTTCTACATTGGATCAGTCATTAAAAGCCTTTGAGAAAGGTGTAAACTTAAGTCGAGTCTGTCAGGAGGAACTGGACAAAGCAGAAAAGAAGATTGAAATTCTGCTAAAAGAAAACGGTGAAATCAAGGGAAAGGAGCCGTTTGAAGAATAAGTTTCTAGTTTTGTTTGGCATTGCGGTACTGTTTTTTCTGCAGTCCTGTTATTTGCTGGAACAAGGAATCGGACAGATCAAGCTCAGAATGGCCCAGGTTCCTTTGGAGGAAGCCATAGAAAAGGAACAAAACCGGGAAATTAAAAAGCTTCTGGCTAAAGTCCCTGAAATTAAGCAATACGCCGTTGCTCACCTTGAACTGCAGCAAAATGACAACTATACCTCATATTATGTGACTGATAAGGAGGGAGTTGCCTTTGTGGTCACAGCCAGTCCGGAAACCGAGTTAAAGCCCTATACCTGGTGGTTTCCCATCATCGGATCAGTGCCCTACAAAGGTTTTTTTGCCAAA
This sequence comes from SAR324 cluster bacterium, assembly GCA_028282825.1. GTDB lineage: Bacteria > SAR324 > SAR324 > XYD2-FULL-50-16 > XYD2-FULL-50-16 > JAHJTV01. Next base: position 4,902 of record JANQGZ010000078.1, read on the forward strand.
GAAGATGCTTTGGAGTTGGAAAAAGAGCTGAAAGAGAAAGGTTATGATACCTGGCTGTTTGCCGCCCCTGCTTACTCAACCTTGGGCTGGTTCAAAGATCCTCTCACCACACCTATGCTAAAACGTGGCTACTATCCCCTGGTTGCGACGCTCATTCATGAGATGGTTCACACAACCTTGTATGTGGAAGGTGAAGGTGATTTTAATGAACAATTGGCTTCGTTTGTGGAAAACAAAGGCACCATGGAGTATTTTCAGTCCAAAGGGCTAATGACTGAAGAAAAAACTGCCCAAATTGAAAGCCAAAAAGCTAAACGTAAAAAACTTTCAAAATTAATATCAAAATACGCCTCTTTGCTTAAAGCAAATTTTGCAGACGACATCAGTCAAAATGACAAGAAATTACGAAAACAAATGTTGTACGAGGAGTTACAAAAAGAGATGGAGCTCATTTATCCGGGACGATCCGAAGGGTACTGGAGATTCAATAATGCCAGAATGTTACAGTACAATCGATACAGGGAAGATTCAGAATTATTAAATGGTTTCTGGCAGCAAAGCAATAACGATTGGAAGCAATTCTGGAGTTTGGTGAACGACCATGTGGAACAGCAGGGATGGTGAAATTGATTCGGTTCAACCAACCTTAGAATCGGTATCTGAATCATTGCTGTATAGGGGAAAAATCTGTAGAAATAAATAAAGATGTCAATTAGGATGGGATATGAAAACAACCTGGTTGATTGGTTTTCGGTTGTAAGCTATTGAATTGAATAATAAAAAGTAGTGTAAGGAGTCTTATGATTGGTGGATTAGGGGTTGGAGAATTATCGATTATCCTATGTATTGTGGTTGTGCTTTTTGGTGCTGGACGGTTGGCTGGAATCGGTTCAGGGCTGGGTAAAGGAATTCGGAATTTCAAAAAAGAAATCAACCCCGAAGACGAAAAGAAGAAGGAATTGGAAGATAAATCCAAAGATAGTGAAGAAAAAGCAAGCGAATAGCTAAGAATCGAATCTCCTGATTCCTTCTGCTTGTTGCACAAGCCTTTTTTAAGGAATCAGGAATCCTCAATTGTGTCTTATCCTTCCGGCGCAGATAAGGTAATCTTAAATCTCATCGTCCTGCCATTTCGGTTTGTCACAACGATAACATTATCTCCAGGTTTATATTTCTCCAGGGCCAGGTAAAGATCGTTTTGATTCCGAATTTCGAAATTGTCGATTTTTGTAATGATATCGCCCAGGGAGATATTTCCTCTTCTGTCTCTGCTAATGCCTTTAATACCAGCTTTTGCTGCTGAACGATTTCTGGAAACGTCCAAGACAACGACCCCTTTGATTCGATATTGGCGGGCAATGGAATCATCCAAAATACTGATACCAATAATGGGTCGCATGATTTTTCCATGCTGGATCAGCTGAGGAATGATTTTTAAAACGGAGTCCACGGGAATGGCAAAACCAACTCCGGAACTGGCGCCGCTGGGGCTGTAAATCAGAGTATTCACACCAATGAGTTTGCCTTTGGAATCCAACAGCGGACCACCTGAATTACCCGGATTAATGGCTGCGTCGGTTTGAATCAACCCTTCAATTTTCCTTCCGCCAACCTCGATTTCACGCCCCAATGCGCTGATGACCCCTACAGTTAAAGTCGTGTCCAGCCCGAAAGGATTTCCAATAGCCAGTACTTTCCTGCCGACCATGAGGGTGTTGGAATCTCCCGGAGCTACAGGAAACAAAAGCCTTTTTGGGGCTTTGATCTTCAACACGGCTAAATCCTTGCTAGGTGCAACCCCTACTACTTCAGCTTCCCAGGCACTTCTATCCCACAACGTGATTTCAACCTTGCTGGCGCCTTCAATCACGTGATAGTTGGTCACAACCAGCCCGTCTTTATTCCAGATAAATCCGGTTCCGGTTCCAGCGGGAATCTCATATATATTAAGTGTGAAGTAATCACGTCGAATACGGGAATTTGTCACATATACTACAGATTTGTTGGTCTTGTTAAAAATGTCGATGTTGTTAACTTCATCAGGGGTGAGACCAGCGGTGGATGCTGTTCGAGCAATAGCAGGGGGGGATTGGAGTGAGGCAAATAAAAGAATAGCAACCAATACGTTTAGCAGTTTAAAACGGACTGTTCTGTGAGTCATTATTCCTCCTTTTGTAAATTCTATCCCGGAAAGTATTTCCGGGATATTTATCAGATCAGAAATAAAAACGCTTGCACCTTAAGATTTTTGCTTCTTTTGAGCTCCTCTTTTCTGATGACGTGCGATGGCGGAAAATTCGCTTTTTCTCAGCCGAATATTCTCAGGAGTAACTTCAACCATTTCATCTTCGCTGATATAATTGATGGCTGTTTCCAGGGTCATGGGCTTAACAGGAGCAAGAATAATATTTTCGTCTCTGCCGGAAGCCCTGATATTAGTCAGCTTTTTTTCTTTGGTTGGGTTTACGTCAAGATCTCCTTCTTTGTTATGCTCACCTATGACCATTCCTTCATATACCGGAGTTCCGGGTGTTATGAATAACCTGCCTCGAGGTTCGAGGTTAAAAAGAGCATAGGCAACAGCATTTCCCTGCCTGTCAGCAACCAGAGATCCGGTGGAACGTGTGGGAAAATCCCCCCGGTATTCCTCGTATCCGGCCAGGTAAGAGTTCATAATTCCGGTTCCTTTGGTGTCGGTTAAAAACTCATCTCGATATCCGATCAAAGAACGGGAAGGAATACTGAATTCGATTCGCACTCTTCCTTTTCCATGGTTAACAAGGTTTACCATTTTCCCTTTTCTGGTGGAGAGCTTCTCCGTGACGATGCCAATATAATCTTCATCGCAATCAATGTAAAGCCGTTCAATAGGTTCCAGCCGTTTTCCTTTTTCAGTTTTATAGATGACTTCCGGTCGACCAACGCATAGCTCAAAACCTTCCCTGCGCATGGTTTCCACGATTATAGCCATCTGAAATTCACCTCGGCCTTTAACGATAAAGGCGTCTTTGTCCGGTGTGTCTTCCATGCGAATGGCAACATTCCTAAGGGTCTCTTTTAAAAGACGTTCTCGAATTTTGCTTGATTGCACATTTTTCCCCTCCTTCCCGGAGAAGGGAGATTTGTTCATGGCAAACCGCATGGAAACGGTTGGCTCGTCAACGGTAATCCGTGGCAATTCCTTGAGAGAGTCTCCTGTACCAATGGTATCTCCGATCCGAACATCTTCAATTCCGGATAACACCACAATCTCTCCCGGATCGGCCGTGGGGGCTTCAACCAAATGCAAACCTTCATAAATCTGAAGTTTGGAAACTTTTAATGGAACCTGGCCTCCTGATTCGGTCAGGCAGATCAGTTTTTCATTGGAATTGGCCCTTCCGTTGAAAACTTTTCCAATAGCTAGTCTTCCCAGGTAATCCGAGTATCCAAGATCGGCAACTAACATTTGAAAAGGTTCCCCTTCGGTATAACTGGGAGCTGGTATTTCAGTAACTATGGTTTCAAACAGGACTTTTAGGTTTTCTCCTTTTTCGTCCAAAGTAGTTTGGGCAACACCATCTCTACCAATGGCGTAAATCAGGGGAAATTCCAGCTGGTCTTCCGAAGCATCAAGATCAATAAACAAGTCGTATACTTCATCCAGCACCTCATCAGCTCTGGCATCAGCACGATCTATTTTATTGATAACAACGATTACTTTTAAGCCGGCCTTGAGGGTTTTCTCCAATACAAAACGTGTTTGAGGCAAAGGTCCTTCCGAAGCATCAACAAGCAGTATGGCCCCATCCGCCATACTTAGAGCTCTTTCTACTTCGCCTCCAAAATCGGCATGACCGGGGGTGTCAATGATATTTATTTTAATTCCTTGCCAATCCACAGCACAGTTTTTGGCTGCGATGGTTATTCCTCTTTCCCTTTCCAGATCCATGCGATCCATAATGCGGTCATCAACTTCCTGACCTTCCCTGAAAAGTCCGCTTTGCTTGAACATGGCGTCAACAAGAGTAGTTTTGCCGTGATCAACATGGGCGATAATTGCGATATTACGAAGTGATTCGTTTTGAGCAGTTTTCATTTGCTATGTTTATTGAAGTCAAATGGTGTCATAGTAAGATAAAACCCCATCAGTAGTAACAATAAAAATAGGTATCTCTTAGTATACGCTTGGTTTTTCTCGGGGTTTTAATATTTTTTGCTAATCTTTTAAATGTACTGCTACCTAAAAGACTGAGTCAAACAGTTACTTTTTAATAACTCAGATAAGTTTCGGAAGGTAGATGAAGATCATTCGATTTTGAAGAGGACAAAGTCTGTAATATCATCCGGGTGAACATTATCTTCAGGTATGGTCCGACCTCTCGCTGAAATACCGGCTTCATGAACGCTTTCCCGGTCACCGGATAACAGATAATGCCAATCCTCAAGAATATTTCCCTCGGAAAGTCTTCGATATGCGCAAGATTTTGGGAGCATGTGCATCTTATCAAAGTTTTTCGGTCGAATTTCAATGCAATCTTCAATCAGTCTGAAACGATTTTTATACGAACGACAGCGACAGCTCTCTCTGTTCAGCAATTTGCAGGAAACTGCCGTATAATAGACTTCCGAGGATTCCTTATCTTCGAACTTGTGTAGGCAACAAAGTGCGCAACCATCACACAAAGCTTCCCACTCAACCGGTGTCATTTGCTCAAGGCTTTTGACTTCCCAAAACGGTTTTTTTTCTGCTTTCATAACAAAACAAGAAGTGTGAATATTCTAAACACCGAAAGTATCAGCAAGCTTATACTTTTACATTATATTTGTTGTGTATTACCTCCAGTTTACCTGCTGAACCGTTTTAGATCAAATATAATGCAGATTGGATTACTCGTGGAAAGCTAATCATGAAGGATACTCAAGATATATTCGACTACTCTCTTCAGGAACAACTCAAAGAAGGTGCTCCACTGGCAGACAGGATGAGGCCTCAAACGCTGGATCAGTTTGTGGGACAGAATCACATTCTTTCCCCGGGAAGATTGCTGCGTAGGGCAATTCAGGCGGATCAGCTTTCCAGTTTGATTTTTTTCGGACCGCCGGGTACAGGCAAGACCACCTTGGCCAGAATTATAGCCAACACAACAAAAGCCCAGTTTGTCTCACTAAATGCAGTTCTTTCGGGGGTGAAAGATATAAGAGCCGGTATTGCTTCTGCAGAAACATTCCGAAAGGAATATGCTCGAAAGACCATTTTGTTTATCGACGAAGTTCACCGGTTTAACAAAGCGCAGCAGGACGCTCTTTTGCCTCATGTGGAAAACGGAACGGTCATTTTGATCGGAGCAACTACAGAAAATCCTTATTTTGAAGTGAATAAGGCCTTGGTCAGTCGATCCAGAATTTTTCAATTGGGATCCCTGGAAGATAAAGATCTGGAAAAGGTTCTGGAACTTGCTTTAAAAGATAAAGAACGGGGGTATGGTGACAAATCGATTGAGATCGAACATGCGGCAAAAAAACATCTGGTTCAAGTTGCAAACGGAGATGCCAGAGCCTTGTTAAACGCACTGGAACTGGCGGTCGAAACATCGGAAACAGGAAAAGACGGAACAGTTTTTATCAATTTGGAAATCGCCGAAGAATCGATCCAGAGAAAGGCCGTTCTTTATGACAAAGACGGCGATGCCCATTTTGATACGATTTCAGCGTTTATCAAATCGATGAGAGGATCGGACCCGGATGCAGCTTTGTATTGGATGGCCAAAATGGTATACGGTGGCGAAGATCCCCGGTTCCTGTTTCGACGGATGATTATTTTTGCGTCGGAAGACATTGGCATGGCTGATCCCAATGCACTGCAGGTCGTGATGAGTGCGGCCCAGGCATTCGATTATGTAGGTATGCCGGAGGGAAGGTTTCACCTGGCACAGGCTTGCCTTTATCTCTCCACTGCTCCAAAAAGCAATTCCGGATTTGCCTTTTTTGATGCACTGGATGCCGTTCAAAAAGAAAAAAACGAAGAAGTTCCCAACCACATCAAAGATGGAAACCGGGACAAGGAAGGTTTTGGGCATGGTGAAGGATATATGTATCCACATGCATACAAAGACCACTGGGTGGCACAGCAGTACCTGCCAGATGTTCTGCAAGGAAGAATTTTTTATCAACCATCTGATCAAGGGTATGAGTCCGGTATTAAACAAACAGTCATTCAAAGAAGGGAAACACAAATAGCTGCTCTGCTGAATTCTTCAGAAGGTTCCGGAGATAAACAACATGAATACTGGCAAGGTCGAACGTTAGGCAATACTGCGGAACTACTGGCGGATATTCGGAATTTTGTTTTTAATCGAATCTCGTTTCAGCCCTACCAAATGGTCCTTGTATTGAATGCGGGAGATGGTGTCTTCCTTGGAGAGGCCTTACGCCAAGTCCGGGAAGGCACGATTTACGGGTTAGTGCGCAATCAGCAGGAAAAAGCACTGTTGGAAAAGCATTTTTCCTCGTCGGATTACCTGGATCGCCCCATTATTGATCTTTTAGAGGTCGACAACGGGAAAATAAAAACAGCTCCTTCCCTTTTAAATGATGACACTCAGTTTGATATCGCCATCGGCCGTAACGCTCTTTCAAAATCGGAATCAAATCTTGAATTGCTTACTACCATCGCAAAGGTTTTAACAAAAGACGGCAGCCTTTTTCTTGTCGAAAGCATTCCAGCGGAAGGTCAGCGTTTATCGGAATTTATGGCAGAATCCAAAACCAACAGCGAATTAATGGCCAAAGTGCGCAATGTGGAACAGACAATTTACGGTGTAAATAAAGACGACCATTCGTCCTGGGATGGCAAGGAACTGGAAAAACAACTAAGAAAGGCAGGATTACTCCCTGGAAAACAACAAAAAACAGCGTTTTTTAACAAAACAATGATAACCAAAAATAAAATAGATCAATGGTTTGAGATTGGTAAAAAAACGTCAAAAAGTTTTGCAGATTTTCTTGGAGCTCAGCTTTCGAATGAGGAAATCGAGAAGATTAAGCAACACTTGCATTTTATATTGGCAGGAAAAGTTGTACGTTGGAAATCCAGCTGGCTGTTTGTCAAGGCGAAGAAAAAACCCTGACAAACGATTACGGTCCAAATTAGAAAACCAACATTTTGATTTGTCGCTTTATCCTGTTTTCTACCGACTCGGACATGAGTTCTTCCAGCCGATTTTCCAGGTTGGCGCGAGTAATTCGCTTCCATTTCCCTGCAGATGATTGCAGGGCAACCTTTCCTTCAGCTATCTGCACCTTACCAATGCGGTTTATTTCCACAACATGAGAGGTCTGAGCAGCTTCCCCCAGTAAAATGGCGGTTTGCAGTGCCTCCCTGACTTCTTCCATGGCTTCCATCAAAATCCTTTTCAATGGGTGTGTTTGAAAATCTGAGGATAAAGGTATCCTCTTAACCTCTCTATCGGCAGGTCAAACAAAAACTTTAAGATGATTTGAGGCGAGAGACTGACTGTTCCTTCAAGTGTTAAGCTACTTTTTAATGAGAGTTGGTGGATCCGCCACGCTTGATCCACCCTACCTTCTTATTTGAAGCTCTAAGATATTAAAATAATTGAGAGTTTACTGTAGGATGGGTAATCTTGTTACCCATCAACCGGACTGATTGGATGCAGGTTTGGATTTAATCCTCAGGAAGATAACTGGTATCGGATACAATCCTGTCCGTGCGATGATCCCGGATAAAAGTTGCCAGCAATCCTTTGAAAATGGTTTTGGTTGAAAGGTCCGGAAAATCGCTTTTAATGGTCTCATAGATTTTATCCGCTTTATCCCAGACTTTGGTCACTTCGTTGATATCCAGTGCCATCTGTCTTTGGGCTGTCCAGATATTATGATAAAATCTAAGCTTGGCCAGTTTTTCCTCTCCTCTATATACAATATACTCCGAATCTTTCAGAGACATGGTGGAGGCAATATTGGAAACAAACGCCAGGAAAGGCAACTCAGAGTCTTCCCTCTCGTATAACAACAGAAAACTCTGGTTTGTCTGGCTTTCCGGGATGAAATAATAGTTGGTGCGAGGATTTTGATCGTTTATCTGGTCAGCTGTGTTGATAAGAGCATAGGCTTTCATCTTTTGCAGCCATTCAAGTTTGACACCCGGGAAAATTGTGGGTTCCGCCCCCGGGGGAGCATTATAAATGCTTCTGATAATAGGGATTTCCTCATTTTCCAGCATATCTTCCAGATAGGAACAAAACTGGTTGTAGCCAATCACCGAATCAAATCCGGTGAAGTTTAACTGTACATACCTTCGTGTTTTCCCTACCAGAGAAGCTTCCTGGATTTTCACAATGTCAAATTTGGGATTGTGTAACCGCTGAAGCTCCTTTATGGCAAGGTTTATAGCACTTTTCACCGGATCACCTTTTTCCTGCAGCCTTCCCTTGACCTTCAAAAAGTGCTCCCTTAATTCCTCTTCAGATATTTTCTCGTACAGATGCTCAAACAAATATTCCAGTGCTTCATATTGAATTCCCCGGGTGCCTCTCTTTCGAGGCATCAATTCCCGGACACTTTCCCATTCTTCAAGTTCGAAGCTGGTCCGCTTTTTCGCGATACGCGTAAACATCTGCTGCAACCTGTCTAATGTTTCGTTATCCAATTGAAAAATCCTGTATTAGTCTAAGTGATACAAATCGGAATAGCAATTTTCGTTTGGGTTGAATTCATACTATTCCGTTAAATAAGTCTAAAATATTTGTAAAATACTTTTTAATTTAGGTTATTAGGCGCTAGCCATTCCATTGTTAAAACCACTATTATCCACTTGGTATCTCGGCTGATAAAAGCTTAGTAACTGAAATAACATGATTATTTTTTTTACTAGTTATGACTTTGATTAATGCTTTGAAATTAAAGTCTAATCGCTAAAAGTTGATGATATCGCAGAAATCGTCACTTTTTTCTTCGATATTTATTGACAGAGTTTTTGGGTACGTTTACGTAATATTACATGTTAAAAAATAAATAAAATAATAGATTTTAAGATCGATATTGTTGTAGATTAACAATTCGAATAATCAGGTGTTTTGAATTAGAGCTAAAAGGTTAGTTAAAACAAACCATTGAATTGACAAGCTTAGAGTCAAATACTTTATACGTTAAATTTGGAGAAGAACATGGATAAAAACAGAGTATTCAAAAGAAGAGGGAGAAGGAGAGCTGTTGGTTTTAATCCCAGTCATGAATTTATCGAAGATTCCGTTAAGGATTTTTTGGAGAAGGGTGGCAAGATTAAAAAGATTGAACAAGTGAACAACAACTATGAGAATTTCGTTTCCATGCCTGATACTCACTCTTCAGCAGATGATTTTCTATTTGAAAAATAGAATTTGAATCTAAAGAAACCGCTCGATATCGCCTTTGATACCTTGCTACCAATGCGAGGAACGGGGCGGTTTCTTGCCCTCCTTCACCGCTGATTAACAGCTTACAGTCATTTCAAACAAAACTTCCCGAAATCAGTCAAGCACGGCGCTGAAATCAGGATGTTCCCTGATCGCCCTTAAAAACTGATCTTGAATCCGTTCCATTCTGTTTTTCATTACTCTTGTGAGACTTCGCATCATATGAAACCCCATGGAATGGTCTTCTTTCATCAGTTTTAAAATTCCGTCTGCATTGATCATCAGAATTTCGCTGGTTTCTGCGCATAAGGCTTTAAAACTATAAGGCTCGGAAAAAATAGAAGACCAGCCGAAGGAAAATCCCGGTTTAATAGCCCCAAGGGAAACCGTTATTTGCTGGGAGATTCTTTTCTCCAGTAGAACTTTTCCTCTTTGCAGCATATAAAAATACCGAGCTTCATCTCCTTCATCAAAAATAATCTCCTGTTCACGAAGTTTAAGCACATTGATGGCCGGGAGGACTTTCTCCAGCATCTCGTCTGATAACTTCTCAAGAATAATGATTTTTCGCAGATCTTCTATTGGAATCATAGTGTGGCTCCAGGAAACTGAAGGGAGTGGATCTTAAAGATTACCTGTTACTGTATGAAGCAGGTTCATCAAGATTTTTGGAAACAGGCCAAGATAAATGGATATGCCGACAACAACAAAAAGCGGAAGTAACATTGTTAATGGCGGATCTTTGATGTGCTGGTTTCCAGCGGTTAACGATGAATTTAACGGACCAAAAAACACCTTCTTTACTGCGGTGAATGTGTACCCGGCAGTTAACAGGATGGCTGTTACAGCGAAAATGGCGATAATCAATGCTCCAGGTCCCGCCTGAACACCGTGTTCGAATATTCCTGTGAACATAATCCATTCTGCTGTAAAGCTGCTAAACGGGGGAAATCCGGAAAGCATCATCGCTCCAATCACCCATAAAATGGCTGTGATCGGCATTTTTCGGGCAAGTCCTCCCAACTGCCTGATATCTCTGAACCCTGTGGTGTACACCACAATACCGGCCGTGGAGAAAAAAATGGTTTTCCCCATAATGTGACTGAGAAAAAAGAACAGCCCTCCCTCAATACTAACCGTGGTTAGTGCTGCAATTCCAAGAACAGAATAAGCAATTTGGCTGATTGTCGAACAAGCGGCGATCCGTTTGATATCAGTCTGCGCCATGGTAAGCAAGGAACCATAAACCATGGTGACCAGAGCTAATATTAACAATGGAGTTCCGAAGACTTCAAAATCCGCACGGAGCGGTATTATCAGCACTCGCACCATTATGTATGCTGCAATGTTCGCATACACTGCTAGTAATCCTGCAATACAGGTAGGGTGTTCAGCGTGAACCCAAGGCATCCAGACGTGAAACGGGAATATCGCCAGTTTTGTCATCAATCCCAGCAGGGTGATGAGGATAACCCAGAATGCCAATGGATTTCCTGCGATGCGGTGAATATCTGAAAAAGCGAAGGATTCGGTCTGGCTGTAAATGATACTTGATCCGGCCAATAACAGTAACGCACCGGATATTCCCCAGATCAGACACATAAAAGCGATTTTTTGTCTTTCAATATACCCAAAGTATGCCATCAAAAAATAGAGAGTGATGGTCAAAACCTCCATGAAAAAGTAGAGCGCCAGTAAATTGGATACCAGGGAGACACCGGCAAATCCGATCGGAAAATAAAGAAACATGTAAAAAAAACGTGCATAATAGCTTGAATACTCTTTACCTTTGGCTCTGGGATATAAAACCTCAATCCGATGATCGACATAATGAATAGAGAAAAAAGCCAATACTGTGCATAAAAGGTTGGCAATAAGTGCCACGGGCAGGCTTAAGCCGTCTGCTACCAGATTTAATCGAATGTCCGGAGCTATTAGCAGATACTCCTCTTTCAAAACAATACCTTGAGTTGCCGTGTAACCAATGTAGCAGAGTAGGGTCGTGGTATAGACGAGGGACAGTGCAGTAATCCAACCGGCTTTTCTTCCAAGTTTGTGCCGGCCGATAAACAGGATAACAGATACAATTGTTGGAATGATAATTACTTGAAGTAGTATGTTAGGTCCCATGAGTCCTTGTTATACCAATAATAAGAAACCAATGAAAATAACAAAAAACAGCAGAATTGTTGTAATGTTGAAAGCCAGTTCGCGGGTTTCGGTTTTAAAAAGCCTTGCAAAACTGTAAGCCTGGTCCGTGAAAAGACTGGGAATCATTTGATGAATAATGCTATTGAGCAGTGCCTCTGCTTTCACGACCAACCCGGCAATTCCTAACATTCCGCCGACAATTACCTTGTTATAAAACGAATCGATGTACCACCGTTCCCAGAAAAAGCGATAAAACAGTCGAATAACGGTCACCTTTTCTAAAATGGCACCGGCTGAAGTTTTTTTGGCGATGTAAATCCAATATGCCGGTAATGCACCTGCCAAAACGCAAAGCACCGAAAGAAGGGGAACCGTGAAATTGGAACCTTCGGTTGAAGCTTTTTTGATCGGTAATCCAACCTGTTCAACCAAATTCACTTCAAATCCGTGATGAAGCAAATGTTCCACCTTTAGTCCCAACAGGCCCATTGCTATGATCATTGCTGCAAGAATACCACAGGGTATCCACATGACTTTTAGGCCTTCACCAAAATGACTGTTGTGTTTTTTCTGAGTTTCCACGTGCGGGCTCTCCATACCATAAAAAACCAACCCGATCATTCGTGTTGTGTAAAATGCAGTAAGAACCACTGTGACAGCGGCAAAAATAAACAAAGCAGTATTTATTTCGATGACTGCCAATAGCACAGCGTCTTTACTCCAAAAACCGGGAAAAGGAGGTACCCCGATCAAAGAAAGAGCAGCTATCATCATGAATAGCCAGGTAAAGGGAGCGTACTTCCTCATGGCACCCATATCATGCATGTAGATGGAATGGGCAGCATGGATAATCGTACCGGCACAGAGAAAGAGGCAAGCTTTGAACAAAGCATGGCTGACCAAGTGAAAAATCCCGGCTGTGTAGCCGCCAACCAGAATGGTCGGACTGAGTCCGGCAACACCAAGTGCAAGCATCATATATCCAATCTGACTGACCGTGGAATATGCCAGGGCTTTTTTTAATTCCTTGGAGACCATTCCCTGGGTAGCTGCCAGAAAAGCAGTGATAGCTCCTATCCAGGCTGTGATCAGGAAAAAATAAGAAGCCTCGTGGCACTCAGCCACCCAATAGCCGTAGTAAAAAATTGGAATAAACCTGGCGACTAAGTAAACACCGCTCTTTACCATGGTGGCGGCATGAATCAGGGCCGAGACAGGGCCAGGACCAGCCATGGCTTCAGGTAGCCATTCATGTAAAGGGAATTGGGCCGATTTCCCGATTGGTCCTGCAAGAATGAGAAGGGTTACCAGGATAACCATTCCCGGCGATTGAGCCAGCTGTGGAATCCATTCGGCTGAAGTTCCATACAGTTCTTGAAGGTTTAAAGTGCCGGAGTAAAAGAAAATAATCAGAATGCCTCCAAGCATAAGCAGATCACCGACTCCGGTCATAACCAGGGCTTTGATGCCTGCCTGAGAAGGTGTTACAAATTTGGCGGGTGCCGGACCTCCAATCCAGTATTTTTTTTCATCTTTGTAATAAAAGCCGATCAACCCATAACTGCAAACCCCGACCAGTTTCCATCCAATGAAGATGAACAACAGGTTATTGGCCAACACCAGCAGAAGCATACTGCCAATAAACGCATTCATCCACATCCAGAATCTGGTAATGGCATCATCGGCTTTCATATACCCGATGCAATACACCATGATAAAGAAACTGATAACAGCCACAACATTGGCCAGAATAATGCTTAAGGGATCTATTAATATCCCAAAACTAATACTGATGGGATCTTCCAGCCAGGGGATGGCATATTCAAGGGGAAGATCTGCAGGGTGAAACAAAGCGGGAAGCAGAGACAGTGCGGACAGAGCAGCCAAAAAGGAGAAGAAAACAGCTCCCAGGTCTCTCAATTTGGGATGAATCATTGCCAATACGGGCGTCAGGGCCGCGCCCATAAAAGGAGAGAATATGCATATCCAGGCGTAAAGAATATTCAATGGGTTCTCCTTTGAGTTAAATACCTGTTGGAATGATGAACTTGATTACCTGGTCGATAATCGTACCATTAAAGATACCTAACAGCAGAATTGCAGCCGCAGTGGTGATAATGGGCAATCTCATGCTCCAGGGAACTTCTTTTGTTTCCGGGCTGTATGAGCGGACCTTGTCGGGATTGGTTTGAATCTCTGCCTCAGAAGGCCCAAAATAAACGGTTCTCACCACATTGATGAAATAAACCACATTCAACAAACTGCTGAGCAGGATAACCGCAACAAAAATCCATTGATTAGCCTCGATCGAACCAAGAATTAAATATAGTTTGCTAAAAAACCCGCTGGTTGGTGGGATGCCTATCATGGAAAAAGCTGCTATGACAAAGGCTGTCATGGTGTAAGGCATTTGCCTGTACAGATCTTTGAAACGATAAATATTCCTTCCGTCAACCTGCAAAATGATAGCTCCGGCTACCAGGAACAGGCAGCCTTTCATAAAGGCGTGGTTTAGTATATGCAGCAAACCGCCTGTTAAACCTAATCTGTTGGCCAGTCCGATTCCCAATACGATGTAGCCGATTTGAGCAATGGATGAGTAAGCCAGCATGCGTTTTAAGTCGGTCTGTTTGATTGCGTAAATCGATCCAACGATCATGGCAACAATTCCAAGCCAGGCAAGAATAGTGGTGATCGGGACAGTTTCAATGGCAAATTTCGTCCCAAAAACGGAGAACATGATTCTAACCAGCATATATGCCGCCACTTTTGTCATGGTTGGAGCAATAAAAGCGCTCACGGCAGAAGGAGCATGCGTGTATGCATCAGGTAGCCAGGAATGCAGAGGGAAAATGGCCAGTTTTACACTGATACCGATGATCAAAAAGGCGAAGGCTACTAAAACGACTTTGGATTCATATAATTCAGGGAGGCGAGTTGAAATATCAGCCATATTCAGCGACCCGGTGATCAAGTACAGATAACCAACTCCCAGCAAATAGAAACTTGCACCGATGGTTCCCATCATCAAATACCTGAAACTTGCCAGCGGTGCTCTTTTTTCTCCCAAACCGATCAAACCGTATGCTGTTAAAGCTGATACCTCCAGGAAGACATAAAGATTGAACATGTCACCCGTGGCTACCATTCCCAGCAAACCGGTAATTAACAGCAGCAAAATGCAATAAAAGGGTACAATTTTCTCCGGCAGTTCCTTTTCAATGCTTTCCTTGGAATACACGACCACACAAAGGCCGATGGTTGTGATAATGACAATTAGAAATGCACTTAAGTGATCAATCACATATTCAATCCCCCAGGGCGGTCTCCAGTTACCCATTCTGTAATGAAGCGTTCCGTGTTGAATGACTTCCCAAAGGATACGAAGAGATTCAAGGGTTGTGGTTATCAGGGCAATGATTGAGAGGTAGTAAGCAGATTGTTTCAGCCATCGACCAACAATAAGGACCAGAAGCGAGGTAATAAGCGGGGTTATGATTATCAGAATGGGGTATTGTGATTGAATCATATTAAAGAGTGTGTGGTTTGTCAGTGAACTCAAAAACGTTGTGATTTATTTGCTTCCTGTTAATCCTGATTCTCAATTTGAGAGAGTATCTCATCTTCCTCAAGCGTTCGGTATTGTTGATAAATCTTAATAGCCAATGCCAAAGCGACTCCCAGGGTTGCAACAGATACAACAATTGCTGTTAGCATTAATACATGGGGCAGCGGGTTAATGTAGTCCTTGGCTTGATAGAGGCTGTCTTTGTTCGAATAATCTTGAAGAATGGGGATGGTGGCTTTTAATTTGGCTCCAATCGAGACATAAAACAGAATAATGGAAGATTGCATGATGTTCATACCGATGATTTTCTTGACCAGGTTTTTTTTAACAATCATCGCGTAGATCCCAATCATTAGTAAAACGATACAACCCCAATAGTTATATTTTGTAATAACCAGCTCAATTAAATTTTCCATTTAGAGTCAATAATGAAATCAAAAAATAAATCCTACTTCATAAATTTAAAGTCTAAAATGTCACAGCCCTTCCTCGTGTTTTCCACCTGATGAAATGTTGTAGTAAATCCAAACCATCACAGCCATCACAGATACGCCGACCCCGATTTCCACAATTAGAATTCCATGTGATCTGGCCATTACGGGATCACTCCCGAAAATCGGCGCCAGGGCGCTATAATCCAAAAAAGATGCTCCAAACAATAAACTGAGAGCACCGGTTCCGGCATAGATTAAAACACCAAGCGATGAAAACAGATTGCTGGTTCTTTCCTCAAAGCGACCAAAGGAATGCCTTAAATCAAAGGCAATGGCAAACAGAATAAAAGAAGCTCCAAGTATAACTCCTCCCTGAAATCCGCCACCAGGGCTATAGTGACCATGGGCTATGACGTAAAGGGCAAAAATTTGAATAAAGGGAATCAATAAGCGACAACTGGTTTTGGTAATCAAATCATAGGGAGCCCAGGTGGGATCAATGGGTTCAAATCCGGAATCCTCTTTTGGCAGTTTACCTCCAGGCTCAATATTGATGACGATGTTGGTTGAAACATGCCTGAAGTACCGGGTTTTTTGTTTTTTGGATTGGTAGGTACGTAACAAAAAGTAACAGACGACGCCCGCCACGAAAATGACCGTGGTTTCAAGCATGGTGTCGTAGCCCCTGTAATCAGCCAAAACAGCTGTAACCAAATTAGGTACTGCGGTTTCCTCAAGCGCTTTTTCTATATAATGCGGAGAAACAAAGGTGCCGGCAGGTGATGATGGATCTGCCCAATTCGGAAAATCTACAGTTCCGTAAATCAGCAATCCTCCTGTTATCACAACCAGGATTAAAGCAAAAATCCTCAATCTTTACTCCTTCTTGTGGTGTTATAGACGGCCGCAACAAATAGTACCGTGCTCACTCCGGCGCCAACTGATGCCTCCGTAAACGAAACGTCCACAGCACCCATTATCGCCCAAAGCAAACACATCATGAAACTGTAGGCCCCAAAGAGAACGGCTGCCCCCAACAGGTCTTTAATGGTGATAGCCCCAATGGCAGTTATGATGACTAACGTGAGAATAATCACATCAAATTGCCAGGTCATTCTTTTTCCTCGTCGTCCTTTCTGGTCCACGGTTTTAATCCGGCCACAAAGCCGGCATCGATAATGGCATGGGTGGCAGTGGGACTGGTTATGAACACAAATACGGCGATCAACAAAATTTTCAATGCAGTCAATACGCTTCCCAGTGTGAAGTCCTGAATGACATAAACTGCCAGACCGGACATGGTGAAGAGCAACCCGGCTGTATCCAGCTTTCCTGCAGGATGTAATCGTGAATAAAAATCGGGAAAACGGATAATTCCCAAGGCGCCGCCGAAAAAGAAAAAGAGGCCGATACCAATTAATATGGCTGCAATAATATTCATCATTGTTCAATGCTCCTTAGACTAATCATTACCAGGTTCCTCATGCAGTCCTTTTCGTTTATGGAAGTAGCGAGAAGCAGCCAACACCGCAATAAAATTTAACATGGCATAAGCAAGGGAGATGTCGACAAACATATCAACACGCTGGTAAAGCAAGCCAATTAAAATCAGAAGGGTTGTGGTCTTGCTGCCGATTGCATTTACCCCGATCAAGCGATCCAAAATGGTTGGTCCGAAAATAGCCCTATACAAAGACATGACCATCACAAAACAAAGGAAAATTCCGGCATAAAAAAACAGATCGTTCATAAACTGCCCTAAAATTATTCACTAAATATTTTTGCTATTTTCTGTTCCATTTCCCCCGGCAAGGTTTCACCCGATGCTTTGTCGATGACATGCACTTCAAAATCCCCGTATTCGGTAGCGTAGACAGTGATTGTTCCCGGGGTCAGGGTGATTGAATTGGCAAATGCCGTTATAGCCACATCGCTTTTTAGTCGACTTTTAAACCTTATGATTCTGGGATCGATTCGCTTCAACATCTTTGGGTGCAGCACCAAAACCATTACGTGTATATTGGCCTTGAACACTTGAACCAACAGCCAGGGGATAAAGGCCATAAAACGAGGCCACTGAAAAGAGACTGACTTGATGTTGAAGGATTCAAATACCAGGTCACTTGAAATATAAGAGACCAAAGCACAGGAAATTACTCCTAACGCAAGATGGAAAAGGTCGAACTTTCCGGAGAGCAGAATCCAGGTGATGAAAAGCAGGACGAAAGTAAATATAAAGGCTCCGCCGAATTTTCGAGAAGAGGACTTGGTTGGCTGGTTTGTTTCTTTTGTCGATTTATCTTTCAACTGTTTGGAGAGATCCTTTTCTTGCATGATTGACTCATTGGGTTTGTGACGGTTTCTTATTGCCTTGGTGGGTATTTTTCATTTTCAAGAAAATCCCGGGTGGCTTAACACGTATTGAAACCGGATTTAGTCCTTACAAAAAAGATCTACCTGAATTGAATCCATGTATCTTAATCGTGACGTTATCGAGTTTAACAGGTAAGTAGCCTGCAAGTCTTCATTAAAACGAGCTTTACTGTTAACTTGTTCGGGATTCAATTCCAAACGAATGAAAATATAGGAGAAATACAATAGAACTTGGGCAGGCCCAAGAATCTAATTGTGTGTAATTTTAATAATTCTGGGCCAAAAAGCAAGTGATTTTTTGTAACGTGTTTCCTGGTCGAGGTTAGTAAGAATGCAGCTTGAGTGGATGTTATTGATTGGTGTACGTTTCAATTTCATTATCGACCACGACCAATTCCACTCCGGCTTCCCTGAACATGTCGCGGGTTTCCTGCGCCGCATGATATTTCTTTTTTGCCACTACCTTTTTGATACCAGAGCTGATGATCAGCATAGCACAAACGCGGCAAGGTTCCATTTTGCAGTATAAGGTGGTGCCTTCCAATGAAATTCCATATCTGGCAGCCTGGCAGATGGCGTTTTGCTCGGCATGAATAGTACGAACGCAATGATTTCGAACGGTTCCGTCCTCGTCAATAACCTCTTTCATTAAATGCCCGACATCATCGCAGTGAGGCAGACCAGGCGGGCTCCCAACATATCCTGTGCTGACAATGCGCCGGTCCCGAACGATCAAACATCCGCTACGTCCACGGTCACATGTTGCTCTTTTTGCAACCGTATCCATCAATTCCATAAAATACTCATCCCACGAAATTCTGCTCATGGTTAACTCCATCTATTACTGCTGTTACGAATGCTATTCGGAAGTCTGGTGAAAGCTCCGCTTTCCGCCTTATCAAAAAAGATAAATACTGTCCTTGAATGGTTAAATTGATTTTCAGTTTTTTCTCAGGCCTGAGTAACTGTTTCATAAGCCGATAACTGGTACCTTTTGAAGACTGTTATAAGAGTCGTATTTTTTGACTAGGCAATGCTAAGTCCAACCCGAAATATGAGATCAAATAATAGATTCATTTGCAGGCAGGATCAAGTTTATTAGGGAGGCAGGCCTTAAATCCACTTATCGTAGTTTTTCAATGTCATAAACGTCTCGGTCGAAACAATGGAATCCAATTTTGCCAGGTCGTTACAAAGAAAGGTTATCACCGTGTATGGTTCAAGAAACACTTCTATAATTAAATCGTACCGGCCGGTTACAATCGAGGTGGAGTTTACATGGGGAAGTTTGGAGACAGCCTCGGCGGTTTTTTCCAGATCTTTGCTCACAGCGACCTTGGCGCCTAAAAAGATGACCTGTTTTTCGGTAATCCGGTTGGGATTAACCAGTCCTTTCACTCGAAGGTAATTGTTTTCGGTTAACTTACGAATTCTATTGCGAACGGTTCCCTCCGAAATGGAAAGCTTGGCAGCAATCTCGTTATTGGAAATTCTACCGTTTTTGTTTAAACAGGTAATAATCTCCATGTCTATTTTATCGATTTTCATATGATTATGGTCTTTTTTTACGGTTTTCCAATCTATGAATGGAAAATAATCCGGTTTGCTTAAAAAGTGAAACAGGTCTTTTTGATATCTCTACTATAAAGCATTTTTTCACTCAACTATCAACTTAAAATCGGAAATGCTGGATTTGTTCAAGATTTATATTTTACCATATTAAAACAGATAGTTACCTGTTAGTTTCTTTTAGCTTTTTCCCTTTGACAATTAGCTATGCAAAAAAGTGAACGTGGTCAACCCACGGCGAACACGATTTTACGAATATCATAAAAAGTAATTGACACATTGCGAAATACTGATTAAACAGTGGTAGTGTTTCGATTTTCACATTTTGTTTTGATATTGGTCGGACTGAATTTGATCCAAACTATCTGACGGGGTTGCAATTGGATTCAGTGACCGGGGCGAAATCGGAATTACAATTAATTTATTGATTCACTTAAGGTTAACACGCTACACTAAACGCTAAAATTTAAAGTGAATCTCTTTCCCAGTTCATCTAGGGCACGATTAATCTATTAACCATAGAGTCTCATTCCTAATTATACGGAGAGTGAAATGATTGTTGGAATTTTAAAAGAGATCAAAACGGAAGAAAACCGTGTGGCGATGACACCTTCGGGGGTGGAGGTGATGAAACAAAACAATCATACGGTTTTGGTTGAAAAAGGAGCTGGTATCGGAAGTGGTTTTGAGGATGACTTATACACTTCCGCCGGTGCTGAAATTGTAGCGACTCCCAAAGAGATTTTTGATCGCTGCGATATGGTCATGCATGTAAAGGAACCCTTACCTTCGGAATATGACATGATTCGGGAAGGCCAGATCGTATTCACCTATCTTCACCTGGCAGCAGCAGAAGAATTGACCCATGCTCTCGTCAAAAGTAAAGCTGCCTGTATTGCCTACGAAACAATTCAGAAAAAGGATGGAAGTTTACCGCTCCTTACACCAATGAGCGAGGTAGCTGGCCGAATGGCCATTCAACAAGGGGCCAAATTTCTTGAAATGGCACATAGTGGTGAAGGTATTTTATTAGGTGGGGTACCTGGCGTGGATCCTGGAACGGTAGTTGTATTGGGTGGCGGTGTTGTCGGGATGAATGCAGCGAAAATGGCGTGTGGTCTTGGAGCTAAAGTCTATTTGCTGGATATGAACCTGCAACGATTGCGCTATTTAAGCGATGTGATGCCGGCCAATTGTTTTTTACTGATGTCCAGTCCGGCGACAGTTCGTGAATTGGTAAAAGAAGCTGATGTTGTGGTTGGTGCGGTATTGATTCCCGGGGCCAAGGCAGTAAAGTTGATTACCAGGGATATGCTCCCAACAATGAAAAAAGGATCTGTTATTGTTGATGTTGCCATTGACCAGGGAGGTTGTTTTGAGACTTCCAAGCCCACCACACATGGTGATCCTGTTTATACCGTTGACGGAGTGGTTCATTATTGCGTTGCCAATATGCCGGGAGCTCTGGCCAGAACGTCAACCCTGGCCCTGACCAATGCCACATTACCCTATGCCGTGGACCTTGCGAACAAAGGCTGGAAAAAGGCTATGCAAGACAGCGAAGAAATTGCCAAAGGCGCTAATGTCATTGATGGCAAAATCTGCTACAAAGGCGTTGCGGAGGCTTTCGGCATGGACTATGTTTCAATCGATACCATGCTGTAATAGTCCACTGTAAAAGTATCTTTTTCATGGGTGGCCGCATCTGCGGCCTCCTCCTTCCAATATCCGAATCCGTCTTCGGAACAATCCCTCCAATTTAAGAATCGTTAGGCTGTGAATTCTCTAAAAAAAAGGTTTGATGGGACTAAGGTCTATCGAATTTACAATTAAAGTAAGGGAAACGGCTGTCGGGAACCGGACGCCTGATCAACATCCGGTTTTGTAAAAGCTGTCACCAGTGCTCAATTGCTAGTATTTATGATGATTTCGATCGTGGTCATGCCCGGTTTGAGAACGGATGGGAGTGTGCCCCTTCGGACCCTTCTTAATGGTTGAGCTGGTCTTTTTCCATCTCTTTCCGCTTGAATGACCTGGTTTAGCGGTTCGTTTTCCGGGTTTGAGCTCATTTTTTTGCAGCAGCGCTTCCGGAATGCTCACAGAGGTTTTTCGATGGGGTTTCGCGGTTGAATTGACAAATCGCATAAATCCTTTAGCCAATGCCTCCTCGACTTGATCGGAAGTCAAGGATAACAGGCCCTTGGAAGAGGGTTGGTGCTTCATAATTTTACCTCTCTAAAAATTACAATTATCAGCAAAAATCCAAGGTGATGGGGGAATTTTGCCCTTATAATACATTGGCTGGATATTGAATTCAACATTTCAAAAAATCCCCGTATTTCAAACGATTAGATAGGCTGGAAAACCAGGTGTAATTATTTGGCTGTTATTTTAGTGGTTTGTGGAATAGTCAGAGGTCTGTGTTGAGAGCATAACCAGAAATAAAATTCGGGATTTAGCTTGTTGAGCCTACATGCCGGAATGCAGTGGATACAGCCAGCTTCCGTAGATAATAGTACAAAAGAGTAATAATCCACCAAGCTGAACAAACCTGTTGCCAAGTCGTTCAGGATCGATAAGAGGAAGAAGCACGAGACCGACCAATGCCCCGGCAATAAAACCAAATAAATGAGCTGAAACATCGGTCTGTGGGTTTGTCCCCATCATGGCGAATATTCCGAAACCTGCCATAAAAGGAATCAAAAAACGGGTTTTTAACTCCCTGCGGTGGTAATAGGTGCGAATACCGAAGATACCAATCAATCCAACAGCTGCGAAAACAGCTGTTGAAGCGCCTATTCCCGATTGAGCTGTTTGAGTAAACAGGGCATTCAAAAAATTTCCAAAACATGCGGAAACAACAACAAGAAACCAGGAAAGCCCGGGACCGGAAAAATAAGCGACACCTCCAACGAATACCAGGAGACCGGCCATATTGCTTAACAAGTGAGCATCATCCACATGAAGTGTCAAAGCCGTGCACAATCGCCACCAATCGCCTGACATAACCTGTGTCGCGGAAAACTTTCCCAGCTCCAGCCAATTGGGACCAAAATCAATCCTGGTTACCTGCCAGTGAAAGAACGCCAGACACAAAACAATGCAGACATGTAAAAAGGAAAAACGAAATCCCGTGGTTGGATGATCAAGAGCGGGCGGGGGCCAGTTTTTGTTCTCCTCCAGGTAGGACTGAAGTTCGGTGCGCGCATTTTCTTCCGATGGTTTCGGAATATAGAAAAGTTTTCGCCAATAGTCATTGCGCACCGTAAAAGGTATGGAGCGCGACAACAATAAAAGCTCGATCTCTTTAAACTCCTTTGCTGTTGTGACCCTGAGCAGCAAATAGTCAGGATCTGGTACAAATGAGATCATTATTTATTGAATGATAAACAGGATATGAAATTAATATTGAACTCTTTGAATTTTTTTCGATGCAAGGAGTAAAATTTCCACCGTTTTCGGCATGATGTCATGCCAACTTTAATCCCATAATCGCTGACTTGATCTTTATCCATTAATAGCCTGGTTAGGGGTGGAATATTACAGTCGGCGTGCTTTAGCCGCCGGAACACTGACTTCAGTAGGTAAGCCTATTTTGTATAGTAGCTGACAAAGCGATCCAAAGATTTGATGGAAGAGCGGATGTCTGTAAATACAGGTAATCCGTTACTTTCTAAAATTCCAACAAATTCTTGATAGTATTGCCCTGCGTTCACGGAAATCACCATTGGTTTGTTGATTCTTTTGTTAAGATCCACCAGCAAATTCCCTAAGCTGTCTTTGTCATGACAGGTCTGCGGGGTGGTTTTTAAAGATATGGGATGAGGAACAACAGCAACAAACACGCAATCCACATTGTCATCCTCTGCCAAGGCTTCTACGAAATCAGTATACATTTTATCGTCGGCCATGGGGGATATGTCAAGAAACGGAGTTTTGGTATTGACCAAACCAAATCGATTGATTTCATTTAGTTTCTCTATTGTTTCAGGGTGCAATTCGGCCTGTCTTAAATTCTTCAACTCGTCGGCTCCCACAGTGGATTCAAATCCGGCGTTTGCTACTCCGGCCACCCTGTTGTCAGTTGGAATCTTGTTATGCAGCAAGGAAAATGTTTGTACCAGGTCGTAATGTTCTTCGATATTCTCCACCAGAATAATACCTGCCTGTTCGCAGCTTGCTTTAAACACATCGTAACTGCCGGACATAGCTGCGGTGTGAGATGCTGCCGCTTTCGCTCCGGCGTCTGTTTTTCCTGATTTATACACAATGATAGGTTTAGTCGATTTCTGCCCCAGTTCGAAAAATTGACGCCCTTCTCCGGGATGCAATCCTTCCAGGTAGAGAGAGATCACATCGATCGTGTCCCTGTTGGAATAGTACTCGATCAAATCGGTTACTTTCACATCATATTGATTACCAAAACTGATGATTGACCTGAACAGTTTGGAATGTTGAAATCGATCCAGGGCTGTTACAGAGAAAGCACCGCTTTGAGTCAACAAAAGACTGTTGCTGAATTGCGAATAACCGATCTCAAGCCGCTCTTGTTCCATAAATAATGTATTAACCCCTTTTCGTTCCCCCTGGGGAGCCCGGAATACCCCCATGCAATTGGGACCAATCACCCTGGTTTCTGCAGGTTTTAACTTGTCTACCCTGGCAATAAATTCTTCATAATCAATATCTGGCGGGATTCCGGGAATCAATATGACAGCTTTGGGCGGATCGTTTTGAAGTTCTTTCATAAATCCTTCGATAAACTTGGCAGGAGCAGCATAAACAACCAGATCGATTTGTTTACCTACAGACTGCAAATCCGGATACAAGGGATAGGTCTTATCATCGAATGAGATAGAGCCTCCCTTGGGATTAATGGGGTAGAGATCATCCCTATCCATATCATGAAGCAGGTGAGCGATATCCCTGCCAAGACTATACCGCTGCAAATCACCGGAAACGCCAATCACGGCAATACCCTTCGGATTAAAAAAGCCATCAAGATTGGCAGCGTTAATTGGTAGGGCCGGCTGTTGTCCTTCGGAAGCAGAAACGAATTCCGCAAATCCATCGATGGCAACAAAACGGCCATCTTCGGTAATCACAAAGGGGTTTACATCCATACCGGTTATTATGTAATTGGGGTTGTGTTTCATACCCGAAGAGTAATGATAGGCCAACTGGCTGATAGTACGAATCGCCTTGGCAAACAAACCTAAATATTCCTCTTTTCTGCCTATTTGTTCCCATTTGTGTCTGATATTCAGGGTATTGACCATTTTGTCAGCTTCTTCTTCGCTTAAGGGAGGCAAAAACAGGTTAGCCGGGTCATAATGTGTGGCAAAAAACTCGGCATCGTCTCCACCCTTGCTGATAGTCAAAACGGAACCGAAGGCTGGATCTTCCTTGAATCCTATCAGGACTTCATAACCAAGTGCTTGGGTGTGGGGAATGTATTCGACCAATAAAAATCCGTCTATGGCAGGTTGGGAATCTCCCTCAAAATGAGAAAGTACCTCATTTTTCATCTGTTCGATTGCGAATTGCACAAACAAAGGATCTAAATAATCGATTCGCTTGACACCGCCGTATTTTTGCTTATGTGAGATCCGGGAAGATACAATTTTCAAGATAACCCTGTTTGAAAATTGTTGAAGCAGTGTCTGATCAATCTCAGAAGATGATCTTACAAAGGTATATCGTGGGGTGTCCAACCCAATGCTTTCCAGAATTTTATACACTTCAAACTCATACAGGGTCACTCGATTTTCTTGCTGCGCATTTCGCAGAACATCGTCAATGTTTTGGATGATTTCAGCGTTAAGTGGCATAGTTTTTCCCGTAAAAAGTGGTTGGGCGAATGAGGTTTTTTGTGTTTCGTTGAGAATACTTGCGGATTAATCAAATAACAAGAGGAAACCTTGTATTTTTATATATTTGACCTTCCGCGAATTCCGTTTGTTAGATCTTCCTGTAGCGATGAATTTGCAATAATTGACTAAAAAGTATTTGATATGTCAAATTTCGAATCATCAATAATAAACATTTAAAAGAAGGAAGTTCATGCCTAAGGATGATCGCTTGATTTTTTTGCTCTCAAAGGCTCAACATAAGCTGGCGACCTATTTAAAAAAAACCTTGGCGGACAAGGGGATCAAAGTTACCGGTGTGCAAACAGGGATATTGTTTTTGTTAAAACACAAGTCGCAGACCATGACAGAGTTAAGCAAGGAATTGTCAATCGACAACTCTGCCATAACCGGTTTGGTGGACAGACTGGAGCGGTCCGGTTTCGCACGAAGAGAGATGAATCCTTCGGATCGCAGAACGTTTTTGATTTCTATTACAGACTTGGGGCTTGCAGAAATAGAAAAGGCAAAGACGATCGTTCATGCTGTTAACGCTGACATCAAAAGAGACTTTTCGGAAGAGGAAGTGGAAGTTTTCAAACGCATTTTACAAAGCATGTTGACAAAATTTGAATATCCTTCCATCCCCAATTGATATTTGGAAAGCAGCTGCTAATCAAACCAAAAGCAACAACATTAAATTCTGACAAATGGAAGAGTCAATCATTCGCTGGATACTTACCAAGAGCAATAATTTTGAGCCCGGAACCATCGATTCCCTTGCTCAATGGAAGAGGACCATGAAGGAACGCTTTGCAGAGTGGGAGTTCACTATTGATAGAGCCATTGCCTTCGGATTTGAAGCGGACAGGGTAGCTTACGCTTTTTTAGCAGGATTCAGAGCAGCATTGCAGTATCTAATCCCAAATCTGGAGTCACAGGTATTTGCTTCCTTTTGTATTACGGAACAAGGTGGAAACACGCCAAAAGCAATTAAATCGACATTAAAGGCATTGGATGAATCTGAAAGTCGGTGGGTATTAAATGGCAAGAAAACCTTTATAACAGGTGCCACCGAAGCCGATCAGATATTTGTGGCGGCGTCAGTAGGGAAGGCTAGTGACGGGCGAAACTTGATAAAGCTTGTTCAATTGGACAGCGGGCTACCTGGAATCGATATTCAGGAGATGTCTCCTTTACCTTTTATTCCCGAAATATCTCATGGTGAAGTGAGCTTTACGGATGTTGAGTTAAGACGGGAATCTATTCTGCCGGGAGACGGTTATTCAGAATATGTAAAACCATTCCGAATTGTTGAGGAAATTCACGTGACAGCGGCTTTACTGGGGTATCTGGCACGTGTGGGAATAGAGTACAAGTGGGATCGTATATATTTGGAGGAAATTGTCGCTTTGATAAAACTGGTCAGGGCACTATGGCAATCTGATTTACTGTCCTCAGATACTCATGTTGCCTATGCCGGGTTTGCTCGGCTGATGCAGCAATTTATAGAAAAAACATCTCCGAACTGGAAGACGGTACCTGACGTCATAAGAAAAGGTTGGGAAAGAGATCAGGCCATTCTGGGTATTGCTGAAAAAGCCAGAAAAAAACGACTGGAAAATGCCTGGCAAGCAGTGTCCGGGCTCTAAGAGATTTTGGACTAAGCTTGTCCCGATTGGAAAATGTCGTCATTTAAAGGATTTGAAGAGCAAGTATATTGGATAACAATTAACAAGAAACAGGAACACCCATGAAATTCAGCAGCATCGAAGATGTAAAAACCAAACTGGAAAAAACAGGTTATATCTGTTCAAGAACAGTCGCAACGGTGGTATTTTTAGCCTTTGAAACTCAAAAGCCGATTCTGGTGGAAGGACCTGCGGGCGTCGGCAAAACCGAATTATCCAAGGCTGTTGCCAAGGCACTTAATCGGGAAATGATCCGCCTGCAATGTTACGAAGGATTGGACGAAGCTAAAGCACTTTACGAATGGGAATATGCCAAACAGCTTTTGTACACCCAAATGGTGAAAGACAAGATTGATGATGTCATCGCCGGTGCAAAAAACCTGAATGACGCCGTAGACAAGATAGCCGGACAGGATGATGCTTTCTTCTCTGAGCGATTCATTCAACCAAGACCCCTTCTTAAAGCAATAAGTTCTGATAATCCGGTGGTTTTACTGGTGGATGAGGTAGATAAATCCGATCCGGAGTTTGAAGCCTTTTTGCTGGAAGTGTTAAGCGACTTCCAGGTGACAATTCCCGAAATCGGTACCAGACAGGCTCTGGAAATTCCATTTGTTATTCTGACTTCCAACAACTACAGGGATATGAGTGATGCCCTGAAAAGACGTTGTATCCACCTCTACATCGATTACCCTGATGCGGATCTTGAGTTGCAGATCGTAAAACTCAAACAACCCTCTATTCAGCAAAAACTGGCTCAGCAGGTTATCAATGCCATCCACGAAATCAGAAAGCTGGATTTGAAAAAGAAGCCTTGTACCTCGGAGACTTTGGATTGGGCTCAATCTTTGATATCCCTGCAAATCAAAGAGTTGTCGGCAGAGATCGTCACTGACACACTGAATATGATTTGCAAGTATCGCTCGGATGCAGAATTGGTCAAGCAGCATATAGATGATATTTCTCAACATGCAGGTCTGGCATGATTGAAACAGTCCTTAGTTTTGTTTCATGTTCGCGAACAGCGGGCTTACGCATATCTTCAGCTGAGGTATTGGATTGTGTAAAACAGCTTGAATATATCGATCTGCTGGATGAACCACTATTTAAGGATGTTTTGCGGGCGAATTTTGCCAAAAGCAGAAGAGAGCAAGCGAAATTCGATCACTTGTATCAACTGTTTTTCAAAGAATTACGCAGCGAAGCCAGTATCCCTCATACAGCGAGTGTGGCTGCCTGGTCGGATCAGTTGTTAGATGAGATTGGGGAATCATTGGAAGGTGATGAAGCACTACCGGCCATTTTGGATTTTTTGAATGGCAATCCGTTAAGATACCTGGAACAAATTCGAAATTTACAGACCATGGACAGCAGTGAGGTTCAGGGGATTAACTCCAGCTTCGCCCCCCTGGTCAGGCGACTTGAAATCATGTCTCAAATTAATGCTGTTGGCACTGCCATCGAACGATTTCTGGCTAACAATCGCTCCAATATCAGCTGGGAAAACCGTAAAGCTATCGATATCAATTTCAGGGACAGACTGAATAACGCCAGACGCCTTCTAAGGGAAGATCCGGAGGACTACTCGGAAGAGTCCAGCCAAGGGTCCTCTTATGAAGAGTACATGGGACAGCTGGGTCAAAAATCCTTCTTTTCGCTCACAAAAAGAGAAATAGAAGAGATGAGGGATGTGATAGAGCAACTTGTCCGAAAGCTGAAAGACACTGCCCAGAGAAGGTATGCCAAGCAAAAAAGAGGGGTGCTGGACATTAAAAAAACCCTGCGTATTGCTTCCCGTTATCAAGGGGTTCCTGTTGAACTGGTTTTCCGCAACAAACCAAAACGCAAAGGCAAAATTGTTACCCTATGCGATGTTTCGGGATCTGTCTGGTCGGCGGCTAAGTTCATGTTGAATATGCTTTATTCCCTGCAGGATTGTTTTTTACAGGTTCGAAGTTTTATTTTTGTGTCTGACCTGGCGGAAGTAACCGGAACCTTTGAAAAATACGAAATCAACAAGGCGGTTGACAAGGCTTTGAAAGAAGCAGATATCAATTACGACGCTTCAACCGATTATGGCAGAACGTTGCGTCAATTCAAAAAGCATTATCTGGACATTTTAAACAAAAAGACGACTTTCATTATTATTGGTGACGGGAGAACCAACTACACTAATCCTGAGGAAAACATCCTGGGAGAGATTCGTGATAAGTGCCGGCGCATAATCTGGCTGAATCCCGAAACACACTTGTTCTGGTATACTGGTGACAGCCGTATGAAAACATATGAAGCCTATTGCAATGAAGTCAGGCACTGCCAGAATCTGAACCAATTGCTGGATTTTATTAAAACACTTGTTTTGTGAACGGCAGGTTGATTGACATGACATCTGGGCGGGTGAAACATTTTTTGAAGACTGAAGACTGAAGACTGAAGACTGAAGACTGAAGACTGAAGACT
>JANQGZ010000096.1:0-24447 GCA_028282825.1 SAR324 cluster bacterium
TAATCATGCTGGATAAATCCCCCGGTGGTTTATCCAAAATCAAATAACAGCTCTTCCAATTCGATCTATAGAATTGACTGCGAACCATTTATAATCAGAAAAGAGAAAGATATTAAGATTACATGCAACGACTCCAATCTGACTCTACTTTTGAAATTATGTACCTAATTTAACTCGATAAAATCTGCTACCGGGAAAACTCATGGGAAAGGTTGAAATAATCAAGGTATTGTCTTTTGTCAACCATAATCCTGAACGGCCAGGGCTCAATCCGATTCCGGCAAGTTCATCTTTTCTTTTGAGGATTATTTTTTCCGAATTATCCTTCAAGTCCTTAATTATGACATGGAACATTCGGTTACCTGTTAAACAAACCATTGCCAGTTTATTGCCGTTTGGTGAAAGAATTGCGTTGACAACCTTATAGCCTCGGTTTTTAGGATCTGTTTCAGTTGAATTCACAGTTCGGGAGATGATCGGTAATGTTTTGTTGCTGTTTGGCTCCCACAGAAAGAATAGATCCAGATTTTTATCGGGAGGCAATCGAACTAAAAGTTGAGGATACACATACATCCCTCTTTGAGATATAGATGAAAAGCTGGTTAATACCGCTGTGTCCCTAAGTTTGTGATCATTTATCCTTTGGACAAGTTCTTTGTTTTCCAAGTCCAAACTCCAAATTCCTTTATTTGTTTTTTTGCCCGATCCAAGTTCTACAGAAAAGTAGATTTCCCTGGTCTTGTCGTTAAGAAAAATGCCGGATGTAGTCCCCTCTCTCTGTGTAATGGACGGAATAATCAGCTCTTGCATTTTACTTTTCAAACAGACACGAAAAAGACTGGTTGATGACTCCTTTGACCGTCTAAGAAAGTAGACATGTTGCTCGTCACGTCCCCATCCTGTACAACAATCTATAGCCCATTCATCATTAACTGCCTTCAGATACGCCCCCTGGTAGTGATCATCGGTGATATTGGTTAATTTCCACAGTTGGGTGTCCAACATATAAATATCCGAGTCATATAAGTGACGTTCCCAGTTTTCATGAAAAGTCAGGTATCGACCGGATGGAGACCAGCTTAAGTATCGTTTATCAATATATTGAGTTTTTCGTGCTGTATCCTCCCAGACTTTGGTTTCTTTCCAGAGATCGTAAATAACTAGGCTGCGATTGTTATCCAGACCAGCGATCCACTTACCGTCAGGGGAAATACTCAGTATTTCCAAATCTTGGATAGTTCGATAACTGATTTCCAAAATTTTTAAATCTCCCGCTGATGCCTCAGCTTTCGTTGCAGCCACGGCAAATGAACCGAATAAGATGGCTATCACAACAAACAATTCGGTAATAATGCGGTATCGATTTTTCATTTTTTGTTCTCACTATGTATGTTTCTCTTTTAAGCGTAGATTTAGAGCCAGGCTTGTGTTACTGCATTCCGCTTTGATCATACAGATTTGAGTTTTCAAAAAATTTCGAAAATTCGGATTATTCGTCTATTCCCAGGTATCTTGAGGACCAAAATACAATTTGACCAGCTTTCCGTTTTTCGAATAATAGGGACGATAATCGTTCATTCGACCTGTAATATACATATCCTCCCCATCGACAACGACTGCATACACTTCATTCCCTCTTGCCGGTTTTAATATTGTAACTTTCTTATCTTGGTACCAGTAGAAATCGCTTCCATCCGTATCATGCCCAACCATTAGCGGCTTCCCATTTTTTAGTGTCATACCTGACAGGTGAAAGCTATCCGGACATCGAAATTCTTTGTCACCTATCCAGTAAGCTGCCTGTTCACGCCCTTTCCCGAAAACACTGCCGGCAGTTATTAGCTGATTTCCGTTCCAAATGGCATCATATACGTTGATTGGTCCGATTTTGACTTTTTGCATCCAATCATCTTGCCATACGACAATCGCATTTTGTTGACCGAATTTAATTTCTATCATTCCGCCTATGATGACTTTGTCTTTCTGCAAGAACAGGCGCAACGGATAATGCCCCCGACTGCCGTTTGAAAAAAGGGGTTGTTGCTTGTGAAGGACGAATTGATCAGTTAATGGATGATGCTCTATCGTCCAAAGATAGGGTTGCGTGCAACGCGACATTTTTTCGCGCTCATCTAAAACACCCGAGGCATATACTGTATGTTTACCCTCGGTACTTTTAGCTTTGACATCAAACAACTCGCCCTCGGCAAACATCAATATATGGTCTTTGATCCATCCGTCTTCAGTTTGTTTGTAGGCCCAGAGCGCGGCCTGATGTCTCAGCTTTCCAACGATGTAAACACGATTCCCCTGAACATGCATACTATTTAGACGGGCCCGTTCTGCAATTTTGATATAGCTCCCATTATGCCAGAATCCGTGGGAACTAAAGGATACATTGCTATTACGACCGCCCAGAACAAAAATATCTCCGGTTTGAAGGATGATTCTTTTTGTATAAGAATGAATATAACCAGGTTCCACGGCAATTCCAGTAGTTAAGAAAAAGTTCAGGCATAATCCAACACAAAGAATAACTTTTTTGATCATTAGGTTATTTGATTTTCTTATGAAATTTTTGGCTAAAGGATATTTTAAACCAGAAGCTTGACGTGGATTTTTTTTAAAACGAGGCACAAACAAATAGATCAATTGTAAAAACAAGGTATGAACGGATGGCCCGTTGTTAATAGATTTCAGAAAGATAATTATTAACGGCCGGATGCCTAAAAAAAAGCCTATACCGGAAATATCAAGAGCCCTGCACAGATCTCCCGGATACTAAGATACGCAACAATTCTACCCCATTACAATATTCGGGGTAGAATTGTTTTGATGCAGAAAAGATAGACGTGACCCCCTAAATGTTATTCTACAACAAACTCAAACTCTCCACTGGCAAGTTCCGTATCGCCATTGATTCTTTTGCGGATGACCTTGATTTCAACATCATGTTTCCCTTTTGAAAGCTTTTTAAAAACAGCAGGTGGGAAATCCGGTCGATCCGAAGTGTTAACTACAAAGAATTGAAATTGCTTCCAACTGGGATCGGCAGTATATTCATTTTTCAAAGCATGCCAGGAATCTTTGAATTCGCCATCTATGTATAATTCAGCAGTAAAATCATCTTTGTACATTCTATTACTGATGTTCAATTCCGGCTGATACGCACCAATTTCCTCCTTAAGGTAAGCACGAGCGTATACCGCCTCTTTGTTGGTAAAGGAAGCTTTCAATTCCACCTTGTCTTCCTGGCCCTTTTTTATCTGCTTGTCAGCAAATACCATGGTGCCGGACTGGCTGTCGCATGAAGTGGTTGCAAATGCAGCTGCAACAAAAAGTATAAACAATAGCATCTTTTTCATTTTTATTCTCACACTAAAAAATTAAAAATTGGGAATTAGATTCCCAGGTTAAATTAGCTCATCATCAGCTTTCAGGGCACTGCGCTTCTAACCTTCCATTCGCCGTTCACTTGAGTCAGCATGGTTGGTTTCGCTGTTCCGATGTTCTTGCCGTTGGCTTTTATCTGAAACATAAAACACTTTTCTCCAGGCTTGCGGACTCTACCCGGATTTTCCCTGACGAAAAAATACTCTCGATTTTTTGTAGTCAGGTTTCGCCACCAGGATTTGGACCTTCCTTTCAAGGACTTATTATTACCCAATGCGTATGGCACCAGGAGGTCTTTCCAAACTTCCTGGTTCTTTTCCACACTGCTGACATAGAAGAAAAGCTTGGCAACAGTTTCAGCATCCAGGCCGCTGGGGACAGACGTCAGATTTTTTGGAATACCGTCTTTGGATGATTTCTCTCGTTCTGCCATAGCTTTATCCAGGATGTCCTGTCCGATCAGGGTGGCTTCCCCGTTGTTCACAACAACACAGGCTTTGCCCGGGATTCTCATGGCAATCATATCCATCAAGACAATATCACCCCACCAGGTATAGGCATCTTCAATTGTCCCCAGCACTTGCCAGTCTCCTTTCAAACTACCAAGCGCGGAGGACAGAACCTGAAGCTTTTCATTGATTCGCTTGTTATGCTTGATTACAAAAAAGTTCAGGGTTCCCTTGTTATCAGAATAGAAATATTTGTCGCCGTTTTTATCGGTCACGAAATCATTGAATTCAAACCTGGGAAATTGTTTTACCTTGCCCTGATACCTGGCAAAATTGCCTACGATAGCTTTGGTGCTGGAGTGATCCACGAACTTATTCTGCTGCTTGTATTCTGCAACCAGCTTGTTCCAATGCTGGTCACCTTTTTTGCCAATCAAAGCCAATTCAGACCCTGCAAACGCATGATTTGCAAAAACCAGTGCGGCGAATCCAA
Organism: SAR324 cluster bacterium; assembly: GCA_028282825.1. Taxonomy (GTDB): domain Bacteria; phylum SAR324; class SAR324; order XYD2-FULL-50-16; family XYD2-FULL-50-16; genus JAHJTV01. The sequence continues at coordinate 4,336 of JANQGZ010000096.1, forward strand.
GTAATAAAACCATTAGTTTTTTCATATTCATCGTCCTTTAAAGGTTAAAAACGTTGTTTAAAATCTTATAAGTGTTCTCTTCTGTCTAATGAGCTTCTTGGTCTTTCCTGATCAGAATGTCCCTTCCAAAATGGTAGAAACCATCAATATCTAAAAAACAAATTCCATTTTCAAGAGGTCAACAAAAGATCGGATTTTTTTTTTACAATTGGAATTACCAATTGGAATTCGATCTAAAATGAAAAACCTCAACCAGGAATCCGGATCACATATTCATCGTTCTTCACGATAAACGGAAATTAAAACTAAATTTAGATCCCTGATAAGCTTAAATATGCCGTGCAAGGCGGTCTGGTCAGGTAAAAAACCGCTGAGCAGGGTTTCATCAGCATTAGGATGGGTGACCCTGAGTCCTGCAAACGACTCGGACCAGAGTGGATCCAATTGATCTTTCAATCTTATTTCGTAATACTGCGACATTACTGACCTCCTGATTTACTCAGAATGAATCAGTACAATATTTTGCGCATCTGCCAAATGGGGTAATTTGCAACAAAAAAAAGTTTATGGGCGAATAAAAGGTATGTATTTTGAGGGTTTACCGGAAATGATTGATTTTCGATTTACCTTCCGATTCAATGATCGCTAAATACTCGGAGGGTAAATTTGAATCAGGAGAGAATTTGCAGTTCCCTGGCGCGTGCCACAGACTCAGTACGATTAGCCACCTCCAGTTTTCGATAGATACTGGAGGTATGAGCTTTGATAGTACCGGGTGAAACATAGAGGTGTCGGGCGATCTCCTGGTTTGTCTTTCCTGTGGCAATCTGCTGGAGAACTTCCGTTTCGCGGGGACTTAACGGTTCAATCAGAGAAATTGGAGTTTGATGGGTGGGCAATTTCGTCGTGCTTGTTACATTTTGGTTTTCAAATTCAGCCAGAATACGTCTCGCATAATCGTGAAGGGATGATGCGGATGATTCAGCCTCCCAGTCGCTGAGCAACTCTTTCAGTGGCTGGCCTTCATCCAAATAAACCCTTAAATATCCTTCCGGTTCTGCCAGAGAAAGGCTCTTGGCCAGGGCGAAGTAGGCCTGTTTCGAATCACCGGCTTGCTTCATTGCCAAGGCCTTAAGGATATAAATTTGGACCAGGCGTCCTTTACGTTTGTTTGTTTCGGCATTTCCTTCTAACCGGGCCAATAAATCCAAACAACGATGGACTTCATCATGGGAAAGGAGATACTTCGCTTTTGTTATAGACACCAATTCATTTTCAAAATCCAAAGTGTCGCTGGACTCCGGGTCGTACTCGATTGTTTTTGAAGTGGATGATCCCTGCTTCAGCAATAAATTTGCCCGAATTGAGTTCGCCACGGTTCTGGATTCCGAGAATACGCCATTTGCTTCCACTAAACGCGAAGCATCGTCCATTGTTTCCAAAGCTCCTGATAAGTCACTCTCTGCCTGTTGTACCTTTGCAAGTGTGGTATAAGCCAGGACAATGTCATCTGTCTTACTCCAATACATCATGGACTTTATTCCCCGATCCAGATGTGTCCTGGCAACTTCCAGATCATTCCATTCATAGAGTATTTCAGCTTTGCCTGTTTCTAAAATACTCACAGTTCCTTTTGGGAATCCCTCGATCGCTGTCAGATACTCATATGCTTCCTGGTATAAATCGTAAGCTTTATGTAATTCCCCCCGAATAGTGTGAAGTCTCGCAAGGACACAATAGGCACCTACCGTACTGTTAATTGCCCCGTTGTTTACACCTAAGTTTATAGTTTCTTTCAACGTTTCGGAGGCATTTGCAAAATCACCATCCAAAAAATAGACATACCCGAGCATAACGCCGATCGCTACCACTAATGCGTAGTCATCTGAAGGTGTATGTTCTTTGGCATAAAGGCAAAGGGCTTCTGCTTGTTTATAGTCACCCCGCATGGCAGTAATTCGACTGCGAATATAAGCTATATGACCTTTAATTGCAGCAGTTTCCGGAGATTTATCAGCGCGTTCAATACCTTCCTCCGCCCTACTCAGATAAAAATCAGCATCATCCAGGGCTCCAATCCAGGAACGTCCCATCGCCTCATAAACACAGAGGAGAGGTCTTTTGAAAACCAATTCACGACTTAATTCCGCCCCGAAATAGCGGACCGATCTTGAGTCGCTACGCTGAAGAATATCCATGTAGTTCTGCTCGATCAGGCGTTCTACCCATTCATTATCAGATGTTAACGATGCGTGGTGAATCGCTTCATAGATCGATCCATTTTGTTCATGCCAGTTTGCAGCTCTTTTGTGCAGGTTTGAGATCTCATTTTTTGAAAACGTCTTATGCAATCGTGCTTTCAAAAGATCAGCAAAAAGATAATGATAACGATACCAGATACGATCATCACCCAAAGCAACCAGAAAGAGATTTGCTTTATCAAGGTAATCAAAAATCGATGTCGGCTGAATCTCATGATTCGACAAATTTATTTTGTTTGTCTTATTTTCCAAAACGGCATCGCACAGTGGAGCTGATAATTTCCTTAAAACAGAGGTATGGAGCAGGAATCGCTGGATTTCAGGTGATTGACCAGCTAGAACCTCTTCGAGCAAATAATCCAGAATATAACGATTTGTGCCCGAAAACTTTTCAATAAAATGATCAACATTGCTACATTCCCGAATGTATAAGCCTGCCATCTGCAAACCTGCAATCCACCCTTCGGTGCGTTGTTCAAGTTTTGAAATCTGTTCCGATTCAAGTTTCAATTCCATCACAATATTCAAAAACCGATCAGATTCCATATTGGTAAGTCGCAGATCAGTAGCTCGCAATTCTGTTAGCTGATCTTTGGCCCGCAATCTTGCAATCGGCAATTGAGGATCTTCACGCGTTAGTATCACCAAATGAACTTGCGGAGGAGCATTATTGATCCAGAAACTGAGAATCTGGTCAACAGTCCGTGAATCGATCATATGATAATCGTCCAACACAACCACCATCTTCATGTTGTTGGACGTTATATCATTTATTAGCGAGGTAAGAATCGTTTCGTGAGGTATCTGCTGGGAAGACTGGATCATATTGAGGGCTGTACTGCCGAGATCTAAGTCTGGTTGGGAACAGTTTCTGATGGTCGTAATAAAATATTCAAGAAACCTTGTTGAATCGTTATCCTGCTCATCGATTGATAACCAGGAACGATTGATCTCTATTCCTGCATGTTGGTTTTTCAAAGAAATGTGTTTCAACCATTCGGCAGCTAGCGTGGTTTTTCCAAAACCGGCCGGTGCTGATATCAGGGTAAGCGATCGATATAAGCCGGCATCCAGCTTTTCCAACAACCGCGGACGATGAACAATAACCGGTCGCATTGTTGGTATGGTTAATTTGGTTGATAACAGCGATACGTTCACGTCTAATTACAAGGAAACATTAACTATTTTTAAAGGTAACCATGATCCACAATTGAAAAAAAACCTGCAAGTGCATTCTTTGCCAAGCCTAAACATTTTAGGGTTGCACCGGAAGCAATTCCGTTTTCTTCATCTTCACAAACACGGCTAAGTGACAAACATTGTCCTAAAAACAGGACTTTTAAGCACATTTTTAATAAAGATATCCTATCGAAACTCGTAGGATTCGATCCGTATTTTGTAGCATAAAGTTAAATCAAAACAACAATCATTTGATCAACCATCCTCCAAGCAATGCATATATCTGTTATTATTTCACTTATCAACCAAAATGTTTAATAGGAAGCATATAATCTCCCAAAGTATAGTTGCGTAACACGCAATTAAACCATCTGCCATTTAGTATAATCAAAGTGTCTTGACAAAAAATCTTATTAACTTTGCGATACCCAATGTACATGAATCATCTTGGGAAAAATTTGGGTAAAGAATAGCTAAACCACACTGGGTAAGCTGTTACAGAAATCAACTCACACTCGAAAACCAATTCAATTTTTCAGGAATTGATCAAGGTTCAATGGTGAATTTGATTTGGATTATCTTTTAATTCATTTCCTGCATTTCTGATATCGATATTCGCAAACCAAGGAACCTTTCCCCCTATTCAAGCTTATGATTTGCACAATGGAGGGTATTAACCGGATAATCATCCGTTTTCCGTAACAGTGGACAATTTATCTACGTCTAACGCAATAACAGACTGTTTGATTTTTTTGTTTTCCAGGTAACATAAACCCTTATCTTTCAATTAATTTTCTTCCGAAAGCGAATGTGGCATTTGGGAACGTGAAGCAAAATACTGGAGTATCAAAAAGGAGTTGGGAGGATGGAGTTTCTGGAGCTTAATGAAATCAGAATCAATACGAACGAGATCTTTAATGCTTATGAGTTATTACTGGAAAGAATTCCAGGCATTCGAAGAAAAAGTAAACAATGGCAATTTCTGGATTTATGCTTTCGAAGGACAGTATTGGGTGAATTGGCTGTTATGGAACATTTGAGGGGCAATGCAAATTATTACAAATTCGAGGTTCGGAACATTCTGGAGAGGCATTACAATAACGGATTTCAAGAACTAAAATATGTCTTTATTCTTAAGCATGCAAAAGATGTCGAACAGCTTGGTCTGCATTTTAAAGAAGATAACTATCCCTCCACGTTTGACTATTTCTTACTAATAAGATCGCTTAAACCGGGTGAAAGTCCTTCCCCTGATATTGCTTCAACTAAAGAATACTTGCTCAAAGTAGTTTATGAAGGCATCAAATCTGAGTTTAATGCCTATAAGGAATTGCCTGCTATCAACGACTATAAGCTCCTGACCTGGTTTAATCGGTCCGGGTCCGCTTTCAATGAGATTATGTCTACCTTAACGGGACTACAAAACCGGAACTGGGTGCTGACCAACCAATACAACCCATCTCATCACTTAATCAAATCGATGAAACTGGCCGAATTTGATAACAATCATGCTTTGATCCGCACAGTCGAGTATTACTATTTAAAATGGTTTGATCAAAACGAAAATGGTTATACGTATGTTTACCGGGAAACCAATACCCAGACTTACCAATTAATCAACAAAGACGGCATCTGGCTTATAGAAGCCAATCTTAGGAATCTCCCCTTGACCAGTTTACCTAGAAGACAAGCTACCTACAAAAAGCGTTGATTTATTTTGATGTGGGATTGACAGACTGGATAGCCACAGATTATTTTTGAAATATAGTGCAAGTAGTTACTTGCTTACACTATTTTTACATTTGGGAAAAACTCGGTTAATACTTTTTCCCTATTCTGGAATCACTTCAACACAATTGATTTCGAGCTTGTTTCGGGGTCGATTTTAAAAAACGCGAATTTAAAAAGGATATAAAATGAAAGTAAAAAAAATGATGTTTGGATTAACAGTTTTCACTATGTTGACAGCCTTCGTAATTGGTGGAACAGGAAACCTGTTTGCAAATGAAGTTCAGGAACAAAAGCGAATTGAACTAATTGACGTTCTGATTGCCGATGCAAAGCTTTCCGATACTCAAAAGAAGAAATATGCGGATTTCAGATCAAGCCTGAAGCTTGAGAAAGCTGATGTGAAGCAGGAAAAAAACATGGAATTCGTAAACAAGCTGATTGATGTGATGAGCTTCTAGCATTTTTTCAACCATCTGAAGTTGGAAGTAAGTTCTAACAAATAAGTCGCACAATTCAAGTGCAATTTCAGGATTGGTGTTCTTTTAAAAAAATCGAAAACGCTTCTGGAATGATGGTTGAAAACAGCAATTCAAATTGCTTTGCAACGCTAACTCGGATCATTTATGTCCAACAAAATATTTAAACCCCCGCTATCCGCCCTGAACGAATAACAATAAACTTCAGGGTGGAGAAGTCTCCTACCACAAAACCAATTCACCATATCAAACCGGATACCGGATTAAACACTCACGTTTCGCGGTTCCCATTGTCAGGTAAAAAGTGGCCGGTTCCCTTTTTTGGCTTCAGAATGTACATAAGAGCCCTCATCATCGCTCCGTAGTTTGAACCCCTTTTATTCACCCTTGACAGGTTTTACTTTTGGAGTAAAATTTTAACTCACAGTTAATTTTTCTATTAACCTCTTAGGAGAATATTTTGCCTCAGTATCTGTAATTGTTTTTTATTCATTTGAATGGATGTAAACCGGCCTGGAAATCCAGCTGTGTTTATTCCGTTCTTTAAAAACAATTACGGGATACGCGCCTACCTTTCGCGTACCTGTTTTATTGGCATGGACACGTATGCGAAAACTATCGTGGCGTCTGGTCAACATTCATGGTGTTGAATCCAGATACTGCCCAGGCTGTGGGAAAGTAACAGATTTCAAAAAAACCGAAAAAACCAGGTCCAATTCCAATGGAAAAAACACCTATCATTTCGAAATCTACAAATGCCCCAACGATCATACCTGGAACAAAAAAATAAAGAGCCTGGTTTCAACTAACAGTGAGTGTGAAGTAAATCAAACCAAGACAGATCGTCTAATCTGGAACTCCAATGAAAATAGAGAATCGATCTTGATTTCAATAGAATTGGTTATTGGAAAATGGCGGTTAGACAAATTGCTGTCGGATAATATTGATGGATTGTCTAGAAGAAAGATCTCCGAGCTGATTGAGCAAGGTAAAATTCTGGTGGGAAATCGGAAAGTAAAATGCAGTTATCAGCTTAAAAAGGGTGATGAAATTTGTATTCCGGACGATAAATCACAGGGTTTAATCTTACCTTAAGCTGTCAATGTCGGGGCTGAGTTACGCAGATAGACGAAGCAGTCTAATGCCGAAGGTTGTCGAGCAAAAGGTGTTTCAGAAGTTTGTATTAAGTATCAGCCCCTGGTTAAGAAGTGTTGTTAGTTTCTCGGCCGGCAGCGGTGGGCTGAACAAGTACCCTTGGACCCTGTCGCATTGATTCTCGTTCAGGAAATCCAACTGTGCCTTGGTTTCAACGCCTTCCGCTACCACCTTGAGATTGAGGTTTTTGGCCAATGAAATCACCATTCTCGCAATCGCCGCATCGTCTGCATCATCAGGCAGTCCTTTAACGAACGATTTATCAATCTTGAGCACATCCAACGAAAACTGTTTCAGATAGCTGAGCGATGAATATCCCGTTCCGAAATCATCCAGGGAGATGGCAATTCCCAAGTCGGAAAGCTGGGAAATTGTTTCGGTGGCAGTATCGATATCGATCATGACGATATTTTCCGTAATCTCCAGGTTGAGCAGGTGAGCAGGCAGACTGGTATCTTGCAGAATCTCTTTGACCTGATCGATCAAATTGGGATCTTGAAACTGGGAAGCCGAAAGATTAACCGCCACATGAAAATCGGTATACCCCAGGTCGTACCAGATTTTTGCCTGCCGGCAGGACTCTTTTAAGATGTAGTTCCCAAGAGGAAGGATCAAGCCTGTCTGTTCTGCCAGGGGAATAAACTCATTGGGTGTTACAATGTCTCCATCTTCCCGGAACCAGCGCACAAGAGCTTCAGAGCCCACCAGACGTGCCGTTTTCGCGTCCACTTTAGGTTGGTAATAAAGGACAAATTCGTTGTTTTGGATCGCTTCCCTCAGCTTCTGCTCCAGGATCATTCGATGCACTGCGGCCTGATGCATATCCGGGGTAAAGAAAGCGTAGTTGTTTTTTCCACTTCCCTTGGCCTTGTACATGGCCAGATCCGCGTTTTTGGTAAGTGTTTCGCAGTCTTCACCATCGAGGGGATAAATCGTAATCCCTATACTGGCGCCTAAATACAACTCGTTGCCCAGGATGACAAATTCTTCCGAAATACATTTTAATACCCGATTAGCTACCTCCACGGGAATCCTGTCGTCGGTTACGTTCTGGATGATCATCATAAACTCATCGCCTCCCATCCTGGCCACGGTGTCTTCTTCACGTGAGCAGGTCTTCAGCCTTTTTGCAACTTCCTGCAGGAGCAGGTCGCCTGCGTAATGTCCCAGGGAGTCATTGACGTGTTTGAAATCGTCCAGGTCCAAAAACAAAATGGCCAGCTTTTGCTCGTTTCTTTTTGCATGAGCGATGGCGGTTTCAAGCCGGTCATTGAACAAGATTCGGTTGGGCAGTTCGGTGAGTGCATCGTGAAAAGCTTGAAATTCGAGCTTTTCCTCGTTGTGCTTTAGTTCGCTGATATCATGAAAAACAGCAACAAAATGTGATACATCCCCTTGATAATTCCTGATAGCGGTAATCGATAGCCACTCCGGGTAGACATCCCCGCCTTTCCTTCGGTTCCAGATCTCTCCGTGCCACTCACCTGTTGATATGATCGATTCCCACATGTTTTTGTAGAAAGCCTCGTCATGCCTGTCCGATTTTAGAATTCGCGGGTTTTTGCCCACCACCTCTTCGGCTGAATAGCCGGTAATAGCAACGAAACCGGGATTAACCCTTTCAATGTTGCCGTCCGGATCAGTGATCGTAATTCCTTCCAGACTGTTTTCAAAAACACTGGCCATCAACAGCAGTTGTTCTTCGTAACGTTTCTGCTCGGTGACCTCCCAGGCGTAGATGGTGACCAGGTCGGGCTCTGCATTAGTAATAGCCAGAACGCTAAACACTTTTTTTTGCGCTAAAACTTCAACGGATTCAATAGACCTGGATCTCAGACTGGTTCGGACTTTTTCCATCCACAAATCCGGCAATTGCGCTCCCGGTTCAGTACTGACCAGCTCAATAAGCTCCCGGGAAGCGGAATTGGCAAAGACGATCATACCTTCGGTATCAATTTGAAGAACCGGATGTGGATTCTTCTCGGGAAATTGGGTAAGGAATTTTATTCTGTTTTCGCGTTCCGACAAAAACTGCAGTGTTTGATCCTTCTCGCAACGCAATTTGGTAAGATAGAAACAGCTAAAAGCCGCCAGCAACAAAGAAAACACATAGACAATCAACAGTTGGGATACAAAATCAAACTGCTTCTGGCGGAGCTGTTGCTGAGGTACAAAAAAAACCACTTTCCACCTTGGTTTGTCTTTTAAGCTAAGTTCCGTTTGGTATTTTTTATCCAATTCGCTTTCGAAAGTAGCAAAAATATACAATCCCTTCTTATTTCTTATTGTTCCGTCACCAGCGGTAGCAATTTTAGGCCACAGATCCGGATCCACCGAATCAGGCACGTTTTCCCTTTGCTCGTCGCCTTGATGACTTTGGGAACTCTCCTTGTTGGGACCTACTATCCAGTTTCCTTTATCGTCTGCCAACAGAGGCATTCCCATCATCAGTCCGGTTGCCAGGGATCTGTATTTTTGGAGAATTGTTTCGCCCAGGTAGTTAATCACCAGAATTCCCTTTTTTGTTCCAACTTTATCTAATATTGGCGTGGCGACGCGAATCACCAACTTGTGGGGAATTTCGGCCTTGCCTTTCTCCCGGTTTAATTCAAAATCCGACATGTAAATCTCGTTTTCCGCCAGGCGTATGGCCTGCTTGAAATAGGGAGTATGTCGCTTATTTTGCAGATCATCGTCGGCAATAAGAAAAGGCTTTCCGGAAGAAGACAGGTCAATGCGCTTGATTTCCCAACCTTTTTCATCAATGATGCGTATCTGGTCGTATGTTTTCTTGATTCTGGAAAAGGACATTAATTCCTTGACTAATTGATCATTCTTTCGCCTCCCGTTGTCGACAAAGGCTTTCATCTCCTCATGGTTATTGAGTATCAACAGGTCCAGCATAATGGCTTGCAAATCTGCTTGCATTGCATTCTGCTGTTGCTGCATGACATGCCGGATGCGCACTTTCAGCAGTTCCAGGCCGTGAGTGCTCCGCTGGTAATATATTCCGTAAATACCTGCTGTGATGAGGATAAAATAAGGTAAAAAAGAGATCAAAAAAGCTTTTGCAATCCAACGTCGTCGTTCCTGACACAAATTTTCAGAAGATTGAAACATAAGCGATTGTTAAAGAATAAAAATAGTTGTCTGTCCGACAGAAGATTGAATCATTTGGTAAAAATGTAAATGTCCGGGCAACAATAGTAGTTCTTACTTTATGTCAAACATTTTAGGGTGTTATTAAAACGTGACAACATCTTAGCCTTTACAAACCAAACCGAAGTCAGATGACATAGCTGTCAGTTATCGGTTGTCCGTTAGAGGTTTTATCTTGGCAAACCGGGACATTTACGCCAACCGTGAAACATTGCTCATGATTTGACAACATTGTTTGATAGTAAACAACCCCCCCCTTTAAAAATTGGATGAAGATGATCAACGGAAAGAGAAAAAAGATGCCTGATTGTTTATCGCACAAAATATTTGCTTTTGAGCAATAAAAAAACTTTCTTTGAGCGAAAAACCCGACAAAATCTTACACTTTTTCTCTTGGGTAGGCGTAAAAACTAAGCTCTTGTTCTGATAGAAGAAATTCTTTACTTCTAAATTATGATCATAAGTTTAGTGAACAATTTTTTTTTCAATTTATTTCAGTTGATTAAAAAATCATTGGGTCATTTATTAAAAAGTCGCTTCTTATAAAAAAACCGTCCAATTTCCACCAGTATTTTTCTGTTTTCCCGGATTTGATCCAAAATCGATTATTTTTTTCTGATTATCTTTGAAACCACCAGCAGTTAATACACATTTAACTGTTTTTAAAAGGAACTCTTCGCTCTAAACAACTGGCACATTATATGAACCAGTGAGCACGGTTTCCCGTATCTTTGGGTAACAATAACAGCAGTATCTTCCTAACCAACTTAAATTATTAAGAAAATTACCGCCAGCAAAATCAAACATAGGTAGTTTTTAAGTCCGATGTCGGACAACGAACTCCATAGAGAAGCTTTCGATTTAACTACCTTCTAGCCAACAGTTTAAAAACTCGTGCTTTCGCTGATGAACACTATCTTCGTGACGAGGCTTCCGGTTGTGCTTACCGGGATTTATTGCAGGGAATTCAAACATTTAATGATTTATACAGGAGGCAAGTATGTTTTTTAAAAAAGATATTAAAAAAATCATCAAACAAAGCATCAACTTTCTCCGGGGAATCACCGACCCTGTGATTCTTACAGATAAAGACCTGGTGATTCAATACGCCAATCATGCTTTCCTGGGGACCTTGGGTTATTCAGAAGCGGAAGTTGTTGGCAAAATGACCTGTGCCGACATTTGCAAAACGCCTTTGTGCCACACGACCAACTGCACCATTAAAAACTGCATGGAAAAGAAACAGTCTATTACCGGGCAAACGATTGCGGAAACGAGAGACGGTCTAAAAATACCGATTCGTGCGGCCTGCAATGCCATTTACGATGACAAGGGCAATCCCGTGGGAGGGTTTGAGATTCTTTCCAAACTGGATACCATTGACGAAGGTTTTTTGGCCAATATGGCCGATGCGGCCTTTAGAACCGATACCAACCTCGTCATTCAAAATATCAATGACGCCGCCCTGAATGCTTTAGGCTTCAGACGCGATGAAGTAGTCGGAAAGATGACCTGCGCCGACCTGTGCAGAACGCCTCTTTGTAACACGGCTAATTGTACAATCAGAAACGCTATGGACAGAAAGGAAAACATTGTCGGCGCCACGGTCGCTCAAACCAGGAACGGAAAACCGCTTCCGATCAGGGCAAGTTGCGGATACCTGACAGATGCAAATAACAACGTGACAGGTGGTTTCGAAGTAATCAACACAATTGACAACCTGGATGAAGGATTTCTTTCTGTAATGGCGGATGCCGCTTTTAGGACCGATACCGATCTTGTCATTCAAAATATCAACGATGCCGCACTGGATTTTCTGGGATACAAACGAGATGAAGTAGTGGGTAAAATGACCTGTGCGGATATCTGCAAAACACCCGTTTGCCATACCCCGGATTGTACTATCAAGAAATGTATGCAGGATAAAACAACCATCGTGGCCGAAACCGAAGCCAAAACCAGGGACGGAAAAATAATTCCCGTAAGAGCAAGCTGCGGTTATTTGACCGACGCAAAAGGAAACATCACAGGCGGTTTTGAAGTGGTTTCCGATAACAGTGCTTTTGTGGACATGGTAGACGTGATGGACGCTGTGGAAAAAGGCGATTTAACTACCAGCGTTAAACAGGAACACCTGGACAAGGATAACGCCATCGGCAGAATGGCGAACGCCATCAGCAAGACAATTTTCAAACTGGCTGAGGTGATGAAGGAAGTAGCCCTTTCCGCCGACTATGTGGCCTCGGGCAGCCAGGAAATCAGTGCGTCGTCGCAGCAGTTATCCCAGGGTGCAAGTGAACAGGCCTCTTCAATCGAAGAAACCTCCGCTTCAATGGAAGAGATGAGCGCCAACATTCAACAAAATGCCGATAACTCCAGGCAGACCGAACAGATCGCATTAAAAGCCGCCGCTGATGCCGAAGAAAGTGGAAAAGCGGTGAATGAAGCCGTGGAAGCCATGAAGCAGATTGCCGAAAAAATATCTGTTATCGGAGAAATTGCCCGCCAGACCAATCTTCTTGCTCTCAACGCCGCCATTGAAGCTGCCAGGGCCGGAGAACACGGAAAAGGATTTGCAGTCGTGGCAGCTGAAGTACGTAAACTGGCCGAAAACAGCCAGATTGCAGCAGGCGAGATTTCGGAGCTTTCAGGTTCCAGCACCAGAATAGCCGAAAACGCCGGTTCAAAACTAAACCAGTTGGTTCCGGACATTCAAAAAACCTCCCAACTCGTACAGGAGATCAGTGCTTCCTGCGCAGAGCAAAACTCCGGAGTCGAACAGATAAACCAGGCGCTGCAACAGCTCAACCAGGTAATTCAGGAAAACACCTCCTCTTCCGAAGAAATGGCTTCTACGTCCGAAGAACTATCCTCCCAGGCTATCCAGTTAAAGGATAACACCGAATTCTTCATCGTGGAGCAGGAAATAAACGAACGGGGAAAAACCCCCAGAACGCATCCACAAGTGGCATACACCCAACGCAGGTTACCTCAAGGTCGTCAGGAACAAAAAATCGGGAAACCTGCCAATTTGCCGAAACTCAATTATGCAAACAACGCCGGTCTACAAGAACTGACAGGGGTCGTGGTAAACCTGGGAGACCAGGAAACAGAAGACAACCAGTTCGAACAGTACTAAAACATTGGCCTTTGAAAGAGAGAAGGCTTTTCTCCCGTGAACGCTTTTCTGTCTTTGGCGCTAAAAGCGTTCATGGATACGAAAAAGTCGTCAGGGTGAGTTTAAAAAAAGATAACGTTGAGTTTCGGTGGCTGCGTGTGAGGTATGGGTGGGTCAGAGAATGTCGGGGCCAGCTGATTTTTTTTCTAAGCCGCCGAGCACCGGGTTCCAGTGGTCGTGTACAGCGTTTGTACGGGATAAGAAGTTTTTGAAGTCAGTTCAGCGTCATCGCAGTTTTGCCGTTATCCAAAGACATAAGCTTGATATCTATTGACCGCCTCTCACAACTAACTACCGGATTTGGTAGCGGCAAGGCCCAAGGTTACTAAACCTGCTGATATGAATCGCCAAACTCCATATCCTTCTTTTAAAATAAACGTCGAGATTAGCGCTGCAATCAAAACGCTTGTCTCCCTCAAAGCCGACACTGATGCCATTGGAGCATGGGCCAGGGCCCAAACGATAATCCAGTAAGCTGAAACTTGCATGGTACCTCCGAGCATTCCCATACTTAGGTTTCGCTTCATGACGGCAATGGTATCCCGCCCTTTCCATGCATACACGATGATGAACGTTAAAATACCATCTGCAATAGTCAACCACACTGCAAAACCTAAAACAGTTCCGGCCTTTCTCACCCCTAAACCGTCAACCACAGTGTACGACGCAATCATTAAACCGGTCACCAAGGCAAACATTACAGCTTTAGGTCTTGTTCGAATGTTGACCTGTCGTTCGAAAGTTAGTGCAACCACACCGGAAGCAAGGCATAAAACACCAATCAAAGCTAAGGGAGACAATCGTTCTCCAACTGTGATCAGCGCTCCAATGGCAACTATTAAAGGTGCGGACCCCCTGGAAATTGGATAGACTTGTCCTAAGTCTCCATGATTGTAAGCCATGGGAAGAAAAAAGTGATACAAAGTGTGCAACAGGATTGTTAATCCCAGAAATGGCCAGCTGGCAGAATCAGGAAACTCAACAAAAGGCGCAACCATTAACGAGAAGATACTTCCAAAAAGCGTAACAACAGCCATTACAATAATCCTGTCACCACGAATTTTTATCAGCGTATTCCAACCGGCATGGAAACCTGCTGCTACTAACACAGCAAAAAATACATCAATACTCATGATTCCGTATCCTCACAACAAAATACTTCATTACTTTCAAATTAGTGTGGCCACAATGGTTTTATTCGAATTCCGCTTTATCTTAAATTGTCCTGATGGACGTTAGCAAGGATAGTCTGAATAGTCAGTCTGGTATCAGGCAGATTAAACCTGTGTAACTATCTGTGAGGCGGTCGATCGGTTATTTTTTGGGAAAGGGAAATAGAGTTGGACGAAGGCTTAGGGTTGCTGTCGGGTTAACAGAGAGCTTTTAATTCCAGTGATAAACGAGGTTTACGGCAGAATAAGAATTCTTGACAAGATGTGCCTATTTCAACAAAGTTTAGGTGTACAATAGTTCACATTTTGAACAAAGGAGGCGATATGCCATACGATACCAAGACCGTAGCTAATTCAATTCTATTTAAAGCAAAAGAAGACGGTGTCAGTATTACACCATTAAAACTTCAAAAATTGATGTATTATCTTCATGGATGGTATCTGGCAATTCAAAACAAACCACTGCTTAATGAAAACTTTGAAGTATGGCAATACGGTCCAGTTTTGCCTTCGATTTATCATGAATTAAAACATTTAGGTCGAAAATCTATAGATGATTACCTGACTACTCTTAGCCCTCAAGATCTGGAACCTGTTGCATATGTTGTCAATGAGGGAGATGAAGAGTTTTACGATATACTGGACGCGGTTTGGAGCAATTACAGTGGGTACTCTGGGCTTCAGCTATCAGCAATGACCCATAAAGATGGATCACCATGGGACAGGGCCAAAAAAGAATATGAGGCCGTATTAAAAAATAGCGATATTCGTGAACATTTCACTAGACAAATGAATGAGTAAAGAGGTTCACTTTAACACTCTCTCAGGAATCATTACTCTTACTCTCGGCTATTTGTTTGGTAAATCAAAACCTTAGTTCGCTGCCAAATTGCCTTTCAACTTCAACAACCTGAGTTGTTTACTTAACCCTTTCCCCTGAACAAGGAATCACCAATTTCGATCCCATCTAATTTGTTGAGAACTGCCTCTATCTTATCTTCTGTCGGATTTTGTTCCAGACCCCCTTCCATCAAAAATTCAACTATCATCATTATGACGAGGGTTACTTGTGATGGCAAACAAAGGCTTATGGACTGCCTTCTCCAAAAAACTTAATGGTTGGCTAATCTCGTCTAATCCTGAAAAATTCAAACCGGAAATCAAGAAAAGAGTTATTTGCTCTTATCTCTCTGAAAATAATGGCAATATTAAAAAGATTCTACACAAAGATTTGAATTTTTAAGAATGAATCTTTAATTCCGTTGAAGACCGAGCTTTTTCATGCGGCTTTGCAGGGTGGTGGGTTTTACACCCAGGAGCTCGGCAGCACCGTCTTTACCATAAAGTTTGCCTCCGGATATTTTCAAGGCTGATGTTATATGATCGCGCATCGCGTCATCCAGACTTGGAAACGAAACTCGATCCGGATTAGGAGATGAAAGACGGATACTATCCTTTGCTTCTTTGTTTTCGATGCCGGAAACAATTTGCCTGTTTTGTCTTGCCAATTCTTTCAAGGCAAGATGACTCGGTTCAATGCGGCTTCCTCCGGCAACCAGGGCAGACCTGCGGATAGTATTCTGTAACTCTCTCACATTCCCCGGCCAGTTATAGTTTAAAAGACATTCCACGGCATCTCCGCTGAGATGCAAGTTGGCATAGTAGGCTTCACTCCTGAGTTCCTTCAAGAAATGTTCTGCCAACAAAACCACATCCTCTTTGCGATCCCTCAGTGGTGGCAGTGTGATAGGAAACACACCGATCCGATAATAGAGGTCCTCTCGAAACCGTTTTTCCACAGCTGCCTGTTTAAGATTGACATGACTGGCCGCAATGATTCGCACACGACTCTTAATGGTTTCCTCTCCTCCCACTCTCTCAAAACTGCTTTCCTGGAGGGCACGCAGTAGTTTTGGCTGGACCTCCATGGGAAGATCACCAATTTCGTCCAGAAACAAAGTCCCACCATCAGCTAATTCAAATCGACCTTTTCTGCGATTAATAGCCGAGGTAAACGCCCCTTTCTCATGACCAAAAAGTTCGCTTTCAGCTAACCCGGGACTTAGGGCAGAGCAGTTTAAGGCGATGAATTGCTTGTCGCTGCGGGGACTCAGTTTATGGATCATATGGGCGATTTGCTCCTTTCCGGTTCCGGTCTCTCCCTGGATCAGCACTGACAAATCAGATCCGGCCACAATCCGAACAGTATCCAGAACATGATTCCAGGCTGAGGAATTACCCACTACGTCGCTAAAAAGGTCGGCATGTTTTGAAAGCAAAAGGTTGCGCTCTTCAGTCAGTCTTTCACTGATCGACTTCAAATACTCGGAAGAATCGGACTGGGCAATAATAATGGAGATCAGTTTAGCCAGGGTGTTGATAAAACGGATAATACCGGGAGAAAACATGTCGCAGGCCCGATGATCAAGCGTCAGCATACCGAGTGGCTTTTCTTGAAGGTACAGGGGAGCAACCAAACAGGAATGACCCTGGGGAAGATCGATAATGTCATGATAGGTATCCGGATAGCTATCCTCTTCTCCCACCAGATAGGGTTCTCGTTGTTCAATCAGGCGGGCTATATCATCCCGTTTTTTTAGATCTATCTGGTAATGGTCCAGCAGCCTATCGGCTAAAGGTCCCATTGTTTTTTTCACGGCAAGAGTATGATCATCCTTCAGTTTGAGAATCACAGCCAACTCGTATTCTACTATGTCGTTGAGTGCCTTTAAAATCAATTCCAGGATCTTTTCTGAATTCACAAGATCCACAGGAGAAGTCATTCGTGGATTCATACAATTCCTTAACGATATTTCGGTGAAACGTTATTTCGTTACATTCTCCACCTATATTTCGGTAGTTGACAACCCCTAATTGCCAGTCTTGGGTAATTTAAATGCATGACTTTAGATTTTATTACTATAATATCAATAAGATAGAATCATGATTTTAAATTCTATTCTCATGGCATACCCAGTGAAATAAGTAAGAATAGATCCACAATAAATTAATTAAAACCTCATATGGAGAAACAAAATGGAAGAAAAAGTAAACATGCCTTTATTAGGAGACGACTTTCCGGAAATGACCGTAACAACAACACAAGGTGAAATGAACTTGCCTGGTGACCTCAAAGGCAGCTGGTTTGTGATTTTCAGCCATCCTGCTGATTTTACGCCGGTTTGTACCACAGAATTTGTCGGGTTTCAAAACCGAATCAAAGCTTTCGAAGATATGGGAGTAAAGCTGATCGGAATGTCAGTGGATCAGGTTTTCAGCCATATCAAATGGATCGAATGGATTAAGGAAAAGCTGGATGTGGATATCAGCTTTCCTGTCATAGCCGCCAATGACTCCATTGCCAACAAGCTGGGAATGCTGCATCCGGGAAAAGGCACAAATACCGTACGTGCCGTCTTTATCGGTGATCCCCAAGGAAAGGTCAGACTGGTTCTTTACTATCCGCAGGAGATCGGGCGCAACATGGATGAGATTGTGCGAGCCACCAAAGCGTTGATTACTTCGGACGAAAATGGCGTGGCCGTACCTGCCAACTGGCCTGAAAACGAGCTGATCAAGGACCGTGTCATCATACCTCCCGCCAAAACTCAGGAGGATGCGGCTAAACGACTGGATCAGTATGAAGGCTATGACTGGTGGTTTTGCCATAAAGACCTCAAATAGGATTCAAACCAATTGATCCCCACGGAAACAAATAAGGCCGTGTGACGGCATCCTGATAAAAGCCTGGATACCGTCACCGGACTCCGCAGGTTACCCTCTCTGATAAAGACAGGTTTATTTCTCCGGGCAACTTAAAAAGAGTAGGAAGCTCCAAGGGAAAAATCCCGGTACCAGCGGGGGTAATCTCCGCTGACATTGCTGAAATTTAGATTGGCATAGGTGTATCGATAGCCAAGAACGACTTTATAAGGATCGCTGACTGGAATGCCTAAGTCCATAAAATAAGAACCACCGCTGACAGCACTGGATGTTCTGCTAAACTGACTGCATGCAGGATTGCTGTATTCCACTTCGGCATCACCGGACCTTAAAACTCCAATACCGATGGTAAAGGGCACCGATTCTCCAAATGTATAGGAGAGGTCCCAGAAATCGAGGTTGACGGTTTCTTCAGTACCGGAGACGTAATTGAAATAGGTTTTGAAAGTGGTGGTCTGTTCGGTGATATGTTTACTGCTGCTGAGCCCGATGCCGAATCCGTTCTTCAGCACTATTCCCAGAGCGTATCCGGAGGGTTTACGCTTACTGTCCTCAATCTTGTAATAATCATCCTCACTGTCACCGTCTGAATAGGTGACCGGAATGATGAATTTTGCTTTGACCAGCCGCAAGGCTTTCTGGGCAAAAAGATCTTGCGTGAATAAAATTGCCAACAAAACTGTAAATAAATAAACCAAATTTACGTCGAAAATGCCGATAATATTTTTCGTCATGATGCGATAAGTCTTTATTATATTGATATGATGGATATTTTTTTGAGAGATGATATTGGCCCTACCCTATTATAATCAGGAATTGTGCCATAGCGAATATCAGTTTACCCGTTGGAAGGTTAGGGTTGGGGAAGAGAAAAAAAGACCCGGAAACATTTGGACTTGACAGGTCAGGTGATCTGTTTTTAAATGAGTGAAGACTCAATGACTACTCACTCAGTTAAAAATGATGAATTCGTGATCCTGTTTTATGAGAAAGCCGCCAAACAAAAGGCTCCAACAAAAGCGTGAAACCAGGTTACGCATTGTAGCTGTGACCAGGGAACTAATTGCAGAGCAAGGGCTCAATGCTTTGAAAACTTACGAGGTAGCAAGCAGGGCAAATATCGCCCATGGCTCTGTTTTTGTTCATTTTTCCGATAAAGAGACCCTGTTGATTCACACCATCGAAGCGTTTGGCTCCTCCCTGGTGAAACAAATTCATAAATCGACGGAAAGTAACAAAGGATTGCAAATTGTCTTGGAAACCCATCTCAACATATTGCAACAAAACGAAGCATTTTATGCAGCACTGGTTGAAGGACGCAGATTATTGCCTGATCAAGCCGCGAAAATTCTGCTTTCAATCCAGTCCGCGGTTTCTTTTCATATTGCCAAATCTGCGGAAAAAGGGATGAGAGAGGGAATCATAAAAATTATTCCGGCTCATTTGTTGTTCAATACCTGGCTCGGATTAGTCCATTATTATTTGACTAATCGCGAACTGTTCTCTCCGGGTAGATCGGTTTTAAGCGAGAAAGGGGAAGAACTGATCACCCACTTCATGAATTTGGTTCGACATTAAAAAGGAGGACTCATGACAAAAACTTGTATCGCTTGCGGTATGCCCATGGAAAAGCCTGAAGACTTTGCCCGGGGTGATACGAACAAACAATATTGTCGTTACTGTGCCCGACCCGATGGCACTATGCAATCATTCGAGGAAAAGCTGGATTCCATGACCTCGTTTATTGTCAAGACCCAGGGATTGGCGTCGGAAGTTGCAAAGGAATCTGCCCGACATATGCTGCTGAAGTTACCGGCTTGGAAGTCGAGAAAGTAATCGTATCCATCAATTCTAAAACATTGTTTCGATGAAAGAAAAACCGGAAGATTTACCAAATATTAGGAAAGAAGCCGGCTGAAAGACTTAAGGCAATTGGTATTGATTCTTGCAGCCGCTTGCAACAAGTAGGTAGCGTTGAAGCTGAATTTATAGCGTGAAGCTCTCGATTTTTTCCCGGCAGTTTTTTTGAGTTAACTCTTTAAGCTTATTGACTCGATTTGCCAGCCATTCCAGTTGTT
>JANQGZ010000113.1:0-182284 GCA_028282825.1 SAR324 cluster bacterium
AAGTCCCTCAGCGCCGATGGTACTGCACGGGTGACTGTGTGGGAGAGTAGGACGCCGCCGGATACGCTTTCGCCAAGGCTACAGCGTACAGGTACTAAAGCCTGCGCTAAAGCTATGGTGCACAGGCATTGAAGCCGTTGCCAAGGTTATCGCGGATTAAGAATAAAAAGCCCAGCAAGACAGAGTGCCTGCTGGGCTTTTTGCGTTTTAGGGATAAAAATGAGCAAGCTGAATCAGGTTCTGTTGGGTACAGCGTTACTTTGCCTGGCAATCTGGTATACGTTTTTTGTCTGGCAACTGACCCTAAGAGCCGTTGATTTAGAGATTACAACTAATGAGGATACTCCTGTCGAGCTGCCATTAGCAGCTAAAGGCTTAGGAGACGGACCCGTATCCTTCAAAATTTTTGACCAACCAAGTTACGGAAGTATTGAAGTTATTGAAGGAAAGTATTTCTATACCCCCGCCAGAAACTATAATGGAAACGACTCTCTCACCTACAACGTTTCGACCAAGTCAAATTCAGGCAAAAAAGCCGAAGTCAAGATATCCATATTAAAGGTTAACGATCCACCGACAGCAAAAGATTTATCTGTCCTAATGATTGAGGACCGACCCACTGACATTTATCTGTCTGGACATGATATTGACGGAGATGAGTTACATTTCCAGATTTTGGATGATCCGAAACACGGAGTATTAACTGGCAAAATTCCCAAACTAACTTATACTCCGGCTCAAAACTATAATGGACAGGATAGCTTTACCTACTATGCCCTGGATGGGAAATTGAAGAGCAGGCATGCCAGTGTAAAAATTGAGATAGTACCGATTAACGATCCTCCTATACCGCTGACAAAAACCTTACAAGCCTTTGAAAACACAGAGTCTCATTTTAGCCTGGAAAGTTTAGATCCGGATAGTGAAGAACTACACTATAAGATAATTCGACATCCCACATACGGAAAACTAAGCATTCAAAACAATAAAGCAATTTATCATCCGAAAAAGGGCTATACCGGCTTGGATACATTTATATACAGTGTCAAGGATGATCTTTCCGAAAGCGAGCCGCTTCAGGCGAACATTTCCGTAAATAAGATAAATAAAGAAGTTGACCTTAAGAACGTTTTAAATGCTGTCGTAAAAAGCGGTGGAGTTGCCATTGGGGATTCACTAAACCCTGAACATATCGTTCACAACGGTAAATACATTCCGGCATCGGTTCTAAAAATTGTTACAGCAGCGGCCGTGTTGCACTATTTAGGACCGAAATACAGGTTTAAAACAGAGTTTTATATCGACTCAAAAAGGAATCTTTATGTCAAAGGGTTTGGAGATCCTAGTCTTTCATCCAATAATTGGCACACCATTGCCAGAACACTAAGAAAAAAAAGGATTTTTGAAAAAGACTTCAACAATCTGATAATAGATGGATCAGTCTTCTCCAAGTATTTGAACGTTGATGGACGTCGACGCACGACTCATTATTATGACGCCCCGCCTTCCGTATTGGCGACTAATCAAAATACAGTTGCTGTCAGAATAAAACAAGATCGAAGAATTAAAGTTGTAAATGAATATACCCCGTTAACATCCTTGGTTGCAAAAAAGGCAAAGCGGTTACCGGTTGGATATCAGCACTTTAATGTGGCAATGGATTCAAATGAGAGCATGAGGTACTCAGCTGAACTTGCCCAGGCTATTTTCAAGGAATATGGTGTCTTTTTTTCTAAAAAGATTAAGCATGGGATCGTTCCAAAAAACGCAAAACGGATTTATACATTCAGCCCCAAAAAAAACCTAGAATTGATTGCTAAGGAGATGCTGAAGGAATCCAATAATTTTATAGCAAATCAGCTATTGTTGGTGTTGGCTTATGAGTTAAAAGGTGAAGGCGTTTCTATTTCAACGGGGGCAGAGATATTAGCTGATTTTTTAACAAAGGAAATCGGGCTGAACGAAAACGACTTTGCTTTGGTGGAAGGGTCCGGGCTTTCCACGAAAAACAGTTTTGAGCTACTGGCTATGTTAAAAATTGTGAATTATTTTAACGGTTACAAAGATCTGCTACCCCATCTTCGAAACTCTAAATACAGGGATTTGGCCCAAACAGGCAGACGTTGGAATATTGTGGCCAAATCCGGGACTTTGAGGAATATAGAAACCTTGGCAGGATTCATTCAAGTTCGCAGGAAGGAATGGAAGCCTTTTGTGATTATGTTGAAAAACGAAGAGCAAAAACGCGGGACGATTGTGGAAATCATAGCCAAATATTACAATAGCTAGCAAAGCCCGCGTCTGTAGTTCCTAAATGGGATATGGCTCAAACAGTGAATCGGGATAATCTTTTTTATCACTTTCGACGATTGCCTCGCTGGTCACTGCCGCTGTGGTTGGAGATGAGGCAAGGTGTTTTTCACCAATCCTGATCAAGTCTTCCTTGGTTGCAGCTAAAACACCGGCTCTAAATTTTTCCCGGTCAGTGCGGGATCTTCCCTTGCGTTCATGAATAAACTCAACCACAGCCTTGCCTGCCGGCGAAGCTGGGGTATCCATATTGCTGCAAGTCTGTATGATTGTTTCTTCAAC
The DNA here is from genome assembly GCA_028282825.1 of SAR324 cluster bacterium. Taxonomy (GTDB): domain Bacteria; phylum SAR324; class SAR324; order XYD2-FULL-50-16; family XYD2-FULL-50-16; genus JAHJTV01. The sequence goes on from JANQGZ010000113.1 coordinate 2,593, forward strand.
ATCTTGATCCGTAAAACTTCCGTCTTTCAACCACTCGAACGACTTATCGTAAACCGATAAAGTTCTTCCCAGGTTGGGATCTCTGTACGACAGCAGACTGAATAGACCTTCATCAGCGTTATAACTTGACATTGCACCATAAGCTCCACCTTTTTCTCTGATCTCACCATGCAGAAAGCACGATTTCAAAAGGTTGGATAGTACATATAATTTTGCGCTGTCTTCGTGTGTATAAGGTATGGTTTTATATGATTTAGCGACATAAGATACAGGCGTCGTCGTAAACCATGCTTCCTCTGATTTGCCGGTGTCGATTGTATTTAGCGTGTCACCAACTAACTCTTTGGGGAAATCACTTTTACCGGGCTCAGAGTGTAAGTCCATTTTATCAACAAATTCTTGAATGTGTTTTTCCGACTCCTTGAGAGCCAACTGATCTCCTATGACGAGCATCGATAGATTATCTTTGTTGAGCAACTGGCCAAGCAGATTACGTAAATGGTGAACCAACTTCTCCAGCCCGGTTCCAGCCAGGCCGGCAATGAATTTCATAAACTTTATTTGATGAACACCGCTATAAACCTCTTCGTATCTGGCTCCTTTACCGTAATTTCTGGTAGCCAGGCTAAGCGCGTAGTTGTGACCAACTCGCACGATAGAGTTTATGAGACTGTTTGTCCTTTGTGTGATTAAATCTTGAATACGGCTTGTCTCATCAAATTTTCGCGGGCCCATTAACAAACCTGCGAGGTCAAAAAGCTGCGATTGATTTCTATTTAGCGCTTTGCTCGATACCGAGAAATACTCTCGATAAGAATTGGGTTCGTGAATCAGTGCTTCGATGACGGGAGATGCAGAAAATCCTCCTGTGTATAAACTTAGCTTTTCAGCCATGGTTTCGTACGAGTATTCGCCAGCCCCGGTATTCATCAGCAGACTGCTCAACAGGGGTAGCCAGATCCGTTCACGTTCCGGCAACTCATCCATAGCGAAATACCAATTATAATAGACAATGCCGTTGGTCGGTCGCTCATAAAAAGTAACATCCAATCCGTTTAAGCCTTTTTTTGCGGGATCGACAAACTTAATATCTTTTGGGATATCACTGATTTGTAATGATGGAAGAATTGACAGGTCCTCTTTTCTGTCCTGCAGGTCAGCCAGCATTTTGGCGTCAGATATAAGCTGACTGGCTTGTTCCTGATCCATTTTGGATTTCATTTCATCAAGCATTTTCTGTAGCTGGATTCCTCGTTCAGCTTCTAAGTTAGTATCGGGTTTTAAAACAATTTTAACCCTGTGGGGATTATCCACCAGATGCTTTTTGATTTGCTCTTCCAGGAAAGGTCCCTGTGTGATCTTTTCTTTCAGCTGAGCCAGTGTATTATCAAAATCGATGGCAGTGACAGGGTCGCCGCCATGGATCCAGGTACCGAAGAATCGAAAGAGCAGATTCAGGCTATAGGGATAATGACCGCCACTAATCTCACGTGTATCAAATTCAATCTGGTGGATCGCAGATTCAATTTGATCTTGCGAAATACCTTTTTTCAGGACTTCTTTCAAGGTTTCAATAATCAGTTTTTCGACTTGGTCTGCATTTTTTTCTGCAACGCCTTGCAGACCAATGCATATAAACGGTTCCCTGATTTCATCTTCAAAACCGGTGGTATCTGCGAGTGATTTACCAAGCTTGGATTCAATTAGCTTTTTCCTGACAGGGGCACCGGCATGACCCAGTAAGATCAAGTTAATGATTTGCAGAGACAAAACTTCTAACGGGTCATCAATTTTACAAGTCAGCCAGGCAAGGGCTACCTGACACCGTTTACCATCGTCATCCTGTTGATTTAATGGATATGTGTAAGAGAACTCTTTTGGTTTGTCATATCGTTTTTCGTCAGGAACAGCTGTTTTCACATCGATTTTTTTAAATCGGCTTAAAACCCCGCGATTAATGGTCTCCAGGCTTTTTGATAAAGGAATGGTTCCGTAGGTATAAAAATAGGCGTTGCTCGGATGATAATGAAATTTGTGAAACTCTTTTAACTGCTGGTGAGTAAGATTGATAATTTCCTGAGGATCACCTCCGGAGTTATATTTATAGGTAATTGTCGGGAAAAGAGACCGGCTTGTGCAATCATGCATCACCGAGCTTTGTGATGACATGGCGCCTTTCATCTCGCTGTAAACAATTCCTTGAATAGTCAGTGGAGAATCAGTTGATTCTGAATTGGAAAATTCAAGTCTGTGTCCTTCCTGTTTAAAGCTCTCCTTTGAAAGGATTGGGAAAAACGCTGCGTCCAAATATACACTCATCAAATTAAAAAAGTCCTTTTCATTCTGGGTGGAAAACGGGTACATGGTCCAATCGCTTGCCGTAAAAGCATTCATAAACGTTTTCATACTCCTGCGAATCATAGAAAAAAAAGGATCACGAACCGGGAATCTTTCAGACCCGCATAATGCTGTGTGTTCCAGAATATGGGCAACACCGGTGGAATCTTTAGGAGTGGTTTTAAAAGCAACACTGAAACAATTGTTGTCATCATCATTACTGAGATGGACCATCACAGCACCAGTTTCTTCATGCTCCAATTGATACATGATGTTATTCAAGTGGGGAAGCTGATCAATGCGGATTACTTTGAAACCTTCAATAACCTGTCCTGTTTTGATATCAGGATTGTTTTTATCTTCCAGCATATGCCTCTTAATGGTTGATATTATTTGCTATATTAGAATGAATGGAGTCGTTTATCAGTTTAACAGGTGTTGATTTACTTTGTATGTTTTTTGTTCTGACCATTTTCGACAACTTGGTCGAAATTTTCAATTTTTCAGAGCATTTCATTGTTTCGTTTTTCAAACGACGAAATTCTATTTTAACAGAGCATTAAAAAATTAGTAAACGTATTATCTCTTCCTGATTCCAAATCAAATGGGCTTTTGACAGACATGACATTTTTGAAGAATCAGTTTTTTCTGTAAGTGTTGGATTAAAAAAACCAAAAGAAGAACTAATATGTTGAATATAAAGATGATGTGAAGCTGATTATCGAAAGAATGGAAACTAAAAGATGGTTTAGAAATTTGAATGGTATGGAGATGGCAGAAGGGTATCCTTAATTTAGATTTGGAAACCCAAATCATTACGATCAAGCTTGATTAAAACAGTAAAAACGATTGGATAGGATTCCGGTTGTTTTTATGTGTGAATAATAATAGTCGTCTTTGAATACGGAGGTTAACATGGGACGAACTTTAACGGGTAAACGAAAAAAGAAACAATCCAAGGCATTCAATCCCAAACGTGATTTTTTAAATGAAGCAGTCAAAGATTATTTGCGTAGAGGAGGTAAAATCACTAAAATCATTGATGAAACAGAGGGATATGAGCGAAGCGGAAGTATACCGAACGAAATGCCGCCAACTGGAGCTATGTTTGGTTGCTAGAGGCTTGTTGGTGAAATGCCTGTCTGATTTTTCTCATATCTGTCCAGACATTTGCTAGAGCACTTGGATTTCTTAATAGATAAGAGGGATGGAAGGTAGGCATCAAGGGAATTCCGTGATGATCAATCATTCTCCCTCTCATTTTCATTATCCCCAGTGCACCAGGTACAATAGCCTTTGTTGCGACGTTCCCCAGGGTCACTATCAATTTTGGTTTTAGGAATTCGATTTGTTTGGTCAGAAAGGGATAGCAGGTGGTGATTTCATCTGTGCTTGGGTTGCGATTGCCCGGAGGTCTGCACTTTACTACGTTGCAAATATAGACCGATTCTCTGTTTAATCCAATTGAGTGAATCATCTGAGTCAGCAGCTTTCCTGCTTTGCCAACAAAAGCCAAGCCTGTACGATCCTCTTCCTCGCCCGGTCCTTCTCCGATAAACACCAGATCTGCGTGTTGATTGCCCTGCCCAAAGACAACCGTCGTACGATTTTCGCACAGTTTACATCGATTACAATCCTTTAACCGCAGTTTAAGTGAATCCAGGTTAGTAGCTTCCATGGGATTTAATTCCGGTATGTCAGTTTTTTTTGGCTGCATTGCTGATTTAACTTCAGCCCGTGAGTGGATGGTTTGAGCAGGAACAAATTGCGGTGCTTCCTGTGTTTTGGGGCTAATGGAACGAGGACGAGTGATTTGCGATGGTTTGACTTGTTGTTTTGTTTCAGGAACATATTTTTCCAAGTAGTGAAATTCAGACAACAGATCTTTGTCCACAGGTTCCAACATAATCCATTCTGAGTCTCTTACAAGATAGCGAATGGACTTTTCGAGATTTTCCAACTGGTTTTTAACAATGTCTGAATTCACGTGGGATAAACAAACAAATTCGAGTTTAAGTGTTTTGGAGCTGATAATCCGGGCTCACTGGTTTACGGTCTAGCTTAGAGCTTCGTCCAACATTTGTAAATGATCCGGCAGAAAATATCCCTGAGCATTAACGAAGGCCGGTTATACGTGCTCCTAACCGTCTCAAAAATGGCTCCCGGAGTGCTCATTCCAATTCTTGAGGATTTCAATAAAGAGTGATTCATAAGAATATTGAGAGTAGTAACTCGTGCATTTGAGGCCGAAATTCTCTCATTTGCGGTATATTGCTTTCCCTGGATATAAGTACTCTGTTTGATAATAAAATGATAATCAGTTTTGATGAAGGATCCATCCAGAGCGAGGTGCCGGTAAAACCAAGATGTCCGATACTACCTTCCGGCATTTTTTGACTACAACTCCAATAATCCGCTTTACCGGATTTAAAGTCCCAACCGATCGATCTTGGCGATAGCGAAGGTTGGTTTTGATTGCGAAACATCTCTTTTAACAGCCTTCTTGGGATGATGTCATGCAAATCGGTATCACTTTCACTAAGGAGCATCGAACTTAGTGTATGAATATCAGACGCGGTTCCAAACAAACCGGAATTTCCACCTTCCCCATAGAATAGGGCGGCATTCTCATCATGAACCCGGCCTTTGAGATTTGTATTTCTTATAGGGCAATATCTGGTTGGGATGATGTCAGGCAACGCCGTTTCCGAAAGAGGATTAAACAACAGATGATCCAAATGTAAGGGCTTGAAAATCTGACTTCGGCAATACTCATTCAAAGAGGTGCCGGAAACTAGCCGAACAAGTTCGCCAAGGATAATGTATCCAAGACAACTGTATTCCATCTTGTGATCCGGTTCGTGACTCAATTGGATCTGAAGCAGTTTCTGCCAGCCTTCATCAGTATTAAAATTGGGCTCAAACAAGGCTATCCAGTCCGGCAGGCCGGAAGTATGAGAAAGCAGGTGTCTGATGGTCACTAACTTTTTTTTGTCTTGGGAGAATTCAGGGAAAAATTTATGTAGATAGTCGTCCAATGCCAACTGCCGATTATGCACCAGATGCAAGACAGCAAGCGCAGTAGCCAATGGTTTGGTGAGAGAGGCAAGATCAAACAATGATTTTTTTTTCAGCCTCTTTTCCGGTTCGTCCGGATCAGGCCTACCATACGCTTCGTGATATTCAACTCTTTCTCCTCTACCAACTAATATTTCCAGACAGGGAAATACCTTCCTTTCAAGAGCAGAGTTTACCAAATCATCAATTGTGGGATTGGAAATCAGTTTTGATCCGGACATTTTGTTCAAAGAATAATGTTAACTTATTGGTTTTCTATATCTTTTAAATGCTATTATAAATTAATAAATTCATTCCTTAAACTGAATTTTGAGACCGTGTTTGAAGAAAACCGATGAGTTATTTTTCAACCAAAAGCCTGTCATTCTTTTATTTACAAGTGATGATGAGCTAACAGGTTTCTTGAAAAATCGAGTGGCAAATTCTTTGCATTTATTAGCATCTAAAATACAAATGCCAATAAGGAAATAAAAACACGGAGAGAAGCAATGAAAGGCCTTATTCTCACTACCATCACTCTTTTCTTTTTTGCAGGATCAGCTTTTGCTCAATGTCCTCCCCGACAGGTGCCAAGGTCAAGTCCACCGCCACAAAGAGGACCTGAAGATCCACCGATCTGTTTGGAATCATTTGAGATGTGTAACAATTGGGCAAGGCATTACTGTTACGCGGGTAGCCATGAGAGGCGGGTAAATGAAATTTTGCGTCAGATGAAAGAAAGAGGTGTCACAATAACGACCGCCATCATCAAAAGCGTTGCCAAGAGAACTATGAAACATCAATAAGGTTAACATTGCCGGGGGGCAGATTTTTTCTTCAGAAATTTGCTTCCAGTGTCAAAGTTAATCCAACTCTTCCCGCCCATTTGATTATCGTCTAATTACGTTTCAGCAATAGGAAATCTTTCACTTCCAAAAAGCCGATCTTTCAAGATAGCCGTCTACTTTTTCTGATCGATCCGAATCTTTGCCATAATCGATAGAAAACCGTATTCTTTTTGGAACAATTGCCTAAAAAACCTTATTCCCATAGTTTATGAAATCCGATGAGATAAAATGGAACCGTCGGTATTCTTCCGGTAAATATCCGACGGAGCCTCACGATGCTGTGGTTGCATTCCACACATTCAGCAAAAAGGGTATAGCTCTTGATATTGCTGCCGGAAGTGGCAGAAACTCATGTTTTCTGGCCGAAAACGGATTTCAGGTTGATGCGGTCGATATCTCTTCTGTTGGATTGAAATCGATAAATCAAAAAAATCCTGCGGTTAATACGATTCAGGCAGATCTCGATGATTATAAGATTTTGGAAGATAGATATGACCTCATTGTCAATATTAATTTTTTAGATAGACGCTTGTTTCCCCGGATTAAAAGCGGATTGAGAGATTCAGGTCTCCTCATCTTTCAAACTTTCATGGACCCACGTCTTACAGGCGCAGCATTCGACCCTCAAAAGGTTGATCGTTATTTGAAACCAAATGAGCTTGTTCACTCGTTTTTATCCCTACGTGTGCTAGCATATGAAGAAAAGGAAGTAACATTTTCCACTGGAGAAATTCTCAAAGCCGCATTATTGGTTGCAAAAAAAGAAAATATGGATGCTTTCAATGCCCATGGCAACAAGATATAAAGGTAGAGGCCGGACTGTTTTTCTTGATCAACTGTTTACGACATTGGTGTACGCATTGGGATTAGAGAGTTGAAATTGCTTCATTAAAATATTAACCTTTTATCTGGATCATTTACCACTTCTGTCTTGTTCTATGCAGCCAGTATAAAACGTCGATTGATACAAAAACGAGGAAGATATCATATGCACAGCTTACACGGAATCTATGAAAACGGTAAAATAACCCTACGCAATCCCTTACCGGAAAACATTCCGGATTCAGCCCAGGTATTAGTGACGTTTGTTGTGGATGAGGAGTTAACCGGCGCAGATAGTGTGGATTTGGCAATTCCTGAAGGTAATAGGTCGCTGGCTGATAAACAGGGGGCTGGATTTCAATCCATGAGAGAGTTTGAAAGAGTGAAAGCTCATGGTAATATCACTGTGATTGACCAGGATAAACAATATACCTTTCCACTAAATGACTATTCACAGGGCGGATTGAGCTTTCTTTCCCAGGAACAGTTTACTGTTGGGCAGATGATCAGCGCAGGAATAACCGATCCTTCCAATCCGGATTTGGTATTAATGGAATTGCAGATGGAAATTCGAGGAGTAATAAAAACCGAAGATGATCAACTCAGGATAGGCTGTATGTTTTTGGACCCCGTTGATGAGGATCTTTGGCATGGTTTGTTGCAATATTTAGCATAATAACCGACAGGCCAGGAGCCTGCCGGTCCTACCTTATTTATCTGACTTTAATTTTTCTTTTCTGGCCTCGATTACCTCTTCCTGGATATGCTTAGGACAAACTGTGTAGCTATCGAATTCCATGGAATAGGTGGCCTTACCTTGAGTCAGCGATCTCATGGTTGTGGAATAACCAAACATCTCAGAAAGCGGCACTGTTACCGTAATAACCGTAATATCATCCCTGACGTCGGTCTTTCCGATAACACCCCTTCTGGAGCTTAAATCACCGATAATAGCACCTTGAAACTCTGATGGTGTTTCCACTTCCACTTTCATAACCGGTTCCAACAATTGCGATCCGGCCTTTAAAATAGCCTCTTTCATTGCTTGTCGAGAGCAAACACGAAAAGCCATATCACTGGAATCAACATCGTGGTATTTTCCATCCAAAAGATTTACCTTGATCCCTACCATGGGAAAAGCTGCCAGAGGTCCTTCCGACATAACATCTTTGAAACCAGCTTCACATGCACTGATGTATTCCGAAGGAATATTTCCCCCCTTAACCAAATTCACAAATTCAAATGAATCAGCTTCAGGATCATCATAATTAAGAGGTTCAATGTTTCCAATTACACACGCATATTGTCCCGATCCACCTGTTTGTTTTTTATGAGTATAGTCGTATGAAGAGGAACGTGAAATTGCCTCCCGATAGGAAACCTGTGGTGCTCCAACTTCAATAGGAACCTTGTACTCACGCATCATCCGTTCGATATAAATATCAAGATGCAGTTCACCCATACCTGAGATCACTGTTTCCCCGGATTCCTCATCTGTTTTTACATGAAAGGTAGGATCTTCTTTCATGAAGCGAGCCAGGGCTTTGGACATTCTGTCGACAGCCGCATTGTCGGTGCAGTTTACTGCCAGCGATATTACTGGTTGTGCAACATACATCGACTCTAAACTGAGATTGACTCCTTCGCTACAGAAAGTATCACCAGATGCACAATCAACTCCGATCATGGCAATAATATCTCCGGCGAATGCTGATTCGATGTTTTCCCTGTCATCGGAATGCATACGGACCAGACGCCCGACCCTGAGTTTTTTTCCAGTGCGGGAATTATATATGTTCATTCCTTTTTGAATGGTGCCCTGGTAAATGCGAATATGAGTTAACTGACCGAATTGCTCATCGGTAATTTTGAATGCCATACAAACCAAGGGCTTGTCTTTATCAGGTTCGAGAGTGATAGTATTGGTTTCGTTGTTCACTTCCCTGGCAATAGTCGGGTCGGCTGTAACCGGGGATGGCAAATAACGACAGGTTGCATCCAGTAAAGGTTGTACGGCTTTATTCTTAAAAGCAGAACCCATATACACCGGGGTCAATTCCAGACTGTTCACACCCGCTAATACGGCTTCGTGGATCAATTCTTCACTGACTTCACGCTCCTCCAGCAGATCTTCCATCAGCTGGTCATTAAACATGGAGACGGCTTCAAGCATTTCAGCTCTTTTTTCCATTGCGAAATCGAGGAGTTCAGCCGGAATTTCTTTTTCAATGATCTGTTCGCCTTTTTTTCCGTCGTTATAGAGAGCCTTCATGGTTATCAGATCAACGACTCCTTCAAAACCATCTTCCTTGCCGATAGGAATCTGCATAGCCACCGCATTGTGACCCAGTTTTTCTCGTAAATCTTCGATTGCCTTGAAGGGATCAGAACCTGTCCTGTCCATTTTGTTGATGTAGACCAGCCGCGGAACACGATAGCGTTTCATCTGTCTGTCCACAGTTATTGATTGAGACTGAACTCCCGCCACTGCGCATAAAATCATAATGGCGCCATCCAGTACTCGCAGCGCTCGTTCTACTTCAACGGTAAAATCAACATGTCCCGGTGTATCGATAATGTTGATTTTGTTCTTATGCCAATAAACAGTTGTGGCTGCAGAAGTGATGGTGATCCCTTTCTCTTTTTCCAATTCCATGTAGTCCATGGTAGCGCCAGAACCGCCCCCGCGAACTTCTTCGATTTTATGAATGACACCGGCATAGTAAAGTATTCTTTCTGTCAGTGTGGTTTTACCGCTGTCGATATGGGCAGAAATCCCGATATTTCTGGTTAAATTGAGGTCTTTCATTTTTGGATAACCGTGGAATGATATATTGGGGGGTCTTAAGCAAAAATTAGAAATTTATTATAAACAAACCATTATATGTTGAGAGCTGGGAAATGTCTATGTTTTTCTGTAAATTTCTGATTATATGACTCTTTTAGGTTTAGGCTCAGGTTTGTTTTCGCCATTGAAAGCAGAAAGATAAAGGAACCGAATTCCGCTTTTAATCCAACGGTATAAACTCTATGGGCGCAATTTGTTTCAATTTACCAAGCAATAACAATTTTTGTTGAAAATATAGGAATCCTCCCTGGTATTTTTCAGACAATTCATAATGAATATTTTTCAGGTAATCTTCGCAACTATGGGCATTCGGGAATATACCCTCATATCCTTCCAAAGCCATTTGCCCGTATAGATCTTTTGATCGGTTTTTTGATTCGATGAGAGCGTTATAGGTCTCAAGTACCTGCTCCGGATAGCGGTCAAAAACATCTCGTCTGCAGATCCACAAAGCAAACACAAAAGGCAAACCGGTTTTTATATTCCAAAGCTCCGAAAGATCGTACACATAGGGGTCCTGCCTTGAGTAATATCTTCGAATGGCTTCATCGGCGATTAAAAGTTCACCGCTAACATCTTCCGTCGGCTTTTGGGTAAATTTAACGTTATAATCCTGTAAGATGTATCTGATAAGATGAACAGAAGTCAGAGAAAATGCAGTAAGTTTAATGGTATCATTGTCAAGTTCTTCCAAGGGCTTTTTTAAAAACAGGTAAATTGACTTGACGGGTCCATCAGCACCTACGGAAAGGTTTGGGAAGACATAATACAGATGAAAATTCCTGGCATATTCAAAGGAGGAAACCACAGAAATGTCGATATCGCCTTGAGCCAAGGCATTATTCAATTCAGTAACCTTTCCCCTGACGATTTCACAGGGTGCGGTTACAATATTTCGCAATATGCCGTAGTGAACTGGCAGGACGTTCAATACTTCGATGATGCCAAGTTTGAGCTTATGTTCCATGATCTATTTGATTAAAATAAAATGAGCTGCCAGCCGCTACTAATTGCTGATAAATATCAAATTCCGGGGGATTTGAATTGAAGTGTTCTTAAAAATCATTGCGATAACTAAACGATAGCAGGTATTCTGTTAAATTACGGTAACTAACTAATATCTTTGATACTGCTTAAAGAGCAGCTTTAATGCCCATATACTCAAAACAAATTAAAAGAATTATGAAATGCTGTAAACCCGATATTCGAGCTGCGTTACTGTTAACGGGTAACGAGATTCTTTCAGGAGACATCATAGATACCAATTCGACGTTTATCGCCAGAGAATTTTTACCCGCCGGAATTAAGATAGACAGAAAACTGGTCATAGGGGATGACTTGCAGACAATCGTTGATACTCTGAAATCGCTATCCAAAGCATTTGACGTGATTGTCGTCAATGGTGGTTTGGGATCTACAGTAGATGATCTTACGGCTGAGGCTGTATCGGTTCTGACCAATCGACGGTTGGTTGAAAATGAGGCAGCAGTGGAGAATATTAAACGTAGATACGGACGATCATTCTCCAAGGACAGCGAGAAATATTTTAAACATTTAAAAAAACAGGCAATGCTGCCGGAAGGCGTCGATATTATTCCTAATCCGGTTGGGCTTGCAGTCGGCTTCAAAGTTCAGCTTAATCGGGGAGTGTTTTATTTTACTCCCGGAGTCCCTAGGGAAATGAAGACAATGCTGAAGGAAACCATTCTTCCCGATATCGTATCCAGTTTTCCGGTGAATCCGGCATTGGTAACAAAAAAACTGAAAATCATCGGCACAGGTGAATCGAGAATCCAGCAACTGATCGATCAACAGTTTCCGGAAGAAACCTGGGACCAAATTGAACTTGGCTTTAGAGCAAGTACAGCCACCGTCGAGGTTAAGCTTTCCATCAGGAATGAATCGGCATTTGAAGCACTACGATTAACCGAAAACAAAATCAAAAATTTATTCAATGATCAGGTTGTCAGTGAAGGTGAATCCATTCAGGAGGTTATTATCCATTTGCTGTCTAAATGTAATAGCACTTTAAGCGTCTTGGAAAGCAGTTCGGCAGGTCAATTATGTTCTCTGCTAAATTCAGTTGCGGAAGATACCAGCATGCTGAAAAACAGTTTTTTCTATAACAATCCAATGGAATTAAAAGACATTTTGGAACTCGATGAATGCTTAATGGTACCGAAACAATCATTTTCAATTGAGCAGCATGAGGATTTGGCGGCTTCGTATTTGGCAAAAACCGGAACAGATTATGTGTTGGCGACCAGTCCGATAGAACCGGTTGAAGAAGAAACAGCCGGGAGCCGGGGGAAAAAGCTGATAGTAACCTGTGGTACCTCAAAAAATCTGATTAGCAGGGAATACCTAATTACCAGAGATTATGAGGAATTTCTGGTTTTTACAGGAGTTGCCGCATTGGATTTGTTACGCCGCCACTTGCGAAATTTTACTTACGATATCCCTTACTATTTTGATGAATTGACACGAAGCCGTTTGAAATAAAGAAACCAACAAAGGCGAATGGATTCGGGCAATTTCCTTGACAAGCATAGGGGGAAAGGCAAAGAATATTATTTAACTAAGGACTCCGGTCAGATGACGGGAGATACTTACTCTCCCTACAAGGAGTTTATTAACATGCAAAAACTTACGATTGAAGATCTTGACGTTAAAAGAAAAAGAGTTTTTTTGCGGGTGGATTTTAACGTACCCCTTGATGAAAATCGGTTAGTGACCGATGATAGCCGCATCAAAGCTGCTCTTCCGACAATCAATTATCTGCTTTCCAATGGAGCAAGATTGATACTGGTTTCACACCTTGGGAGACCAAAAGGAAAAGCATCTGATAGTCTCTCCCTGAGACCTGTGGCAGAATGCCTTGAAAAAACCCTTGAAAAGAAAATTGTTTTTTCACCAACAGTGATAGGAACTGTTGCTCAAACGGCCATTGACTGCCTGAACCCCGGTGATTGTCTGCTGATGGAAAATATTCGCTTTTTTCCTGAAGAAGAAAAAAACGATTCTCAGTTTTCAAAGGATCTGGCTTCCCTGGTGGATCTATACGTTAACGATGCTTTCGGAACAGCCCATCGAGCCCATGCATCCACCGAGGGAATCGCAAAGTATTTTGACAATGCCGCGTGCGGTTACTTGATCAACAAAGAACTTGAATTTTTAGGTAAATTGGCTTCCAAGCCCGAACAGCCGTATTGTGCTGTTATTGGAGGAGCAAAGGTAAAGGATAAGATAGGCGTCATTACCAATCTTCTGGATAGGGTGGAAAATGTGCTCATTGGCGGTGGGATGGCTTATACTTTCTTAAAGGTTCTTGGCAAAAACATTGGTCAATCCATACTGGATCAAGAGCATTTGGATATCGTGGAAAGTATGTTTGAAAAGGCAGAAAAGCTGAACAAAAAGATCCATCTGCCTGTCGATCATGTTGTCGCTGAAAAGTTTGATAATGAGTGCCCGGTATCGATCGTTGAGGATAACATACCGGACGAAATGATGGGCTTGGATATCGGTCCTAAAACCGTAGAAAACTATCTAAAAGCGTTGAGTTCGGCTAAAACGGTTTTTTGGAACGGACCCATGGGTGTTTTTGAGATGTCTAATTTTCAAAAAGGGACATTTGAAATTGCCAAAGGGTTGTCTGAAAGTAATGCTGTCACCGTAGTTGGAGGTGGGGATTCTGTTGCAGCAGTAAACAAGGCAAACCTGGGGCATTTAATGTCACATATTTCAACGGGAGGAGGGGCATCATTGAAGTTCTTGGAAGGAAAACCTCTTCCCGGTTTAGAAGCATTAGCAGACAAAGGATAAAATGGCACGACGAACAATTATTGCCGGTAACTGGAAAATGAATTTACAACCTGAATCCGGAGAACTCCTGGTGGATTCGTTGGTTGCCGGTACGGAAAGCAAATCGGATCTGGAAGTGGTTATTATTCCCCCCACCGCCCTGATCCCATTTGCCAGGGAATGGGTTATGGACTCCACAATCATGTATGGTGCTCAAAACTGTTGGCATAAAATGGCTGGAGCATTTACCGGGGAAACTTCTCCGGAACTGCTAAAAACCCTTGGGTGTTCATATTGTCTGGTTGGACATTCCGAGAGGCGAGAAATCTTTGGTGAATCAAACGAATTGGTTGGACTTAAAACCAATGCTTTGGTAAAAATGAGGATTACGCCGATTATATGTGTCGGTGAATCTCTTGCAGAAAGGGAGGCGGGTACTCATTTTGATAAAATAAAGACGCAGGTTGAATCGGTTTTTCAAGCTTTGGATCAAACTTCCTGGTTGCATCTTGTTTTCGCTTATGAACCTGTCTGGGCAATTGGAACCGGTAAAACGGCAACTCCGGACCAGGCAGATAAAATCCACCAGTTTATCAGAAAGACAATATCGGAACTTGCCGGTCCGGCTATGGCTGAAGGAATCAGTATCTTATACGGAGGAAGTGCCAAGCCATCCAATGCTGCAGAGCTACTTGGAAAAGACAGTATTGACGGCTTATTGGTGGGTGGTGCCAGTTTAAAAGCGGAAGATTTTTCGAATATTATTTTAGCGTACAACTAGCAGGATCAGATGAACACGTTACTAATTACTTTTCATGTCATTGTTTGCATCGTTATTATCTTTATTGTTTTACTGCAGGTGGGTCGCGGAGCGGAAGCTGGTGCTATGTTTGGTGGCGCAGGTCAGGCACAAACCATGAGAGGGCAATCGACTTTTATCGGTAAATTCACAACAGCCATGGCTGTTGCATTCATGCTTACTTCCTTCCTGTTGACTTACGATACGTCGAGTAAGGCAAGATCTTCCGTTGTTGAATCGATAACTGAAGAAGAAGTTCAAACTCAATCCGTAGAGACCGAGCAAGAACCCGCTCCCCCTGCTGAAAAACCCGCGGAATAGATAATATTAATTTAAGAAGCCTGAACCTCTCTTTCTTCGGGCTTTCTCCAAAAGCTAGTTTGAGGGGTGCCGCGCCTATGGCAGATTGAATTGCTTTTGAGCAGAGGATACAATTTTCTGTGCTGCATCCCCGCCATAAAGACCTCGTGCACTATTCCCCATTTCAATAAGCGACTCCGGTTTTTGAACCAGATGTGTGATTGCTTCTAACAATCGTTCCGGGGTTAAATTCTTCTCTTCAATCATAATTGAAGCGTTTGCTTCTGTCATGACTTTCGCATTTTCCCTCTGATGGTCGCCACTGGAAACGGCAATGGGAATAAGGATCGAAGCTTTTCCCATGGCGATAATTTCGTTAATTGTAGAGGCTCCGGCTCTGGAAATGATTAAGTGGCTTTGCCTATAAAACTCCACCATATCGTCTACAAATTCCAGTACATTAGCTTCAAGGTCTTGGTTATTGTTGTATTCCTCTTTTAACCAAAGGTAATCTCCTTTGCCGGTTTGATGGATGATCTTAACATTCAGTTCGGATTGTGCTAAGGCTGCCAGCATGCCGGCAACTCCCTTGTTGATGACATGAGCGCCCTGACTGCCACCGATAATTGAAATCACGGTTCTTTCAGGGGGGGTTGTATGAGTGAAAGGAGCAGATTTTTTAATTGCCTCACGGATTGGATTGCCGACCACAACGGCATGACGAAAGTGCTGTTTTACGTTTTCAAACGGAACAAAGGCTAGATCAACGTATTTCCCCAAAATTCGGTTGGTCATCCCCGGGAAAGCGTTTTGCTCCTGAATTATGGTTTTCTTTCTTAACACAATGGCCACTGCCAAAACAGGGCCTGAAGCATATCCGCCAATGCCGATCACGAGGTGCGGGCGGAATATTAATAAGACAGCGATAGATTTGAAAATAGCGAATGGCAGCTTGAGCAGGGTCAGCAACTTCTTTTTGAATCCTACCCGGTACAATCCGGATATAGGAATTGTGTATAGATGAAACGGAGTTTTAGGCAGGATTTTGTACTCCAATCCTCTTTTTGTCCCGACAAACCTGATGTCACATTGTTTTTGATCCTTAAATTCTTCTGCAATCGAAATTCCGGGAAACAGGTGACCGCCAGTACCTCCACCAGCTATAAGGATTCGCAACTTCTGCCTGGAGGGTTTCATTATCCGTTTTCCTCGACCTCGTTTTTTGCAATGTTGATCAGGATACCAACCAAAAACATACTTAATATTAAGGAGCTACCGCCGTAGCTGATAAACGGCAGTGGAATTCCCTTGGTAGGCAACAGACCCATGACCACACCGATATGAAAAACACTTTGAAGAAACAAAAGTGAAGTAATACCGAAGGAAAGGTTTCTGCCAAAATCATCCCGGCATTTTAGCGAAATATCAAATCCTTTCAGCAGAAGCAAAACCAGCAATAGCAAGACCAGCATAACGCCTATGAGTCCTGTTTCTTCGGCAAGAATGGCGAAAATGAAATCGGTGTGACTTTCTGGCAGAAAGAACAGTTTTTGTTTGGAATCACCAAGTCCCTGGCCGGCTATACCCCCTGTCCCGAAGGCGGTTAACGATCGAATCAGCTGATATCCGGAATCTAAAGGATCATCCCATGGGTTCAAAAATCCGGTTATGCGTCGCATGCGATAATCGGCCGAAACAACCAGGTATGAGCCTATAGCAGATAATGCAGCAAGACTACCGATCATATAAAATGGTTTGGCACCGGCAACAAAAATCATCAATAACAAGGTCATACTGATTAGAACTGCTGTTCCAAAATCCGGTTGTAACAAGAGCAAAAAACTGAAAATACCAAGTACTATCAGTCCCGGTAAAAACCCCTTGGAAAAATGACCCATAACATCTTTTCTGCGGACCAAAAATCCGGCAACCCAGATAATCAAGGTAAATTTTAACAGTTCCGAAGGCTGAAACCCGAAAATAAAAAAACGAATCCATCTGCGGGCATTTCCCACCTGTTTGCCAATCCCGGGGATCAAGACAAGAATCATCACTAACAGCGTAATAGCCATCAGGTAGGGGACTAGTTTCTGATAACGCTGATAGGGAAAACGAATAGAAAAGAGGATGGCAACTATTCCTACAATCAATGCAATGATTTGTCGTACAATGAAGAAATAGGGACTGCCATAAAATCTTTCTGCATAGAAAAAGCTCGACGAATAGATCATTACGATGCCAATCGTCGTCAATGCAAGGGTAAGCAGCAAAAGATAGGGAGTTGGACGAAGCTCTATTTGCCGAAATCGTTGAAGGAGACTCATGCGTAACTTAACTCTACTCCTCCATCTCTTCGTCAACTAACTTGTCGACTAATCCGGGCAGCTTTTCTTGAAGGGTATTATGGACGGTTTCAGAAACAACACCTTCAATCATTTCACTGAGTTTTTTGCGGAATTCAGGAGTAAGTGAAGCTGCAGCTTTCTGGGCTTGTTGTTTGACTTCCTCAACATCTGATTCGGAAATGTCTCCTGCTGAGGCTGTAGCTTCTTCCGTCAGCCCAATAATTTCTTTTTCACTATCAAAATCGTCGAAATCGCTTTGTTCCTGCATAAGCTGGATATCGCTCTTATCGGACATCGGATCTGCGTATTCTTCGATACTTTCTTCTTCAAAATCTTCATCGTCGGTACTTATTGGAGGCAGGTCAGGAAGGTCTTCATCCATTGTCGGCAATTCAATATCATCATATGACTCTTCTTCGTCTGTCGCTTCATCGAAATCGGACTCTTCGTCTGCGTTGACAGTTTCGATACCGGACATCAGATCCATATCCTCGCCTTCTTCATCAGATACTTCATCATTTAAGGTAACATCATTTTCATCGTCGCTGGTGATATCTCCAATATTAAAGTCCCCCATTTCAAAGGTTTCCTGAGGCACTTCAATGGTGACCTCATCTTCTTCGGTTATGGAATTCTTTTCTGCAGTAGTTTCTATTTCATCCATTTCCGGAAGCTCTTCCACAGTATCAGTCGGCATAAAGTCGATGTCAGACATTGTGTCTTCTTCAGAAGTTTCTTCTGATTCTTCAGACAATGCGACTAGTGGGATATCTTCGATTTGTTCTTCATCTTTCAGAAGGGATGCTTCTTCTTCGTCGACGGGCAGGAAATCTATATCATCAACAGAATGATCGGCCTCTGAAGTTTCAGCAGTGAATTCAGTGTTTTCGTCTGTTGTGGCGGTGTCATCGATTTCTACTTCCAATTCGACATCATCTTCATCTGATTCTTCGTCCATGGGCAGGAAATCGATATCATCCATCGAAGTGGATGCTGTTGCATCGAATTCAGCTTCAGTCTCTGATACAAGCTCTTCAGGCATTTCCAGTGTAGTATCATCTAAAGAATCGTCTTCATCAATTGCCAGGGTCTCCATATCCTCATCTGTTTCATCATCGGCTTGAAACAGGTTGTCTTCATCTTCTTCTGATGTATCATCTGATATCAGCTCTATTTCCTCCATTGGTCCATCAAGTTCTAAGGAATCGTCTTCATCGATGGAAAGCAGGTCGGTTTGTTCACTATCCGAAAGATGCGTCGGTTCCATCAGAGCGTCTGCATCATCGTCTGAACTGGCAAAGATGTCATCATCACCTGACATATCATCATCAAGCGCCTCTGCCATTGGCAGATCGGAAGGTTCGGTGAACATGTCATCATCGGTGTCATCGATAACGGGACTGGCTGATTCTTCAAATACGCTGTTTTCGGTTTCAACTTCAATAACAGGCTCCTCGTCATCCATGTCAGATAAGAGATCGATGTCATCCAACTGCTCGTCTTCCACATCCGAAGTGTCGACTTCATCGCTGAGTAGTGCCAGATCATCTTCTTCCGTCTCGTCATCGATTTCATCCGTTAGCAGATCGAGGTTGTCTGTCTCCTCAGCGTTGGATTCATCGACATCCAGCAATAAATCCCCGGGACTGTCCGGGATATCCAGATCGTCAACAGTATCATCCATTAATTGTGATTCTGAGGGCTCAGGTATCTCTTCCACCAGTGAAAGTTCATCTTCGGATGCCTCCTCCATGAACAGATCATCTGTTTCACCTTCTTCATCAGGCAATTCAGCCAGCAAAGCATCCTCTTCGTCAGCTTCTTCGATCAATGGGCTGATTTCACTTTCGGTGTCTTCCTCCGGCAGCTCAGCCAGCAAGGTGGCATCGTCTTCATCTGAGAATTCTTTAGGAAGCGGACTGAAATCGTCTTGATCATCACTGTCAGGTAACTCAGCAAGAATACTATTTTCACTTTCTTCCATGGTATCCGACAGAGAATCCTCTTCTTCAGGAAGTTCCGTCATCAGTGTCGGCTCTTCCAATTCAGTGTTGTCATCCGCAAAGTCTTCAGGCTCGCCCGGGGTATCATCTTCTGACAATTCAGGCATAAGATCCATTTCTTCATCCAGAAGATCTCCGGCTTCCTCCTCATCCGGGAAGCTGCCTTCTACTTCAGAAAACAGGTCTTCATCTTCTCCAATCTCATCGGTAACACCATCTGCCAGATCGTCGACTTCCAGATCCTCTTCAGGTATGTCATACTTTGCTTTCATAACCTGCCGAAAACCGATCATCTCTTGTATTGTAGAGGATGCCTCCTCGGATCCGGCAGCGGCTATTTCTTCCAGCTCTATGTCAAGTTGATCCGAACGTCTCTTTTCCAACTCACTAACTGTAAGACTTTCTTCATCTACCTCGTCTTCGTCAAAGGCGCTGAAAACAGGCTGTGGCTCATCAAGTTCAGTGGGCTCGGGCATGGGATCGCTGTGAAAATCTATTTCCACATCAACACCCTCATCGGTAGTAGAAAAATCGACCTCATCATCCTGTGATACGCTCGCAAGCTCGCCTTCATCCGTCAGTTCATCATCTTGGGACACTAACTCAATGTCATCTGTATCTTCCGGAAGATCCATTTCTGGAATGTTAATCTCTTCGATGGAATCTTCAGAATCGTCAAGCTCTTCCATTGCTACGACGACTTCTCCTTCCTCATCTGCAGGTAATTCATCTGAAAGCTCCCCGTCCATCCCTTCAATAGAGAGTTCCAACAATCCTTCTTCCTCTTCTTCCGCTTCAGCATCCAGATCATCATCACCCTCATAAAAATCTTCAACAATTTCTTCATGAGGTATTTCTATATCTCCTTCATCCCCATCTTGCGTGATGTCCATGATGATTTCGGAATCCGTACTCATGAAATCATCTTCCAGTTCAACTGGTGCGTGTTTTTTAACAAATTCTTCTTCATCAAAATCTTCAGTGATGGTTTCCACAACATGGCTTTTGATTTCTTCACTTCTCAGGGGAACAACGTGAAGCTCCATGAATCCAAGATCATTATTGTCTTCCGGGACATTCAACAGGGGCTCTTGCAAATCGGTATTGTCAGCTTCAACAACCTGAATGGTTCGTACAAATTGATCATCCGGCTCCAAATCGACAGCGGTCATTGGATCATCATCCAGATCCATAAAATCGGATTCGTCGTCTAATTCACCGAGTTCTATATCGTCCTCTATGTCCTCAATTTCCAGATCATTTTCAGCATCCAGGTCCAGGTTGCTGTCTATCTCGTCATCAATAAATTCTGCCTGTTCCAGTTCACCTGAATCATCCATAGCCAGCAATTCCGTTTCTTCTGTTTCCTCATCTTCCTCGGAATCTTCGGGAATCAGTTGCAGGGTTGGATCAAGCTCTTCTTCAAGTTCATCCAGGGACACTTCCGGTTTTCCCTGACCGCCCAGGAGGTCCATCAAATCATCATCAACAACATTTATGTCTTTTAATCGGTCCTTGTGGCTGTCTACTTTCTCTTGCTCCTGTTCTTTAAGAACAACATTGATCTGTTTTTGCAGAGTGGAGGTCTCAAACGGTTTGCGTACAAATCCTTTTACTCCAATGGATTGCAAATGGCTCTCATCCAGGGTGTCTTTGGCGGAAGTAAGCAGTAAGATAGGGGTGTGGCTGAATTCGGGTGAGGATTTTAATTGTTTAACGGTATTGTAATTCCTTTCTTTATCCTGGTTGCTGAGAAAGATGATATCCGGATTCGTTTCTTCGGCTTTTTGCAGATATTTGTCCGGAGTGGATTCGTGATTAACTTCCCAACTGATATAGTCTTCGGGAAGTGCGGATTCAAATAGCTCATGAACCATCCGGCTTTCTTCTAAAACCAAAATAGACTTGTGCATGGAGATACTCTCTTCTCGTTTTGGAAGCTGATGAATAAAGAACAAAGGAATTGTAGGTTGTTTAAGCACCAATTATAAGTAATATTAGCAAAAAATCAACTAACATTGCCATCATTATCTTTTTAGAAAGTAAAATAGATCAAAAAGAAAAGTCACGTTTTGTCGATTTTTAATCTCCAGTATAGGCCAATTTTGGGAACATTTCCATTTTTGTGTGTAATTGGATAAAACCGCTTCAAACATGATTTTGCAGTAACTTTTAATCATAATTGACAAGAACATTGGCAGTAGAACATGGTCACAATCGGTTGGAATGAAAACAATTGTCAGTTTTATCCCGACTCTTTACCATGATATCTAGCTGTTAGCGGTAAAAAAGAATATCGGTTTACATCAACGTGAAAATCTGATCACGTTAATCATCTGGTTTGCGCAGCCAAAGCTCCACCAAGCCTGCCTGTAGTCCATATTCAATCCAGCTCGTTTGTGCGTTTTCGAACCTTTGATTTTTCGGGAATATATATCGTTCTAAAATTCATATCATTAAACTATTATGAGCAACTCAGAATGGAGCAAGGACTCCTGGAAGTCGTTTCCTGCCATGCAACAAGTGGACTGGCCTGATAAGCATCATCACCAACAGGTCCTACAACAGATAACCGATTTGCCGCCCCTGGTTTTCGCAGGAGAGATCAGAAAATTAAGAGAATTCCTGTCGGAAGCGACCAAGGGGAATGCCTTTCTGCTTCAAGGTGGCGATTGTGCTGAAGAATTTCATGAATGCAAAGCCCCGACGATCAGGGAAACGATGAAAGTCATTCTGCAAATGGCTGTGGTACTCACCTATGCCGGCGAGAAACCTGTAATAAAGGTTGGCAGGATTGCCGGGCAGTACGCTAAACCGAGATCCAGTCCTATTGAGTCCAAAAATGGTGTCGAATTACCAAGTTTTAGGGGCGATATGGTAAACCAGGCCTCATTTTCCGAGGAAGCCAGAAAACCCGATAGTAATCGATTGCTGGAAGGTTACTTTCACGCGGCATCCAGTCTTAACATCCTGAGAGCTTTTACCAGGGGCGGATATGCCTCGCTGGACAGGGTCCATTCCTGGAATAAGGAATTTGTAAAGCAATCCAAAGAAGGGAAATCATATGAAGAATTGGCATCTCAGATTGAAAAGGCCCTCACATTTATGAAGGTGATAGGATTGGATACCAGGAAAATGCCACAGCTCAGCGAAGTCAATTTTTATACATCTCATGAAGCTTTGCTGCTGGGTTACGAGTCAGCCCTGACTCGTCAGGATTCACTGACAGGAAAGTGGTACAATTGTAGTGCACATATGCTTTGGATTGGTGACAGAACACGGCAGGTAGGCGGAGCTCATGTTGAGTTTCTACGCGGTGTGCACAATCCGATTGGCATTAAAATTGGTCCTAATCACGATGTTGATGAAATCAAGCGCATTCTTGACATTCTTAATCCTGAGAACGAATGTGGCAGAATCATTCTGATTACCAGATTTGGAAAGGACAAAGTGGAGGACATGCTTCCTTCGTTGATACGAAATATAACGTACTTCGGAGCCAACGTTCTCTGGAGCTGCGACCCCATGCACGGAAACACCTACACGTCGGATTCCAATTATAAAACCAGGAATTTTTATGACATTTTGCAGGAAATACGAAGCTTTTTTGAAATACATCATGCGGAGGGAACGGTACCGGGCGGTGTGCATTTCGAATTGACCGGTAAAGATGTCACCGAGTGTATTGGTGGGGCCCAGGAAATCAAGGATCATCACCTGGAGAATAACTATGCGACGTCTTGTGATCCACGGTTAAACGCCCAACAAAGCCTTGAACTGGCATTTCTGATTTCAGATCTATTGAAACGTTGATGCCCGGAAAATTGAGCATCGCAAAAACCATGCGATGCTCATCTACCTAGGGGGATTATCCGGGCAGATCGACCAACCCCAGTTTTCGAAGTACCATCAAACCACCTCCCAAAACTTTTGTGTTGGTGTATCCGACACTATCCAGAAAAATCTGCACTTCATAGGATCTGGTACCGGCACCACAAATAATAATCAGTTCTTTTTCCTTTGGCAGTTCTTGATATCGTGCTCTCATTTCAGGGTAGGGTATGTTAAGCCAGCGCTCTCCATAGGCATCCCTGAAAGGCCGAGAATCGCCGTTGGACCGGGTATCAAGAGCAATCCATTCAGGCTTGCGGGAAGGATCTTTTAACCATTCAATGAATCCTTTTATGGAATCCTGTCTAAACCTGCCGCGCACCAGGTTATCAGCTACATTGGCCGTTGCGTTTAATGCATCCACAGCGGTTGAAAAAGGAGGCGCATAGGCCATTTCCAAATTACTGAAATCTTCAATGACAGCATTTTTAGCCAGTAATCCTGCCGCGGCATTAATCCTTGCCATAACACCGTCACCCATGGGGCCGAACCCTTGAACACCGAGTACTTTTCGATTTGACTTATCTACAACCATTATCAGTGGCATGTTTTCCTGATTTGGCAAAAAATGTGCCCTGTCCGATTGAATGGTAATAACCTGCTCGGCGTCAAATCCTTCAGCCAGCGCCGCTTGATAACTTAGTCCCGTGGAACCGACGCAGGTTTCAAATGCTTTCATGATAAAGCTCCCCGTGATTCCGTTAAATGTGCTGGGTATGCCTGCCAGGTTATCACCGACTACTCGGCCTTGCCTGTTTGCCAATGAGCCGAGAGGAGCGAACATCCTTTTTCCGGAAACGAGATTCAAGGACTCAACACAGTCTCCGGCGGCATAAATATTAGGATCGGAAGTTTGCATTCTGTTGTTTACAACAATACCACCCTTTGGAGCCACATGAAGTCCGGCTTCTTTGGCCAGTTGATCCCTGGGGCGAACGCCAGCAGCCATAATCACCAGATCAGCCTCCAAGGTTCGTTTGTCCGTGATGACTGATTTTACCAAACCATTTTCATCTGCTTTGATGGCGGTAACAGCTTCTCCCGTAAAAACCTTAACGTTGTTCTCTTCCAAGTGCTGTTTCAGCATTTCTGCAAACTGCCAGTCGATGATGTTAGGCAGCAGTTGGGGCATGTACTCAACAATGGTGGTGTCCAATCCCCACATATCTTCAATGCCTTCAGCCATTTCTATACCGATGGCACCGCCGCCTACAACCACAACATTATTGACGCCATCCTTGGATAACCACTTTTGGACTCCCATGGCACTGTGAAGGCTGCCAATTGTGAAAACTCCTTTTGAAGACAGTCCTTTAATGGGTATCAGGTTTGGTTGACTTCCGGTTGCAATGACCAGCTTATCGTAGGGAATTTCCTCTTGCGTTCTGGTTGCAATATCTTCAACGAGGATAGTCCTGGCTTCCCTGTTGATGGAGAGTACCTTGGTTTTGATTTTTACCCTGAGACCCTTTGCCTCATGAAAAAATACTTCATCGCGTACAGCGTGAAAACTGGTAGAACGGAGAGCTGTTTCATCACCGACCTCACCTCCGATATAATAAGGGATGCCGCAACCTCCATAGGAAATCAGATTATCCTGATCAATTAACAATATATCCGCCTCCGGCATTAGCCTTTTAGCATGACAAGCCGTTTTTGGTCCTGCTGCTACAGCTCCTATGACAACAATCTTTTCCATGATTCGATCCTTTGATAATAAAATTTCCTGCTACCCCGACCTATTGTATGTGCAAGCTTGTAAAGCAATTATCTCTCGTTTGGCTTGACTTGAGCTCTGGTGCATTTGCATTTTTATCCTTACAATCATTATTCTAAAATATCAGGCAAGAATCCAAATTGTAGTTTTTAAAAAACCGGATTTGAATCAAGTTAACTTCCAATCCAGTTTGGTCATAAATTGATGAACAATGTGCTCTTTATCGATTTTAAGAGCATATCGATACATCGACACTTTATCTTCAAAAATAGTTTGTAATGAGCACAAAGTCTTTTCAATTCCAACTACTGGGAACCGACAGTTGCGGCGCCCGTCTGGGAAAACTAACCACTCCCCACGGGTCTATTGAAACTCCGATTTTCATGCCGGTAGGCACAGCTGCGGCCATGAAAGCAATGACGATGGAGCAGCTGAAAAGTACAGGCGCGCAAATTGTCCTTTCCAATGCCTATCATCTTAATATCCAACCCGGATCTGAATTGGTGGCCAGATATGGTGGTCTCCACAAGTTTATGGCTTGGGATGGACCTATACTGACTGATTCAGGTGGATTTCAGGTTTTTTCCCTGCCAGGCAGAAAAGTGGATGACCAGGGTGTCACCTTTCGTCATACAAAAAACAGCAAACCCGTTAAGCTGACTCCCGAAGTATCCATTCAGGTTCAAAACGAACTGGGAGCGGATATTATTATGGCGTTTGATGAGTGCGTTGAATATCCAACCACTTACCAATATGCAAAAGACGCCTTGGCCAGGACCCTGCAATGGGCGAAGCGTTGTAAAAAGGCTCATAAAAGAACGGATCAGGCCTTGTTCGGAATCAGCCAGGGCGCACTGTTTGATGATTTGAGAGCTGAGGGCATAAAGGAATTGAGGGATCTTGATTTTCCCGGTTACGCATTGGGAGGTTTGTCGGTGGGAGAGGGGATAGAGAACATGAAAAAGGTTCTTGATCATTCAGCTCCTTTATTGCCGGAGGCCAAGCCCAGGTATGTAATGGGAATTGGGCTGCCGGAAGACATCCTGGAGGCTGTTGAGCGGGGAATTGATATGATGGATTGTGTGATTCCAACCAAATATGCACGCTCAGGCGCTTTATTTACCAGTGTGGGCAAAATTCGAATTACCAATCGGGAATTTAGAAATGACAAATTTCCGGTGGATACCAGCTGTGATTGTTATACTTGTAAAAATTTCACGCGGGCTTATCTAAATCACCTGTTCACTGCTAATGAAATTCTGGGTGCCACCTTAACATCCATTCATAATGTGCAGTTTTTTCTAAATTTGACCAAACGAATTAGAAAATCGATCAAAAATAACCGGTTTTTGTCATTTAAAAAGGATTTTCTGGAACTTTATCATCGAAAAGATAGAAAAAAATCCAAAGGCAAATCAAAAAAACATAAAACGGCTGACCAGAAATGAAACTCAGCCAGCAAAATGTTTTTAGAATCCTGGAAGCCGTGGGGGAAAGGGGAGCCACTTCAAAAGAAATCCTGACGGCCCTGGCTCAAAAAAAGAAGCGCAAGGCCCAGTTACGCAAAATCCTCAAAGGTTTGCTTAAGAATAAAACTTGCCGAAAGCACAATAACCGGTATTACCTCGTCAACGACACTTCTGCAGTAGTTTCTGAAAAAGCTCGTCGCGCGACGCGGTCGTCCGTTATTAACAGTCGAAAAAAGAGATCCAATCACTTTTTGGGTCAGGTTATTTACCATCATCGAAAATTCGTGATCTATTCTTATGCGGATGCCAAAGAATATAATTTCTTGCGAGCCGGGGACAATAGCTTGTTACATGGAGATGTGGTTTCGTTTAACATCAGACAGAGTAAACAGGGCGAAGCTGTTGCTGATGTGATTGAACTGCGTGAACGCAGAATCGTGGGCTTAAAAGGTAAGGTTCACGCGGAAAAAAAAGGTCGACTGGTTTTTGTGCCTAATCATCCTGTTGGAACACGTGAGTTTGATGTGAGCAACAAAGTAACCCTGAAAAAAGGTCATCAAGTTGAGGCCTGGCTGAATATCGGCAACAGCGCACTGGCTAATCGTAAGCCTGCGGGAGAAGTCCAGCTGATTTCTGAGAAGTCGTTATACGACAATCCCATGCTGGAGGATATTTTAATTCAGAATAATATCCCGACACACTTTCCAAAAAGTGTTCAGGCCGAAGCCCAATTGTTTCCAAATGCAGTGCGAGTGAACAAGAAAAGTAATCGTGAGGACCTGAGAGACCTGCCGTTTGTAACTATCGATGGCGCAGATGCCAAGGATTTTGATGATGCCATCTATGCAGAAAAAGAAGGAACCAACCATAGAATTTGGGTATCTATAGCTGATGTGGCATCGTATGTTCTGCCGGGCTCGGCGATTGAAAGAGAGGCATTTAGCAGGGGAACCAGTACTTATTTGCCAGGAAAAGCCTATCCCATGTTGCCCGAGGCGTTGAGTAACGGCCTGTGCAGTCTTAAAGAAGGAGTCAATCGTAAGACACTGACATGTGAAAGCCTGATCGATAAAAACGGCAAAACCAAGACCTGCCGAATCTATGCAAGCATAAACAAAATAAAGTGCCGCCTGACTTATTCAGAAGTTGACAAGTATTATGACACCAAGACAATCAAAAAAAGAAGAGGATTCCAGTCATTAAGCGAGCAATTGTCTCTTTACAAAGAAATTGCCGAGATTCTGAGAAAGCGTAGGATCACATCCGGATTTGTTGATTTTCACCTGCCAGAAACGAGGTTTCTGTATGACAAAAAAGGGATTGTTGTTGATTTGCAAAAAACTTATCAAACATCGGCAATGAAAGTCATCGAGCAATTTATGTTGCTTGCCAATGAAAATGTTGCCAAGTTTTGTGATCAAAACAAGCTGCCGATTGTCTGGAGGAATCACCCCCGGCCGTTGTCTGAAAAACTGGAGCACTTGAAAAAGCTTTTCTGGAATAATAAAATCAAGCTGGCTTCCCTTTCCTCGGGCAAAGACTACAATCAGGCCAGGGAGCTTATCAAACAGAATCCGAAAAAGGACTTTCTGGAATATGCCATGCTGCGTTCCATGTCATTAGCAGTTTATGAAACGCAACGGAGAGGTCACTTTGGAATTGCTTCCGAATACTATTGCCACTTCACATCACCTATTCGCAGGTACCCGGATTTACTGGTCCATAGGGCCTTAAAGAACTGTCTTTCGGGAAGAAAGCCGGTAAATGTCCCGGAGTATGTGGCGGCTACAGCATCTGATAGAGAGAAACTGTCTACTGCGGCCGAACGGGCTTCTCATCGGTTTTTTAAGCTTTATTTCATGGCAGATAAAATTGGCGGTATTTATCAGGCTAAAATCTCGGGGATGATCCATTCCGGCATATTTGTTGAGATTAGCCATCCTTATGTTGAAGGATTTGTTTCATTTGCCACCATTCAGGACGATCATTATGATTTTGATGAAGAGCTTCAGTCTATTTTTGGTAAGGATCTTAAGACCAAATACACGATTGGAAAAGGGCTCAAGGTAATGTTGACAAGGCTTGACTGGCACAATATAAGTCTTGAATTTGATTGGATTTGCTGGAAGGACCGGGTATAATTTTATTGGTTTGCAAAGGTATATTATGTTTGTTAAATGGAGAGTAAGCTATTGGTAAAATGGGATATAACTGCTTTTCCGGCTAAAAAAAGCAAGTAAGTCAAGAGGTACTTCGTAAAACTTGCAAGACGAGTATTGGCAGGAATGTATCTGTATTCCCAGGTCTACTTTGTTGATTTTATATTCAAGTGAAAGTAGGCAAAAGGCGTTTTAATTTGCTATGATCAGGGCGTATCAAGACTTTTGACTTCGGACGCGGTTTCATTCCGTATAACTGAATAAAAGGATTTCAATGTTTTCTATCAAAGGTATTTTTAAAAATAATAAGCTGCACCTTATTGAGCCTCTGAACATCAAACGGAAGGCAAACGTAATCATAACCATATTGGATGATGAAGAGCTTTCAGACCAGGGAACATCCCTTGGTGATACAGTCAGCATTGAAGACGCTGAAGGTATTGCTGACGATTTACCGTTGGGCGATATAGATACCGACCAGCCATTGGAAGATGAAGAATTCTCCGAGGAATACTACGCCAAAATTCGAAAACATAAACGTTATATTGCGAATGGTAACATCAGCCTCATCGATGGCGAAAAAGAAGTCGTCTATCCGCTCTTTGACTACTCGGCAGGAGGTTTGAGTTTTATCAGTAATCGAGCATTTGAGGTGGGAGTTTCACTGACTGCGTCAATCAAAGATCCAATAGAACAGGATACCTCGGTACTGGATTTTGAGTTTGAAGTAGCCAGGGTTGTGGACTATAATGGCAAATATAAGGTGGGATGTAAATTCTTTGACGAGGTGGATGAAGAGATCTGGCATTCTCTAATGAGCTGATAGATTGGAATTCCCTTTGCATTAAATTGAAAAGCCTGAAAAGTCGGAGAATGTCGAAGTGCCGGTTTTCACTGCAATTCTTGGTAAAGTGACAATTCACAAGGAATTGTAGAGATCTGCTTTGATTCGGTTGTTGTCATTGTATTTTGGTTTAAACAGTTAATGTAGCGAAAAGGGAAAAAATGTCACAGGTACTATCGCAAACAGAAGTTGATGCGTTGTTAAAAGGAATTGAAGGCGGGGATATGGAAGATGAATTCGATATGCCCGATATCGATGACAACGCCGTCATTCCCTATGACCTGACCAGCCAAGATCGAATCATACGTGGGCGGATGCCTACCCTGGAAATCATTCATGACCGTTTTGTCAGAATGTTCCGCCTTACCCTTTCCGGAGCCTTGCGCAAGGTTGTGGACATCAGTGTTCGTTCCACTGAATTGATAAAATTTGGTGAATTCCTAAAAACCCTTCCCGTACCCTCATCACTCAACCTTTTCCGCATGAATCCCTTGAGGGGAAATGCCATTATGGTGTTGGAGACCCGCCTGGTCTTTAACCTGGTAGATATCATGTACGGAGGCACCGGCGAGCTGGAGGTAAAAGCTGAAGGTCGGGATTTTACGGCCATTGAGCAAAAACTGGTAAAACGAACCGTTATTAGTGCCCTGGAAGACCTTCAAGTTGCTTGGAGGCCGGTGTTTCCTGTTCAAATTACCTATACGCGAGCTGAAATCAATCCACAGTTTGTTGCCATCGTGCCACAAAGTGAAGTTGTTGTGGTGATTACTTTTGACGTGGAAATGGGAAAAGCGCCCATGACACTGACCATTTGTGTACCGTATTCCATGATCGAACCTATTCGAAGTAAACTTGATTCAGGTTTTCAAGCAGATCAAAACGAAGAAGATACGGTTTGGGGAAACCGTTTCAGAGAAAACATCCAGGAAGCTTATGTAAATCTGCTGGTTGAGTTGGGTGAAGCGGAACTCTCGGTACGAGACTTTCTAAAATTGAAAATAGGCGATATCATCCCTCTTAACCAGGAGGTTAACAAACCCCTGGAAATTAATGTCGAAGGCGTTACCAAATTCATGGGGTTTCAAGGCAGTTACAAAGGAAACCAGGCAATAAAAGTAACTAAAAAAGTATATGTTCCTCCAGCCAGTGGAGAATTTGAATAAGTTGTTTTTTTACTTGATATTATAGTCTTCCTTGACATCTCAATTCATCACAATTTAATCCTTCTTTTTTCCCTCTGAATTAAATATGAAACTTTTTGTCTTTTTATCGCAGTTTACTTACGGTGCACTCGAAGTATACTACTGGCTACACATCCTTGCATTTCTTATCTCATGGATTAACGCGGATCCCAATAATAATTTTGTATATTGGATTCGAATTCTGACTGTACCTCTTTGGAACTGGGTTAGAAGAAAGGTACCTGAAGGTATTTCATTTTTGGCTCCGATTTTAGCTATCATCCTGGTTGTTTCAGCTCAAAAATCTTTGCCTGGCATTATTCAAACGTTTGGAGCAGTATCCACGCTTGGACTGGAGATCAATACCGGTGCCATGAATGTTTTCTGGTATTTGGCAATAGGAGGGCTGGTATTTCTAAATCATTTGGCAGGATTTTTTATTTTCTTTTCTATATTGTGGTTTATTTTCTCCCTGGTAAATCCCCCCCAAAACAATATCTTTGTGAGATCGGTGTTTTTCATCATTGACCCATTGATTACACCCATCCAACGAATGTTGCCTCGCACCAATATCGATATTTCCCCGCTTATAGTAGCAGGACTCGCATTCCTTTTCTCATCTATGATTACCCAGTTGTTTGCACCTGTTAGCGCTCAAATTGTGACTTTTTAGAAAAAATTCATGAATTGATTTAATAGATCCGTTTGGATAGATTATTCAGGAATGAATTGACTTGAAATAATGGTCTTTATTAGATGCGTTGTCGTTTTTACATAATTAGATTGAGTATGCGGTTGATTCAATCGATAATGAACCATTGGATTTTTTATAACCTTTTAACCAAGGCCGGACAGCATTCATGGAATTTGCCAGTGACCTTTTGGAACGAATACGCAAACAGATAGGTCTTGAACCAGCTTCAGATGACGCGTTCACCTTGCTGCACCCAACAGGCAATGAGCATTCGGTCCAGTTTTTCTTCAAAAACCTGCCAGAAGAATTCCTGGAATTTGAAACCTGGGACAAACATAATTTATTTCTTTGTGATTTAACGGCAGAACTGGACTTTGATTTTGCACTGGATGAAGATGGCAGATTTGCTTCTCTGAGTTTAAACGGTTCAACCCAATCTAAATCTGTGGAAGCTGTCATGGATTTGCGGGATGACTACCTGGTGACTATCTATTATTTTGGAGACTCCAAAACCAGTGCCCGGGTTAACCAACAACTGATAGCAACAGAAAGGATCTTCCCTTGTTATCTTGGAGCACAAATTCTTGAGCAATTGATTTGTGAGCTTGATACCATCACCCGTGTGGAATACGACTTTGAACAACAACAAGGCGCATTCATGGAGCCTGTTATCCTCAAGGGTACTATAAACGGTCCTCCGGCACAGACAATCTATAATCAATATCTGCATAGTTACAAGCCTTACTTCAATATCAAATGTATTTGCGGTCATTTAACAGATGATGCCCAGGGAAATCTGGTTTTTCATGTCTACGGCATGATTCAGGTTGATGATTGTCGATTGAGCGATTTCATGAATATTGTCAAACAGCTCTATTTGCTTCTAAGAATGAAATATCAAAATCTCGTCGATAAGTGTGTGATAAGATGGGAATCAGCTGATGGCAACAAAGCCACCCGGTTTACCGGGAATGTGATAGAAATCTGGCTGGGAAAACCGGTGGATAAACTGGATGGTTTGCTAAGGTTTTTGACCCGGGGAGATAAATCAATCCAGTTGTTCGGTATTTCGGAACGTGTCACCAGAAAGCTTTGGAGCATCAAATCGATACACGTTAATACGGGGGCTAAGGTGGAATTGGAATTATCAGCAAATATGCTAAGAATATATTTGGCTGATAGAAGATCAATTCCTATTTTAGATAAGATAGAAGACTTTCTTCAAAAACACGTTACGATCGATCTTGAAAACTTGGTTTATTAACTTACTGTAATGCTTAAATATTCCTGCACAAATGCGCGACTTGCCAATTGGGTATTAAGGCATGTCAATGAACAACCTGGTTTGATTTTCCCATGTCGCAAGGGATGGGAGGTTAATGTTAAACTGATTTATCCGGGAGATCAAAACAAAGTATATTTTAACGTTGTGGTTACCAATCAGACTGAACTGCTCAGTTTCATACCGGTTAACAATACTGCAGAAGTAAGCCATCTCAAGTGCCTTTCACATGACAAATCGATTAGACAGTTAAAAAAGGAACTGGGTGTAGAATTTAACTCCTATCAACTTATTTTTATGACCTGTGAGAAGCATCAGGAAGCTGTTACTTCTCTTTTGTCCCAAGCCATTGGTAATTATAACTTGTTGATGTTGGACTATGAAAAGATGTCTTTTGTAAAAGGCAGCTTTAAGAATCCTCGTCTGGAATTTCGCCTGGCCTCTCAAAATTTTGATACGGATTTGATACCAAATCTATTGCCGGAGTCGCAACACTCTATCATGGATGGGATCAATAATTCGCTTTTTTACCAGAACATCTTCTACAATTTAAACGCTTTCTGGCTCTCTGGTGAGGAACGCGTAGGCCTGCGAAGTGTCTTAAAAAAGGCAATTCCCTATTGGAAACATTATAGAAAGAAGGACCAGCAGGAGATTATCGAAAAGATTGGTGAGGGTTTGGAACAGGTGTTTCATAAATATACATTTGAAGGATTTCAAATCTCCAAGGAAGGCAAAAAATCCGAGTCAGTTCCCGTAACGACAGTTGTTTTTCCTAAAGTTCCCGAAGGCAGAAAGGAATTGAATAACTGGTCACGAAAACTGGAAGCAGCCCTGGATTACTTCCGGGATGAAGTCAATCAAATATCTATAGATTCGCTTGAGTTCAAATCCTAGATCGATAACATGAGAAACCATCGCTCCGATTAAACAGCAACCTTTATTTTTGAACTGTTTTTTGGGTTCCCTGATGTTGGTTTACTAATGTAGAAAGCGGACCTTTTACCAAAAAGCGATAACGGATAACAATGCCAGTGATGGGGGCTGTCGAATTTTTATAAACCTAAAATGTGCGTATTAAGACACTATAAAAGAGTTGCAGAATATGTCGGATAAACTAAGTCATTTTGATGAGGAAGGTCGGGCCAGTATGGTCGATGTCGGAGGTAAGCAGACAACAACCCGCACAGCCATAGCTCGCAGTGTGATCCGGATTTCTGCCGAGCTGGTAAACATACTGGCTGAAGGAACCCTGCAGAAAGGAGATGCCTTTACCGTTGCCAAAACAGCGGGAATTCTGGCAGCCAAGCAAACCGGCAACCTGATTCCCATGTGTCATCCGTTACCGGTTGATTATGTGGATATCCGCTTTGATATGTTGGATCAGAGTCAGGAAGTCAGGGTGGAAGCTGAAGTCAGTACAACTGCCAAAACAGGGGTGGAGATGGAGGCTATGGTAGCGGTCACCATGGCCGGACTAACCTTTTACGACATGTGCAAGGCTGTAGATAAGGGAATAAAAATACTTAAAACCGGACTGTATAAAAAAACGGGTGGCAAAAGCGGAGAGTTTTATAACCGCGATATGAAATGGTAAGAGCTGAACTAAGTCCGTTGAACCAGAAGAGACACTTCATATAAAAAAGATGTTACCGCAGCAAGAAATCCTGCGATGGACCACATCGAAGTAATTTTTCCTCTCAATCCGTTGATGAACCTGTCAATCAGAAACAGCGCGTATATCAACCAGGTAGTTACCGGCAACAATTGACGTAACGATAATTGTATCTGTCCGCTGGTTGATATTATCTTCATATTGATCCCCAGCAAGATCCCAACCGAGAGAAAGAGGAATCCTATGGCAATCACCTTGTAATTCATCTTGTCCAGAAAACCAAGGCTGGGGACTTTCTCGTTGCTCAGCATCAAGGTCTTTTTTTTGATTTTGTTTTCCTGGTACAGGTAAAACATTGAAGTCAGGCAAGCTACGCCAAAAAGTAAATAGCCCAACATGGAGCAGGAAGCATGGGCAAAAAGCATAAAGTTACCAAAGCCCGGAGATTTATCCAGAAATGCTTTTGCAACAATAGCTTGGTCCGAAATTGTAATCGATAATACCAAAAAGAAGAGTGAAACCGGCGGAAAAACGATTTTAAAAATCTGGTTGGGAAATTTAAATTCGACAACAAAGAAAATTAAAATTGTGAAAAATGAAAGATATAAAAAAAGTCCGGACAAAGAATCGAGGGGAAAACTACCGGAGGTTATCAGATCCAGTATGATATAGACGAACTGTAAAAAAAGACCTAACAACAGGATTCTTTCCCCCCAGCCTTTTTCAATTTTTTCGTTAGTAAATAGTGAAATACCATTGGTAATCCAACCGATAAAGTACAACGAGCAGATCGACCAGAATAATAAATAGTTCACAATCTTAAATTGTAATTGGAAGTTATTCCCCAGTGGGGCATTTGGATTGAAAGTGTGATTATCACCAGTTTTTTGGCAGTCTACCAGCTTGTTTTAAGGTTCGCAATAGGTCTTCACGCATGCTGGATATAGCTTGAAAGGATGCTTGAGTGAATTCCTCTTCATATGGAAATCGTTCCTGGTAGTCAGGCAATCGATACGCAAAAATAATTCCTCTTGAAGAATTAACAACAGCACCGTATCCATCGGTATTGAAAGCTTCGGTTACCTGGTCAGCGGTTCCCCCCTGGGCTCCATATCCTGGCATGAGGATGAAGACATTTGGCATGTCATCCCGCAGTTGTCTAGCTTCTTCAGGCCAGGTTGCACCAACCACTGCGCCAAATGGTGAAAACCCCCTGATTCCCAGGTGGTTGGTTGATAGTTGCTGAATATCTCGGGCTATCTTTTGATACAAAGGAATCCCATCAACAAGCGCTTGCTGGTATTGTCCTGCAGATTTGTTCGACGTTCTGGCCAGTATAAATAGTCCCTTGTTGTAATTAATACATTCCGTCACAAACGGTTCAATTGTGTCATCTCCCATGTATGGATTGATAGTAAGGAAATCGGCTTTGTCCACATCATCATGGCCGTCAAATAGGGGCACTTTGCCAAGATGTCCTTTTGCATAAAACGAAGCAGTATTTCCAATATCATTGCGCTTGGAATCATTGATCACGAGTAATCCCAGTTTTTTTGCCAAATCAACTGTTCGATCGAATGCATCAATTCCCCATTTACCATAAAGTTCATAACAAGCCATTTGGAGTTTGACTGCAGGAATAACCGAGCATAGTGTATGCAATAGTTCGCTATTGAATAGATATAAGGCTTCGGATGCTCCTCTCAGAGTATTTCCGTAGACGTTTTCTGCCTGTTTGCATAAAAACTCCGGGATAAGTTCCAGGGCAGGGTCTAAACCTACAACAATAGGGCATTGCTTTTCATCAATGTTTGCGATCAATCTGTCAATTATCATCATGGCATTATACCTAGGTATGGATGTGCGGGAAATATCCAAGTGTTGCAGTTGGCAATTTATAATTGACCAATCTTATCAGACTAAACGATGAAAAATCAGGGAAATGGTGCTGTTGATTGATTTATTTAAACCCTTTGATAAAGGAGCTAATCTTGTCGGAAACCAGTTGTTGAATTTCTTCCAGGTTGGACATCTCAGTTTTTATTTTTTTTCGCCTGGCACTGATAAAGCCTGCAATGGTTTCTTCCAGCTCTTTGACTTTCTTTTCGATTCCGATTGCCGTACCGGATATAGCTGATCTAAACTCGGATTTCCCACTGTGACGAATAATGATCTCGTTTAAATAATCAACTTGCTCTTCCAGTTTTGTAACTCTTGTTTCAAGTGATTTTGGCTTGGCTTGTTGCAGGGGGTGATGGGGTTTGCTTTTCAAACCTTTTTTAGTCGGCTTTGGTACCGATTTGTTTTCAGTCGATTGTGTCGTTTTAAAATAGCTGGATTTATAATGCCTGAGTTTGTTTTTTGAGTACTGCGCAAACTCTTGGTATAACCTTTGGTTAGACGCTTTTGGATTCTCTTGAAAAAAGTCGAATACCTTTTTTCTTAATGATTGAGATTCCGATTTTACAGGGGAAGCGCTAGTTTTTTTGGATTTGGTTTTTTTTCTGGTGCTTCGATACTGATCAACCGAGTTTTTAAACTTATATTTGTAATTGCGAAGGGTATTCTCCCTGACTTTTGGGAACATACGATACAAATCCGTATTTGTTGCTGTAGGATGTGCTTTTAAGAACTCAGCAACTTGCTGTGAAATACTCTTGGCCATCTTTTCCTCCTTTATTGTTAAGTGAACTGGTATTGGTGTACTAAAAATGAATCAGAGGGGGTACCATATCAATTTTTCATAGGCAATGACCGCCCGAGAGCGGTATACTGTTTTCAGTTAAAACGCCAAAATGCCGGTATTAAAAGGAAAGGTCAGGTTTTAATCACTGTCTGATTATCACAGCTTTGGCAAGTTCTCAATACAAAATTAAAAAATCATTTTATCGTTATAGCATTGCATATCATCAGTAATCAGAGTGATCGAGCAAAACTGTAATGATCCTGCCTTCGGTTATGTTTTTATTGTTTGCTCAATAATGGCCAAGGTAATTTATTGGTTGCTTGCAGGCATATGTGTCACAAAGTAAATAGTTGTCATGGAACTGGAGATTTTCGAGGCAAACAACGGTAATTGCCCTTATCTTGATGCCAGACAATGGTATAGTTACACATTCAAATCAGAAAAACTGGAGTCGAATGTCTATGAATCACTGTTGGCCCAGGGATTTAGGAGGAGTGGTAAATTCTTCTATAAAAACAATTGTCCGGGTTGTGCCGAGTGCGTGGCTATTCGGTTGGCTGTCAGGGATTTCCAAATGTCAAAATCCCAAAGACGAACCTGGAAAAAAAACCAAGATCTTTCAGTTTCCTGGCATCCGGTAAAATTCGACCATGAGAGCTACGAGCTTTACCAACGTTATTCGGTGCAAAAACATGGGACCGACACAACTGAAAAGAATTATTGGGACTTCCTTGTGAATTCTGCAGTAGAAACAATCATGATGCGATACTACCTGGGGAATAAGTTGGTAGGAGTCGGCTGGTTGGATGTGCTGCCTCGATCCCTCAGCAGTGTTTATTTTGCATATGATCTGGAATACAGCAAACGTCGACTGGGTGTCTTTTCAGTTTTGAAAGAGATTGAGTTGGCGAAAGAGCTACATCTCTCCTACCTGCACCTGGGTTTTTGGGTGAGCGACTGCGAGGCAATGAATTATAAATTTCAGTTTAAACCCCACGAATTGTTGATCAACGATATCTGGGTTAATCCCGAGTTTGCAGGTAACTGAGTTTATCTTCCATCATCCGGCACTTCCATATTTCAACGACATTTCGGAAAAGGTTTAGTAATGGGTAGTACCTTTGGTAAGGTGTTTCGAGTCTCCACATTTGGTGGCAGTCATGGAAAGGTAGTTGAAGCAATTGTAGATGGATGCCCCGCTGGTTCGGAACTGGAGGAGGGGATTGTTCCAAAGCAATTGGATCGAAGAAAACCAGGCCAAAGTAAAATTACCAAGAACCGGTCGAAAGCAGATACAATTGAAATCCTGTCCCGACTGTTTGGAGCAAAACCCCTGGGAACGTCTATTGGATTGTTGGTAAAAAACAAAGACGCCAGGCCCACCTCCCATAACAGGGTGAAAGAGCTGTGTCGTCCCGGGGCATGCAGATTTCACCTGTGACATGAGATATCAGCACAGGGATTTCCAATGGTGAAACTATTTATGGAACATTGAGCTTTAAATCCTTGTCAACTGTGCTGCGAAATCAAAAACCGTCAATTTGAGTAAAGAAGAAATTGACTTTACGGCAAAAGGAAGGCATGATCCGTGCGTGTTATCAAAAGCGGTTACAATCGTTGAGGCTAGGGTAAATCTTGTCTTGGCAGATCAGATGCTGCAGTTTGCAACCGCTAAAACAGAGCGTTTGAGAAGAATCTATCAAACTGGCTGAAAAAATATAAAAATAGAGTTGCAATAACTGGGTAAAACTGTAGAATATTACGGCTCAGATAGATGATTAATTTTGGTGAATACACTCTCAAATTAAATCAACTTATTGATTGTATTAATGAAAATTTTTAAATTTGATTTGCGCAATGGAAGAAATTAAAGAAAAATTGCTGGAAATGCAGGAAACCATTTTGAACGACTTGGAATCTGACCGAGACAAATCCAAAACGGCAATCAGTGGTGACATAGGCGACGATATTGATCACGCCAACGAGGACAGGAACCGGGAACTGTACCAACTGCTTTGTGAGCGGGATCAGGTTAAGTTGGAACAGATTCATCAGGCTCTGGACGCGATTGAAACCAATACTTATGGTGTGTGTGAAGATTGTGGCGAAAAAATAGGAAAAAAACGGTTGATTGCACTGCCTTTTACAAAGTTGTGTGTTGATTGTAAAAACGAAGAAGAACGAACAAAAGGAATCAGTCGGGCAACCAGTGATTTATCATCTTCTTTCTCCGGATCAGATACTGGCGAGTTGTAAGTCACTGCCGATTTGTATCTTTTCTCATGATACGAATGATATATGACTAATTTTCTGGCTTTTAATCCGGAATCCTATTATCTATTCTTCCTCGTTGTCCTGCGCATATCGGGCATTTTTGTCACCGCCCCAATCCTCAGTTCTGAGAATGTTCCACGTTCCGTAAAACTATACCTGGCAGTGATTTGTTCGCTGATTTTGTTCAGTGCACTGCCAGCTACGGATATCAAATTTGGACTTTTCAATACCATCGATTACTTTCTTCTTGCTTTTAGAGAATTAATGATTGGTCTGCTGCTGGGGTTCATTCCACGCATGATGTTTGCGGCAGTCGATTTTGCCGGAACACTGGTCGGTTTTATGATGGGATTGAGCATAGCCAACGTGGTGGACCCGCAAACTGATCTGCAGGTATCTATCATCGCTTCGCTGGAAGGTTTGATAGCAACCCTGTTGTTTATTGTTTTAGACGGTCACCACATTTTTCTTCAAGCCATTTCATATAGTTATCAATACGTACCCGTTGGCGGATTTTTGTTTACAACCAATAAAATGGATTTTATCCTCCGAGCCATGGGGGATGTGGTTATTATTGGTCTAAAGCTGGGTGCACCGCTGGTCGTTGCCTTGTTGCTGGCAAACGTGATTATGGGATTTATGGCACGCAGTATTCCTCAAATGAATGTATTTATCGTGGGATTTCCATTTACAATTGGTTTGGGCTTTATTTTGCTAATCTTAGGTATGCCTCATCTCGTTCGCGCGATGAGTATGTTATTTGGTAAAGTGGGAGAACAGGTAATTCAGTTGATTCAGATGATGCCCAAATAGGAGTTAACGGTCCATGGCTGAAAGTTCGACTCAGGAAAAAACCGAAGCGCCGTCGCAAAAACGGCGGGAAGATGCCAGGAAAGAAGGACAGGTAGCATTTAGCCGTGAGGTCTCAGGTGTGGCATTGCTAGGCAGTTTTCTCCTGGTGTTTTATTTCCTGGGACCGATGATGACCGAAGCTTTTGGTGATGCTTATCGGCAAGCTTTTATTAATTTATCCCTGGCAGAATTAACCACTCCGATGCTGGTAGAGCTGACCAACGGTTACATGAGCGATGCCGTGATAGTTGTTGTTCCTTTTTTCCTCACAGCCCTGGTGGTGGGAATCATGTCCAGCATTGTTCAAGTTGGATTCAATCTCACCGGCAAACCATTAGTTCCAAAGCTTGAGAAATTAAGTCCTTTGAAGGGGTTTGGCAGAATATTCTCCAAACAGGCTTTCAGCGAGTTTCTAAAATCGGTGTTTAAGATGGGTGTCATCAGTTACATCGGTTATTATACCTTCAATACCAGTCTCGAACAAATAATTAAATTGATCGATACGGACGCCAAGCATCTTCTATATGATTCCGGGCAGATCATTTTTGAATTTGTATTTCGGCTGTTCCTGGCATTTGTAATCCTGGCCATTTTTGATTTCATTTTTCAGCGCTGGAACCTGGAACAAAAGCTGAAAATGTCAAAGCAGGAAGTCAAAGAAGAACACAAGCAGCTTGAAGGTGATCCTGCTTTGAAAGCCAGAATTCGGCAGGTTCAGCAACAATTGAGTCAGGCCAGAATGATGCAGGACGTCCCTGATTCCGATGTGGTGATCAGTAACCCCACCCACTTTGCCATTGCCCTCAAATATGATCGCGAATATATGCAGGCGCCCCAGATAGTGGCAAAGGGGATCGATTATATTGCGCTGAGGATTATCGAA
The DNA here is from genome assembly GCA_028282825.1 of SAR324 cluster bacterium. GTDB lineage: Bacteria > SAR324 > SAR324 > XYD2-FULL-50-16 > XYD2-FULL-50-16 > JAHJTV01. The sequence goes on from JANQGZ010000113.1 coordinate 43,303, forward strand.
ATTGCAGGGGAAAATGATGTGGTGGTATATCATCACCCGGGTGTGGCACGAGCATTATATTTTCAGGCCGAATTGGGTGATTCCATCCCGGAAGAATTCTACAAAGCAGTCGCTGAAATCCTTGCCTTTGTTTACAAAACACAAAAAAAGAAGCGATAGCACCCCTCAAAATATTCATCTGGTATTCTTACTGCATTTCTTATCCAACCACCGGAATTATTTACCTTCCGACAGATCTATCAATTACTTGTGTTTACAGGATTAGAAAGGTTTTATGGCGACACTGGCGAATCGCGGACCAAAGGTTAAAATTTTCACTCCCGATAGTTCCCTGGCGATCGGAATTATCGGAGTTTTGGGGATTATGGTCCTGCCGCTGCCACCATTTCTGCTGGATATGCTGTTTGCCACAAACATCATGTTTTCCGTATTGATCCTGTTTGTAGCGCTCTATTCCGTAAAACCCCTTGATTTCTCAGTGTTTCCCAGCATTTTGCTGGTTACGACTATTTTCCGTCTTTCATTGAATGTTGCTTCCACCCGTTTGATTTTATCCAATGGTAAACAGGGTTTGTCAGCTGCCGGAGCCGTTATCGAAGCTTTTGGCGGATTTGTGGTTGGGGGAAATTATTTCATCGGTATTGTGATCTTTCTGATCCTGGTATTGATCAATTTCATCGTTATTACCAAAGGTGCAGGACGGATTGCAGAAGTGGCTGCCAGATTTACACTGGATGCCATGCCTGGTAAGCAGATGGCGATTGACGCAGATCTGAATGCGGGTATTATCGATGAGCAAGCGGCTCAAACTCGACGAGCGGAAATACAAAGAGAGTCCGATTTCTTTGGAGCCATGGACGGTGCCAGCAAGTTCGTCCGCGGGGATGCCATTGCGGGTTTAATCATTACCGGAATTAACATTATTGGCGGTCTTGTTATCGGGGTGATGTTTTATAATATGGATATCTCCACGGCTGCCCAGAATTTTACTTCTCTGACCATTGGCGACGGACTGGTCTCCCAGATACCTGCATTGATTATTTCGACAGCTGCCGCCATTGTTATCAGTAAGGCTGGTGCTGAAAACCGGTTGGGCGTGGACTTTGGTATTCAAATCCTTGGCAATCCTATTGCCATCTGCCTGGCTGCGTTAACCTTGTTCGTTTTTTCGTTGGTTCCCGGTATGCCCAAACCAACCTTTATCCTGATGTCCCTCTTGCTAGCCCTGGTGGCCTGGCGTGGCAATGAGCGCAAGAAACAACTGGCCAGAATCAAACATCAGGAAGAGGAAATTGCCGAAGCTGAGGCTTTGGAAGACAGTAAGGAAGAAATAGTTGATCTGCTACCAATAGATACCCTCGGATTGGAATTGGGATATGCCCTGATACCTCTGGTTGACCCGGAGCAGGATGGAGAGTTGCTGGAAAGAGTGAAGGCAATTCGTCGCCAGGTTGCGCTTGATCTCGGTTTCGTTGTACCTCCGGTACACATCAAAGACAACCTGCAGCTGGAGCCAGGAGCCTACAGTATTATTATCAAGGGTATTGAAGTCGGTAAGGGAGAAATGGTCATGGATCATTTCATGGCTATGAAAGCAGGTGATGTGGATGAAGAACTTGACGGTCTTGAAACGGTAGAACCGGCGTTTGGATTACCTGCCCTCTGGATTTCGGAAGACGACAAGGAAAGAGCCCAGATTGCCGGGTACACGGTGGTGGATATTCCTACTATTATTTCTACCCATCTCACTGAAATCGTTAAAAGTCAATCCGCTGAATTCCTGGGAAGGCAGGACGTACAAAAGCTACTCGATAAAGTGGCGGAAAATGATCCAAAGATCGTGGAAGAACTGGTTCCCGATTTATTGGGATTGGGCGTGGTTCAACGTGTGCTGCAGGGGCTGTTAAGAGAAAACGTTTCCATCCGGGACATGGGAACGATACTGGAGACCTTGGCGGATATGGCACAATATACCAAAGTGCCTGAATTGCTGGTTGAGCATGTAAGGGAAGCCTTAGCGCGCAATATTTCCAGACAGTACCAGACTGATGAGGGAACCGTGCCTGTTATGACCCTGGATCAGGATATAGAAAACAAAATGGCAGAATCGATTCAGGAAACCGGTCAGGGTTCTTACCTGGGCATTGATCCTGAAACCGGACAGGCAATTATTTCCGCAATTGAAAACGGGATCGATGGTTTTTCAATGTTCAATTACCAGCCATTGATTCTCTGTTCACCAATGGTAAGACCTCACCTAAAACGATTAACCGAAAGGTCTATTCCGGGACTGGTTGTATTGTCTCACAACGAGATTTCCCAGGATGTGCGCATTGAATCCCTGGGCTCCATATCAGTCTAAAAAAAAGATATCGTTATTTTCGGGTCGGTAAGGATCTGAAAGCATCTCCAATTGCAAGACATTCAATGCCAAACGGCAAATAACCACCATATCCAAGAATTGGCATTTCAAAAAGATGGTAACGATCCACCAGAGGGATCTCATAATGCCATTGAATTAGACTCCAGTAGTTCCACATTTCCCAGAAAAAACCGCAGATTAATGCAGCCAACATAGCGGCCAACACCCTCCTTTGGTTTTCAACCTTATTGAGGTAAAGCACGTGTGGTTCCCCAAAAATGGTTTTTAAACTGACGATAACAATCAACGGAGACACCCATAAAAAAGGAAACAGGTAGTCTGGAAAAATTCCAATCAGAAACAAGCTGCCCATTGAAAACATCAAAGTGAGGAAGGCGACTCTTTTGGGATTTTTAATGGTAAAAGGAAAAGTAATCCTGAATTTATTACCCAACCAGTCAAATCCCAGTAAATATTCCATGGTTCCCATTACAGCAGGAAGGACTGTCGAAAACGCCAGGGACGCGAGCAGGAAATATTTTAGGGAACTGTATTGTGTGCCGGAATAATTCCAGTTTTGGACGAATCGATTCAGGTATTCAAAAAACCACCAGAAACAGGCGCTGGCTAGAAACAAAAAAACAAAATGCTTTGGGTCTTTGGTGATCAGGCAATATCCTCGCTTTCTCTGGGTTAAGGCATTGATCACAATGATGTAAGAGAACCAGAGCGGGAAAAAGGTATGCTCCTGAAAAAATGCCGCCCAGGTAAATCGATTCCAGGCCACGATCCAGAAAAACAATAAAAGGAATAATCCAATAAATCCCCACCAGGGAAATCCTTGTTTTGGCAATGATCCTGAAGTACCCCGGTATGCCTTGAAACACTGGTATCCCAAAGGAATTACGGTTGCTGCAATGAGTACCAATATGAATATAAATGCGGGGGCTGAAAAACCGGCCTTGGGGACAAATTGGGTTACCGGCGGAAATTCCAGGTAGTGGTCCAGGTTTCTATCGAAACTAATAATGCCCAGAGCGGGTAATCCCACAAGAATGAAGACTAGAATGATAGTTTTTAATAACGGCTTTTTCATTTTCAGAGTTCCGGTTTGTTGCACGAAAATGAATCTACTTGAATCCGGACTTATGGTTAAACAAGATGGTTCCCTGGGTTTTATGACCTTGCCGGAAGTCATGAAACAATGTCTTGATAGTTTTTCTGGATGGATAAACAAAGCTTAAGTCGATCAAATAATTCTTGATGCCAAGGCCCTGAAGCTTTTCACGCCGGTGAAACAAGCATAACGGTTGTTCATCCAGGGTATAACTCAATCCGTTGTTTCCTTTGACAATGAATCCGATTCCTTTGTTATCTTCCAGTCTTTCAGATTCTGTGGTTGGAAAAATTCGGGATATAAATAATGGAATGTAGCCAAAAACAGGCATGATTCCGTTGGGATTGATCATTGTTTTAATATTAAGCAGATCGTCTTCCAGAGAATAGGTGAAAGACTGGTATTTACCCTGATGAAGTTGCTTCTGGGTTGCCGGATTGGTTGTCCAGACGGTTGTATCCGCGAAGACCGAGTCTTCGTCGGGAAACAACCATTTGTGGCTGTAGTGGCTGCTCATCCAGTGGTGAATCCCAAAAGCGCTTAATCGGCTTACCAACTCTTGATAATTGGTCAGTTCTGTTTCCGGGATAAACGGAGGGAATTCAATAACGAGCTTTTGTTTCCAATACCTGATCCGCTTTGGAGACTCCAGTAATTCGTTAAAAAACCAATAATCACCGGAAATGATCAGAAAATCGGGATCAATTTCCTTGATCATGTTTAACCAGTCATGGTGATCAATTTTAATGAACAGCTTGTCTTTGGGATTATTGTTGTCCTGTTTGATTTTCAGGGATTTCAGGGCTTTTTGAATTTTTGGATAAGTTTGCTGAAACGGAGTGGCTTTGAGTTTAGAATCATACTTGCCCCACTTTTTGTTTTTCTCCTGCTTGTTTGCCAGTAAAAATACATGGTCTCGCTTTTTGATTTTGGGGGGTGAGGCAAAAGTAAGGATTTGCCTTGATTCCGACTCGTGTACTTTTTCCACAGTAAGTGTCTTCCCTTCATCACCTTCCGGATTTTGAATACGCAATCTGTCGCCAGGATTAAGTTTCCGTTCCGATTCCAAGCCGAACGAATTTTTCCGAATGTCGATGACTTTTCCAATATACAGTCCTGTGCCGGATGGGCGATCTGTTACAATAATATCGGACTGGTCTGTGGAAGCCAGAAAAAAGCTTGTTTTCTCACGTCCTGTGTCCATGGTCAGCTCTTGCCTAATCGAATCCGCATCTGTGTGACCATCCAGCAGGCGACGATAAGCTGAAACAACTTTAAAAACATATTCAGCGTGTTTCATTCGCCCTTCGATCTTGAAACTGCTGATTCCATGCTTTGTTAAGTTTTGTATATGATCGACAGCCCAAAAATCCCTGGGAGAGAAATAAAATCCGGACTTCTTTTCATCCCTGAATTTTCTGCGACATACCTGTGTGCATCGGCCTCGATTGCCACTCCACCCTCCTAAGCAACTTGAAGCGAGGCACAACCCGGAAATGGAATAACACAATGCCCCGTGAATAAACACTTCCAGTTCAAGATCTGTTTTTTCCCGGATTTGCGTGATTTCATCAAAAGTCAATTCCCGTGAAAGCACAACTCTTTTAATGCCCAGTTTCTCGGCAGCGAGCATCCCCAGACTGTTGTGAATGACCATCTGGGTACTGGCATGAAGTGTTAGGTTAGGGAAATGCCGACGTGCCAAATAAATCAGCCCTAAATCCTGAACGATGATGGCATCAATTTTCAGCTGGTCGAGTTGGTGCAGCAGGTTCATTACGGAAGGCAGTTCTTCCTGCTTAACCAACGTATTTACTGTGACATAAAGCTTGACCTGATGTTTTACAGCCTGGTTGACTAGAAATGAAAGCGTTTTGATACTGAAATTCTTGGCCCTCAGCCGGGCATTCAACTCACCGACACCAAGATAAACAGCGTCGGCACCAGCTTCAATGGCTGCATTGAAGCTTTCCAGAGAACCGGCAGGAGCCAGCAATTCAGGTTTTACGAAGTTTTGACTGGTTATTGCCACTGAAAATTCTAATTAAAATTGTGGAAGGTTGCTTGAAACCGTTAACAATGATGAATACGAGAATATATACACCATAATCCCATTCCTAAAACCAACAATAAAGGATAAAGATAATAGAATAACGGTAATCATCCATTAACTATAAAAATTGAACCCACGTTCTCCTCAAAAAACTAAATCGCCTGATGTCTTTGGAACTGAAATTCGCTTTGTTTCAGCTAGTCATTATCATTCCGTTTCTGGCTGGGAATATCTTAGGTCGTCTTTTACTTAATCTGGATCGATTAGCCAGACGTTTGGTAATTATCAATCTGTCTATCCTTGAGCCCCCTATTATCTTATGGACAGTGCTTGGTCTGAGTTTGGCGCCGGGGATGATTTATCTGCCGATATCGGGAGCGGCTTTGGCATTGACTGGCTTTCTGATCGGCAAAGGGGTTGCGGGCAGGTTTCATTTTGGGGATAAAAGCTCAAGGGTTTATGTTATTTGTTCATCCCTGGCAAACCAGGGATTTACCATGGGAGGATTCATTTGTTATCTGTTTGCCGGGGAAAGGGGGTTGGGGTTGTCCAATATCTTTCTCATGTTTTTTATACCCTTTACCTTTCTGTTTATATTCGGCTATGCGAGTATGGAAGATCGAAAAGAGATCTTTCGCTGGGAGTCCATAAAAGAGTTTTTATTCAATCTCAGAAATATGCCTTTGTTGGCGATCGTAACAGCAGTAGGTATCCGCACATTGGGTTTCAAAAGACCGGAGATTTATTTTCCTTTGGATCTGTTGCTGACGATTGCTGTTGCCATCTACTACTTTACCCTGGGAATCAACTTTAAGCTTAGCGATTTAAATCCATTCAAGCCTGAACATCTAACCCTGGCTTTGCAAAAATTCATGATTTTACCGGCTCTGGCATTTGGGATCACCTATTTTCTGCCAATCGGCGATGATTTGAAACTGATTATCAAGGTTGAGTCTTTTATGCCGGTTGCTGTCTACGCAGTGGTTTCGTCCATCATGTTCGATCTGGATTCGCGCAGGGCATCCGGATTGTTTGTCGTTAATACCTTAATATTCGTCATCCTGGTTTTCCCGGTTTTATTTTTTATGCGAGCCCGGCTATTTTAATATCGACCCTGTCGCCAAATTTCTTCCAGAGGCTTTCTGGGTGTTGGAATCTCCCGTTCGGAAATTTCCACCGGAAGATTATCTGGTCGGTCAATCACGCCTATCACAAATCCGCAGATCACTTCGTATGTTTCTTCGGGCACATTTAAGGCGGGACAAATTTCATCTCTTTTGATGCCCCCCATACCGTGTGTATACAATCCAAATTTTCGAGCCTGCAGGGTCATTGCCATCCAGGCAGCCCCGGCATCGAAAAAGTAAAACCTGTTGTCACGATTATTTCTGGCAAAATGACGCTTGCCAAAAACAAACCCCAGAACACTGGTATTACTGGCCCAGACCTGATTGTCCTTTGTCAAAAGGCTAAGAAATAGTTTGAATTCATCATCATTACCCGAAGTAATAAACAACCAGGGTTGCTCATTAAACGATGAGGGAGACCAGCGAGCGGCATCAAAAATTGTCGTGAGGGTGGATTTGGGAATTTCAGTTTTTTTAAACGAACGGGGAGACCAACGGGTGTGAAATTCCGGATCAGTCTGTTCAAAAGGGTCGCGCTTGCTGAAATCGATCTTGTAGCTGTTTTCATGTTGTGACATGTTTTCTCCTTTTGCTTTTTTCCCCAGGGCTGCACCCTGGGCTTTTATGGTGTGCCCCTTCAGGGAAAGGTAAAACGAATCCGGAGGATGGGCCTGCGTAGCCTGCCTATGCCTCTGGAACCAGTTGATGGGCAGTCTTCGGCGACCCATCCTACCTAAAGAACTTGTTTTTGTCTTAAATCCAGAATTGGCAGAGCGATAAACCCATAAGCGTTGCATCCTGCAATACGAATGTAAAAACAGTGATCTATCCCACAATATCTAATATCAATATATCCGTCACGAAATTGACAATACACCAAAAGTGTATGATAATAGACACCAAAATATCCAATACTGTTGGTAAATTTCCAGGTACACTTTTTATAATCAATTTGGCAACACATGGAAAATCCTTTTGCTTTCAGTCATTATGTCACCGGTGAGGGCTTCTGTAATCGGAAAAAGGAAGTCGCACAGATGATTGATTATATAAAATCCTCTCAAAATGTTTTGCTTTACTCCCATCGCAGACAGGGAAAGAGTTCGCTGATTCAGCAGGTTTTCAATATTTTGCAGAAGAAAAAACCGGGGATTGGCAAAATGCATATCGATTTGTACGGCACCGTGTCGGAACAGGATTTCATAAAGAAGGTTTTTAAAGGCTTAAGCCAAATAGAATCCAATATCGATAAGCTTTTTAAATCGATCAGCTCGGCTGTAAAAACCCTGCGCTTTACGCTGGCGGTTGATCCTGTTACAAGCCAGCCTTCGATTTCTCCCACTTTTGAGGCCATTAAGGAAGAGGCATTGCTGGAAGAGGTTATGACGCTTCTGGATCGTTATTCGCAGAAGAAAAAACTGGTCATCGCATTTGATGAGTTCCAGGAGGTTGCCACCTACACGGAAAAGGGATTTGCCAAGCGATTACGTTCTTATATTCAGGGGCATACCAATATCTGCTATATTTTTGCGGGCAGTCAGCAGCATCTATTGACAGGGATGTTCAATACATCGGACCAGGCGTTTTACAAACTGGCTGACAGTTTTCCTTTGGCCACCATAAAAGAAACTGCCTATGTTTCATGGATTCAAAAACTGGTTTCCAGGAAAAAAGTAAAATTACCTAAAAAAATTATTCTGGATATTGTAACCAGGCTTGAAAATCATCCCATGTATATCCAAAATTTTATGTTTCATCTTTGGAATCTGTTACCCGATCAGGAAATCACAATAGAAAAAGTCGATGAGATTGAAGCCTCAATTCTGAATCGAAAACATCTGGAATATGCATCAATGTGGGAAGGATTGACCATTAACCAGAAAAAGACCTTAAAACTGGTGTTGGTCAACGATGGGCGTCAGCTGTTTAATGCTGATGCCCTGAAATCAGTTGGGTTGAAAACAGGTTCACTGGTTACCAAAGCCCTGAATGTGTTGGTCAAAAAAGAAATTATTGTAAAAAACGGACGCTACTGCATTCAGGATATTCTCCTCAAAAAATGGCTGATCAAAACACTGGAGTTGTAGATACTCTGGCACCCAGTTGACAGTGAGTACCGTCCCTATGGGACTCATTTTTTGGTTGGCTCTGTCTACCAGCGGCTCACACCGCTGGCTACTATATGCCATCCCTGCGGGATTTTTGTTATTAACGCAAGCGCCATAAAGGCCGCATTTAGACTGCGTAATAATGCGTGTTGGTGGATCCGCTTCGCTTGATCCACCTTACAAACTGTGATTGAAGTAAGCCCCGTAGGAGCGGTATATAGTAGCCAGCAGTGTTAACCACCGGTAATTTGGAAGCAAAGATCTATTGAGTTCCGTAGGAACGGTACAGATATTCTTCAGCCTTCACCCTTCACCCTTTACATTCCTGTTCGCCGCTTTTAACAGTGAAAGCACCGTGCCAATACCGGCGAAGACGGTAAACACGATGAACGACAGTCGCATCACCAGCAAAAATTCGTTTTGATGTGTGTCGATCATTTGCTGTCCTAGCAGAAACGACATAAAAATCGTAATCACCATCATACTGAATACCATTCCCAGGGATCGCAGTTTGGCGGACAGGGCTGAAGCAATTCCATATTCCGGAGGAGTGACGCTGTTCATTATGATTGCCATGTTAGGCGAGGAGAAGATGGCGAAGCTTAATCCCTGTAACACCAGAATGCCGATCAGTATCGGAATCCGGGTATCAGCAACAACCTGAATGGCAGCTGCGGTTGCAATCACACTGCAGCTTAAACCGATGGTTGCTAAAATCTGGGGTGAATAGCGATCAGCCAAACGTCCACAAACGGGGGCGAACAATGCCATGACCACCGGTGATACCACAAGAATCTGTCCGGCTGCCTGGGGTGAAAGCCCTTTGACCATCTGCAGATAAAGACTGAACAAAAAGGAGATCCCAAAAGCCCCTGTATACATCAATAACTGAAGGATCAGTGCAATCAGCAGTACCGAGTTTCTTTTGACTTTTCCCAGGTTGATAAGCGGCTCAGGAATGCGTTGCTCAAATACAAAGAAGAAGGCGCCCACCGTAAAACCGGCTATGGTCAAAATAAATCCAAAAATGGATTCTCCAAACAGCGCACTGCCGGCGATTAAAAGAAAAACAGAGACAATTATGGTGGTTGCTCCAATCCAGTCGAAACTCTCTTGAGGCTTCTTCCAATTGGATTTGAGACTGAACAGTATCAGTAAATATGCCAACACCAGGGGGATAAAAGTAATATAAAATACCCATCTCCAGCCGTAAAAGCTGGTGATCCAACCGGCAATGAACGGTCCTGCAGACAATCCCAGGTATACTGCTCCAACATTGATACCAATGGCCCTGCCCAGCGATTGTTTGGGGACTGCGTCGGTCAGTATGGCCATGTTGGTTGCCATGATTAATGCGGCAGAAATGCCCTGAATGAAGCGAAATGCCACAATGGCAGGCGTTGACGATAGAAAGCCGATAACTAGTGTGCAGAGCGTGTATACCAGTAACCCGAATTTAAAAAGCGCAACGCGATCTGTCAGATCAGCGAAGCGACCAAAAGGTAACAAAAAGGCACAGGCGGCGCCCAGGTAGACAATTTCTATCAAACCCAGTTGAACCCCGCTGGCCTGCAGCTCTTTTCCCATGGCCGGCAAAGCGATACCAACGCCTGCAAACATAAATGGGGTGGCAAACTGTGCCAGGGCAAGGATGTAAACGATGGTGAATGTGGTGTATTTTTCTTTCATTTCAATCGACTAACAGGATCATTTCTAGCTTGGGATTTATGCGGATTATTTCCCAATACCATGTCTGCAAATTCAAGAATGGTCAACCTATTAATCGATGGGAAGGGGATGCTTGTAGAGTGGACCCGCTTTGATTGATCCACTCTACAACCATATGATATTAGTTTTATGGCCAGGCTTTCCAAAGGATCTATTTATTATCCTGAGAACTGTTTTTTCTTTTGTTCAAAGTGACCAGTCTCTCAATACCCCCCAGCATGTCATGTTGAATCATTTTTTTAGAAGAATTAACAGTGAATCCCGGATACGGCAGCAATAGTTTGTTTCGATGCTTGCTAATGGAAGGATAAATCAACATGTTCACTTTTTCCTTGTTTCCGGAAAACTCAACGTTGACATCCAGTTCACTGGCAACTTCTTTGATTTTATTAAAGGTAGATTTAGCCAGTTTGGGATCAACCTTTTGAGTAAATCCGATAAATAAGTCGGGAGCACCCTTCGCATGGAAATAGCAGGGTATTTGTAGATCAACAATGCTGTCTTTTTCTAATAATACCCCGTTGTCCTTTTGAATGAAGTAGCTGCACAGTTGGAGCGGTGTTTTGAATTGTGGGGTTGTAACCTGGGACTGTTTTGGCTCTACAACCTTGCAGGAGCAGCGAATATAAAAATCCTTTGCCAGATTGAACTGTACCAGCAATTTTCCCTTGGAGGCATAGTTGCCGATATAGGTGGAAAAGCAGACGATTGCTTTAACAAGATCGCCATAATAAACCCCTTTTTCAAATCCCTTCTCAAAATCTGTTTCAATGTCAAACTGATGATCCCTAATAATGGTGTCCAGATAGTCGTTGATAACTTTTTTGAAATAGGAAAGCGGATAACAACGCTTGGCAAATTGGAGATCATCTCTTCCGATCAATTGAAAAGAGAGATGAAAGTTGGTACCGATTCCCTTGTTGGATTCGATGTGTATGGCACCTCGAAATTTTTCCAGGTTATTGGTTACCGCTTCCATACCGATGCCTCTTCCGCTGGTGTCGGTGACAGATTTGGCGGTTGAAAATCCCGGATGCAGGATTAATTGCAGGATTTCACTGTTACTCATTTCTGTGAGTTCCAAGGTGGTTTTGATTCCTTTTTGGGCAGCAGTTTCCCTAATCTTGATATCGTCTAGCCCTTTACCATCGTCGCTAACGTCACAGGTTAAAACAGAGTCTTTTTCACCAACAATGATCTTCACATTGCCAACGGGCTCTTTCCCCGCTTTGATACGATCTTCCGGAGACTCGATTCCGTGGTCGATGGCATTGTTAATCAGATGAATCAGGCATTCATTCAGTGCTGAAAGAACACTGGTTTTAACCAGCACATTGCCCCAATCAAAATGTATGATGACTTTTTTACCCAGGCTTTTGGCTGTTTTCGCGGCCTGAGTCTGGAGACCTTCCTCCAGTGTACTGGCGAAGGTGTAGTGGTAGGAGAGCAGGCCCCAAAAAAGCTGGTCAATTTGAAACGTTTTATTGAGAGAACTAGGGGCGTTCAGCAGGGAGTTGTATCTGGAAAACATATCCCCCAATGGATTGTCTTTTTCCTCATTCGACTTTCCGGTTTCCTTTGCGGAAAAAAGGCTTGCTTTTTCCGGATAGATAGCCTTGTACAGGGAAAAGATGGCTGCATATTCGTTGAAAAGGTCTTGAAACCTTTTGTTCACATTATCGGAGATGATATCTGTCGTGTTTTGAAAGCTGGACTCAAGGTTACTGGCCGCGGCTTGGAGGAATGTAAAACCGGCGACTCGGGCTATGCCTTTGATGCCATGAGTAGTGGCAAACAATTTGTTCTTTCCGACCTGGGTTTTCTGTTCCTCTTCCAACCGCTGAATCAAATTTCCCAGCTCTTTCAGGTACAGATGCAAACCGCCGGCGTCCAACTGTTTCAGCTGAAATACCCGCTGAATGCTTTGATCTTCCAGAAGTCTGGCTTTTTTCTGGATTTCCCTGGTTTTTACGATTTCGGTTCTGTCTTCCAAGATCACCAATAGTCTTTTAACGGTATCGTCGTAAATAACCGGCTGGTATTTTATTTTCAGCCATCTCCCCTTATCTTCCTGGTGGGGAACAGGGAAAAAGATCTGTTTTGGGAAAAACGGTTCGAGCATGTCATAGGTTGAAGCTCCCTGGCCCAAGATAAAATCCAGGCTGACAACACCTTCCTGCTCCTCCTCTGTTAGGTCGTCCATGATTGGTTCAAACAAAACATTGCCAATGGTGCGTCCGGTGAGGTCTTTTTGACCAAGCAGCAACTCCAGGTGGGAGGAGTAATAATCTTCAATTTTTCCTTCCAGATTGATGGTAAAAATACCCAAAGGAATGGTGGAAAAAACCTCATTGAGCTTTTGCTCCGACTCCCTGAGAAGGGATATATCTTCACCGATGATAATTGTTAAACCTCCTTCTGCCGGACTGCTGACGTTCATTGTACCCAGGTGCCAATAGTGCAACCTTTCACCTGATATCATATCAGGGTCTTCAATGCCGAGTTCGAATTCCACGTGTTCCCGGTCGATGCCACGGTTTCTTAACTGGTTCAAATGTTTTGAGAAAATAGTCCAGTTTTCTTCGGCAAACAGATTGGCAAACGGTTTTTTTAAAATGTCTTCAAATTGGCAATTCAAGTGTTTGGCAACGGTCTTATTTCCCCTTAGTATCTCGCCTTTTTCATTAATGATGGCAAATACTCCCGGCAGAGATTGAAAAACACGTTCAGAATTAAGATTTGACCCTTCCAGCAGTTTTATGACGCTGTATGATGCCTGAAGATCATGATTAATGGATTCCATTGTTACTTCTCCTTCTTATAGAAACTCGTAGTCGCTGTCGTTATCTTCTTCAGCTTCGGTCAATTCATACTCCATCAAGTTATCAACAGTTTCCGATTCAAATACATCGACCAGACAACTGCAGACTATGTTGCTCTGCTCATTTTTCAGGCACCAGGCATCTTCAAATACGGTTTTTTGCTCCAAATCGCTGGGACTGGAAAACACCTCGTTAAATCCCAGGGTGACAATGGGTAAACTGATACCAACAGGGATATCCTGTTCGATACAGATTTTTTTTATGAAGCCGGCTGCCAGGTTGCAGTATTCCTTCATCACATCAAACGACTTCATGTCGTCTATATCTTCGGTACCAAACAACTGTCTGGCTATCGGTTTGGAATCCTTGTGGTTAAAATGGGCCTTCAGAATGATTCGCAATGATTTTCCAGCAATCACTATTACAGACATGCTGTTGGCAAATACATATCCCTGGGGAGTTTCTTCATCAAATTCCACCAGTTTAAAACTTTCGTTATCTGTGTACTGGTGCATCCTGGAAAGAGTGACCTGGCGGACAATCTTTCCTATTTTGCTTTTATAGTCGGATACCTGGTAGCCAGGATTGTGGACACGAATTTCATTTTCCATGGTCTTTTCTTTAAGAATAAGTCATTAGATTTGTTTGGCGATTTGGGTTGCATTGATGAGGTAACTGGCCAAAAAACTGGGTGAATAGTGTCGTTTCGGATCGCATGGGTTTCGACACTAGCGATCGAGTATTTTTTGAATGACTTCGATTAATTTTGGCATTTTGACTGGTTTGGTGATCCAGAGTTTTACCCCGGCCTGTTTACCTTTGTTCTTTAATTCCTGGTCAAATTCAGTCGTCAAAACAAACAGATGGACATCTTTGAATTCAGGTTTTTCATTTATTTTAGAGCACATGGTTATGCCATCCATCTCCGGCATGTTCACATCACTGATGACAATGTTGGTATCCTGGTTGGAATCGAGTGTTTGCAGTCCTTTCACTCCGTTATCAGCTTCAAGTACGACATGGCCGACTGCCTCAAGGTCTGTTATAAGTCTGTTTCTTACGGTTTCAGAATCGTCGACCACTAATATTTTTGCCATAATATCCTTACATCACGATAATAATTCTTTGTTCAGGAGCTGTTCTCCTTTTTTTCAATCCAGCGTCAAAGCGTATTGGGAAGGAAAATGGAAGATGAATTTAAACGGTTGCCTGGAATGATTGGTGTTGCTTTTTTGTTGCAAAACGATATCAATGCTTCCACTAACACTGGTTATCGCTTTTAAGATGGCATCCATCCCCACTCCTCGTCCTGCGATTTCTGTCACTTTCTCAGCCGTACTAAGTCCGGGGCTAAAAATAAACCTGGCGACCTGTCTGGATCCCAGGGGTTTGTTAATCTTAATTAATCCCAAGTCACGGGCCTTTTTCATGATCTTGTTTAAATCCAACCCCGCACCGTCATCCCAATAGGTGATGGAGAGTTTTTCTTCAGTCAGTTGTGATTCCAGGTGAATATTCCCTTGTTCTCTTTTATTCAAGCGTTTGCGTACTTCCGGATCTTCAATCCCATGACTCAGGGAGTTTCTAATGGAATGCATAACAACAATGTTCAAAATAGAAGAAATATCACGGGAAATTCGTATTTTATTATTGTTAACAAAAAGATTTGGTTTTTGTTTTTTGGCTATTTTAGCCATGTCATCAAGGCTATCATCGATCTCGTTAAACACCGAATTAAGAGAGATGGTATCGTATGCCTGTAGTATCTTTTTAGAGCGAATGATCGTATCAATGGAGTCGGGCAGGCTATCGCAGGTTTCGTTTAATATTGTCTCCTTTAAGGCTCCAAAGAGTTGATCATCCAGAAAGACACCTCGATGTTTTGTTTTTAGAAATCCCTGAAGTTTGCTTTGAATCAGTTCATCATAATTGATTAATGTTTCTTCTATTTTACTAATCTCTGTATGCAATCGATTGCTGTCATACTTCACTTCACGTGAACGTACACGATTGACCAGATCCTCAACGTCATGAACCAGACTGGCAAGATCATCAAATCCATACAGTCTTGAATTCCCCTTAATAGTATGCAGATTTCTGAATATATGGGCGATCACGGACAGGTTCAGTTTGCTGTGAGTCTCCAAAAGGCCCAGACAAGATTGGACATAACGTTTTGAAGAGGAAATAAAGGTTTCAAAGTTTTCGAATGATATAGAAAAGACTTTGGTAATAAAATTAAACTCTTTTTGCTGCTGATCTGCCATTTCCTGCAATTTTACCATTTCAGTCATATCACGGATGTTAACGACAATTCGTTTGATGACGTCATTTTTATCAACAATGGGATTCCAGAATAGATCGATATGCTTCTTCCGATCATCCTCAAATTGCAGCTGGTATTTTTCGATAAAAAGGTGTGAATTGACCTCAAAGATCATGAGGTCTTCACCGAGACTGTTTTCAATAGCACTTTTTGCTTGAGCCAGGCGGTCCTTTGCCAAATTGGAATTGTTGAAAATCAGGTCAAAGTAATACTTGCCTTCTATATCTTTAGTTTCAAAGATATCTTCAAGGTAGGCTGAGTAATCATGGTGAATGGTGCCATCTTCAAGAATGGTAAATATCCCCTGCTTCATGTTCTGGAGGATATTGTTGATATCGTTGTTTTTTTGTTCAAGTTTCCGGTTATACGCTTCCTGAAGGCTAAGCTCTCTCTCGTGCCCCAGTTTGATGAGAGACTGGAGAGATATAACACCGAGATACGCGGATTTGATTGTGACAATTATCCCTTCCGTTGTTCCGGATTTTGAATAGGTCTTCAAAATCTCTTCATTAGAGTCCTTAACATCTACGATTGTGCACGGCTCAATAAATTCGTTTAGATTGTTTTTGAGATCGGGATTCTCAAGCAAGGTGCTACCAAACCGAGAATAAACGAATTTCTTCAGTTTTTGCTCCCGAATGATTCCAAGCGGGACATTGTTGTCGTCAACGACTGGAAAAAACGTGTATTGCGGAAACTGCTTGAAAACTTCAAGCAAATCCGGCATGGGTATGCCTTGATAAATTGGGGTAATGGTCTGTAGTTCCCTGCGGATCACCGGATTACTTTTTTCTTTTACAGATTCCAGCATAATCTCCGGATGGTATTCGGAGGCAATTTGGCCTTCCATGGAATCCTTCTTAAATAGGGCAGGGAAAGAAGGATCATCGGATATCTGTTTCATATTAAGTGATGGCTTGTTCATGTCTATGTCGGGTGTATTCGCAGGAAAACTCATATAAAACTTGTTTAAAAACTGTTACCTTCTGAAACGCAGAAAACCGGGCACTAACACCCGGTTTGTTAAAAATCTGGGATTTATCAAGTTGGTGGATCCGCTTTACTTGATCCGTTCTACAAACTTAACAATTTGTAATAATTATAAATTTGAGTCATGCCGGATTTAATCCGGCATCTAAAACCAGCAAACCGATGGCACCTGTTTAGATTTCGGGTCATGAGATGCGAAGCTTGCAGCACTCCTAACTCCTAAATCTTATGTGTATGCACATTGAATGTCATGGTAGCACCCGTAACCTGGCTGCGACCTGTATAGATGAATGTTGCCAGTCCCAATAATTCCAGAAAGAGAATGACACCGGGATTCCAGAACAATTTCAATCCAACTGCCACATCGGAAACCGGAACGGTGCTAATGGGAAACAAAAAGGCGATTCCAATAACATATAATACGGAAATGCCCCCCATAACCTGGTAAGCAGAGATTTTACCTTCACCTCTGTAATCTGCCCTGAAGAACTCCGAGATCAGTCTCCAAACCTGGGTGACGATCATGGTCAGCAGGAATGCCGCTGTATGATATCCGTTGATGAAAAGGTAAATGCCGGCAACTCCGGTTGAAGCATAGATAACGGAAGTGATTCCCTGGATCGGTATCACCGCTTCACCATTCATCTGGTGAGCATAAGTGATCTTTTTTAAGTCGCCATCAAACACAAATGAGAACCGCTTGATGATTCTACCCAGCCAGTCAGGAAGATCCTTTACTCTTTTGCCATAGCAACAGCCAAAACTGATACAAGCCAGGCGTCCCAGGGATTCTCCAAAGGTATAGGCAATAGAGAGAACAGCCAAAGCGGATACGATGGGAAGATTCAATCCCAAATAATGCTGCGAAGCCAGAATCAGCCATGGGCAGAACATGATGCCAATAAATGAAGCGCCGGCTATACTCAGGGTAGCTTCTTTTTTTTCCACTATAGCGGCTACAAGCTTGGCAGCTGCCATACAAGGTACCAATATAGCCAATGAAAGAATCATCATGGTTGTCAGGTCAACCGCTTGCGAAGCAAACAATATCAATCCGACGCTGCAGGCGAAAACGGCAGCAATGGCGGTGAAGAGTCCGTAGTAAGTATAATTGGTGCCCTGCCATGCCCCGTCATCGCATTTATGTTTTGGGATGGTGCCCAGAATCTGCCATTTTTCCTTTTGCAATGTCCTAAAGCTCCAGGCAAACAAAACCGAAAAGATCACTGATATTGACAAAATAAACAAGGTATTAACCATTATGATCTCCTATGTGCAATGGTTGAACGGATTTGAACTTCAGTTTCCACCAGCGGTTTTTGAAAACCCCGGCAGTATCGACTTTGAACATCCGTGCGTTGTTGATTTGTTAAAAGATCCTGACTAAACTCCACAGCATCTTTTTCAAAAATTAAGACATCAATTGAACTGCCGGGACGAAAAAGACTTTTGGGACAACCCTTTTGAAGGGTCATCTGTTTGACTATCGGAAAGGGATCATCATAAAAGGAAGTGCTATAGCATTGTTGAATATCACCAATCATCAGAGCTACCACTTCAATCATGGCAACCAGCCCTACCTTGTCGCCACTGGGAACATCAGTATCAATAATTGTCACAACCCTTTTGTTTTTGGAAAAAGGAGTAACAACGCTAACCACAGCCCCCGGGTTGCAGGAGTGGTATGCTCCATCAATTTCATAAATGTCGACAACTTTGCCCGAAACCGGAAGATGGCTGTAATGATATTTTTCCGGGGTCAGTCTGAATATCGCAAAATCACCATTTTGAAAGGTTTCCAGCCATTTTGTTTTATCCCCACCCAACAGGTGTTCGTAATCAAAGAATTTTTCCTTGAGAAACAACACGGAGTTCTGGGCAAAAGAGCCGATCAACATGCGTGAATCGGCCGGTGAAACTACTGTTCCACAACTGGTATCCATGGGGCGGTAATCCCAGTATTTAATCTTTCGTTCGAAAAGCTTTCTGGGGGTATTTAAATTAGAGGGGGACTCCAGGCATTCATCCATGTTGATATCCAGTTCCTTTATGATTTTGGATATCTTGAAAGGAGTCTTCATCAAGGGATTATCATAATTGAAAAATCCAAGCAGTGATGAAATTCGGGAAGACGTTAACAGATCGAATAAAAATCCTGAGTTCTCCCTGATTTTGGAATATATGAGGTTAACGGTGCTGTCAGCGATCAACTTCTCCGTGATCACCGATGCGTCCGCTCTATCAATAAACTGATGCATTAGCCTCCTGCTGATTTATGGAAGTATTCTTGTTTGCTGAAGCAAATTGCTTGTTGCTGTCGACAACCATAAGGGTGAGTTGAATAAGTTTTACCAATTTATCGAGTGGTAAGGCTTCTTCAAGTGCGTCTTTTTTTAAACCTTTGATAAATTCAACTACAGACTTGCCTTCAGTGATCAACTCCAGCTTTTTATATAAAGACGAGTTTACAGCGAGCAGCGGCGATACCATCTTCATGGCATCCTTTTGTAACACCATAAAGGCCTCATCTATCTGCTTTTTTCTGAGAGTTTCACGGTAATAGGTTTCGGCTGCTGTGTTAAACTCTTCCCCGCTTAGTTTCATTACCTTGGAAGAGCCGGTTTCCGCAAGAATGCCTTTAGTCAGTTTTCCCGATACCGATGAATCATCCGGATAATCCAATCTCATTTGCAGGTCATTCAGGGTTGGTTCCATCCCCATCATTTCGATCAGATCTTTTGCATCGTCCCGAATCACCCGAAGCAGTGCTCTTTTATATTCATGATTGTAAACCCGGATATAACCATTGTAGCGTCGACTTGCCCTTTTACGTTCCGTAACTTCCAGAATCCTTCTTAGGAATCTGTTTTCCGTGTCCTTCTGCACAAAAAATGTCGGAATTCCTATGGCTGATCCGAAAAACACCTGTCTGCGTTCGCTTTCAATGGAAGGGCTGTCAGGTATATCAAAATGACAGAATTGATTGTTCAAGACGTATTTGTAAGCCAGGGCATTAATCAGAACCTGAAGATTGACAGCCTCTCCCAGGTCATCACCTATCTGTTCAAATTGACTGTAATAACGAGCTTCGAAACCTGAATATCCCATAGTGGCATATTGTCTCATTCGGCACAAAAGATAGGTTGCCATGTTTTGGTCAAAGACACCCATGGTCGCCAGATCGTTCTTCAATTTCTCGTCATTACCAAGTTTTCCGCTGAGAGCAGGACTGTGCTCCGTACTTAACAGTGAAATAAAGTAGTCTATCAATCTATAATCACTGACAAAATCCCCTTTAACGCCTGCCAGGACGCTAAAAATTCGATCGAATAATTCCGGTCCGAATGGAGTAAACCGGCGTCCCAGGAATTTCAGGTGCGCTTTCTTTTTCCACCTGCGCCAGAGCATCCGCAAGTGGGTGTAATCCAGTTGGTGAGGTAAATAACCCAACACCTTTTCCGGATGAAAATCCCAGAAATCGAGACGATAAGGAGCTCCGGAGTACTGGCCGACGAATAAAGGTAAAAAATGTTCTGTGATTTTAATGACCAAATCCCCGAAATATTTCTCTTCCACTGCAGAAAATCCGGACGCAGGATCGGACAGGACCTTGCTGAGAAT
The DNA here is from genome assembly GCA_028282825.1 of SAR324 cluster bacterium. GTDB lineage: Bacteria > SAR324 > SAR324 > XYD2-FULL-50-16 > XYD2-FULL-50-16 > JAHJTV01. Next base: position 63,557 of record JANQGZ010000113.1, read on the forward strand.
ATCGCTGCCAAGGCTGACATGGGTCCCATTATTCGCCAGGCTGGTATTGGAAGTATTCGGCAACACAACCAGATTCGTACTGATGATACCGGCTTCCTTCAGCTTGTACACCGCGTTGAGCTGACTGTTGGAAAGGGTTCTGTGACAAAACCCCATGTATTGATGCTTTTCTTCTCCTTTGTCCCAGCCCGACAAACACGGACTCATAAACAACTCCCTGTAAAAGGAATCAGGAATCAGTTCATTGAGCTTGCGTTGACGAACAGGTGGGTTGGGAGCGAAATAGATGCGGGCTTTCTGGCCGGATTCAGTAAGATTAAACTGTTTGTTGGCATACTGAATCAAAAGCTGACATGAGAGGTACCTTAATAAAGCTTCATCTGCCACACTCCTCCCTTTACCAAACTTTTTTGACAAGGGAGTGATATAAAATGATGTGACTTCGGGAGAGGTATTATCACTAAGAAAGCACCCCATTAGTTTATCGGCGATCTCACTTAAACTGTTTGGCGTATTCGGAAGTCCGGTTACATCTGCTAACGCCAGCTTCAAAAGGTAACTGATTGGAATGCGAACCTGAAGTTCTCCATCCTCGACAAAAGAAAACTGTTTGATATCCGAACGTGTTCCTAAAGCTGGAAAGCTTTTATCGGCCAATAAATCCCTCTGGAAAACATCTTCAGCTCTTGGGCTTAAATACTTTCTGGGAAATCGCACCCAGCTGTTTTCCCAGACATTATTGTTTTCTTCTTCAAGAAAATCTTCTAGTGAGGTGAGCACTTGCCGGGGGGAGTCTCCGGATTTTGCCTTCTTGATGATATTTTTGAAGTAACTGGAGTTAGCAATAGCATTCGGCAGATCAACCGTTTCGTTATTTCCGATTACTGCAGCCTGGAACTCATTTTCAATACCGGCAGTGGTATCGTCCAAAGAGAAGGGTAACGAACTTCCCTCTATCGATAGAAGAATTTGTTTTGGACTTACGAAATGAGATTCGGGAGCCAATGCCAAGTAAGGGCTTTGTTTTCCCATATACTTGAAGCTGTTTCTCTCTACCATTTGTGCATGTGATTTCATATAAACCTTGGTTTTGCCATGCTCAATGAAGGTTAAAACGATAGTGAGTAAATGTACTTCATTTAACTGAATTATCTAACCTTTCAATACGGTTTCAAAGTGTATGATGAAACTATAGCAATAAAAAAAAAACGAAATGTCTAAAAAATATCTGATTTTTGTAAAATCTAATTGTAATATTGCTACGGAATAACGCGGGAGATACAAAGGTACTGTTAGTTAGAGGCTGATATTGAGGTGCGTTAAATAACAGGGGTTGGTGTTTGAGATTTTAATCATTTATTAAAAATGGGGGACAGATCTTAATTTAACAATCAATAATCAATTGATAATTTTTAATAATTAATGGGTTAGGGTGAACAGGATGTTTTTGGTAGGTTTGTTTTATAGGTGATCTGACGGTAGGGCCGCCCTACGTGGCGGCCGATCAGCTCTTGGGCTAAGTGATGGGTAACGAGTTACCCATCACTTAGTAATACGAGAAAACGGAAATAATTCTCAATTGCTAATTATCTGATTTAATAAAAATTAATTGTTATTTAAGAATTGATAATTATGAATTGTAAATCAAATAAGGTCCGAAATTCCGTTTAGCAAACTCTTGTGGAATTATTCTTTGGACAACAAAGGATCGGAAACAGGAAGGATGGGAAATAACCTTAAGAAGTTATATATGCATAGCAAAAACAATGAAAACACACTGAGTGAAACGGCAATATCAAAAATGCTGAAATAAGGAAGAGGCTCTGTACCTGGGTACTGAAGATGCTGTTGAATAGTAGGGACAGTCAAAAAGTATTTTTCGAGCCATAATCCGATCAGGCAAATAATCGCAACACCAGAGCTGACCAAAGGAGACCGGCAGGCTTTTTTGGTGAGCAGGCCCAAAAGAGGAACAGCAAATAGGCAGACAAACAGCAAGTCAAACAGCCAGTCCCAATGAGTGTCTTTCATGCGTAACAGCAGGTATGGCGTTTCCTCGGGAAGATTGGCATACCAGATTACCAGAACCTGGGAAAACACCAGGTAAGTCCATAAAAGACTGGTTACCAATAATAATCGGGATAAGTCATTCAATCTTTCGAGACTAAAATAGGGCAATAATGCTTTATGACGACGAGCAAGCGCAAAACCAAGCACTAAAAAGGCGCAAGCAGCATAAAGGTTTGCAATGGTGTATTGGAACCCAAATGCCGTGCTGATCCATTCCTGATCCAGGGACATCATCCAATCAAAAGCTACCAGGCAGCACAAAACAGTAAATAAGGCAACATACAAAGCAGCCAATGCGACTTGAGAATCACTGTTTTTTGATTCCTGACTTTTTAAAAACCTTGTCAACTTTTTTGCGCCCCTACTGAGTAACCCGGGTTCTTTTTTTTGAAGATAAGCAAGATCAGGCTTTATGGATTTTGCAACATAAATAATGCCGATCAACCCTGTTACAAAAACCAAAACCACATTTCTAATCACAAAAAAAGGGCGATTCAACCACCAGGTTTTTTGCGGAAGAGTTTGCTGGGGATCGGCCCATAAAAATAGGTGATCCATGCCGGCAAACAGGATGAGAAACAAAATCCAGCTGACAGGGATGAAAAAAACAGTGGATTCGGCCAGTCGTTTAACAGGCCTTCCCCATTTTGCGTGTGTGAGGGTAAGGATGGCGGAAGCCATCAGGCTTCCATGGCTGAGACCAAAAAAGAAGAGAGTGTTTATCAGTAAAGCCTGAAACATTTAACCTCCTTTATGTTCTCCTTTCCCTTTTGGTTTTCATGATGGCGGCGTGGGCCTTGAGGCGGATGGCGTTGGTTTTAATAAATCCTTCGGAATCCTGCTGGTCAAAACCACCTTCAATGTGCATGCTGGAGAGCTTTTCATCATATAGTGATGTGGAAGATTCCCTTGCTACAACATAGGCGTTGCCTTTGTAGAGCTTGAGATAGACTTTACCATCGATCACTTCCTGGCTCTTATCAATCGCAGCCATCAGGAATTCCATTTCAGGACTGAACCAGTAGCCGTTATACATAATTTCAGAGATTTTGGCAGTGAACATATTGCGGAGTCTCATCACCTCCCTGTCCATGGCAATTCCCTCAATATCCATGTGGGCGATGTGCAGGATTGTTCCACCTGGTGTTTCGTATATCCCGCGCGATTTAATGCCGACATACCTGTTTTCCACCATATCCATTCTACCAATACCATTTTCCGTTCCCAGGTCGTTCAGATAGGTGAACAGTTCAAGGGGATCGGTTTTGATTGTGCCGTCATCCTGGTTTTCCACGCTAATGGGAATGCCATCTTCAAATTCGATAACGATTTTTGTGGCTTGATCAGGAGCGTTTTCAGGAGCAATTGTTTTGGAATAGACATCCTCTTCTGCCTCATACAGGGGGTCTTCCAGAATACCGGCCTCATGACTGATGTGAAAAAGGTTGTCGTCTTCGCTGTATGGCTTTGATTTGGTTGCTTTAACTTCAATTCCATATTTCTTGGCATAGGCAATCATTTCATCCCTGCCCTTGAATTCGTCCAGAAATTCTTTCATCTTCCATGGTGCCAGCACAGTGATATCCGGGTTCAAAGCATAGTACGCCAACTCAAAACGAACCTGGTCATTGCCTTTTCCAGTGGCTCCATGGGATACATATTCGGCGTTTTCAATTTCTGCTATTTCGATCTGCCGTTTGGAAATCAGGGGTCTGGCTAGAGCTGTTCCCAGAAGATACCTTCCTTCATAAAGTGCATTGGCTTTGATGGCAGGAAAGATAAAATCGGTTACAAATTCTTTCTTTAGGTCCTCGATATAAACCTTGGAAGCTCCTGTTTTGAGGGCTTTTTCCCGGACTTTTTCGAAGTCTTCCTGTTGTCCCAGGTCCGCAACGTAAGCTATGACGTCAAAACCGTTGTTTGCCAGCCATTTCAAAATGACCGAAGTATCCAATCCTCCGCTGTATGCCAAAACTACTTTTTTCATTTTTTTACCCTGTGTCTCCAAACGAGTTGATTCTCGTTTTTCTTAACTGTTAGTTGGCTATTAATCGAAATTGCTTGTTTTTAACCGGGATTTGTCCCATAAGCTCTCAAAATAAGGAAAAACGCCAACCTCTGTAAACGATATAAATCTATAAACACGTATTTTGGTGTTTGGATTAGTCATATTTGGTTCTCAAACACGGGTTTTTATTCCGATTTTAACGGTGTTATCAGTTATCGGCTAACGGTTATCAGTTTGTGGAACAATTATTTAAACACGGATAAAATATGGAAAACCATCTCTCCGGTTAAGCAGTAACTTCTGACTTTTAAACTGTTTTGATTAGATGCCCAGCTACAGTTCACATATTCAGAAATCGGAGCTTTCTTTAGATCAGAAGAGCTGCGGTTATATTTTGCCCTGATTTGACAACGGTAGGTAAATCACCCAAGCTGATCATCTGTAGTGCCCGGTTTAGCTTCTTCAATCCCCTTAGATGAGAACAACATGGATTCCGTTACTTTTAAAGCTCCTGATTATCAGTTGGATGGTTCTTTTATCTCTTCAGAATATACCTTTGAGGGAGATGAATCTTCCGGTTGGATAATTTCCCGAAATGGTAACAGGGTTCTGGGGTTGGGAGCCGGGTATGTTCTCGTTAAAACCCTGCACTGCGGGGTTTGTTCCACAGATCTGGCCCGGCGCTTTCTTCCCTACCCACTGCCCCAGGTTATTGGGCACGAGGTCGTCGGCACCTGGAACGACAAGACAGTTGTTTCTGAAATCAATGCCTCTCATCTAGCTAGAAACCTGGAAGCGGACATGTGCGCTCCTTGCAGTTCCGGCATGGAGAGTCATTGCCCTGAAAGAATCACCCTGGGAATCGACCGGTTGCCCGGTGGATTCTCTCCCTATTTTTTGGCCCCTGTGAACGGGCTAAAAGAGATTCCTGCGACTCTACCTTCTGAGACTGCTGCGATTGTAGAGCCTTTGGCAGCGGCCCTGCAGGCAGTGCACAGAACGCCTCCGCGTGAGGGAGATAAAGTGGCAGTTATTGGTCCGCGGCGCCTGGGGGCTTTAATCATAGCTTCCCTGGCAGGTTATCGTAAAAAACAGAATACTGCGTTTTCCATCTCAGCCCTGGTTCGCCATCATAAACTCAAGGATCTTTGCTCCAATCTTGGTGCGGATGATGTGGTGATTGTGGACAGTCAAAATCTGGGATCATTAAGCCGGCAGTTTGATGTTGTTTACGATACAACCGGCACAACAGAAGGGTTTATGATGGCGCTGGAGTTGGCAAAAAGGGTTGTGCATTTGAAATCCACCAACGGTCAGTCTGTGGCAGGTTTGGATTATCTGACCGAGATGGTGGTGGATGAAATCGGATTGTTACCCTATTCTTCCGGGAATCTCTTGTTTTCCTGGTTAAACAAGGTGCAAAGCGGCGAAGTACGCAATATTCTTGTGTCCAGCGATTTGTCTGATGAAATGGCAGACGAGATCGCCATGCTCCGCCCCGAAGCAACTATTACCCGTTGCTCAGTGTTTGACGATCGGGAGGCACTATTAGAGGCTGTAACAGGCCGTCACCAGACAGGTTTCACCCGGTTTGATGTTGCTGTTGTCGCCGGTCTTCAGGAGGTAAATGCGGTGATAAGACCAATCCCGGAATATGGTATTTCCCTGGTGAGGCCCCGCGGAAACGTACTTCTGGGGGCTGATGCCACTGTCTCTGGAAATAGACTTTTTGATGCACTAACAAAAAGGCAATTGGAAATTCACACCTCTCGCTGCGGTAGTTTTCCTGCCGCACTCCAACTTTTAGAGGATAATTCCTCCCTGTTGACTGTTCTGCGAAATGATTTTATTACCCATCGGTTTTCCCTGGATCAAATAGATCAAGCATTCGAAATTGCTTCAGACAGCTCACAAAGCATCAAAGTCGTTGTGTCTATTTGAATGGCATATTGCACTGTTTTACTCAAGTTTCGCAACTGCAATCTTTTCTTGTTCAAGTCCCAGAAAGCTAACAAATATTTCGAAACGTTTCAAAAGCTTTCGGTAGTTGGCAGTTTGCAATTAACTTCACTGCAAACACTTTTGATGCCGCTATCGAAAGTCTCTTTAACTCACGTTTTCAATGCCAGAAGTCATGTCAATCGGGAAAGGATTGCTATCGTCTACAATCAGGATTTTCTTTTTCATGGTGAAAGTTTCTAGATTTGAGATGCCTGGATATAGCATCCGAAGTACAAACCATGGCTGCTTGTGTGTCGTCCCTACGGGACTCATTTTTTATGTTATTCGGTATACCAGCGGCTGACGCTGCCGCCTACTATCTGCCATTCCTTCGGGATTATTTATCAACATTCACATAAAGCCCCGTAGGGGGGTCATATAGTAGCCAGCGGTTTTAACCGCTGGCTTTAGGGTCCCAAAAATTAAGAGAGAGTTCCGTAGGAACGGCACCTAACAATGCTTGATAATTCGCCTGTTATTATTACAGGAATTGCATACAATCTGGGATACGATTCTGCGCAATGACCGCTAGTTGCTATTAATCATTCCTCCGGGATTGATTGATCTGATTCGCCAAAAGCCCCGTAGGGGCGTCATATAGTAGCCAGCGGTTTTAACCGCTGGGATGTGGAATTTGCCATGTACACAAGAGTTCCGGAGGAACGGCACATAACAAATATCGTAATCGGTATCAGGCTTTATCCAGGGCTGCCGTATTATACCAATCCAACTTGCGGGTGATGTACATGATGGTTGCCAGGATTGCAAAAAGACCTATTGTGCCTGTTATATAGTGAGTAGGTTTCCGATTTTAAAAGAATGAAAAGGAATCCATCCAAAGTAGTCAGAACTCCGGCAATAATAGTTGCCTTGGGTCTGCTTCTCAAAACCGCTATACTGTAACCAAAGACAAGCCCTACAGTCCCCATGGTAGCTATTACATATGCCTTATTGAAGCTTACGTGTTCCGAAATAGATAGCAAATTCAGGTAAAATAAACAAATAGACAGCCCGATCAGCAGGTATTGCAGAGGATGAATCCGGAGCTTGCTCAAGGTTTTAAACATGAAGAATGCCGTGAATGTTAATACAATGTAAAGAATGGCATATTTAACGGAGCGGATCGTCAAAAGGGCTGCCCCCCAGTTGTTACTTATTTGCCTTTGGGTGTCACTGAGTCTGTAATGTCACTCTGTGATGACAGACTCGATCATTCCCATCGGGATCATCATCAACAGCGTTAAAATCCCGACAATAATCATTTTAAGCGCCGGAGATTCCTTGCTCTGGGGTATTTTATTTTTGATTTTATCCAACATCTTGTCTCCTTGGTTTGATATCTATTTGAGAATTATCCGGTTTTCACCAAGAGAATACCAAACCGATATGCACGGGTGATGTGGAATAAACCGAGATTTTGCAGGAAAAATGTGCAGAAATCTTGCAGGAAAAGCTGAAAATTTTGAAAACTTCCGAACTATTCCAATTACCCGGTTAAGTGGGTAATTGGAATAGTCGGTATTGAAAAAATAAAAATATTATTAAATAACAATATTTTAAAAAAATGTATTCTGCTTGACAATTTGAAGGATTGACGATATCTTATCATTAAATTCATTTAACCGGGTAAGTGAGAAATTTAAATAAATATATAACCCGGTGAATTGACTAAATCGAATTTGATTTAGTATTTTGGCAACAGATATCAGTAGGAGGAAGCCATGACTAGCTGGTATGCACTTACAAAGGAAGTGGAATACAGACAAAAATACTTCCGACAAGAAGCTGAAATAGCTCGAATGCTGAACGAAATCACACCTGTTCCTGTTCAAAGGAGACCCCTGGTTTGCGTGCTCCTGGAAAAACTGGGAGAAAAACTGGTGGTCTATGGAACGATGCTTCGCACTCGTTATGGTATTTCAGTCCAATAATCAAGCAAGGACAAATCGATGCCTTACGATTCCATTGTTGTTCCCAAAAATGCTTCAATCAAAGTATTCCTGGGGCCTGTTCAGGATTTTCAAACAAGTTTGGTGCTTTTATATTCTATCGATAAACTTCCCGGAATGAATCCGTCGATAATGGAGATTAATCGCTCCATGACAACTGAGGAGCGATTAAACAACAGGATCATCGTTCACGGCTTACATTATTGTTTTTTTAGTGTCGAATACTGGTCCGGTGTTCCTGAATTTATTTCCCATTTGAATGGGTTGCAACCGGAGGTGTTTAAGGAGCGGTTGTTCCAACGTTATGCGGATAAGATTCTTATCAGGAAATATGACGGAAATCCTGGTTTGGAAAAACCGGAGACAATTGATCTTGAAAAGATTTTAAAAACCGAAGGTTCTTTTTTGGAGTTTATTCGAGACAATTTTGAGATTCGGCATGCAGATTTTGAAACCGAAGCCTTGAGTTATCAATACCTTGTTGATCCACCAAAACTCAAGTCGTTTATCATTTCCCACTTAAAAACTATGTGGGAAAAGTATCTGTCCAGGGAGTGGGAACGCAATAAACCTCTGCTGGAGGAGTCGGTATCGGCATTTCAAAAGCTCGATCTCACAAGCATGGATCGATTTGAAGCTGTAAAGACCGTTACCAATCAGGATGTGTTGGAGGAGTGGCAGGAATGGCCATGGAAAGTCGAGTGGTTAAGACAAGCATGTTGTGTGTTGCTTACTCCATCCCCTTTTATCGGACCTTACGTTGTTAAGTACATTGCTGATAATACCTTCCATATTTCGTATGGGGCCAGGCTTCCTGAAGGCATTCAGGCTGTCACGTCAGATCTGAATCGAAATGACCTTAATGTCAGGCTTAATGCTTTGGCGGATGATACCCGTCTGAAAATGATCCAACTGATAGCGGAACAAGGGGAACTTTCCTCCCAGGAAATCATGAACCAATTGGAATTAAGCCAATCCGCAACCTCACGCCATCTGAAACAATTGAGCGCTACCGGGTTCTTAAAGGAAAGAAGGCAGACCAGTGCAAAGGTGTATGAAATCAATGAAGAATTTGCAGAAAAAACCATCGGAGCTTTAGCCGGATTTTTGCAAAAGCGCCACTGATTTAGACTGAGAAGGATATTCCTTACTTGGCTTTATGTGATTTCTTCATACGTTTTAATTGTTCACGAAATCTCTCACAAGGGTCTTCATAGCTGGTTCTTTGGGTAAACCAGAGAAATTCAAATGAGGAGGGAAAGGTTTTATTCACGATTTTTGGGGCAGAAAAGTAGCTTTCAAGTGGTGTTGGATTGATGGCGATCTCGGTAAAACCGAGATTAAGTTGTTTAATGTTTGGTATTCGGTGCGCGACCCTGTCATACACAGCCATATTGTTTTCCGTATGGCCTTTGCCCAGAATCATGACAACCGGCTGATCCGGGTTTGACTTTCTCATTGTGGCGATGGAGTGTGCCATGGTGTCATTTCTGGCAAGCCAGGTATCATACATTCTCTCCATCATTTTTTGGTGGGCGTAACCACAATGTGCTGCTTTAAACCTTTCATGCATTAACTGCCGATAAGCTTCATTCTCGAACGGGGTCGTCCGTAAAAAAGCCTTTTCAATCTCGGTCAATGCTTCAATGCCGTTCCTGGTAATTCTTCTGACAATTCCAGTTGGTAAATCCGCCCCAAAAACGGTCAGTTTATTTTCGGCTGCCAGTTTGACGAACTGAAAATAGAATTGCCAGGTTGTATCTGCTCTGCTTAACCAGCCGAGATCGTTCCTTAGTATTGCCTCTCTTTTGTCATCGACGAATTTGGGATGTTTTGCGGACTGACTGGATACATAAGCCATCAAATGACCGGTTTGATCCACACTGAAAAACTCAAAACCGATTACAGGTTTTTTGCCTTGTTTTATCAGGTCTTCAATGATCTGCATCTGGTGACGATGATGGTCTGCATTTTCGTGGTTTTCACCAAGGTAGATAACCTCGGCTTTGATAACATCATCAAGCAATTCCTGGTATGTAATTTCCTGTTTGGTATGGCTGGAATATATTTTTCCGATTAGAGGATCTTGTCTGACGGGTTTCATTTGGGAGCATCCGATAAGTAAAGCCAGCAGAATACATGGTAGAATGATTTTTATTTTTGGGCATCCTTTTAGGCTGTGTTTACTAAAATTGCTGATCATGTTTCTCATCTTTTACATCCTGGAATGTTAATTGAGTGGCTAGAGAAGGATATGACCCCTCTTTTGTATGGACGTTGTCCGGTTTGTGAGTGAATTTAGGATTGCAACAATTTGACCGAATTTCGACCATTCGCTGACTGTGCGAACGACTCCAATCTATCAGTATATATGGAGGTTGGGAAGGATTCTGCATTGAGGTTGGTGGAATCGTTAAATTGTTCCCGGCTTGGGAAGATATCGAAAGAGTGACAAACCCACCAACCAAAATACCCGGTGCTAATTAGGCAGTCCGTAAACCGGATCAGGTTTAAGATCCGCTGATACATGGGATAACGCCTCTTCGAGCATCAATCTTCTTTCACTTGGGTCCTTCCATCGCGTTTGGATTTTCGATTCCAAACGGTGTACCGGATCAAAATAGAAGAATACTTTTCCCGGTTTTACACTGGGAGAACGCCAAACGCTGACACCGGTCTCCTCATCGTAAAAGTCATAGGAAGCAATATGCCTTTTACCGCCGCCTGTGGGCAGATCGCAAGTGAAGGTGGGAATATTGAATCCTGCGGTAAAACCTCGCATTGCTTTTTCCATCTCAACAGCATCTCGCAGTGTTGTGCGCAGATGTTCGATGCCGGGAACCATATCCAAAATAAAAACGTAATACGGGTGAACGTTCATGTAGCTCAACTGTCTGATGAACAAGCCCATAACATTAACATCGTTATTGACTCCGGACTGGAAAACAGTTTGGTTGCGCACTGTTAAGCCTTCCTGGAAGAGTCTGTCAGCAGCTCTTCTGGACCACTGGGAAATCTCGCGAGGACTCGAAAAGTGGGTGTGAATGCAAACGTGTTTTCCCCGTTTTCTACCGATTTCATTCACTTCGATCAACGCCTTAAACCACTCGTCATCAGAGAGAACCTTCATGGGGAATACCGCTAAAGATTTAGTAGCGTAGCGAATGCGCCGGATATGATCGATATCCAATAATGTTTTTCCGATGGTACGAATTAGCTCCGGCTTTAGCAGGGACGCATCGCCACCGGAAATCACCACATCTTCGATCTGATCATGCTCCCGAATGTATTCAAAAATTTCTTCATACTTGGCAATACTTGGACTGTATATCTGCTTTTCACGGGATAAGGTGGACCCGCCAATCAGTCGACTGCGGGTGCAATATGAGCAATAGTGAGGACAGACACTTAAGGTCAAAAACAAGACTTTGTCCGGATAGCGATGTGTGAGGTACTGCACCGGGGAATCCACATCCTCATAAAGCGAGTCTTTCAGGAAAAACGGATGGTTTTCCAACATTTGGGAAGCAATGGGCATAAACTCTCTTCTGAGCGGGTCCTCCACCGGATTATCCCAATCGATCAAGGAAAATATGTACGGTGTGATCCGGATGTTCATAGGTACAATTTCCAGGGCTTTTTGAAAATCCTTTAGCAAATTTTCATTAACACGGTGTTTGAGTGCATCCCGCATTTTATCCACGCTGGTGATCGAGTTCTTCAATTGCCACATGTAATCACCAAACTCTTGTTCAGAGACCGATGACCACCCGGGAATTTCCTTCCAGAATTCTCCGTCTTTAAAAGCCCTGTGATCAGGATAATGACAAAGATGAGCCGGAATGGCTTCTTTACTGATTTCAAGTTTCATGAGACTCCTCCTTGTGCAATTTAGGGTGAATCATTAATCCACCTGTTTGGATTAACCAAGCTCAACAATCCTCCAACAGCTTGGAAAAGGCTGGTTGGTGATATCGTTTTGTCTTTTTCCATTCAATTTCATGCAAGCGAACTCACATTGTGCATTTTTCATCCACGCAGGTTTCCTTTTTGCCGAACCATTTGTAGCGATTGGCAGCTACGGTCCCATACGCCCAGTCTCGTATCGATTTGGGCATCCATTTCAACCACTTTAACAACGCCCAGCGGCCTCCAAGGTCTTTACCAATTTCGATGATGGCATCGCTTTTTAAAAACAGGGCATTACTTTTTGAATAAATGACAGAATGGAAATCTGAGGCTTTTTGTATGTTGAGTTGGGTTTTTTCTTGCGGGGTTAGGTCAGTTACAGAAACAAGCTGAAACGGTGGATTCGGTTGGGATTTTAAAAGCACATCCAGCCAAAACAGGCAAAGGTTGCAGTTGCCGTCATAAACAACCACTGGCTCTGAAAAATCGACAATTGTTTTACTGATTTGTGATCTATTTGCGGTGTTCACAGGCTCTCTCCAATAATCAATAATTAACATTGCAGTCCATACTAATAAACTCCAACATCTATTCCAAAAGAATAACTTAATCAGAATGTTTAATAGTGTTTTAGAGGAATTTATGAAGAGGGACGGATTGGTTGATCTAATCACTTGTCAATCAAGAGTTAATCGTGTTTTATTAGCTTTTCCCGGTTTTTGGCGATGTTAAAGAGAAAGAAAGTTTTGAGAGCGAATGTAGATTTTTCAGTGAAAGTTATGTCTCAAGAGGCAGAGTTGTATCAGGTGGTTCGTATCGTTGATCGATTCAGGAGTTGGAAGGAATATTCCTTTCTCTTCCGGTTACCTAAATATTTGTTCAATAGCTGAAAAATCGGAGCTTTCACCAAGTCCGATAACCGATAATTATGCCAGGTGACTTCGACTTTGGGTTGCAAGGATGAGGAAGCTGCAACATTTTAATAAAACTCTGAAGTGTGTGTTGTTTGATCTATCGAGTATCGATAGTATGGAACGAGATGCGAACGTATTGATTTCAATCATTACCTGGTAGTCGGAAGTCCAATCCAGCAATCTAACTACAGAATTAATTTATGTCAGTCCCATTTTTAATAAATAAAAAAAGAATCCAAAGAGATATTGAAACCCTTGCTACCTTCACAGACCCAAACGAGCAAGGTTTCACTCGATTATCATTTAGCAGGGAATACCAGGATGCAGCTGATTATGTTGTCGGGAAGATGGCTGCAGAAGCGGGACTGGAAGTCCGTTATGATGCAATTGGTAATCTGATTGGTCGTAAAGAGGGATCAGACAGAAACTCGCCCTGCCTGATGATTGGATCACATCTGGACACGGTGAAGGCTGGAGGCAAGTATGATGGCATTGCCGGGGTCATCGCCGGTTTGGAAATAGCCCGCTGCCTAAACGAAAACAAGACCCTTCTTGCCCATCCTCTTGAAATTGTGGGTTTTTTGGCGGAGGAGCCATCCCCATTTGGAAAATCGACCATCGGAAGTCGAGCCATGACTGGAAATCTTACGGTTGATACCCTGAAACAGGCTGAGAATAAACAGGGAAAATCCTTGTATCAAGCTATCAAAGAAGGAGGAGGAAATCCTGAAAAGCTTCACGAAGTTGTTCGGAAACCAGGAAGTATCGCCAGCTATTGGGAATTGCACATTGAGCAAGGACCGGTTCTGGATCAACAGCAGATTCCTATTGGGGTCGTGAGTGGTATTGTCGCAATTGTTCGTGCAGCAGTTACAATTGAAGGAGAGAGCAATCATGCCGGTACAACACCCATGGTCGGGAGAAAAGATGCTCTGATAGCCGGAGCGTCCCTGGTTACTGCAATCGACTCTGTTGCGAGAAGCTATGAAAATATGGTGATTACTGTCGGTGAGTTCGAAATCGACCCGAATTTCTCCAACATAATTCCCGGCAAGGTAAAGATGGGGATTGACCTCAGATCGTTGCATGAAGGTGATCTTTCCTCTGCCATCAAGGATATTCAGGGTGTCATAAATGACAACAAAACCAAAGGCTTGGGAATTACTTTCAAACATTGGCAGAGTTCACCAAAAGTGGTGTTTCCTCAGAAGATGGTGACAACTGCAGAAGAAGTATGCAGGAAACAGAAGGTGCCATATTTGAGGTTTCCATCAGGAGCTGGCCATGACGCCAGCTATCTGTCTGAAATTGCTCCCACAGGTATGATTTTTATTCCCAGCAAGGATGGATTAAGTCACTGTCCGCAGGAATACAGTGACTTGGAGGATATTGTAAAAGGTGTGGAGGTATTGGCCGGCGTGATTCAAAAGCTGGACAATGACCTACCTTAGTGATTACACAAATTTTATGTTTTGGTTTAGCCCCAATTGCCAAACAAATAGGTGCTTTTATCTGCGTTTTAACTGAGTACTATACAAAGCAACTTGGGCGCTGTATGGCATGGATCGGAAAACGAACACCTGTTAAAAATCCAAAAATTTGCTTAACTGCTATCCTGGCCATTCTGAACCATCATAATACCTGGTGCCACGGTGACCTTGCCTGGTAATGGGTTCTTTAAGCTTTTCTCCCGGCGCTTCGACATAGATTAAGGAGCGGGGTTTTCCGGATTTGGGATTGACCGCACCGCCTTCAATTCGTTTGATTTTCAGTCTGCCAACCAGTTGGTTGTTAAAAATAGTATACACAAAGTCACCAACATTAAGTTTTGAGGGCTTACCTGCCATATGAAACTCATACTCATTGTAAGTGCCGTCATACATGGCTTCCAATTCTTTTTTCCCGGCTTTGGCCGGCACTGTTTTCGTAATTCCGAAACTCATGCTTTTTTCTCCTCAAAAAGTTAATATTATTGCATTTTCTTCGAGTGTTGAGCGGTTGTAAACTTAAATCAGTATACTCCATTTTTCGTGGATATATGTGATATTGGTCACAGGGAGTTCATAACGGGATTGTTTCTCCAGGTCATGGAAAGCTCATGCTCAAATTCATCCGTGACCTTAAAACCCAGTCTTTTGTATAACTGCTGAGCGGGATTTTTTTTAAGTACGCTGAGTGAAACCGGAATTCCCTCTTGCTCGGCTTTCTCGATAATCCCATTTACAAGATACGATCCAATTCCCTGGCACTGGCATTCCGGTGCAATCTGCAATTGAATGATGATCCATTGATCCTGGTCTCTGAAATATTTGACCATACCGACCCTTTGCCGGTCTTTGACTATGATCTTTGCAGTGTCAAACCGGTAGTTTATTCGTTCCAAATGCTGTTCCTTTGAATACACGATGCCGACTCTTTCAAAATGCTCATGCATGCAGTCCAGACGAAGTTTTAATAAAAAATCCAAATCCTGATTGGAGGCAGGTCGCAAACTGACTTGATTGGTATTCATTCTGTCTTTAGTTGTAGGGTTTTTGAAGGATTTGCTTGTTTCTATCAATCTAATTGTTTTTTAAATAATGGATTTGCCTGTTGATCTGGTTGTAAATTCCGATAATGAGATCAGAGGGGCGGATTTTTACCAACTCATTTCTGGCAGCCCTGTCTACCGCCAGTTCTTTTCGATCTAAATCCAACTGATAACCGGGCTCCTCTCTAAAAAGCCCTCCTTCAATGGTTGCCGTCATTGATGTGGATTCGACTTTGACTCGATGGGTTTCATCGCCGGCATGGACTCTGATTCCATATGAATCGGAATTGGCCAATTGTAGTAACTGTGCGATGCTGTTGCGGATTTTGTCCCATGATGCAAAATTAGTCTCATCGGATAGATAAGTAAATGCCTCGTTTTGCCATTTTTTCCATTGCAAATTGGAA
The DNA here is from genome assembly GCA_028282825.1 of SAR324 cluster bacterium. Classification (GTDB taxonomy): domain Bacteria; phylum SAR324; class SAR324; order XYD2-FULL-50-16; family XYD2-FULL-50-16; genus JAHJTV01. Next base: position 79,345 of record JANQGZ010000113.1, read on the forward strand.
AAGGTGTATGGATTCTCATCAATATCGGTGTCCGGTGTAAATGCCGTCAGGGTAACCGTTGTCCCTTGGGAAATCATGGGATTTACCAATGTGATTGTCGGATCAACCGGCACTATCGAAGTCATCTGGATCTCTGAATTGCTCCAGCCCGTCCATAAATATTCCGGCAAAAATCTAACAAAGCGATAGGTTTCTGCGGCATTTAGATCTTCTTTGATGGTTTGCAAACTATCTTCTGTGGTTTCGGCCATGACATCAAACCCTTTTTGGGCACCAGCAAGTATAATACCGGCCCCTACCGCTGCCAGTTCACCAGACTCAGCCTGAACAGCAAGATAAATGACAATGCCTCCAAGAACAACGGAACCCACAATGATGGCTGTTCCAAGCGCGTAGCTGGCAGCCATTTTGGCCGTTTCCATGGTGACACTGCCCGCTGCCCTGCCGGTGTAATGCGAATCAACAATTAATTCGTGAATAGCATTGTCTCTTTCAAAATGACGTTGATACCAATAGGCAGACCCGGGAGACAGGTGCATTTGGATCTCATGACCGGACTGATCGGCAAGGGTCAGATCGCTTTTTTGACCATATGCTTTAAATCCGACCTGGCGGAATCCTCGCATGACATTTAATTCGGCATCCGGGTTCCAATAAGGATCCGGCCCAATACCACCCAAGACAATAAAAAGGTGTTTTGGCGGCTCTTCCAGGTCGATCAATTCCTGCAGCCAAACCGACTTCGGTGATAGTTGGTAAGCCTTGCGAAAGGCCACCAGGGCGTCTTCCCAGGAGCCGCACATGGTCCATAAACCACCCAGAAAAATCCTCAGCATGGCATCATCAAAATGACCTTCGTGGCTCCAGGGGGCCGATAGGAGATGCGATGCCTTACGTGCTTCAATACAGGCCTTCTCATATTCCTTTTCCAGAGAAAATCCCCAACTAAGCAAAAGGTGTAGCCAGACAATCTCATGCTCAGAGGCATAATACCCTTCAGCAGTTTCCGCATAAAAAAGGGATTTGACTTCCCTGGACCCCTGGTAGCGAATCCGCTGGTCAATGGAATCAACAAGATCTAACAAAGGCTTGTTATCCGGTCTTCCGGTAAGCAGCCTTAAATACGCTTTTTCCAGGGTGGTAATAAAATAACCTTTTTCTTCTTCGGGAAATTTTTCCAGGGCTTTTTCCGGTGATCCGATACTATGCTGGTAAAGGCTGTCCTGGTAATCAACACTGGTCAATAACTTGGAGCTGCATCCATTGAAAATCACCGATAGAATTACCAGGAGCATGAGCGGGAATTTAGCAGGTCTTGTCGGAAACAGATTAATTGTCATGTCTGTCACCATTTCAGCAAAGGTTTTTCGATGATCTTTTTGATGCGTTTTTGTCCGTTCCAGACTTTGTCGTTGGTTGTCACTGAGACCAGTTCCAGATCTATCTGGTAGTACACGGTTTTGACATCCTTTAACTGATCCTCAACAGAATGGATGTATCCTCTCAAAAGAAAATCGACCTCTTTTTCCTGATAGATCCTTGTACCGGCAGGATGAAGATTGTGTTCATGCTGGTCTTCTCTTTCTTTGCGGGCTTCTTTTTTTGCTTTCCCCGTGGCTGCAAGTTCAACCGCATCCGAATACTGCAGCGCTAATTCAATGTCTTTGATAAAGGTTTGAGTCGAAATATGTTCGGTGGTTTTGTTTAACACTTTTCCCAATCCGATTACGGGCTTTCTGCCCTTTCGATTGAAAAACACGTTGGACCAGGAGTCCGACAGCAGGTCACTGACCATGTGCGTCGAAACCAGCCTGGAATCTGTTTCGTTCCATTTCCCGGAAAGATCCGTCGGCTGGTTGTCAACGGATCGTGTTACCCTGGTGCCGCTGCAGGAATGAACAGCAAAAAGACAGCAAAACAGCAGTAGAATTTTGTGGGATGTCATTTTTTTTCTATGTGAAGTCGTTTCGGCAGACGTGACTATTCAATCAAAAGAATTCCGGATTGAAATTTTTGAAAATAATATCTCAGCACTAAGTTGGTGTCAAAATACTCTCGAGCAATAGACATAATTGGTCGATCAATGGATGAAACAAGAATTCCTTTTTATTTATAAATCTGTTTATCCAGTTGAATCAAATGGTTGGGACTTGACATTTGCTTTTATTTCAAGGGAATTTAGTAGATCTAACAGGCGATGTTCAGTATCATTAAAATCAAGTACAGAAAAAAACCACCATGTGGGTTGATTTTAATGACACATGGGAAACAGGTATTGAGTTATACGATGAAGGCATTCCGACTATTTATATATTTTTGTGTGACACTGATCTTGATGACTGGAAACCTCACATCTCAGGACAAGCAAAAGGTTTATGTGATTCCGGTATCAGGTGCTGTGGACCCGGGTATGGCCGCATTCTTTGAGCGTACCTTGACTGAATATGCCAAAGACCCGCAAGCGCTGGTCGTCATTGAAATGGATACTTTTGGAGGCAGGGTGGATTCCGCTTTGGAAATAGTGGATCACTTGACAACTATTCCGCAAAGCAAGGTTGTTTCCTATGTAACCAAACGAGCTATTTCGGCAGGCGCGCTAATTGCCCTGGCTGCAAATGAATTGACCATGAAGCACAATACCTTGATAGGAGATTGTGCCCCCATCATGATGTCCAGCGAAGGACCCAAAATGTTGGGGGAAAAAGCACAATCGCCACTAAGGGCAAAGTTCAGGGCATTGGCAAAGAGAAACGGATATCCAAGCATATTGGCGGAATCGATGGTTTCCCTGGATATGGAGGTGTATCAGGTTGAGTTTCCTGATAAAAAGATTTATATGGATGCTGTTGAATTTGCGGATTTGAATGAAACGGAAAAAGCAAGCATCATCTCCAGAAAAACCATTGTCGCCAAAGGCGAACTATTAACCATGGACAATACCGAAGCCAAGCAACTGGGCTTTTCTCAAATCAGCACTTCAACCTTGGAAGAAATGTTGGCAGCCAGGGGATACAACGATTACGAAATAGTGCGGATTCAGGAAAGCTGGTCTGAGACCTTCGTGCGTTATATCAGTTCTATTGCTCAAATTCTAATGCTGATCGGCCTGGGAGCACTCTATCTGGAATACAAAAGTCCAGGTTTTGGTATTTTTGGAATTATCGGGTTAATTTGCCTGGGTCTGGTTTTTTTCAATCAATACTTTGTGGGACTGGCTAACTACACGGAATTGTTGATTCTGATAATAGGGATCTTATTATTGGCTGTGGAGGTATTCGTATTGCCTGGTTTTGGCATTGCCGGTTTTGCCGGGTTGACCACAATCGGTATAGCCTTGTTGCTCATGCTTCAGGACTTTGTCATACCCGATCCGGCCTTACCTTGGCAAAGTGATCTGTTGTTAAAAAACCTGGTTCAGGTTCTGGTATCGTTCATAGCAGCGTTTATTCTTACCATGGTGATGTTTCGATATTTCTTGCCACGAGTTTCAAAAGTGGTGAACGGTCCTTTTTTGGAAGGGACCTTGAAAGAATCGCATATCACCCAGGTAGCTGAAAAAGGTGTTCAAGTTGGCGATGTTGGAAGAGCAGATACATTTCTTAGGCCTTCAGGGAAGATTGTCGTGGGAAACAAACTTTTTGATGCGATTACATCCGGTGACTTTATAGAAAAGGGTACAGCTGTGAGAATCATAAAAATCGATGGGAATCGAATTGTTGTAATAAATGAGAGTTGAATATGGATAATGCCCTGATTTTCCCAATTGTTTTGCAGATAATCGGACTGGTCATTATTATGGCTGAAGTCATTCTTCCTTCCGGCGGGCTTTTGACCCTGCTGGCGACCGGTGTTCTGGGCTACTCCCTGTATTCGGTTTTTACCAATGTTTCTACCTCGGCAGGATTCGGATTTGTTGTTGCCGATATTATCCTGCTGCCGATTATAGTGATAGTTGGTTTTAAATTTCTGGCAAAATCGCCTGTAACACTCAGAAAGAATTTATCAAGCGAAGAAGGCGTGAGTGTTCAAAAAAACACCCTCAAACAGTATATTGGACAACAAGGCAAAACCATAACTGATCTGCGTCCTTCCGGAATTGCGTTGATCGGGGAGGAACGGTTCGATGTGGTGGCCGAGGGGAAATATCTGGATAAGGATACGCCGATTCTGGTTGTATCTGTAACCGGAAATCAGATCATTGTAAAAGAACAATACAAGTAATTTTAAAGATTGCATCTGTCAGTGATCTTAACTTCTTATCTTCAACCTTGGGCTTAAAGCCTTTAATCTAACCTTTAGAGAGGAAATATGGGTGTTCAGTACATTGTGTTAGTTGCCATTTTAGCCATTGTCGTTCTGGTCTTGCTGTTTTTTGTAGGATCTTCTTTATCATTATGGATTCAGGCTCTGGTGTCCGGAGCGCGGGTGGGATTGGTTAACATTATTTTTATGCGTTTCAGAAAGGTACCACCAAAGCTGATAGTTCAATCCAAAATTATGGCTGTAAAAGCGGGATTGGATCTTCCTACCGATAATCTGGAATCTCACTACCTGGCAGGCGGAAATGTTTCAAGAGTTGTACAGGCCCTGATTGCCGCAGATAAAGCGAGCATTGAACTGGATTTTAATCGCTCCGCAGCCATTGATTTGGCAGGTAGGGACGTACTGGAAGCCGTGCAGATGAGTGTAAATCCGAAAGTGATCGAGACCCCACTGGTAGCTGCCATGGCGAAAGATGGTATTCAGTTAAAGGCCACATCCAGGGTTACTGTTCGAGCCAATATCGATCGTCTGGTCGGTGGAGCCGGTGAAGAGACCATTCTGGCCAGGGTTGGAGAAGGTATCGTTACTACTATCGGTTCAGCGACTACTCATAAAAGTGTATTGGAAAATCCGGATCTGATTTCCAAAACGGTTCTGGCGAAAGGTTTGGATGCAGGGACAGCCTATGAGATCCTTTCCATCGATATCGCTGATGTGGATGTCGGTAAAAACATTGGAGCCGAACTGGAAACAGACAGGGCCGAAGCTGATAAGAAAATTGCACAGGCCAAAGCAGAAGAGAGACGTGCCATGGCATACGCAGCAGAACAGGAGATGAAGGCCAGGGTTCAGGAAATGAGGGCCAAAGTGGTCGAAGCAGAGTCCAAAGTGCCACTGGCTATGGCGGAAGCCTTCAAAGAAGGCAACCTGGGGATCATGGATTACTATCGCATGAAGAATATCGAAGCCGATACTCAAATGCGCGACAAGATTGGTTCCGGTGAAGAAAGCTCGGAAGATCCGACAACGTAATCACTTATAAACATCGGGACGGTTATGAATCAATGTTATTCGGTAAAGAGAATCGGGACTGGATGTCATCCTGAACGAATCTGAAGAGTCTGTCAGAGTCCTTGAGAGATCCTTTTTCGAAGTTGCGAGCCTCGCTTCTCACGTTCAGAATGACTCCGGACTGGTCAGTTTTCTTTAACTATAAATGACATTGGATTATGAATGACCGCCCTATTCACTGAAATAGGGATATCGGGGGCAAGAGCCCTGCTGAAACCTTTGTAAGGAATAGTTTTGGATAATATCATTGAATACCTGATTCCGCTGATTTTCATCCTGGCCTATGTTTTACCCAAAGCCAGAAAAAAGAAAAAGCAGCAGCAGGAACAAGTCAGTTCGGTTGAGGTGAAAGAGAAAAAGCCGGGGCTGTTCAGCAAATTGAACAAAATGGTTGAAGAGTATTACGAAGGCGACCAGGATGTTTCTAAAAAGCGCGAACAGAAAGAAGAGGAATACGAATGGTATCAGGATCGCTATGACTATGAAAGCGACGAAGATGAGGCTGAATCAGAACCTGAACCAGAGCCTGCAAAACCTGTAACTGAGGTTGCGAAAGCAGAGGAGGAAACTGCAAATCAGAAAACAGAGCCGGCGCCTGCCGGTCGTCCTAAGGTTGACATTTATCAACCGACACCTTCACATGCAAATACCCCGCTTTATGTATCTGCAAATGTAACCAAACAAGACCTGCGCAAAGCAATCGTCTGGTCTGAAATACTTGCTCCTCCCAAGGCATTAAGGGATGAGTAATGGTACAGTTTGAATAAGTCCGGTCTCAAGTCACCGGTCTTATTCCTTCTCTCGTTATCTTACCAAAATCCGGTATCCCTTTCTTTTTAAGATCAAGATGTTGAATCGAAATAGTGTTGTATTCCCCCTGTTTATGGGGAGTTAATGCCTATTGGGGTGTGATAAACCTGTTGATGGAGCTTTATGTGCGAAATGTGAGAACAATCGTCAGGTAATTCTATCATAACAGTGTATTAAGCGATCAGCCATCATGAAATTCGAGTTGATTATGAATCCGCAATTAGAATGAAAATTGATTTACCTCAAAGCTATTGTACCCCGAATAATAGATACTTATACCGATTCTGTGATTAAAAAAAATGACCATTTTTTCATGGAGGTAAATCTTTGAAAGATATACCTCTTTTCCTAAACACCGAATAAAAGGACAGAACATGGCCGAATCAAAGATTAGGTGGACAAAAGTTGATGAAGCTCCCGGGCTAGCTACATATTCTTTACTTCCTATCATTCAAAGCTATCTAAAGGATTCAGGTATTGAGATTGAAGTAAGAGATATTTCTCTGGCAGGTCGAGTTATTGCCAATTGGCCTGAAAAATTGACTGATGAGCAAAAGCAATCCGACGATCTCGCATTCTTGGGCGAGCTCGCCAAAACACCGGAAGGAAACATCATTAAGCTGCCTAACATCAGTGCTTCCGTACCTCAGCTAAAAGCAACTATTAAGGAACTGCAGGACAAGGGCTACAACGTACCTGATTATCCGGATGAGCCAAAGAACGATGAAGAAGCAGCTATCAAGGAAAGATACTCCAAAAACCTGGGAAGTGCAGTAAACCCTGTACTGAGAGAAGGAAACTCGGACAGAAGATCTGCTACAGCCGTTAAGGAATTTGCCAAGAAAAACCCACACCGAATGGGTGAGTGGAGCTCCGCTTCAAAAACTGAAGTTATCTCCATGACAGAAGGTGACTATTTTGGAAGTGAAGTTTCAACCACTGTTGAAGCAGCATGTAACGTTGATATTGTTCTGGAAGGAACAGATGGCAACAAGACTGTTCTCAAGGAAAAATTGGCTCTGGAAGCCGGCGAAGTAATTGATGCTGCTGTAATGCAACGAAAAGCCCTGAGAGATTATATCGAGAAGGCTATCAACAACGTACCGGAAGGCGTTCTGCTTTCAGCTCACCTCAAAGCGACCATGATGAAGGTTTCTGATCCTATCTTCTTCGGTCATATCGTATCTGTTTATTTTAAAGACGTATTCGAGAAGCATGCAGCGACATTTAAGGAAATCGGTGTTAATCCAAATATGGGTCTTGGCGATCTTTACACCAGAATTGGAACCCTGCCTGCTGACAAAAAAGCTGAAATCGAAGCTGACATCGCTGCTACATATGAGAAACGACCTAAGCTGGCCATGGTTAACTCAGACAAGGGTATCACCAACCTGCATGTTTCCAGTGACGTGATTATCGATGCTTCCATGCCTGCCATGATTCGTGAATCAGGTAAAATGTGGGGTCCGGACGGTGAACTGTATGATACACATGCATTGATTCCTGACAGAAGCTATGCAAGAGTTTTCCAGGCTACCGTTGAAGACTGTAAGAAGAACGGTGCATACAACCCGGCTACCATGGGAACTGTTCAGAACATTGGTTTGATGGCCAAGAAAGCTGAAGAGTACGGTTCACATGACAAGACTTTTGAAGTTGAAGCTTCCGGTACAGTAAAGGTTATTGATGATTCCGGTAAAGTTCTGCTTCAGCAAAACGTTACTGAAGGTGATGTTTTTAGAATGTGCCAGGTGAAAGATGCTCCGATTCAGGACTGGATCAAGCTGGCAGTTAGCCGCGGAAAGCTCACAGGTTATCCGGTTACTTTCTGGCTGAACAAAGAAAGAGCTCACGATGCTGAACTGATCAAGAAGCTGGACAAGTACCTGCCCGATCATGATACTTCCGGATTGGAAATTCTGACGATGTCTCCTGGCGATGCTACTGCATACGCTGTGGACCGTGTAAGAAAATCTCAGGATACCATCGCTGCTACAGGTAACGTACTGAGGGATTACCTGACAGATTTGTTCCCAATTCTTGAACTTGGAACCAGCGCAAAAATGCTTTCCATCGTTCCTCTGATGGCTGGTGGTGGACTTTTCGAAACCGGTGCCGGTGGATCAGCTCCCAAGCACGTTCAACAGTTTGAAGAAGAAGGGCATTTAAGATGGGATTCCCTGGGTGAATTCCTCGCGTTTGCCGAGTCCTTAGAACATCTTGGAAATACTCAGAACAATGCCCAGGCAAAATTGCTTGCCAAGACATTGGGTGAAGCTAATACCAAGTTTCTGGATGAAAGAAAGTCACCATCTCGTGTTGTGAACGAAATTGACAACAGGGGATCACATTTCTACCTGGCGATGTACTGGGCAGAAGCTCTGGCAGCTCAAAACGAAGATGCTGCTCTGCAGGCAAGATTCCAGAAAGTCTCTGGTCTGATGAAAGAGAATGAAGGCAAGATTAACGACGAATTGATGGCAGCCCAGGGCAAGTCTGTTGACGTCGGTGGTTACTACAAGCCTGATTTTGACAAAGCGACAACTGCTATGCGAGCAAGTGCTACTTTGAACGACATTGTTGATAACAACTAACAGCCGTTCAAAGGTAGTTTGAACCGACCTTCCATGCTTCGGTATTGAAGGAAACATTTAAGGGGACGTAGATAAGATAATTCATTTTCTTATTCGCGTCCCCTTTTTTTGTTTCAGGTATAAATTTAAAAGAAAAGATTTACAGATATTGAATTAAATCTGGTCTTTACCAAAAACAATCATCGTTTTCGAGGGCGAACGGTAGGGCGGGGTTACGACCCCGCCGACAGACTTTTAAAATGCTAAAACTTGGAAACTTTGCACAAACTTGTTTTATCGGCTCAAACTCACCTAATGTTATTTATAAGATCTCCCAATCTAATCCCCCGGCGGCCACGTAGGGCCGCCCTACCGTTTGTCCAGAGAAATTGGCGAAGCATTGCAAACCTATCAACTTTCTTTTAAAGACAACCAATTGTTCCACAAACCGATAACTTTTCAGAAATCCGGCTTTAATCGACGATTTACCCATCGATAAATTACAAAGTTGTGTCGGGGGTTAACGGTAGGGCGGGGCTACGACCCCGCCGACAAGCTTTTGCAATGCTAAAACTTGGTAAATTTGCATAAACTTGTTTCATAGGCAAACACCCAATGAACGTTTTTTGTTCATTCTTCCAATCCAGTTCTCCGGTGGCCACTTATGGCCGCCCTACCGTTTGTCCCCAACCTCATTCTGCCCTACCATTCCTGCTTTTAAAAAAAATCAATAAATCCCCGATCTCCAAAACGGAGTCCTGCTTTCCTTAATAATTTCTTCCCTGGTCAATCCAATATCCTCAAGCAGATAATCCGGCATTCTCAGTAATTCCTGTCGATGTCGACTGCGTACCAGCCATGATTCAATTATAGCCAGCCATCCCTGCTGTTTCGGTTCTTTATTATCTCTCTTTCTCTTGGCTTTTAGCGAAGGGTTATTTATGATAAGCCTGTCGTTTTGAATATGAATGCCGCTCATGACAATCCTCCTCTACTATAGGTTTGCCTGAATAATTTCAGGAACTGTGAACAACTAAAAACACACAGCGTTACCATAATGATATCAGCTGGGAATTCAGGTTTCTAATAATTTTTTCAAATTCTCATCATTCGAATTATGAATGTGCACAAATATGATTTAAATCTGCTGGTAATTTTCGACATGATCTACCAGGAACTGCATCTGACCAGGGCAGGTACACGGCTGAATATGAGCCAGCCTGCCATGAGCCAGGCATTAAAAAAACTTCGGGATACCTTTGAAGATCCGTTGTTTGTCAGGAGCGGCAAGGATTTGGTTGCTACAGAACTTGCGCAGCAAATCGCATCACAGGTTAAACAGGTCGTTTCCATGGCCGAAAAGGCCTTTCAGGACAGGGGAGAATTCGATCCCGCCACCGCAAAGCGAACCTTTCGACTAACCATGAGCGACTATACAGAAATGGTAATGATGCCTCTTTTATTTAAAAGGATCCAAAACGTTGCTCCCAATATTAAAATCGAAAGCAGCCACCTGTCCTCTAAAGACTATCATTCGGGCCTTGAAAAAGGTGATTTTGATATTGTACTTTCCTGCGCACTATACTTCAAAGCGAATGCATATCGTCAAAATCTGTTCGACGACAGAGAGGTAGTCGTTGTCAGGGCTGATAGTCCAATTTTGCAAGAGAAACTGACCCTGGAAAAATACGTCTCCTTAAACCACGCACAATTTCATTGGATGGAGGGAGATAACGAAATCGATGAAGAATTGAAAAGAATGAACCTGGAGCGCAGGGTTCTTCTGGAAGTCCAGCATGAGATGGTGCTGCCCCTGGTTTTGAGGAATAATGACTTGTTGGTGAACATGCCGCTACGCATGGCAAAACTATTCAAGGAGTTGCTGCCCCTGGAGATCCTTGAGTTGCCTTTGAAACCCATTGAATATTCCTTTAGTCAACACTGGCATGAACGAAATCACCATGACCCGGCCCACAGCTGGTTAAGACAGGAGATCTTCCAGGTGGCAAGTTCGCTTCCCTCAAATACGGAACTTAATTAAACTTCGAGCTTGAGCTTTGCATTTTGCGAGCAGTCCGCCCGATGGGTAACAGAGTTACCCATCCTACGGTTCTAAAACACACCGGCTATAATGCCATTCCCCTTCGGGAAAATTGAAACCTACTTAGCGTTTATGGGGACAAGCTGGAATAACCCATGGATAAATCGACGATTACAGCAGCGGTGGTTTATTCATAAAAACAGTGAAATGGAACAGAACGAGTCAAAATCTATTCTGAATTCTGGGTCCCGGATTCTGTTGTTAGGACTTGCCAATTCATTAAATTAATTATTCCGGGATAAGTCACAGATTCGAGGTGTGAAACTTAAATTCATAGTTTTGCACTTCGCTTTAATGAGTAGTAGCTATTGACAAGATGAATAGGGAGTTTGTCGGGCGTTACATCCAGGGCAGATACGCCCATTTGGTTGATTCTTTTCTGTCCTTTGTTTCTTTGTTTCAAATACTCGAAGGTGCCATAGAATCCTAATGCCTGATCAAAGGTTTGAACCGGTGCGGCCAATGTCTTGTTCAGCACCATTTCTCGAAGATTGGCAAAAAGCACGAGGTGATCTTTGACGAGAAGACTAAGTGCCGGGGTCAGATCTGCAGTGGCTTCATCCCGAAGATTGGAGATCAGGATGATTAAAGAGCGTTTTTGGTAGTGAGCTTTTAAATATTCTGCAGCTTTCAGATAGTCCGATGCCCTGGTTGAAGGCTGCAAATCATAGAGAGTTGACAGGATTTGGTTGATACCACCAACAGATTTAACCGGCTTCATCCAGCGGTCCTGTTCACCGCTAAAACTCAACAACCCTACGGCGTCTCCCTCATGCAATGCAACATAGGATAACAACAACAATGCATTCAAGGCGTGATCAAAGTGACTAAGATTCTCATCCTTGGATCGCATGTTACGTCCCGAATCCAGCATGAAAATCACCTGTTGATCTTTTTCGTCCTGGTATTCACGTGCAATCAGCTTTTGCCGGCGTGAACTGGCTTTCCAATCAATCCGCCTGGGGCTGTCTCCCTGTTGGAATTCCCTGAGTTGATGAAATTCCATACCTTCGCCTCTTCTCTGTTGAAGGCGAATCCCCAATTGTGCGGTTTGGTGACTTGTTGCTAAATGTATATACCCCTTGATTCGGGAAATATCAGGGTAAACCTTTACCATCGAAGGATTGCCCTGAGTGCTGCTGAACTGCCAGAACCCGAAGAAACTGGTTTGTAAAACATGCGAAGGTTGAAATCTCAATTCACCTCGATTCAAAGGTTTGAACCAATAGCTTAAAGAGGATGTTTTCCCGGGCTCCAGTGTGAGCTCAACAGGCAACCCTTCCATCTTCTCTGAAGTGGGATATTGATCAAACAGCTTGATTCTGGTGTCGGAAGCAAAGGTGTGTTTTATGCTGATTTTTACTTCAAGCCACTTATCCACGGGAATGACAGAGGGGATAACCCTTTGGATTTCCAGCGAAGGTTGATGTCTTTTACCTAAACCATCCAAAAGTGAGAGGATCATCAACACACAGAAATAGATCCCCAGGCCGTATCTGATCTGTTCAATGAGGTTTGCATCGGCAGACCAGAAGAGACGAATTGAGACCTCACCCAGTCCTGCCAATATGCCAAAACTCAGAAAAATAAAAAGTCTGGGAGCTGGTATCATAACCTGGGTGCTTTAATCTGATCGATAATATCTTGCAGCACGGCATCGGATCTCGTTCCTTCCAATTCCAGCTCTGCAGAGAGAATAATTCTGTGTCGAAGTACGGAAGGGGCTATGGTTTTAATATCATCGGGTACCACAAAATCACTTCCCCTGATCAGCGCATGTGCCCTGGCTGTGCGAATAAGTGCGATACTTCCCCTGGGTCCCGCTCCTTTTATGATTCCCGGCCAGTCTCTGGTGGCCCGTGTAATACGAATAGCATACTCGACGACTTTCTGATCCACTGGAATCATGGATACCAATTGCTGCAAACCGATAGCCTGTTCCGGCGTCAGTACCTGGTTGAGGTTACTGACATCAAGGACATCTCCTGTTTTCCCTGTGGTCACTTGCCCAACCATTGTGAATTCCTCTTCTTCAGACGGAAAATCGATGTTAACTTTCATCATGAACCTGTCCAATTCCGCCTCGGGGAGCGGATAAGTGCCTTCTTGTTCAATAGGGTTCTGAGTTGCCAGCACCATGAAAGGCAGGCCTGTCTTCATGGTCTGTCCTTCAATAGTCACCTGCTTTTCCTGCATGACTTCCAGTAAAGCCGCTTGGGTTTTAGCCGGTGCCCTGTTAATCTCATCAGCAAGAACCAGGTTGGTGAAAATGGGGCCCTTTCGTATATCAAACCGTCCCTGTTTCATATCGTAGAGAGTATGTCCGATGATATCACTCGGCATCAGGTCCGGAGTGAATTGAATCCTTGTGGATTGTCCTGAAAAAGTCTGACCCAGAGCCCTGACGAGTAACGTTTTACCAAGACCGGGTACACCTTCCAGCAGAACGTGTCCTGAAGCCAGAAATGCTGTTAATACTTCCCGGATAACCTGTTTTTGTCCGACCACTGCTTTGCCGATTTCGTTTTCAACGGCATTTGCCAGTTTTCCGGCTTGAGCCAATCGCTCTTCCAATTCATTTGATGGCTGTGGGGTGCCTGTTTCCAGTTCGCTCATAGTTTTTTTCCTATCATTTGGAGTGCCTTGACGGTTCTTAAAAACTCCGATTTCTTGTAACGATCTCTTGCAGAGAATGCCTGTTGAATGTCGGTTCGAGATATATGTGTGACACGATGAATTGCTTCAATTTTTTGACTATTGCCCATGGCCTGGTAACCCGGCTGCTTTTTCTTCATTCTCCGATCTACAAAATCCTGTAGTTGTTGAATCATGTAGGATTCCTTTTTTTTGCCCCAGAGAAACCGGCTGCTGGCTACGATATGTTCCATCAACTTTCTGCTGGGCGTTTCAGTTCCCGGTAGAATCGGACCAAATCGAAAACTTTTCCTCCACAAAAACAGAACCAAAACCAATGTCAGCCAAAGTATTAAGAAATGGGCATATTTCCAGATCAACTCCAAAAAGGTGAGCGATCGGCCATAGGATAAAAACCAGACATGATCGGAATTTTCTGCAAATGACTCCAGTAAAAACGCATGATCGTTTTTCTGAATATGATGATTTGTCCAAAAGTGAAAGTCAGTGACCAAAGTGAGCAATCCATCGCCAATATCATATTGAGCCATGTGAAGACCTTTTTTGCTGCGAACGGTTGCAGTCGCTGTTTCGGAATCATCTGCCAGGGCGGAAAAGGTCATAAATTCCACATACAAGGGTTTATCAATGCCTTTGAAGTTTATTTCTACACAGGCGGATTGTTCATGATCTTCCACCACATCGCAGGCTCTGGTATTTTCGGCTTCATTTTCTACCTGATCGACCTTTGCCTCTGTTTCAACTTCATACACCCTCGCACCTACAGCAGATAGAATGTAGTCGTTTTTGGAATCTTCTTCGGAATCGTCCGAAAACGCATCAAGCCAGGATGTGGTTTTGTTTGGAGGTTCTGCAAAAAGCATCAGTGAACCACCTCTTTCCACCCAATCATAAAGCTTTTCATGAAACTGCTGAGACAAATGCCTTCGTGAGTCAGTAATGATAATTGTGCCATTCATTTGCGAAAGATCTTCATTTTCCTTGAATCCCTTGATGACCGTTGTTTTGATTCCTGATTGATTCAAAAACAATGTTGCCGCATGATACGGATTTTCACGCGCAGGTCTCTTATATCCTTTATCGATTTCCTCTGTCTTAACCTCAAACAGCAAATACAGCCCCCCTATAAAAGCGCCAAAAATGACAGCAAGGATAAGGATCTGCTTAACTGTTTTCGGTGTATTATCTGACTTCATCAGGTGTAAATAGTTGCGACCATTGACGATTGATTGTTTCAAATATCGAATTATCCAGAATTCGGTGACCGTACGCCACTTTTTGCCAGTTGCGAGTCAGGTTGGTAAAAAACTGCGCAACCGTATCAGGCTGACTGGTATTTACCGCCCTGACGCATTCTTCTTCTGTCAGGCTATCCGGAAGTACCATGGACTGCTGGTTTATCAGCACATGGAGGCTGCTGCGATACAATAATCCAAGCGCCTGGCGATGATCTCCATTTTGCCATAGTGCCAGAGCTCTTTGAGGGATGGTGCTCAAATCGCTTTCATCTGGCGATAATAATTCCAATTCTGTTTTGACCCGGCTTTGTCTTTGCTTAAGGAAGTCGTTGAATCCTACTTGTTTGATTTTCATTATCTCCTGCCTATAAACCACCACAAGTAAGATGACGATAGCTATTAAGACGCCCCACAGAATGAATTCGATTAAACTTGCCAGGAAGACTCCGATCAGCTTAAGCCAGGAGGGCCAATCAAGGTCTTTGTCTTCTTCCTCATCATCAAACCAGTCGTATCGGAATTTCAGGGTTCTTTGGATTTCATAGGTATGAAAATCGGGCCCAGCCTTCACGGCCTCGATGCGTTTTTTAGCCTGAACTCTTTTATCGAGTTGATTGAATTCTGTGCTAAGGGACTGGTTATTTTCTTCAGCAAAAACTTCCGAAATTGAAAATGCTTGAAAAACCGTTGGTTGCAACAAAAAAAACAGAATAAGCGCACCGGTCCTTGCGGCTTTGGATAAGGATTCCCTGGTTGTTTGCCGCTGCTGATGGATTTGGCGCAGGTTCCTGAAAACCAGTTCAAGATCCCAGCCTTCGAGAATTGTTCTGCGGTTCAGGTAACTGGAGAAGCCACAGGCAACATAAATCGGGGCTATTAACGTCGTGGTAATATAACCAAAAATGAGCAAAAGAATTTCAAGGGCCGTATTGTTAGTGGTCAAAAAAACCAAAGGATTAACATCAACTTCCTCGGGAATAAAAACCCAGATAAACGCCATCCCCGAAAACAGCAGCAGTGTTTCAATATGGATACAGGCAAACATTGTCCAGATCACACCGCTATTGTTATCGCTGTGCAAGGTTTGCAGTCTTCTTCTTCTTTCTTTTGATTTCAGGCCTTCCAACTGGATGACGGGGAGATCAAACGAACGATAAGGACTGAACCGGCGGATGGTCAGGGACATGATAATCTGTTGAATGAACAGCTTGGGGAATGCCTTGATCGTTTGCCGAATGGTCGGAATGTCCCCAAATACGGCTCTACTCAAAATATGAAGCTGGCTTCGCTCCCACAATGGTTTAAGCCACCAGAAAACGATCAGCATCAATTGAGCGCTTGAAACCGAACCGATCCAGGTGGTGATCAAAACAATAGCCAGATAAACAGGCAGGGTAATCGCTATCCATGATCCGTACAGACTTGCCCACCATTTGCGAACCATGACAATGCCCAGATCGACGGCTGCCCAGTGATCTCGGGGTCTTAATTGAAGTCTAACCTGATTGAGATCCATTTGTCCGACCCAAAAATACAAAGTAACATATGACAATCAACCAGAGTACACCCCCAACTGAGAACTTGACGGAAGGAGCTATGCTTGCGGTCGAAGACCAAAAAGCTTCCAAAAAAGCAGCCACAACCAGCATGGCTATCACTCCGTAAACAATCCTCATGGAGACATTTGCTGATTGTTTTAAGGCCTCGATTCGTTTGAAGCGCCCAGGTGATACCAGGGAAGAACCAAGTTTCAGGCCGGCTGCCCCGGCCAGGGCAATGGCAGTTAATTCAAAAGATCCATGTCCGATCACAAAGGAATAAAAGGTTGTGGAGTAGGCCGGATCGATCATATGGCCGGATACAGTGCCAAGTACCACTCCGTTAAAAACCAGGAAAAAAACCGAGCCCAGCCCGAACAACAGGCCGCTGGCAAAAGTTCTGAACCCTATCCCGATATTGTTCCGGATGTAAAATCCGAACATGGCAAAATCACCTTTGGTACCCCTTTCTTCCAGCTTGCTTTCCATGCTGTCGTACATCGATTCATACCTGGAAATTGTATCAGGATCGAACACGGCATAAGCCAGATCAGGATAAACATAGGTTGCGGAGCACATTAACAAGAAAGGACCGAAAAAGAACAGACAGGCCAATGCAGTCCATTTTATTTCCTTCCTGATTAAAGCAGGGTATTCAAACAGGAAAAATCTCAGAATTTTTAAAATAACGGTCGGTTTGTGATAATAAAGAACGGCATGTCCTCGTGTGACCAGTTCGTTGAGATGACTGACCAGGTAATTACTGTAGCCCCTTTCTTTGGCCATGGATAGGTAGTGACACAGTCTGCGATAGCGTTTGGAAAAAGTGAATAGTTCCTCAGAGTAAGCCTTTTTGCCTTTGTTTTCCTTCTTTGGGCTCTCAAGTCGAACCAGCATCTCTTCAAACTCTTGCCATTCCTGAGAGTATAGATTTTCGAAATGGGCTTGTTTCATCGGTTGCCCCTCAATCCGGCTGCTACCTGGTAAAGTTCGGTAACGGCATCTCCGTCGGTTTTACCAAGTAGGGGCGAAAGGATATTGGCAAGTTCTTTGGAACGGTCCCGGGACAGCATCTGGTGACGTTCGGCAAATCCGATAATCGATTGCTGCTCTTTTAATGTCAGGGAAACGGGCATATTACGTGGTCTTTGCTTGGGAATCTCCAACTGTTTTTTTGTCTTATCATTGTAAATCACCATGGTCCCGGCTGCCATATCGCCAAGCCTTTTAAAATCCCTGTTAAATACCATGGCGATCAGACCGAAAGTGTAGGAAAACGGCAGAAAATCCACAACCCGCAACAGATTTCGGACCATGGAAGCCGACCAGTCAACCGGGGAACCGTCATCATGCACCACACGAATCTTGAACATTTTCTTGCCGGGGGTCATTCCACGGCCGACAACCTCAAAGAACACAGGATAGAACCAATACAGAATAAAAAAGGCTATGGCTCCGATGCCAGCACCCCATTGCCCCAGAAGGCCTGCAATAATTGCTATCACAACATATAATCCGAAATTGATAAGCAGATCGATGGTATAAGCCAGTATCCTAACCAAAGGTCCGGCGACTTCCATGTTAAGGTCGATCCCTTCGGGTGTTTCAAATGTTCTGAGTGTATCCAGCATTTTGCGTTAGAGTGTCCTGATAATGTCAAAGGTAAAATTAAATTGTGACTGGTTTGTATACATCAAGTGCAGGTCTTAACTTTATAATAAGCGTTTTGTTTACTCACTAATCCACACTTCCCTGCAAGGGAAGTTTTTTAAAACCTGGGTAAACCAGCTTGCGAACATCAGCCCGGTCTTGTTCTCTATTATCTGGGAACGCAGTAAATATTCATTACGAGCGTTTCAAAGAATTCTTTAATAAACACTTTCCGTCCTGAAAAATGCAGATTTCAATGACCTATAGCGGTATTCCCAAGCTAGTTGATTGTAGTCAAGATAATTAGTGCCTTCAGCGTTAGATCATCAAACGCTGTTCTTTAAGTCAAATTTCTTTACTCTCCGGCTTGTGTTACGCCAAAAATATTTCTATAAAGTACACCATACCCGATAAACATTAAAGGCATGGTCCAGATTAATCCAATTCCAAGCGGTATGGCGCTGACAATCATGATCAGTCCGATCACAAAGAAAAAACCAAATACTTTAAACCAGTGCTTGGTCACAGCTTTTCTGGACGTTTCCATGGCCTCCCAAATACCCATATCCTTATCCAACATGAGAATCATTGCAAAAGCATAACTCAATGAGAGGTAGATACCGGGAATTACCAATAACACCAATCCGATAATTACTAATACAGATGTTGCAAGATACATCAACACAATAGAAATCAACCTGGGGTAGTACTCAAACATTTGTGAAAATGAGATATCTTTGGAAAGAGAGCGACGGATTCCCATCATTGTCACTCCAATCAGCAGCGGTGATAACAGAATACTAAATACTTGGTTTATCACGTTCATCAGAACCGGGTCTGCCATTCCTGATGAAAACATTAAGTAAAATGGTAATTGTGTCACAACCAAGAAAATTACCAGGTAAATGATACCTGAAAGAAAAAAGCTGCCTTTGGTCCCCTTCACCAGCGACCAAGCTTCACTGATTGTTTCACCGATGGCAAAATCCCAATCCCCACTTGTGGCTTTTTCAACAGAACCGTATTGTCCGACACTTTTGTCATCTTTATTCAAATCTGCTTGTGGAGGAGTGTAAGCGTTTTCCATAAATCCCCTTTTGATTTTATTGCAAACTTCTAAATTCGGTAGGCAGCTATTTGACTGCCAATTGATTTAAACAAAAAATTCACCACCGATTTTTCTGATGCGATCATCGAAAACAACAGATGGTAAAATATCCGCTAACCGTAACCAAAAACAAGTGAATTGTTAATAGTTTCGCACGATAATTCTTAACTGACACCACCCTGTCAGGATGGATTTGATACCTTAATAGTTTCGCACGACATTTTTTTCGTACTATCTCATCTGAAAGCTAATTTGTGACACAGTTGTATTGTGAGACATTTAACCTCGTGCAATTGCCGGTAGGCGTCGAGCAAAATTCAAAACGATCAATCTCAAACACCCAATAGGAGTCTATTTACATGAGTGAGTAAAAAACCGCTGTAAGAACCTTGATAAATCAGGTTCTTTGGCATGGTATTTTCAGAAAAACCCCCTTTGACAATCCGTTACAGGATTACTGGGGATATACCAAAATGTCCTCAAAAACCGGGGGCATCTGTTGAAAATTTATCAATGAATTCTGGAGCTGAAATGACTGCAAAGTTAATTAACGCCTGGGCCGAATTTGTCGTCAAAAGGCGCATAATGGTCCTGGCTGCCAGTCTGTTACTGTTACCGATTTTTATATTCTCCATGAGAACCATCAAATTCGATGCATCAAACGAAATGTGGTTTCTCAAGGATGATCCTTCTTTGGCTGAATACGAATTTTTAAAGGAAACGTTTGGCAGCGCCCAGTATATTTTGATTGGTGTGCCAAAAAGACAGGGGGAAGAGAGTGTTATCACAGCTGAAAACCTGCGGGTGATTCATGAATTAACCGAATTTTTGGAAGACCATGATTTAATCGACAAGGTCAGTTCCCTGTCCAACTACCAGGTTATCAATGGAAGCACAGGGACCCTGGAGATCGATGACCTGGTTGAGGACTTTGATACCTTTGAAGGCACCCCGGAGCAGATATCACAAATCCGTGAAACCATGAAAGGAGAAATTCTGGTCCACGATTTTATGATCGCGAGGGACCTCAATGATACATTGATTCTGGCGAGAACGATCTATGAAGATTCGATCGATGATAAAGTCCGCCTGGTTAACGATTTGAATAGTTTTATAACGCAAAGCGATTACCAGTCACGCGGGTATCAGTT
This sequence comes from SAR324 cluster bacterium, assembly GCA_028282825.1. GTDB lineage: Bacteria > SAR324 > SAR324 > XYD2-FULL-50-16 > XYD2-FULL-50-16 > JAHJTV01. The sequence continues at coordinate 99,503 of JANQGZ010000113.1, forward strand.
TTACCTGATGGGAGACCCTGTTATTTCAGAAGGGTTTTTCACGACATCTATGAAAGATCAGGCAACGACCTTTCCTTTGATGTTTTTACTGGTGACTTTTTTACTGATTATATCTTTTCGGTCGCTTGCCGGAGTGTTTACTCCCTGGGTAGTTATTATCATGTCGGTTCTTGGTATGTATGCCCTTTTAAGTGCCATGAACTGGTCGCTAAACATGCTGAACGCCATGCTGCCGATTCTGGTGGTTGTCGTGAGTATTGGAGACTCGATTCACGTGTTGGTCGAATATTATCATTTCAGAAATGAAGGAAAAGACTCTAAGGAATCGGCAAAAGGTGCGATCCGGATGATGTTTTCTCCCTGCTTTTTCACTACGCTGACTACCTATGTGGGCTTTACAGCCGTTGCAGTAACAAAATTAGCGCCTCTCAGGGAATATGCTTTTCTAGCCGGATCTGCGGTCTGGCTGGCCTTTTTGTTCTCCCTGACTACCCTGCCCGCTATTTTGAGCTTTGTAAAAACAAAGGGTAATCGTGTGGAAAAGATCATAAAGACCGGAGCCGTAGCGAGACTTACCGCAAATGTTTCGCCCTGGACAAAAAAGCACTTTGTTAAAATCATGGTGTATGGAAATATCCTGGTTGCACTGGCCTTGATTTCCGCAACACAGATTGAAGTGGACTCCAACTTCGTAAAAAACTTCAAGCAGGGAACTCCCATTCGGGCATCCATGGAATATTTCGATGAGCTCTTTAACGGCGGACTAACCCTGGAGTTCATCTTTGATAGCGGCACGGAGGACGGCATCAAGGATCCTCAGTTTTTAAATGAGGTTCTGGCTTTTCAGGAGTATGCAGAAGGACTTCCTATTACGGGTAAAGTCAATTCCATGATAAATTATGTCCGGAAAATGAATCAAACCCTGAACGATGAAAATCCGGCGAACTATGTCTTACCGGACACCAGGAATGCCATTGCCCAGTATCTGCTGATGTATTCATTGTCCGGTCCGACAGAGGATTTAAGTGATTTAAAGTCCTTTGATGATCGCTATTTGCGATTAAGCATGAGAATTCCTAACATGACAACCGAGGAAAACAGGGTGCTGATTGGGGAATTGAAAGACAAGCTGGCAGCCGATCATCCTTCACTGAAAACTACCATCACCGGTGATATGGTTCTATGGACAGTCATGGGCGGTTATATCCAGGACGGTCTGGTCAAGTCATTTTCATTGGCTATTTTCACCATTATCCTTTGCTTTTTTATCTTGTTCCGTTCGATTAAATACGGATTACTGGCGATGATCCCGAGTTTAACCCCAATTGTGATTGCGGGCGGTATCATGAGTGCCATGGGAATCTACCTTGATTTTACAACAATGATTGTTGCTGCAGTAACTTTCGGTATTGCCGTGGATGATACCATTCATGTCATGTCCCGCTTTGTCAGGGCTAAAAGAGAAGGAAGCTCCAATGAAGAAGCGATCCACCTTGCTATCACGGAAGCCGGGCGTGCAGTGGTATTTAGCTCAATCATCCTTGTTTCCGGTTTTTCCATGTTGATGTTTTCCGGCTTTGTACCAAATATCTATTTTGGATTTTTTGCGGTGGTTATAATTTTTATCGCATTAATTTCAGATCTTTATCTATTGCCGGCTGCCATTTACGCAATCATTCGTTCCAATGGTTCTAAAAAAGGACTGACAAAAGGAACGGTCTCTACGAAAAAAGCCCTGGGGAATTGAAATTGCAAGAATTTAAGGTAGCCTTTACCTGTGAGAATCGAGATAATCACAAATTGAATCTTGAATCCAGCAGTGAACTGCTTTATGATTGGATTACCAGGGAAAGACATAGTCCGGGAAGGTAGAAAAAATCGGACTGTAGTAGTTCCCTCAAGGCTTATGTGGCCCTTTATCGGGTTTGGGAAGGTGAACCCGGAGATTTTTGCATTAAAAACCGCCTGTTTGAAAACGGGCGGTTGAATACCTGTTTTGAATGTCTAAAAAAGGAGCTCTGATGAAAAAAGCATTTCTGTATCTGTTTCTGACCAATCTGATGCTGCTCGCTTCCACTACCCCTGTGCTGGCAGAAGAAGTGAACAAGATACCGTGGATGATTTTTACCTATGGTATTCCCGGGTTGGCAGCTCTCGCGATTATTATTCCTTTTTTACAACATCTAATTGGAAAAGACTGATCCCAGAATTCCCCCAAAAAACCTGCCAATTTAAAATCGGCAGGTTCCCATCCAACGTCATTTAGTAAAAAAACTGAAACATCTTGCTATCCTGAACCCGCAATCTTCGTCACCACAAGAATGTTGGTCATTAGGCACAGATGTCGATTTTGTGTCATTCCGGACTTGACCCCATAAGCGCTAAGTTGTTTTCCACACATTAGCAGTTCCGTTAGAGCGAGGCATTATAGCCGGCATGCTTTAGCCGCATTAAGCAATACATCGTTAAAAATCAGCAACCAACCGTAATTTCGTGACGTTTTCGGTTTGATAGATCGATGTAAAATAAATGTAAAGCATTTTTGCTTGACCGACGTACCAGGATGGCCTATCATCCTTTCTGGCGCTCTGTTGCGAGATAGCAGGAGAACACCGATTCAACGGCACTTTAAAATCAGCCCAAACAATAAGCACATGTTTTAATATGTAAACTGAAGCACGGCGAGTACCAATAAGCTGATAGCTGTGCCAACCGCTAAATGCTGAAGAATTAAAGGAGGAGTAAGATGAAACATTTTCAAAAAATCTTAATAGTGTCCCTTGTTTTTACAATGGCTATGTTTTCATTCTCAGGAGCCGGTCTTGCCAAGGATAAGACTTATACAACCAAAGATCTGAATGAGCAACTCGTGCTGGCAACGGTCTGGATGCAGGCATCAGCTGAATATAGGGCACTTTGCTACCAGGCTTTTAATCTTGGTAGAATGAATCTTGATAATTTTATTGCCAATTACAAAGGCAAAAAACCAATCGCTATCATTGTAGATGCCGATGAGACCGTTATTGATAACTCAGCTTACGAAGCCTGGCTGATCGGGAAGGATTTTGGCTATTCCTCTAAAACCTGGGAACCTTGGATGGCCGCAGCTGAAGCTACTGCGATTCCGGGTGCAAAGAAATTTCTGAACTATGCCGCTTCCAAAGGTGTGGAGGTGTTTTATGTAACCAACCGCAAAATGATTGGGTACGACGGCACCTTCAAGAACTTGAAAGCCCTTGGATTCCCCAATGTTGACAAGAAACATCTCCTGCTCAGGACCAAAAGCAGCGACAAACAAGCCAGAAGGGATATCGTCAACAAGGATTACGCTGTTGCCCTGCTCATGGGAGATAACCTGAATGATTTCGAAAGTGTATTCGGAAGTAATTCAATGGAGCAGCGATTTGCTGCAACGGATAACGTGGAAGACAAGTGGGGCACTAAATATATCGTATTTCCAAACCCAACCTACGGTGCTTGGGTAGGTGCTGTTTACAACGGAAATTGGGGCGCCAGCGCCGCTGAAAAAGACAAAATGCGCAAGGCTGCTTTAACTATCTGGAATAAAAAATAAATCTCTTATCTGTCCCGCAAAAATTCAAGGCTGCTGCTGGAGATGAGAGGCACCATCAAAAACACTTATGGCAGCAGCCTTTTGAATCATTGCAAGGTTGCGCCACACTGGCGCCAATGCTCCCGTTGTTAACAACCAAAGCTATCCACATCCAAAAGTCTCCACTCTAAAACATTGTACCAACAGTCGGGAAGCAGCCCTTGTTGCATGGCATAGACCGGCAAGCCGGCACAGTTTATAAAGCCTAAAATGTGTATGTATACTTTTAATTTTATTTTGATTAGACATTTTAGGCCGATAAAGTACAAAAAAAATTGCAATACCCAATACTAAACAAAATAAAATACACAACTGCATATTAAGAAGCGGAATTTAAAGTAACCATGATGTTTAAAACCTTGTTTCACAATACAAACAAGTCCACTGGTATCATTCAATTTCGGGTCTCCTGTTGTTTTAAAAAAGATATCATTTCATTTATCGACTAAATATAGAGTCCGGTTTTTAGTACCATTTATAAATCATTAAGCTAGATAAAACAAAAATTTATGCAGGTTTTTCTTGATACCCCGTAGCCGTTGTTTTAAAAAACATGCTACGATCTCCAAGTCATGTTACAAAACCCATTGGTAGGGATTTGCCATTATGAGCTCCGTCTTGAAACTGATTCTTTTATGGCTGAATTTGGCTAGTTTTCAAGCTTTTTTGAAGACGTATCGTTCAATTTAAAGCAAAGATCACATCGAATTTATAAATCGGCTAATTGCGATTAAGTGGAAATATGCCTCGTTTTTTCATTTTTTTTCTTTGATCACATGGTTTTGTAATTATGAAATAAGATGTCTTGCCATGTTACTGGTTTTAATTAATCTTTTAGTCACGAAAAATAACACTAAACAAAGAGAGGGTACAGATGAAAAATTTGAAAAGAAAACTGACTATTATCCTTGCTTTAGTCGTTGGCGTTTTATTGATAGATCTTACCGCGTATGCTAAGACCTATAAGGGTCTTTTTGTATATTGGCGGGGAGAAACCGCCTGTGGGCAAGGTTTTAAGGAAGGATTGAAAAATCTCGGTTATAAAATCAGTGCGACAGAATTCAATGCAAATAAAGACAAGAAAAAGCTCAACAAGTTTCTTTCATCAGTGAAAGAGAAAGATTTTGATTTTGTTTACACGTTCGGGACAACCGTAAGTGTCACTTCTGCAAAATACATCAAAAACACGCCCATTTTTTTCGGGATTGTTACAAATCCGCTTAAGGCAGGTCTGGTTAAAAGCTGGGAGAACTCAGGTAACAATACAACGGGCGTAAGTCATGCAATTCCTTATGGAGATCAGGTCGATTTCATTCTGCGAATCGGTGAAATTAAGTCAATTGGTATCATATACAACCCAAAAGAACAAAACTCCATCATTGCAAAAACTGAACTGGATTCGTTATTAAAAAAGCGAGGTGTCTCTCTCAAAGCATACCCTGCAGGGAATAAAGGCGCGATTCAAAGAGCTGTTAAAAAGATTTCCTCAGATAGACCTGATATCGTTTATTTACCGTCGGACTCTTTTATTGTGGACAATGGAGGAAAAATAATTTCTGCTTTAACAGCTGCAAAGATGCCCACTTACGGAGCGTTAGAAAAATTTATTAATGAACAGGGCGCCATGATCGGTATTGTTTCCAGCTATAAAAGTGTAGGCTTGGCTTTAGCGGAGAATGCCGACCAGGTTTTTAAAGGAAAATCCCCCAGGAATGTCCCTTCCAGAACCTTGCCTGAAAACATGCTTACTATTAAAATAAATGGCAAAACCGTGGAATCGATTGGTTATGATATACCCTATCAGATCATAAGCTTAGCTGAGATAATTGAATAAGAGTCTTCACAGTCGACAATGGTTCCAGCTGAGCTAGTTGCCTACAAAATTAGTTAATATCATTATCAACACCCCGGGCTCAATGAGCCCGGTTTTCCAAGCAGAATTGAATCTCTATTGACGAAAACAGCATCATGAAACTATTTCGGCGAAGTTCCATTAAAGTCAAAATTGTCTTTTTGGCGATGGTAATGCTTATTATAGCGATGGGTATTCCCACAATTGTCTCTTTTATCAATACGCGTGAGGCAATAATTGAAGCTACAATCAAAGAATCCGAGCAGATTACATCGATTACAAGCAAAAACCTGGAACAATGGATTGATATGCGAAAAAAGGATGTTCAAAAACTGGGAGAAAGCAAAGTTTTTGCCAGCTCTCTAGGGGACTCCTTTTTAGCCAGATCCTCCAGAAAGAAAGCGGTGGAGGAACTTGATCAGGAAATTGAAAACAGTCCATATTACCTCGGTATCAGCATCTTAAACAATTCCGGAGAGTCTGTGGTAACTTCAGGTAACAAAGAATCCGGATTAAAGGATCAGGAACTTGTCAACAATGTCTTATCCGGAGAGACGTTGGTTTCTGATTTAACGTACAGCGAGCAAGCAGAAAGTGCTGTTTTCACCGTCATTTCACCAATCAAGTCGTCCGGTAATCCGCTTGGTATTATTCTGGCTGAAATCAGCCTTGGCCCTTTTGCGAAAAAGTTTATTGAAGACATAAAAATCGGAAAGTCCGGATTTTTGTATGTTGTCAATAAGGCTGGACAGGTTTTGGTTCACCCCGATGAGGATTATGTTAACAGTCAGAACATCAGCGAGTTTAACTGGGAAGAGAATACATTTGAAGACGGCATTCTAAAAAATGACTATACATGGAAGGGTCAGGCAAAAACAGATATTATTATTCAGATTCCTCTATTGGAGTGGCTGGTTGTTACTTCTGTTGAACAGGGTGATATGATAGCTCCGGCGCAAAAAACAACTTATTTGAATTTGGCAATTTCCATAGTGATATTAATACTGGTTGGTTTGATTACACTCTACCTGGGGTCTAAAATTACAAATCCGTTGTTGAAGGCTGATATCATAATGAGTCGGTTTAGAGACGGCGATTTCAGCGTTCGCATGAATCATCAGTCCGATGATGAAATCGGCAGGGTTGGCGCATCGATAGATGATCTTGCTAAAGATCTTCAATCGGCAATTGATGATATTAATACGGTGATGAGGCAAGTCGCTAACGGCGACCTGACAACTCGAATCCAGGTGCAGTTGAAAGGGGATTTGAACGATTTGAAACACAATATCAACAGTTCCGTTGAATTGCTTGAAGAAGCATTGGTTGATGTTATTTCCACCAGTGGTCAAGTTAACATAAGTGCGCAAGAACTCTCGTCTTCCGCCCAGTCATTGGCAAATGGGACAACCCAGCAAGCTGCCAGTTTGGAAGAAACGTCTTCCTCCATGAGTGAGGTGGAAATGAGGGCCAGAAGAAATACTGAAAATGCAGATCAAGCCAAGCAGCTGACTAAGACGATGTCGGAGGTGGTTGATCGCGGAGACTCTCAAATGGGAGAAATGCTTGAATCGATGAATCATATAAATAGAACAAGCACGGAGATCTCAAAGATTATCAAAGTGATTGATGAAATTGCCTTTCAAACCAATTTGCTGGCTTTGAATGCAGCGGTTGAAGCGGCCAGGGCTGGTAAGTATGGCAAAGGGTTTGCTGTTGTTGCCGAAGAAGTAAGAAACCTCGCTGCCAGAAGCGCTGAAGCTGCTAAAAACACAACGGAGCTTATAGAAAACTCGGTAAAAGAAGTTGAAAAAGGTGTTATTCGTGCTGACAAAACTGCGGAAGTTCTAAAGCAAGTAAAAGAGAGTGTTAGCAAAGTCGATGATATGGTTTCCGATATCGCGGCCGCTTCCGAAGAACAGAAAAAAGGGATCGAGGAAATTAACAATGGTATTGTACAGATAAATAATGTCGTTCAACAAAATTCCTCTATTTCAGAAGAGACCGCCTCCTCTTCCGATGAGCTTTCAAACCAGGCTAACCAGCTTGATTCCATTGTCAGTAAGTTCTTGATCACCAAATCAATGGAAAATAAAAAGGTTGAAATATCATTAGATTCAACTGATGATGAGTTTTATCCTGCCCTTCCTTAAATTCTATTGCCTGGTGTCAGCAATCCAAACACCAGGTATACACCTGAAGAGGTGTTATCCTCACATTCTTTTTTTGAGGCAAAGATCCCGGTAAAAACTTACAATACAAGGACTCATGCAATCCGAACGCAATAAACTAAACTCTATTGAAAAAGCATTGAGTATTCTGAAGGTATTCGATTCAAACCGACCCTACTGGGGTGTCAGAGAAATCAGCAGTCATCTGGGTTTCAGCCCTTCCACAGTCCAAAGACTTTTACAAACACTGAAAGATTACTCATATGTTGAGCAAAATCCGGAAACCCGACAATACCGTCTGGGAAACATTTACTTTCAGTTTATTTTTACCCTGCAAAACGCATCCCCCCTAACTGAAACGGCACAGTTGTTTATGCGTCAACTGTTATCAAAAACCCAGGAGACAGTTCATTTAAATGTGATTGATGGTACCGAAAGACTTTGCATCGACAGCATCGAATCATCACAGAGTTTAAAAGCCAGTATGCCCATTGGAAGCCGATCTCCTCTATATGCCGGGGCCTCATCAAAATGCCTGCTAGCCTATTCCGAATCGGACTTTGTTAAACAATATTTAAAAACTACAAAGATTAAAGCTATCACGGCAAATACAATCGTTGATAAACATCGGCTTTTGGAAGATCTTGAACAGATAAAATCTCAAGGTTTTGCAGAAAGTCTAGGCGAACGGAATCCCGGATTGGGTTCATTCAGCTCTGCAATTTTAGGCAGGAGAGGTGAAGTTCTGGCCAGCGTCAGCTTAGCAATTCCCGAGATTCGCTTTCAGGTCGATGAACATCGTAAACTCTGTATCTCTGAACTGACAAAAATCGCCAAAGAAATATCCAAGGCGATGGGGTCTTTAGGCAGCTAGCCTATTTAAAAACTCTTCTCAGCAGCAAATTTCGATTCTATCAATCAATGTTGTCATCTCTGCCGGCAGGAATGCAGGTAATTGTATGGTTGGTGTCTGAACAAAACCCCGGAAAATGCTCATTACTGCATGATTTAACGGCAAACAAGGCGGTTGAAGATTTCTGCTGCCGGCAATCTGCTTTCAGCATTCAGCAGGGTGGTAACCAACACGGTTTCGTTTTTAGGTATGCAGTGATTATTAAAAACTGATTGCATGACAGTTTCCAAGCGACTGTGGTGATATACAAGCCTGCGTCAAAGGAGTTTATAGATTATTGGTTCAAGCAATAATTAGTAAATTCAGTTATCTATATGTTTACAATGTTGTAAACAGCTATTTTATGGGGCTTCCCAAGCTAAAGCAAACTTTGTTAAAAAGAAAAACCTTGACATAGGGTTTCGTTTTTGAAAGTGCTATTGTACTTTATATCAAAACACTGTTCCGTATTATGAAACAATAGGAAAATTGAAGTTGTTGAAGGAGGATATTGAAAAATCAATTTACAGATAAGCCGCTAAAAGGAATCAAGGTACTTGACCTTTCCCGAATTCTGGCAGGTCCATATTGCTCCATGATGTTAGGGGACCTGGGCGCGGATGTCATCAAAGTAGAAAGGCCAAAAACAGGTGACGATACCCGGCATTGGGGGCCGCCAGACGCAGGTGGAGAATCGGCGTATTACCTTTTTACCAATCGCAATAAGCGTAGCATTACTGTTGACCTTAAATCAGCAGAAGGTAGGGAAATCATTAAACAATTGGCAGCAAAAAGTGATGTTTTGGTTGAGAATTATAAGGTAGGGACATTAGAAAAAATGGGCCTTGGTTATGAAGAGCTTAAACAGGAAAACCCGGGATTGGTATATTGTTCAATAAGCGGTTTTGGACAGAACGGGCCATACAAGGACAAGCCCGGTTATGATTTTATCATACAAGGCATTGGTGGAATTATGAGTATTACTGGCCCAATCGAGGGACCGCCGATGAAAGTCGGAGTAGCCATCGTTGATATTACGGCAGGGCTATTTGCAACCAATGCGATACAAGCTGCATTGATCCACCGGGGCAAAACGGGTCTTGGTCAATACATTGATATATCTTTGTTGGACTCGGTGCTGGCCTGGCTGGCAAATGTTGGCAGCAATTACTTGGTTTCCGGTGAAATTCCAAACCGATACGCAAACGCGCACCCTAACATCGTTCCTTATGAGACGTTTAAGACCCGGGATGGTTCCTTTATTGCCCTGGCCGTTGGTAATGATCGGCAATGGGAGCTTTTCTGCAAATTGGCAGGAATTGAGGATTTAAGTAGTGATCCGCGTTTTGCTACAAATTCCCAAAGAGTCCTTAACCGCGAGGTATTGATACCTTTGATTTCGGAGAAAATGTTGGATCGAACCGCTGAAGAATGGTTACAGGGATTAGAGGATTTGAAGATACCCGCTGGTCCAATCAATTCGTTCGACAAAGTATTTTCTGACCCACAAGTAGTCGCACGAAAAATGGCGGTTGAGGTTCCTCACCCTACAGCAGAAAGTGTGCGGATGGTCACGAGCCCAATGAAGTTTTCGGACACTCCATGCGAGATTACGAGACATCCCCCATTAATGGGAGAACACACGGATGAAATCCTCAAAGATGACCTTGGATTTCAAGCTGAGCAGATCTCTACGTTACGGGAAAAAGGAGTGGTGTGAAGATTTTTTCTATTTACGGAAGTTTATATATTTCAAAAACAAACATTTAAATCACATGATCAAAACAGAGGAGAAGAAAAATGGCTAGAACATACAAACCTGTTGACTTTCTTAATCTCGATGAATTGCTTAGCAATGAATCCAAATTACTGGTCAAAGAGCTACGTCGAACATTACACCGGTTAGACGCAAGAGCTGTTTTTGCCGAAGCTTTTAAAAACAACCAGTTTCCCCGACACATCGTGGGAGAGATAGCAAAGATGGACCTTTTTGGAATGACCCTGCCGGCGAAATACGGGGGCATGGATGCCAGTTATGAAAACTATGGAGTCGTTTGCAGGGAACTGGAAGCAATTGATAGCGGTTTGCGAAGTTTTGTCTCGGTGCAGAATTCATTGGTGATGTTCCCCATTTATAATTGTGGCAGCGAAGAACAGAAAATGACATATCTGCCCAAGCTGGCCAAGCCTGGATTGGAAGGAGGAATGATTGGCTGTTTTGGTCTCACCGAACCGAACCACGGCAGTGATCCGGGGAGTATGGAAACCGTGGCCAAAAAAATAAAAAAAGGAGATCAGATCCCCGGAAGCAATGAAAAGGCAGCCGGCGATGGTTATATTCTGAATGGAGTCAAACGATGGATCACTAATGCTTCCATAGCAGATCTTTGCGTTGTATGGGCTAAACAGGAGCATGACAACAACAGGGTAGGGGGGTTTATTGTATTAAAAGATGATCCCGGGTTGAAACGGGTTGAGATGGAAAACAAGCTATCACTTTGTGCGTCAAGTACCGGTGAACTCTATTTTGATAACTGCTTCGTTCCTGAAGAGCGTTGCATGCCTAATACACAGGGTTTGAAATCAGCTTTGCAGTGTTTGAACAAAGCGCGCTATGGTATTGCCTGGGGAGGCGTTGGTGTAGCTATGGACTGCTTTGATGAGGCCCGCCAATATGCGGAATCCAGAATCCAATTTGATCGGCCCCTTTCCCATAACCAGATCATCCAAGACAGCCTGGTGGAGATGTTTACCGATATAACCAGGAATCAAGCCTATGTTTTTCATCTCGCAAAACTCATGGATTCAGGGCAGGCCAAACACGTCCACATTTCAATTGGAAAACTCACCTGTCTGGATGATGCGCTCAAAGCTTCGCTTATCGCAAGGGACATGCTTGGCGCCAATGGAATAACCCTGGACTATTCTCCGATCAGGCATATGGCAAATCTTCAGTCTGTCATCACTTACGAAGGTACGCGGAATATGCACAAATTAATCATTGGAGAGCATCTCACTGGTAAAGCAGCATTCAGGGGATAAACCAGCAACCTGGCGAACGGGCATATACAGGGGGCTAGAATTCAGGCATACTTGACATGTTTTGAACTAGTGGTTAATCGTTAAAATTGGTATTATTCAGACCTAGAGAGAAGATATGACCGACTTTGTTGCATTTAACCGTTCCGGCCCGTTCTAAAATGGGGTTCGTATTCTGAACAATAGGTCTTTGGCAAATATTTTTGTAATAGAAACGCATTTATTCACCACGAAGGCAGGAAGGACACGAAACTTCGTGAGCTTCGTGTCTTCGTGGTGAATAGTTACATAAAAACTACTTAAAACATAGGTCTGATAAAAAAGTTGAGGATAGTTGGGTGTGGTTTTATGGATTGCAAGACAATTGAAAGGGGAGAGTCTTCTTACCCATCAAATGAGTCCTGAAACCAATTGACACGTTTCAGTTTAAAATTGCAATCGTTGTAAACAGTAAAAAACGATGGTGATGGTAAACGAACATGTCGATTAACGCTGATTATCAATGGCTTTGCCATTGATAATCGGATTTTTTCATAAACCCTGCTTAATGGGGGACAAAGCAATGAACCAGAGCAAACGTTTTTCTGTGTATGTATTTGCAACTTTTCTGTCGGTAGGAATTTTGGTTTTCGGTTTTACGAAGATAAATGCGGCAACGCCTGGAAAAGTATCCCAATGCGCTGCTTCTGGCAAGACAATTAAGAGTATCGCCGATGAGGCCAAGGTGGATGAGTTTTCCTGCTTTTTTAAGAAATGGGAAGGGATTGAGACATTGCATTTCAAGGTGGGTGTTACCAATGTTTCCGATACTCCACAACGCTTCAGGGTTAATATCTTTTTAGAGAACGGAAAAGCGGTGGGAGGTCTGATTCCCAGGAAAACAGCAAAGGGATTGGTTAAACCGGGTGCTACAGCAGGTTTCATCTACCCGGTATCAGGCATGCCCGGTAAACCGGGTGAAGTAACTCTCATTGTTAAGACGATTGCCCAATAGATCATAATTTACCTTTAGGAGGATATTCAGATGAAACGAAAAAGCGTTATTTTAGCTCTTGCAGCGGCAGCTACTTTGATAATGTCCGGATCTGTTTTTGGAAAAACCACCTTTATTTCAATTGGTACCGGGGGTACCGGGGGAATTTATTATCCTTACGGAGGGGGAGTAGCTGAAATTTGGTCCAAAAAGGTTGAAGGTATAAAAGCTGTTGCTGAAGTGACCGGAGCAAGTGTTGAAAACGTTAAACTTGCTCATAAGGGTGAAACAGTGATCGGAGAGGTGATGGGTGATGTCGCCGTAGCCGGCTTTGAAGGGCTATCCAAATTCAAAGGAAAAAAACATGATATCCTGTCCATGGCAATTATGTATCCTAACCTGCTGCAGGTGGTTGCCCTCAAAGAGAGCGGAATCTCAAATGTTGAGCAGATAAAAGGGAAAAAGATCAGCAGTGGTAGCCCGGGAAGCGGAACCAACTTCATGGCTGAAACGGTTTTTAAAGGTTTACACATCCCACTGGATTCATTCAAAGACAGTCGGTTATCTTTCACTGAAACCGCTAATGCACTAAGGGATAGAACTATCGATGTCGGATTCTGGTCAGTCGGTCCCGGTACCAGCTCAATTCTGGATCTGTCCACAACACACGATATCAAAATTATCCCGTTTACCTCCGAACAAGTAAAAAAAATTATTGCCGTCAATTCTACATACTCAGCAGTAGAATTAGCAGGTGGGGTTTACAAGGGTGTTGATTCAGCAGTCCCAACTATCGGTGTCTGGAATGTGATGATTTGCCAGGCTTCCCTCAAAACAGATTTGGTTTATAGTCTGGTCAAAGCTTTGTTTGAGAACAACGATTATTTACTTAAAATTCATCCATCCGCGTCCTATACAACACCTCAAAACACGGCGAAATTTTCTCCTATTCCACTACACCCTGGAACCATCAAGTATTTGAAGGAAAAAGGAGTGTCTGTTCCCAGCAAGTTGCTGCCTTAGAGAGTGGAAATTGATTTTTTCCCGCCGATTGCTCCCTTTTATAGCATTGGGAGTAATCACCGGTGCTCTTCTGACTGCCGGATTGAAACAATCCGGCGAACTTGAATTGCGCCTCACACTCCTGAAAACGCAGCGACCATTGTTAGTTTTGCCGATGAAACCGGAAGAAAGGTTTACAGTCCATTACTTTCATTCGGTAGAAAATGCCCCGATCTGGGAAGAGCATAGTGTGGATGAGAATGGTTTGATTTACATTGAGGAGGAACGGTATGAAAAATTCGGTGCCGGAATGGGTAAAATGCCCGGCGTTGGTCAAATGGTCCGCCGAGGGCAGTATGAAGTGATCGAAGATATGCATATGTTAGTAGGAGATTTTATCTTAAGAATCGGAAGTCCCGGGGTTGATCATACAATCATCTGGAGAGGCATTAAAAAAAACCTTTCTTTGGTTGCGCCTCATGAAGCAGTTCAGTTTACGGCCAAACCTGTGAGTATTCTTTATAAGCATTGGAGACAGTTTGTCCCACATCCTGCAACACCAAGAACAGAAACCAATCATGACATATGAGACTGCTGTATCGGACATTCAAGGTCAAAACGAAGCATTAGTGAGGGTTACGACAAAAATCATTATGGTATTGGCTGTCAGCCTGAGTCTTTTTCAACTTTATACTGCCGGAATAACCGCCATGACAGCCTTAATGCTGCGGTCAATTCATTTAGGTGCTATTTTAAGCTTGACGTTTTTACAGAAACCTCCTTTTCCCGGAGCCCGAAAAGACAGATTCTCTTTCTGGCTCTTTCTGGATTGGGCACTGTTAGCTGCCGCTGTTTACTGCGTTGTGTATATTAATGCCAACTTGACGGCTATTTTTGAAAGACAGGGAGATTGGCTCTTTAATGACGTATTGGTGAGCGTTATAGGCACGCTGCTGGTTTTAGAGGCTTGTCGAAGGGTTATTGGCAACGTAATGGCGGGGATCTGTCTTGCGGCTATACTTTATGCGATGCTGGGTCCCTACATGCCGGATATGATCATACACAAGGGGTATAGTATTGAGCGTATTTCAACAACACTTTGGTTGACCACTGAAGGAATTTTCGGTTTACCAATAGGTGTTGCCGCGACCTTTGTTTTCGTTTTTGTCTTGTTTGGTGCTTTTCTGGATGTTACCGGGGGTGGTAGTTTTTTTATCGACTTGGCCTATGCATTGACCGGCAGATTTTCCGGAGGACCGGCAAAAACAGCGGTCGTAGCCTCCGGATTTATGGGCTCTGTTTCCGGGTCTGCAGTGGGTAATGTCGTCGCGACCGGTTCATTTACGATTCCAATGATGAAAAAAGTTGGATATCGGCCGCATGTGTCTGGCGCAATAGAAGCAGCAGCTTCAACCGGTGGACAACTAATGCCGCCAATCATGGGGGCAGGCGCGTTCTTAATGGCTGAGTTCACTAACGTCAGCTACCTGACGATTGTAAAAGTGGGTTTAGTGCCTGCTATATTGTACTACATAACCGTCTTGTTTTTTGTTCATTATGAGGCAAAGAAATTTGGCTTGAAAGGGCAACCCAAAGATACGTTGCCAAATATTCTGGAGGTATTAAAAAAAGGTCTCCATTTTATTGTTCCACTCGCAATCCTGATATATGTTCTGATCCAAAATTACTCACCAATGAGAGCCGGCTTTGTAGCAGTGGTAAGTATTTTGGCTGCGAGTCTTCTTGCGAATGCCGTTAGATGGGCTGTAAATTCGAATGGTTATCATGGCAATACCACCAGTCGCCCTGGTTTTTTTGAGTTTGGTGTCACTGAAGCCAGGCAGATTCGTGAGGCCCTTGAAAAAGGGGCCATAAACTGTATCATGGTATCGGTTGCCTGTGCTGCGGCTGGAATCATCGTTGGTATGGTTACGTTGACCGGCATGGGATTGAAATTCTCCAGTATAGTGATTGATTTAAGTTTTGGTATAAAAGTAATAGCGATTCTGTTGATTGGAGTGGCATCATTGGTGTTGGGAATGGGACTGCCTGTCACTGCCAGCTACATAGTCTTAGCTACGTTGGCCGGACCCGCATTGTTAGACATGGGAGTTCCGCTTTTAGCCGCCCATATGATCGTGTTTTGGTACTCCCAGGATGCCAATGTCACTCCACCGGTCAGTTTAGCTAGTTTTGCAGCAGCAGGAGTTGCCGGTGCAAATCCCATGCAAACGGCTTTTGTCTCATGGAAGCTAGCCAAAGGCCTGTACATAATCCCTATAGTTATGGCTTACCGTCCACTTTTAGGAATGGGAGAGGATTACAACCTTTTCCAATGGGAGGTTGGTATTACAATGGTTGCAACGGGACTTGGCCTAATTGCGTTTGCTTCAACCCTGGAGCGCTATTTCCTGCGCAAAGCAACCTGGCCGGAGACAGCCCTGTTTTTTGTAGCTGCTGCAGGGCTCGTATGGCCAAATTATTGGGTGAACTGTTTTGGGTTTATTGCATTTCTTGCTGCTGTTCTATCCCAAGTGTTTTTTAAAGTGAAATCCACAGTACCTCAAGAGGCCCAGTTACATAGATAAAAGGTATCTTTATTTTGCCGGGAACGTTGACTCACGGTCCAAATCAAACGACCCGGCATATTTAAAAAAGTCTGCAAGTTAACAGTCAAACATCGCTCCTTATCGCTTTTTTCCAAAGCGCAGCCAAATCTGAAATATGAGTAATTTCATTATTACAAATAGTTAGAGTTTTGAATGGGTTAAAAGTCAAGGCCATTAGCATGAAATTTTGGCTTTTAACCAGGGTCGTTTGATACAGCTATGATAAATTTTTGAAACCCTCACCTTCCATAACAATGGTCTTGGGTTCGGATGGCTCCGACAGATTTTCGGGCAAATGGTCTTCCTCTGCGTGTGGCATACTCTGATACTCTATTTCGGGTATATCATCTTGCCTCTCCGTTTTTTGCTCATTAGAGCTGCTCCTGACAATAAAATGTTCCATTACTTCCAGGAGTCTGTCAGCCTGGGCAGAAAGTTCGTCTGATGCCGAAGCGGTCTGTTCCGAAATTGATGAATTTTGCTGAACAACATTGTTGACCTGGTTTAATCCCCGATTGATCTCCTCAATGCCAAGGGTTTGATTTTTGGAAGCTTCAGAAATACTATTCACCATTTCGTTCGCTTCTTGCACATGTTTGTTGATTTCAGTTAAAACCTCTGCAGTTCGGCCGGCGTTTTCGACGCCCTTTTCCACTTCCTTACTGGAATTTTCAATTAATTCCGTACTGCTTTTTGCCGCCTCAGCGCTTCTTACGGCCAGGTTTCTGACCTCTTCTGCAACTACGGCAAAGCCTTTTCCATATTTTCCGGCCCTGGCTGCCTCAACAGCTGCATTTAGAGCCAGTAGGTTGGTCTGAAAGGCTATTTCGTCTATAACCTTTATTATCTTAGAAACATCATGGCTTGTATTGTTGATCTCATTGATGGAATTCAGCATTTGGTGCATTTGATCATTGGCTTTAGCTACAACCTGCGTGGTCTGACTGGTTAATCGAAGAGTTTTTAGAGCACTTTCATTGTTTCCTTTAGTCATGTTTTCTATTTCCCGCATGGACGAAGATGCTTCTTCTAAACTTGCAGCCTGTTCGGTTGTTCCACTGGCAAGTGCCTGGGACGAAGAGGAAAGTTCTCCTGAGCCGATTTTTACTTGTTCACTGGCTGCACGAACTTCACTGATTAATTCGCTCAACACGTCGAGTGAGTGGTTTGTATCTTTTTTCAGGCTGGTTAGGTCTCCCTTGTATTCGCCCTTGACTCTCGAAGTAAAATCACCATTTGCCATATCACCCAAAACTGTGGAGACATCAGAGATGGCTTTTTTCATGGATTCCAGAAGTTTGTTGAAAGCTGCAGCTGTTCTACCAATTTCATCTTTACTGTTTATCTCTATTGTATGCGAGAAATCACTGTCGGTTTCGATTTTCTGTGCAGTCTCTTCCAAAAGAGATAGTGGTTTGATGATGTTAAGAGTTGTCCAGATGGCAATACAAACCGCGATAATGACAAAAACAATCACTACAATAAGAAAAATCCTGATTGAAGCATCGGCATTTGCAGCCAACTTCTGATTTTCTAAGTCAGCAGCTTTTTTTTGTTCGTCGATTACACCAAGCTCGTGTTCGATATGCTTTTCAAGTAATTCCTCTAATTTGTCGAGATGACTTCTCATTTTATCAAAAGCATCTTTTCCGGATCCATTACTTATCTTTGGAGCAAATTTCATTCTGGAAGGATTGATAGAATACTCAACAACCTGTCGCGATTTTTTCTTCCATAACTCAAAATCTACTTGAAATTGTTTATAAACCGACTTCATTTCATCCATTTTAAAAGAAGCAGAAGCTTTAGCCATACGCTCTTCAACCTGGTCAATGTTCTCAAGGTTTTCTGCATCAGCTTTTTTATAATTTTCATCATTTTCTTCCTGTGCAGTAATAATGGCTGCTCTTTCAGCTATCACTGCCTGGTGAGCATCACGATCTGCGTTCAATACCAGTGCAATGGCATTCTGGTTTTCCAATAGATCAGGAATTTCTACATTGACAATAGGAACAAAAGCTTCATCGAAAAAGACGTGCCTGCCCTTGTTCACCGAGGAGAGGGTCTGCAAACCGACCGCCAGTAAGACAATCATACCCAAAAGGGGTACTGCTGCTAAAAGACTGATTTTTGCTTTGATACTCATATTCATTCCTTGGTGCGTTTTTTCAATTAACACTGATGATACCAGGTGTATGACCTTCTCCTTGATGTCACTTCTTTAAATTTGGCAATCAAGGGTAGGCATCACAATTTATTGGTTTTGATGCCAAAACAAATCGCACCAATAACTTTGCCCTTTTCATCAATTATAGGTAACGAGATCTGTTGCAGAACAATGTTTGTAGAAGTATCAAGTTTCTCTACTCCTATATCAAGTCCTCCGGCCCCCCGGGCAAAGGAATTTTTCCATTTAGCCTCGTCACCTTGCCAGTAGTCTCCCGTTAACTCATTCTGACAAACATTTGCCCCTTGGTTGTCCATGACAAAAGTCTCACCTATGGCTTTGTATTTACCAGCAAGCCTCCTTACTTCATCAGCGCATTTGCCGGTCATCATCTTGTCGTGTATTTCCAGAAAATCCTCTGCTGCTTTCCACTCTTCATCTATTTTGTTAATGGCAGCCATTGAAATACCCCGGGAATTCTGAGCCTTTACAGCTTTGACAAAGACCGGATTAATCATTTGCTCCAAAAGGCTATTGATAACGAATCGTTTAACTTTTGATGCGGCATTACTGTTAGCATTTACCAGCTTTTTCACCTTGTTGGTTATCTTTGCGTGATGTCTCGCCTGGACTTCACCGCCCGTATAGTTGATAGCTAACAAAAATACCAACATAAATTTTATAGTCATTACAAACATTGATCTCATGATTTCTCCATGTTTGAGGCCACCTTAAGCCATTGAATCAATTAAATTGGGTGGAAATTATAAAACAAAGATACTGCTATTATATCATGATTCAAGGCAAGGTCAATAGGTTGTCAATTTCAATAATCAGCTTTCCATGGATAGTGAAGACGGAGCTCTCCTTGGAATCAACTATGATTTTTAAAATCCCTTGAGGTGATTATTAAAGAGGTGAACTTAGAATGAGCAATGACTTTGGCAGGAAAACAGCAAAACAGTGGAAAGATTCTTATAATCTGATATTTCTATCCTCATTTGGAATTATTGGGTCTTCAACTCTTTTTTTAAAAAATACTTGTTAAATCCCTGATGGAAATTGTCGAGGGTTGCAAAGATTTCATACCCTATCTTTTCATAGAACTCTGGTGCTTGGAATTCTATTGTATTTAAACGACTATGTGCACAACCATTCTTGATTGCTTCTCTCTCAATACACTTCATTAAAGTAAGACCAATACCCTTTGATCTGTGATTTTCAGCTACCCAAATGGCGGAAATGTATAGCCAGCCGGATTGGTTGAAGTTTCCATGCACGCCACCAACTATGTTCTCTTGCTCATCCCGAACAAAGAAGGTCAAAAATTGATTTCCCGACATTCCTGTCTTTAAGATATTAAATTCATCGATACCTTTGCCAAGAAAGTCGATCATGTCTTGACTCGGATTTAACTCTAACGTTGGATTGTATTTCATTAAATCAGGTGACAGTATACCTATTTTTCCTAAATCAGGTGACAGTATACCTATTTTTCCAAATCAATAAGTACTCTTATCTGTGACTTTTTGGTCTACCTGCTTTTTTAAAATCAGGTGACAGTCACTTGATTTGCCGACTTCAACCTGGAAATAGGTATACTGTCACCTGATTTCGGTGAGTTTTGAGGGGCATGGAGAAAAAAAACATTAGTTGTAGCTATTTGTTAACCTTTATTTATTTCACAAAAATTCTAATCGGAATTATGACCCCAAATTCCGAATGCCATATCGCTAATGTAAACGGTATCATCCGATCTTTCATCGGAGAGACGTTGTTCTAGCGTGTCAATATCTATTTCTGCTTCTGTTGCGACGTTATGTTTGGTTATACGTGGTAACATAGCTCTAATAATAAATTCCAAGGAATAGTGAGTACCTTGTCCCTGAATAACCGGTTCCGCTCGGATATGGCCTGTCGAGATTCCTGACTTGTTGAAAAGAGATAGAAGATTGAATCCCATATGGATATCGGCACCTTCTTGTTCCACTGTTCTCCACATCCAATTTACAACTTTATCATGTAACGGCATTGGCGTGCGGGAGTGAGGAACCAAGGTCGAATCGCTTTCTTGAAAAACAAGCAATCCACCGGGAATGACAAATTTTTTAATACTTTTTAATGTTTCAACCGGATTATCCAGGTACATCAGAACTCGTCTACCTAACACCGCTTCAAACTGACCTAAAGTTGAGACAACCTCAGGAATCTTTCCTTCAACAAAAGTCACATTGCCGGTATTAGATTCTTCAGCACGTTTTCGGCCTGCAGCAATCGCTTGATTATTAATATCTACGCCGATAACCTCTCCCGATTCACCTACAAGTTTTGAAGCTAAAAAAGATACCTCTCCGTTCCCGCAGCCAATATCGAGCACTTTCATACCAGTTGTAATTCCTGCATCTTCTAGGAGGCGTTCTGTAAAAGTGTTAGGATTTATCATTTTGACCTTGCTCATACTCACTAATCATACCTTGACGAATACCAATTTTGTTTGCCAACTCCTTTAATGCTGAATTGTACCGGCTTTTTGAGCCGGTACAGTTGCCTGGTTATACTGATTTTACTCTTTTGAGTATTTGTCTACTGATTTAATGTAATAACGAAAATAGCCAACAAGATTGGAAACGAGAAAAATAGTTTCCATAAGCACAGCCGCAGGGGAGCCAGCGAGATAGTTGTGCACAATCCAGATCATTGTGGCAATCAGCATCAATTGCCTGAGACGCTTATCATCTTCTCTAAAAGCGGCTATTGTCGTAAAGGAAGTTGCAATACATCCCAGAATAGACAGTAATCCTTCAAAAGAAAAAACTGTAATGGCAAATATGATGATCAAGAAGATCCACATCGCTCTTCTCGATGTTGTAAACATGCCACTTGAATAACGGGCTACAGACAGCAACCCCAGCAATGCAGCAGTCCAGTGTCCCAACAGCATGAAATGACTTGAAATCAAGACAGTGGAAACGACCAAACAGGCCAGTATTTTGGTTCTCTCTTTAAACTGGAACGAGAGAACATCGATACAAATGGCGATCCCAATCAGGACCTGCGATAAAAAGAAATAAGATAGCATACTTCACCTCTGTAAAATATTAACGTTAAAATATCACTTAACATTTCAAGTCCTCCCGGTAATCTCAGGTAGATGAATTTCCTGAATCTTACCGACGCACCGTGATATAATGTGAGCTAATGTCTGGATCAGCGGCAGCTTTTACTGTGTTGGATTTACCAATAGCAATGACTTTCTATAATCCCGACAGTTAAAGTTGTTGGCTGCATCCATTTTTACATGGTGATTACATGGCTAACTCTTTTGAAAATACAAGGTTTATCAAAAATACGCTAAATCAAATTCTTTCCATGTCTTCAATAATAATAAAACTCAACCGATCGATAAATAGTTTTTTTAGCGGATTAAAGCGGCACAGCGCCGTTGAGGATACGGTGCTGAATTAGGTCTAAAGATACGCTCAGATAAGTAGTATCCAGTCTTGATCAATTAGTAAAGGTAATATAAAGAGTCGTGCAAGGACCCGTACGTAAGGCTCTGTGGGCAGTCAGGAGCTTTGCTCCCACGATCCGTAAAAATGTCCGTGTTAAGGCACTTGTTGGCCAATGAACTCTGATTTAATACCTGCATTTGAGGCAGCTTCAAATTGCCTTTTATCTGATGTTAAAAACTGATCAGCTTTCCATTCTAATGCACAGGCAATGTGTAAAGAATCCATTGCCCTTAAACCATTCGATTCAAGAAGTTTGATTGATTGAATAACAACTGCGGGTGTAATTTGAAGAATAGTTGCGTCACGCACGTCATTGAGTAATTGTTTCTTGGCTAGATTATAATCTTCGAGTGACAAAAAACCTTCCCTTTTCCGTCTATTTAATCCTGAGGTAATCTCCGGAACGGTTATCACACAAAGAGCTAGTTCTGTTGTGCTTTGCAACATCTTATGTAATTGATCACTTCCAACTTCATTTACGTATCTTTTAGCGAATGCGGATGAATCTATTGCTGTTTTCATGCACTGCTCTCACGGTCCTCAAGAATGGCAGAAGACAAGTCACTACCTTGAAGCTGTAACTGGATTCCTTTTTGCTTCCATGCTGGCGTTTTAACAGGTTTATCTGAGAAAGGAATTATTTCAGCGACTGGTTTGCCATGGCGGACTAAAACAAATGTTTCTCCGTGTTCTACTTGAGTTATAAAACCGGAAGCTTTTTTCCGAAAGTCAGTAAATGTGATAGTTTTCATTTATACCTCCTATTATATGCGCATTATAATGTACACTTTAGAGGGCAATATGTCAAAAATGCTTTCCATGGCCAACTCTTGTTTAACCTGAGGTTTTCGGAGCGTAGCGGAGAAAACCATTAATTTGTTAGAGATTAATTGTCTTTTTTAACGGTCACTCGCTTTAACAACCATGCCGTTGTTAAATCAACAAACTCCGGGGCAAGAAGACGTTGATCTTTTTTAGCCCATCCGGGTCCGGCTTCGTTTCGAATGTAAAGACCATGGTCAGCATCAGGGAATATTTTCCATGTATAGTCATTGTGTCCACTTTCGTTAAATGCTTGAGTAGATAGTGAAGCTGCTTCTTGGCTATTAACTAGGAAATCTTTTTCTCCCCAGATTGAAAGTACGGGACATTTAATGTTTTGGACAATTGACAACGGACTGAAATCATAATTAAGTCGCCACCAAGTTATAGCCGGATGATTATCGGGTGGGAGCACACCTCCTCTAACTGCATAGTGCAGTACTTTTTTGTAATCCGGAGTCGCAGCGAGTTCACGGAGTTCAGATCCTTCACCTGTTTTAAAAAAGGTTTCCATCAAAGATAAAAGTTTCTCGACTCGATCTCTCGTTGCATTCGATGCATTATCCTGGCGCAATAATGCACGGACTCTATACTTTTCCTGTTCCCATTGTCCTTTAGGATCGCCTGAGATGATGATTGCAAAGGCCACTTTTCCCTTGCTGCGAGCAGCAGCAAAGGCACCAATTGTCCAACCTTGGCTTCCACCCCAAATCCCTACCTGTTCAGAGTTTATGTTTGGCAGTTTTTGGAGAAAATGCACTCCGGCGAGTACATCGTCAGCCAATATTGATGGGCTTGCAGAGAGCCAACTACCAGTTGATGCTCCCACACCCCTCTTGTCATATCTTAGAATCGCAATGCCATTTGATGGAAAATGCTTGGTATGTTCTTCCCAATTATGTCGATCAGAAGCCCCTGATCCGTGCACAATAACAATTGCAGGATGAGGACCTGCCGTATCAGGCAAAATAAGCGTTCCCGCAAGTTTCACTCCGTTATTTTCGAATTGAACATTTTTCTCATCATAAGTATCAGAAAACACATTAACTTCTCCGAATATAAAAAACACACTGGAAATGAATATTATCCACTTCTTAAAACAAACATAAGTAGTAGGCAAGGCCTTACATTTTTTACAATTGATCATTCGATTCCTTGTTGTAGTTTCGTTGACGCCAGCATGAACCGCTGCCCGCACTGGCTTTGCATTATTGAATTATTAGCCAAGACCTACCAACTTGAACCCTGCAAAGCCACGTTAGCGGTTGGTCTTGATGCATTTGTCAGGCTGTATTTTCATTAATATTAAGCAAATTAACGATTTTAGATTTCATAAAATAAATACTTTCTGCTGCCTGGTCCGTATCTATGAAACGATAATTTTCACCGTTTCCAAGATACGCTTGTCTGGCCCTAAACAATACCGGCTGATATTCACTGGGTAAATGCTCTAGTGACCAATCAGCAGCAACATCTTTCGGCACTATTTTTCCGGTTACCACGCTGTACCATATTCGAGCAAAAGTGAGTAAGACGTTCCGCTCATCATTTACCCAGTCCGAGGGTGACTCCCACTGCTTTAGAATGTCGCTGAGTGCCCTAAAAAAATCGACTTTTGGAATCGGATCGAAAAACTCCACAGCCGGTGGACCCACAATGGAGAGACTGTTTTGCCTTGCTTGCGTCAACAGGATTGCCAGATCTGCATCCGTAACAGAGGATTCCACGATACCAGCAAGAATGTCTTTCCTTAGCCATTCTCCAAACTGCAATTCTCGTCTAACCGGATAACGCCAAGGCTTTACCTCAGAGTGAACTACAATGGTAACTTCTAGGGCCCGCAATACTTCACTTTTGCCGGGTGGAGCCGAGACTTCCAGCAAGTCAAGAGAAAGATCCTGCCGGACGGTTTCCTCAAGCGGATTTTCTATAGTAACGAGCAAGTCAATGTCGCTATGCGGCTTCAGACCACCGTCAAGCGCTGAGCCATACAAATGTATTGCGGTCAATGTAGATGCCAGGTGACGACCAATGACATCGGTAGTTTGTGCCACCTGCTTCGAAATTTCAATGGGTGCCGGACTGTTCATAAATTTAACATTTAGCGTGTTTCTGAGTGGGCGCTTTGGTGCTCCGTACAAGAAGTTTGTTAACTGCTATTGTTACATTATCTGCAATCCCATTATTTATCCATCATCCATATCACCTCAACCGCGCTTATACCTTCATCATACACAAACTGATTCCGCCTTTAGCCTTGCCAGTTCTTATTCATGATCATAGTTTAACGATGTAATTTAATTTTAACTCAATTTATTTTTAAATTGACTAATAAATTATTATATTGTAGGGAAGTTTTGAATTGTTCATTTTAACAATTCGAGGTCCGAGAGAAATATATGGTATGAAACAACATTACGGACAGTAGGGGGTAGTTATTAGAGGGTATCATCGAACTTTACGACTACAAAAGACTGACCATATATTTTTTTTCAGGCTATTTTTTGCCCTTTTATTGTTAACAAAAGTTTCACACTGAAAGCTTTTCGTATTCATATCGCAGCAGGGTGACAAGTAATTGAAAGCGCTTCAAAGCCTATCGGTATTCAACAGCTTGTAACAGTATTCACTATGAGCGGCTATGGAGTTGCTATGTATTAATTTTAACAATGGAGTAAACCGAGTCGACATTTTTTTTAAATTCTTAATTCCGGCTCCCGTATTCTTTTGCGCGGATTGTATCATCGCAGAAACCTGTATGCTACGGAGAATACTTAATCTCTAAAGTGCGAAACTTGAGTTTCTAAACTTATTAGGAGAATTGTTATGACTGGAGTTAAAAGCGCCTTTGCAGCCTTCTGTGTTTTATTGCTCTTAACCGGGTATGCCTGGTCTGATTATGCAGACAAAACCCTGACTTCCGGCGAGGTCCGGGTTTTTTATTCAACCTCATCTCCGGCCTCCTGCGATGTGATTTTATTTGGCGTGGGCACAAACATGGGAATTGACCAATACGACAAAATGTCAACCGAATTGATCAGTTATGGCTATGTGGTGGGGATAATGGATCACAACCCTGGCAATATGGTAAAAACCGATGCGACGAAATTTACGACCCTTGTTGAAGATATAAAACTGGAAATGGTCGATTGGCTGGCGACCTCCGGTTGTACCACCATCGCTCATTGGATTGTAGGCGGTCATTCCGCCAGCGGTCAGGCAGCCCAGGAAGCTCTTTCTGTAGATCCTGCACTGGCCGATGCTATCTACAGTATGGACCCATATGATGCGACAGCTGTGGGTAACGTGTTGTTGCCGGCACTCTATTGGGGATTTGATGTCACCACCTGCCAGGTAACCAAGAGCGATGCTGCAGAGGCGGCATATTTGCGAAGCGATGGCCAAAGAGTGTTTCACCGGGTTGCAAAAAAATCAAAATGGGGATTGTGCTTTGTGAACTATGAATATTACCACTGCAGCATTGCCGACCAGGGTTGTACGATTTTTTGTTCCAACTGCAAATCAACCCCAAACCACTTCTACGTGGATGTGGCCAATAGTGTTCATAAATTTATCGAAGCAGCTTTTTACGGCACCTGGTCTAAGGAAAACCTGGCCGTAGACAACCCAACCACCCCCATCACCCTCTTTGTCGATACAGACCTACCCTAGTTGTCCAACCCCACCCGGATTAAAAAACTCCCTCAACACACCCAACATCCGGGTGGGTTTTTACATTCTTCAAATATTCAACTTCAATTGATGGAGTAGGTTTGGCAAGCTGAAATTGGGCAGGAGTCATTATGCATATGATTTTCTTGAGTTATGCATATAAAGTCAAGTGTATTCATATTGGGGTTAACACCGGATTTCAGTGGCTGCGTGCAAGGTTTTGGTGTTCAAGAAGGATTTGCCAGGAATTTGGATAGTCGACCTTATCGAAGTTCAGCTGACGGCCCACTGTAATTTATTGTTATAACTTAATATTGACATTAAGTAGATTGTAAATGCGAGGCAAGAATACTAATGCTCCAATTATGATTGATCCAATTGCAGATATTAATACTGAGCCTGCAGCTACGTCTTTGCTTTTTTTAACAATTGGGTGAAATTCTGGTGAAGTTACATCGCACAATAACTCGAATGCAGTGTTTAGTGCTTCTGCTACCCAAACAATGACAATGGCAATAATTAGCCAAATCCACTCAGCTTTTGAGACAGAAAAAAAAATCCTGCAATGACAACCAGTAATGTTGCAAAAGCATGTATCCACTTTCAAAAGCTTTTCTTGCGGTGTCATGGTCGTTTTCCCTTTCCCTGTTTTATTTTTTGATTTCTGCCACATGCTTGACAAAATTTCCCTTATTTGCTTATTTTAAATTAAACGTTTGTTTAATATTAGAACTTTTTTTAATCTTTTCCTACCAAACTGAAGTCTATTGGAATTCCAAAAAGACATATTGGATTTGTGAACAATAATTAACATTGGCAAGGAGGTAGCTGGTGGATGCAAAAAACGCTGGATGGATGCTGGACGTTGATTTAAGTACGAGAACAATATCAAAAGAGATCATCGACCAAGTGTTGATTGATCAGTTTATCGGTGGTGCAGGGTTAAATGCAAAGTTGCTATTCGATCGGATACGGCCTGGTTTAGATCCATTTTCACCTGAGAATCCAATAATTTTCGGAGCGGGTCCTTTAGTGGGACTCTCCTTTCCAACCGCAGCCAGATCAAGTTTTACCTCCATCAGCCCCTTAACCGGGACCTTTGGCGACTCCAACGGAGGAGGTAAATTTGGTGTTGCTGTGAAGAGAGCCGGCTTTGATCATTTCGTGATTCGTGGAGTATCTAAGACTCCATGCTATCTGGTGATACATGGTAATGGGACTCCCACTTTGGAATCTGCTGACGGAATATGGGGAAAATCAACTGATGAGGCTCAACAGATATTAAAGCAGAAGCATCCAGGCTCAGAAGTGGTCACAATTGGTCCTGCCGGGGAAAACAGGGTTCGTTTTGCATCGATTGTTTCATTTGATGACAACGCACAATACTCCAGGTCCGGTATGGGTGCAGTTATGGGATCAAAAAAGTTGAAGGCAATAGTGGTAACCGGAGGCAGAAAAATCCCTGCTGAGAATCAGGAAAAACTGAAAACGCTTTCCAAACAAATCACAAAAAATATCAAAGAGCTTCCCTTCCCCAAAGTGTTTCATCACTATGGCACCATTATGTTTCTTAATATGCTGGAATCCAAGGGTCTGGTCTATACCAATAATTGGCGTAAAAAAGCTGATCTTGAAGACATAAAGCCCATTGATGCTGCTGCTTATTTTGAGATGGCAGACTCAAAAAAACATGGATGTTTTCGATGTCCCTTAACGTGTGGTAAGCGTTGGTCGATAAAAACCGGAAATTTAAAAGGGGAGCAGGGAAACGGACTTGAAGTTGCTCACCTGATTTCACTTGGGTTAACCCTGGGTGTTCGAAACATTGCGGAAATCCTGTTTTTGATTAAACGATGCAATCAAATGGGTCTTGACTTGAATGAGTTCTCGGGAGTTTTGGGAATGGCTGTTGACGCCAGAATCAGAAACCTTATCACAGCGGAAGATTGCGATGGTTTGCTGCTCGACTGGGGAAATACAAAGGCGTTTGATCAAATGATAGATCTTGTTGCACACAGGAATGGGCTTGGTAATATCCTGGCCGAGGGAACCAAACTAGCTGCGGAGATAATAGGAGGCGGTGCTGAAAACTATGCCTTGCATATGAAAGGTATGCACTGGCCCGCTCATTCTGCTCCGCCTTTCGTTCTTGCGTTTTCCACTTCAACCAGAGGAGGAGATTTTCTAAAAGGTGTTCCTCATCTGTTATTGCAGCCTGTAAATGCTCATATTTCTAAAAAGCTGTTTGGTGCAACAGCAAAAACCATGAATATATATTCACACGAAGATAAAGGGCGTTCGGTGTGGTGGCATGAGAATTATAAAATGGTAACAGACAGTCTTGGTATCTGTTTTTATTTGACCCAGACGTTGATTACTCACGGCATTTTATCCCCGGATCATCTTGCTCAAATTCTGAATACAGCCTGCGGGTATCGCTTTGATGGCGAGAAAATCATGATAGCAGGGGAAAGAGGCTACCAGGTTGAACGGGCCATCAATAATCTTAGAGGATTCAGTCGCAAGGAGGACAGCTTTACAAAACGTCCGGAGCCGGATTCCTGGGGCCAGGGAATTGATTTAAATAAAAAGGGAATGCTGGATGAATACTATTCGTATCGGGGATTATCACCGGAAGGATTTTTAACAAAAGAGAGATTGAATGAGCTTGATTTGGAAGATGTTCTCGAAAAGCTTGAAAAACATCGGGTTTTGGGTAGCCAAACCGAAAACAAGGCTTATCTTAGCTTAAAAGAAATTGTAATGAATCCCGGTAACAAAGATCTTGCCGGCGGATTAAAACAAAAGATTCAAAATCGAGTTCGAGGGAGAATGATGCGACGAATGATGGAAAGCCCAAGCCAATTAAGACATCAGTTTAACAAAATGAGAAAGTGAGCTTCTTGTTCGAGTTTTCCTGTCACTCATAGATCGTGTTCTATCTTAAATCTTCGATGAAGCGAGGCAGACCTTTTAGGATCAGCTCCGAAATGTTTGCTGTATAAGAATCGTAAAACGCATCATCGAATTCAACATCAAAAGCCACTTTGATTACAGGTTCTAAAATAAAGTTGGAGAAGACCATGCTCAAAATAGCAGGCCCGACTATAGGCAGATGGGGAGCAACCTGATTGTCAATTTCACGTTCGGGAAAAAGATGGCCCCAAAGAACTTTCCTGATCTGTTGGATTCGCTGACCTCTGAATTCAACTATTTCAGGAGTGTCATAGGGAAGCTCATAATAAGCAACTTTAAATATATCTTTATGATCTTTAATATAGAAAACCAGGTTTTTTACGAAGCATGTTATTCTTTTTTCCAACGACATTCTTTTTGATAAACTATCCTCAATGGCTTTTTCATATGCTTCAAAAAACTGGCTGATGATCTCTTTTAAAATACCTGTTTTGCCATCAAAATAATAAGACACCATCGCAAGATTTACTTTTGCAGATTTGGTTATTTCGCGGACACTGACAGCTGAAAATCCTTTTTTTGCGATCAGCGTTGCCGCTGATTTTATAATTCTCTTTTTAGGATCTGGTTTAGACTTCATAGTTGATGCTAATTCCCATTCTATTTGTTCTTCAATCAAAAGCTATTGATCTTATTTATTAATCTATGCAGTTTTAACCAATAGCACCGATGCCTTTGGTAATTTCGCAACTTCAGCGGACATATGTCCAATACCGCACTTACAGTAGCCTTCAGGCATTGTAAAAGATTTACCTTTATTTATTAAACCATATATACATTTACTTCTTTCTGGAATTTGAGTCGGACCGACCCCATGCAAGCTATTGGACTGTTATTCCACCCCGTTACTCAAAAAACAAGCCTTTTTTCAGACTTAATTTGAAGTGGTTCCCTGTCAAAATCCTTTCCGGCTGGGAACCATTTTCATTCGAAAATGGATATCACCTCATCCATCTGATCCAGCCCGTTTGTCTGGTGAGTAATCATGACAAAGGTCTTCCAGTGAGTCGCGGATTTCATCCAACGTAGAATCCGATCCTGGGTATCCCGATCCAGGTTGTTGAAGGGTTCGTCCAGCAGGATGATCTCCTTGTTCTGGACCATCGCCCGAGCCAGAATGAGCCGCTGCCTTTCTCCACCGCTCAGGACAGCGGCGTTTTCCCCCAGGTCCTTTTCGATATCATACTGTTGCGGAGAGAGACCGACGAGATTGAGGATCTCCTCCATCTCGCCATCGCTGATAACAGAATTGGCCAGCTGAAGATTATCCCTGATCGACCCCTGGAAGACGAAACTTCGCTGCGAAACGTAGCCCACGTTCTCAAGCAGTGTACTTTGTTCGGTCTCGTTGACGTCATATCCCTGTAGGAAGACCTTTCCCTTTGCAACCGATTGAAATCCGGTCACAATATCGAGCAGGGTTGATTTTCCGGATCCAACCGGACCCACCCATGCGTATCTCTTTCCTTTCTCCAGTTTAAGATTCAGGTTTTTAAAAAGCGGATCGTTGTTTCCGGGCCAACCCCAGGTCAGGTTTTTAATCGTCAGGAACTGGCTGGTGTCACGTTGCTGAATTGACGGTTGTCGCACTTGAGGTGCCGGTTGAGAAAAGAAACTCTGTATGCGATGATAGGCCCCGGCAGATTCTTTGGTAAGGCCTACTATGTATGGTATGGAACGGAACAATTCACTGAAACTCATAACGCCAAATACAACCAGGGCCAGGCTTTCACCTTCCAGCTTGCCATGATTCGTCAATATCAGGCCCCAGACTGCGTAGATCAAAACCAGCGAAACACCCCCCAGCTGGGTAATCCGCCATTGAGAAGATCTGTTTTTTAAATCTTCGGACTCGGCTGAATGCAGGAGCTTCTGTGCCAGCTTTGCATCCTGGTCAAACACAGCCGCATCTTTCAATCCCCTAGCATAGTCCAGCGCCCGGCTTTCAATATCTGTTAGTCCGGGAGGGTCCGGGAGTTGCCCGTAAAACAGCCACGGCAAAGCAATGACCAGCCATAAGAGCAAGATAAACAGCCATCTGGGAGAGATGGAATTGAATGGAGGGATGAAAGGTAGGACAACAACAGCGATGACTGCTGCAAATTGTGGCCAGACGATTTTAGGGCCAACACTGTCCAGCCTTTCCGTATCGGCATCAAATGTCCGAAGCACCTCGCCTGAATGCAGTTGGCGAAGTGTTCGGGAATCCTGTTGGCTTAGCCGGTCGAAAATGGCTAAACGGATTTTCTTAAAAAACAGCAAGGCGATATAATGGGTTACCAATCGCTCAACATACCGCAAAGCCGGTCTGGCCAGACCAAAAAAGCGAACGCCGGCAACGAGGACATGCAGGGCTGAAATAGGGGTCTGTATGGCGCATCGTGCCAACAGCATGGCGCTGATGACCATCAATCCCATCTGGCTGAAATGCGCCGCCACGGTGATCACTGCAGCAAAAAAAACGATGATACCCAGCCTGGGGGAGCGTTTTGGGGTCGGGATCTTCTCGCTTTTTTGACTATCATGCGGTGGCACGTCAGGAAGGTGAGTGTCAAAAAGGAAACTCCGGGCCAGCGGAGCAGCACTTTCAGCATCCATCAAGGTATGGCGTGCGGTACCAAGCTGTCTGATATAGCTGAACAGCTCGGGAACGAGGATCAGCACCATCAGCGCCTTTTGATAGGAAAACAATCCTTCACTGAGGCGGATTCCCAATATCACAGCCACCATGGCGACACTGATGGACGCCATCAACTCCAGGGCAAAAGACGAGACGAAAACCAGTTTCAAAACCCCCATTGTCAGGTCCCGGAACCTGTCTGCACGTTTCTTCAACGATTCCCTGAAACGGTCTCCCGCTCCCAGCTGCCGCATTGTTTCGCTACCCGCTATGATTTCAATAAAATGGCGCCTGATAGACCGCAATTCCCCCCACTGTTGGTTCTTCTTTCTGCGAGAGAGGCTTCCTGTCAATACCAGAAGAAGGATCGTAGCAGCGGCTGCCATCAACAGGATCAAGCCGGAAATAAGGTCGATATAAAAAATAACCAGCAACAGGACAGGCGGTACAACCATCGCTTTCCTGAAAACGGGGAGGTAGACACGGTAATACTCCCCGATAGATGTGATGGCGCGGGTAAATAGCGAACTGAAAGCCTCTCCGTCGACTGCATTCCGGTTTTGTGAGATCTTGCTGATAA
Organism: SAR324 cluster bacterium; assembly: GCA_028282825.1. Taxonomy (GTDB): domain Bacteria; phylum SAR324; class SAR324; order XYD2-FULL-50-16; family XYD2-FULL-50-16; genus JAHJTV01. Next base: position 132,003 of record JANQGZ010000113.1, read on the forward strand.
CACTTTGGCGCAACTGTTTCTCGCACATTGTCCCTGCCGCCAGCGTGATATGACTTTGTATCAGCTCTGCGACCAACCGCGCAGCCAGACTCAGTCCAAATAGAAGATAGTAGAGGTTATCAATATCATTTTGAAGCAGTACACCGGCGAGGATGACAGAGATGACCAATGCGAGCAGGACCGTTCCAGCCGCCTCCAGAACGGTCGCTCCAATATAAACAGGCGTTTGCTTTTGCCCTGTCTGAGGCTGTGTGTTTAAAACGTCTTTTAACAAGGATTCTTTCATTGCATCGTCGCTTCTTCAATTGCGATTTCTTTTTCAAATTTCAGCAGTATAAGGGGCTTGGGTGGAGCTTAGCGGACCCCACGTCCCATTTCACGCCGATGTTGGCTGTCAATTTTTACATTCAATCTGTTTATAGGTAAAATCACATACTGTACCACCTGTGCCGATAGTACAATTCCTCTCAAACGTCCATTTATCAGAATTGTCTTTTGCAACTTCCCAGTCACCCTGACACATATAATAGCCAAATTCAGGGATATTGAGTTTAACAATCGCTTCGGCAAAGGGACAGTTTTTTACCATTAGTTTTGCTGTGTTATCATCCGGGTATTCAATAGGGTAGTCGTATAACATGCTCCAAATTTTCCGTTTGTCTTTTAGTTTTGATTTAAAAAGACTGAACTCTGAAGCACTGCTTATTTTTGGTGGAAAAAATTGTTGCATTAATTTTGCGATCATTGTTACTTTTGGCCCTAAAATCTCCACAGCCTTTTGTTTGCCTGTAAAGAAAGAGACAAAGTATGTCAGTAGCGCAATTGGGGCAACAACAATAAAACCAATGAATAATCTAAAATATTTTTTCATGTTTTCTCCTATACTTTACAGGCATAACACCGGGTTTCAGTAGCCATGTGCAAGGTTTTAGCATTCACGAAGGATTTGCCGGGAATTTTAAATCAGGTGACAGTATACCTATTTACAAAAATAAGTATACTGTCACCTGATTTCAATTTACAAAAATAAATATACTGTCACCTGATTTCTTAGACGAATGAATTGATCTGACCCCAACCTTCCATTTTCCAAAATCACTTTACGATGAGTGAAGTGCAACACAATTCCCTTCCACATCTTCAAACTCGGCAACCCAGCCAAGATCTCCGATAGACGTCTTTGGATACAAAACTTTGCCACCTTGAGACAACACCATGTTCAGAGTCTCATCAATGTTGTCTGTGATGAAATAAAGGCGCGAACCCGCTTTGCCCGGAATGTAACTGTCTCCCTTTACCAGTGCACCAGTAATTCCCATAGCCTGATCACTTGATGGAAATAACGCCATTTCGTGCCCGTCAATCACAGTTCGCTCCAACTGATATCCAAACACATTCTCATAGAATGCTACTGCGCGATCAAGGTCATTTACAGGAATTTCGAAATATCCAACAGGGTTCTTCATTTCTCACTCTTCTTTCTGTGTTGTAGAATCAGGTGACAGTATACCTATTTACTAGAATCAGGTGACAGTATACCTATTTACAAAATAAGTATACTGTCACCCGATTTTCATCAAACAAAGTGTTTATCCCAAGTCTTAAACCTAGAATTTTAAATGATTTAGAATAGTCTCTACCTTGGTCAGCATGCAGATGTTGAAATGTTAAGAGCGATATAAAAATTGTAAGCAGTTTTTTCATGATTAGGTTTATTGAAACATAACGTATTCTTCAGGGGCCGGGGCCGCTGCGGAGGACTTTGTGCAACGCAGCACTCACTATAATCACCGTACTAGCCTATACTTGCGGCGTGTACAGCCCCCTGAATGAATTTATCATCCTTTGTCACTAAAGTTTATAATTTTTGCTTTGCAAATTCGTTCGGTTGCATCCAAAAGCCTCTTTACAAGTATCGCGAGTTGATTTAAGTCCTTTTTTGTGATTCGAAAATCGGGGTCGTATCGGGCTCCGATGTATGCATAATCAAGCAATCTGAAACGCTCACGATCTTCTTTTGTTTTTAGGGGAAAAATATCGTTTAGAGATGAATCTTCGCTTGACGCTAACTCTCCCAGCAACTTCAAATAATGCTCGTTGGGATTGTAGTTCGTAAAAACTAGCAAAACAGTTTTGTAGGAAGCTTCAGCGGACTGATGAAGTTGAAAAGCCGCTCCTTTGTGATCATTTTCCTCAATGTCTATCTTGAAGTGTCTGTAAAACCTTCTTGCTCTCTCAAACCAGTGATCAAAATGGTCTTGTGCAATTCTACTGCGTTCTTCAGATGTAAGTTCACGCTCTCTGGCCAATTTAAAATTCCCTGAGTCAAAGAGTAAACAGCCTTCTTGTTTGATATCGGTTAAAAAATATTGTCCTTCAGCCAGTCTAATATTCACATTTTCAATATCTTGCGAAATAATTCGTGCGTGAGTGCTATGATTAAGCTCATTGCACACTTTTGTAATTTCATGCCAAACATCTACGTCCTGAGCAATCTGTTTTTCTCTAGTTATAACAAGGATATCATAATCCGATTTGTGACCGGTTTTGCTGTCTGATTTATGATTTGATTCTTCTTTCCAATCACCCCTAGCATATGAACCAAACAATACAATCATCTCTATATCATCACAACCGTCTTGGATTGCAGAAACAATTTGGTATAGTTCTTTTTGTTTAGATTTGGGTAAATGATTAATAGTTCGTTTCATCTATATAATATTAGAATATTAGGCCTTATTTGAGCGGATCAAAACAAGTTTTATTCGGAAATCAGGTGACAGTATACCTATTTACGAAATCAGGAGAAATCAGGTGACAGTATATCTATTTACAAAAATAAGTATACTGTCACCTGATTTCGCGCGCTTATGCCATCCGGTGAATACACACGTTAGAATTCTTTTTCGATTGTTTTCATTATGATGTAGTTGACAGCATCAGTCCTATTGCCCGATACATGGGTATTGGAGCGAAACCATTCATCGGCTATTTCCTGTAATTTTTCGTTTGATTCACTATCAATGGTCAAATTTCTAGCTTTTTTGGGTATATTCTCAGGAGCTTTAAATTCTGCAATTTTTTCCCGCAATAGCGCTGATACAGAAACTCCCTTTGCATCCGCCAACTTCTTGAATCTTTCGTAATTTTCTGTCCAGACAAAAAACCTTTCACGTTTTTTCGTCTTTGCCATCCTTGTCTACCGAGTCCTTAGTAGTAGGCATGGTAGTAATTGTTAAGGATTGAAAAAAGCTTTTAACTGTCTTTAATAATTGCTGGTAATCTTCTACTAGTGAACACAAAACTGATGAAACACCTTCTGTTACATAAAGTTCATTAATATTTCCATCTTGTATCATGCTCCTAATTGCCGATTCCATAAAAATCAAAGTGAAATTGCTTTCGTCAAACTTATCCAACCATTCCGCTACGTAAATTTCTTCTTTATTCATGATGCACTCGTATTTAGAGGTTACCGGTTTTCTTTTTATTGAGAAGAATAACTCGATACGAAATATACATAAATATTTTAGTACATGCAATGCAGAAAATTATTGTTTTCCATTAACTCATGTGACTGACCTTTTGCACAAAGAATTAATTCTAACGCCTCCGGTCACCGGTTGCCATGAAGCGTCAGCGGAATGGCAATCCGGTGCACTGGTATGTTATAATCCTCTCCTTATCCGACAAAAACCGCTTTCAGCACTTCAATGATACGCTCTTTGTCAAACGATGATTCCTGGATATGCTTATTCGCATCTTTCAGGATGCGATCTAAGTCAGCCCATTGAGAATATGTATTAAACTTGTCTTCCCGATGAATTCCCATGGCTTCGGCAACGAGGCTTACATAACTGGTGATGCTGAAATTGTATCTTTGAGCTTCATCTGCAAAGACCTGATTACAATAGTGACATACCGTAGCCACAAGATCAGCTCCGGTCTGAGCAGCCTTGTTCAGACGGTTTTCACGAAGTTGTATGCCGCTCTCCGGAAAATCAGGTGACAGTATACCTATTTGCAAAAATAAGTATACTGTCACCTGATTTACTGTCACCTGATTTTAATTTACAAAAATAAATATACTGTCACCTGTTTTGCGAGCTTGGCGAGTAAAGTTGGGGGGTATCCTTTTGCTACATGTTTCGGAGGAAGCAATTGACCTTCTCTACACAAGGTTGAGTGAAGAAAGAACTGTCAGTCAAAAAATACCGAAATTCGTTTTTTCTTTTTTGTGTTTAATAGGTCACTCAAGTCTCATTTGTTCTGTTGAGTATATCAGTGGAAGTGGTAATCGATGCCAAGTGACACAAGATTTTTCTCTGAATTGTCCCGGAAAGCAACGTAACCGATTGAAATTCCAAAATTATCTATCGGTTTGTCCCCTCTAAACGGGCCATTGTATTCTCCGTTTAGCATATCGACGATGTCAACATGACTTTGCAACCGTAAAACAGGACCAAGCGAACTGCTTCCCACCTGAAGCATCAAATAACCGCCAATTCCCAGACCCAAAAATTCTGCATTGATTTGATCTTTTTCATCCGGAATCGCAAGCAAGCCAATATTGAAAAGAAAAAGAGTAACCAAGTCCAAGCTCAAATAGGGATCTGATTTATGTTCTTTCAGGGTTTGTATCCCTCCAACTGAAACAATGCCACCGGTCAAACCTTCAGAATAAAAGCCGTTTGCCTTCACACCATGAGGTATGGAACTGTGAAATATCCATATCGTTAATGTAAACAGTGCTACCAATTGAGTGCGTTTATTCGTTACCATTCCAAATTTTGATTTTTAAAATCCAGTGACAACACTATTTAAGATAGGTATACCGTCAACGGAATATTGCATTTGATGTTCCGGTTGGAACATTAACGTCCAGGATTAAATGGAGTGGCAGAAAAAACGAGTGGCTTTTTGACAAGTCCCAAAAAGTGAAGGCCTCAGTATTCTCTCGGATCAGCCATTCCGTTTGATCCCTGATGAATGGAACTGATAAGATTGTGATGTCTTGATTGTTATGGGGATAGTAAGGTGTTTTTATACTTTTGTAAAAGTTTTTTTGAATAGAGTTTTCAGAATACCTTTGAGCATCGAGACTTTTGTATTTTCAAGTGGTTGTTTTTGCTTTTTTTAACCTATGATCGAATCCGGGGCACACTACTCCCGTTTGAAATCTGATCGCTGAACCCAAACGGAAAAAGGAGGTTAAGTCTTTCTTTAAGCGGACCGGTACGTTTTTATTGCTCAACGTTTGTAACCATAGGCAATGCTTAACTTATCCATGCGTTTACGCAAGGTGCTGGGATGGATCTTCAACAGTTCAGCAGCGCCGCCGGGACCGTGTATTTTACCCCGGCTCAGGGACAGTGCTTTTTTGATGTGTGCCGCCATGGCCTCGTCTAAGGGTTGCAATGGCGTTGCGTCATCAACAAACTCTTCCGTCTTGACGGTTTGAGTTTGCAAATGCTTCTGCAACACTTCCTTCACCTGTTTTTCAACAAGACGTTCAAGGTAACCTGACCCGTTGTCCGTATTGAGGTACCAACTCGGGTCTTGTGGCAGGTATTTCTCTAAATTTAACGACCCTTCCGGAGAAAGAATTACCGCCCGCTCAAGCAGGTTTTGCAATTCTCTGACATTCCCCGGCCAGGTGTAAGCTTTCAACTTTTCCATCGTATTCAGGGAAAGTCGGGGTGTCTGGGAGAGGCTTAGTTCTTTGGCTAGCTTTTTCAGAAAGTGGTCGATCAAGACCGGCAAATCTTCGGTTCTTTCCCGCAGCGGAGGGATTGTCATGGGGAATGCGCTGAGGCGGTAGTAAAGATCCTCTCTGAATGTTCCCTTTTGCAGCATGGTTTTAAGGGGTTTGTGCGTGGCAGCAATGATTCTGACATCAACCGGAATCGGGTTGCTACTGCCTAACCTTTCAACGACTCCGTTTTGCAGCACTCTTAAAAGCCTGACTTGAAGCTGGAGCGGTAAATCGCCGATTTCATCCAGAAAAAGGGTTCCTCCATTGGCTTGCTCGAACCTCCCGGCTCGATCCTCGTTAGCCCCGGTAAAAGCACCTTTCCGATATCCGAAAAATTCGCTGTCTACCAAGGTTTCCGGTATTGCTCCGCAATTGACTTTGATGTAAGGCCCTGATGCACGACGCGACACCCGCTGAATAGCGTCTGCTATCAGCTCTTTTCCCGTACCGGTTTCACCGTGGATCAAAACCGGGATATCCTGCCCGGACAGTTGACGGATCATCTTTATGGTTTTGCTTAATCCTTGTTGTCCGACAATAGCCGAGGAATCTTTTAACAGCGAAACTTCACCCAACAATTGCTGGCGTTGGGCGTCCAATGTTTTTTGCAGTTCAAGCGTGCGATGATACTGAAGCAGGTTCATCATAGCCAGACTCACCGGGGGGCCAAGCAGTTCCAGTTTTTTCTCGTGTTCTTTGTTAAAACAATGAGTTTCCCGGCCCATTAGACAGAGATGCCCGATAACTTTTTGTTTGGCTGATAAAATAATGACAAGATACGCCCGATCCTTGAACGGCAGGTATTTTGCCAGTGCTTTGTTGTGCTCCCCTGCAATGGGACGACCTATCACCGTGGAGGCATTGATGACGCCCTTTGCCTCTTCGGTTGCTATGACATCCTTCTCTCCCTCGGAACTCAACGGAATCAGTTCATCAAGAAAAATATAGTTGTCTCCGGTGACCAGAAAGAGTAGGCGCAGGGATTTCATTTGGTGCTCGTATTTGTGGAGGGTCAATCCTTCCAGGGGAAAGTGCCGGCTGGCAAAATCGAACAGGGCTCTCAAGGCATGGGACAAATCAAGACTGGAAGAAACCGCCAATACTGCGTCACGAAAAAACTGATGATTTGGGATGGTTGAATCCGGCATAAACTTTTTGCTCGTTGTGAATGGTTTTATTGTGATATAGTAATAAAAATAGCTTATTTTACAATTATTGTACAATAGTCAACTAAACATCATGCTTCCTTCAGCTGCCCATGTGCCTTCTGATTGTGATTATCGATGTTTGACGATTTTGGCAACATTTTTGCTGAAGGTAGACTGCCGGAACGCACAGTCCCAAATAATGCAGGCCTGTGTGTGCTGGCAGGCACAATGATGGCAGTGGTAGGTTTTAAAAAGCTGCAGTGCCATGGAACCTCATTTTATGGGAGAATTTTTATGACTACGTCCGAAAAACCGGGAGGCAAGGTTTCCCGTCGAGATTTCTTTAAGATTGGTGCCGTTGCGGGAGCCGGTTTGCAAGTCGCTGGTATCGCGGGTGCCGGTTATGTTGCCGGGAAAACCACGGAGAGCTACACGGCATGGAGAGATTTCTCGGGTGCTAAACAGACAGACCGCAAGGCCTGGGAAATAGACAAACCGCCTCACAGAAAAGTAGGTGCAACCAGGCGTCCCAACAAGGACACCGAGTATATCTTTAAGCGCAACATGCTGTTTGGCAAGGCGCTAAAAGACGGCTGGAAACCGGATCAGGGAGTGGAAAAACTGGGAGAGCCTTTGGCCAGCTTTTACAAACGTCACCCTGACGACCTGAAAAACGATATTGAACGCTATTTCAAAATCTTTCCCAAGCGCGCCCGGGATACGAAAAAATACAAAAACTATTTTGCCCTGGCCAACGCTTATTCCGCAGGTTGGGGAGACATCTTCACCTCCTATCCCCCGGAACCCGACAAACCACCGGAGGAATCCGACTATGAAATGGTCAAATACGGCGGTACGGGAAGGCCCAATGTGGTCAAGAAAATTGGGGAACCCATGCCCTTTAAAAGTAAGGATCATGCCTCCAAACTGATAAAAAAAATTGCGCACCTGTACGGGGCTACCGTTGTGGGTATCGCAAAGCTCAATCCCGACTGGGTTTGGGATCGTGATGTGCGGGGCGGAAAACCGGGACCGTTTCAGGTTCCTAAACATTGGGAATATGCCATCGTGGTTGGGGTTCCCCATGAATGGGACCAGGTGCTTTCCAACCCTGCCCATGGTACCAGTTACGATGGTTACAACAGAGCACGCAATTGTTCGGGAAGGTTGACCGCTTTTATCAAGGGGCTGGGGTACCCGGCACGTAGCCACCATCCCCCGGCCATGTATGATTTGATTCTACCCCCGGTAACCGTGGACGCAGGCGTTGGTGAGTTAGGGCGTCACGGTTTTGTGATCACACCCGAGACCGGTGCCAACATCCGAACGGCTTGCGTCACCACCAATCTGCCCATGACGGTTGACAAACCCATTGAGTTCGGTGTCAAGCATTTCTGCAGGACCTGTAAGATTTGCGCAGAGCTGTGCCCCTCCGGTTCGATCAGTATGGCTGATTCCGAAAAGGGAATGGTGCTCAGGGGATATGAACATTGGTTTATAGACACCAGCTCCTGTATCAATTACTGGTTCAAAGCCATGGGGCCGTTAGGTTGCCGGTTGTGTCTGGCTTGTTGCCCCTATAGTCGGAAAGGCAACTACGCTCACAAGCTTTCCCAGATTGTCGATCGCAACGATCCCACGGGCTTGGCTGCCAGCGCACTGACCTGGATGCAGAAACTGATGTTTAAAGCACCGGGTGCTCAGGAATATCTGCCGCCTCCCGATGGCCGGTTTGCCAGTTATCGCGAGGCTCCGGCCTGGCTGAAAACGGAAGAATGGTTTGACGTACCGATCAGAAAACCTAAAAAAGGAGACGCATAATGTATGGATGGAGTATATTTTGGTTTGCAATGGGCCTGGTGTCACTGGTGATGGCGATCGGTTTCAAGCAACTGGCTAAGGAAAAGGGAATCCGCATGACCTGGTGGAAATGGGTGCTGTCCGGTGGCTGGTGGATTGGATTTTTGCTTGCCGTTGCCGTCCCCTTCACCTTTATCGGTGAAGGGGAGCCTGCTGCCGGAGCCTGGATGATATTGTTCTCGGTGGTGCCTGCTGCTATTTTGGGAGTAGGTGTCTGGCGCATCATCACGCTGGGATCTGAAACATGATCCAAACCATTTTCCGTTAACCAACAAAAAAATCGGAAGGTGCGCAGGCACCTTCCCTCTTGTAAGGAATTGTTGCGAATGAGGAATGACAATCATTGTCTGTCGGATAGTGCAACCTATCTTACTCCCTATCGGGAAGCGTTGAGCAAGGCTCGCCAACGTGGAAATCCGGTCGGGATTAGCGAGGCGCTCTCCGAACTGGGGCTGGCGCTTTTTCAAGTGAATGAGTTTGAAAAAGGAGCGGAACAGCTCGATCTGGCCATTGCTCTGGCTCAAAAAAGTGAGGACAGAGGGCTGGAAGCCCGTCAAATTGGAACCAAAGGATTGGCTCTGGCTGATGCCAAAGCCTTTGAAACCGCTGCCCAATGTTTTCAGCAGGTAATTGACATTGCCGCTGAGCTGAATGACCGGGGATTGAGATCCGACGCCCTGGGTAATTTGGGTATGGTATTTGTGGAAACCGGTGATATGGGCCTGGCTTTCAGTAGTTTGCAGGAGGCGTTGGACATTGCCGTTGATCTGGAAGATCAGCGACGTGAAATGGTCCACGTCGGCAACATGGGGCATGCGCATCTGTTAGCCGCCGATATTGAAAATGCCCTGATCTGTTTCGAACAGGCCAGAGAGTTGGCCCATGACCTGAATGATCCGCGTTCTGAAGCCGGCTATTTGACCAATATTGGTGTGTTAGCGGTTCGTCTGGACGACCAGGAAAAAATTCTCGATATCTTTGAACAGGTGCGGGAATTGACGCATCGAACCGGAGATACAGCCGGAGAGATGAATGCCTTGAACCAACTGATTAAAGCAGCCACTGCACTGGACCATCCGGAAAAGGCCCTGGCATACACTCGAACCGCTCAAAAAATTGCCCGCGATCATTCACCCGCGGACAGTTCCTATGACAACGTGCTCGTTGCCCAATTGTTTAACTTAAACAAAACCGAGGAAGCCCACGAACAAATGCAGCAATCCATTGCCACAGCTCAAGCCGCTTCCGATCAGCTTAGAGAGATGGAACTGCTGATTAACCAAGGCAGCGTTTATGTTGATCGCAACAGTATTGAGGAAGCCAGCCAGGTTTGGAACCGCGCTTTAGAACTGGCAGTGGCACTGGAGGAACATCATCATCAGGCGCGGTTGCTGGGATACTTGAGCATGATTGCAGCCGAATCCGGCGATATCGGAAAGTCGATCGCCCTGTCGGAGGAATCCCTGGAAATTGCCAGCAAAATTGAAGATCGCAGGATTGTCGGCGAACAGCAGATTTCTCTGTCCATGGCTTATAGAGACCTTAACCATCTGGAAAAAGCCAGGGACTTATGTCGGCAGGCAATCGCCTCTTTTCAAGAGGTGGGATTGACGGTGTTCGAGGATAAAGCTCGGTTGCTGAACCAGGAATTGGAAGCCGCGGGGTAGTTGTCATGTCAAATCATCGTCGCCGTTCGACCGGTTCAAAATACCTGGATAGATACCTGGGCCTGGTGGCTCTGCTCCTGATCATCGTTGCCTGGTTCGTTGGCGGACTGAACATTCAAGCTGACCACCTGCCCTATTTCAGACAACTATTGCCCACAGCACACCATTTTCAACATTTAAAGGGAGGGACCTACGCCGCCTGGAGCGATCAAAACGGTACATCTCTTCTGGCATACCTTTGTATCATACGTGCCAAAGGATATGGAGGTCCCGTGACCATGGCTGTCGCCGTGGATAACAAGGGTACTGTCGTTGGGCTAGGTGTGGTGGATCATAAAGACACGCCCAGTTATTTTAACCAGATCGTTGAAAGCGGACTGCTTGGTCAGTTGATGGGCAAAAGTTACAGGGATTCGTTTTTACTCAATCAAGATGTGGACGGAGTCTCCGGTGCCACGCTTTCCGGTCTTGCTGTGGTTAACTCAGTGCGGCAGGCCGTTAAAGAGATTGCCAGGCAACAGCTTGATCTGGATTTGCCTGATACGACCTCCCGGAAAGTTCGTTTCGGACCTGCGGAAATAATTTTGATCCTGCTTTTTGCCCTGGGAATCCTGGCCCGCCGCAAACTCTTCCCGCATACTAAAACTCTGCGCTGGGTAAGCCTTTTAACCGGACTGATCTGCTTTGGTTTCGTATACAACAATCCACTGACCATTTCGATAATCAATCAGTTGCTTTTAGGTTTCTGGCCGGATTGGCATTCCAACCTTTTTACCTACCTGCTGGTGGCAGGAATTCTCCTGCATTTTCTGCTGGAGGGAAGAAGTCCCTATTGCACCTGGATTTGCCCTTTTGGTGCGGCTCAGGAATGTCTGGGTAAATTGATGAAAGCCAAACCGAGGCATCCGCGTCATTTACGGGATTTTTTAAAGTGGCTGCATCGCGGTCTGGCTCTGACAGCTATTCTGGTGGCGCTGCTGCTGCGTGATCCTGGCCTCACGAGTTATGAGGTTTTCGGCACCTTCTTTCAGATGTGGGGATCGAGCTTTCAGTTTCTGATCATCGCCCTGGTGTTCCTCATGTCAACATATGTCTTGCGCCCCTGGTGCAACTATATCTGCCCCATACACCCGGTGGACGCTTATTTACGAATGATGAAAAACTGGATTAAGGAATTATGGCGTCAAAGAAAAACCTCCTGAAAGACAGGAACAGCCTGCTTCTTCTGCTTTTTTCCCTGTTCTGCTTCTCCCTGATTGTGGCGGATGCCATCACTCGGGTTAAAGACAGGACCCTGACAGAATCCGGTTCCGTGGTGGTCACCTCCTTTCCGACTGGCCAGGTTCCAGCATCTAAGGAGCCGGAAGAAGAACTGACTACCGAAGAACTCGACAGACTGATTGAGGAAACCATGAGCGGCGATGCGGGCAGTCTGTAGATGTTTTAAAAAGCGAATGCCTGCATCAGTTGCCGCTAGCAAGCGGGTTGGTTAATTTTAATGTCCTCCCGTGTCTCGAAAACATCCTTCCGATTCTCCGTTTATTCAATAATAGTAAGGGTTTAATCAAAATCGTCTTTCAACGATTAAATTTTTCTTGACATTTTTTTAACATCAAATGTATTAAAAGCATAACATTATAACAAGCATACATTTCAAGGGAGATTTCCGTGTCATCGTTATCAAAGAAGCAGCCCATACCTTTATACCATCAGCTGGAAATGAACCTCCGCCACCGGATCAACTCTTCCGAATTCAAGGTTGGTGATCCTCTTCCCAGTGAGGAGGTTCTTGGCAAGGAGTATCAAGTTAGTCGGATAACCGTCAGGCAGGCTTTGGCCAAATTGAAAGACGATGAAATCATCCGCCGGATGCCGGGCAAAGGGACGTTTGTGGCTAAAAAAGATCCCGGTACCACGATACACAAGTTTGACGGATCTATCGAGGACGCTATTTTCAGGGGGTTTGGTCCAAACTATGAGGCCCGATTAATCAGTTCCGCACCAACGGATGTGGTGGAATCGGTATCAGATGCCCTGCAACTGGGAATGGATGAAAAAGTCTGGGAAATCGTACGGATTCGATTGGGAGATGGAAGCCCAATGGGCTACTTCACCAACTTTTTGCCCATGGACATCGGTCAACAAATAAGCTCTGAAGACATCGAAACGCGCCCCATCCTCAATACGCTTGAAACGCGTTTAGGTTTTGACCTGGCAGTTGCTGAACAACACATTGATGCCACCATTGCCGACACAAAACTGGCGGAAATACTCGATATCAACATTGGCGACCCCTTGCTTCGTTTGATTCGGACTACGTTTGACAAGGATGGGAGACCCGTTAACCATGCCGTGGTGCTGATCAGGTCGGATAACTATAGCTTTAAAGTCAGGCTGAAAAGGAGTCATACCTCGCAAAACGAGGGAAAGGGTTGGAGCGTAGAATGAGGGCGCAGCAGTCGTTAAGTACTGTATCAGGTCGAATCATAAGGTTAGGCGACGATATTGACACCGATTTGATATACCCCGGAAAATACGTCCCGCTTGTCGACCCGGATCAATGGGCAGCCCATGCACTGGAGGGCATTGACCCGGGATTTCCTGCCAGAATTCAACAGAACGATATCATTGTAGCCGGAAAAAACTTCGGCTGCGGAAGTTCCAGGTCACAAGCCGTATCCTGTCTGAAAGCAGCCGGTATCGGGGCTATTGTTGCGGTTCTTTGGCACGGATATTTTTTCGAAACTGCATCAACCAGGGATTGCCGGTTGTGGTGTGTCCCGAGGCCGTCCGAATTCCAGGTGACGAGATTGAAATTGATTTTGAAACGTCCCAAGTCAGGGGGGGTAGGATGGAATTCTCTTTTGATCCCCAACCTGATTTTTTAATGGATATCCTTCGAGTGGGAGGCTTAAAACCGTACACACGCCACCGTTTGGCATCTATGGGATTGGGGAGGTCAAGTGGGTAAAACGTTTGCGGAAAAGCTGCTGGCTCGCAAATCCGGTCTGGAAGCAGTATCTGCCCGGAAGTATATCTCGCTTCTTCAGCAACAGCTGCCGTGTGTGCTCTTTTTGGAGAATTCCGAGATCCTCGAACGTATATCTAAAAATCACTAAAACAAAAGGAGAAGAAGGATGAAAAGGTTCAAATTTTTGTTCAGCATAGTATTTTTGGTTTGCCTTGGGTTAACGTCGTTACAGGTGATGGCTATGGACAAATGGCCAACCAAACAGGTCTCCATTGTGGTTCCGTTTTCACCGGGTGGCACCACTGATCGGGTGGCACGGGCATTGGCCCTGTTCCTGGAGAAAGAGTTGCAGGTGCCGGTGATTATTGTAAACCGCAAAGGCGGCGGGGGAATTGTTGGAACAAAAGCCCATCTCAAAAACGACCCCGATGACGGATCATATCTGGTGTACAGCCTGGAACCCTATCTGAGTGCAGCCGTTGTAAACAACGCATTTGAGATTGATGATTTTGAATATTTCGGAATGACAAATCGCTCTCCTCAAGCATTATGGGTCAATAAAAAATCAAAATTCCAAACCGCGAACGATCTGTTCAATACCCTGAAAAACGGTAAAAGGGTCACCACGGCCGTTATTCCGGGAGGATGGTCTCGTGCTGCGGTGGCAATCATCAACGATCGACTCAAATCAAAGGCAAAACAGATTCCCTATCAGGGGGGTGGTGCGGTACAGAGAATGGCTATGATCAAACAGGAAACGGATTTTGCCGTCAGTGAATTTTACGGTACCGCTGCCGCTGCAGGCGAAGACCTGAAATGCCTGGGAGTATTTGCCGAAAGTCGACTGTCCGACTTTCCCGAGGTGCCGACGATCAATGAAGTTCTCCAAGAGATGAACCTGAAATCGATAGACCCGCTTTACAATTTTCGGTTCCTGATGGTCAAAAAATCGTTCAGGCAGAAGCATCCCGAACGTTGGAGAATGATGGCGGATGCCATTGCCAAAGCCATTCAAAACCAGGATTACAAAGCACAGATGTCAAAACAGAACATTAAGATTTCCTGGATGAATGCTACCCAAACCAAAAATTTGATTGAGACCACAGACGCTGTTTTACAAACCTACTCCGAGTACTGGAAACGATAAGACACTCAGGGGCCGGATGCCCCGTAGCTGACAGTCCGGACATCCGGTTTTAATACAAAAAACAACAAGGCTAACATGGATAAATCAACTGGGAGACTGATTTTTGTTGGTGCGATTTGGGTTTATTCCCTGATCTATTACCTGCAATGCCTGGGATTGGAAGACATGTCCGATAAAGTGGCAATCATTGTGGTGTTCTGGATTATGACCCTCTTTACAGCTGTTGAAATCATCAGGCAGTTCAAGGAATTTTTAAACAGAGATAAATCTGCTACCAAATTGGGGATAACGGTTTTGGTTAAAGACAAGAAATTTCAGCTTATTGCCGCCTTAGTTATCTATTTGGTGCTGCTCAACGGGTTGGGATATTACGCGTCGAGTTTTCTGGCATTTTGTGCTTTCAGCTACATACTGGGCAACCGAGGTTTTGTCAAAACGGTCATACCCGGCGTTATTGTTTTGATTGCAATTCATCTGATCTTTGTCACAACACTAAAACTGACATTGCCCCAGGGAATATTAATTTAAAAGAGATAGTCATGGAAGCATTTGCAAACATTGCCCAGGGATTTCAAATGTTGATGGTCTGGGATTTACCATTTTGGATTATTGGCGGACTGGCCATTGGAATATTTTTAGGGTCCATTCCGGGTGTATCGGGAGTCTTAGCCATTACGCTGCTTTTGGGCCCCAGCTACTACATGCCTCCCTTGCAGGCCATCGTGTTTTTAACCGCCATTTATACGGGGTCCGTCTATGGTGGCGGGATTTCAGCTATTCTGTTGAATATTCCCGGCACCGCACCTGCCATTGTAACCGGGTTTGACGGTTATCCCATGACTCAGCAGGGGAAGCATAATCATGCATTGGGTATCAGCATCTTCAGCTCTGCTATTGGCTGCTTTATAGCTTACGGAATTGTCCTGGCCCTTTTTTTCCCCATTGGCAAAATTATTCTGAATTTTGGGCCATCCGAAATGCTACTGGTCGTCGTGTTTGCCATGGTATCCATTGGTATGGTTCAGGGAGAAATAGTTAAAACTGCCATTTTCGGGTTGTTTGGCATACTAATCGGAACGCTGGGGTCTTCCCCTTATGGATATTCCCGCGGAATTTGGGGAATTGACGCTCTTTATGAAGGTATCCCCCTGATACCGGCTTTGCTGGGTTTGCTGGCGGTCAGTGAACTGTTCATCATGCTTGAAAAGAAGTTCATCATCCAGGATGGCGAGAGACCTGTCCAAAAAATCAGCGAAATCATCAAGGGCATGCGGATTGCGATGAAACATCCCAAAACAGTGATCCGTTCATCCCTGCTGGGGATCGGGATCGGGTTGATGCCTGCTGCCGGCTCTACCATTGCGGCAATGGTCAGTTACGGAACAGAGAAACGGAGCAACCCGAATGCTGAAAACTTTGGCAAGGGAGAACCCGCAGGAATTGTCGCTGCTGAAACCGCTAACAACGGTTCAGAGGGAGGTGCCGTCGCAACCATGATGCTGCTGGGAATTCCCGGGTCCGGAACCACGGCACTGTTGCTTGCCGCCTTCATGATTCATGGCTTATCCCCCGGACCGTGGTTGGTCAGGGAAAATCTTGACTTTGCCTATGCGGTTATTGTCAGTCAATTCTTTCAGGCTGCGGGATTGCTGGTTATTGCCACCCTGTTTGTGAATTATTTCGCGCGCTTGATTTACTTACCGACAAAGGTGCTTGTACCCGCCGTGTTTATTTTTGCGGTGGTGGGCGCCTATTCACCCAGGGGATTACTCATCGATGTGGTCATCATGCTGCTTTTCGCTGGTTTGGGTTACCTGATGAAACGGTTGAACTACCCGGTGATGGGATTCATCCTGGGATTTATCCTGGGAGCCATTGTCGAACGTGAGATGCTGAAAACCTTTCTGCTGTTTGAGGATGATCTGTTGGCATTGTTCACACGACCGGCTTTTAATGCTCTGCTGGTCCTGATTATCGGCTCATTGTTCTGGCCGCTGCTCAAAAAACGTGTTTTTAAAAACCGATCTTTACCCATCAATAACTGATATGCAGATGAAACCACAGACTGTTGCCGAGAAAATCATCTCTCGCCATGCAGGTCATCCTGTTGCTGCGGGTGATCTTGTCATTGTTGATGTGGATGGAGTCATGGCCAGCGACACCACAGGGCCACTGGCCATCGTGGCCTTTGAAAAAATGGGAGGACTTAAGCCATGGGACCCGAACAAGATCTTTCTGGTCATTGACCATGCCTCCCCTGCGCCTAACCAGCGTATTGCCAATCTCCATTCGCTCATGCGTGACTTTGCCGCCAAACACGGGATTCATCTGTACGACACAGGCGAAGGCATTTGCCATCAGTTAATGGTGGAAAACGGTCATGTCAAACCGGGCGATCTCTTTATCGGGGCCGATTCTCACACCTGCACCTATGGCAGTCTTGGCGCTTTCTCAACAGGTGTGGGATCAACCGATCTGGCAGCGATTATGTTAACCGGTCAAACCTGGTTAAAAGTTCCCGGCACCATCCGGGTCGACATAACGGGGACCCTCGCTGAAAATGTCTCAGCCAAGGACTTGATCCTTGCTATTGTCGGACGTATCGGTATGGCAGGCGCGACCTACCAGGCAATCGAGTTTCATGGTGAGGCAATACGGGAACTGGACCTGGAATCCAGGATGACCATCGCCAATATGGCGATAGAAATGGGCGCAAAAGTCGGGTTAATCAATCCACAGGGATTGATCCGGCCCGAAGAAACAGATTTAAGTCTTCTTCTTCCCGATGAAGGAGCACACTACACCCAAACCATTCAGGTTGACGCTGATAAGCTGGTTCCACAAATCAGCCGGCCCCATTCACCGGACAACGTCTGCGATGCTAGCCAGGTTATTGGCACGAAAATCAATTACGGTTTTATCGGAAGCTGCGTCAACGGGCGATTAACAGACCTGGAAAGAGCTGCGGAAATCCTTAAGGGAAAAAGGGTGGCGCCGGGTGTGAGGCTAATCATCGCACCCGCATCCAGAAACGTGTTCCTGGAAGCGACCCGAAAAGGGTTGGTTGAAATCCTGACGGAAGCCGGTGCTACCTTTCTTCCGTCAGGCTGCGGCCCCTGTGTGGGAACACACAATGGTGTGCCCGGTAACGATGAAACAGTTATTTCCACCGCAAACAGGAATTTTCCCGGTCGCATGGGCAACCCTGCTGCCAAAATCTACCTGGCATCACCGGCTTTGGTGGCGGCATCCGTCATCATCGGAGAAATAGCGGACCCTGGTGATCAGGATGCATAAAGCAACCAGTTAATGCTCTTGGATACCCGGCTTCTGCAGCCCGGGTTTTCATTAAAAAAGAAACAGGAAACATG
Organism: SAR324 cluster bacterium; assembly: GCA_028282825.1. GTDB lineage: Bacteria > SAR324 > SAR324 > XYD2-FULL-50-16 > XYD2-FULL-50-16 > JAHJTV01. The sequence goes on from JANQGZ010000113.1 coordinate 149,922, forward strand.
TCAGAAACAATCAAGGGACTTGCCCACGTTTATGGAGATAATGTAGACACCGATCGGATTATCCCCGGGAAATACACCAAAACCTTAGATATTCAATCGCTGTCACAGCATGTTCTGGAAGATTTGGATCCGGAGTTCCGCCAGCGCATGAAAAAGGGCGATATCATCGCCGGTGGGGATAATTTTGGTTGCGGTTCCTCACGTGAACAGGCCCCTTTAGCCATTAAAGCCTCGGGAGTTTCGGTCGTCATCGCCCGGTATTTTGCCAGAATTTTCTTCCGCAACGCCATCAATATAGGCCTTCCTCTGATGGAAGTTCCCGAACACGATATTGAAACCGGTGACACCGTTGAAGTAGATCTGCAAGCGGGTCAAGTGAAAAACCTGACCAAACACACCAGCCATCAGGGAACAAAACTGCCCAAGGTCATGATGGATGTTCTCAAACATGGCGGCTTGGTGAACTATCTGAAAACAAACCGCAAGTATGTTTTGGATTAACCGGTTCAGCAATGCTTATGCGGAGGACAACAACCATCAGACAGATTACGGACCGGACCGCGGATTAAACAAGTAGGATCTCTTTTTTCGTCAACTACCAAATAACACGTTTTGAAGGATCACAATGAAAAAAACGACACAGTTGAAAAAAGCAATTATGGAACGACGAGCCCTTGTGGTTCCGGGAGCTCACGATGCATTATCCGCTAAAGTCATCGAAAACGCAGGGTTTGAAGCTGTCCAGATTTCAGGTTTTGGCGTTTCAGGTTCGTTCCTTGGTAAACCGGATGTGGGACTGGTGCAGTTTAAAGATGTCCTGGACATAACGGCAAACATTGCCCAGGCGGTTGACATTCCGGTGATGGCGGATCTGGATACGGGAGGCGGAAACGCCATCAACGCGGCAAGGAGCACGGAACGACTGATAAGGGACGGTGTCGCCGGAATGAACATTGAGGACCAGATATTCCCGAAACGTTGCGGTCATATGTCAGGAAAAGCCGTTATCTCCGCTGAAGAAATGATCGGAAAAGTAAAAGCCTGCCTGGATGTGCGCGACAGTATGGATAAGGATTTCGTTGTCAATGCCAGAACGGATGCATACGCCGTCTCAGGCTTGGATGAAGCCATTCGGCGGGCTAACCTGTACCTGGATGCAGGTGCGGATGTGGCGTTCATTGATGGTATCAAAACCCGATCGGATATTGAAAAAGCTGTCAAGGAATTGCAGGGACCGCTCTCGGTCAACCTGATGGAGGCTGTTACCGGTGTGAAAACTGAACTCATCCCCATTCCCGAATTGGCAAAAATGGGCGTGGGCAGGATATCCCTTCCCGTTGCTTCCATCTTGTCGGCTCATATCGGCATGACCCAGTTCTTCAAAGCATTAAAAGAGGCTCCTGAGGGAATTCTAGCCGGGCAGACTCATTGGATCAGTTCATTTGATGACTACATGGAATTTATTAATGTGAAAGAGTACAGAGAACTGGAGAACTGCTATTTACCGGAAGACCTTCTGGAATTGAAATATAATAAATAACACATATTTTAGGGTTTGGTTTAGCCTTCCTTTTGTTCATCAAAACAGCCAAAACGCTCACCGCGGATCTAATCCTATTAACCCGCATTGCGCAGATCCGACAATTCTCCTGAATCGTTGCTAAGCATTTCAGAAAAAATTTCTCGGACCTGCGGCAAGTTAAATATGACGAACCTAATTAGAGTTTTCAGACTGGGGATTTGCGATCCACTCTACATTTCCGCTATCGTCGGCAACGGTCTTCTGAATGTAGAAGTCGTTGCTTAAAAAGTAACCGTTGGTTTTTTCCTGGATCGTGAAGTGACCGTTTGCCAGTCTCCTCACAATCCATTTTTGAGAGTCATCATATTGTGCAGGTCTTGAGACAATCGTGTCTTCATATCTATCATCATAAGGGGCTTCGAATTCATCACTGTCATCCCCATCCATAAACAAGCCATGACGATGTGATTGAATGGTGTAGGTCTCCGGCTCATTTGGAACTGCAGCCAGTGTCCAAATTCTTGTGTCATCGATCCTGCCACCTGCAAGGTAATTGTAGGTATCCCCCAGCCCCAAACCGTTATCGGGATTTCCACCAGCATAAATCGTTCGTCCGGTAAATGGACTTCCTGCTGGAACCTGAAACACGTATGATCCACTGAGATCATCAGGCTGAGGAAAAACAAACCCTTCAGGTAACGGGGTGTGAGATGGAACATGAAAAAACACATTTGGTCGGTTAAAAACGTCTATAATAAGTTCTGAGAAATGCGGTTGGTATTCTTGGAGGCTTAAGCTTGCATCTCCAGCTTTGCTGATTCTGTAAGTGTTGGTAGCCTCATGTAAATCCAAACATATTACAGTGGATGGGCCTCCTACTATAGCTCGACCGTTTTCAAGCAGGTAAACATATCGCCCTTGGTATTCGCCTTCAGGCACTTCAAAGATGTAGCAACCACTAAGATCGCTTCCCGTTGGCAGGCTGCCATTTTCTGGATGTACAATCCATTCTGCTAAAGGTGGATCAATTTTTGTGTAGAGCCCTGCGATGTATTCAGCACCAGAAGACCAGTATCTTTGCTTAGTCTTGGACTTCACCTTGAAGCGGTCATGGGCAACTCTTTCCACAACCCAGGCTTGAGGATCATTTTTTATGTGGAGATTTTCTTCCAGATCCACTTGGAAATAGACAATGGCTTCATCACTCGCCTGACCATCAGAAATTCTATATGAAAAGCTGTCTGTTCCGATGAATCCTGGATTGGGTTTGTAAACAAACGAACCATCTTCTAAATCCACACTTAATTGACCATTGGAAGGATAGGTATAAGAAACCAGGTCCAGTTTGTCACCATTGAGATCATAATCATTTCGTGTGATTAGCTGAGCGTTTTCCAAAGTGCCCACCAGATACCTATCGGCTATGACTTGATAATGATTGTCTTGAGCCACAGGGGCAACTTGTTCTGATTGGATTAAGTAGAAAATTGACGGGTTAAAGGTTCTTCTCGGGTAGTCTACTCTATTTTCATCAGAGTGATGATAGATTCGCAGATGATTTTCTCCCTCTTGCGCCACATACTTCACCTCAATCAGATGAAGACCACCATCCAGACGAAAATAATCGGTTTTATTCTCACCAGAACTATGGTCAAAACTCATTAATATTTTCCCTCCAAGCAGAATCTCACCAATGCCATTTGATTCAACTTCAAACCGGTAGTAGTTGGTACTAGGAATGTCAACCAGCGCTTTCAGTTGCACAGCACATTGGCTGCTCGTACAAGTTGTGGGTAACTCCAAGCCGGAAACGGAACCAGATTCTTCCGGTGTGAGCTGATCAAAGTCGGGAATAGAAGCCCATTCTCCTTCAAAATAGTAGTAAGTTACTCCGTGGGTGATGGTAGCCGGATATTCCACTTCTGAATAGGTTGCCGTAACGGAGTACTCTCCCAACGAACCATAGCTGGTATAACCATTAGGTGGATTACTCAGTGGGTCTCCTCGACCTTCCCCAGTCACATGCAGATAGTAGATTTCGTTTTCACTAGCATCAAAGCTGAGTTCAGCACCCAACCCTCGGGTTTCGTGTGGCATGGATTCAGCAATTGAATTTCCTGAGGAATCGTAAACAACCGCTCCCACATCCAAGGTGTTTGGAGGGGCATGGGGATTCGCAACTACAGAAATGTCAACCACACCTCCAGTAGGCTCAATTTTAAAGATATCCACATCGGTATTGCGTTCAATCAGTCCCTTTATGGTTTGACCATCAATAAGACGTTCAGCAAGCATAGGATCTGTTGTAACATGGTCATCGAAACGATAACTAAGGCGATAAGAAAGTTCTACTAATGGATCGTGAATATAGTTTCCATTAATCACTGTGTTATAGACCGCAGAACCATAATACTCTCCCTTAGTCCATTGGACGATATGAGATGGGTTTGACGTAGACCCTGTTCCCATCGGGGTCTGCCACAAATTAATCCCATCGCCAGCAGCAACTTCATGACCATTGTAGTATTGATCTGCACAACAGGGTTCATCGTTTTCGAGAGTGCTGGCCATGTGTCCCAGACCAAGTCCGTGTCCCATTTCATGGATGGCAGTCCGAGAGTCACCGTAACCAACCGCCGATCTGTAAGGTATATCATTTCCAAATGATCCGGAGATCCCTCCTGATCCAATCGCAATATGCATGCCCCAGCCTCGGTCTTTTTGCTGATAATCAATGAAAACTTCCGGATCTGAAGTGATGGTCACGTTGAAGGGCGTGAATAATTTGGAGAAACTATATACAAAGTCACGTACGGTCTGAGGCTTTCTGAATCGGTAGGCGTATAATATACCTCCATGTTTCTCACCATCAATATCGAGGTAGATCACCGTATCAGCACCCGGATTGATAACGATCTTGTTCAGGTCACCTGGAGTTGGTATCGATACTTTCCATTGTCCATTTAGAGCAATAAAGTTATCCAGGCTACTACAATCATCTTCCAACAAGATGGTATCTTCCAGATCCTTGATTAAAACATCATCCATATGGAAGGTGCCACTGTGTGAATAAAACGCCACTTTACCGTTGGTGAAGGTACTGTCTGTGATTTCATACCACAGCGTTTCCGGGAAAAGTTCCGGATCAACAGCATCGTATGGCATCACCTTTCTATAGATGCGGAAAGAGTTTCCTTCTACTCGTAATCTTAACAAGTATTTATCTGCCTCGACTCCATAACCTTCCTCTTCAGCAAGGCTGGTACATTCACCATTGACACATTTTTGAATTTTACTAATACCTTTGTCTAAAAAGAGCCGGTAATGATTATCGGGATCTTGGTAGCGAAACGCGACCCCGCCACGCCCCGAAAAAGGTTGTAGGGTAAGCGTTATTTCATAATCTTGTGACGACTCATCAATCAGGGTCTCCAACCAAGCGTGTATCGGTCTTGGTGCCAGGCTATCTTCGAATATATAGGGATTTTCTCCAGGTAAAAAGTTTTCAAAATCTTCAAGAGTGAGTGGTTCGGCAAAAGCAAAGTTTGTCAGAAAGAGACCCGAGCATAAACCAATTATAAATTTTTTGAAAAGATGACTTGTACCCGGCTGAGACCTGTCTTTTCTGAGAACTTTTCCCAGATGAGTGAAACCTGTCAAAAACGGTAGGTAAATTGACTTCATATTGACCTCCATAATTATTAGACAACGTTAAAACGTGATGACCAATCATATAGCCGTAAAAGTGACAAAACCCACAACTTGCAGACCTGATGTCAGTCAATTCAACTAAAATAATACTTTTACTAACCTTCAGATAGAAGGCTGTGAGCTCCCTCAAGCAGATCCGAGCATTCTCTTGAATCGTTCCTGAGCATTTCAGAAAAAATTTCTCGGACCTGCGGCAAGTTAAATATGACGAACCTAGTTAGAGTTTTCAGGTTGAGGGGTTGCAATCCACTCCACATTTCCACTATCGTCGGCAACGGTCTTCTGAATGTAGAAGTCGTTGCTTAAAAAGTAACCGTTGGTTTTCTCCTGGATGGTAAAGTGGCCGTTTGCCAGTCTCCTCACAATCCATTTCTGAGAATCATCATGTTGTGCAGGTCTGGAAACAATCGTGTCCTTGAAACGATCATCAGAATAATCGAATGCCCCACCATCGTCTCCATCCATGTACAAACCATGATAATGTGATTGGATCGTATAGGTTTCCGACTCACCGGGAACGGCTGTTAACGTCCAGGTTATTGACTCATCAGTTACATGACCTGCCTTACCTACAAGGTGATTGTAATTGTCGAACACCCCCGGCCCATTCTCAAAACTGCCGGAACCGGCCCAGATATAACGATTGGCAAGATCACCGCCAGCAGCTTGGAAAGTATAGGCTCCACTGAGATCCTCAAACGTAAAAGCGGGTTGATGCATTAGATTGTCGAATTGGCCAAAATCCATCCAGGCCCCATAGATTCCTATCTGACCCGGCGCAAACTCTGCCGAAACCTCTCCGGTAAGTTCGCCTTCCAAGCTTACCTCATCATTATAATTAATAGCATAACTATTCTGATCAAGTGTGATACTCAGTTTTTTGGCCGCCTCATTATTTACCGTCAAATGGTCGATGGTTGCAATGGCATATAGAGTTCCCTCGCTCATTTCAGTCAAATAAATTTTCCTATGTTCCTGGCTGGCATAAACACGATAATAATTGTTTACATCTCTAAAACCAAAAACCAGTCCCAAATGATCGTTATCCGACCCCGGTCCTCCAATATCAATGTAATAGGTCCCATCACCAAAGACTTCGGTATTCCTGATTAAGAGACTGCCGACACTTCCATTTGTCCGCCACCTTCCACATGAGTCAGTGACAACAAGCGATCCAGCGTCCACAGTCCACCGGCTGTTGATGTCAGGACCACACGTGACATAGGTTTCCTCATAGGCTGTATAATCAGATAATACACCTGCATTTTCAAATGGTTCATGAAAGATCACCGGGATAACCTCAACCGTGGCAGGAAGACTTAGTTGATTCGTGGTGGGGTCGATCAGGGTGTAGGTAAAACGATCCTTCTCGAAAGGAACATTTGAAGAATAAACCATTCGTCCATCTTCAAGGCTGATAGCAGCTCCTCTCTCACTCAACGTATCAAAGCTGTGGATCGTTGTTTGCGAGTTTAATAAGAAATCATTTGCAAGAACGTCCAAAACAGCCGTGTATACCCCGCCTTCAGGGTTGTAGGTCATCAGATCATCCACCGCAATGCTGACCTCTTCAACACCATCAGCAGGCCGAACATTTATTGTCACCAACAAATTCAACGATTCCGCATCAGCTTCAGCGATCACATACCTGAAGGTATCGATTCCATAAAATCCGGCAGGCGGCGTATAATCAAAGGTGACACCATCTGCATTTTGAGTAATACTACCCCCTTGAGAACTAACGGTATCATATTGGGTGATAACGGCAGAAGCGGGATCATTGGCCAGCAGATCGATACCCTCCAGAACGTCTCCGCGAATAGCGGAAACAATATCATTATAATCCTTAATGCTGTGGCGCTTTTCACTGTTATCCCAATCCACCCTGAAGGTTAGTGCTATTGATTCCCCCTTGCTTGTAGCAGCTTGCAGCGTTATATAAGAAAAGAGGTCCTCTTGGGCAAAGGTAAGTTTTAAAGATGAGCCGGCATTATTGTAAGTAGTGGTGGCTGATACCCGGGATTCATTTGTGTTTCCAACGACCGTATAGTCTATAAGCCAGTCATCTTCGGCAGAAGTAACGATTCCCATGAGTCCGAATGTTACAATGTTTTCCTCTACCGGGGTCAAATCCTGCGTAATCGTACTCATGGTCTCGTTCTGAGCCAGCCCGGTTTCCAGGGGCGGAATAAAGGTCGCGCTTGTTGGTGTAAAGCTGAAAGAGGTATCCTCTGATTCAAATACACGCACATTGCTGAAAGCGGACTTTCCGACAATATTACCAAACACGATGTTTTGCATCTCCCCCAGGTAGTGGTTTCCCACGGGAATTCGGTACCTTCCAAATCCATGTGCATACTCTCTTAAATTTCCCATGCCCGAAAAGGTACCACTAGAATTATCTGCGGCTGTACCTGCCACAACAAAAAGCTTTGTGGGGTCAACACCTGTAAAATTATCTATGAATCCGATTTGATAGGCTTTACCTGTTGGATCTCCATGTAAATCAAAGGACAACACCGTATTTGGGGTGATTTTATAGGGCAGGTTGATTTTCTTGGAATAGTCTGTATCCGTGATTTTCAAACGGTTTCCATTGTCTTCGATTTTTCGACCATAAGAGGGGACTCCTGATCTGGTATAGATTTCGGTGTCAAACTCATGGAAGTTGACATAATCCCCCCACACCTGAATCTCCACCTTGGCTTCGACTGTACTGGAACCATCTGTTGCCAGATAACTAAAGGAGTCTATTTGCCCTCCTGCAAAACCAGGATCAGGCGTATAGATAAAAGAACCATCACTCTGAAGAATCACGCTGCCATTGGATGGGTTTTGACTAAGGCTTGCAGTCACTGTTTCGCCGTTTTCATCATAGTCATTAAAAAGAACGCCTGTTTTAGCAGAAATCGTCAAATTTTCACCGACAAGTGTATATCGATCATCCCTGGCTATGGGTTCAGCAGGCACGGGGTTGAATGGGTAAAGCACCTCGTCGGGTATCCGTTTCTGACGGATTCCTCGTTCCGCGTACCGGATATCAAAAGTGAGAGATGATCCTGCAAAATAAGAGGCTCGAACAGGGTGCAGCCCGGCGGATAAATAAACAGGTCCGGAGTTTGACCCCATGTCCAAAACAACTTCGTTCCCGACTATAAGCTTCACAGCAGCCAATGAAGCAGAATCAAACCTGTAAAGTGAATCTTCCGGCACCTGCAGCAGGCCCTGGAACTCTACCTCTGCTCCCCCTGAAGGATTCTCAATCCTGGTTAATCCTTTTGTGAGCTGTGGAGGATTCAGTGTGTCTTCCGGAAAACTTCCCCGGATCACATACCCTCCAATGGAACCGTAATCGGAATAACCTGTGTTTTCTTCAGGATTACCCCGACCGATACCGTCAACCAGTAAATAATAAAACCCGGGTGTTGTAATGGTCGTATCAATATCAGCAATGATGGATAAAGGATTTGAATGGGCAACCAGTGTCCCGTCCGCACTGTAAAGTTCCGCGTAGGCGTGTAGGGTTCCATGTCCCACAACCGTCGGGCTGATGGTCAGATCAACAGTGCCGCTGGCTAAACTAAGTTTAAACAGATCAGTATCTGTATTTCTTTCAATGATGCCGGTATGCCGGTTTACATCGATTTCACCGTTCTTCAGCATCGCCGAGGTAAAAGGCGTCGCTGTCAAGTAGGTATCCCCATGATCATCTGTTTTATACCCGATTGCATTTAGTTCAACCGAGGAGATAATTTCCAAGGGCTCCCGTTGCCGGTCTCCGAAATCACTGGGCATACATTCACTTTTGCTCCATTGTACAAGGCTGTCATTGCGGCCTCCCTCCGTCATAGATTCCCAGAAAACATCATTTCTATCACTGCAGTGACTATGATGCATACGAAAACTATGCTCCAGTTCATGTCCTGCCTTACCAGCTATATGGTGTGGCTCGCTACCTTCGGCAGTAACAAATCCCCCACCTGAAGCAGAAAAATACGAACCGGAAGTACCCCCTATTCCTAGAGTTTTGATATAGACGCTGGTTCTTGGCGTATCGGTTAATGTCGCATCCTCATACCGCTGTGGATCTGTTGTCACGTTAACCGGAAAGGGACGGAATTTTTCCGCGACTCTTTCCCAAATATATTTAATCTCTTCCAGCTCCTGTTGATTAAAGGCATTTGGATCATCGTCACCACCAACCATGGAGTAGGGCACTTCGCCGTCAAATATTAAATAGATGGTTTCAGAGGCTTCAGGATAACTGTTGTAAACGGGAACACATAAATCTCCACAATCCTGTGCCGAAAGAGCACCTGAATAAAGACAAAAGAATAAAGTAAAAAAGAAAACAGCTTTGCGTTTTGATCGATTGAAAATTTTTGGTACCATTTAAATTCTCCTGTTAGTTTTCAAGTACATCATGTTTCAGATGTCTGGCATTGCAACGAATTGCTAAGCGGCTCATTTTGACGCAATGCAAGCTTAGCGACTTGCTTTGAATGTGAAGTAATGCTTGTTTGCAATTACTCGATTGCCGACTTCACATTCCGGACCCAGGTTACATTCTAAGATCTGTAACGGATCAGCTGATTGAAGAAAGGCACCTTCAAGAAATGGCTATTCTTGAGTTCAATACACCAACTCCAATTCTAACTTGTTTAGAACAGAGATTAATAACAGACAAAAAGTCTAAAACAAGCAGATTTATTTTATCCTAAACAACCGATATAAGGGTTTTTAGGGTTTTTAATAAATTGAAACTGAGGCATAATATAGGTTCTTTTTGGAAAATGGAAGAGCGATTTAAAAAAAGTTCAATAGATTTAAATTTATCGCAACGATTACGCTGTCATACTGATACAAGAGCTCAGCTCTGGTTCATTTTTTGGAAAACTGTTCGCAGAAAACACATCATAAAGCCCTAAAATGTATGTTTTAAGATTCTTCAATTTTAGCTGTATCATTAATTGAATTAGCCATTATACCCAGGTGTTATTTTATAAGTTATTTAATGAATGAATCTAAGGAACAATTTTCAAAATCGATTTGATTTATGTTATGAAGATTTTCGAACAAAAAGTAAAATATATTGTTCCTATGAAATCATAGGCATTGATTATAATATGGGAGTCTTAAATGGAAATGCATCAAATTCGATATTTTTTAGCTGTTTATGAAACAACGAATTTTACCCGCGCAGCTGCTCTCTGCAATGTTGCACAGCCTTCTTTGACCCAAGCTATTAAGAAATTAGAGGACGAGTTTGGAGGACAATTATTTTATCGGGAAAAGAAAACAACCCGACCAACAGCATTAGCAAACTTAATCTTCCCTTATTTTACTAAGATCTCTGAAGATTCTTCTCAAGTTTTAAATACAGCACAACACTTTTTAAAACTTGAAAAAGTTCCTTTAAGGATTGGTTTTCTAAAAAGTATTGCTCCATACCCTTGGACCTTGTTTTTTTCCCAACTTAAAAAGTCAAAGCCGGGGATTGAAGTAGAATTGGTATTTAAAAGTCATGATGAATTGACTAATCTGTTGAGAAAAGAAGAGCTGGATGCTTTCGTCAGTTGTACGGAAGAAAAACTGGAGGAGGAAATTCAAGAAAAGTTTTTATACAAGGAACCCTACGTAGTCCTTTTTGCCAACAATCATCATTTTTTTGACTATGAAAAAATTGCCTTAAGTGATCTTTCTGGCGAATTATACATTGATCGCCTCTCTTGTGAATTACGAGATATGGTCGTTTCTTTATGCTCCCAAAATGACGTGAACCTTTATGCAACATTTAGAATTGAAAGAGAGGATTGGATTCACGCTATGGTGGAAAACAATTGTGGGATTGCCTTGATGCCTAAATACTCTGTAAAACTCTCACCTCAGATTACATGTAGACCTTTGGTCCGTCCATCCGTTTCCAGAAACCTGCAAGTGTACACCTTAGGGCGTCAGAAGAATATGCCTCTGATCCAAACTCTTTTAGAAAAAATAGGGCAGTGGAAACTGCCTTTTTAGATGATGTTTCAGAGTTCTTCGGTATTCTGCTTCAACACTTTACTCGGCTGAAGAGTTTATTGCTGCCATAACTCAGCATATTCCCAAGAAGAATTTTCAGGCTTGTGCCGCACTTGATGCGGTATGGCCAGATACTAAAAAAAAAGAGAAGGGGTCAAGTCTTCTTTTGACTTATCTGGAATCGGAGTCGGTTCGCCCCCAAAGCCGCAAAGGGATCATTAATGGAATCGGGGTCAGGTCTTTTATTTTGACATTTCGAGCCCATTCGGCCTTTGCATTAGAAATAAGATTAACCTATATGATGCGGTGTCGACGCAACTGTTTCTCCTAGTTTCCAGGTTTGGGATTGTAATTATTGTTTAAATACATTTTGATTGATTCCTTTGGGAACCTTTGTTTCACTAGCTTTTGAGAATTCTGCAGCAACAGAATTCGACGGTCTCACCAGCCGCAAAACGAGTTAAGTGAAATGAGATGAGCCCGGAGGTTTGGCTACGGCGGGCTTGATCCCCTGCTTTATGGTGTTGCTGCACCGCCAGGCTTCTGGGTTTTTCTCATTTTAAGGGAAAGCCAAAAGCCGGGCGGTCACCATAATCTCTGTTCTGGAGATACCACCATGAAACCGGTTGTCCCCTATTATTGAGCTTCGTTTTCTTCAAATTCATGATCGATACCTTGACACCTGAAAAGCAACTTTTTATCATTGAATTTAGTCCCGATGGTTTTTTTACCATTACCAAACACAGCCGGGCCATATCGGCGACATGACGGTGCAGGATATCCTCGCCTATCTTCGTATAAGTCTTTACGACGCACACCAGTTATTACAACAAGCGCATAAGGCGCAACCTTTGTTGAAACGTTGTCTGCAACTGGACCCTAACAACAAGGCCGCACATCATTTAATTAACTCTAATGCCGCTGTCGCATCAGGCTGAAAATCGTTATCGACTTTATAATCGAAAACATCTTGGAATGTGAATGACACAGGAATGGAGCAAAGTAAGTATGGCTGAGTATGTAACCACAAAACAAGCTCGTACTGCGGATAAAACAGATGCCCAGGCGACAAATGCGCAGCAAACGCATCGTCCGGTGACCTATGCAAGTGAAGCCATCCAATGCCGTTTTTCCGGCATGATGCACCCAGATGCTCAAAACCAGAATATAAGCACAGCCGTGCAACGCCAGGATGTTGCAACTTCTCCAGCATGGCAGCCTGCAAGCCAACCTAACCGCACCGGTCTGCCCAACCGATTAAAGACCGGCATCGAAAACCTGTCCGGCTACGCCATGGACGATGTGAAGGTGCATTACAATTCCGGAAAACCGGCGCAGCTCCATGCCTTGGCTTATACCCAAGGTAATGAGATTCATCTTGCTTCGGGGCAGCAAAAACATCTGCCCCATGAGGCCTGGCATGTGGTGCAGCAGAAACAGGGGCGGGTTAAACCAACCTTGCAAATGAAGGGTGGGGTGAATGTGAATGATGATGCCGGTCTGGAGCGAGAGGCGGATGTGATGGGTGGAAGAGCGGTTCAGGCTATTGCCGGTACATCGGTAAATCATCAGCCGTCATCAAATTATAAAACAGACAATGTAAACCAGATGCCATCATCAATGCCCTTGGTGCAGAGGAAAATTGGTTTTGAGTTTCAGGCCTATGATAGCGTGAATTTATATTATCAAGTGCAAGACCAAGCAGGGAACCCTAAAAGGGTCGATTCAGGGATTACGCGAGAGTTTGGTCGTTCAACTGAATTTGGATTTGATGTCACCGGGGATTATGGAAAAAAAGGTGATTTTACAGAATTGGAAATCGTTACAGATCCAGTAGAGGAAACGGAAGATGGGAAGGCCGAATTAATTAAGCAGATTGGAGGCGTACAAGACTATTTATTAAATGAAGTTAAAGATGGTCAGCAAGTTATACAAAATGATAGCAAGATCGAGGTTTGGAAGGATACCGCGAAACCGGGAACATTCGAGATGGAACAAGGTGGTGTGTCAGTAAAGAAAGATCATGATGGTTTACGGTATCAAGTGAAGGAGGGAGGTGTTAATTTTCATCCCCAAGCCACGGTCGGCGTGAAATTTGAAAGCATCTATCACCTTATGGGGGCGCTGGCATCCGCACCATTTTTGAGCAGAGGAGAAGTGTGGTCAGAAGGAATTGAGCATGGTGATTCAAATGAGTTTGAAGCGTTTAAAGAACACACAGATAAGATCGGGTGGAGTGCAAAAGCAGACCAGCAACCCTTTAGAGCAGCTGTAATACGGGGGCTGCAAAACGCAAACGAGGATTTTGGCGAGGAATCGCCAATCTTAAAAAGCTTCGCATCCATGTTCTATGGCTTTATCGAGATTTCCATGGATGAAAGTATAAACCCTGGCGATCTTGCCCATGTCAAATATTTTATGCCTTTCATGTTGCGTCTGGGCATGTTGCCTCATTGGAAAAGTCTCAAAAAAGAGGATAAGGAGAAGTTTATTAAAACCATAGGTAAACGAACAGATTACATGGGTGCGGTGGTGTTTCCTCTTGTGGCGGGTGGGGGCGAAGAAGGTTATTTAACAGAAGAAATTCCAGAAGAAATTCCAGAACTAATTTCAGACGAAATTTTAAAGCTAAGCCCAGAGCTAAGCCCAGAACTGATTTCAGAACTAGGCCCAGAACTAAGCTCAGAAGAAATTTCAGAACAAATCTTAGAGCTAATTCCGAAGCACATAACGTGGGGCCATGTCATAGATGAAATTAACGAGGGTCAGGACTATTTGGAAACGGATGGATATCCTATAGCGGGGTATGGGGCGTACCTTCGGAGTCGCGACAAACTCAAAATGAAGAGTGACGTGGATATTGGGGAGAGTGATTCCGGGGATGGGCGTGAAGGGGCATTGATCGAACTCCGTAAGTTGGGTGCAGATGTCCCGTCTGGAAAATTGCTCGAATTTGCGCAAGCGGTTTTTGAGCTGATTGACAAAGTGAATAAGTCAATGCCCGATATGAGCGCCTACAGGTCTTTGCGTGAAAGGGAACGACGTGATGAGATCCTGGAAAAGGATATGAAGGTGCTCAAAAACCCGGAATCTGGATTTTGGGAGGGTTTGAATCAAGAGAAAAAGTTCCTTGAGAGTCTTGGTGTTGAAAAATTTATTGGAAGCGGACGCCCATTTCATATAGCCATTTATATAAAAGATTTGAAGACAGAAGAAGGGAGGAAAAGGGCGTTGGGAATAGTGTTGGAAATTTTTGGAAATGACGAATCAGTCGTTGAAGATGTACGCAAGTATTTAAGGGAAGACAGGTAAATAAGATATAATGAAAATAGAAGTCCGGTTTTTACTGTGGCAGGCGAGAGACTAAAATGAGAATTATAGATTCATTGAACAATACGAGATTATTGTGTCAACGGTGATAAAAGGATCAGGTCACCGTTCCCAGCAGCTCCTCCATCTGCACATGACTTTCTGCGCCTAATCACTCTGCCCATGTCATGGTGTCTTTCGGACCACTTCTCCAGCTTTTCCGTATTCCAAGCTCAAATCCAAGAAAAACAAAGGCTTCGCTCCAGGCATTGATGACATGCGTTTTGTCTGTGTTCAGCTTCAGTTCAAGCCTATCCAGAACCTTTTGAATTAAGGCTAGCGGACGACTTATATCACCTCTGCAGAGTACCACAAAATCATCGGCAAACCTCACAATCCGGGCACCTAACTTTGTTGCCAGATTGTTTCTCTCCCATATCCGATCAAGGATGTGGAGATGAAATCAGGTGACAGTATACTTATTTTTGTAAATAGGTATACTAAATCCTTCTTGAACACCAAAACCTTGCACGTGACCACTGAAACCGTTGTTAAGCGATTCAAACAAGTTAGATCATTAACAACTCAGCTTTTAAAAGGAGAAAATAATGACCAGAGGTCAATGTAATTGTGGTGCAGTCGCATTTGAAATTGATACCGATATTTCAGAAGTATTTGTTTGTCATTGCTCTATTTGCAGGAAATCTACGGGTAGTAATGGAATTGCGGTAGTTGTCTTCGATAAAAAACTATTTCGATGGATACGGGGTGAAGATCAAATTTCGACGTGGAAAAAACCGAAAAAGGAATGGCAAACCTGGTTTTGCAAAACTTGTGGTTCGCCTTTACCAGGCATTAACGATGAGTCGCTTATGTTTGCTCCTGCCGGATTGATCACAGATGGAAGTGAATCTCTCAGAGTAGGACATCATATCTGGGTTGATTCAAAGGCAGCTTGGGACGAAATTGGGGATTCAGGAAAACAGCACCGGGAATCTTTTGAAGGTTAGAGTAAGTAATGTTCGTCACCGAACGCTGGTTTGAGCCGTGGCCTAAACGACGGTTGATTTACCACGATGTTGCCATGGAACTTGAACAACTGAATCCACCCAAAGCGTTAACTGTTGGTTCTAAACTTTTGTTAGACATCAGTTTCGTGACACACCACTTCGATGTTGTGCCCGTCCGGACCAATAACGTAAGCTGCATAATAGTTTCCACTATAGTTCGGGCGCAGGCCTGGTGCACCATTGTCTTTAGCGCCAGCTTCCAACGCTGCACGATGAAAATCGTCAACCTGTTTGCGATTTTCAGCCCTAAATGCCAGATGAAGATGTGAAGGCTTTTCCTCGATTCTGCGAATGCACAATGAAGATTCTCCATCTGAGCTAAGTTCAATGCCGAGCGGTCCCTCCGAGAGTACAGCTATACCGATCGGTTCCAGTGCCTTGAGATAAAATGCTTTACTTGCTTCATAGTCGCTGGTGCTGAATACTACGTGATCAAACATGTGTCCTCTTGAAAACAATTACTTGAGCAAGGTCTAACGTCTGCATCATCCGCGGAAGCAGCGCGGCGAGTACCGTCGGATAAATGCTTTTGTCGGGTGTTTTATTTTGATTTTAGATGGTTTTTAGCCAGTTTCGTTGCATTTTTAATAAAATCGGTCTTTGCTTCTGTATAAGCTTCTCTGTCATTTTTATATTTAACCGCAAGCTCTTGTTTCAGTGTTGCATATTCATTGGCTACAGATGGATTTAATCTAAGATAGTCTCTGAAACAAATTCTATCCCAAAGACTATTATTACCTTTTGGTCCCATATGAATATGATAACATTGCCCTTTAAATCCATCTTCAGTATATCCTTTAACAAACATCAGATGATCTGTATTATCATGCATGTAATTGTATTCATTTGATGTCAATATGCTGATTATTCTTTTATCTATATCTTTGTTTTCCGGAATCTCAACCAGCATATCTATTGTCGGTTTTGCAAGAAGCCCTGGAACTGCTGTGCTACCAATATGCTCGACTCTAATTGCTACTTCTCTGCTCAGTAGTGAAATGATATGGTTTTTCTCCTGAAGAAATAGATTTGCCCATTCAATCTTTGGTTCTGATAAAATGATTGAGAAAAGACATCCCAACTCATTTCTGGTCATATCACTTAAATTCTTTCCCATATCGATTTTTTCCAATCGAGTAGGTCAGGAGTATCACTACCCCCTTCCCCCCTAAGAACCGTACGTGACAGTTTCCCGTCAAACGGTTCAAGCGTTTCTAAATTAGGTGACAAATCAGGTGACAGTATACTTATTTTTGTGAATAGGTATACTGTCACCTGATTTCTGTTTCAGTTGCGGGCCGCGAGGCACGTCAACTGGAAACAAAAGTTAGAAGCTTGAATTCAGGTATTTTATTTCATATGTAACAGAGTGTTATAAAACCAATTATTGCTTTCACACCTCATGGTGTGTAATATTTTGTGTAAAAGGAGGTAGTTATGGCTACAAATCTACAGATTGATGACAAACTGATTCAAACAGCTGTTCAACTCGGTGGTCATCGCACCAAAAAAGAAGCTGTTACACAAGCATTAATTACTTATAATCAACACCTTCAACAACTTAAGGTGTTAGACCTGTTTGGAACAATCGAATACGAAAGCGATTATAATTATAAAGATCAACGGTCTAAAAAATGAAAATAATCGTTGATACTTGTGTTTGGTCATTAGCTCTTCGCCGTAGTAAAGAAGTTTCAAATGGCATAGTCGCTGAATTGAAAAGCCTCATTGGGGATTTCAGGGTTCAATTAATTGGGCCGATCCGCCAAGAAATCCTATCTGGCATTAAAGATGAGATCCAGTTTCAAAATTTGAAAGATCATTTAAGCGGATTCGCAGATCTTCAGCTTAAAGAGGATGACTATGTTCTTGCTGCTCGATATTTTAATATCTGTCGTGCTAAAGGAGTTCAAGGATCGAATACCGATTTTTTAATTTGTGCCGTTTCAGCAAATCATAACCTTGGCATTTTTACTATAGACCAAGACTTTCAGCAATTTTCTAAACATCTTCCGATCAACTTACACATACCCAATACTGAATAAGTTCGGCTCCCAACGGGGCTGTAGAATAAGTCCCAAGACTCAATTAATTCAGGTGACAGTATACTTATTTTTGTAAATAGGTATACTGTCACCTGATTTAAACCTAATATCGAATTTATTTTACATTGCAAAGTACAAAGCCAGTTTAACTTGCTGTTTTCGGAGCATCGCGGAGAAAATGGTCAGTTTGAAACACTTGTTAGAGGTTTTGAGTGATTGCTAATACCTCATTACATACTTGTTCAGGAGTTTTGTCCTTAACATACACTGTGTGCTTTGCAAGCCTATATTGGGCGTCATTAAAAACGAAATACTCAAGCATAGCAAACCCATTAGGTTTAACATTCCTGCGTTCATAGATAATATCAAGTGATTCCTTTTTGTCTCCTGAAGGTATCAACAATACAACATTTGAATACGGGGCTAAAGCTGTCTCCATGCGCTCAAAATTGTACTCATATTCACAAGCAGTAGTTCCACCACCAAAGTCAAATACACAATTTTTGTGGTCAGCAAGGATTCGTTCGATTGAATGTGGATTAAAAATACTCCAATACTGCTGCACTGCTTTTTGACCATGTATTCTTTTTAATTCAAGTCTATGTTCATCGTTGTAACCAACTTCTTTGTAATAGTCTATACGTAGATCATCCATTGATATGCGAGGAATATTTAATTTTTCTGACAATAACTTTGCTGTTGTAGTTTTTCCAACTCCAACTGGACCAATTAAGATAATTTCATTCATATTGTGTTGGTTCAAAAGGTTGATATTTGTTTTCCCATTAACACCGATTTCACCGGCCGTGTAGGAGGTTTTGCTGTTTACAAAGGATTTGCCAGGAATTTAAATCAGGTGACAGTATACTTATTTTTGTGAAGTGGTATACTGTCACCCGGTTTATGTATAACTTCTTCAACAAGTGTTATATAGTGACTCGTAATCGATAAAATTAATCATGATTTGTTGGCTATATCGGCTTCTATCAACTTTGAAATTTTTTCTTTATTTTTTTCCATGATTATTTTTTTGAAATCCACATCAATCAGGCATAATATCTGGGCGATATGTTTAGCCACATTTGCCGGTCTAAGAATTAATGAATTTGAACTGCCTGGAGGATTGTCCACACATGAAAAATGATTGTTTTTATCAGGGGGACAACTGATGACCGGATGGACACTGTGAAATGATAAAACACCGGATAGTGCGTCTGTCACACCGGCTATGGAAACTATCACAGTTGGTACCGAAGATTCATTTAATTCCCTGACCATGTTTTCACAAGCAACAGGTTGTTTGTGGGCGGAACAGATTCTGATGTTTGACTCAATTTTAAATTTTCCCAATTCATCTTGAATCTTCTTAATATGCGGCAAATCACTATCTGATCCGGATATGATGACGACATTATACTCTTTCATAAAAGCACCTCTCAAATATCAAAAGATTAATTACCAATAAAAGCTATACCCCAAAGGAGTAAAATGAAACTCTTTAGCATAGACTTGGTGACAAAACCTATGCTGCACAGCCGGGTAAGGGGAAGCCGTTACCGGCTTCCCCTCCCCTAAGAACGGTACGTGAGACTTTCACCTCATACAGCTCAAGCCTCTGAAAAGGTTTCCCTTGTCGGGATTCCCGCAAATTTAGATATGTGACTTCATCGAAGGCAGCATGGCGGTCCACTGCAAACCCTTGTTAGCTTGCCCATACGATTAACGTCCAGGATGGATTAGTTTTAGTTTGGGAAAATAGGTTGAATATTTGCCTAAATCCCTTGTGATTAATTCAAAACTTGCAACTAAAGCATGAGCACCAATGAAAAAGTCAGGTAAAGGTGAATGTTTTATTCCTTTGTTTTTTCTGTATTCTATGTATGTTTTTCCAGCAAGAAACAAAGCTTCTCTTGGAATCTCCAATACTTTGATGTCAAGATCTGAAATAGCAGATTCAACTTCTTCGATATTCTTAAAGTCCATTGAAACTTCGGTATACACGATTGAATTAATATACAAAGTATTCGTTTGGCTGTATTGCTCAAGAATACTTACTGACCAGTCTCCCCAATTAGGATCATTGGTGAACAAATCCAACAAGACACATGAATCTACAAAAACACCATTCATTTAGCGTCCCTGGTTAAGGCTAAAATTTCATTTGTTGACATTTTTGCGTTTGCAATTCCCCTGAATTTGCTGAATTTCCCCTTTTTTTCAGGAGAACCTATTTTGACAATATAAAATTTACCATTTTCCTCGACAAATTGAATTTCAGTTTGCGGAGTGATTCCTAATGTTTCCCTGACATATTGTGGAATTGTTACTTGTCCTTTCGATGTAACTCTCATAATTACCTCCTGTATAGTACATGGTAATACTAATATAGTATTACTGGCAGCTTATTTCAATATGCAAATTTTGCAAGTTGTCAAAGCTAACATGGCTATAAACGGCAGCGATAGCCGTCCGTCTTAATGGCTTTGTTAATCGTTACTCTAGCGGTTCTTGATCAGGAAATGATTCCTCCGGAGTTCTGGGACATATCGAACTGGTCTGAATCCACACTTTTCTAACACTCGAATGGAAGAATGGTTGCGGATGTGAACGTATGCATTAATCTCTGTTAGCTGCAATGTACTGAATCCATACTGAATTGAAGCTTTTACCAGTTCAGTCGCATATCCACGGCTCCAATAGTTGGGATGAAAGAAGTAAGCTACTTCAGTTCCCCAACCTGATTCATAAGGATCAACATTAAGTCCCCCCCAACCTATGATTTCTTTGTTCGACTTCAAAACTATTGTCCATGGCGCAAAACCAAGCTGGTTGAGTTGAGAAGCATATGCCTTAAGTCTTGATTGTGATTCATCAAGTGACTTCGAACAAAAGGTGTATTGCATTGAGTTTGGATCACTTTGGATTAAATAAAGAAATTGAGAATCGTCTTCCTTAAACGGCCGAAGTATCAAATGTTCTGTATTGATTGTAGCAATGTTCATTAATTTTATTTTTGCCGGTTAGCGCAAGGCATCAGTTGCTGGCCGTGAGACCAGTCAACTACATGTCGTTGTTCTGCCCTCTCGTGGCAATAATTATTGGTTGAGTATTTTTGCTGTCAAGTCGTTTAACATCAATAAAGCCCACTTCCAACATCAATTCCATCAGGCGTTTAATTCCTATAGTATAGTATGTTGACCGCATGATATGGGTTTTACACTCATCTTTGCCCCGATCTTCCGCAAAGTACATTGTGAGATCGAATGTCGGCGGGTGAGGATCCAATACTTGCCAAATCAGCCACCGTATCCCCCCCTCTTCTCTAATACCATAAGGCTTCATCTCTTGTTTTGACAGATCCATCTTCTCGAAATCACGAACCGATAAAACGCAACCACCACCTGGGCGACAGCATTTATAGAACTGTCGAAACGCTGTCAGAATTTCATCATCGGACAGCAGGTGAGAAATTGAATTGTCAGCGCAAAGCACAACATCGAACTCTGACATGTGGTGATCGTAGGCATAGCGCATGTCCGCCACAGACAAGGAAATTGATAAGTCTCTGTTGGCTGCTTCCCGTTTTGCTCGTTCGATCGCTTCGGGCGATAAGTCTGATCCCGTAACATCATACCCAAGCTTTGCAAGTCCAATAGCTTGGGTACCAATCCCACAGGAGACATCAAGTACTGTCGATACGTCTCCCCACTTCTCTTTAATCACGCAGTCAAACATGGAAGCTTGGCAATTTATGCTTTCCTCCCAGTTCGGATAGAATAGGTGGTAAAAAGGTGCAAGGGTTGAGTAGTATTTTTTTGTATCTTTCAAACTTTCAGCTCAAATTTTATGACAAAACGCTTGTTTAACTGAAGTTTATCAGAAATTAGGTGACAGTATACCTATTTTTGTAAATAGGTATACTGTCACCTGATTTTAATTTTTGTAAATAGGTATACTGTCACCTGATTTTAAGGTCCAAGTATAATAAACAAAATTCCCGTCAAAGTGATTATTCCGATGATGGACCTTTTGGGATAAGGCCTGATGCTAAAATGGCTTACACAAAAGCTTAGAATCACTGATCCCAAGACAACCAAGCTGAACTTTAAATATGCCATTCCCAAAATCCATTGATTTAATAAAGACTGGATTGTCACAACAAACACCATATGTACCAGGTAGATGTTATAGGAGCTTGCGGACAAAGCATCGTTTAATTTGGAAGATCGACTCCAGTGCTTCATCGAAAATGAGATGAACGCCAGTAGAAATGTAAAAACGATAAAATGTCTTATCCCAACGTAAATCACACGAAAGTGTCCCGGCACGAATGAGCCACTGAAACCAATTTGCATTATTTCATCCCTCAGATAATAAAACGCCCCAAACAAAACCACACTCAGGCCAGCCCATAAAAGATAATGCCCCGGAACGTCACCATCTTTAAACCAGTTTCTGGAATAGGCGAATACTCCCAGGACAAAATAAATGACATACATCGCGATGAAGGTCGGTCGAAACTGAATCAGACTGGCAACAACCAGCCAGGGGTCTCTCCAAATACCCATTTTGATGAGGATTCCATGAATGATTAAAGCGATAAATGTTGCAACGGAACCCGATATCAAAAAGGCAAGCAGCATCGATTTTTTAGAGGTTTGCTTTGAAGTTGTTGTGAACATGAATCCAAATTTTTGAAACAGAGCAAAAACAACAAAAAATATGAGTAACAAGGAGATAAACCAGAAATGGTGATGCTGAAACTCATCCACCGACCTTATGAAACCTGTCCGAAAAGCAGCCGCATAGTAGATATTATGGTTGAATTTCAGCCAATAGTCAGCCGCCTCCGGATAGATTTGAAATGTTCGAATATACATTAAATAAGGTCCAGCCAGAAAAACACCGAGTATCAATGGTATTCCAAATCTTTTTAATTTGTTTTTAATAAATACCAAGGGACCTTTTGACTGGATTGACGGTAAAGCAAAATATCCCGCAATAAAAAACAATACAGGCATCAAAAATAAACCAAGAAATGTCAGGAGGTGATCGAAAACCCTTTCATTAACATCGTTGGCCCACCACCAATCGGCATATCTACTGTATGCGCATGAAGAATGTAAAACCACAACCAGTAGTACCATCAAATACCGGATATGATCAAAAAAAAAGATTCGCTCAATTGAAGTTGGTTGTTGGGATTGCATCGTTTCTCTTTTATTTAATCTTGATAGAATTTGAAACTAAAACCATATTCGGTCAAATCAGGTGACATGATACTTATTTTTGTAAATAGGTATACTGTCACCTGATTTGACCTGTTTTCACTGATTTGCTTTAATCATAGGGTCCAATTGTCACTCCCCGAGACCAATACTTTTTTGGCTCGCTCCCTTTTGGCCAATCGAAGCATAAGCTCTTCCTTTCAGGCGCAAAATCTTTTAATGATTCAATTAGTAAGTTTTCGTTTTTAAAATTCCTTAGCTTCAAAAACTCCACTGTATCAACCGGAATAATGCTCCACAACTGGGGATCCTGACCATCATTCCAATCAATGGTCTCTGTAAATACTGATAAATATCTTTGCTCACAATGCCGACAGACACGAAATCGAATGGAAAAATGTGGCTCATCGATTATCGACTCTAAAACCTTTGAATCCACGAACGCTTTCCATGCATCTTCTGCACTTTTAGAATCGCAGATTTTACAACCAAATTTTTTATTCATTCGATCACCTAACGCTGTCTTCAGCTGTGGCCCGTGAGGGCCGTCTGCTGGAAGCACCAATTAAACATTATTTTTAATTGAGGATCATTCTCCGACAAATTTTACTACTTTCATTGCTTCAAATAGAAACTTCATTTCCCAAAAGCCGTTTCCAGCACATCCAGCTTTTGGAAAATGTTTCGCATCTTCAGGAAACTCAGCCACGCAATTGCCATAGAAACGATCTGATCTCTTTGAATCGAAAAATTGTAAGCTTTCTAAATGTAAAAACTTCATGTATGGCAAGAACAAGTATTGATCCTTGTTTTCTGATAGGTACAATTCAATTGCTCCAAATATCTGATCTCCTTGCTTTAAAATCTGAAGAACTGTGTTTTCATTTTCTACTAACGGCCCAGATTCATTGCCAACAATGGAGAGTTCTAATTCTCTCTGGTAATTATCTGATGGCAACCACTCGAATTCTGACCCAGAAGGATCACTAAACAATACCATTTCTCCCCATACTTCATTTTGAATTCGAGTTTTAGGTTTCATCTTGATGCTATTTTAATGCATAACATTGTGCTAAGCCGCCGCATGTAAAGGCTTTGCATTAAGATTATACTTGCCAAGATCAACTGGCTTGAAATCAGCAAGGGCGCGATGGTGGTCGGTCTTTAGCAATTTGTTATGTGTTTGATTAATTCTTTGTTTTTCTTTGCTAATGCGTATTGGTAATTTATCTCTTTTTTGAGGTTTGGGCCAAGTGAAACATTCTGATGTGAGAATAGACCATCACATATAATCACATTTTCAAAATTAAATATTGCAGTTTTAATCAATGAAAACTTACCTGGAGCAAGATCATCTATTGAATCTGTAATCCCCAATACACAGTAAAACTGTCTAATTGAATCGCTAAGAAATATGGAGTGTTTCTTTAACGTTTTTACATAGATGAAATTGTCTATTATCCCTTGTTTGATATTTGAAAGGATCTTCAAATGTTGATCCTTTAACCCTTTTGCCTCATCAATGAATTCGTCAATAATGCTTGTATCATCAAATAATAGGTTTCTTGCTTCAAGGTAATCTTCAAGGGTATCTATTTCGTCACCTGTGTTCAGAATAAAAACATACTGCAGTAGTCCTTTGTAAAGTTCAAGAAACCTTGCTGCTTTTTTTAATTCTAATTTCATATTTGTTTTACGCACATAACGTATAGGTTTTCCGTGTAGTGGCGTTCACAAATGGTGCGGTTATCACCATTAATATCCAGAGGGGTAAATCGTGAAAACCCAGGAATGATGGACCATTACACAGAAAATCAGGTTGGACGGTGCCAACGTCACTGTTTGGATGTATTTGCTATGGGATAGTAAGGCTTTTTGATTTCTTTGTAAAACGTTTAGGGAAGGTCGAAGACAGGCTGTTCAAAAACATCAGACAGACTATTTTGTCTTTTCATTCCTGTATTTAATTAGCGAAAGCAAGCAACGACTTAATTTTCAAATGTCAAAATGAAAAACCTGACCCTGATTTCCCCAAGCCTACCCCCTTCATGACCCCTTCACCAATCAACCGGCGGCAATAATGCGCTGTGCCGCTTTGAATCCGGATTGAGCGGCTCCTTCCAATAAGCCGCCTTCGGTATAATCTCCGGCTATGAAAAGTCCTTTGGGATTGCCTTCGCTGTTTTTCAGATTGATCAGCCGTTGGAACATACCGGTGCGAAATTGGGGATAGGTGTGTTGGTGCCTGATCACAAAAGCTGATTGGAGCGGATCAATATTGAAAAGACCGTGTTTTTCAAGCTCTCTGCTCACGGCTTGAATCACTTTATCATCGGGTGCGTCGATCAGTTCCCGGCCAAAGTCTCCCAACGGCCAAGCTTGCATGTATCTGGCTTTGCATTGATCGCCGCCTTTTTGGTGGGGATAAGTGATATAGGACACCCGATGTCTCGATAGCCGGTTGTTTATTCCCCCCCAGTAAGAAACGGTATCTTTGATCGATCCCACAAAAACAACCATGGGCAGCCGTGCAAACTCAAAATCCTGCAAAAACCCTCTCTGTTCCTGATCCCAACCAGCATAAAGAGGGGACAGTTCCGGCGAGGGAATCGCTGAAATCACCGCTGATCCTTCAAAACGATTTGCTTCGGTTTCTAAACCACACACCTCTCCTTTTTGGTTGGTGATGATTCTTTTGATGGTTGTCTGGTATTCAATGTCCGTGTTTTGGGCCAAGGCTTTTGTTAACAGGTCATTCCCGCCCCGCAGAAAAAACGACCCGGTCGTTAGATACATATAAAAGCTGCGTAGAAAATAACTGAGTGAAATGGTTTCCGGCTCGGACATGGAATAGGTCAGCATCAACGGACGAACCGCGTATTCCAAAATCTCTTCATTCAGCTTCCGGCGTGTATACGCCGCCAGATCGACCTGATCAAACTCCAGCAGATCGGGCCACCTGTCCAATGCCATGCTTTTTCGATTCAGGAGGATGGGTAAAACCAACCGCGTCATTACCAATCTTGACCATAGCGAAACGCTGGTGCCCAAAATGCTGCCCATTCTGATATACTTTTTCTGCTGATCCGCTTTCATGATCATGTTGTAATTGTTCATGGTAATGATATTGGCATCCAGCTGATACGTGCGAATCAGATCCAAGCAGATTTTGTAGTTTGTATGATAAAATTGGGCGCCTACATCAATTACATCACCTTGAATGGTTTTTGCTTGGATGCGACCGCCAGGTCGGGTTTCCTTTTCAAAAACAAGCACATCGTAACCGGCTTCCTTTAGATAGTGCGCCGCAGTCAAACCTGCCAATCCGGCACCGATAATTAATGTCTTGCCTTTACTTGCCATCTTTTATCTCCTTTTATTGTGGTTCGATGAGCAGCCTACCAGCAACATCGCTGATTGCAGCTTCCTCTATCAGTGGTTCCTTCCTGAAAGCATTGCCCTGCAGGAATAGGATTTAATGATTGACTATAACCGTCAGTTGACGGCAAGTCAAGCAGATGACTTTCAACAATTTACTTGATTTTACCACTTTATGGCGATATTAAATGACATTGTAAGGAAATATTACCGTCACGAGACGGTTAACCAGTTTTCCTGATAGAGGGAGTCGATCATGGTAAAAAGCAATCCGCATCCTGAGATCCAATTCACTGAACCAACATTTGATGGGCTTTATCGTTCGTCGCAGGAACTTGGCGAGCGCCGAGTATTAATTTTGCAAGCAGCTTATGCTGTTTTGTCAACAGAGGGGTACCAGGGCTTTACCATGCGGCGTATTGCCAATCAAGCGCAGATGCATCTAAAAACGCTCCAACATTATTATGCGACCAAAAAAGATCTGTTGATGGAAACGCTGCGTCATACCATTTTGGAGAAGTATCGGGAATTTTGGGAAGTGCTTTCCCGGAAACGGGCTGAAAACCCGAGGGAGATCTTTCGCTTAGTTGTTACCTATTTCCTGAACGACATTAAGGACCCGATTACCAGCCGATTTTTTCCTGAACTATGGGCCTTAGCCACTCATGATTCAGATGCCGCTTTTGTGATGGATCACCTTTATTCTCTTTATAGAAAGAATATGAATGAACTGATTCGAGCCATCAATCCGACGTTATCGGAGCAGAAGAGTGCCCAGAGAACCGTTGCCGTCGTTGCCATGGTTGAGGGTCTGATTCTGTTTATGGGTCACGGCAAAAAACGTTCGTCGGAGTTACAAGATGTTGAAAGAGAAATCATCAACGCCGCCATGCAGATTGTTCTGATGCCTTAGCATGAAAACGGGAGGCGTTCCTGGGTTTAGTCTGACAAAAGCAAGCGTTCCCGCATAACAGGGCCAGAGCAAACAAGAAATGCCTGGCCAAAGGAAATGAAAAAGGGTCATGAAGCTGACGTTTTGAAAAATCCAAAGATGGACCCTTCGCTGACCCCTTCATGAGGTGACTGAGAAATATTCCAGGGCGATCTGAAAAAGATCAACAGACCCTCTATATGTGTTTAGGCGGGATACGCTACACGGAGAATACAAGACGGTAGAGAAGCTGTTTCCACAAAAAAATCAGGGATTATTCCTTAAAAAAAGTGCATGTTTTTTTGGACTAATTGAATTTTGCCTATTGATTTAGAGAAGACTCATATATTTTAGAATTTAATTACCTGCACAGGAATTGATTGTATTCTGATTCAAAAAATTCTCTGTTTGAATTAATATATTGGTGAATAAGATTTCTGATATTTTCTGTATTTGTCTTAATGTTAAAATGTATTTTGGTGCTAAAAATTTTTTTAAAAACCGAATCGAAAACCAACCTATCAGAATAAACACTTATCTCTGAGTTTCTTTGACAATGGATTTCAATGAAATCTTCTGCTGTTTTTGATAAACCAAATGATGTTTTTACAATTGCTTCTTCTCCGCTTTCATATATCTGATTTGAGTTTACAATTGATTCCTGCAAAATCTCATTTAATTTCCTTGTATCACATGAACCCAATTCTACGATCTTAAGTTCTGTATTAAATCTGTATAAATTTACATTCATCATATTCGCTGTCCGAAATTCTAACGCCGTATTTCAGTGGCCCCCTTGCAAGGTTTTAATGTTCACGAAGGATTTGCCAGGAATTTAAAAATTTGACCTCATCGAAGACTAGATGGCGTTCCACTGCAAACCCTTGTTATGCCCTGATTTTAGTTGTTTGCAACAATCTTGATTTCTAAATGGCAATCAAGAACATCAGCGTATTTTTTGATTGTCGCAATAGATGGTGAGTGTTTGCCACTGCTCAATGATGATTCAAGCCTCGTGATAGCAGGAGCTTTTGTGCCCATCCTTTTAGCTACCTCAGTTTGGCTGAGTCCTGCCTTTTGTCTTGCTTTCAGCAAATCATGAAGCAGCTTAAATTCTGGTTCTAAAGAGTCATACTCTGATTTTACTTTTCTTCTTTTTAGTGCTTTTTCTTTTAATTCAGAATGTTTCATTTTTTATTACCTCCTTCATTCGGGTCTTAGCAATCTTAATCTCCTTTTTTGGAGTTTTCTGAGATTTTTTGATGAACAAATGAAGCATGATAAAATCAGGTGACAGTATACTTATTTTTGTAAATAAATCAGGAAAATCAGGTGACAGTATACTTATTTTTGTAAATAGGTATACTGTCACCTGATTTCACTGGCTGTTTAAAAAAACCAGACAGACTATCTTGTCTTTTCATTCCTATTTTTAATTAGTGAAAGCAAGCAACACCTTAATTTCCAAATGTCAAAATGAAAAACTTGACCCCGATTTCTCGTGACCTCGATTTCTCGCCGCGGGGTAATTCATTTTTCACTGCGATCCGGATGAATGATCACAAGCTTGGTAGGGGTTTGTTTCACTTTAATCACATGGCGGGTTCCCGCAGGTAGTTCTTTTAGAGTTACACCGGACAGGATTTCAACACCAGTGTCCAGTTCCAGATCTAACTCACCTTCCAGTACAACCAGGATTTCATCAAAAGGATGAGCCTCATCCGGGGAGATAGAACCTTTTTTTGCAAAAACCGTTTCTACTTCAAATTCATTACCGGTACCAATAAATAATCTTGAAATATCCGGGATCGGTGGGGTACTTTTTTCCATCTGTTTTCCTCCTTTTAGGAATAATTCGTTATTGTGATAAATTGGGTGAAAAAAACTTTAACGATAGAACCAGGACCGTAGCCAATCCGCCTCCAAAAGCAAGGATCAGATAGATGTTGGTAATACCTGGGCCTAAAATTAATGCTGCAGCGCCGCCAGTGACCAGAGGACTTGCAAACTGCCCGGCGAAAAGAAAGCTGGTCACCACAGAAGTACCGGCTGTCCCTGAGGACTCTGTTGATTTTCGAGTTACACCGTTCATGACCGATGGAACCAGTATACCAAATCCTGCACCATTCAAAATCAGGAAACAGAATAACGGAAGGGTGGAAGGGAAAGCGGACAATCCATAAAAAGAGAAAGTAAAGCTCCCCAGGCTTATGACAGGAAGCCATGATCCCAATAACTTGTTCAGGCGGCCAAAGATTAGTCCGATCAAAAAAGAAGACCCTGTCATTACTGCCATGGCAAGCCCGGCTGTTTTGGAATCGCCAAGTCCGTTATCCTGTACATACAACGCGATATTCACCGGAATGGTGTAAAAAGCTGCCATTAGCAGAAACATCCCTAGTCCCCAGAGAACATAATAACCAAGATTCCCGGCGCTCTTTCCGTATTTTTTTTCTTTTACAGGTTTGGGTTTCTGCTCCGGTAAAAAAAGATATATCAATATCAAAACCGGAACACCCAACAGATAGATAAAAAAGGATGCCCTCCAACTGATCGCCGCTAAAAGCCCCGAAAGCATTGTGGCAATAATGCCGCCGAGATTGGAAGACGCCGAAGCATACCCCATGGTTCTGGTTTTTTCATATCCGGACCACAAATCCGCAATGATGCCGATAGACAGCGGCATCAATATTCCCACGCCAACCCCGAGGACAGCACGCATAAATAAGAGAAACGGAATGGAATCGGCCATGCCGCCGCCAAATCCACCGACAATATACAAAAGAATACCTGCATAAACCAGTGGTTTTCGAGAAACCCGGCTGCTAGCCATTCCAGTAAGCAAGGCTACGGGAATAATACTCAAAGCAGGTGTGGTCAACACCATTTTGCCTAAAATATCCGAAGCATTCGGAAAAAAAGCAAGAATGTCTGCCATAGCAGGAGCGACAGCAGCACCGGACATTACGGTAAGCAACGACAAAGAAAGTACTGCAATTCGAATCATTTAATCTCTTTTAACATAAGAGCGGCATTGATATGAATCTTCCGACTTAACTCAAAATACAGGGCAACCTCCTTCTCACTAAAGCCGGTAAATAACTGTTCGGTAACACCTCTTAAGATGTCAAGAATCTCCCGTTTGACAGATCGGGCCCTTTCAGTTGTTCTGATAATGTTCCGCCTTCGATTGGACAAATCAGGTCTTTTGGTAACATAACCTTCCTTTTCCAGGCGCGCGACAGCCCTTGCAGCCGAACTTTTATCAAATTGCAATGCTTCGGCAAGAATGTCCTGATGCACACCTTCGTTATCATACAAATAAGTCAAAATAGGAATGGAAGCCGCTCCAAGCCCAAGATGAGCGGTTTTGGCATCCAAATACCTGGATAGTGTTCTGGAAATATAGGAGATCTCTTTTCCTATCGATGGAGCACCAATCATGTCTTTATGTTTGTATTTCAATATTTACCAATTCATCAGTTTTTTAATCCTATCACATGACTGTTGCATACGCAACAGTCAATGCAAATAGCCTTTTACATTATGAAGTGAAGGGGCCAGGCTTGGATCTTTTTATTTTCGTAAGATCACGATGACCCCGAGCCGAATTCCGACACCCCATCTACCCTCAATTCCCAAATTCTTAAGTCCCCAAATCTCCAAATATAAAAAACCAACCAACCGCAAAACAACGACGCCCCCAGCGACCCACAATTCCCGCGAAATCAGGTGACATGATACCTATTTCCCAGAATTATTATGCTGTCCCCGGATTTACCCGGATTTCCCGGAAATCGGTCTTATTCCAACTAGCCAATCAACAATATATTTTCCTATATATAGTGCTCCAAGTCGGGCTTGTTCAACACCAGGTTAGATTACGGCTCGTGCCTCACACAATCTAACCTTATTTGTTATGTAAGAGCTTACTCTATTCTGGATTTTTTTTGAGATTTCCAGTTTCTAATAGCTCTTTCCGACGATTTTATTTCGTATGCCAAATCAATTTTCCCTGTTTTAAGGTAAGTCCAATAGGTTCTTAAAATGATTCCACTAACGTTATCAGGATGAGTAATCCCAGATTTGTGAAACTGTTGATAAAGTTTTGAATCTCTATTCCACAGTCCCCATTTGTTTCGTAGAAACATACCAAATCCAAAGTGTAGTGACGACATGCAGAACTTATTACTTTGGATTATTTTCTCTTTTGAGTTTTGATTTAAGGCGCTGTCAAGCTCCATTATTGCATGATAGAGGTTTGTTGGTGGTAAATAATCTTGAGAGTTATATATTTCAGAAGATACCTCTATTGGTAATATTTGTTCGCAATTAATAGTGTGAAGATCAAATTCGTCTGAATCATCCCTAAAAATGTAGAAAATGCAATAACCAAAATACAAAAATACCAAGAATACTATTATCGATTTTTTCATTGTTTTTAGCACATAACACCAAACATCGGCGGCGGCCCAATACCAAACTTGAATTCCACGGCAATGAGTTGTGAAGTATTGAGAGAAGTACTCACCCTAAATCGCGCTGGGCCGTCTGACTGAATGTACTTGTTGGGCAGCCGATTCCTGACTCATTTTATGTCTTCTTGTTCGTCTCCAAATAGAAGCCATAAGATACTGACTTTAAGTACTCTGGAAAAAGCCACCAATTCCAGGTCGCTGACTTTCCGTTTTTGTTGCTCGATCAAACCAAGAGCGGATCGATATAACTTGATTCCTTGCTCAATTTCTAAAGCGGCCGTTAACTCCGCCTGATCCATACCTTTTTTATTACGAGCTTCTTTAATTCTTTTTCCGGACAAATTAGTTCCATAACTTCTTTCATTTTTTTGTTTATTCGACATAGGCTATCTCCACTTCAAGAATAATATGGAAATAGCACTTTATTTTTTCAGTCGCGCATGATAATCATTCATTATGAGTGATTATCATGCGCAAAATGTGATGTGAGTAAGGCAAAAGGAAAACAAAAAATAAAAAACAGATATGACAAAAACCGATATGCTCGACGAACTAGCTGAGATTAAAGGAATGATTTATTGTTTTAGTCATCTCTTCTCTCTTATTTCCGGCCAGTCTGAGCCACTCGACGCAGAAGCACTGGGGGCTATTTCCCGATTTTTTGAAGACG
>JANQGZ010000127.1:0-3918 GCA_028282825.1 SAR324 cluster bacterium
AGTTCCTAAACATGCCGTAATTCGCCAATTAACAATTCCAAATAAATCCTAAAATCTAACTTCATAAATCTTAAATTAAAAAAAGACATGGCCTCAAACATTGAAAGCTTGAATAAATTGCTTAAAGGATTTGGTTTCTTCTTCCTGGTGATCGCAGTGATACTGGGAAGCTCTAACACATCCCTGGCAGATGTCAATCCTGATGGTTCTTTCAGCCACAGTATACCTATTCGCATGCCCAAAGGAATTAATGGTGTACAGCCGAATCTTGCGATCAGTTATCGATCCAATGCCGGGAATGGTATGTTGGGCATCGGCTTTCAAATAAGCGGCCTGCCGGTCATTACTCGTATGAACTACGGTGAAGGCATCAACTATACCGATAGTGATACCTTTGTCAGCCAGGAAGGAAGACTGATCAATGTTGGCGGCAACACCTATCGAGCTGAAAATGACAGGGCTACGGTTTATGAAGTTTTGAGTTCCGGTACTGGAGGACCTAATGCTTGGGTTGCTAAAGATAGAAACGGTAATAAGTGGTACTACGGTGCAACTACTTCTTCTCAGATTCTGGCAGAAGATCGTGGTGGTGCAGTTCGTGTCTGGGCTTTGAATAAGTTTGAGGATATGCATGGTAACTACTACACCATTACCTATGATAGGGATTTACAAGGTGGCGATTATTACCCGTTGTTAATCAGTTACACTAAAAACGATTTGGCAGGTAACTCGGATTTCTCTATCGAATTTGCGACTGAACCAAGAAACGATGCAGCTATCTCTTACCAACAAAGTGCTAAAGTTCAAGAAGATCGAAGAATCAGCAACATCACGGTCAAAGCGGGAACAGAAACGCTCTACTCATACGCATTGAACTATGATGAGGGACCTCTGACCAATCAAAGTAAATTGGCATCTCTCGTATTAACAGCTGGTACTGGTTTAAACGCTATTACTCAAACCCATACTTTTTCTTGGGACAATAAAACCTTAGCAGATACCAATAATTCAGATGTAACAACCTATGAAAGCCCACTGGATTGGGGAGTAAACTTCCCCAACTCCTGGATGCAGGGTGATTTTAACGGGGATGGTCTGTCCGACTTCATTTACCTGACTGCTACAGAAACCTGGATTGCCAAGTTTGGACGCCGTGACGGTGGTTTCGATACAACCCCTCCAATTGACATGGTTGATGTCATAGGCTCAGTTTCTATCCTGGATTGGGGACGAAACATGCCTAACACCTGGATCAAAGGTGAATTCAACGGCGACGGTCGCACAGACTTTATGTTTTTGGATTCAGCTGCTACAAGTCCGTCTTGGCATGTGATGATCTCCGATGGAGACGGAACGTTTACTGAACATTATACAGTTACTCAGGAAATTCTAACTTCGAATGTTTTGGACTGGGGCAGCAATTTCCCTAATGCGTGGCAAGTAGGTGATTTCAACGGTGACCGTTTAACAGACTTTATGTTCCTGGGAACCGATGATAAGTGGCACATGAGATTAGCCATTGCAACAGGAGGATTTACACCAATTGATTCTGAAGTAGCCACAGGAGCTGGAGGTATCACAACAAACATCCTGGATTGGGGTGCGAACTTCCCGAATAGCTGGATCAAAGGAGACTTTAACGGAGACGGCCGACAGGATTTTATGTACTTGGATACCAACGATGATTGGCAAGTCCGCTTATCACTGGGAGATGGAACATTTGATCCTGTTGTTGCCGGAAACTTGACTCAGAATAGTGACACAACCCCTGTAACAGACGTTCTGGATTGGGGTAGATCTTTTCCAAATTCATGGCTACATGGCGATTTCAATGGCGATGGTAAGCAAGATTTCATGTACCGGGATAACACAGGAACCTGGCAGCAAGTTCTTGCTATAGGTAAGGGTCAATTTGATAAAATGCCTTCTAATTTAGCCACACCTAACATTCTTGATTGGGGTGCCAACTTTCCTAACAGCTGGTTGGTAGCCGATCTCAATGGTGACTACAAAACAGATATTCGCTACTTGGGAACCGACTCAAAATGGAAAACTAAACTTTCTTCAGGTGACAACAACTTCATTGATGTCTCTGATGATACTTTGGGACCAGCCGTTGCGACTATCTTGGATTGGGGAAAAAACTTTCCTAACTCCTGGCAGTTGGGCAATTTCACTGGTACTGGTAAAGTTGATATAGTCAATTTTGGAACAAACGAACTCTGGAACAACACCATTAACACCAATTCAGATTTCCTCCTTAAAAAAATCACCAACCCTGAATTTAATACGATTTCTATTGCTTACAAATCCGTTTACGATTTCGAAGACGCTATCGATATTGCTGCCACGACTTGTGGTGGTGGTTTCAGCGGCACCGGTTATAGACAACTCTGTGGTATCCCTAATTCGGCACCAAGGTTTTTAGTAAAGGAAGTTCATAAATCTGATGGTCGCACTATCACAGGTAATTCAGTATTACCTGATATAGATGAGATAATTAAGTATTCGTACAAAAATGGTCGGGTTTACCCAGGTTCCGTACAAGAAGCTCAAAATTTAGGATTTGAAACAATCACGGAAACCCTCCATGCCTTTGATTCTGTCGGAGCTGAGGTTCGCCTTTCCACTTTGACCACAACTTACCGTCAAGATGGACTGATTAATTTTGGGACTGGCTACGAAAAATCACCTTTTGCAAAATTCCCTTCTCGCCAAATTGAATCCGTAAACGTTAATGGATTTGATAAACCTGTTAAGGAGATAGAATTCACATTTAATGACAATGAACACAAGCTTTTTCCTGTTATTGGAAACACTGAAATAACTCAAATTCTAGCGATCAAGAAATTGACAAGTATTTACCAGGGAGGAGAATTTGCAAAAAAGGTAATTAAAACCATTGAATATGATAATCATGGAAGAGATAAAGTAAGGAAGTCTTGCATTCTTGATGGTCCCTCGGCACCTTCTGCTTTGAATATTTCTGAGTGCTTAAGTGCAGAAATTGAAACAATTGACATAGTATACGATACTTGGACTCCAGGTGATCCATGGCCTGCAAGTAATCAAACTCTACTAACAAAATCTGTAGGAACGAATACCATTAGCAAATTTAATTTTAGTTATGCTAACCACAAAAAAGAAAGCATAAGTCGAGAATTGTATTGTGATGAACCGACAGAATGCTCTGGCAGTGGCTGGGTCATTGTTAATCAAAATATGACTTATACTGGGCACGGATTAATTTCCCAGGTTGTTGATGCTAACGGCAACACAGTCAGTATCCAATATGATACTGCGAATCCAGGTCTGGAAACAATCAAAACTCAGACTGATGGCACGAATCTGAAATCTTATTCTATCACGACAAACTATTATTCTGATGGAACAGTCCAACAAACTCGAGATTTAAATGATCAAGCAACAAATCATGAGTATGATGTATTGAATCGTAAAACTAAAGTGACCAATGCATTGGGTGGTATTGTGACTTATGAATATTCAGACGGCGATCCGCAACTTCATCAGCATTTCAAAAAGACTGTCAAAACTGAACAAGTGGACATGGATGGCACAACAGCCACAAAAACCTTTACAGAGTATTTTGATAGCCTAGGCGAGATTTATAAAACGGAAACCTTCTCATCAGACAATCCTGGCAAGATTACGATTGTAGAAACAGCCTACGAATACACTGCAGAAGGAAAACAGATCACCAAGGGAAGTAAACCTTATTTTAATGATGTGTCACCCACAATTGTCTGGGAGACAACCACCACCGACCAATTCGGTAGAAAGGAACGCATAGATTTTGTGGACAACGCCTATGTCCGTTACGAGTACGATGTGAATGAAGTTCGCAAGATTACCACCCATGAAAATGAAGCCGGGTTAATATCTGAAACAACTGCCAGA
>JANQGZ010000067.1:0-4210 GCA_028282825.1 SAR324 cluster bacterium
ATCGATCGTTTTATCGTTTCCATGCACCGGGGAATGAAAGATGTTGCCTTAGCCAAAGACGAGGAAGGCATAAACAAGGCCTCGTCGATAGTCGATCAAAGGAAGGGGTCAAGTCTTCTTTTGACGTATGTTTGCTATTTTGCTAAACGATAACGAGATGTTACTTTTCAGCTTGCTTTTTGGATTTGGACTATCTTTCAAACAAACTCTTATGAGCCGCCCATTGCGAATTGAGTATTCTGACGCCTGGTATCATGTGATGAACCGAGGGCGTCGGGGTGAAACTATTTTTATTGATGACGATGACTACAAGCTATTTTTAAAGGTGATGGAAGAGGCTGTCGGACTTTGGAATGTGCATATCTGTGGGTATTGTTTGATGCCAAATCATTCCCCTAGGCTAATATAATCTTCTCCGTTGGAGAAGCCAAAGGAACAAAGCCATGTCACCCATTGCTGCCACTAATCCTAGTTTCTCCTTGATTATGCGGAAGTCACCAATTGACTTGCTTTCCTAATTCTATTTGTTAAATTTTTGTCGACAAATTCAGAAGATTATTGACCAGAAGTAGAAAGGGGCGAGAAATGCCCCTTTGATGAGAGAAAGCGCAATTTTTTATTTTAGACCGAATTGTGCTTTTTGTACGAGTTTGTCATTTTGAAACATAGCATTCATATTACTACCGTTTGAGTTCATCCACTGATACATAACAGTATCCACAGCTTCCATAACACCTGGGACTCCTTCCATTCTATTTCTTGACAACTCCTCACCTTCTGCACCAATGATCGCAACAACCTGACTGTAAGACATATCGGTTTCAATCATACTGTACTTATTATTTGTAATAATGGGACCGGAACTGCTAGCACTGGGACCTGAAAGGTCAATGGCGTCTT
Source organism: SAR324 cluster bacterium (assembly GCA_028282825.1). Classification (GTDB taxonomy): domain Bacteria; phylum SAR324; class SAR324; order XYD2-FULL-50-16; family XYD2-FULL-50-16; genus JAHJTV01. The sequence continues at coordinate 901 of JANQGZ010000067.1, forward strand.
TCATGATCATTGAAAAGCCTATCAGCAAAATAATTATAGCTGCAGTCCACATGAGTGGGCCAGGTTTCAGTCTTTGTCCACAATGAGGACATTTCCTTGCTGATTTAGCAACTTCTTTTCCACATGACTTACACGGTTTAAGATTTTTGTTTTCTGCCAATTTCATCTCCCAAATTTAAATTTGCCCAATTGTATTTTTAAAGGCGCTGAACCCTCAGCCGGGCATTGCTGATGAGTGCAACCAGACGTACGACTTACCTGTCTCCCTGTTTTGTGAATTCATGTATTCATCCAGTAACGCCTTCACACAGGAAAAACTCTATTTCGATATAGAACTTATACGTGCCAATGTTTCATTTCGCGCAATCAGTCATTCATTTTTGAGTTTCCTCGATTTTGAAAGCTGACCATCCACGATATCTTTTTAAGAGCATGTCAGTTGACACTAGCTTCAATGTAACAATCCAAAAACAAGCCAATTTTAATAGTTGGACCTTTGACGATTCGCTGAATGCGGTCAGCTAAATGCTTCATGTGATTTTTGAAAATAAATCAACCTTTTCGTTTGGGTGTTGCTACACCAACTCCCAAGTCTATACCGCCAATGTCGAAATAGAATGTGGCCATCACTTGATAAGTCACGTCCTTTTTTTCCATTTTTTTAGCGATTTTTTCAGAAGCATAAATGGCATCTATCACAAATTTTGCCGGAATAGTCTCAGTAGTACCAGGTTTGACGGTAACCTTGGCTGATGTATCAAGCTTGGCCATTTCTTTGTCATCAACATATAGATTCAATGCCATCCTACTTAACCGTAGTTCTTTGTTGGTTGTGTTTTTCATCGATATATCGACATTGACAACAATGTTAACTGTTGGAGGCTGTAGACCTTTGAGGGTAAGTTTAGGACCCTGGAGTTTGATTTCAGGGCGAGTGTTGACAATATCATACTCACATTTTTTTATGGCCTCAATTGTATCAACTGGTTGCATTAACACAGAGCAACCACCAATTGAGAACAAAGCGACAATAGCCAAGATAAGATATGTATTTCTCATACTAATTAATCTCCATATATAGTGGCGTCCTTTGAACCGATAGCTAAGAAGTGATTATGTTTTTCAAATGACATTTTTACAGGAATTTACTGTTGAGTTACCAGAATAATCGCTTTTCACGTACGATGCTTACCGTTGCTAATGGTGCCTCAAAGGATGTAGTCATTTTCAATATTCGGGAGTTTTTTCCAATTCTGTAGTTCAAGCGGAAATCAGTCCCATAGAATGCACGGATTCACCGCCATTTCTGGCATCAAGATTGATACATTGTTTCGTGACAATGCCTTGAACTTGATTAAAATTATTGCTGTTTTTAGGAAAACAGAGGCGAAAGTTGTGCTTGAAAAAATGATTGTTAAATCGCAAGGAAAAGCCATTTTATCAATAATCAGTGTCAAAATAATAAAACTTCCATCGCCACTAATAATGCATAAAAATCTGTTGTGAGCATTGCCACACCTAACTTTACCAGTACGATCTGAATTCATTTTATCGTAGAAATACATTTTTCAACCGATATTGAACAAGCCGATCTCTAATGTCAAGAAATCGGTATTGGAAAAAATACCGTCTGATTCTGAACATAAAAATCCTATCAGTATCATTAATTGAAACTATTGATTTTACTTAATTTACTTATTTCGCCTGTCTTAGGCATTGGATTTTTTATGTTTAACCGGAGAAAATTGGTTCCGATACCTTTCTAAAATGTAATTGTCAATACAAGTAATTATATAATCAAACACTATGGAACTTAGATTCAGAACTCGAATCGGGCCAAGCTAAGCAGCTGTAAATAAAAAGTAAATAATAAAAAAACCAACCCTTCTTAAACCTTAAATCACTCTTTTCACTTCCAAAAATGGCATTTTAAGGATTTCTACCGACTTTTTCCTCTCAGATTCCCGCATGCAAAAAAGAAAAAGGGTCATGAAAAGAAAAAGGGGTCAAAAAAAGGGGTCAAGTCTTCTTTTGACGTATGTTTGCTATTTTGCTAAACGATAACGAGATGTTACTTTCAGCTTGCTTTTTGGATTTGGACCATCTTTCAAACAAACTCTTATGAGCCGCCCATTGCGAATTGAGTATTCTGACGCCTGGTATCATGTAATGAACCGCGGGCGTCGGGGTGAAACTATTTTTGTTGATGACGATGACTACAAGCTATTTTTAAAGGTGATGGAAGAGGCTGTCGGACTTTGGAATGTGCATATCTGTGGGTATTGTTTGATGCCAAATCACTATCATTTGTTGCTTCAAACACCGGATGCCAATTTATCTCGCTGCATGAGACATATCAATGGTGTTTATACGCAACGGTTTAATAGACGTCATCGTTTGGATGGTCCCCTTTTTCGTGGCAGGTTTAAATCGATTCTGGTTGGAGATGACAATTATTTAATCCAACTATTGCGCTATATCTGCTTTAATCCTGTTAAAGCCGGCATGACGAAGGAACCGGAGGATTATCCATGGAGTTGTTACAATGATTACCTATCAAATACAGGACAACATCCATGGTTGAATCGAGATCTTTTGATGAAACGGTTCCAAATCAAGCAAAAAAATGGTCTCTACACTAGGGAGGATTTGTTATCACAAGATGCAAATGAAGACATAGAGCAATTCCTCAAGAAGAAAAACCTGCCGTCCATACTGGGAAGCAAAGAATTCGTAGATCAGATCAGAAACCAGTTTTTTAACGTTCTTGTTCATCCGGAAAAACCATCGACAAAAGATCTGGCTTATAAGTCAAAGCAAATTATAAACACAATATGTCACCATTTTGGACTGCAACAGAAGGACATCCTGGATCTGAAACGTGGTATCAATAATACTCCTCGAGATTTGGCTATTTATCTAATTCGCAACCATTCGATGCTCAAGCTTGATGAGATCGCAGAAATCTTTCAATTCAGCAGCTACAGCGGGGTATCAACAGCCATTGAGCGAATCAAGAAACAGATTGAATCTGATCCGATTTTTGCGAGTAAAGTCAAATCCCTTGAAGATCAACTTGGCAAGGTAAGTCAAAAGAAGACTTGACCCCTTCGTTCTCGCATCAGCGCTAAAAATTTATAGAATAAAGAACTAGGCTGTGATAAAGTAATGCAGTAAAAACTCGTTTTTTGATTGCCAAACAGTGGTTCGATGGTGTGCTCACAAGCCATACGATGACAGATATGCCTTTACATCGGATATCGAGCAACGAAAGACTAACAATTGTTCAAACTGCAACTTTTATCAGGAG
>JANQGZ010000004.1:0-247487 GCA_028282825.1 SAR324 cluster bacterium
CGGTTGGCGGTTGGCGGTTGGCGGTTGGCGGTTGGCGGTTGGCGGTTGGCGGTTGGCGGTTGGCGGTTGGCGGTTGGCGGTTGGCGGTTAAGAGAGCAATAGATTCGTTGACTTATCCTGCCAATGGTTTTTTCAAAATTATGTGCGAAGAGAGCAGCAATACTGACGAATGGATCAAGCGAACCGGCTGTGTTATAACTAACAATTCAGAGGTGGATCAAGCGAAGCGGATCCACCAACTTGTATAGAAACACAGTCCGGCAAGGTATCCACTTGATTTACCTTAATGTGAATTTACAAGTGCAATCCTTTTAAGTGTCTCAAAAACAGAGTATTGAATCATATTTGTCCTACAAAGAGACACATGCACTGTCATTTCATTAGTTTAAACAAACAGGTTATACCGATCGTTCTATTCAGCTGATACGCTTTCCCATGGCAATCCGACAGCTTTGTAAACGCCCGATGAGAAAACTTTTACATTGGGTAGTACAACTCTTGCAATATTAAAGGGTTTACCAGGGAGTTTGCCAGTCAAAAACCATTTTAAGAGATTAACAATGAGTCAACCTCAGTTTGAATCGTTTGTCCAAAATTTCCGGAACACACTGAGAAATATCCTGAATGAGCATCCGGAAGTAGAAACCGTGAACCATTTAGAAGGTCTACCGCGAGAAATTCTTGATAAGATACTGGAATCGGTTCCTTTATCAGTATTTATCCCGACTGAATATGGCGGCATGGGAGATCATCCTTCGCAATGTTTGGCGCTTTTGGAAGCTATTTCGTATCAATCTATTGCCCTGGGACTGGCAATGGGCATTAACGGATCACTTTTTTTGGAACCGGTGGCCAAATATGGCCATGAAGAAGCAAAAAAACATGTGTTTGAACAATTCTTAAATCATAAAAAACTTGGTGGTTTAATGATCACTGAACCAGAGTTTGGCACCGACGCACTCAATATGCAGACCTGCTATCAGGAACAAGATTCCGGTTTTTCATTAAAAGGCAGCAAACACTGGGGAGGGCTAACCGGCTTGGCTGATTTCTGGCTGGTTACAGCTCGTAAAGATAAAGGCAGAGGAAAACTATCCAGGGATATTGATCTGTTCATTTGCGAAAAAAGCAAACCGGAACAGAGAATTGAGGTTGAGGACTACTATCACAAACTGGGATTGTTTTTGATACCTTACGGTCTGAATAAAATGGACCTGCAACTTCCCGAAAGCGCCAGGCTTATTCCTCAATCCAGCGGTGTAAAATTGATGATGGATCTCTTGCATCGCAGTCGCTTGCGTCTGTCAGGTATTGGTATCGGCTTTATTAAACGCATGTTGGACGAAGCGCTGGAACACTGCCGGAAGCGATTTGTCGGCGGTAAAAGTCTACTCGCTTATGATCAGGTCGCCCATCGTCTGTCTGAACTACAGGCCTGGCACACGGTGAATTCTGCTCTCTGCTTCTATGCAACCAGGGTTTCGGATGTAAGCAACGATTTGACTTCCTACGGACTCCAGGCCAATGCCAGCAAGGCTATTCTCACAGATATGATGCAGGAATCGGCGCAGTCCTTGTTGCAGCTGGTTGGGGCCAAGGGCTATCGCAGAGATCATATTGCCGGTAGAGCCATTGTGGACAGCAGGCCGTTTCAGATTTTTGAAGGCTCCAATGATGTGATGTACAGTCAAATCGCGGATGCCGTTATAAAGGAGATGAAGAAGTTCAAAGAAACGAATTTTCTGAGTTTTTTGAAAGGATTTCAGCTGACTGAAAAAGCAGGCGATTATTTCAAAAAACTGTTGGATTTTAAAGTTGACCCTGACCTGATACAAAGAAAGAGAGTTGTACTCGGCAAAGTGGCGGCTCGACTGATTACCTCCGAATTTGTTCTTGAAATGGGCAACGCCGGCTTTCGAAAGGATCTTATTGACAATGCCCTTGAGATAGTTAACCACACCATTGCCGGGTTGCTGTCATCATTCAGCAATATGCGGTTGATTCCGGTTGTAGAAGATGCCCGGGATAAAGGTGACTGGAAGAAAGTGTATCCGAATTGATGTGTCAATAGATCAAGCGGTAGGGCGGGGCTACGACCCCGCCGACAGGCGAGTCCCTTGGTGGGCACACGAGGCTGACCGTAGGATAGGTAACTCTGTTACCCATCGGGTGGAACGTGATCAAAAGTCATTTATAAACAGTTAATGGGCAACGAGTTGCCCATCCTACATTCTTCACCCAAAACGACATACTCACCTGCTTTCCTTAATTTAATAAGACTTCTCCGGGCCCAAGGGTTTAAACAATACAATCAATTGTGGCAGTAACGTCAAGGCGGCCAGCAGGGCAATAACCATGGCCAGTCCCGTTAGAATACCAAAATAGATAGTCGGAATAAAATTGGATAGCACCAGAATTGAAAAACCGATTATGATGGTTATGGAGGTATAGTACATGGCATAACCGATACTCTGGTGGCAACGGTGCATGGCCGCAATATAATTTCTATCCTTTTCGAATTCCCTGATAAAGCGGTGAATATAGTGAATGGTATCATCAACAGCGATACCAACGCTGATCGCCGCAATGGTAATCGTCATCATATCCAGGGGAATGCCGGCCCATCCCATAAAACCCAGCACGAAACCTACGGAAAGGACATTGGGGAAGATAGCGATAAAAGCAATTTTCAGGGACCGAAACAAGACCATAAACATAAACATCAGTGCCGCAAGCACGGCCCCTAACGTCATGATTTGAGAATCAAAAAGGCTCTGCAGCATGTTGTTGTACATAACCATCATGCCTGCCAGATATAACTTATCATCTTCAATTCCAACTTTGTTTACCAGATCATGCCTGATTCGTTTCAGCAGTTCATCGCGTCGTAGCTCCGGTAACGAATCAACAATTCGAACGGAAAATCGCGCCTGGTTGTTCTCTACAGAGACATAGGGATTCAGGATAATTTTGCGGAATCTTTCCGGCAGTTCTTTGTAAACAAGGGCAAGGAGGAAATTATCCAGGGGTTGTCCATCATTAAGTATTTTACCAACTTTGAGCATGGTTCCCAAGGATAATGTCTTTCCGATTTCAGGAACACTTTCCAGGTAGTCATGGACTTTTTCCACCTGACCCATTTTGTAGGAAGTGAACCAATATTGCGCTGCATCTTTTTCGGCCTCAAACTCCTCTTCAAACTCATCGAACTCTGCAAACTCGTCATCTTCTTCGGTCTCTGTTTCGCTGTTTTCCTCCTCTTCGGAGAAATCGATAACCACATCCAGGGGAGTGGTTCCCCCGAGTTTCTGGTCGATCACAGCCATGCCCTGGTAGATCTCGGTGTCTTTTTTAAAGTAATCGATAAAGCTGTTTTCCACCTTCAGCTGGATTGCTCCAACTATGCTAAGCAACAGCACTAATCCACTGAAAATAAGAATACCCTTTCCGTATTTCTCGGTATACTGAGCCAGTTTCTTGGTAAACGAGAAAAATGATTCGAAGGAGGTGTTGGGCTTGGTTTTCTCTAAAAGCACCACGAATGACGAAAAGATGAGAAAGGTTAGAATCAGTGAGATTCCGATTCCCGTGGTCATCATCCAACCAAAGTTTATGATCGGCCTGATTCCGCTGAACACCAGGGAACTGAATCCTGCCATGGTCGTCAATATGGCGAAAAAGCAGGGTTTAGACATGGAATAGGCGGCTTCCAGGACCAATTCACGCTGCTCTGATCCCGGATTGTTGATCACCAGTTCACGGTATCGCACGATCAGGTGAATCGTAATTGCCATGGTGATAATCAACTGAATGGAAATGAAATTGGATGAAATCACCGTAACTTCCCATCCGAACAAACCTAACAAACCACTGGTCGTTACTACGGAAAAACCACAGGTAAGAATTGGCAGGATAATCCAGCGCAACTGTCGAAAAATAATCCAGAGCATCACGACCAGGAAGACCAGAACCCCAAGACCAAACACTTTGAGATCGCTTTTCACGAAAGTGATCAGATCATCGGCAATCATTGTCACGCCGCCCAGAAAAAGATCTGACTCCCCGCGGTAACTTTCTAAAATTGCCCTGACCTTTGCAATATTTTCGTGCTCGGCATCTCTCACTTTGTCCCGGTGAGTCTTGAAATCTGCGATCACTTGTGCCAGTTCTTTCTTTTCTTCTTCGGTGATAGTTCCGGTTTTTTCCTTATCACGCAATTGGTTTCTTTGTTTAACAAAATCCTGCCAGGCTTTGTCATCGTGGAGATTTGCCAGGATAGCCGTGGTTTTGAAATCTGCGCTGACCAGGTTGCTCTTGTAGATTGCACTGTTCAAGAACTCCTTTTTGGCAAGGGCTTTATCGATCCCTTGCGACTCAAGGGTAGGAACATCTTTTATCAGATCGCTAACCGGTTTAGGAGGACTTTCCAAAAGCGGTACATCGAGAATTGAAGTGACGGATTCCACCCTTTCCAGTTTAACGAGATCTGCTCTCAAACGGCGAATGATGCCCAGATTTTTTTCCGCCAACAGATCTCCTTCCGGGGTGAAAGTAATAATCAGAAAATCCTGACTGCGAAAACGTTCGTTGAATAATCGCGACATAGCCAGGTCTTTGTCGTCTTCCAACAATAATGTTTCAGCAGAGGCATCAATCTCCAGTTTTCGGGATTGATATCCAAGTATTGCCACTGCCACGATTATCAGCACGAGCACCAGACGCGGATACTCCAATACATAAGAATTGAAAAAACGTCTCATCATTTCCTATTGTTAAAAGTCGGATTAATTACCGGTTGGTACGGTGAAAGAACCGGATTTGGTAAGCTTTTCCAGCAGGTCATCAATGCTGTTTTGTTTTAAAAAGCCTGCAAATTGGGAACGGTAGGTCTGCACAATACTGACGCCCAGGATTTCAATATCATATACCAACCAGCCGGTCCTGGCTTTTCTGAACTTGTAGATCATCTCCATTTTGTCTGTTTTACTCACAAGGTGGGTAACGACATGTATTCGTTTTTTGACCCTTTTTGCCTCGTCGACAACGACCTCTTCATCTGTGTAAAGATCCAGTTTTTCCAGGTATGAATCCTGAAGCCTCATTACGAAACGTTCCACAAAGAGCTTTCTCTTAGCTGGAGTCATCGCTTTCCAATGCTTTTTCCCCAGGCAGACTTTGGCCATGAATTCAAAATCAAAAAAGGGTTCTATGGTTTCGATAATTTTTTGGTTTCTTGTAGCCTTATCGATCTGCTTGTCCTTTACCAGATCAATAACAATCGCAATACTTTTGGCAACAATCTGTTTCACATCTGTCAGATCATCGGCCTTGACAGTTTGGGTAAGTGTCAATCCGCAAATCAGTAACGTTGCAACAAGCTTCTTCATAATCACTCCTCAATCTCTTTGATTCTTATTTGCTCGTATCCGTCTCTCAAAAACAGATAGAGGTCAAAGGCATCTTTTTTAATACTTTCGTATTCACCGATACGCAATGACACATTATTAACTCCCTCAAACACGACCACACCAACCTGCTGCTCGGTTGTTTCCAGATACAGCGTCTTGGGATCAAGATATTTGGTATCCGGATACATGGAAAAGGCGTCTCTCAGGTTTGAAGGACCGAAAAACGGCAAGACGACATGGGGACCCGCCCCAACACCGTAATAACCAAGAGTTTGGCCGAAATCTTCTTCATGAGCTTCCAGATCAAACCATTCTTTCGCCGGGTCCCAAAAACCCAGAACACCGATTGTTGTGTTGGTGACAAATCTCAAAGTCTCTTCCCCGGCATTCTTCACTTTAAGCTGCAAAACATTGTTTACAAAACGTACTGGGTACATGAGGTTGGTAAAAAATCGATCAATTCCTTTTCGGACGCATTCCGGAACAATCCAGCGGTAGCACTGGGCAATGGGTTTTAATACCCAAAAATAGAGTTTATCGTTGAAGGTCGTCATGGCCCGGTTGTAACCCTCTAAAGGATCAAATACCTCATTCTCTGTGGCATCTCCAAATTCCTCCTCGAATTCATCCATTTCATCAAAATCGTCGTCTTCCTCTTCCGAAAACTCATCATCGCCGCTTTCTGTTTCAACTGCGGCTGTTTCTGCAGTCAGCCCTTTGGTTTTATCTTGATTAACCCGGGATTGAGAACAACCGGAAATGAAAAATGCAATCACTATTGATAGTAAGAAACAGGTTCGAATAGAAAACAGGTGGCTCCTGAGCAAATGGGTCATCGATTCTCGTTGGGATGGTTCCGGTTAATCATTCTCGCCGGTATGCCCTTCTCATGTTTTGTGTATGCCTGCTTCAAAACAGAAATCCGGCAACGTTGCTATTAGTGGTGACAACCGGGTGATTAACTGTATGGTTTTAGATATAAACGCAATTAAAATGCTATTTTACATCAGCCGCTTTGACCGAATTTTATATTCTGCCATTTTGGCTGTAGCAGAATGATTTGTCAATTCAGCGGACTTTCTCAAGCAATCCTGTAACTCATCTTATCAACTATCTTCAAAACCAGGTTCTTTTTCGACAAGCCGAACCGTTTCATCGACAAAACAAAAGCTGGTCATAATACCATACACAACAGTCGCCTGATGAATCAAAATCGTCTTCCAAAGAGAGTATATGACGCATTGCATTAATGGTTTTTATCAAATCGTCAATTTGAGGTAACAGACACTGTCAGCCCTGCAAAATCTGTTTATGCGAATGACAACTGCTGAAAAACTGGTATAATTAAACCAGTTTTAGTCTGGCAAAAGGATTGTTAACCTTGCACCCTGAAAAAACCGTGACATTGGTATACAATTCGATTTGGCGTTGGTATAAAACGTCATTGTAGCTATTTGCTCTTCAGCCTTTGCAGTATTAGAACCTGGTTATTCACCACAGAGACACAGGGATCACAGGGAAAAGACCTAAAATAGTAAAAGAATAGACATATGCAGGATTGCCGCCACTGTTACTGATTTTGCCAAACCCGGGGAGTAAAAAAACCTGGTTAATCTTTACCGATTTTTTAGGTTTGACGTCACTTCAATGAATAAAGCTTCGTGCCCTTCGTGATGAAAACAGACCGGAGGTAATCATGCTGAACAGATACATTAGAATTTATTAAAGCCATGCCAGTCGACAGCGATATTCTCAGACAATTGCATAGAATCCAGAAATCGGTACCGGATAAGGATTTTTTCAGCAATCAGCAAACTGAAATTGAAACCGATTTAAAAAAGCGAAGAAAGGGGAAAAAGGGCCGATTGCTTTCCGGAGCCCCGTTTATCGGCAGTAAAAAGGCATCCAAGTATAATATTGAAACTGCCAGGGAGAAAATCAGGTCATTCAACAATTCATTTAAAGGGAAAAAACGAAGAATTGATCCGTCTGAAATCGCAGAACTCGGGGTGATGAGCATTCAGGAGATGAAGGACTTTCGTGGCCATATAAAGGAAGCTGCAGAATCTGAAGAACAAAGTTATGCATTCAGAGCACTGGAAGGAATCACGAAGTTTATCGATCTGAAAAACAGTGGGATTATTACAGGTAAACAGAATGTTTTATTTGACTGTTTAAAAAAGGTTGCCCTGGTTTTGATGGAAAATGGCGGACTAAGTATGTTTCATGCCACCTGGTTCCATTCAATCTATCGGGAATATATGAGGCATTTCCGGATTTTTCAGGGTGGCGAATATGAAGCGGCATCAGCCAGCGGAAGCAAGGAAATCAAGGAAATTGCAAAAAATCTGTATGCCAAGCAGTACGAATTTCCGCAGTATCTGCAATTGATTGAAGATGAAAAAAGAGATATCAAACAACTGATCCGCTACAGTCGTGATCCTTATATCAAGCGAAGTATTCACGGGCAAAAGGGCTGTACTTTTAACCATATCAAAAAAGTTTTTCACGAAAAGGTAAAAGCTGACCAAACCAAGTCGGCAGACAGGACTTTCATCAATGAAATCAGCATCATCGTTTCCTATGCCAATTTCTTTACCCGCTTTCCCATGATGCACCCTTTGGTTGAGAAGATTGTTCAAACCATTCCTAACCTCAATACGGAAACCACTCTGTACAAAGAAAAAATCATGATCACCCTGAACCTCGTGCAACTGGATTTAATGCGGGGTGTCTCACAATATGACGGCTCGGATATCGGCAGTAAAAAGCTGTTTGATGCCACTTACGGGGTATTTAAAAGATGCACCAACATGATCAGGGACAACAGGCTTAACGAAAGCAATCTGTTCGGGGACATCCATGCCTTCCCTTTTCTGAAGCAGGCCATGGTGTTAATCACCCATAAGCAAACGTTGAATCGTGACAAGCGTTCATTCCTCAAGATGATCGAAAACTCGCAACAGATTCTCAGCGTGTTAAAGGAAGCAGCTAAAGGACCGCAACGCCATTTAATGAAAACGATTGAATTGCTGGAGATCTATGAACGTAATCTCGAATCCATTCTGGAGCATATCAAGGACGAAACCACCATCGAAAATCCCCCCTCTAGGAAGAAAAAACAAGAGAAGTCCAAAAAACCCGATTGATAAGGCAAGGAGAAGCTCATGGAGAGCAACGGAAACTCTCTCGAAAAACATTATCGCGCCTGTCACCTATGTGAGGCGACTTGTGGCATTGAGATAACCCACAACGGCAACGAGATTATTTCAATCAAAGGAGACAAAAACGATCCCTTCAGCCAAGGTCATTTCTGCCCGAAGGCCCTGGTTTTAAAAGATGTATATTATGATCCGGATCGCCTGCGCAAACCAGTCAAACGTTCCGGGGACAAGTGGCATGAGATCTCCTGGGAAGAGGCCCTGGACAACGTAGCAGATCGGTTTGCCGCTATTCGCTCACATCATGGCCCCGATAGCATCGGTTCTTACCTGGGCAATCCAAGTGTGCATAATTATGGGATGATGACCCATGTAGGCCATTTTCTGGGATTGATAAAATCGAAAAACCGCTTTTCTGCCACATCTCTGGATCAGCTGCCACACCACCTGGTAAGCTACAAAATGTACGGTCATCAAATGTTGATCCCGATCCCTGATGTGGAACAGACAGATTTTTTCCTGATGATCGGCGGCAATCCGGTTGCTTCCAACGGAAGCCTGATGACATTGCCTAATGCTAAAAACAGATTGAAAGCGATTGGCAAAAGAGGTGGCAAACTGATCGTTATCGACCCAAGAAGGACGGAAACCGCAAATGTAGCCACCGAGCATCATTTCATCAAACCAGGAACTGATGCCTGGTTTCTACTGGCTTTATTAAACTCCATCCTGGAAAAAAACAATCCCTTATCACCAGCTATTTCAGAATATTGCAAAGATCTGGACAAGATCAGAAATACTGTATCAGCGTTTACACCTGAAAAAGCCGAACCGATCACTGAAGTTTCAGCAGCCGACATTCAAAGAATCGCCGCTGAATTCATTAACGCGGAAAAAGCAGTATGCTATGGACGCATGGGAGTATCCGTCCAGCGATTTGGTGCGCTTTGCCAATGGTTAATCCAATTAATCAATATCGTCACCTCTAACCTGGACAAACCGGGCGGAGTTCTATTCACACATCCGGCTTTTGACACCATCGGCGGGTTTGGTTCAAAGCCTGGTCACTACGCCAGATGGCATTCCAGAGTCAGCCAATTACCGGAATTTGGAGGAGAACTACCGACCGCGGCACTGATTGAAGAAATAAGAACCGAAGGGGAAGGCCAAATCAAAGCCCTATTCACCGCTGCTGCCAATCCGGTACTGACGGCACAGAACGGAACCGCGCTGGAGGAGGCACTTTCAAGCCTGGATTTCATGGTTTCACTCGATTTTTACATCAATGAAACCACCCGCTTTGCAGATATCATTCTGCCTCCCACTTTCACCTTGGAACATGATCATTATGATATAGCTTTCAACGTACTGGCTATCCGCAATGTGGCCAAATACAGCCCACCTTTATTTAACAAAGCGGAAGGAGCTTATCACGATTGGGAAATCTATACGGAACTGGGAAAGCGGCTTGCCAACAAGCTGGACGTGCAGCCGCGTCAAGACGCTTCACCGGACCAAATGCTTGATTTCATGCTGCAATCCGGTCCATACAGCGCTCAAGCCGGGCATGAGCTGGCACTTTCGCTGGAAGTGTTAAAAAAGCATCCCCATGGCCTGGACCTGGGACCTTTAAAACCATCTCTTCCGGATCGACTGGCAACAGAAGATAAAAAAATAAACTGCGCCCCGGATATATTCCTTAAAGACATTCCCCGGGTAAATGAAGAACTCTCCCGGGTATCTTCCCCAGATGAATCGTTTCTGCTGATCGGTAGAAGGCATTTGTTTGATGCAAATTCCTGGCTTCATAATTGTCCCAGGCTTTTAAAAGGGAAAGACCGCTGCCGGCTTCTGTTGCATCCCGCCGATGCCGAGCATTTGAATATCCGGGACAAGGAAACAGTCAATGTCATATCAGCGACTGGAGCTTTAGAAACAACAGTGCTGATTACAGATGATATCATGCGGGGAGTCGTTTGCTTGCCTCATGGCTGGGGACATCACCGTCCCGGCACCAATCAAAAAGTGGCCAGTCAACATGCAGGGGTCAGTATGAACGATTTAACCGATCACAATCAAGTAGATCCGGTTTCAGGCAATGCCGTCCTTAACGCTGTTTCCGTAAAAATTGAGAAGATCGGCCCTTAACGTCACCAGGAAGATAACTGCCTCCAGGGGGGCTCAGGATTAAAATAACTCATGAGGTGATCAATCAATAGCCGAACTTTGGCGGATTGGAATCTCTTCTGAGGATAAACCAGCCAGACATCGGAGTGTTTAACCTTCCATTCCTCCAAAACAGGAATCAATTGTTTTTCCTTGAAAGCCCGATAAACCATAAACGTCGCCAGTCTCGCTATACCAAGCCCGGCCCGGGCTGATTCCAGGTTACAAATTGAACTGTTTGCATACCAGTTTCCGTGAACTTTGATTTCAATCTCTTTTTTACCTTTTTTAAACTGCCAGATATTGGAATCGCCAATCAGACAATTATGCTCCAGTAAATCCTCCGGTTTTTGAGGCACGGGATGGTGTTCAAAATATTCGGGGCTGGCACAAATATGAAAGTGCACGTGGGTTACCCGTCGGGTCATAAAATTGGAATCGGACGGTCGAAGACCAATGGCCAGATCAAAACCATCCTCTTTAAGATCGATGTGTTTGTGATAGCGTAAATCCAGACTTAACAAAGGATACTTGCTCAGAAACGCCGCAAATGCCTTGGCAAAAAACCGTTCACCCAGAGGTCCGCTGACGCAATCTATTTTTATAACACCCCGCGGTTCCGCCTGGAGCTGGGTCACCTCCGATTCAGCTTCTTCCAATTCGGCAACTATTTTGGAACACCTGCGATAATATGCGTCACCAATTTGGGTAAGTGACAATCTTCTTGTTGTTCTATTCAGTAACCTGGCTCCTAATCTGTCCTCAAGACGACTGATCTTCTGACTGATATGTGATTTCGAGACGCCCATAACGTCCGCAGCCCGTGAAAAACTGCCACAGTCAACAATTTGCACCAGTTCTTCAAATCCTTCCCATTTACTCATTGTTCACATACAAAAACAAAGTTGTTAAAAAATATTATCTATTATTGATACCAAAACAGTGCTACGTTTTTTTAAAAAGTACACACTTTTATTCAAATCAGCCAGAGAAAAGTGAAGAGGAAACTATGACAAACGTAGCTATTGCCAGTGACGGTGCTTTTTCCAAAAATCGAACATACGCAGTGCTTGTTGCTTTATGGCTCGGACATTTTACTGTGGACAGCTTTACAGGTATTTGGCCGATTTATAAGACCCTGGCAAATCTGGACCTGGTGAAAGCCGGATTGATTGTATCTATTGGAGGTTTTGTTGGAAACAGTTTGCAGATTTTCTTCGGATATTTAGGTGACAAGGGCTGGAGCCGTTTCTTGTTATGTTTCGGTGTGCTTGCAGCAGCGTCTGTGTTGCTGATACCCTATATTGATAATGCCAATTACTGGCTGATGGGCTTGCTGATTATGCTGACCTTTCTGGGCTCATCGGCTTACCATCCCAGCGGAACAGGAACAGCCAGTAGTCTCTCCGCGAGAAAAGTAGGCAAGCTCACAGCTCTTTTTCTTTCCGGTGGATTTGTCGGGTACGCCTTTTCACAGCTGCTGTTCACCAAAATTTACTTCGCCACTGATGGAAAACCTGCAATCATGATTGTTATGGCGGTATTTGCCATTGGCATGCTTTTATTATTCTCACCCCCCGCAAAGAAGCAAACTGAGCTGCAAATCAGTTTTTGGTCTGCAACCAAAGGGTTTCGACGACCTCTTACCTATCTTTACATTGTCATGGTCTGCGCTGCCGGTATCAACATGGTTCAGGTTTTTTTGCTGCCTGAACTGCTTCTGGGAAAGAAAGCTTCAACCTGGATGGTATATGGAGGAGGTCACTTGGTAATGGTTTTGGGTGGCTGTGCAGGATTGCTGCCTGCCGGGCACCTGGCAGACAAATACGGACCACGACAGGTAATGCTGGGAGGACTAACCGCCCTGGCAATTCTACTCCCCCTGACTGCAACATTTGAATCTGAAAGCAACCTTGCCATAGCCTTGTTGCTGTTTTTTCTGGGATTTTCCGGCAGCACCTGTAACGTTGTCGGTGTGACCTATGGAAGCAGGCTAATGCCCAAGCACACTAGGACAGTATCAGGCTTGCTAATGGGTTTTGCCTGGTGTGTTGCGGGAATTTCCCCGTTTATTGGCGGATGGCTGGCAGATCCGGGCCGTGGCGGATCACCGGAAAGCGCCTTTACCTGGTTTCTCATCGCCGTGGCTATTGCCATTGCCTTTACTTACCTGCTCCCCAGAACAAAAAAAACATAAAAAAGGCCAGTGCCAGCTGGCCCTTTCCGTTGGAAAAAAGACAGGACACGACGTCTACCTGACGACTTCTCACCAAACACCAAAGCCCTGGCCGAATGTTCTGGAAAACTGACCCGGGAGAAAAGAGACCTTCCGGCCATCAGTCTCCTTAGAATTGCAGTTGAGCCTTTAAGGTAATCCGCTTTTCATCGCGATAGATCCAATAGCTGTTATCCTCATCGGCAATATCAGGATAGAAGCCTTCCAATTCGTAGGTAATATGATCGTTCCATTTATAGGAACTTCGCAGTGAGTGAAAAAATGCGACCCTGGGCTCGGTATAACTGGTGGACCAGTCGATGGAAAGATCTTCATTCAAAAACGTATCACTCCAGCTGATCACCAGCGACCGGGTATTTTCATCGGTCCCGACCAGTTCTTCATTCCAGTCATGGATATGGCTGTTCACGGCTTCCATCCCCAAAGTGTAACTCCCACCCGGCGAGTATTCCAGCCCCAGCGCCACATCGGAAACATCCCTTTTCACAATTTGATACGAAGCATCGTTAAAGGATTGAGGTGCTTTTCTGCCTAACTCACCTTTAAACAAGTAGTTACCAGTCACATAATTAAAAGCAATCCCGGTCATGGCAAAACGTTGTTTGGTTTTGGTAATTAAGTGTTTTCCACCGGCCGTAGTACCATCCTTTCTGTACGCATAGTTGTTTTCGATCAGGCTGGCTATCATTAATGACACATCACTTTTGCCAAAAGTCTTTTTCCAGCGCAATCCGTATTCATGCATCGGTTCGTCCGATGTCTCATCCTGAAATTCGGCATTTCCTGCAAATGTATCAAAATAATATGCTGTTCCTTCCTCTGGAAGTTCATTAAATTCCGGATCGGGAATATAAAACAGGCTCCAGTCTCCAAAATCGGTAAACTGGTCCCAAACCACCATCGGCTGTCCAATTCTTGATTCTTCCAATGAAATGAAAAACAGTTCCGAATAATCCCTGGGACTGATCACATCGGTAATGGCTCCCCCATCGGATTCCCCCCAGATGAGAATCTGGATACCTGCTTTGACACTTGTGTCACCGGCGCTAATCTGCAAAAAACCTTCTTTGGTATTGGTCTCCAAGAGCGGATCCTTATCCTCGGCTTCAGCCCGATGATCGTTGCCCCAAAAGGCATTCAGCTTGGTATCAAACTGGAGAAAGAAATAGTTCCCAAAAAATTTGGAAAATTCCCATCGAAAGGAGCTACGGTTGTTGACGGTTTTTTCGGGCTTTACGGTTTTATAGGAAGCTTCATGTTTTAATGTAAACCGGGATGCAGCCGAAAACTCCTGAAAAAAAGAGCCTGGCTTATCCTGTTCTTTGTTTTCCAAGTCCGGTTCCAATTCCCCTTCATCATCAAAGGCAAGCTCATCGTCTTCCTCCTCAAAACCGAATGCCTCTTCGGAAAACTCCAGATCATTTTCCGGAAAATCCGCAGGCTCTTCGGCCCAAGCCGGAATATTCAACAGCAATAGCAACACCACCCAAAATACTTTCATCATACCGCTTATTGAATATACTTTCTCAGTTTGGCGAGTTCTCTTTCTCTGAAGGCAAAATCAGTTAAAGTACGTTGGGTGAGGAAATCCTCGGGCACATCCATGTTAAAAGCCACGCTGATCATGTCCATGTTCGTCACCCTGCGAGTGATACGATTATTCATGGTCAAGTTTCGTGCTACCCAGACGCCGTCTATCTTCTTAATGTTCCGCATGGTAAGCTGTTTGTAGGGTTTTCCATGACGATTGTAAAGATTCACTTTCAGCACCAGGTGCCTTTCCTTGTCGACCCAGGAAATGGACTTTCCATATTTCGATTTTTTGGCTCGCTTTGGTGTCGGTTTAGATTCGATAATCCAGCTGGGCCTCCCGGCATATGTGGTTTCCTTCAATAACTTATAGGTATAATCATCGACCTTGTTTAGTTCCACGTCTTCAATCGCAAATTCGGTTCCGAAAAAACTGCCGCTTTCATCACTGTCTTCACTGCTGGAGATCATCCGCTTCACCTTCCCCAGGGCAGATAAATAAAGCCAGGTATCAGCATCCTTGTCTGCTGCATCGTAATCATAAGTCAACATACCGATTCCTTTTTCTCCAATTGGCTCAAGAATGATGGAAATGGAACGGGTGTCCCTGCCCTCAACACCTGTATCCATGGAAACGCTCTCCATTACCTTGACCCTGGGAGTTTCCACACAACGCATTTTTTTCTTCACCACCCCATACTTGCAGGTAGAAAGCTTCATTTTTTGAACGGATGAAGAAGAGGATTCACGGGAAACCTTGTCCACCTCAACCATGATGTCCCTGGCAGTTTGCGCTGAAAGCCCGGGAGTAAAAAAAGTAATTACCAGAAGAATAACAAACAATTTGTTAATAGTTTTCATGATACCTCCATTGATCGGCTCAATATCTTTATTATGAATCAATGACGGGTAAAAGAGTTACCCGTCCTGCAGTATTATGCGGCTGGTTGAACACTCGCTTGTTTTGCGAATCGTGGTTTGAAGATCAGGATCATAGCCGGCAGCATCAACAAATCGCAAATCAATGCTGCAAAGATAGCCAAGGAACCGAATTTGCCCATATTGGAAGTTCCCATGTGAGATGAAAACATCATGATGCTAAATCCCAACCCTAAAATGAGTGTTGTAAAGGTTATGGCCTGTCCCACTTCTTTGATAGTGTTTCTCAGGGCACGTTCAATATCACCATCCAGCAGAACCTCACCTCGATAGTGAGTGATAAAATGAATGGTATCATCCACGGCCACACCGATGATGACAGGAGCAATAACCATTGTATCGGAATCAAGTGGCATTCCCAGCAACCCCAGTAGTCCAAAGGTTACTGTCGCCGGAATCAGATTGGGGATAATGGAAATCAGCCCGGCCCGAACAGAACCGAAGACAAAGATCAATATGATGCTGATAACAACAATCACCATGCTGAGACTTTTGATCTGAGACCAGGAAATGTAATCTGACAATTCCATGATCAAAGCCAATCCGCCGGTAATGGTAACTTTCATATCCGGATAATCGGTTTTGAGCTGATTCATGGTTTTGTCTATATCCTGACGCATTTCCTTAAACATCTTGATATATTCAAATGACCCCGCGTTATACAGTTGAACACTGATATGGGACTTACTGTAGTCATCAGATACCAGTTTACGCCTGTCCTCGGGATTGGCATTGTTAAACATAAACAAGGTCTGGGAAAGCATCCTTGAGTTATCAGGGATCACATACATCTCGGGTCTGTCCTCATTTAACGTTTGGTAAGCATCCTTCACCACATCCGCCAGTGAGTTCGTACGAACAACCAGGTGGTTGTATTTACTGGCGATGGTTTGCTGCAACCTGTCCATGGATTTTAGAACAAAGGGATCATGAAAAGCATTGGGGCTTCCCATCTCCATGAGTATGACCATGTTTTGGGTTCCCATCATATGCTCATCTACAACCTCATAAACGTTTCGAATTGCAGTCCCCTCCTTGAACTGCTCAATGATATTTGAATCCACTTTTACCTGTGTGGCACCATACATACAGGCCCCAAATATCGAAAGGAACACAGCCGTATAGGCATAAGGATTTTTCTTGACCAAGGGTAAGACGCCATCCAGAAGCTTTTGAAGATAGACCGTGAAGTCAGGGATATATTTCCCTATGTGGCTCAAAATCCTCCCGAAATTGTTAATCACTTGCCCAATCCAGCGCAATATTGCAAATTTAGAAGGCCGGCGCTCCGGATTCACAACCGGTGGCCAAAAATCCATTAGCAACGGAAGCAGGTACAGGGTGAAAAAGAAAGCCATTATCACTCCCAAACCCGACATAAACCCAAAAGTCTTGATATGCTCAATCTGAGTGAAGGTCAACGAAAACATTCCCACGGCTGTGGTAAAGGTGGTAAGAAAGCACGCAATTGCAGATTTCCGGTATGCCAATCTCATTGCCGTCTCATGGTTTTTGTTTTCTTTTCTGAAAAACATGTAACCGGACAAAATATGAATAGCATCGGCTGTCCCTACAGCAAGAATTAACATCACTGTCAGTCCCACCATCGTGGTGATGGTCACGCCCAGCCAGAAGGTTATCCCTACCGTCCAGACAGCACTCAAAACAATAATGGTAATAGGCCAACTAACCGCACTAAACGATCTGAACAGGAACCACAACAAAACGACGATAACGAGCAGCATGGCAATGTAGAGAACCGGCATTTGGGCCATAAGCTCCATACCGTAATCCATCAGTGGTGCATTTCCGACTGGATAATAGGTCAGATGGTCGGCATATTCTTCTTTATTGATTACTGCTTTAATTTCCTTCATTAAATCAATATATTCATTCCACTCCGTTGATTTAAATTTAATGCTTTCAGCCGTGGCCGTTTCATCGACGGCCATAATGTTGTCATCAACTTCCAGATTCTCACCAAATCCAAGTTCGTCGAACTCCTCGTTTTCATCTTCAGATTGATTCACCGGTATGGTGCCAAAATCTGTTTCAATGAACAGTCCTCCATATTTGAAATCTTTGGAAAAATATAAAAGAGGAAAGTCCTTCTGAGAAAGGGCGGTTTTTCTGATCTGTTCAAGCTCCTCCAAATTAGTCGGAATGTGGACTCCCACCAGCTGTTTTGATACCAGTGAATCACCTTCCACTTTCAATACCGGGGCATTAACCAGCGAATTGATTCGGGTGATATGGTTCAACATCGATTTTGAAGGATCTTCATGGGTAAGTCGAAAATTGAGTAAATCGTCTCGAATGCCTTGCACGACCTGCAGAGATTTACTCGAAAAAACATTCCCGTCCGCCGGTTTATAAACAAGGAAGATTCCATCATCGCTGCCAAATTCTGCATGAAATTTATCCATGGCAACTTTGATAGGGTCACTCTCATCAAACCAGCTTTCGAGAGTCATATCCATCTTGTATTTATATACAAGACCATAAAAAAAGAAAGCTGTTCCCAGGATAAACAGCAACAATACTATTAACTTCTTACTCCGCAATCGATCGGGAACGGTTTCAAAGTACAGGGACAACCTGTTGAGAAGATTTTTCATTTTATATACCGCTATTATTGTTTCAGAGCACCAATCAGCTGCTCCATTTCACCTATGTATTTTTGAAGGGCTTCCGAACCCGCCAGTGTCAGAGACACAGTTGTAAAGGGTTTATTGTCTTTAAACGTTTTTTCAATGCGAACATACTTTGCTTGCTTTAATTTCTTCAATTGGATCGATAAGTTGCCCGAAGTAAAATTAAACTTTTCCTGCAGTTCGTTAAAACTGATCTTATCTTCCGCATTCGCTGCGAGATAGGTGAGAATCATAAGCCGGGCTCTTTCGTGTACAATTTTGTCCAGTTCGGCCACGATCTTATTCCTCCTCTTCTATTTCCAGCGATCTCCCACTAATTAAAAAGAACAGTATTAAAGCCACTCCCATGGATAATGCCAGAAGCAACAAAGCTGGTGCTCCAGGTAAAATAAACGGCAGCATTCCTGTGACTATCAACCAGTAGCCGGTCGCCAGATACTGCCAGATTTTAGTGATACCTCCTATTGAATTATATATAATGCCTATGCCAATGCCCGCAACGGAGACAATATACCGTTCATAATCAAAGTAAATCGCATACCCAATGAAAAAAGCCATAATCAGCTGGATTGGTATCCACACATGAAACAGCTGGTAGGAATAGATCTGTTTGATGATTTTTCCAAAGGTATAATCACTATCCATTTTTTTTATCGATTTCACCCAGAGAAACCGCTTTAAGACAACAACCAGAATGTAAGCTGTTATCACAAGCAACAGAGACATTGTACGCAGACTCCCCGGAATGTCATAATAACTCCCGTATTTTTCCAACAGGTAATAATACAAAATCGAAAGCCCGATGATGGCTAAACCACCGATTAATGAAATAATTCGAAAATGAATGGGCAACAGCAATTGCTTAAGAACAGGCTTATTCTCCGCTAACGCTGATTTGATCGACGCCACATCCTTTAATAACTTGTCAATTTGATTTTCAGTGATCTCTTTCATAAAATTCTCCGTTTTGCAAAGTACTTTATAATATAAAGTTAATTATAAAATTACCTCCATAAAAAAAATCTGTCAAGCCGTCGTCATAATCACCTGAAACCAATAGATTTTCTGATTTGGTTTTATGATTTATCCAATCTCATTTCGTTTTCTCAAAGTCCAGACCCTGACAAATTTTTTCCATACATTTGGTAAACTATAAAACGATGTAACCCTGTATTGTTTCTGTTCTGAATGGTTTAAAATTTCCTATTTAATTGTAACTAGTTATGTTATTTCTGCCGGATTATTTGAGTGTTTGTTAAACCATGGTGTAGAGTACATCCATATGTTTCGATTTTGAAGGATAAACACCCGCCGATCGATCATTCGAGTTAGTTAAAAATAAAGTAAAAACAATAGGTTGGAATTATGAAACTTCTAAACAATTTGATCCCGGATGAGTTAAAGCAAAACGCAATTGATTTCAGTAGATCAAAGATTATCCTGGGAGTATCGTTTTTTATGGTGTTAATGGCCCTTGGCAATGGATTCCGACAGATCTCCCTGGGATTTATTATGTCCGGGGTAGCGATTCTTGTTGTGGGAGCGATGTTTCCGTTTATCATTCCCCTATTAAAGAAATCCAAATCGACTCTGGTTTCCGGCAACTATGTTACCTTGCTCTTATTCGTACTGATCACATTCCTGATTACACAATTTGGAGGCGTCCCTGCTCAAACGGTTCCCTGGTACATGGTTATTGCCATTCTGGGCGTCATGATGGCTGGTTATCGTTCCGGATTTGTGTGGGGAATCCTGATTTCACTTGGGTATCTGGGAATTTTTCTGGCTCAGTCTGCGGGTGTCGAAATGATTGTTCCTGAAGCTTCCCTGGCGGTAACTTATGGGAACTATGCGGTTCTTATCATCGCAACAGTGGTATTAGGACTAATCTACGAAAAAACCAGTTTTTCCAGTCAGCAAAACCTTGAAATTGAACAGAGAAAATCTCAAAAAATGGCTGATGAGCTGTCACATGCGATTGATGAGATCAGCCATGTTATGAGAGGAGTTGCTGAATACGATCTCTCCCGATCCGTCACTGGTAAATTTGATGGCAACCTGGGTGAATTGCAGTCCACCATCAATCGTTCCCTAACCATCATGACAGAATTGATCGCGCAGGTGATCGATACCAGTAAAGAGATCAATACCGGTTCCCAGCAGATGCATCTGTCCGCGCAATCACTTGCTTCAGGGACATCTGAACAGGCAGCCAGCATTGAAGAGATATCTTCTTCCATGGAAACAGTTGGTGGTCAGTCCAAGGCAAACAGCGACAGTTCCGAGCAGGTCAAGCAGTTGACCGGTCAGGCACTCAATGAAGTTCGACTTGGCAATGAACGAATGAAAACCATGTTGAGTTCCATGTCGATGATCAACGAGAAGAGCGTGGGGGTCAGCAAGGTAATTAAGGTCATTGATGAAATTGCGTTTCAGACCAATCTTCTGGCTCTCAATGCTGCTGTTGAAGCTGCAAGGGCCGGAAAATTCGGGAAAGGATTTGCTGTCGTGGCCGAAGAGGTCAGAAGTCTTGCCGGACGTAGCTCTGTGGCTGCTAAAGATACCACTGAGTTGATCCAAAGCTCCATTGTTGAAGTGGAAAGCGGGGTGAAAAATGCGGATCAAATGGCTGAATCCCTCACTTCCATCAGCGACGGAATTGACAAGGTAAATGATCTTATCGGAGAGATCTCGGCATCGTCCAACGAGCAAAGCCAAAGTGTTAAAGAGATAAACCTCGGCGTTCAACGAGTGAATGAAGTGGTGCAACAAAACTCCGCTATCTCGGAGGAATCGGCTCAAACAGCACAAACTCTTGCTGAACACTCATCTCACCTGGAAGACATGATTGCCAACTTCCGTCTGAAATAACCTACCGGAAAAGCGGTTTTGGTGATTGACCTTCACTCACCAAAACCAAACCGATCAGTACCAAAATCCTGTCGCTTACTGCTTCGTTAAGTTAATTATGTAGCGTTTTAAATCATTACCTATAACTGCAGCAAACAAACTTTTCTCTTAAAATGCTTGTAGCCTCGGTATATTTTTTCCATTTCAGCCTCTATTCTTTTCGCAATATGACGATAAAGCCTTCAGGAGTGCATTACTGAGGCCTACGTGGAAACGAATATTGAGTTTTCAATCTAATGCGGTATACAATATTGTTTAGATACCTGTTTCTTTTAGAAACAGGATAACAGTTCAAAACTGATCAAAATAATCTTAATCAGCAACAGGATAGATCATGGCGTTAAGCGAAAAACTCATTCCGGATGAATTAAAACAAAATGCCCTGGTTCACAGCAGAGCCAAAATCACTTTGGGTATTTCCGTATTTATTTTCTTTATATCCATATTAATGGGTTTCAGGCAGATTGCAGTGAATCTTGCTGATTCATCGATTCCGATATTCATTTGCAGCGCCATCATGCCTTTTATGTTGCCCCTGTTGAAAAAAAGTAAATCCCTGGTCATTACCGGTAACGTCATCACCTTAATCTTTTTTATGCTTCTTAATTCCCTGATTATTCATTTTGGGGGAATTATGACCCAGGTGACACTCTGGTATATTGCCATTCCTTTTTTGGGTTTTATGATGGCCGGTTTCCGCTCCGGGACTTTCTGGGGAGTGGCGATCACCGTTGCCTACACTATATTCTTTGCCATGCAAATGGGCGGTTGGGGTTTGGAAGTAGAAAAAGCAGAATTGGTCGGTGCTTTCCTTAATTATTTAATCCTGTTTCTTACTATGATTGCTTTTCAGATGGTTTATGAAAAAACCAGTTTTAAAAGCCAACAAAACCTGGAAGCCGAACAGCAATCCTCCAAAAAAATGGCTGATGAGCTTTCCCAGGCGATCGATGAAGTGGATTACGTCATGGCCGGTGTTGCAGAATACGATCTGACCAGACTTGTGGAAGGCGAATATGAAGGTAAACTTGGAAGCTTGAAAAACACCGTCAATCGGTCCATCTCTATTGTAAAAGAGCTTATCTCCCAGGTAATGACGGCCAGTAACAGCGTCAGCGACGGTTCTCAGGAGATGCATGTCTCCGCTCAATCCCTGGATTCGGGGACTTCCATGCAAGCCTCCAGTTTGGAGGAAATTTCAGCCTCCATGGAAACTGTTGGAAACCAGTCCAAAGCTAATGACGAAAGTTCGGAACAAGTAAGGCAATTGACCGGGCAAGCGCTTAGTGAAGTGCAACTGGGTAACCAACGCATGGAAACCATGCTTCAATCCATGGCCAACATTAATGAAAAAAGCCTTGGGGTGAGCAAAGTAATTAAAGTGATTGATGAAATTGCCTTTCAAACCAATCTTCTTGCCTTGAACGCAGCTGTTGAAGCAGCTCGAGCGGGAAAATTCGGGAAAGGATTTGCTGTGGTTGCTGAGGAAGTACGAAGCCTGGCCGGAAGAAGTTCCGTTGCCGCCAAGGATACCACGGAATTGATTCAGGATTCCATTAACGAAGTGGAAAATGGAGTAAAAAATGCTGATCAAATGGCAGAATCCCTAACCACTATCAGCGAACGCATGGATAAGATCAATGACCTGATAGGCGAAATCTCAGCATCTTCCAAAGAACAAAGTGCAGGTGTCAAAGAGATCAACCTGGGTATTAATCGTATTAATGATGTGGTCAGACAGAATTCAAACATCTCGGAAGAATCGGCAAGCACTGCTGAAAAACTGGCTGTAAACTCATCTCATTTGCAGCAAATGATCTCTAGTTTTCAATTGTAACATCAAGACAGGGTAACGGAGGCCGTTATCATTAAGTTAAGAAGAATGGGACCGTTTGTCATCCTGAACCGGAGGTGGATCCCTTCGAAGCTGTATATCTCGCTTCTCACTTCACTCCTTGATCCACCTGACATCATAACTCTAAATGCTTAACTTTTTGCGAAAAACTTTACAGTTTGTAGGGTGGATCAAACGAAGCGGATCCACCAACTTGCATTGTGTCAGTCCTCCCCCCTCAACCGTTTTCAATGAACTTAAACAGTTCGTACCCGCCCGAAAAGCTCAAGGCGTCAAATCCCAACTGGGACAGAATCCTGTAACCAATGTACCCTCTCAACCCAATGGCACAAAAAACCACATACGTTTTATCCTTATCCAGCGAATCCACTGCCGTTCTCAAATCATCCACGGGAATATTCACCGCGTTCGGAATCGCTCCGTTTAGTTTTATTTCAGGCTTTGCCCGGACGTCCAACAACACTGTCTTCTCCTGATCCAGGTCTGACAATTCATCCCAATTCACCGTTTTTAAATCCCCTTTGAGGATGTTGGCTGCCACGTATCCCGCAACATTCACCGGATCTTTGGCAGAAGAATAGGGCGGGGCATAAGCCAGCTCCAGTTTTTCCAGATCAAAAACACTTAATCCTGCATAAAGGGCTGTTGCCATAACATCGATTCGCTTGTCGACTCCTTCTTTGCCAATAATTTGAGCGCCCAGGATCTTGCCACCTTCCGGATCAAACAATAGTTTGAAAGCCATACGCTCTGCTCCCGGATAATAAGTGGCATGAGAATAAGAATGGGTGTAACTCTTTTGATATGCAATGTTTTTCTGTTTCAACATCTTCTCGTTCATTCCGGTGGAAGCCACGGTCAGATCAAAAAGCTTGAGAATGGATGTCCCTAAAATACCGCTATATGTTGAGTTCCTGCCCGAAGCATTATCTGCTGCAATGCGCCCCTGTTTATTGGCGGGTCCTGCAAGTGGTACCATAATGGGCTGATCGGTCAGAAAACTGGTGGATTCAATAACGTCACCCACAACGAATATGTCCTCCGCTGTAGATTGCAATGCCTGGTCTACCTTAACCCCGCCACGGATATTGAGCTCCAGACCTGCTGATTCTGCCAACGCACTTTCAGGCTTAACACCGATGGCCAGGATGACCAAATCACATTCGATTACCTTGCCGGAGGAAGTTGCCACCTGAATTCCGTTTTCCCCTTTCTCAAAGGAGGTCACACTGTTTCCCAACTCCAGGGCAACACCGTTATCTCTGAGATAGGAATGAACCATGGAAACCATTTCAATATCCAAGGGCGCCATGACCTGATCCAGCATCTCAACCACAGTAGTCTTCACACCGCGATGCACCAAGTTATCAGCCATCTCAAGCCCTATGAACCCACCACCCACAACAACAGCTGCAGTCGGCTTGGCGGAGTCCACAAACTCCTTGATTCGATCTGTATCAGGGATATTGCGAAGGGAAAAGATATTAGGCAGGTCTATTCCGGGCAAAGGAGGTTTTATCGGATCTGCCCCGGGTGAAAGAATCAGTTTGTCATAGGATTCGCGATAGATATCACCTGTTTGCACCTTTTTAATGACGACCTCTTTTTTTTCAGCATCAATGGCTGTGACCTCGCTGAAATTGCGGATATCGATCCGGTACCTGTTGGAAAAATCCTCCAGGGTTGTAACCAGGAGACTATCCCGTTTTTTAATCACCCCTCCGATATAATAGGGTAACCCGCAATTTGCGAACGAAATATATTCTCCTCTTTCCAACAAAACAATTTCAGCCTTTTCATCTAGCCGCCTGGCCCGAGCAGCAGCTGTTGCACCACCTGCGACTCCTCCAACGATAACTATTTTATTTGCCATCATTCTCCCTGGGACGTCCATAAATCCATAAAAGTTGATTGACTCAGTATCTGAATTTGTTAAAGTATCTCTCTAAAACCAATAGTTTAATTATTTAACCAGTTAATCCAACCTCTAGCGGATGGAGTAAATAATGCCCCGACAAGCACGTCTCGATTACCCCGGATCGTTAAATCACGTTATCATCCGCGGATTTGAACGAAGAAAAATCTTTCTGAATGATTCGGACAAAGACGATTTTTTACTTCGCCTTTCCAGTCTAATGCCTTCAACTCAAATGTCCTGCTATGCCTGGTGTTTGCTGTCTAATCAGATCCACCTCCTGATGAAAAGCGGTGGGTTGGGGCTCTCTTACTTGATGAGAAGGCTTTTAACCGGCTATGTGGTCTCCTTTAACAAGAAACACAACCGAAACGGTCCTTTATTCCAAAATCGGTTTAAATCCGTTCTGTGTCAAGAGGATTTATATCTAAAGGAATTGATTCGATACATCCATTTGAAACCGTTAAGAGACAAACTGGTCACATCCCTCCCTAACCTTTCAAGATACAAATACTGCGGACATGGTGCTTTGCTGGGGGAAGCCGACATCCAATGGCAAGATACCAGGTACGTTCTCTCCCGGTTTGACAAAAAAGTGGGCGACGCTCAAAGGGAATACCTTGCTTTTGTCACGGAGGGATACCAATCCGGGCAAACCAGGGAATTGACCGGTGGTGGATTGATTCGGAGTGCCGGAGGATGGACTGAGCTGAAAAAACTGAGAAAGGCCGGAGCTGAAAAAGCAAAAGGGGATGAAAGGATTCTGGGAGACTACAAATTCGTTTCCATGGTTTTGTCCAAGGCCAAGGAACCGGTAGATGAGGCTTACGAATTAAAAACCCGTGGTGTGGATTACGCAGATGTCGAAAAACAGGCATCCAGAAAATTCGGGTTAAAAAAGGCAGACCTCTATTCCAAAAGCCGGAAAAAGCACATCGTTATGGCCCGCAGTGTTTTTATGTACTGGGCATGCCGAAAACTGGGATACAGCTGCACCGAACTGGCCAAACGTTTTAAAATTACCCAACCGGCCGTGAGTTATGCCGTGGAAAGGGGCGAGCAAATTGTTGAAGAACGGAAGCTGAGATTGATTATCTAATATATGCAAGCATAAACAGGGAGGAGACCGCATGTTAGGTCATTTAGCAAAAGCGATGGGAATGAAGGATCTGGAAAACAGGGAAGCAGACCAGGTTCGAACCTTGTTTTTAATGTTGGTTATGGCAGTGTTTTTGACGGCAGATTCCATGTTGATTGCACCGAACGTTAAATTGATAATGGAGGAATTTGGAAAAAGTGCTGCCGACGTCGGATTGATTTCTTCCATTTTTATATTTCTGGGGGCTGGTGTTGCTTTGCTTTGGGGATACTTCACGGACAGCTACAATCGAAAACGACTGGTCGTGCTAACCATAGTTTTGGGTGAAATTCCATGTCTGCTTACAGGATATGTCAAGACTTATGAACAACTACTTATTGTAAGGGCATTAACAGGACTGGGAATTGGAGGTTTATTGCCCATTATATATTCCATGATCGGGGACCTGGTATCTGATAGGGAGCGATCAACTGCAGCTGCATGGATTGGACTATCGGAAGGGCTTGGGATGGTAATTGGTATGTTGATGGCCGGAAATCTTGGAGGTTCCTCAATTGAGCTATTTGGATCCCAAGGTTGGAGACTACCTTTTGTTTTAGCAGCTTTACCAAATTTTATTTTGATTCCAATTTTTTGGTTCACTTGCACTGAACCATCCAGGGGAGGAGGTGAAGCCGCTATCCGCAAAGAGATAGATATGGGGATTGCCTATTTAAAGCGGATTAAATTGAGCGACTACATCCGAATATTCCGTAATCGAACCAACCTGTATTTCTTTATGCAGAGCATTCCAGGCACCATTGGCTGGGGAGTTGTTCCTTACTGGATCATCACCTTTTATTCCGTTCAGAAAAATGTTTCTATTGCAGTGGCAACAAATCTTTCCATGGTTATCGGAGCAGGTATGATTCTTGGAGGGTTCGTTGGAGGTTTCACGGGTAATTGGCTTCACCAAAAAAACAAGTCATACCTCCCCTTGTACTGCGGAATAACTACTCTTATTGGAATGTCATTTTTCTTTATCATGATTCATTTCCCAATGAGTAAAACCCCAGGTGCTGCTGATATGATAGGTCCATTGATTACCGGTGTTATCGGTGGATTTTTTATTACTATCACATCCTCAAATATCCGCGCCATTGTGCTTAACGTAAATCCTCCGGAAAACCGTGGTGCCATGATGAGCCTGTTTACCTTGACTGATTCGCTTGGTAAAGGTTCAGGGCCTTATCTTGGCGGTTTGTTGATTGGCAGTGTTGGATACATGGCTACGATGGACATAGCCACCATCTGTTGGTTACCTTGTGCACTGGTATTGATCTTTCTGATGACAAGGCGATATCCAAAAGATGTAGAAATACTGGAGAAGAGAATGCAGGAAAGTGCAAAAGAAATGAATTAGTCGGGGTTTTGCGCGATAATACCCGTTTCAACCATATCCAGAAATGATTGAAACAGATCATGATAGCTAATGCCAAAAGCATCCTGGAAATGCTTTTGGCGCATCAGGATGATCTGCATGACACCGAAAACCTGCCCCCATAAGACCAACATCAATTGCACCGGTGTCAAATTGGTTCTAATCGACCCCTCATCAATCGCTTTTTGCAGCGAACCGGTTATAATTTCCGCAATAGCATTGGTTTTGGCCTGACAAGCTTCCTGAAACTGATCCTTTTCTTCCTTCCTGGGCTGATCTTCGTAGTAAACGCAATTGTTTGATTCAAAAATCATGATCAGTTTCAGATATTCAGTATGCTCCAGGGAAAACTTAAAGAATACTTCACTTAACTTCCGCAGTTTGTTGGTTTCATCGTCTGCAGTATTCAAGGTATGCTGGAACCAGTTGTGAAGGATTTCAAGCCCTCTCAAAACAACTGCCAGAAAGATCTCCTCCTTGTCCTTAAAATAAAGATAAAGAGTCCGTTTATTGTAACCGGCAGCCTCGGCTATCTGAAAGATGGTGGTTTTCTCGTAACCGTTTTGAAAAAAGATATCCTGGGCGATATCGATAATCCTGTTTTTTCTTTGGGTTCTTTCCCAGCTCTTTCGTTCTTCTGAAGTCATTGTTTCTCCCGGTGTTAACGCTTACAGAGATATCAACAGAGTCAAGGTTGTGTCAACAAGGATTGTCTTTGCCTTGTACTAAACAAAAACCGGTCGACCCTGTATAAGCTATTCTATTGAGCTTGATTTTCCCTGTACTGTTCCCACCGCGCATCGATTTCTGCCTGCAATTCATCAATGGTTTCCCGGGGTACTGAACGAAAGCGGGATTGGATGGTAAAGTATTCTGAGACCGGGGTCAGCTTTTTCTTTTTCAAAAGCTTTGCAGAAGGACCACTTAGGGTCTTCACGCCATTTTCAATTTCAAAGCATTCGTACAAACCGCTTGAAATAGCCAGTTTGCCGACTTTGATTGAAAGATGTTCCGGGATTCCCCAACCTGCCGGGCAAGGACAGTGGATGTGTATATATTTCAATCCCTTAATTTGAATCGCCTTTTTTATTTTATCATGAAAATCCAGCGGATAAGAGGCAGAGCATGACGCTACATAACTGGGATTATGAGCTGCAACGATTGCCGGAATGTTTTTGCTGCTCTGTTGTTTCCCCAGTACTGGGGTTGTTGTGGTAATTGTTCCCATGGGTGTGGTACCAGACCGCTGAACGCCGGTGTTCATGTAGGCTTCATTGTCATAACAGATGTATAGAAAATCATCTCCGCGCTCAATGGATGCTGACAAGGCCTGAATGCCGATATCAGAGGTTCCTCCGTCACCGGCCCAAGCCACTACATTAATATGCTCCTTATTCAGGACCTTCATAGCGGCACGAACACCTGTTGCAGCTGCTGCAGTGGAAGCAAAGACAACATTTAAAGAAGGCACCTGCGTTGAAACAATGGGATAGAGTCCCTGGGTTACTGTGAGACAGCTGGGGGGTACTACCGTGATGGTTTCTCTTCCCAGTGCTTTTAAACCGATGCGGTACAACAAACTCAATCCGCAACCGGAACAAGCACGGTTACCGGGATGAACGAATTCCTCTTCAGTGAGATTCAGTGCCGTTGATTTTGTTTCCGTCATGTTCTCTACCTGTTAAGTCCGAGCCATTGTGGCGAGTTATCCAGTTCTTCAGCTGATGCAGTGGATTGTTTTATGGCTTCTGTCAGATCTTCGTTGGTAATTATCCGACCCCCAAGTCCAATAATATAGTTGTGAACAAAAGGTCTGTTTTTGCTGGTATAAAGAGCAGCCTTCAGATCGCTGTATACACCGCCCTGGTAACCATAACTGATTGACTTTTCAAACACGATGACGCCTTTGCAATTTTCCAGAACATCCCTGATCTCTTTTTGGGGAAAAGGCCTATACAGATGCAGGCTAAGTACACCGATTTTTATGCCATTTTCTCTAAATCCGTCTGCAATATCCTTTAAGCGGTTGGAAAGGGAGCCCATCACAACAACGATGTAATCCGCATCATCGCATTTATATAAAGCAAACAAAGAATTACCCCCCCTCCCCACCAGGTATTCGTATTCTCTATCTACATCAACAAAGGTTTCAATGGTTTGTCTCATTTCCTGATGATGGCTTGCCCGTATATCCATATATCCGGTTCTAAAAACCCCCTCTGCGTCCTCCCTGCCGGAAGGCATAGTCACCGTATTCAGGTTCTCCGGTTTTTCAGGATCAAGGGTATGCTTGAAATGATAAGCCGGAAGGTATTCATCAATCAATTTCTGGTCGGGAATATCAAAAGGCATATAGGTGTGGGAAAGATAGTAACCATCAAAACAAACCATGGCAGGAATGCTACAGGACTCCGCCAGACGGTATGCTTTTATCACCGTATCGATGATTTCCTGATGATTGTTCACGTAGATTTGTATCCATCCTGCGTCACGTTGCGACATGGAATCCTGGTGATCATTCCAGATTGTCCAGGGGGCACCCAAACCACGATTGACGACACACATCACCAAAGGCAAACGGGCTCCGGCAGCCCAGTGAACCTGCTCACTCATATACAACAAGCCGTTGGCAGATGTGGCAGTGAAGGCCCTGGCACCTGCGGAAGCAGCTCCAATACAGACACTCAACGCACTGTGTTCACTTTCAACTGCAATGTATTCGGCCTGCATCTGTTCTGATTCCACCAGTTCAGAGAGCTTTTCCGTCAGAGGGGTTTGCGGCGTGATTGGATAGGCTGCAATAACCTGGGCTCTGGCCAGTTTTACACCGGTGGCTGCCGCCACATTTCCGGATTCAATCAGCTTCATGTTATTTCTCCCCCTTTTCAGCCAGTTCTCGTTCTTCCACCATCTTAATAGCTTTGGTGGGGCATTCCTCCGCACAAATACCGCATCCTTTGCAGTATTCCAGGTCTATTTTTGGTTCAATCTCTTTGGTCACCACAGCATCCGGGCAGTATAACCAGCATAGATGGCAAACCATTTTTCCTTTTTTAGCCGGAGTACACTTGCCCATATCTATAATCGGGCGTTCCACGCGCCATGACCCTGTTTTCCCGGCATCCCCCTTGCCGCTGGTACTGTTGGATGTAACAACTTTATATTTCATATCACTCATTTAACCCTCTCCCATGATTGTTCGTTCAAAAGTTAAACGGGCAGACAAGGCATTCTCTTTAGGTTTTCTACCAGCAAATTCCTTTTCAATATTTTCCAGCAACAATTCCAAATCCAGTAACTTTGAAGCCTTCGCCAAGGCACCAATAATTCCGGAATTAACAATACCTTTTTTCAGGCCGGCTTCGTTGGCAATGCCTGTGACATCGACCAGGGCAAACCTGATGTTGTCAAAGCGATAGGTTTCAGCCTTTTTAGGAGAGTTCAGCACCAAAAGACCTCCTGGCTTCAGGCCTGCTGTCACATCCTCCTCATCCAGCAGGAGATGGTCCAGAACAACAACGATATCCGGTGTGGCAATTGGAGTCAGATCGTTTATTTCGGTTTTGGAGATCTTCAGAGAGGTACTGATGGGGGCACCTCTTCTTTCCGTTCCAAAACTGGGAGCCATGATTATCCCTTCATAGCCCGACTGAAAAGCTGTATTGGCAACGATTTTTGCAGCCGTTATTGCCCCCTGGCCACCTCGACCGTGCCATCTGATTTCAATGGTCTTGCTCATTTTTTTATAAACAGGAATGATTCGTTCTTAGACGGGAGTAAATCCGCAGAACATCAGGACAGGATTGAGCGTTTTCGTATTGTTCCATCAAAAAAGATGATTTGTAAACAACAAATCGGGCTCAATAGGCAACGAAAAACGTCACAGGGCACAATTCCCTTTTAGATTTTAAATAGATATACCTATGGATCCATTGATTAAAACCGATAAAACAATTTAATCACTATGCATCTTGCTAAACTCATCCAGTGTGTAGTTTGCCACTTTGGGATTTGGCCTGCCCAACGCCGCCAGTATCTCATAGCAGCCCGATTTATCAGCCAGTTCCTTGATATCAACATTGGGACCCACTACTTCCGCGTAGCCATACTGATCCAGGATGCCCTGGGGGATATCGGTAATATCGATTGTGGAGGCGCCAAGAGATATCTTTCCCATCAACGGAGCCCGGTAACCTCCGATGACCATATAGACGCCTTTTGAATCCTGATCGGTTTCGCTAAGCAACCGCAGGTAACCATCTTTATAACCAATGTGGGCCAGGGCCAATCTGGTATCTCTTTTAACTGTATAGGCACCGCCATACCCGATGGTTTTTCCCTTTTTCACCCATTTGAATTGTGAAATTTTTGTATACATTTCCAGTGCATGACGGGCATTTTCAGAAACAGGTTTGTCGGCACCGGGTGCTCCTCCGACCAGTCCGATACCGGGCCTGATCAGATCAAAATTGACATCGTTGTTGTTTAACAGGATCACACTGTCTGTACAAGCAATCGAGACTGGTGCGGGAGGCAATTTGGAAAGATAGGTTTTCAGCACATCAAGCTGCTGATAACAATTAGTGTGATCGTCTCCCTTGATATCATAAAAATGGCTCATGTAGAGCACAACTTCCAGATTGGCAGTCAATTCCTGGAAATTAACTGCCAGCTCTTCCACTTCATCATCGAGTAAACCCAGTCGATTCATATGGGTATCCAGATGGATCACGACCATGCCTTTTCGTGATGGTTCCCAACCGGCATTCCATCTTTGAAGTTGTTCCAGACTGTTTACACAGGGGATTAGATTGTGCTTGATAAAGTAAGACTCCTCGTTATCCAACAATCCTGCCATGACAAATATCTGAACATCGGAATCCGGCAAGATCTCTCTAAGGGCGATTCCTTCAATCAACTCTTCGATGAAAAAATGCCTGACTCCGACTTGATGCAGGGCAGGCGCTACATCTATCATCAATAAACCATGGGCTTCCGCCTTGATCACTGCTCCGCAAATAGAATTGGTCGCGTCTGCTTTTGCTTTAAACAGCTTGAAATTTTCAACCACAGCCTCAATATCCCGAATCGTGACGATAGGTTTGGTACCAAAGGCTTCTTTGGGGATAGTGCGAAAAAAGGAAGTCATATATCAAATCTGGCGATGTTGTTTGAATCCTTCGCAACAATCCACGGTGTTTTTGAGCAGCATGGCAATAGTTGTGGGCCCGACACCACCCAGCCTGGGTGTAATCCAGCCAGCCACCTCTTCCACGGATTCATCGACATCGGGAACCAAGCGTCTTCCTTCCCAGGTAATGCCGCCACTAACCACAACGACACCCGGCTTCACAATTTCTTTGGTTATAATACTGGGAATACCGGCCGCAGCAACCACAATATCCGCTCGTTTGGTGAATTTGGCAATATCATCAACTCCGGTATGAACCACCGTTACAGCGGCGTTGGCACCTTCCTGTTTGGACGAAAACAGCAGTGAGAGAGGTCTTCCCAAGGTGGACCCTCTGCCCACAATAACAATCTCTTTGCCTCTGACAGGAATGTCATAATGCAAGAGCATGGCTTTAATACCGGCAGGAGTGGCAGGTACAGGCCCGGGCTCCTGCAAAACCAGTTTACCAAGATTAGCAGGATGCAATCCGTCTGCATCTTTATCCGGATCCATGGCCATCAGCGCTTCAGCAAAATCAAACCCTTTGGGAACAGGATATTGGATCAGGTAGGCATGAACATCCGGACTTTCATTAAAATCTTTAACTGCCTGCAACAGATCCTGTTGATCAGCATCGGCGGGAATATGTTTATCAAAGGAAACAAATCCATGTTCTTTACAAGCTTCATGTTTTTTTCTGACATAACCGGCACTGGCAGGATCATCTCCAACGAGAATAGTCCCTAATCCGGGAACAATGCCACGTTTATACAATTCCTCGACTTTCTCTCTTACCGTTTTCATTACCGAATCAGCTACCGGCTTTCCTTCCAAATACTTAACTGTCATTATTTCTCCGTACAAAAATCAGGCTTTTAAAAACGTTACATCAATATACTTGTTAATAAAATGGATCGGTTCCCTTGGTAAGGCCACTTCCGCTTAGATTAGTGCTCCACAATCTTCACAGCGATACTGAGAAGAGTCCTGTTCTGCAGCTTCGATCTGTTCAAAATCGTAGCGTTTTCTCCCGGATTCTTCGTAACACTCCGGACAATAACTGTCATTAAGTTCTTCCGGCGTAATTGTTAAATGGCAATGAATGCAGCGCAATTTATCTGAAGATTCTTTAATTAAAACAAGGTTTTTGTGCAGGCATTCAGACATGGTTCAACACGATCGATTTCATTGGTGGCCGTTTAAGAAATTTTCCAGCTTGTTTTGACTGTTGTTGGAAACAAAACATAACTTTACAGGAAAAATAATCCCCTGGCTATGATTGATCCGGCAGCAGCAAAGCAAGTTTTTGTATTTTAGGCTCATTCATGTTTGTCCGGACGTTGTTTCATAATCGATCTCGTTGTTTTTGCTTAAGTCAAAGGCTACATCTTCACTATTTGTGGAAATAGCGCCAACAGTTTTGTGTGTAGGTAAAACTAAATTGCTTGTAAGTGAAATCGATAATTTAGATAATTTGTTTTGAATATTGTATATTTCGTTTCATAAGGTTAGCCTGAAAGTTAGACACAAATTACTATTCATCCCGGTTTTTTATAGCGTCTCATTTTTTAACTTATGGACAAAAACAACATCAAAAACCAAACCAATCGTTTTAACGAACAGGAAAAACTCAAATCAAGATTATCATATATTGAAGGAT
This sequence comes from SAR324 cluster bacterium, assembly GCA_028282825.1. GTDB lineage: Bacteria > SAR324 > SAR324 > XYD2-FULL-50-16 > XYD2-FULL-50-16 > JAHJTV01. The sequence goes on from JANQGZ010000004.1 coordinate 34,127, forward strand.
GGCTATCAATCGTTATCAACACGATATTGTTCGCCTTAAAATACTGGGCCGGGCTGATATCAGGCTCAGTAGCTGTCATGGCAGACGCCTGGCACACTCTCTCCGACTCTTTGACATCCATTGTTGTTCTGGTTGGAGCGAAGATTTCCCAAAAATCTGCTGATGAGGAACACCCTTTTGGTCACGGCAGGGCGGAACTGATTGCCTCAATCATCATCGGTGTTTTGTTAACCATCGTCGGTTTCAATTTTCTGGTTGAAGCCATAGAAAAGTTGCAAACCAGGGAGAGTGCGACCTTCAATTGGATTGTCATTCTGGTGTTTGTTATCTCCACCCTGTCCAAAGAGGGAATAGCCCAGTTTTCCATCCGGGCAGGGAAAAAGACCGATTCCAAAGCACTGATTGCAGATGGATGGCATCATCGCAGTGATGCTGTGGCCTCTGCTGTAATTTTGGCAGGTGTGTTTCTGGGAAAATACTATTGGTGGGTCGACGGTGTACTTGGTATCTTAGTCGCCATTTTAATTTTGTATACCACCTTCGAAATCATGAAACAATCGATCAACCCCCTAATCGGTGAAAAACCTGACGAACAGTTGATAAAGAAACTCAATGGCATTGTCCGGAATACCCTTGATCAAAAATTCGATTTGCATCACATCCATATCCATCGCTATGGCTCATCCACCGAATTGACCTTCCATATCCAGTATCTTACCCCAATTTCTTTTAAAGACGCCCACGAAGGTGCCACCCGAATTGAAACCAGGCTAAAGCAAGACATGAATATCAATGCCACCATTCACATCGAACCACCGGATTAGATAGTGGCAAAACTTCTCGTTTCGCTTGATCTTGTAGTAAGCAGACACATCAAATAGCCTGTTGCAGTTTTTTTTCCGGACCGATTACCGGCTCAATTTGCACAATAAGAATGTGGAATAAGTCAGTCGATTTATCGATAGCATTTCCGGGTACAGTCAGGAGGGGCCACGAAGCAGATTTTGAGAATGCCGCTAAACGCCTATTGATAGGAGTTTAACCAATAAATAGCGTCTAAAACACCTCTGTTACGATGTTTGACCAATTGCCTAATAATTGTTAAAGTTGTCATCTTTAAACTATAAAGATTGGGCAATCTGCTTACTCATACTATCAGTCCTCCCTCGTGTAATTTACCAAATGGTTTTATGTTCTTGCGCGCTCTGATTGCCGATGATCATGACGTGGTACGGCATGGATTGAAAGAGATTCTCAAATCATCAAAAAGATTCAAGATCATTCAGGAAGCTAAGAATGGAGCTGACGCCATTAATTTGGCGCTTTCCAACAATTTCGACCTGGTCATACTCGATATTGGTCTTCCTGACGTTTCCGGAATTGAAGTGCTTAGGTCAATAAAAGCAAAAAAACCTCAAATCCCGGTTTTAATCTTAAGCATGCAATCGGAAGAGCAGTATGCTCTTCGAGTAATTCAGGCTGGAGCAGCCGGTTTTTTGCACAAGGATAACAGTATCGAAGAGCTGAACAAAGCTGTCGATACAGTCCTAAGCGGACAAAAGTATATTACCCCTTCACTGGCCGAAACGCTGATCAACTACGTAGATACAGCCCAGGAAAGACCTATTCTTGACACATTATCCGCAAGAGAAATTCAAACACTGACCTTGCTGGCTGAAGGTAAAACAGTTGGTGACATTGCAGCATTGTTAAATGTCAGCGTAAAAACGGTCAGTACCTACCGATCTCGAATACTAATTAAATTAAAACTAAATAATAACAGCCAATTGATCCGATTTGCCATCGAACACCGTTTGGTCAATTGAAATCTCTGGCTCACACACTGCGAAAAAAATGATGAGACTGTTGCCATTACTTATTGCTGCTATTTTTCTATTATACGGTTGCCAATTGGATAAATCGGATTCTCAGGATGATCAATTGGAAGACCGCCGTGTAGCCACGGAAATGATTAACAATCTGGATGCTGCTCTCATAGCTGGCGGTTTAGAAGAGGGGCAGGCCAGTGTTATATGTGAAGGAGCCGAATCGCAAGTTAAAACCATGAACCTGGAAAACTCCAACCGCATCGAATCGGTTGCCCCCCAGGTTGTCAAAGGAGCTGAAGCTGCCATCAACTCACCTGCAGCCCTGTTAACCACCGATAGTGAAAAACTGGAAGTCCTGGGGATTATTCTAACCAGCGTGACTGAATCCCTCAAAATAGGGACGGCACTTTCCTCAAGTAACACGTTAAAGCAGGACAGTTTCACACAAGTACAACCTGCCCAGGATTACAATTTAAGCCAGACCAGTCTATACTCTGAAGCGGTTCAAAACATTGCAAATATTGCAACCACCGGAATATCAGAGATGGGGTTGGCGACTACCGATCCCGAAACTGCCACAACGGTCATAGTCGAAAACATCAGCCAAAGTTTCGCAATTGCCGGCATTAACGACGGAGAACTGCCTGAAGTTGCCGGGAATCTCATGACCGGCTTATTAAGTGCCCTTCCCTCGGTTGACGGCTTTGCAGATGCATCAAGTGATATTGTGAAACAAGCTAATAAAGCTTTATATATAGGCCTCGGCACCGCAGGTTATGAAGATGAAACCCTGCAATCCACCATTGATATGGTGGGCGAAGGGAGTGTATATGGCTTAAAAGCCGCCAATTACAATGATCAGCAGATCGCTTGCTTTTTAAGCCCAATTTGTGGGGGCGTCATCGAAGGGTTATCCGCTACGGTTTCTGATTCCTCGGTTATTCCAACCATAGAAGTATCTTTAAATCAAGCTTTAGACCAGGGGCTTTTAAAAGTAACTCCTCCGGAGGTCTCTTCTCTTTCTCCTGATTCCTCAACGGACATTCCGATAAATACTGCCATCGCCATAACTTTCAACAAAGGAATTGATACCTCAACAATCACGGTCAATTCCGATAGCCAGACATGTAGCGGTTCAATTCAGCTCGCAGATGTTTCCGACGATAGTGGTTGTATCCTTTTGAATCGAAATATGACGTTTTCCAATAATAACAAGACTGTCACCTTAGTACCTCAGTCCGATTTAAGCTATGAAACGATGTATCGACTCAAAATTACAGACAACGTTAAGAGCCAGTGGGGCATCAATCTGGCCGGTGAATTCGTCCGGAATCCCTTTTTCAAAGCGATAAGCCCACCGGATACCGATCCTCCGGGAATCACCCAAACTACTCCTGCCAACAACGACGTCGAGGTATCTATTGCTACGGATCTTGTTTTAGAATTTGACGAACCCGTAGAAATGTCGACAATAACAGGCGCCGTAGATGGTAATTGCACCGGGTCGGTACAATTGTCAAAAGACAGCTTTGTCAACTGTGTTGCCTTCTCGCAAACGGTTGCTGAAAACGTCCAGGGCAGCACCATTGTAAAATTCCAATTGAACGGTACTCTTGATCACGACGGGAATTATCAACTGAAAATGACGCAGGATATCAAAGATGTAGCAGGCAATCCACTGGATAGCGACTATTTTATTGATTTTACCACCACAACGGATAATTCCCCTCCGCTAATATCCAAGGTAGTTCCTGGTGATTCATCCGTTGATATACTGCCGGAAACAACCATTACCGTCACCTTTGATGAAGCAATGGACCCTTCCACTATAACCTCCACGGATACCAGTGTCTGCCAGGGGGCTGTCCAGGTTTCCCTGGATGAATTCGTTACCTGCGTTCCCATGGTCGATACAACAGCAAGCGCCTGGAACAATGATCTGTCATTTACCTTTACCCCTGAAAGTAGCCTGGAAAGTGCCTCTACCTGCAAAGTAAGGGTATCAACTGCAGCAAGAGATTCCAAAGGCAATGCCCTGGCAGCTGCCTACACATCTACCAGTGGTTTTGTGACGTTGGCAAAAACGACCCAAATCTCGGCAGGGGATCAACATGTTTGCGCGACGTTTCCTGATAACACCGCAAAATGTTGGGGATCTCCCTATTTTGGCCGGTTAGGGCAAGCCAATACAAATCGCTACGGCACCGATACGGCCCTTATGTCTTCCCTACCAACAATTTCATTTGACACAGGAGAATTTCCCATCAATACCATTGCCGGGAATGCCCATACCTGCGCCTATCTGAACAACGGCAAGATAAAATGTTGGGGAAAAGCTTCCAGTGGTGCCTTGGGAGTGAACATAGCAAATTATGGAGATGGTTCAACAGAAACGATCTCCGCTTTAGCTCCCCTTGCTTTAAAAAGCGGAAACGCCGTTCAACTGGCGTTAAGCAACCAAAATGCCTGTGCTTTAAGTGATGAAGGATCGATCTTTTGCTGGGGAGATGGTGGAGAAGAATTGGGGCACGATAACCTTTATGGGTTTATGGATGTTCCTTATAATGGATCACCGCTTTTCAGCGACATAGAACCGATCAATTTTGAAAACAATAAATCCGCCAAATCGATAACCATGGGTTCCGGTCATTCCTGCGCCGTTATGAGTAATAACCAGATCAAGTGCTGGGGTTATAACAACAACGGTCAACTTGGCAATAACGACAATCGAGAATGGGGGCGTGGCGGGTTGTCAGTCCACTATGATTGGTACATGAATGAACTGCCCGATGTAAACCTGGGGACCGACTACAGTGTCAAGCAGGTTTCGGCAAAAGGGGGATTTACCTGCGCTATTCTCAATCAACTGAAAGATAGTAACAATGTGGTTTGCTGGGGCTACAACAATTACGGTCAATTAGGGCAGGGAGATACCCTGACCCGTGGTGATAGCCTTGCTGACAACAAGAGAACAGATCTCATCCCGGCTGTTAAGCTCAATCGTCCGGCAATCCAGATTTCAGCCGGCACCAACCATGTTTGCGCCATTTTGGATAACAATTGTCTGAAATGCTGGGGTTACGGCAGCTATGGCAGACTTGGCTATGGAGACACTCAATCAAGGGGAGTTCTCCCCGGGGAGATCGAAGCGCTTTCCTGTGTCAACCTGGGGGACGGGTTGCATGCTGTTTCCGTTGAGGCAGGAACTTATTACACCTGTGCGGTATTAAATGACGGCAATATCAAATGCTGGGGAAACAACTCAAGCGGACAACTTGGACAAAACAATACAAAGGAGGTTTACGATCCTTCAACCATACCGCCAATTGCCTTTGAATAGATACACGATGGAAAAAAAGACCCGTTTTTCAAATAGCATTGTTATTGTTTGGCTGTTTCTATTCCCGCTTATATCAATAGGACAAGAACGGGGCTTTCAAAAAGAGACGGTTCCTGTGGCTCCTGTGGAAATTTCCGACATGGCAGGCAAGGCAATCGGTTACTACAAAAACAGTTATGCCTTGCTAATTGGCATAGATGATTACCAAAACGGCTGGCCGAAACTAAAGGGAACGAATCGTGATCTGGATGCCGTTCGTGCTGAGCTTGAAAAAAGGGGATTTCAGGTGTTCATCCTCAGAAATCCGGACGACCGTCAATTGAAAGATGCTTTCGACGATTTTATCAATCGCTTTGGTGTCAAAAAGTACAATCGTATACTTATCTACTACGCCGGGCATGGTCATTCTGAAAAACAAGCCTATGGTGAAGCAATGGGATACCTGGTTCCTGTCAATGCTCCGAATCCTCGTCAGAATAAACCCGGTTTTTTAAAAACCGCCCTGGATATGCAGCAAATAGAGGTCTACGCCAAGCGAATTCAAGCAAACCATGCCATTTTTCTTTTTGACAGTTGTTTTTCCGGTTCCATTTTTTCCATTCCCCGGTCGAATCATTTGCCGATCAGTGACGTGTTCGATCAACCGGTCCGGCAATTCATCACATCAGGCAGCGCCGATGAGACGGTTCCGGATGAAAGCATATTCAGGAAGCAGTTCCTGGCGGGACTAAATGGTGAAGCGGATCTTAACCGGGATGGTAATGTTACGGGTTCGGAACTCGGCGAGCACTTGTCACATACGGTTGAATTATATTCAAAAAATACCCAGCATCCCCAATATGGCAAACTTCGGAATCCTCATTTGGACAAGGGAGAATTTATCTTCAAAGTCAAAACCGATCCAGCAGCAGGCCATGGAAAAACCTATCTGATAGAAGGCAAAATTAGTGAGACAGTGGATTATAACCCCGTTTTTCCCGACGAATCATCGACACATTCCGGCTTCAATTGGAAAATTGCTGCTCTTACGTCGGCAATCGGATTTGGCTGGCTAACCTGGGAATACACAAATCAGTACAATGAACTGGCTGATCGTAATGAAGAACTAAAAAGCCTGAATACCGTTGGAAAGAGTTCGCAAGAACTGGCCAAGATAAACGATGAGTATTCCGACAATCAATCGGAAATGGATCAGGTTGAGAAAGATCGGAATGTAACATATGCCTTGACCCTTTTATCCATCGGTTGGAGTGCTTATCTTTTCTTTTCCGAAAGTGACAATAACCGGCAAGTCATGCATTCAATTCCTGAGTCCAGGTTAAGATTTAGTGCCATAGGACCGGATATGCGCCCCGGACTTTACGTAAATTACCGGTTTTAGAGATTAAAATGAACCTGTTTTCAGATTATAAAAACCGGCCGGTCCTCCTTTGGGCAGGGCTGCTAATCATCCTGCTCCCCTGTTTTGTTTTTGCTGAACCAACCCAGCCAACTGCCGGTGTTGTGATCAGTATCCGGGGAGAGGTGTATGAGCGAAATGAAAAGGGACAAACCTGGAAACAGTTGAAAGCCGGATCGGAACTCATGAGAAGTTCGGTTTTTAATTTACGGCCCGATTCAAAAATCAAAATCTTAACTGAAAGCGGGCAAATGATTAAACTGACCGGGGCAGGGCAAGTCTACTATTCAAAACTTTTGACAAATCGTTCCAATGAGTCCGGCTTTCTGGAAACCTTAAAAGTTCTATTCAGCACAAAGGAACGGCGAAAAATCCCATCAGTCCGGGACCTGGACCAAGCCTACCTGGAATGGATCAACCTTCTCACCCGGAAAGATCCCCGGCAGATAGATTTGGAAAAACTGTTTGAGTTAATGGCTTTGTTTGAGGAACTGAATTATAAAAATCGTATCTTATCATTATCTGCTTTATTAACAAAGATTTATCCCGACAATCCAATCTATGCCTGTCTCAAACAAAGTCTGGCCAAAGACATAAATGGCAAGGTGACTTGGGAAATCATTCTCAATAGCGAACAGGTAACAGGCTCCAAAAACACAATTCCCATTCAATTCAATGATCGACTTCAATTCGCCTATCATTCTGAATTGGAAAGCTATCTGTATCTTTTTTTAAGTAGTTATTCTTTGAAACAAAGTCCCGAAACCGTGATATTATTCCCCGGTTTTGATGAAACTGCTTCTTATTCGGCCGCTGAGTTTGGCTTAACAGCCAGGGTGAATCCAAGTGTCGGACTCATATTGCCTGCTCCTCACAGGGCTTACAAAGTAGATCAAAAGAAAGGGGATGAGATCATCTGGGGTTGGTCCTGCCATGAACCCATCTTGGACAAAAACAGTTTACAGAATCAGCGCAGGCTTGTGGAACAACTAATAAAAAACCACATGTCGTTACCCATGGACAATCACAATATTACCCCCCCGGCAGATTGTCATACCTTTCTCATTCAGCACTTCAAACACCGTTAAGCCGGCGTTTCATGGTTAACATCCCGCGCAGTAAACATCAAATCCTGGTTCATTCTTTCTTCCTGCCTTTCTTGATATCCGGACTGGTTGTTTTCCTGTGGTACGGCACACCGCTTAAAAAACTGATCACCTCCTGGGAAGAATCTGCATCCGATTATTTAATGCTGTTGAACAAACCGGAGTCTCGCGACAAATCCAACCCCATTACCTTAGTTTTGCTGGATGAAAAAGGTACGATGACTTACGGTTACCGATCCCCTATTCCCCGTTTACTCCTTGCAGATCTGATAGACTTTTTGGTTCTGAATCAGGCCAAGGTCATTGGCTTGGATGTTTTACTGGATCGGCAATATCATCAGTCCGAAGACCGACGCTTAAGGAGTTCCTTAAGCAAAGCAGGGAATCGAGTCGTTTTGGCAGATATCCACCCGGATCAGAGCGAACATGAAAATCAGGCCGAATTAAACCGGGTCGATAGCTATTTTTCAGCGGTTACTCCGGCAGGGTACGCCCAGGTTAAACTAGGGAGCGGAGACCTTGCACGCTGGTTTAGATTCGATCGAACAGATGTATTTGATTCTTTTAATCATTTAATTTATCAAAAATACACCAACCGCTCCTTTTCCAGTAAAAGTGAGCTGTGTTCGGAATCAAAACCGTGCTGGGTCCGGTTCAATTATGATGAGAAAAACGCCTTGCTCAACAAGGAAACCACTGCTTTTCCGATTCTCAATGTTGAAGAAACCTTTCTTGCTCCCGAGTCCCTTTTTAAGGATCGTATCGTCCTTATCGGATCCGGAATTTCTGATTTAGGTGATGTGTTTCTTACACCATTCAGTCAATCGTCCAATCAGTACCAACCTGTTTTCGGTGTTCAGCTTCATGCAATCACACTTGACATGATGCTGAATAATCGATTTATCAGGGAACTGTCCCTTCAATGGGTTGTTGCAGGGCTTTGTCTCACAACCATTTTGTTCGGTATCGTGGTTTCGATTTCCAGGCCGTGGGTATCAATGCTTTTGCTATTTTGTAGTTTGGTTATGACTATCTTGGTTTCCGTTTTTTTATTTTTGCACATAAAGCTGCTACTCCCGCTTATCGGTCCTGTCACCTGTCTTGTTTCCGTTTATTTCTTAAACCAGGTATTCACTCATAACAGACTGCAAAGCTACTCAAGGAAAATTAAAAATCGTCTGGATCTGACAAACCTCAACCTGTTCCAGGCAAAAAAGCATCTGGATTCGGTTAAAAAAGAAAAGGAGACTGCCCTTGAAAATGAACGAAAACGCATTGCCCAGGACATTCATGATGACTTGGGGCAGTTGTTAACTGCATTAAGATTTGACCTGGGATTTCTTTCGCAACAGGAATCCGTTTCTCACGGAGAGTTTTCAAAGAAGACACAAGAGATAAACCGCAAAATCGGCCAGATTATACAATCCACCCGCCATATCATTTCAGACTTGAGACCTAAAATTCTGGAAGATTTTGGGTTGGCTGCTGCAGTCGAGTGGTTGGTTGAAAATTTTGAAAAAAGCGTTGAAGTTAAATGTGAGACCATTATAAATCTTAACCAAGTAGAGCCCGATACAGAGAGGTCCCTGGCCTTGTTTCGCATTTTGCAGGAATCCCTTAATAATGTTTCCAAACACGCCAAAGCCAACCAGGTAAGAATTAAACTACTCGAAGCCAGGCAGCAAATAATCCTGCAGGTAACAGACAACGGGGTAGGTTTTTCTTTCCGGCAGGAACCGGGTGCAAAATCGTACGGATTATCCGGGATAAAAGAACGCATCACCCTATTCAAGGGGTCATATAAAATCAGAAGCCTGGTCGGCATCGGCACCACCCTTTTAGTACAACTTCCCACTTCCCCTGATTAATCCCGCATTGCATTCCTAATTAGTGCTTGAACGGAAAACCCATTAAGCTTTACCATTCCGCCTTTTATGAAAAGATTTTTTACTGCGAAGTATAGTGCTTTCAGCCTTCAGCTATCAGCGGTCAGCAATCTATATCGCTGAGTTTTCAGCATTTTCAAGCTGAATGCTGAGAGCTGATAGCATTGTAATCTGTCGGACAATTCCTACGGCTCTGATGGAATTTGTCCGACAGACTCGCCTTCCTTAAGCATCTACTATTCAAGTGCAAGCAAACTTTGTTTGATCCGTTGAAGCGAGTTATTTCCGATTGTGATTTGCTGAGGGATCACCCGGAAAAGCAAACCACTTTCACTAATCAATGCAATAAGGAAGGAAATATGAAAAACAGTTTAGTTTCAAATTTATCTTCAGGGATTTTTGTGCTCCTGTTATTCCTGTTAGTTGGGTGTGCAGAACCTAATGGCGGTGACAGTAACAACACGGATACAGGTAACACCTCCACCAATCTTGGCTTAACCGTTACCTCTATCAAAAAACAGAAGCTAGCCAGCAGTTCCAGCCAGTCTTTTTCCGCCATGGCTGTCAATGGGGTTAATGGCACCCTGATGCAGGGAGAGATGTTAGTGGAAAACATCGATGCCTCCACCCAGGAAATCCATAACTGGTCGATTTACCTCAATGAAGACACCTTTGAGGTGGAATCCAATAAAACCCTGGTTTTGGAAGAGGGGAATTACCAGTTTTCTCTCTTGGTTGCCCATGGTGACCAGCAGTATGCAGGCGTTTCCTCCCAAGCGATTGCGGATGGAGAGAACACTATTGCCATGACCCTACGCCCGGTGATCGGTGATACGGTAACTGGTGTCAGTCTCGTGTCCGAATTGGCGGATTTCAAATTTCACTACAATGCCTCGGAACTTTCAGCAGCAGGGATTACCAATCCTAATATCGGAATCACCGTGAACGGCGGGCTGGAAGAGATTCTGGCCATCAACCCGGCCACAGGTATTTCGGATGATTATCTTAATCTGCCCCAGGGGGAACATAGCATCGAATTAAAACTCTATGACGGTTCCCTGCAAAAGGGAAAATCGATCACCAGCCAGCAAACCGTTCAGGTGACTCCGGGTTATGATATTGCCATGGATCTGGTTGCTCTCCATGGCGAAGCTGTCGTCTCTCTGACAGAAAACGGTGGTGATGCCACATTCAATTTTAAAATCCCGACTGAAGTGATCGATGAGGCCGGAGGCGTTGAAAATATAACCACCCTCTTTTCGGTAGCAGGGCCTAAAAATCCTTTAAGAGAAAATGAATTGACTTTATCCGAGGATGCCAGTGGGGATTTCGTAGCCAGTATTACTCATTCTGGATTTCAATTTGACGATGTCACTCTGTCTCTTGCATTCAGTGAAGGTTCTGAGTTGTTGGGAAGTTGTAATCAAACAGCCACAATTGATGCCACACCTCAAAACCTGTTATGCGATTTAACCTTAAGAAGGCGAGCAGTTGCTACTGGCAATCTGCTTGCTACCCTGGCAGTAAATGTCTTTGACGGAATTGGAGAGCCAGTGCTCGGCGCTACAATTTACAATGGCAATTCTATTCTTGGAATAACCGGGAGTCAAGCGTTTGGTACAGATGGATACTTGAAGGTCAATCTGAACGCCGGAAATTACATATTAGAGGCTGAAGCAGTAGGAAAAAAGGGAATAGGATCTATCGACCTGATTCCATTAACAGTCAATAATTTGGAAATTTCTTTGACGGAACCTCTACCTGATCCGACCGCGTTCATAACAGTCTGGAAAACCGACAATACCGGTACTGTTAGTAGCAGTCCGAATCAAATCAAACTACCTCTGTATCCCTTGGGTACGTTTGACTTTACAGTAGACTGGGGAGACGGAAGCCAGGAGAACATCACATCCTACAATCAGGCAGAAACAACACACACTTACGCAAGCGCCGGAACCTACACCGTTACTATTCAGGGGCAAATCGAAGGATTTGGATTCTCCCAAACCGGGAAGGACAATTCCAAACTCATTGATGTTCTTCAGTGGGGAAACGTAAAACTGCACAATGCAACTAAACAGTTTTACAATTGCGACAAACTTATCGGTTTTTCTGCCACAGACACCCTTGATGTAAGCAACGTGACGGACATGACCAAAATGTTTCAAGCCGCAGAAGTCTTTAGCGCCGACCTCTCCTCCTGGGATGTTTCAAATGTGACCGATATGACCGAAATGTTCTTTCAGGCAAAAGCCTTTAATGGTGACCTTTCCACCTGGGATGTTTCAAATGTGACCGATATGTCCGCTATGTTCCGTAGCGCAGGGGCTTTTAGCGGGGACCTTTCCTCATGGGACGTTTCAAATGTGACCGATATGAGCTCTATGTTCAATAACGCATCTGCCTTCAACAGCGATCTTTCCTCTTGGAACGTTTCAAATGTGATAGAAATGGGAAGTATGTTCAGTCGCGCCAGTGTCTTTGAAAGCGACCTTTCCTCTTGGAATGTCTCAAATGTAAGGTATATGAGATCTATGTTCAGTGGCGCATCTGCCTTTAACAGCGATCTTTCTTCCTGGGATGTATCCAGAGTGACCAGTATGCATGGTATGTTCGGCAGCGCAAAAGCTTTTAACGGAAACCTTTCCTCATGGAACGTTTCGAATGTGACCGATATGGCACAAATGTTCCAAAACGCAACTGTCTTCAACGGCAACCTTTCCACATGGGACGTGTCCAACGTGACGAATATGGCACAAATGTTCTATCTCACAGCTGACTTTAGCGGTGATCTTTCTTCCTGGAACGTTTCAAACGTGACGGATATGAGAGCTATGTTTGGTGGCGCATCTGCCTTTAACAGCGATCTTTCTTCCTGGAACGTCTCCAAAGTGACCGACATGCGTATTATGTTTAATGATGCATCTACTTTTAACCAAGACCTTTCAGGATGGTGTGTGACAAATATTCCTTCAACACCGGATAATTTTGCAGGTGGTTCTCTACTGGATGCAGCATTCTACCCGGTTTGGGGAACCTGTTCTCCTTAGATGCAGTGGCATGGGTAACTTTTTACCCATGCTGTAAAACAATATGTTGGGTTCGCCGCCCAGACTATCTCATAACTGCTTGAACTCCGGATCAGGCCACTATCATGCCGGACTTTGATCCGATATCCAGGAGAGTAATCGTTTTAATATCAATGTATTGTAATCTGTCGGACAATTCTTACAGGCTCTTACGAACTTGTCCGACAGACACTTTCAACAATAATCCAATAAAATTAAGACCAGATATGAAGATTCGTTAAACAGGAATCGAAAGAATGGAAATGCCAAATAAAGGTATTGTGAGTTTTTTTCTTCGAGCCATTGTTAATAACGAAGAAGATTGGATTATAAAAACGAGAAGCACGATTTTGTTGCTTGCATTCTGTGCGACAATTATTCATTCAGCAAGTGTCTTTCCTTAAACGATTTTAGCAGGAGATATTAGTATGAAAAAACTGAAGAAGGGAGAAAGAGTCCGCAATTATCTCTTAAATCTCATTAACACCGGACGTATCAACAAGCTTCAATTGTTTGCTCTTAAAACTGATGATTTAGCCAGTCAGCCGGAATTAACCGGTATTGGGAAGCGTACCGTCTTAAATATGCTTAAGCAAATAAAGTTTGAACTTTATCCGGATGAATGGAGACATCACCAAATTTCAAAAAAAGAAAGGGTCAGTTCATTTTTGGAAACTTTATTAGTTGACGAGAAATTCGATGCCGGGATGATTCGATCACTGAGCTATAAAGATCTAATCAACGAACCTGACCTGCAGGGGATTGGGAAAACCACTATCACCTGCAGTCTCGGTGAATTTAAACAGCAGCATGTGGAACCTGATCCGGAAGAGTCTTTTAACGTCAATGTTCACCCCCGGGATAACCCGACTCGAAATAAAAAATATAACCAACAACCTGCCATGGAAAACCAAAAAGCCTACACGGTAAAATCTTTTATCAACAAATATGGCAAAGGCCAGGAACTTGTGCTTAATAACGAGGTTTTTGAATTACGTGAGTTAAAAATGGCTCTTCACTATATGGGAATCAATCATAAACGCTTGTTGAGGGCTTACTATGAGGATATTTCGCGATTTAGAATGACTCGTTTGATGTAACTGTCTTGATAAGTCTCTATCTCCTCTTGCAGCGATCGTTTATGAAGAGCCAGTGAAATATTTTGAATTATCAAAGAGGTATGAAATACCACTGGCACTTTGTAGAGATTAATGCTTGCAATAAGCGATGCATGCAATGTAATTCAATGTTGGGTTCGCTGCCGCGGACCCAACCTACAATTTTGTCCAAATAACCTGCGGGATCCGCTGCCGGACTGCACCCTAACTGTTCGCCATGTGGATCAGGTAGCTGTCATGCCGGACTCTGATCCGGTATCCAGGAGAGTAATGCGTTTAATATATTGGATGCCGGGTCAAGTCTGGAATGGCAAAAGGAAACCAAACAGTCAGCTCATGATTTCAAGGTATAATACCCGCCAATGATGCGTGAAATAATGGTTATCCAGCAGAGCCCGGCGAAGCTGTAGGCCAGGATGGGAAAGTGATTTGGAAACAGGCAAAAGACTGAAAGGGCAACAATAGTTTCGGTGCCTTCGGTCAATCCGCCCAGGTAGTAGAATGATTTCTGAGGGTAGGTGATGCTGTCGATATTCCGTTTGGCAGCCAGAATCGCAAAAGCCAAAAAACTGGACCCCGTACCCACGAAAGAGAAAATCAAGGTTGCTGCTGCCAGGGCATTGGTTGAAGGATCAGCCAGGGCAAAGCCCCAGACGATGCCGGAATAGAAAAGAAAATCCAGGGTAATATCCAGATAACCGCCGGCATCCGAAGGTCCCACCAATCTTGCCAGGGCACCGTCCAGCCCGTCAAATAACCGATTCAGCAAAATCAATCCCAGGGCTAAATAATACTGCTGTTGCCACAGAGCAGGAATAGCGCCCATTCCGATTAGAAATCCGGCAACCGTCACCTGGTTTGGAGTAATATGCAGTTTATTAAAGCCCTTGGCGATGTTCTGGGTCAGTGGTTTTATCCAGCCCAAGGTCCATTTATCCAGCATGATTCTCCCCATTCATGGTTAAATCGATCAACTGGCCGTTGGGGCAGTCTTTTCGATCATGGGTGACCAGCAGTGTGGGAATGTTCATGGAAGCAACCTGTTCAAAAACAAACTCACGAATCTGGCCTTTCAGCTGTTGATCCAGTTTGGAAAACGGTTCATCCAGCAAGAGCGCTTTGGGCTCAGCCAGCAGGCTTCGTAGCAAGCTCACACGTGCCCTCTGTCCACCCGACAGGGTCGCCGGGTCCCTGCGTTGAAATCCTTCCAATCCTGCTCTTTTCAGTGCATTCGCAATCCGATCCTTTCTTTCCGGTTTCGGAGTATCCCTGGGTAATCCAAAAGCCAGGTTGCCAGCAATATCCAGATGGGGGAACAGCAAATCATCCTGAAACAACAAACCGATCTGACGTTTCTCCATTGGTATCTCCAGGATCGATGTTCCATTCAGCAAGATATCTCCTTCCAGGGTGAACGATTCGGAAAGATTTCCGCAGATTGCAGAAAGCAGAGTGGATTTACCGCAGCCGCTGGGTCCCATCACCGTTGCCACCTCTCCCGGTCTGATCGTGATGTTGAGAGGCTGGAAGAGCGGACCTTCCTTTAATGAAATTTGAACATTCTTTAAATCCAGCAGCATGGTACTATTGATTGATTTGCATTGCTTTGCGGTTTCTAAAATAAAACTTGGGAAAAAGAAGCGCGACCAGAAAAAAGATCAACGGTCCTAATAGCTGACATAAGGCATAAACGGCCACAATCCTGCGATCAGACCCTCCGGCCAAGGCAACCGCTTCTGTGGTAATGGTATCATATCTTCCGGCACCGACAAACAAGGTCGGCAGGTATTGGGAAACACTGACGGAGAATCCGATAGCCAGGGTAAATAAAATGGGTCGCAATAGAACGGGAAATTTGATCTTAACCAGTGCTTTCCAACTGGAGCCACTGAGTGTGACCGCCACATCTGTCATTCTTTGGTCATAAGCCCTGTATATGGGCCCCAATGTTAAAAAAACATAGGGTAAAACAAATAAGAGATGTGACCAGACCAGGCTAAACCACTTGCCGTCCAACCTCAGGCTCACCAGAACAACCTGAACACCAAACAAAAAGGCTATTTGCGGAATCAACAATGGCAGATAGATCAACCAAAGAATTTTTTCCGTATTTGTCCCCACTCCTTTGCGCAACAGGCGTAGTTCATTTTCCAAACAACCAATCACAATGATTACCGCAACTACCGAAGCAGTTAATCCAACAGAAATCGTATTCCAGGCCGGTAAACTCAGGGAATCCAATCCTTTGTTCCAAAATTTCAGACTCCAGTCTGCGGGTAAAAAATCGGGGAATCGCCAGCGCCAGGTAAACGACCAGATATGCAGGATCAATACGGAAGTTAATGAGCAGATGACAATTTTCAGAATCAGCAAATTTCCGAGCGGTCTGGCAAACGTGACATTTGATTGGCGCGAGCCACCGATCAACCAAAAGGTCAGGAGCTTTTTTAAAATATATTCAAGAATATAGATAAATCCGATTGTGCCAAGGACCAACATCAGGATAAATGTTGCTCCTGCTGCCCCGAACAATCGACACGAAAGATCAGGATCGTTAAACCAGCGAAAAATTTGAACGGCCAATGTCGGTGGAATGGTAGGTCCGACAATCTGGGCTATATCCACCACAGAAAGGGAATAAGCCAGGATGGCAAAGATGGAAAGACGGATCTTTGGATAAAGTTGGGGCATAATCACCTTAATCCAGACTTTACCCGTGTCGTACCCCAGGCTCCGTCCGACTGCCAGGGATTTCTTTACATCAATTCTGCTTAAGGCGCTGATCGACATTAATACCAGGAAAGGCACCTCTTTGATGACCAGGGTTATCATCAGGCTGATGCCATAGCTATCCCTGATCAAACTCCAGTCAGGCGGTGAAGTGAAACCGGTCAGACCCGGAGATACTGCCCTGAAAATCCAACCACTGGGAGCCACCAGAAACAAAAATCCAATGGCAAACGCGGCATGGGGGACAGACAGCAGGGGAGCCAAGGACCTTTGCAACACCTTCCAGAATTTGCTGTTGTAGCTGGTAGCAAGGATTAAAAAGGTGATTGCAGTGACAAAAAGGGTAGATCCCAGTCCTGAAATTAGGGTCGCACGGATGGCACCCGCTGATGCAGGATGGGCGAAGAAATCCACCCAGGGCTGCAAAGAAAGGGAATCAAAGCCGATTACCGGCAAGTAACCGAAAGCCGGCATCCAGGTGCCGAACAATCCGGTTACTATTGAAGATACAAAGAGGATAATGATTGAACCTGGAAACAGGTTCAACCAAGCGCCTTTACGATAAGTCATTGGCAAGCTTACTTGTTATATCTACGCTGCCATTCCCTTTCCAGCGCCTGAACCCAACTGGCATCGGGTTCTAAGATTACCATTCCCAATTCTCTGGCAGTCAGTGTTGCCTTACCTAAAGGAATTTTTTTGAATGTCTGCTGATCTTTGGCCGGAAGCGAGTTAACATTCAGTACGGTAGGATCGCCCCATATAGCAGGAGTAGCCTTGCGCGACTGAGCTTCGGCGGACATCAGGAAATTGGCAAACACCATGGCCCCTTCCTTTGCGTCAGAATTAAAAGGAATTGCCACAAAATGAGTATTTCCTATGGTACCGGTATCGTGAACATAGGTTCTGACACTTTCAGGCAATTCGCCATTGGCTATAGCATTGCTGGCATCATTGGGATTGAAGCTCATGGAGATAAAAATCTCACTGTCGTTGAGCAGTTGTTTCATCTGGGGTGCACCGCTTGTAAAAACACTGCCTTTTCTCCACATCACCGGATGTAATTGATCCAGAAATTTCCACAACGGCGCAGTGACTTTTTTAAAATCAGCTTTTTCCACAGAATCATAAAGTGGAGATTTATCACCGACCAGTTCGAGCAGGGCCTGCTTGACAAAGGTGGTTCCGTAAAAACTTGGCGGTGCCGGGTAAGTGACCCTTCCGGGATTTTTCTTGGCGAACGCCAATAGCTCATTCATGTTGTTAGGATGAGATTTTACCTTGTCCCCGTCATACATAAAAATCAACTGGGCCATACCCCAGGGAGCTTCCATGTGATCCACAGCTGTGGTGAAATCATAGATCAACGTCGGTTTGTTTTCGATATCCAGGTATCGATAGTTAGGTAGCTTATGGGTGAATGGGCCGAATAACAACCCGTTGTTTTTCATCGCTTTGAAATTTTCCCCGTTTATCCACATCAGATCCACAGTGCCACCGGATTTTCGACCTGCCGATTTTTCCGCTAGAATTCTGCTGACCACATCTCCGATATCTGTCACTTTGACGTGTTTTATCGTAACGCCATACTTGCCTCGAACCTGTTTGGCAGCCCAGTCAATGTAGTCATTTATTGCTGCTGCTCCTCCCCAGGCGTTAAAGTAAACTGTTTGCCCTTTGGCTTTTTTTTCAATGGTTTTCCACTCATCCGCATTAACGTTTACAGCTAATAATCCAAAAACTAACACAACGATTAGTTTGAATGCCTTCATTCGGGTCTCCTGTATTGGGAATTGGAAGCTTTTCAAAACGATGAACATTGAGTTGTCTCATTAGTGCCTGACCGAAAAAGTTGTTAAGCCATACAATTCAGATTTTAACAGGCGATTTTTTTGTTGCAAAGTCTGGTGCTTTCAGCCTTCAGCTATCAGAATTCATAGGTTTCCGATGATTGAAGACTGGTTGCTGACCGCATGTCAATCCTCAAGATAAATCTATATAAATGCATCCAAATTGGACAGAAAATTATAGGTTTTCCGTTCAGGTACTAATCAGCAAACTACCAGGTGCTTAATTGAGTATTTTAGACAAATCACGATCGTATGTCCAGCCGGCTGCGCGTTGCAACCCATTATCAAGATCACAACCAATGTTGAGTTAACCAATGCAGATTGACAAGCCCCAGGACAAGTGTCATTTGAATAAAACGGATCGACAAAAAACTCCCGGAAAATACTTTTGCCTGGAGAATGAAGACGTTAATTTGGTCCGTATATTGAAGACAATGATAGTGGCGCCTCAATAAATGATCAATATAACAGCAATAGCAACAGAGTAGGCGATAAAGCGTTTCATTGATATTGTCCTGCCTTTGGGCATTGTTGTCTCATTGATACACATTTTGAGAATGCCATCGCAAGTGTTGTTTTCATGAAATTGTTAAAAATAATAGTTAGTTGATGGTTTCAAACCATGTATGTTTGTATTTGTAAATCCATAAACAAAGACAAAGTATTTGCAGAAATTCGCCAGGGGTGTACATCCTTAAAACAGCTGATGAATTCCCTTGGTATGGGTCGTGAATGTGGTAAGTGCATTCCAACCACAAAACGTATACTGCAATCGGAATTGCTCCAAACCGGCGAATCATTGCCAAAACAAGGAGACTAACATTTTACATCAAACAATCTGTCATGAATGGGTTTTGCAAAGCATGACAGTTCCTCAAACCTCAACAAAGGAGAACATATGAAGGGAGACCAAAAAGTTATCGATCACCTGAACCTGTTACTGAGCCTGGACTTAACTGCCATTGATTTGTACTTTGTTCAGTCGCGAATGTACGAAGACTGGGGTTTGTTGAAATTGAAGGATCATTTTATACACGAAATGGAAGAAGAGCAGATGCACGCATCACGGATGATTGAGCGTATTCTTTTTCTTGAAGGACTGCCAAGCTTAACGGAGCGGGCACCCTATCAGTTGTTTAGTGAAACTCCCAAAATCCTTCAGCAAAATCTGGATATGGAGATGAGGGTGCTGGTAGAGTTAAAAAACGGTATCGCTCTTTGTGAATCGCTGCAAGATTTCCAGTCACGTGATCTCTTGCAAGACCTGCTAAAAGATACCGAAGAAGATCATGTGTTCTGGTTGGAAACCAATTTAGGTCTTATTGAAAAGGTCGGTCTTGATAACTATCTTCAATCCATGATGTAAAAGCCCATGAAAACACAAGCTAATATTATACAGGAACTCAATCGAATCCTGGCCAATGAATTGGTAGCGATCAATCAGTTCTTTCTGCATGCACGTATGTTCAAGAATTGGGGATTTGGATCCTTGAACAGCCATGTTTATAAACAATCCATCCAAGCCATGAAAGATGCGGACGAGCTAATCGAACGCGTTCTGTTTCTTGAAGGATTGCCTAATTTACAAAAACTGAATCGCTTGAACATTGGCGAAGATGTTAAAGAGATGCTTCAATCTGATCTCGAATTTCGCCTGCAAAGCCGCTCGGATTTGCAGAACGCAGTTGCCTTAATGGAGCAGGAACACGATTTCCTTTCCAGAGAATTGTTTTCAACGGTGCTCGAGCACTGCGAAGAGTATGTAGACTGGCTGGAAACACAGATGGATCTGATTGAAAACACAGGCTTGCAGAACTATCTGCAAAGCCAAATGTCAGAAGAGTAGTTAGCAGGGTTTAGATCGATTTTTAATTTTTATAAATATCCAGTTTTTCCAGGATTTCTGAGGGGTGATCGATAATGTGATCGGCGGTTGGGTTGTGGGTTTCCAGTTTCTCACGGGTGGCAAAGCCTGTTGTCACCGAAATCGTTTGCATTTGTCCTTCGTTTCTTGTCTGACTGGCATTGTAAGCTGTCAGTACATCGCTGGGTTGATCCCCGATATAAACCGAATCCTGCATTCCCGCCCCCATGGTGTCCAGCGCTTCCAACAATAATGTGGGATCAGGCTTCAAAGGTGAGTTTTTATCCTTATCTATTCCAATCACCACATCGAACTGGTCACTCAAATCGTGGTACTTCAGATTGTACTCCAAAATTTTCTGCATATTGGAGGAGACAATACCCAGTTTCATTTCGGGAGTGGCAGCCAGGTTTTTGATCACCGTTTCGATGCCGTTAATCAACGTAACAGGATGGGACGAATGATATGCAATATATTCGTTGTAGATTTTTGGTTGATCCTTGTCCCAATCAAATCCCAGGAATTTATAAAAATCGGGGAAAGGTTCCCTAAAATTGGCGATAAGTTCGCTTGAATTGTTTATCGGCAGCTGGATACCAAAAACAGACGCGGCGTGTTGGAACCACTTAAAAATAGTTTCAACGGAATCGGCTATCACGCCATCGAAGTCGAAAATTACGGTATTGATCATCACCTGAATTCCAAGTATCAATTTTCTTATGCTGTGTTATCAGCGACGAACCTTTAGAATCTCCGCTTTGAAGAAAAATGACAAGTTAATATTGTATACTACCCGGAACTTCAAGGACCTCGTTACTTGACGAAGGCTTAACAAATGACCTCGGATCAAGTCCCATAAGCGCTTGCTTAAGGCAAGATCTTGAATAAACGCTTATGGGACTTGATCCGGCATGACCCGATGCTTAAATCGGTGAGAAGATAAACACCCTGCTTTTATCATTTAAAAAGGAGAAACTATGCCCGAATTTGATCCAAACACCATAAAATCCGTATCCGGTTTATATGAAGAACATTATTGCAGCATCCCAAAATACCTGATTTTCACCATTCTGACCCTGGGATTGTTCAACTTGTATTGGAACTACAGGCAGATGAACGCCTGTAACGATTTGTTGGATGAGGATGATTTTAGTTTTGTGCTTTGGATTCTGTTTTCAATAATAACCTTCGGTCTTTATCACATTTATTATCAATTCAAGATGGGACGGGCTATTGTGAAGATTCAAAAAACCATGAATGAAGATGAATTCAATGTCCTGCCGTTGATCAGCGTGTTTGTGACCATATTTGGATTGTCCATTGTTGTGGATTGCATCCATCAACATGAAATCAATAAGATTGTAAACTAAGCAAGTACCCGAATCCTCTCAATTATCTTTTCGATTCCGGGCAATCACCAGATTGGTAATTTCACGCTGGACAAAACCCGGGAGGTACTTGATCAGCAAGGTGCTGAATTTGGCCTTTAAACCGGGGACAACCAGAAACGAATTTCCTTTGATCGCTTTTAAGACGCCTTTGCCAGCCTGTTCTGCTGAAAGCAGCCCACTAATTTTTTTCAGGGCTTTGGTTTCCGGAGGGATGGTTTTGGCTTCTTCAACGACTAAGGGTGTTTCAACTTCAGGAGGGCATACCAGGGTCACTTCGATTCCATATCGCTTTAGATCCGGCTTGATGCTTTGGGCAAAACCTACCAGGGCAAATTTCGATGTTGCGTAAGCGGAATAACCGATCATTCCGCTTAACCCGGCCATTGAACTGACTATGACAATCTTGCCTCCTTTGGTTTTCATTTTCGGCAGGGCTGCAGCAATCACATTTCTTACACCATACAGATTTGTTTTGATAATTCGATCAAACAGATCATAGGAGGTGTCCTCAAAATAGCCACCAAAACCAATTCCGGCATTGAGCACCAGCACATCCGGTACTCCGTTGTCCTCGATGATTTTGGGCAGATCTGTTTCAACTTTCCTGTTATCACCCACATCCAGGGAAACTGAATTCAGTTTTTGAATGCTGGTTCTACGCAAAGCATCTATTGCTTTCACTGCGCGATGCAATTTGTCTTTGTCCCTGCCAATTGCCAATACATGTGCACCTTGGGCAAAGACCTGCTTGGCGGTCTCCAGACCAATGCCGCTGGAGCCACCTGTAATATAAACTGTTTTTTCTGAAAGAGTTTTCACGACTAGTTAAAAAGTTGAATGCCCGTTATCATCAGTCCAAATCGACTGCCGTTTTGCATTTATTACAACGTTTAGCACCTCGAAATACCTTATGACCGCATTCAGGACAGTGATAACGGGCTTCTTCGTCGGTCACCCATTTTTCGGTCCCGTGTTCTTTCCAGTAGGGTATGGCCCTGTTGATAACCTTCTTTCCTACAGGCATTGGAAAGTTGTTGATATGCTCACAGGGAAAATCATCACATTGATGGCACCCTTGATACCCTTTTTCCTGCACACAATCGCGAATCTGACAATGGGTGCAAAAAATGGATGTTTTGCCGGAGAGACATCCCTCGCAATGGATATCTTTCTCCTCAAGATTTTCACTGCCGGGAATTTTCCCTTTATAAACACCAATTAGTTTATCAAAGAACTTTTTGTTATTGTCCCTGGTTGCATAATAAACACCGCAGACTCCGCAATACAATCCGCAGGAAGCTATAAAATTAGGATTCACTTCCATTTGATTCCTCCCTGTTGCAATTTCATGAAGCTGTTTGAAAACACTGCACCTGGATAATAGAGCTTTTAAGTTGATAAGTGAATCGGAATTCGCGGATTGTCATGGCATTTGGAATTTCCCCTACCATGGATTGAGTATACTCAACGCGGCATGTCGGCTTTACACAAAAGTAAATTCCGCTTCCCAGTCAAAAGTGCCCGAATCTTCATACCATTTTGGCCAATGATTGCACCAGTCAGGCATAGTGACATTTTTGATTCTTTCCATGGAGGGATGATACGGTTTCAAATCCAGAACCGGTGTTCCATGATCCGCGTCGATATACGGTATCTGTATGATACCTTCCTGACTATTGATGGAAATGATAGCAGCCGTTGTTAATGCGATGGGATTGGGCCGGGCCGGAGACCTGGTAGCAAATATCCCTAACTGATCCGGGCCATTACGATACGGCTTTGCACAGGTCTTTACCTGCCGACCGTCTTTATCGTCCAGTTGATGAGCCCACCAGAAGATATTAACGAAGCCAAAATCATCCAGTCCCTCCAGGGCTGAAACGAATGGCTCATCAATGTTGATTCCAAACTGACCTTGCGACGCTTCAATCTGTCCAATAGAAAATACTTCAAATTTTTGATTGCTCATTTTTATCCTTATCATAAATTTATGTTGAGTTTTGGGATACACAGAATTCATCATTTGGAGATACGCTCAAGAATAAATTCTAATAATTTTTAGTGTAATCGGGTTGATGGAGAAATGATTTCCCTGGATTGCTTTTTGTTTTGCAATTCTTGCTTTTGCTTTTTTAAAACATCCGGTCTGCCCTTTCTTTTTGATTTGCTGTCATTAATCTTGTTTATCCCCAACGAAAAATGGAACTATTTTCTGCTCTTGCTGCCTTGGCCAGCATCTGGTTTTTAGCTGTTACGCTGCCCGGACCTAATTTTATTGTCGTTTCCCAAATATCTCTTTCTGGTTCAAGAAAATCGGGATTGTATATCTCGTTAGGTGTGTCCACTGCTGCCTGTGTTTGGGCTGCATCCAGTTTGTTAGGTCTTAAGGCTGTGTTCGAGCATGCCAACTGGTTATACGACACCATTCGTCTTATCGGTGGAATTTATCTGGTTTATATGGGACTGAAGCTTATTATCGATTCTTTTAGACAAATCAAGATGGATGAAGTCTGCCAGATCTCTATACCCACCCGCTTTGCCGCCTATCGCAGAGGGCTGTTCACCAGCTTCTCCAATCCAAAAACGGCAGCTTTTTTTGGGAGTATCTTTGTCACCACGTTCCCTCCCCAGGCACCTGTATGGGCATTTATCCTGACCTTGGGGATCGTCTTTACCATTTCCTTACTCTGGTATTCACTGGTTGCCATGTTTTTTTCACTCTCACAAGTTCGCAAAGGCTATACAAAAGTTCGGAAAATTGCAGATCGGCTTACCGGTTCCCTGCTTCTATTCCTGGGATTCAGACTGGCTTTCTCTCGGTCATGAGCAGCCGCAAACCAAGCAACCAGGGCACCGTTTCCAAACCTTGCTATCTAATTGGAACAATTCTATGATGGACATAGGGTTGATGAACTACTGTCAGGCTTTGATTGTATTTTTAGGTCTGGCTATAGTAGCGATGCAACAAACCTGTAATCGTTGTTCGTTGAAGGCAATTGGATGATCAATTCCCTGTTTCCGGAGAAAAAAATGACAAAAAACGTTGGTGGTTTGGATCGCGGAATTAGACTGGTATTAGGACTGGTTGTAATTGGATTGGGAGTGTTTTACCAGAGCTGGTGGGGAGCAATCGGTGTTGTTCCTTTGCTGACCGCTGGAATTGGCTGGTGTCCTCCCTATGCCTTGTTGGGATTCAGTACTTGCAAGGCAAAGGAAGAAACCACATAGATCAATAAAAGATCCCCGGTTCAGGGTGTTTTGATTTAGAAATCCATATCAGCGGGTTCAAAATATTCAACAGGATGGGCACATGCCGGACATTTAGGTGGCGGCTCGGTGCCTTCATGTATAAATCCGCATTTATCGCATTTCCATTTGATTGGCGTGTCACGCTTATAGACAGTGCCTGCTTTAACCATTTCAAGCAGTTTTTTATATCGATTTCTGTGCTCCTCTTCAACCTTGGCTATTTGGTTAAAAAGATTGGCTGCCCTGTCATCCCCTTCTTCTTCAGCCTCTTTGGCAAATTTAGGATACATTTCGGAGGTTTCGTAGTCTTCTCCGTTGATAGCCTCTTCCAGGTTGGCTGCGGTATCGCCGATTCCGTTTAATAGTCTAAACAGATCTTTAGCGTGTTGCTGCTCATGATTGGCTGTTTCTTCGAAAATTTTGGCAATATAATGCAAACCTTCCTTCCTGGCAGCTTTTGCAAAATAGGTATATTTGTTTCTAGCCTGGGATTCACCAGCAAATGCAGCTTGCAGATTCTCTTTCGTTTTGCTCATAAATTCTCCGTCAAATTTAAATCGATCTTTTCAAGCAAATGCCTGCCCACAAAAATCAATGTTCATTCACCCCATGGAACCACTTATTTGTATTAGCATTCGCGTTTATTTCTATGCAATAAAATAGAAGCCATGTTCCTGATTAATGCTTCATCTGCCTCAAATCTGTTCCCATGATTTTATATACTTGGTTGCCGTTCTGCGATCCAGACTGGTCCTTTTTGCTACTTCTTCATAAGTACCAAATCGATCATACAATAATTTACAATAACCTGCCGTTAGATTTTGCGCGGAGATTTCCCCCGCTTCCATGCCTTTGATCAGCTGTGTGCATAAGGTATCATCCAGTTCTTTCATGTCACCGCTGTATCGCTTTTTCAAAATCACTCTTCTTACACATTGTTCCAGCTCCCTGACATTGCCATACCAAGGATAATCATTTCCAAGCTGGTCATGAACCACGGATTTAACCAGGTTGGTTAATTCTGCGGAATCCTCCCCCACAATCCGTTTGACGATGACGTCCAGCAAATCATCCAGTTCTGAGGAGTCTTCCTGAATGCGCCGATGGAGGGAAGGTACGGAAATTATGTCCGTACACATTCTGTAGTAAAAATCGTCCCTGAAGATCTGCTTGTTGCGCAAATCTTCAAGAGAACGGTTGGTTGCTGCTATCACCCTTCCTTGAAAACGTTCCTTTTGCCTGCTTCCAACCGGGTAAAACACCCTATCTTGTAACACCTGTAACAATTTGATTTGGACGGGATGAGACAATTCGCCGATTTCATCCAGAAAGATAGCTCCGTATACGCTGCACCTCCCAAAAACACCTATATAATCATCAATCGCGCCAGTAAATGATCCTTTGCGATGACCAAACAGTTCAGATTCGATCAGGGTTTCAGGGAATTGGGAGAGATTGATCGACAAAAAAGATTGCATGAAACTCTCCACAAAGCATTGCTTCCTCATATCAAAAGGGATGTAGCCCGATCTGCCAATGGCCGCAGCAACAGTCCCTTTTCCGGTTCCCGTTTCGCCTAGAATCAAACTTGAGAAGTCTTCCATGCGGTTCATCAGGAAGCGTCGGTATAGATCCACATTATGGGTAAACACATTGTTCCACAAATTGTAGCGCAGTTGTCTCATGGCCGGGCTTTTCCCGACCAGGTTCCTATTGATGAAATGGAAGGCCCGCCGAAATTGGAACGAATGCTCGATGGCTCTTTGGATGCCCTCCTCTTCAAAGCCCCTGACTTGCAAAAATTCCTGCATCTCGGAAAACAGATCCAGCTTTATTGGTTCATCCCCTGCGTGTTCCTGTTTGCGAATATGTCGATCAAATCCTCGGCGAAAGCGATAATAAAACCAGAATTGAACGGCTACTTCCATTAAATACCGGTCTTCGTTGCGGTAAATTTGAATAATTCTATCGTGCTTTTTCTCCAGATCGGAAATTCTCTGTTCAATCACCGCGACAGTTGTTTCGATATCATGAGGTCCGCTTTTGACAGCCGGAAATCCGGCAATTTTCATATCGAGATGCTGCCTTTCCGAGCTGAATGGATTGGTAATGATCGCTTTCCTCACCAGGGAAAAGAATTCTCTGTCTTCCCTGGAAAGGGTTTCTTGTTTTGGCATGATTTGGCTTGTTTTGATTTTGACTGGCTTGACAGTTATAATATACAAGTTATGCATACCAAATATACCTAATTTCCACAACACCATCATCTATCGCAAAAAATAAATTAACCAAAAAACATATTTTTACACCATAATTACAATAGCTTAACTCAAAAATTGAAAAAGGGCATGGCTTTTGTAATCTAATTGTCATTGTACGCAACAAATTTGCTATTCAAGTTCAAATACGATATTTTTCCAGGTATCCGGTGTGCCTGATCCACACCTAAAATTAATCAGGCATCACAAGGAAAAAATCAGTTGCAGGGAGAGACCTCTTACCGATTATCACTGCTTTAAAACTCCCTTTCTTTCCAAACACTTTAATAATCGGTATGAGCCTCTCCCTCCTTTCTTTTGCTTATTCAGCTATCATTCACTTGGAGCGATTCTTATGTTCGAAAAGATTTCAACCTTTCTCGATAAGGTTAGTGTTTTAATCAAGGGAGGAGGAGAGGACAAATTAGCCCTAAGAAAGAGGAGCGGCTTGTTAACCGCTCGTGAGAGAGTAAACCAGCTGCTGGATCCTGACAGTTTTAATGAAATTGATCTGTTTGTTGAACATAGCGGAAGGGATTTCGGCTTGGACAAACAAAAGCTGGCTGGTGACGGCGTGATTACGGGATTTGGAAAAATCGACGGCAGGCCTGTAAGTGTTTATGCCCAGGACTTCACCGTTCAGGGTGGTTCATTGGGACGAATGCATGCGGCAAAGATCACAAAAATTATGGACATGGCTTCCGAAATGGGCATGCCGATTATCGGCATCAATGATTCCGGGGGGGCCAGAATCCAGGAAGGAGTTGATTCTCTTGCTGGTTACGGAGATATCTTTATCAGAAACACGCTGAACAGTGGTAAGATCCCACAGATTTCCGTGATTATGGGACCGTGTGCCGGTGGGGCTGTTTATTCTCCGGCAATTACCGACTTTGTATTTATGGTTGACAAACTTTCACGCATGTTTGTAACCGGACCAAAAGTAATTGAATCGGTTTTGAGTGAGAAAGTCAGTGCTGAAGACTTGGGCGGAGCAAAGGTTCATAATGGGGTAGCCGGGAATGCTCATTTTTACTCAGAAAGCGAATATGACACCTTTGCCCAGATACGAAAGCTGTTAAGCTATATTCCCTCCGCCTGGGATGCCAAGGTGCCCAAATCCAAGCCCGTTCCTCCCAAATCCAAGTTCAAACTCGCCAACATCATCCCCGATGATTCAAGAAAATCGTATGATGTTAAGGATGTCATCAAAACCCTGGTAGACGGTTCCGAGTTTTTTGAAGTTCAGGAATTGTTTGCCGCAAACGTGGTAGTAGGTTTCGCCAGACTTGATGGTGATTCAATCGGAATCATTGCCAACCAGCCAAAAGTCAAAGCCGGATGTCTCGATGTTGATTCCTCTGATAAGGCCGCCAGTTTCGTGCGATTCTGTGACGCATTTGGAATCCCTTTGTTGACCCTGGTTGATCTTCCTGGATACTTGCCTGGTGTTGACCAGGAGCATGCAGGAATTATTCGGCACGGGGCGAAGATGATCTATGCTTATTCAGAAGCTTCGGTACCTAAAATCAGTGTAATTCTGAGAAAGGCGTTTGGGGGTGGTTATATTGCCATGTCCTCCAAACATCTGAAGACTGATTTTGTATATGCGTTGCCGACTGCTGAAGTCGCCGTTATGGGGCCGGAAAGTGCCTGCAGTATTATTTTTGCCAAAGAGATCAGGGAAGCGGATGATCCTGAGGCGGTTCGTCAACAGAAGATCGAGGAATATAAAGAGAAGTTTTCCAATCCATACAATCCGGCTTCCAAGGGTTACATCGATGCCATTCTGCATCCGGATGAAACAAGGCAGAAACTAATTCAATCCTTTGAACTGGCACGGGAGAAAAAACCTGTCCTGAAGAAGCATAAACACGGTTGTATTCCGTTATAAACCGTTTTCCTATTTGGTCAAACGTTAGATTTTAGTTGAATAGAAAGGGAATTCAATGGATAATAGAAGGAAGTAGGCTTTAATAAACCTTCAAGGACAAATCCGTTGAATTCCAATCATATCGGGATAATAGACACACATACTCATCTGGACGACATCCTGTTCCGATTCGACCGTTCCAATGTTCTGGTCGAATCGAGGGCGTCGGGTGTTATCGGGATTGTTACGGTCAGTGAGAACCTTAAAGGAGCCCAGATCAATTTAAAGCTCTCAAAGGTCCATCCGGAACTGCTCCCTGCGGCAGGGTTGTTTCCAGGTGTTGTCGATACCAAACAGGCCGAAGAGGTCGAGAACTTTATTGTCAAAAACTCAAAGAAGCTGATTGCTATCGGAGAAGTGGGCCTGGATTACAAAGTCGTTAAAGACAAGCAACAGAGAGAAGCCCAGCGGGAAATCTTCTCCAGGTTTGTAGAACTGGCAGAGGAGATGGATTTACCCCTCAATGTCCACTCCCGACTTGCAGGAAAAGAAGCCATCGATATACTGACTCAAAAGCAAGCCAAACAAGTTCAATTGCATACTTACGACGGCTCCACCGCAGATGCAATGAAAGCTGTCGAAGCAGGGTATTATTTTTCCATTCCACCTTCCATTGTTTATTCCGAGCAAAAACAAAATCTGGTAAAAAAGCTTCCACTGGATTCAATCCTGCTGGAAACGAACAGTCCGGTTTTAGGACCGGACCCGGATAAACGAAATGTACCGGCTAACATTAGAATTGTGGCTGAAACGATAGCCAAACTGAAAAATGAACCGCTTGATACCGTTTTGCTTGTAACATTGAGCAACACGTACAAGCTCTACGGAAAAACTATTGCTTTCGGTGGATTGAGGTACGATATAAACGACTTCCTGAAACAAGCCAACTCTTAGAACACACATTTTAGGGTTGTCTTCACATGTGCCAACTTCCCAGTGTTAACAATACCTATTCGAATTTGCACGGCATGGCAACCAGTTGTCGGTTTTTGGTGAAAGCTATGCTTTCTGTTTTGATAAACAATAGTTCAAAAGATAAAGGTTGACTCTTCATAAGCGAGAAGGTTTTTCATTCTCCTTCCAATTTTGAGTAATTGTTCAACAAACCGATAACTGATAACCCTTTGAAAACCGGGATTAAAGCTCGTGTTCGAGGACGAAGCCAGGTTATTTTAATCCCGGAAATGTGAGTTAGAAAACATTTGATTGTGACGTTATGAGTCCATTGATGATAGGACCCTTGCACGCCGGAGGAATTATCACCAACTATTCGTGTTCCTCCACCTGCGGCCATTGCCTTTACAACTGTTCTCCGCGCAGGGAAAAAGACTATCTGCAACCTGAAAAGGCAAAGCGGATTGTCGATAAAATAAGAGAACTTGGTTGCTACTCGGTTCATATTGGAGGCGGGGAGCCTTTTGTTAAGCAGGAAGCATTGGTGGAAGCCATGGCAGCCATCGATAAATCCGGAGCCATGATTGAGTACATCGAAACCAATTGCTCCTGGTACAAAGAGGAATCGTCTGCAATCGAATTAATAAAACAGCTAATGAGAACAGGAGTCAACACACTCCTGATTTCTATCAGCCCTTTTCATAACAGCTCCATTCCTTTTAACAAAACAGAAAGTGTCATTAAAGCCTGTCACAAGGCAGGGATGAATATATTCCCCTGGATACAGGAATGCATTGAAGACCTTGCGGTTTTTGATAAACATGAGGCTCATTCCCTGGAAGAGTTTCAAGAAGAATTCGGAGCAGATTACCTGGTAAGGCTTACTAAAAGATACTGGGTAAGGATAAATGGTCGAGCCCTGGAAACCTATCGGCCATTGTTCCCGCAGAAAACAGCAGCCCAGATTCTCGCAGAGAATTCTGAATCCTGCAGGCGAGAGTTGGCAGACACCTCCCATTTTCATATCGATCTGTTTGGGAATTACATACCCGGGTTGTGCACGGGCCTGGCCATCAATATGGAAGATTTGGGAAAGCCATTGGACACTGGCAAGTACCCACTTTTAAACATACTTGCAAACGAGGGGATAAACGGTCTGGTGAATTGGGCTGCAAAAGAAGTCAACTTTGAACCTCTTCAATCGGGCTATCTCAATAAATGCGACCTCTGCACAGAATTGCGCTACTATCTTTTTAAACAAAACAACTGGACCGGGGAGTTGAAACCTGAAGGATTTTACTCAGCCATGGAGCTGGGGGCTTAAGCTTCGAGTGCTTTTAAAGCGCTGACCAGAAGGTTCTCCTGATGCGGAAGCACCGTCCTGCAATCGATTATTACACTACCATCAATAATCCTGCCAATAACAGGAGGTTTGGAACGACGAAGCTGCGCCAATATTTGGTCCTCATCCCGATCTGTTAATTGCAACAAAATACCCCAGGAAGGAATTGCTTTGCCGGGCAACGATCCACCACCAGGTGTAGAACTGCATTCAACCAGTTTGAATGTTTTTTTATCCAGTTTGGAAAGAATGCCTTCAGCCCTTCGGTGAACTACGTCAGCTGACTCATTTAACATTCGCTGGGTAGGAATCATTTTGTGCTGCTGATTGTTTGCATAGCTCACCAAGGTCTTTTCCAGAAGCAGCATTGTAATTTTATCGCAGCGTAAAGCCCTGTAAAGGGGATGTTTACGGATTTTGTCCAGTATGTGCTTTTTGCCCAGAATAATTCCGGCTTGCGGTCCGCCCAGCAATTTATCCCCACTGATTGTGACAAGGTCTACACCGTCTTTCAATACCTGGGGAACCAACGGCTCCGAATTCAGGGCACTGTGTTGAAAACCTGTCAAAGCGCCGCTACCCAAATCCTCCATCACCAAAACCCCATTTTGTTTAGCCAGGTGGGATAAGGCCAAGGTTGGGGTTGACTCCGTAAATCCAAGTACCTGGTAGTTGGAGGTGTGAACTTTCAACAGCACTGCCGTATTTTCAGTAAGCGCGGCTTCATAATCCTGCAAGCGAGTGCGATTGGTTGTGCCCACTTCCTTCAAGGTAGCGCCTGAGACTTCAATTATTTCAGGAATGCGAAATGATCCGCCTATTTCAACCAACTCACCTCTTGAAATAACAACCTCGTGGCCTTTGGCAAGAGTAATCAAGCTTAACAGCACTCCTGCGGCATTGTTGTTCACGACCACAACCTCTTCCGCACCTGTCAATGTTTTAAGCAAACCGCCGACATTGCTTAACCGTGCACCTCGTTTACCGGTTTCAAGGGAAAACTCCAGATTGGTATAGGATGAAGCGATTTCAGAAACGTCATCCAGCAGTTCGCGATCAAAAACCGACCTACCCAGGTTGGTATGGATGATAGCTCCGGTACCGTTTATAACCTGTGTCAATTCCTGCTTGTTCTGTTCCAGCTCTGTTTTGATTCTTTCTAAAATGCTCTGCCGGTTGGTATTGACATCGGAAAGCCAGTCGATGTCCCGTCTGATGCTAATCAAAAGTTTCTGGATTGTATTGCGAACCTCTTTGCCGTGTTTCACCCCTTCATCTTCCAGGTATTGATCGATTTCCTGGATCGGTGGAATTTTTGAAAAAATAAACTGGGATTGTTGCATGGTAATTATCGAACTCTGCGCCTGATAAATGATTCAACGAGCAGTAAAAGACAAAACAGCCTGATGATATTTAAAAACAGATTTGGAAACCCCGAAAAAAAGCTGCCCCCATTGTTCGGACTGAATGACATCTCCGCAACCCAGCTACCCTTTATGAACGGCTTTGATAAAAAAGCGAATCTGCCGTTTGGATGAATAATGCCAGAAGGACCGTTTTGTATCACGTGAACAAGTGGAACCCTGTTTTCAACCGCCCGCATGACCGTTACAGCCATGTGCTGAAATGGTTGGCTGGTTTCTCCGAACCAACCGTCTTGAGACTGGACCACAAGAACCTTTCCCGCTCCTTTGTCTCCTATCGTCTCAGCAACAAATTCAGGAAAAAGAGGCTCATAGCAGACCTTGGGGACCAATTTCATTCCGGCTAGAGGAACTATTTTTGCTTCGTTTCCGGGTGTCAGGTTATCAAGATAATCTCCGAGAATCCAGTCAAATAGAGCCCACTTGTCCAACAAGGGCAAATATTCGCTAAATGGGACCAGTTTGATTTTGTCATATCTAGCTTTTAGCTCACCTTTTTCATTTAAGAAGTGAATGGTATTATATGCTTTTTCACCTTTTTCTGTGTTCCGACGGGTTGCATCATAAAAAACCAGGGGTGTTTTCCATTTCGCTATTGTTTGTCTAAAGCTTTTTCTGACATCACTCCAAAATGAATACCCAAAAAAATGCCCTTCCGGCCAGATTAACAAATCCACATCCTGTTCCTTGAGAGTTTCGCTTAACTGCATCTCTAAAGGATACTCCCTGGAATAACCGGGTAAAGGCTTCGGTTTTGATAACACTGCAGTTCTATTGGGCTGCACGATGCCAATTTTCTTAATCTGACCATGAAACACTTTCTCATCCCAAATGTTCAGCTTGAACCAGCCTGTGATGAACCAAAAACAGATGATACTCATCGAAACAACCAACAGGTATTTATTTTTAGACTCGACAGGTGAAAAACACAGGTAAAAGATCAGGCTGTTGGATATTGCCATCACAAAATCCAGACCCCAAATCCCTGTGATATCGATAGGCTGGATGGCTGTCAGAAATTGCCATTGACCGTCTGCAAGACTGAATCTAAAAAGCAGTGGGAATACACTGAACACGGAAACCAGGACGATGGGAAATATAAATATCTCACTGATGTTGGAGTAGCGTTTGATCCAGGCAGAAAGCAGCGTTATGATCCCGAAGACTTGCCCAAAGCAAAAGGCAAATCCCAAAAGAAAAAGAAGATTGAACGGTAGGGGTATCTCAAGTGCATTTGAAGCCCAATGGGCAATCCAGTAAAATCCGACAACGATGCCGGACATACCTGTCAACAAACCTAGCAGATAGCTGTGATAAAGAGAGGGACTTGAGAACAACGCGTAAAGCAGCGGTACCAGGGCAAACCAGGCCAGAATGTTCAGGTCAAAAGTTGGGTAGGACAAAGCTAAGAGTACACCCGAAAGAACTGCCCAGAAACTGTGATAACAATTTGGAAACATACCCGATTTTTTTGAATGATCGCTCCTCATGGACTGTCAGCCGATCGTCTTTGCATTCAATTTTTCAAGCAGAAATTGAGCAGCCTGCTTTGATCCCGGTAGCCCGGGACGCTCCAAACGGGGAAGTTCCATAAGATCATTCAGTTTTGCTATCCAGTCCCCATCGCGATATTCTCTTTCACTGATTTCAATACCGGCCATTTGCCGCAAGATAAACGTCTCCAGTTTTTTGGATTCTCTAAAGCCAACCCGAGGTATATATCCAAAAGGAAGACCCGCCTGATAAACTTCCGCCAAGGTACTGTAACCGATTTTGCTGATCACGACATCGCTTAACTCAATTAAGTCAGGATGATAAAATTCTGATTTATGGGGGAAACAGATAATGTTTTGGTGCCTTGTTAACTGATCACCGGAACCTGGTACCAGAAACAAAAGATCATTCCTGGATTTTAACTTATGACTATTAGGAAGCCTGCTTTCAATTCCACCCATGGAAACAAGCACAATCGGTCTTTCATCTTCAATTTGAAGCCTCTCCCTGGTATTTGATTTTTTGCTACGAGGTTTCCTGCTGATCGGTCTGCAAATAAGATTGACATCCTTTTTTTCACAAAAGGGCTCGGCAAGAATGTGCCAGCTGGTATTTGAGTAGACTTCTTCCAAATAGTCTGCGAATTTACCAAATTCAGAATCCTCATCTTGGTAGCCGCGATAAATCCAATCCCAGGTGAAATTTTCCAAAAGCAGGGAAGGAATTCCCACTTCTTCAGCCACTGCAATGCCTAACGGAGAAATATCTGAAACAATCAGATCGCAATGCCTGTTCGTCATCTCTTTGGCCACGTTAGCTATTATCGTCTCAGAAAAGGGCAGAAAGGAGCTTAACGCATCTAAAGATCCTTGAATGTTAACAGTGATAGGGTCGGATTGGATTAATCCGATATCTGTTTGGAGAGGATAATAATCAAACGGAATGTTCAAAGAAGCCTCGAAAAACCAACGAGGCACCGTTGTCGCTAGGATGATCTCATGATTATTCGCTTCAATAGCCAGTTCTTGAATAACACTGCACGCTCTGGCTGCATGACCGAATCCGTGGGGTGATATAAAGAATGCAATGACTTTCCCCACGCTAGATCCTGTCATTAATCCACACTTGCATGGTTTCCAGGATCTGACCGCATTCAACTTCCTGAAACAATTCATGCATGGCTTCAGAAAATACGATCAGCTTTTTATCCGAACTCCCTACATTCCCGAAAAATCTCTGACCAGCGTATGGATTAACCACTTTGTCCTTTTCCGAGACAAACATCAATATGGGCAGTTTAATGCTGGAAGCATATTCTTGCAGTTTTCCGGACATTGACAGCATCAACAAGTATAGATTGGGAGTAATCATCCTCCCTCTGCAAGGATCGCTGAGATAAACAGGCCACTGGTTGGGATTGCGTGAAAGCGCCTTAACGCCAGCCGGCTTGGGTATCGGATCGTTACGATGGTTTTTTGCCAAAAGGCTGGCCATCAAGGTTGCAGGTAAAGAGCTAATTGCACCGAATCCGGTTAAGGGAGATGTCAAAATCAAGCCTTGAAACGTGTGAGTCCGTCTCAACACATATTGGGCTGAAATAAGGCCGCCCAGCGAATGCCCAAGTATAAAAGTCGGTTTGGTTTTCAGGTAAAAAGGACTGTCTTTCCAAAGCAGGTCCACATTATCCAGGTATTCATCAAACCGATCGATATGCCCCCTGATACCCTCTGCCATGCCATGACCGGGCAGATCCATCATGTGCACTGCCACTCCCGATTCGCTCAAGGTTTTGGCCACATCATGATAGTACCACATATGTTCCGAAAATCCGTGGACAACAACCAGTTGACAGGAAGTTTTGTTTGGAAGCCAGGAGCATATGGGGATTCTTCTGTTTTGCTTATCGATCAGAACCTTGTCTTTCCTGGTGCTTTTCATATAGTTATCCTATTGTTTTTATTATTTATTACTGGGCAGCTGGCAAATTGATCCGATTCAAAATCATTGGACTCATAGTTCTATAAAACCGCCCCCAATCAATTCATCATCCTGATAAAACACAATGGATTGTCCCGGGGTGATATCGGGTAACGATTTTGAAAATTTCACCGAAGCCGACTGATCTGGTAGCGGTGTGATTTCCGCCTTGACTTCTTTTGCAGTATAGCGAATTTTAACGTCCGCTTCAAAGGGTGAGCCAGGGAAGTTTCCGCTGATAAAATTGGTTCTACTTACTCTGCATTGAGCACTGCCTCGCTGTTGATCAGTTGCAACAACTAGCCTGTTGTTTTTTACGTCCAATTCAACGACATACAGAGGTTCACCTGCGGATACACCTAATCCCCTGCGTTGGCCTATGGTATAATTCCACAATCCCTTGTGTTTACCAACTTCATTGCCGTTCAAATCTACTATCGCTCCGACTTCTGAGGTGATATTAGAGTTATTTTGCAGGAAATCACGATAATCCCCGTTTGTGAGAAAACACAAATCCTGGCTTTCCGGTTTATCGGCCACTGCAAGATTATACTCAGCTGCAATCTTTCGTGTTTCGGTTTTGTCCAGTTCCCCCAGTGGGAACAATATCCGGTTAAGCTGCTCTTGTGTTAAGCGATATAAAAAATAGCTCTGATCCTTTTTTTTATCGGCCCCTTTTAGTAATTTAACTGTATCACCGTGTCGATCCATTCTGACATAATGCCCTGTTGCTAAAAACCTGCCTCCCATTTTTTTAGCTTCATCCAGCATTTTTCCAAATTTTATTCTTTTGTTGCAGACAACACAGGGATTTGGGGTTAAGCCGGACTCGTATGATTCGATGAAATCATTTATAACCACGTTTTTAAAATCAGGTCGAAAGTCACAAACTCGATAGTCGATCTTCAGACTTTCACTCACTTTCCGGACACTGTCCAACATGGCATCGTTGTCAATATCATCGAACAATACCATGGTCAGACCTGTAACCTGATAACCTTGATCGACCAATATTGCAGCGGTTGTCGAGCTGTCTACCCCTCCGCTCATAGCGACAACCACTTGAGGTTTGGAACCCATGACTTCTCCTGAATCCGATATTCCCGAAAAAGCACAAGCGACAAAGATTTATAACTTCTTATTCATCTCCTGGCTAATTGAATTTATTTTAGGGATTTGCTTGTACCATGTCGAGGATGATTTCCTGAAGGAACGCTAAACATTCGGAATGATTAGAGGAGAATAATATAGCATTATATCTTTACAATCATAGAGGAATGAGGCTCTTTTCAATCCCCGTTAATAAAATTTTACGTAGGTGGTGGCCTTTTTTTTCTCTTGTGACCGGTTTGAAGGCTTTTTTTATATATTAAGGATCAAGGCCAACTTTCTTCTAAATTCATGTTCATTCCATATTGACAAACCTAGTAAAACTTACTTTGATAGTTTTTATGAAGGTTAATTAATAGTTTTAACACACTTCAATCACATGGACTGAACTCATTCTTGCGTGCTTTATCAAGACTATTAGGGTGCCTTCAGGGCTTAACTGAAAGATGTAAAACCTGGCTACACCCGATAGAATTGGTTTTATAGAGATACGCTTGCTAACGGGAACCCCTAGCAGACTCGATATATACAGAATCTCTCCCTGTTCGACCTGAACCAATCCGAAAAAGTACTGCCTGACAAAGCTTGGATTGCATTCACAAAGTCATGGAATAGACTCGTCATCGCTGTCTACTGGCGCTCCACCCTCAGTCTATGTTGTATTGGATTTTGAACATTGCATGAGGAGTATGGATTAATGCATAAGAAAGATAAAGTAAAACAAGTCATTCAGAAGTATATTGAGCAGGGCAAAGACTTTTTTGAGTTGACTCCCAGTTATCTGGTTACTCTCAATGAACTAAAGGGATATAGTGAGCGGACCTTAAAAAGGGGACGCACAGAGTACAAGGCCGAGAACAGAAGCTCCCTCAAAGGAAAGTCAAAGGCCGCTTTGAACCTGAAGAGAAAGGTTTTTACCTACCTGGGTGAAAATCCCAAATCTACTTCGGAACAGTTAAAAAAGAAGTTCGCCTCCCAGGATAAAAAACAGATCACGGAATATTTTAATCTCTGGGTCAAAGACAGCAAAAGGAAGCCTGCGAGAAAGCCGGGGAAAAAGGTTAAAGGCAGTGAGGCCGGAAGTCTAAGACAAAAGGTATTCAACCATCTGGATAAAAATCCTGAGCTTACCCTGAGCCGACTGGAAAAGGCGTTTCCGGAAGAGAACAAGAAGACAGTTAGCAACTATCTGGACCAATGGAGAAAGGAAAAATCCAGCAAAAGCAAGAAAGTCAGCACAAAACAACAGATAAACGATTATCTTGACGGTAACCCGTCGTCATCGCTGAAAGATTTGAAACTGGCATTTCCGGAAATAAATCCGTCTTCCATTGGAGCTTACCATTCTCTTTGGAAAAACAGTTCAAAATTCAAGACAACGCCAAAAAATATCAACAATACCCCGGCCAAGGCTGCTAAAACGATCTCAATCGATCAAAATTCCCTGACAGTCGATTCTGCCAAACAGATTATCGATGCCTTGAACAGCACTGTCGAGGCACAAAAAAAGGCCATCGAAGTCCTACGTTCCCAAAATGCCATGCTTGAGGATATAAAGGCTTATTCATTTCCTGAGCTAAAGGGAATGAGTAAAAAGGAAATCGATAAATTTGAAAGGGTAATGGCGACGTTCTTAAAAGGTCTCAGGAAGTCGTAGAAATGAACACAGCGTTCCTTAGATTTAAGGAACGCTGCAGTTAAACACGGTCTCGTTTTCTAGATATCTATTATATCCCCTGCCTCTTTATACTCGTTCAGCTTGTTTCGTAAGGTTCGAATACTGATACCCAGTATTTCTGCGGCTTTTGTGCGGTTTCCCTTGGTATGTTTAAGGGTTTCGAAGATCATCTGTTTCTCTGCTTCCGCCATGGAAATACCGACCTTGAGTTCCACTGTCCCATCCTGACCTGCATTAGCGGTAGACTCCACAGTCGCAACTTCGGCCTGGGATGACTCACCGGATTTAACTTTATTGATGGAGACCGGATTCATTAAAAGATTATTCACCCGAATCAGCTTTCCATCGCATAACAGGACTGCCCTTTCAATGATGTTTTCCAATTCGCGAACATTACCTCTCCAGTTGTAATTGGCAAGCAGTTTATAAACATCTTCATCAATTCCGGGCAGCGGCTTGTTATTAATTGTGGAGTATTTATCAACAAAATAGTCGGCCAACACTTTAATATCACCTTTTCTATCGCGAAGAGGCGGTAGTTCCATGGGAATCACATTCAGTCTGAAATACAAGTCTTCGCGAAACGTTTCGTTCTCCACACAATCCAAAAGCACACGATTGGTGGTAGCGATGACCCTCACATCCACCGGAATGGTTTCTGATCCGCCAACCCTGTCAATAGTATACTCCTGTAGAACCCTTAACAATTTAGCCTGAAGTGAAAGCGGCATTTCACTGATCTCGTCCAAAAGGATGGTTCCGGTATTGGCTTGTTCGAACTTCCCCCTGTGTTCGTTAATAGCCCCTGTAAATGCCCCTTTTTTATGTCCGAACAATTCGCTTTCCAATAGGTTTTCGGGCAGGGCAGCACAATTGATTGCGACAAAAGGTCCTTCGGCTCGATCAGAATGTTTATGGATATATCGGGCCAGCAATTCCTTGCCCGTACCGCTTTCGGATTGAATCAGCACGCAAGCCTTACTGGGCGCCACATTTCTGGCAATATCCAATAGTTTTTCCATGCTCGAATCAGCGGTGATGATATCTTTGGATGTTGCCTCCTCAAGAGCTGCTTCTTCGGATTTTTTTGCAGGTGCTTTTTTTCCATTTGTTTCCGCCGCAACTGCTTGTGCGGGTTGCTCTTTTTTAAAGGTGAGAGCTCTTTCGATCAGAAAAATAAAAGTGTCGAAATCGAATGGTTTCTGGACGTAATCAAATGCCCCGTGTTTCATGGCAGAGATGGCCGTATCAATAGTTCCATAGGCTGTTATCAGGATCACCGGAATATCAGGATTAGTCGCTTTGATATCCTTCAGCAGCTCTAGTCCGCTTCGCTTGGGCATGGTCATATCAGTTATGACCAGGCTGTAAGAGTTTTTCTTAAATTTGTTGAACCCATCTATGGCATTGTGAGACAATTCAACGGGATACCCGCATCGCTTTAACGCAGCTTGCATGGCTATTCTCATTTCAACTTCGTCATCAACCACTAAAATAGGATCTTTAACTATCATATCAACACCTGAATCGGGGGAAAAAACGGGTTAATTATAAACTCCAGAATTCAGTCTACCCTGGGTATCCCAAAAATCTGGTAACTGAATCCACCATTCCTGAGGCTAGTCTGCCCGGCAATGTTTTTCTTGTCTCATATTTCACAATAAAAATATCTAACGCGTCACTTTTAGTCAGTAGATAATCATCGCTGGTAACCAGCTCATCTACCAGGTTCAATTCTAATGCCTTGTTACCATACCAGTGTTCTCCGGTTGCTATCCTGGAAATATCGAGATTTTTACGACCCTGCATCACAAAATCCTTAAACATGCTATGGGTTTCTTCCAGTTCCTGTTTTAATTTATCCCTGTCCTCATCGGTGTTCTCCCCAAATACTGTGAGGGTGCGCTTAAACTCACCGGCAGTAATTTGTTCGTAATCAATGTCTTTCTTTTTAAGCAACCGGTTAAAATTTGGCAACTGGGCAATTACTCCGATAGATCCGATAATCGCAAACGGAGCCGAAATAATTCTATTGGCGGTACAAGCCATCATATACCCGCCACTGGCGGCAACTTTATCCACGGCTATGGTTAATGGAATTTCCTTTTTACGGATTCTCATCAATTGAGACGCGGCAAGTCCATAGGTGTGTACCATTCCTCCACTGCTTTCCAAACGGACAAGTACCTCATCCCCCGGTTTTGCCACGGTTAAAACAGCTGTAATTTCCTCCCGGAGGCTTTCAACCGCAGACGCCTTAATATCACCAATAAAATCAATCACAAAAATTCTATTTCGTGTTTCCTGCTCCTGTTTGGATTTTTTTGTCTCTTTTTTACGGGATGCCTTTTCTTTTTTGACTTTGCTCTTCCACAGATGTTTCGGCAACGTCACCTGTTCGATGGTTTTAGCAAACTGTTTGTATTTCTCGTTCAAGCTGACGACCTGAACCTGATCCTTCCTTATGGCCTTACTTTTAAACAACAACGACATGAAAGCACTGATCACTATTAAACATGCCGCAACAATGGTTATGGTTTTCGCGAGAAAGAGTCCGTATTCCAATAAAATTGCAATCATCATTAATCAAATTTGGGTTTCAAGCTACATTTTTCCCTTTGTACTCTATTTTATCTCCAATGAAAAGGGGGAAGGCGCCCGCAGAATTGAAATATGCGGCTTTTGCACAGGTCGCATGCAAAAGTTTCTGAAAAAAGGGGAAAAACTTTGAGATATGGTATCTCGTTCTTGTCGAAGTCAAATGAATCCGCTAAAGAGGAAAAATGTTGTTAAGTATCGGAGATCATGCTATTTATAAGACAACAGCATCCTTTCATAGATATTGGAGGTTTCATCTCTTAACAAGGCAAATATAATATGAAGAAAGAAGATTATGAAGTCTTTGGCATTTCGGTTGAAAGTATAAGAAATAAAAATGAAAGTCAGGTCATTAGGCACATGCGGGAGCTGATTCCCCAATTCCCGGAATTTGATTATTGCTCCATCTGCATCCAGGATGTTTACGCTCTAAGCCTGAACCAGCTCAGTCCACGGTATATCCAATCCGGAACCATTGTCATAAAAAAAGAACTCACAGAGGAAGATTTTAAAGACATCGTTGAGGACTCAATCGAGCAGGTGCTTAAAAACAAAAACCACCCTGCATAATGTGTATGCAAGATGGTTTTGTTATTATATTCCAGACTTTTAGTTCATTTACCCCGCAAACTTCTGCGGATGGAGGATAAACGCCAGTACATCCGCCAGAAATACACAAACCTGCACAAATACAACAGATATCAGAATTATTGTCAGCACCATGGGGACGTCTTGCCGAATCAAAGAATTAAGTAAGGATTCCCCAAGTCCAGGCAAATCAAAAACAACCTCCACTACCAAAGCGCTACTGACAATTAGCGGTAAACGATAGGCAGTTACCGGCAAAATGGTGATCAGACTGTTTCGGAAAGCATGCCATGCTACCGTACCTGGGCGCGGGAGAAGTCCACTGGTCTGCAATCCGACCGCCAGCGCGTTTTCAACATATTTTGACTGGAGCTCCCTGCTATGAACGTTTGAAGTTAAACGCAACACATCCATGGCAGATCCGCTGCCCAATGCGAGTGCTATAACCGCCAGAAACAGGTTGGATTCACTTTTCAGGAGCAGGAAGAGAAAGTAGGCAATAATATAGGCAGGTATGGATGAACATAAAAACAACATCGAATTGGACGCTGATGAAAAATAGTCCATAATTGAACTACTCGTCCCCGAGATAATCTCATTATTCAACGTCGCTTTAGCTGTCCCTACGAACATACCCATAAAAGCTGCCACTAAAAAGGCATTCCAACACAGAGCCAGTGTATTCCAG
This sequence comes from SAR324 cluster bacterium, assembly GCA_028282825.1. Taxonomy (GTDB): domain Bacteria; phylum SAR324; class SAR324; order XYD2-FULL-50-16; family XYD2-FULL-50-16; genus JAHJTV01. The sequence goes on from JANQGZ010000004.1 coordinate 76,941, forward strand.
GATCTGGCACGGAACTCGGCAGCCAGCCAGTTTCCCGTGCTTTTATCTGAAACCATAGGTTCGCCTTTAATCATCAGACCAACCCAATTAACATAATCCCCGGTTGTCCACCGCTGGACAACCGTTTTTTCTTGAGTGGTGCTCCTGGGATCCGTAACCACTTTGGGTGGCAGGAATGTCAACAACAACTGAATACCGAATGTGGCCAACAAACCAATCCAAATCAGACGCAACACAAATCTAAAAAATACAAACCGAACCAGTGAGATCATAAGATGTGCTCCTGTATTTACCGGTTTTGTGCAAGTTTAATTATTCACCAGTTGCTGGTAACACAACCCATTCTTCAACAGAACCCAACAAAGCGTTAGGATCAAAAATCATCACATTATCCAATCGAGCCGAATGGTATGCGCTTGTCGGCAGACTCATTAAAAATACATAAGGACTCATATCGGAAATCATAGCATGCATTGTTTTAGCTGCCGGCAACCGCTGCTCCCAAAAGGCTGAATTTTCCCAGGAATCCAGGATTTTATTTAAACGTTCCGAACTAACGCTGGTGATATTGGATGGACTGTCAGAACGATAGAATCGAGCAATGTTGTAGCCATCGGTAAATCCTGAATGCCTGACCAGGGCCATTTCAAAGTTTTTGTTTTGAATCTGGGTATCAAATGCCAGTCCCAGACCTTTGGTTTCAACTTTGATCCCTATCTCTTCCAATTGCAGGGCAGCTTTACTGGCCAGTCGCTCCATGGTTTTGGATGCGTCATCCTGAAAAATCAGGGTGGTGTTGAACCCCTTGTTTCGTCTCATCAGTTTTTTTGCAGCTTTTAAATCAAACTTCTGCATATCCTTGAAGGATTGATAACGTTTGTCATCGTTATGTGCAAACGGTCCCAGGTTGAGATATTCTTCAACTTCTCCGCTCCGAACCTGCTGAGCCAGTTCTAATTTGTTAACTGCCTTGGCAACAGCTTGCCTGACTTTCTTATTGGAGAATTTAGGAGAAATAGTGTTGAACGCAATTGCGTAAAAATGCAAGGGGATGTAGTTGGCATGTTTCAATCCTTTTTCATCCAGCATGGCATGGAGATTAGGAGATGTTTCCAGAATCAGATCCAACTTACCATCAATCATCATCCTGACCTGTTTTTCCTGGTCGTGTACCAATGTCGCCTCGATGGTGCGAATGATCGATTCCTTGGCAAGACCTTGTTCAGATACTTCTTCCTCACCGGTTCCAACTTCAGCCTTTGTAGAGGTGAATCTGAGGGTATTTCCTGTCCACTCATCAAACTTGTAAGGTCCTGTTCCTATAGGTTTTCTGGCAAATTCCTGGGCCACAGGATCAGACCTTAAATCCAGGGACATTGGCTTTCCGTAATACTGGGTAGGAATGATCTTAAACGCCAACAAGTCTCTAACTACATGAATCGAGATATTTTCCTTGAACACGATTCGCACTGTAAAATTATCGACAATATCCACCCGGTCAATCAGTTGGTTGATCCGTCCTCTAAGTGGCGAACGATTGTTGGGGTTTTTTATACACTCAACCGTAAACCTGACGTCCCTGGCTGTGACCATGTGCTCAGGATCATCATGCCATCTTGCCTCTTGATTCAGTTCTACGAGAAAAATATTACGGTTTTTTTCATCCTGGATAAAATCGGTTGCCAGTCCATCGATGTATTCCCTGGGCTCACGTCCACTTCTGTTTGCTAAACCGTCAAACAAAGGATCAAGAAGTGTCAGACCTGCAGCATTTTGCTCATACAATGGATTCAGGGTGTCCGGCATTTGGTTAAACGCGACAATCAGGGTTTCCTGTCGGATTTTTCGTTCAATAGCCAAGCGTTTCTTCTCTTGAACATCCAAATAGTAGAATAGTCCTATAGCAGCAACGATCAGAACCGCTACTCCCCCAATGATCATGTTTCTTTTTGACATAGTTTTCTCCTGGAAATTCAAAATGTCTCAGGCAGACCAGCGCCTTCGCTAATCTGCCTTAAGTTAAGTTCTAAACCTGATTAGAAAGTAACCGGAATTTTGTAGATTCTGGCTTTGATCTCATATTTCTTTTCGTTACTCCTCTGATTTTCTACTTCTATATAGTAACGGCCGCCTTTGAAGTCTTCAGTATAGTAACTTCTCTTTCCACCTTGAGTTCTGGGCGCCTTAAGCATGTTTTTCTCTCGGGCGGTTTTTTTGTAGTAGTTCCTCAGGTAAGTCAGTTTGTGTGACTTTGGAACTTCTACTTCCAAAGCATAAACGTCTTCGGACTTGATTGTCTTATCCTTTGGTTTTGGAAGCTGAGAACCACCCTGCCATTTCTGTTTTTTACCTTTTGCCAGGGTACCGATTCCTTCACTAGGTCTTAAAACCGTTGTTACCAGAGGCTTCAAAGGAGCACCCTTGGCCAGGAATGCTCTCCACCTTCTGTTTCTTTCTTCGATCTTTCGCTTGCGCTCAGCTTCCTTTCTTCGCTCTTCCGCCAGTTTGATCAGGCGCTGTCTTTCCGAAGCTCTTGCCAATCGGATTCTGGCCTTTTCTGTCTGCTGGCGTTCTCTTTCTTTGCGAAGTTCTTCTGCCGCAATTCGTTTGTTCTCTTCTTCGATTCGCTTGCGCTCTTCCTCTGCAATTCTAGCCTTTTCAGCTTCAATCTGGCGCTGAATTTCAATGGCTTGCTCTGTGGACTCACGCACATAATCAAGATCATCGACATTGAACCTTACTCTTTTATACCGTTTGACATAAGCATCGGCTTTGCGAATGCAGACCATAGCATCCTTGTAGGCTTCTTCCAGAAAATGACCTTTGGCACATTCCAGGTTTTTATCAAATTCCGCCAAAAGCTTTCTTCGTTTTTTCATCTCTACATCAGCACGAGCTTTCATTTTTTTAAGCCGGTCGCTGACTGGCAGGTTATGAGCCTTGGTGAATTTTAGGTAGGCATTATACTCTTTAATGACATTCACCCAGTAATCATCATTGGCATAGTCTGTTGTAACCAGAAAATAGGCTTCTTCATTTATGACGAATGCCTCATCGGCCAGTTTTCTTAATTCCGGGTTTCTATCGAAATAAGGTTTGGACCGCTTATTTTCCTGCTCAACCATGGCAGTTGTATAACGAAGCATTTTTAAATGTTGCTTCTTTCGCTTGGCATCTTTTGCCTTCTTCATCAGCTGAGTCAGAATCACAAGATTCCCCTCTTCAATCATTGTTCCTGACTCGGCGAACTGCTTCTTCAACGGGCTTGATTTGTTAATCCATGACGCATCGTCCCACTTAAATTGGTAATCAACGACTGCCAAACTATGCTCAACCATGGCCTGGTTGTTCCCCGCTTCCTTGGCCGCGATTGCTTGATTATATGAATCTTCCATGGCCATTGCTGCATTGGCCTGTGAGATTTGCAATGAAAGGTCTGCTTCAGGTTCCAGTTTCCATTCCGCGATGGCTCCTTCATAATCCCCGCCACCAAATTTTGACCATCCTTTCTGTAGTGGAGAACACCCAGAAAAAAACATGGACATGATAAATAGCAAACTGCTTACAAACCAGAAAATCCTCTTCTCCTTCCTAACCATTTTTACCTCCACCAGTACGGTTTAGTTATAACAACACTAAGCATTCAGCGCTGGGTGATATATAAAATCAACCTGGCTGGGTGCCAAGATCTTCCAAAGTTCCCAATTTGTTTGCTGCATCAATCAAACGATTGGTTGCTTTGTGTTTTGCATGATTTAAAATATTGTAGACGGTATCATTTTCGACCACTCTGCCATTATCAATAACGATAATCCGATCACAAAGCTTGGAAACGATGCCAATCTCATGAGAAATCAGGATACAACTCATAGGGTTGTCTTGATCATACTTGCGTTCTTTCAGGTACTCGATCATTCGGTTCTGGGCAATCAAATCCAAATGGGTGAATGGTTCATCCGCCACGATCATAGAAGGCCTGCTTCCAAACGCCCGCAACAATGCATAGCGTTGCTTCTGGCCGCCACTAAGATTAGTAGGAAACTCATCCAGCGTTCTTTCATTCAGTAGAAGAAGATCCAGCATCGATTCAAGTGCCTGATCAATTTCATCCGGATTCATGCCCATTCCGGAAAAGCATTCTTCCAGATTTTGTCTCATCGTCAGAGACGGATCAAACGTATCAGCCGGATCTTGGAAAACTACCTGTAAAGAACGATGAAATCGTATCTTATCCTTTCGATTCTTGAGTTTATCGATAGTTAAACCATCAAAATCGATATGACCTGAAAAATCGGAAAACAATCTGGAAAGCACGCCGCCAATAGTTGATTTCCCCGAACCGGAGCTTCCCACCAGAGCGACAAACTCTCCTTCTTTCACATCAAAATTAATTTCCCTGAGCACAAGGGTCTGCTTTCTGTTCAAAAAAGACTTGCGTTGAAAACCGAAGTCTACACCATCAAACGAAACCAGGGTATTTTGGCTGGCCCTGGTTTCCGATTCTATATTGGAACCTCCATGTCTATCAACAATATCGGATAATCTAACCAGTTCTTCCAGCTTTTCATGACAGGGATTTTTAAATACTTCTTTAATGCTTCCTGCTTCATACAACTTTCCGGCATGCATGAAGAGAACTCGCTCTGTTTCCAGAGCATTTAATACACTTAAATCGTGGGTAACGCAAAAGATAGAACCCAGGAATCCGGAGCTTCTTAAACGCTTCAGGGTATCGATCAATTCTGTTACAGTCACCGAATCCAATGAATTGGAAGGTTCATCCGCCAAAAGGATCGAGCATTGTCGACACAGACTCATGGCAATACCAACTCTCTGCCTTTGTCCGCCGCTTAGCTCGCCGGGATATCGACCTTTTATCAGTGTTTGATCAGGTAAACCTGCATTTGACAGGGAATCAACCACTGAACTCCAGATCTCTTCCTCTTTTAATTCTGGATTGATGGTTTTAACCGCCTCGATGAGCTGGTAATCTACTTTCAATGAAGGATTCAAACTTTGACCCGGCTCCTGAAAGATAGTTCTGACCTTTCGACCTCTGACTTGCTCCAGCTCTTTTGGAGAGAGCCCTAATATGGGAATGCCGTCAATAGCAATTTCCCCCCTGGTTGCCCATTCATTTTTGGGCAGAAGTTGAAGGATTGAACGAAAGAGCGTTGTTTTTCCGACTCCTGATTCTCCTAATAGTCCAACCGACTCCCCTTTTCTGATTGAAAATGAAACATCATCCACCACCCGTACACCGCTGCTAATCGGGATACAACTCAAGTTTTTAACCGATAGCACTTCCTGACTGTCTGTGTTTTTGCTCGTTTTCACGTGTATCAACCTATATTAGGATTCACCCCTGAGGATACCGGCCAATGTATCACCTATGATATTGACTCCCAGGATACTCATAATGGTCACCAGAATCGGCGACGAAACAATCCAAAGATTCTCGACGAATAAAATGGAACGTCTGGCTTCCGCCAGAATCTTACCCCAGGACAGATAGCCTCCGGTTCCCAATTCACCAAAACCAATTTCAAACGCATATCCCAGTGCAGACTCTACCAAAATAGTTGCACCAAACAAAAATGTGGCCTGGACAATGATTTCCGAAAGGCTATTTTTCCAAAGAATGTTATAAAAAAGAACTTTCTTGGGGCTGACATTAGAACTCTGCAAAGCTGTAATAAATCGCTTTGATTTCAACTGATTAACACGATTTTCTACAACTCTTGCCATGGCAGGCAAGGATGATATGCCAATGGCAAATCCCGCCATGGGCACGGCATACGATGCCACAAGTCTGGTAGAGGCTGAAGCGGCGGCCCAGAAATTAAACACTCCCAAAACTATCAATACAAAAAATAATTGGGGAACGATTTCAAAAAACTGGGTTATCACCGAGGCAATCTGGCGAACGATTCGGTTATTTTGTGATAGTAACAATCCCGTTGGCACTCCCGTAATTAAAGCGATGATCGTTGCAAATGCTGCAACCAGATATGCATTCATCCCTCCAATTACAATGGTCGAAAGAATATCTCTACCCTCATAGTCTGTTCCCAGCATATATTCCGCATTTGGAGGCAAGCTTTTCTCAAAGCTGGTCATAACGGTTTTTGATGCAAAATAAGGAAAATCGGTAAATGCAACGCACATGCAAAAATACATGGGAAGAATCAGCAGCATACCGGTAATTAATTTGAATTTTCTGAGTTTGACGCTGGTATATATAACCGCACCAGTAACCAACAGACATGCCAGAATAGCTGCACCGATCCTGATTGAATGACTTTCAAACGCTCGAAAAACAATCATTAAAAAAGGAAAAAACGCGACCAGGGGAACCGCTTGTAGTGCCCTCTTTTTTAACAACCTGGGTTGCCGAACAAGATCTGCTTTTAATGCTAAAGTTTCCATAGTTATTGCCTGGCGATTTTCAAGACTGATCCTTCATCCCACTTCACTATTTTGATTATTGGCTCAGAATATAACATTTTAAAGAGCATAGTCTACTTTTTTTAAGATTCGTTCGTAATTTGAAGCGAAGAAACAAATATGTAATCAACTGAAATGGTTGGTGTTACTAAAAATGTATATTCTACAAAATTCCCATAAACTCACGACCAGACTTAATTTGACTGTGGAAATTTTCAAACCCAATTTATAATTCTGTTTACAGTTCTATTCGGGGAAAAAATGCTTAAATCCAGCAATAAAGGTGCATAACGCCGAAGTTGCACTGCCCTAACAGATAATTTGAGAATTTTGAATTATGTAAATAGATGTAAATTACTAAACAAGCTGGAGAGCACAATTAAAGGGCATTAATAACAAAAGAATAGGAAATAATCAAGATATGCTTACAGCCAGGGGATTGTCCCAAAATGGATATTCGAAATAGAAATGAAAGTGAATTGAATTAGACTTCATCGTACAGATACTTTATGTATTATTTTTTAATTTCAGCATGTTACTGGTGAAGTTAAAACTGAACAACAATTAAAGCAATTTTCATCCAAAAAAAATTTTGACGCACCAAAACGTTCAATAAAGTATAAAAGTTTCGATGAAATCATGTTTTTGAAATTATTTCACAATGAATTTACAATTCACATTGTTGACAATTCTTCGCTTTACAATTCAAGAAATGGTTTAATTGAATTACTGACTGGAACGGGATCGTCCAAATGTAAATGATGCGAGCCAGGCAAGGTAATTTGTTTTAATTTTTGGATTTTGTCACAGCGTCTTTTAAGATAGTCTTTGTCGCTGAATATCCCGTTCTCTGCCAGTATTAATAAAACTGGTGACTGAATGGCTCCCAGGTAAGCAAGCACCTGTTCATCGGTCAAATAACTAGGTGATGTTACTTTTAAACGCGGATCACTTCGCCAGGCGACTCCCTCTTCCAATTGCACGGTTCCTCTATTTACCAATACCTCAACTGAAGATCGTTTCATGTCTCCAACGCTAGCCCTGGCAGAGATCATATCGTTTATTTGTTTATAGACAGGCGGTGATTTCCGGGTCAATGTCTTCATTTGTGCGATAGATTTTGCAAGATATTTTGGCGCCTCGCTGGGGTCCCTGCTCATGGCTCCCAATCCTTCGATTAGAATCAATTTATCTATGCGATCCGTTATTGCTCCTGAAGAAATACTTGCTATCCCCGCCCCCAGGGAGTGCCCCATCAGAGTGAACCGATCCCAATTCAAGGCATCGGCAACGTCAATAACATCCGAAACGTAATCCAGGTAATGGTATCTTATTCCTCGAGGTCTATGAGCTGAAAATCCATGTCCGGGAAAATCCAAAGCAACAAGATCAACTTCAGGCAAGAGTGGGGCTAAATGATCGAAGGATGCAGCATTATCCAGCCAGCCGTGCAAAGCTAGTATTTTCTGTCCCTTTTTGTTCCCCCAGCGCTTCGCTGCATAGCGAAAATGAGCTGTTTTAATTTCCACTTCAACCATGTTTGTATCCTTCACACCCTCAGTCATTGCACAACCTTTTTGAATGGTTCTATCTGCTATCTGCTATCTGCTCATTATGAGATACTTCGTTTTGACAACTGCAGTTAATACAACCCGTGTAATCTTTTTATTCAAGGAATTCTTCCTTGATAAGCTTACCTCCGAAATAGGAAAGCACCAGTTTTGTGTATCCGGTTCGTATAGATTCTTCTTTGATGAGAAAAAACTCGGTTCTTACTTTAGCGCCGCTGTAATTGAAATAATCCACCGATTTGCTATAGATCTGGTCATCAAAATCGCTTTTACCATAAAATATTTCTTTCCTTTTTATGGATTTATCGGGGAAGAAATGTGTTTTGATTCTTGCAATACCTGTTTCTTTAACTTTCTCAGCATCGATTGATACTTCGACACTTTGCATGGTGCCATCGTGAGCATACAATTCTGTTACCTTATCAATCTTGAGATCATTAAACGTCGTCAACCTTCTGTAGACAACTTTCTTTCTTAGATCACCCCTCAAATTGAAATATTCAACAATCTTGTAAGCCGTTAGATTCTGATCGACCTCCGAAAATAAGATTTGGACCGTTTTTCCTCCGTAAATGTTCTTCCTGTCGATAATAGTTTTTTCTTCAGCGAAAACATTCACTAAAAGGCTGTTTAAAACAACAATCAGCATGGAAAGCACTGATACTTTGTTCATAAGATCCCTGTAAAACGCGTTTAAATGGTGATCCTTCCCAAAGCGGAAGATTGATTCATTAAGCAAAAATCAACTTCAACTATATCAGCTGTCTTTCCTGAATTTCAATCTCAAATTATTTATGGGACCGGTATTTCCGATAGTAAATTCTGAACAATATCATCCGAAGTTTTTTCTTCTGCTTCAGCCTCGTAGGAGATCATAATTCGATGCCTTAAGACATCCGGAGCGACAACTTTTATATCCTGAGGAGAGACAAATCCTTTACCTTGCAGGAATGCATAAGCTTTTGCCGCAATCGCGAGGGTAATTGTTGCCCTGGGAGAAGCACCAATTTCTATCAGCTGATCCAATACGGACAGGCCGTATTCTGATGGATGCCTGGAAGCATCAACAAGGTCAACAATATAGTCCTTGATCTTATCATCAATATAGATGTCCTCGATCATCTCCCTCATTTTTAAAATTTCGTCCGGTGATAAAATCTGTTTTAAATCTGCCTTTTGATCAAAAGAAGTCACCTTGTTAACGATCTGTCGCTCTTCATCCTTACTTGGATATGAAATTTTCAATTTCATCATAAAGCGGTCTACCTGGGCTTCGGGTAATGGATATGTTCCTTCCTGTTCTATGGGATTTTGAGTGGCAAGCACCAGGAACGGTTTGTCTAACGGATAGGTGGTACCGGCAAGAGATACCTGTTTTTCCTGCATGACCTCCAGCAATGCGCTTTGTACCTTGGCGGGGGCCCTGTTTATCTCGTCTGCTAATATGATGTTAGCAAAGACAGGTCCTTTTTTCGGCGTGAATGTGCCCTCCTTGGGGTTAAAAACATTGGTACCAATTAAGTCTGCCGGCAGCATATCCGGTGTAAATTGAATTCTCCTGAATTTGGCTTTCATGGTACTTGCCAAAGAATTGACAGCCAGCGTTTTTGCCAGTCCGGGCAAACCTTCCAAAAGTATGTGACCACCAGTCAAAAGACCTATGACCAGTCTTTCAATCATATACTCCTGCCCTATAACCGCTTTTGCGACTTCGGTTCGAAGTTCTTTTATCTTGGCACTCTCGACTCCGATTTTTTCTTCCAGTTCTTTAATATGCTCATACATAGGTGTGATTCCGATACAACAAATGAAAAAAAGAATAGTGACAAACCAGGTTAGATTTTAGCAGCAACGTTTTAAAATTCTTTGAAAATAGTATCGATCCCAATCCCTTCTTTCAAGTAGATTTCTTGATGACCAAGCACCCAAGGGATTTTCCGCAGATCGGCTGGAGCACACTCTTGCCCAATACAGGTACAGATGTAACACTGCATTGAGATCAGACTGTACATTTATCCAATGAACAATTTTCCGTCAAAATGATCAACCAGATAACCCCATGAAAATGACAAAAAAAGGACTTGAAGCGGATATTGCAAAGCTTTCAAGGCTCATCAACGGTGGAGTAACCACTTCAAAACAACTGATTGACAAGGCCGGAGCCTATTTTGAAGGAGAGACAACCCTGGGAGAGCTAATAGATAAGTCCAAACCGTTACTCAGAAAGCAAAAACTGGAAATCGAAATCTTTGCCTTAAAAGCTCAATTGGAAATTGTAAATCGAATGATTGATGTGAAGAAAAGAAGGGAAAGGGATAAAGAAAACCAAGCAGACCAAACAAAAAAGGCGACTAATCACGATTAGTCGCCTTTTCAAATACGCTTCTTGTTTATTCTAAAGCTTTGCCTTGGCAGCCTCAGCCATACTTTTAAAACCGTCAAAATCAAAAATCGCCAGATCCGCCAGTGATTTTCTATCCATTTCGATGCCGGCAAGCTTAAGACCATGAATCATTTTGCTGTAAGTTAATCCGCAAATCCTCGCAGCAGCGTTAATTCTGATAATCCACAGAGACCTAAATTCTCTTTTCTTATTTTTTCGATCCCTGTAAGCATAACATCGTGCTCTGTCGACTGCTTCCTTAACCGTTCTCAGCAGTCTGCTTCGACCGCCTCTGTAACCCTTGGCTGCCTTGAAATATGACTTTTTCTTTTTTCTGGCGTGTACAGCCCGTTTTACTCTTGCCATGACTAATTCTCTGGTAAACTATGTTTTATATTGTCGTTTTTAATCTCTGCGATTCAATTAAGCGATTAATTGGCGTATGGCATCATACGTTTCACAGAGGGGACGTCTGCTTTGTCTATCAGACCGCTGGAACGCAGGTTACGTTTCATCTTCTGATCTTTTTTGGTCAGAATGTGACTCAGCTTGGCTTTTTTCCGCTTGATTTTTCCGGAACCAGTAAACTTAAACCTTTTTTTTGCTGAGCTTTTAGTCTTTAATTTATATCCAGCCATTATTGTTTCTCTTTTTTCGGTGCAAGCACCATAAATGTGGTGCGCCCTTCAGCGCGAGGTTTTGTTTCAACTTCTCCAACCTCATCCGCTGCCGAGGCAAAACGTTCTAATAGTTCAATACCTAATTGGGTGAAAGCCATTTCTCGTCCACGATATTGTAAGGTGACCTTCACTTTGTTCCCATCTTTTAAAAAACCAATCGCATGCTTTAATTTAAAATTAAAATCATGCTCTTCGGTTTTTGGCCGAAGCTTGATCTCTTTAATACGAATAACTGCCTGCTTCTTTTTAGCATCGTGCTGCTTTTTGCTTTGCTGATACTTGAACTTACCGTAGTCCATGATTCTGCAAACAGGAGGGTCCGATTTTCCGCTAACTTCCACCAAATCCAATCCTTTATCGTCAGCAGCTTCCAAAGCCTCTTCGATATCCAAGATACCCAGTTGACCTCCATCTTCATCAATCACCCTGACTGATCTAGCTCGGATCGCTTCGTTAACGCGGGTTTTCTCCTCTTTCACAAACTTTCTTCGTTTTTGCTGGGCTATGTTTTTCCCCCTTTTTGATGGTGTATGAACTATTGACTTTAGTATAGGCGCGGACGGGATTGAACCGTCGACCACTACCGTGTCGAGGTAGTGCTCTCCCACTGAGCTACGCGCCTATGGATACCGATTTATGCGGTATTGGTGGAGGATACCGGAGTCGAACCGGTGACCTCCTGCTTGCAAGGCAGGCGCTCTAGCCAACTGAGCTAATCCCCCTAACCTATAAGCCGTGATTTCAGTAGATAATGTCGCTAGTAACTGGTTGGTGGGCCAGGGTGGACTCGAACCACCGACCCCATCCTTATCAGGGATGTACTCTAACCTGCTGAGCTACTGGCCCAATTTGTTACTAAACTTTAATTTTTATCTAATACGATTTTTTTTGTCAATCGCTTTTTCCGCATTTTTGCTTTGAGACTGTCCTCAATTTTGCGAAACATTAACAAATTTAGAAGATGAACCCGAACTCCGTCAAATACTTTTTGGGTTGATGAAATTGGAAATCAACTGCTAGCCTTTATAAATTGCAACTTCACAACCTCCGGGTTTTCACGGGGATTTGGTGAATCATTGCTAAAAGCCTTCTAAAGGCACGGAAAGAAGAGGATAGGGAGTGATAAATCTTAACCGGTGTTGCATGTCGGCGGGGGAAAATGCTTGGTGTCAGACCGGTTACAAGCACATGGAGAAACTGTGTCACATCTACCTGTAATTGTTGGATTCGGAGGAATAAACTCAGCCGGCCGCAGCTCTTTTCATCACGGCTATAAGCGAATGATCATCGAAAACTTGAATGCTGATGAGAAGCAAAAAACTTTACTGGGACTGGCAACACTGATGGGGATGGTGAAAAAGAGCAATGGCAAGCTGGTTGATGACAAAGGTCAGGCGATAAAACCGGATCAGGTCGAAGCACGATTCGGCAGTGCCATTCTTCGCAACACACTTCTGAGGAAGATCATTCCACAACTGTTCGATGTTGATAACGTTAAGCTTAACGTTAAGATAACCACGACCGGCCTTTCCGGAGAACCTATCAGATTTACCCTGGCCAAGCGTGACCTGCCCAAGCATATTCCCGGTAATTGGTACATTACCGATTCAACAAGCGATGATCAGGTTGTTGAAGTGAGCATCGAAGGGGATCTTGAAGTCTATGTTCAGGACTATAAGGAGATGCAGGTTAAAACTGCCGGGCAACTTCCCACAGGTTTTGAGCCAGGCAGTTTCTACAACGCCGTCAATCATCCACGTGGATTGCAAATGTCCATTTTCAGTGCCTGGGACGCTTTAAATTCGATGGGAATTGACTGGGATATAATCAGACAGGCAGTGCACCCTGATCAAATTGGAGTATATGCCGGCAGCGGCCATGGACAAATGGATGATAATGGTGGTGGCGGTCTAATGAAGGCTTTGGTGACCGGCAAGAGAACGTCTTCCCGCTATCTGCCCCTAAGTCTTGTGGACATGCCTTCCAATTTTATCAATGCATATGTCATTGGAAATGCCGGACATACCGGAACTCAGATAGCAGCTTGCGCTACCTTTCTTTATAATCTGGAACTTGCAATCAAGGAAATTCAATCAGGAAGACGCAGGGTTGCTATTGTGGGTAATGCCGAAGCTCCTATTTTACCGGAAATATTAGACGGCTACAAAGCTATGGGAGCGCTGGCTGACGATTCCAGACTCTTGAGTTTCTCCGATAGTGATTATGTCACCCATGAGGACAGAGCCAGGTCCTGCCGACCTTTTGCCGAAAACATGGGTTTTACCCTTTCAGAATCTTCGCAATTTGTTGTTCTTTTTGATGATGACCTGGCCATGGAATTAGGCGCACAAGTCCACGGCTCTGTCGCGGATGTGTTTATCAAGGCGGATGGATTCAAGAAATCGATCTCCTCCCCGGGTATTGGTAATTTTGTGACACTGGCAAAGGCCGCGGGTAGATTGAGAGCAATTTTGGGGAGTAAATCGTTACAGAAGGGCAGTTTTGTGCTGGCACACGGCTCCGGCACACCTTTGAACAGAACGACGGAATCGCGGGGTTTAAACGAAGTGGCCAAAGCTTTTGGAATAAGCCACTGGCCTATTGCCGCCGTCAAATGTTACTTGGGTCACCCGCTCACTCCAGCATCAGGGGATCAATTAATGGCTGCCTTAGGCACTTGGAAGCATGGTTGGATTCCCGGAATATTCACACTAGACAATATTCCCGAGGATGTTCACCGCAGTAATTTGTCATTAAACCAGGATCATGTGGAAATCGATCCCTCAAAACTGGATGGTGCCCTGATTAACTCCAAGGGCTTTGGAGGCAATAACGCTACAGGTTTAGCTTTGTCTCCATATATTACACTCGAAATGATGCGCAAAAAGCATGGTGATAAGGCTTTTGCTGCCTATCGGAGCAAAAATGAAGCGGTTGTTGAGAAAGCAAAAGAATATGACTCGGCTGCAATAGAAGGTGAGTACAATATCTCCTATAAAGACAGTGAGAGAATCTTAACAGAAGACGATCTGACATTAACCGAAAAGGAACTGAAGATTCCTGGTTATGATAAATCGGTCAATCTCGATCTGGAAAACCTTTTTCCCGAGATGACGTCATAATACAGAGCGGTTACATTGAACGGAATTATAAATATCTTTAAACCGGAAGGGATAACGTCCAACGGGGTGATCAAAGAAATCAAAAAACTAACCGGTGAGAATAAAATTGGTCATATCGGCACCCTGGATCCCCTGGCCAAAGGTGTGCTTCCCTTATTCCTGGGTAAATACACCAAACTGATCCCTTATTGTAATCTGGATGACAAGGTATACGAAGCCGTGGCTCATTTGGGAGCCACCTCTACCACTCTGGATAGAGAAGGTGATATCTCTGCCGTGCCAATTCCGGACAATTGCAATATGGAAGCAGTCATGAATTGTCTGCAGTCTTTTTTGGGAGAGTCTGAGCAAATTCCCCCGATGTATTCAGCCATTAAAGTTAACGGCAAAAAACTGTATGAATACGCCAGGGCGGGAAAAACCATCCAGCGAAAACCGCGGCAAATATCCATTTATGCAATAAAATTAATCGAGTTACGTTTTCCGGAAATCACATTTGAAGTAAAATGTTCCAAGGGAACTTACATCAGGACTTTGGTTGACGATATTGCTAAAAAACTCGGTACACGTGCATATTTAAAGGATTTGACTCGATTGGCCAGTGGTGCTTTTTTTGTTGAAAACAATGCGCTGGCTCTTGAGAGAGCAAAAAAAATGGATAAAAGCGATTTACAAAGAAAGTTCATTGATCCAAAATATATTTTATCTGATTGGCACGATGTTGAGATTAGTTCGACCATCTTGCTCAAACACATCAGTCAAGGTAGAACCATTCCTGTTCCTCTTGACACTGAACGTTCTTTTAGTCCGAAAGAACGAATTTCCAAAGCAATTGCCACAACTCAGAGCAGAGAGCTAGTTGCCACCGGAAATCTTGAATTCAGCCAGGATGCCGGTTGCAGATTTAGCCCTGAGAAAGTGTTTATATAATCAAATGCTGGATAGGAGAAAGACATGTTAACAGTAGAAGACAAGAAAGCAATCGTTAAACAGTACGGCAAAGACGAAAATGATACAGGATCAACAAAAGTGCAAGTCGCATTGTTGACCTCAAGAATCAAACTTCTGACAGAGCATTTCAAAACCCATAAACATGACCATCACTCAAGAAGAGGCTTGATGAAGCTTGTAGGAAGCAGGCGAAGATTGTTGGGGTATTTGAAAAGCAAAGACATCAGCCAGTATCGTGAACTGATCAAGGACCTTGGAATCAGGAAGTAATACTTTGTCGTCGCGTACCGGGACCAAATTCGTTCTCGGACGCGAAACCAATAGAGATCATTTCATGCAGAACTTTCAACTCCTGCTTCACTCCTTCAAATTCCAACAAAACCACAGCAGATTAGCCACCATCGCTCTCAAAGTTTGGGAATTTATCTCTCAAAAACCGCATTCAATCATTACTCCACCTTATAATGCATCTGAGAATCGGCAGTTTTGCGTGAAGCAGGTGATTTGTGCGAATCCTGTACATTAAATACTAAATAATTATACTTATGAAAAAAATAGAAACAGAATATTTTGGCAAAAAACTGGTTCTGGAAACCGACCATATTGCAAAACAAGCCAACGGTTCCGTGATGGTAACTTATGGTGAAACTGTTGTTTTGGTCGCGGCCACCACAGAAACCAAAGATAGCGACATGGACTTCTTTCCGCTTACTTGCGTATACCAGGTAAGAACATATTCCCAGGGAAGAATCGCAGGCGGGTTTGTCAAACGAGAACGGATGCCGTCCGAACACGAAGTACTGGCCTCCAGAATTATTGATCGACCACTCAGACCACTTTTTGCAGAGGGTTTCTCACGCGAAACCCAGGTTATCGCAACTGTCCTGAGTTACGATGACACATCCAATCCCATCGTCGCTTCAATGTTGGGAGCATCTGCTGCTCTTTTTATATCGGATATTCCCTATGTCTCGCCAGTTGCCGGAATTAACGTCGGTAGAATCAATGGAGAGTTTGTAGTTAACCCTTCGCCAGCTGATCTGGAAGAAAGCGACCTCGATTTATTTGTCGTCGCCAAGCAAGATGCCATCGTCATGGTTGAGGGAGAAAGCAAAGACGTTTCTGAAAAGGAGATCGTTGAAGCCTTGGATTTTGCTTACGAATCCGTTCAGCCTCTGCTTGAATTGCAAGCAAAATTACAGAAAGAGGTGGGCAAGGAGAAACTAACTTTTACTCCTCCTCAAGATCTTTCAGACCTCAAAAAGACAGTTGGTAAAAAAGCCAAAAAGAAACTGGAAAAGGCCATCGATATTGACGATAAACTGGAACGTCAAAAAGCCATTCTGGGAATTACTACCGAATTGTGTGAGGAATTGCTGACAGATGAGGCCGAAAATACTGAAGGCGAAATCAAAACCGTAGTGCATGAACTGGAAAAAGAGATCATTCGCAAAAATATTCTTGATAAAAAGAAGAGAATTGGTGGACGATCCTTCACTGAAGTTCGCCCCATTACCTGTGAAACTGGAATTTTGCCAAAAGCTCACGGTTCAGCCTTGTTCACAAGAGGTGAAACCCAGGCTATGATCGTCACTACTTTGGGAACAAAGGATGACGAACAGATGGTAGACGATCCTTCCGGTCTTTATTACAAACATTTTTATCTACACTATAACTTTCCTGCATACTCTGTTGGTGAAGTTCGAAGAATGGGACCTCCAGGTAGAAGAGAAATTGGTCATGGAAATCTCGCTGAAAGAAGTCTTACCAGTGTCATGCCATCACGAGATTCTTTTCCCTACACCATTCGAGTCGTATCTGAAATTACAGAATCCAATGGTTCATCATCTATGGCCAGTGTTTGTGGAGCATCTCTTTCTATGATGGATGCCGGTGTCCCCATTTCAACACCAGTAGCCGGAGTAGCGATGGGTCTGGTGCAGGAAGGTAAAAAGACTGCGATTCTGACGGATATTCTGGGCGATGAAGACCATGTCGGTGATATGGATTTCAAAGTTGTGGGAACAGCCGAAGGTATAACTGCCCTGCAGATGGACATCAAAATCGACGGGCTTTCCACTAAATTGATGGAAGAAGCCTTAATGCAAGCCAGAGAAGGCAGACTGCATATCCTTGATGAGATGAACAAAGCCATTGAAAATGCCCGTGACACTGTGGCCGCTAATGCACCTCGCTTTATCCAATACAAGATCTCTCCAAGCAAAATCAGAGACATCATTGGACCGGGCGGAAAAGTAATCAAGGGCATTCAGGCTGAAACCGGCGCCAAACTGGAAGTAGATGATTCAGGTGTGATCAATATCTCTTCTGCGGATCAAAAAAGTGCTGAAAAAGCCCTGGCATTAATCCGGGAAATTACCCAGGAGGTTGAGATCGGAACTGTGTACGATGGAACGGTAGTGAAGCTTATGGAATTCGGAGCCTTTGTTGAGGTATTGCCGAACACCCAAGGTCTGGTTCACATTTCAGAAATCTCCCAGGAACGAGTTAAGAAAGTTGAAGATGTTCTCTCCGAAGGCCAAGTGGTTCCAGTTAAAGCCATCGGTTTTGATAAGAGAGGGAAGTTGAAGCTCTCCATGAAAGCCGTATAGCAACTCATATCAATCGATCAGGGATATTGCCGGTTGAAAAACCGGACACTCCGATATATACTGGTCGTATACGTGTCCCCATAGTTTAGCCGGATAAAACGGTGGATTCCTAATCCTCAGCTCCAGGTTCGAGTCCTGGTGGGGGCACCATTAAATAACAGGTACTTACACCTGTTTCACCCTCCAAAATCTCTCCTTTTTCATTCACGACAATTCCCAATTTTCCTACATCCGTCAAACACAGCTTTTTACGAATTCCCAAAATAATGACATTTGGGCGTCAAATTTCTATTAGTTTATATTATTTAGTTCAAAAAAAATCCTACTTGAAATTCCGACAAAAGCTATAAATATCAATATTTCCATAATACAGACATATTTAGTTTTCTCCGCATGCTTGTAACTCTTAAGCCTTGAATTTGGAGAATTTATTACCCAGATCGTACTATTTAGATCTAAAATGCAACAGAAAGAAAACATTTAATGCACGAAAATCTACCAGACAAAAGTGAAGTGGTACAGCCAGAGTAGACACCACTTCAAAGGTGATTGCTGGGATAATGCTGTTGTTGAAAATTTCTTTGGTACGCTGAAATTGGAGCATACTGATAAGAGAATGTATAGAACGCGTGAGGAAGCAAGAAGAGATGTAATCGATTATATTGAAATGTTTTATAATCCCAACTGTCTTCATTCTTCAAATGGATACATGAGTCCGAATGATTATGAAGACGAATTCAATTCAAAAGATGTTGCTTAACTTTATGTCCATTTTTTGTTGACCACATCAATAATGACTGATGGATTATTTACGGACAACGGTTTGTTTCATGTGATGAAACGAGCGGATTTGAAACCTCTGGAAGAGTTTTTGATTGCTGAAGTATTTCGTGTTTCTGAAAAAGGAGGTAAAGATCACCGATAACCAGATTCACAAATTGACGGGTTGGAAGCATTCAGGATTTAGTATCGACAATGGAGTCCTTACTGAAAGAGGAGACGAAAAAGGCAGGTAAGCTATTGCTCTGTTCGAAGATGCGAGCCTCGCTCCTCATCATGCGTAACGTTTTCAGCACCGAAAAGATCACCTATATCTAGAAGTGTGGTAAGATCTTGTATTGGTCACGAATGCAGAAGGGTAAACATAAAAAGAACTTCGTGGTTTACTCGGCTGAAGATTTTATAGCTGCCATTGCTCAGCATGCCCTCCCCCCCCAAAGCTTTAGCGAAGGAGGGACCCCAAAAAGAATTTTCAGATTGTCAGATATTATGGCTGGTATTTGAACAAGTCACGTGGGATGAGGGCTAAAGCTGAAATCCTGGCTGACAAAGTGAGTGAAGACAAAAAGATTCTTGAAGAGAGAACTCTCGATCTCTCGAAGCATGGATCATATAGATATTTTATCCTGCCACAACCATATAGTCCTACCTGAATTCGATACTCCGATCGAAATCGTATGAACCAAAATGAAATCAGAATACAGGTAACGAAGCTCGTGTCTCTAAATTCCAGTTTAGTTCGACTTTATATCATTGACCTGACACTAGTTTGAATTCGGAAATTTTCGTTTTCTATTCGAAAAGAACCTGAAACACTTATTCCGTTTTACCTTGCGAAAAATAGGAGAATTAGACCAAGTCAAGATTTTGGCTTTTCAGATGTTAAATCGCAGCCGAAATTTCCATTATCAATCAAGTAAAAATCCACCGCTTTCGTAAATATAGTTTAAATGATGAATTGTAATGGAACGAATCTTTGCTTTTTTAATTTATCTTGCAATGAAAAATAAAACCATGTATGGAGTGTCTATTACAAGATGTGTTTTTTTTAATCGATCATACTTGAAAATACTTGAGTATTCGGAACCGAAACCAAACCAACAACGTCTTTTCGATTTTAAAAAGTGACTCAAAAAATTATATATAACAAAGTTTTAAAAATAAGTATTTGGTATTTCAGGAATAATTAAACCTGGTGTAAATATGTTCAGTAAAACAAATCTTCATCGTTTAGCTTCGATAAAATCATAGCTGTTCAAAATAATTACATAGGCATAGAAAATCACAGTACAATTACATAGTTTATCAACACATAAACAAAAATAACCCAGTTGCTTCTGATAATTAATTCCTAAGGAATATAATAATTTAAACAATTTATATTTATTTTTCGTTTTTTTAACTTACACGATATGTACTTTTGTTTGATTTAACCCCTTTATGGAGGTAGATATGCCTGTATCAGTAACATATCCAGGTGTTTATGTTGAGGAAATACCTAGTGGAGTCCGTACAATTGCGGGTGTGGCGACTTCAATAACAGCGTTTGTCGGGAAGACGGAGAGCGGACCTGTTAACGAGCCGACAACGATTTATAACTTTGGTGAATACGAAAGAATTTTTGGAGGACTCTGGGCTGAAAGCAAAATGGGGTTCGCAGTGAGGGATTTTTATATGAATGGAGGGGGGCAGGCGATTATCGTCAGCCTGGGAAATGGAACGCTGACAGATGCGGATTATAAGGGTTCACAAGCCAGCAAAACCGGGATTTATGCCTTGGAAAAAGCCGATCTTTTTAATCTCATGTGTATCCCACCGTATGATGCCAATGACAATGTTGGTTCCACGGTAATTGGAGAAGCAGCTGTCTATTGTGAAAAACGTCGGGCTTTTTTGATTGTTGATCCCCCATCCTCCTGGAATTCAAAGCAAACTGCAAAAACCGGATTTGCAACCCTGGGAACCGGTAGTAAAAATGCTGCAGTATTTTTTCCGCGCTTGTCACAACCCAATCCTCTGAAAAACAATCAAATGGAGACATTTGCTCCCTGTGGAGCCATTGCAGGAGTTATTTCCAGGATCGACACCAATAGAGGTATCTGGAAAGCGCCGGCAGGATTGGAAGCCATTTTAAAAGGAGTTCCCGGTATCAGTGTTAACCTGACTGATGATGAAAACGGTGAGCTGAATAAAATGGGAATTAACTGTCTGCGATCAAAGCCACCGGCAGGGAGAATTATCTGGGGTGCAAGGACTCTGAAAGGTGATGATCAGCTTGCTTCCGAATGGAAATACATATCGATACGGCGAACGGCTCTCTACATTGAGGAAAGCCTGTTTCGCGGTAACCAGTGGGTCGTGTTCGAGCCCAACGATGAACCGCTTTGGGCCCAGATACGTCTGAACGTGGGCTCTTTCATGCACAACCTTTTTCGCCAGGGGGCCTTTCAAGGGCAATCTCCTGCCGAAGCTTACTTTGTGAAGTGTGATAAGGAGACCACTACCCAGGATGATATTGATCGGGGAGTTGTCAATATATTGGTTGGTTTTGCACCTTTAAAACCAGCCGAGTTCGTCATTATCAAGCTCCAGCAGATCGCAGGACAATCGACTTAATCAAACACTAAGGAGAAAAAATGCCAATAACACCTACTTATCCTGGTGTCTATATCGAAGAGATTCCCAGCGGTGCCAGGACAATCAGCGGGGTTGCCAGTTCGATTGCGGCATTTATCGGACGCGCAAAAAGAGGACCGATAAATGAACCGACCACGATTCATAATTTTGGAGATTTCGAAAGAATATTCGGAGGACATTGGGAAGACAGTTCCCTTGGATTCGCGGTACATGATTTTTACCTGAATGGAGGAGGCCAGGCCGTTATCGTCAGGCTATACCATGTGGAGTATTCGGAATCGGAATATCAAACCAAATACGATGAACACATAGCCGAAGCCCAAGCCGCGGCAGATGCAGTGGCGGCAGCTGCAACATCTACAACATCTGCACCGACGAAAAACGATATGCTTCCTGCAGCCGAGACAGCCCGAGACGGCTATTCAAAACCCCATGAACTTGCAGCTGCCAACGTTGTTGTTACGGCCATTGAAGGGATGGATTTTTCCAATACACGTAACGAGTTGACAGATAGTATTAATTCTGCTGCAGCCGGAGCTGCTGAAGCTCAGGCTGTGATAAATGCCGTAACTGAAGCAGTTAACGCAATCGTAGTTACCCACCAAGCAAAAGCTAAAATCAACACCGGTGATATTACATTTGAAGCAGCGAACGAAGGCAGTTGGGGTAACAGTCTCCAGGTGAGAATCACGCATCATCCGGATGATGAAACCAATACCCTGTTTCACCTATTTGTCAGGGATGGAATCACAGGCGAAGTAGAAGAGTATTACGGCCTTTCCATCACGGCGAACGACCCCTACGCTGTCGATAAGGTTTTATTAAATAATTCCGACCTGATTCGCATACCTGCAGGTACTCCGTTGCCAAATAGTCTGCCTGAGGAAAGTAACACTCCGGCAGAAGGTGAGGACCCCTGGGCGGTTAATGATCCGGTGACTTATTTTGGCGTAGAAGAAGAGGATGAAGGATCTGATGGGGAAATACTTGATCACAACGATTTTATCGGTTCGGGCAAAAGCTCTGCGAAAGAAGGATTATACGCGCTGGAAAAGGCTGATTTGTTCAACCTGCTATGTATTCCTCCTTATAAAGATACGTCAGATGCGGATACAACTGTGATAGACGCGGCTACAGCCTACTGCGAGAAAAGGCGCGCTTTTATGATCATTGATGCCCCGTCGGGTTGGACAGACAAAGATGCAGCTATTGGCGGAATTGATGATTTTACAGCCAGTAAAAATGCAGGGATCTTCTTCCCCCGTATTAGAAGACCTAATCCCCTGAAGGATAATGCTGTTGAAAACTTTGCTCCCTGCGGTGCAGTGGCAGGAGTGATAGCTCGCACCGATGGTGAACGCGGAGTGTGGAAGGCTCCAGCCGGAATATCCGCTACTTTTGTAAATGTTCCGGGTTTTAGCGTTCCACTAACCGATGATGAAAACGGTGAATTAAACCCGCTTGGGGTGAACTGCCTGAGGGATAAACCTCCGGCGGGAAGAATCATTTGGGGATCACGTACCTTGTTTGGTAATGATGAACTGGCTTCAGAGTGGAAATACCTTCCTATTCGTCGCTTGGCACTGAATATAGAAGAAAGTCTTTTCCGAGGCACCCAATGGATAGTCTTCGAGCCGAACGATGAACCGCTTTGGGCTCAAATCAGGATGAGTGTGGGGGGATTTATGAACAGACTCTTCCGCCAGGGTGCTTTCCAAGGGAGTTCACCTGCTGAAGCCTATTTCGTTAAATGTGACAAGGAAACCACCACCCAGAACGATATTAATCGCGGAATTGTAAATATTTTAGTTGGTTTCGCACCTTTGAAACCGGCGGAGTTTGTCATCTTAAAAATTCAACAGATTGCAGGTGAATCAAAATAACAGGAGATTAAAATGGCTCAATTTACCGTTAATGCAGAAAGATTTGATCCCTACAAAAATTTTAAATTCCGTGTGAAGTGGGATGGAAACTATGTGGCCGGTATCAGCAAGGTTGGAACCCTAAAGCGGACAACCGAAGTGGTTAAACATCGCGAGGGAGGCGATCCCAGCTCAACACGGAAATCCCCTGGAAAAACGGACTACGATCCCATTCTGCTGGAAAGAGGGGTTACTCACGATAAAGAGTTTGAAGCCTGGGCTGGCAAAGTCTGGAATATATCTTCGGGTCTTGGAAGCGAAGTGTCGCTGAAGGATTTTAGAAAGGATATTATTATTGAAGTCTACAATGAGGCCGGTCAATTAGCTACAGCATATAAGGTTTATCGCTGTTGGGTATCGGAGTTTCAGGCTCTGCCTGAACTGGATGCCAATGGAAATGCGGTGGCGATCCAAAGTATCAAATTGGAAAATGAGGGCTGGGAAAGGGATTATGAATCTGCTGAGCCCTCTGAACCTTCATTGCCGGGTACTCCTTAACAGTAGCTCGTTTCACTATATAGGACAGAGGGGCGGGTGATTGTAGGTTTATCTGTATAGCTAATCAGTTTCAGGTTGGGGATAATGCAGGGATCTATTCTCTGAAACGATCACCAATTGATTTATTTGAGTTTTTGGTGGTCCGAAAAAGCCTGCCCGCTATATCTGCGTTTTAAAGTGAGCGACCAGATAACGGGTGCTTATGAAAGCTTTAATGCCTCATGACATATTGCAGCTTTGGGAAGAAGGGGAATCATTGCATCCCCTCGATCAAGCTGTCTCGGTACTTGCGTCTGTTTTTCCCGATATCCCCTATCGGGAGCTGGCCGAACTGAGCCTGGGAGATAGAGACCACTACCTGCTTTCCCTGCGAGCGTCCTTGTTTGGTAATCGTCTACCCGCATACTGCGAATGCACTCATTGCCGAGAACCACTTGAGTTTTCCATTCGAATTACCGACGTTTTATCAGATCGTTTAACTCAGACTTCAGAATTCAAGAGATTTTGGGACGAGGGACAGCTTGAAATTACTTACCGCCTGCCAAACAGTCTCGATGTCGGATCGGCAATCTCAAAAGGAGATCCGGAAAGCGCTTATCAGGAGCTATTGAAGAGATGTATTTACTGCAATCGATTAAATGGGGAGCTGGTGGAGATAGATGAAATTCCGGAAGATCTTATTGAAGAGATCATGCAATCGATTGAGGAGATAAATTCACAAAGTGAGATTTTCCTGGATCTGATTTGCCCCGGCTGTCAGAACAAGTTTCAAATGTTGTTTGATATCGCCACATATCTTTGGACAGAACTACGAACTTTTTCGAAAAAGCTTCTTCAAGACATTCACCAACTGGCTTTTCATTATGGATGGAGTGAACGGGAAATATTAACAATGAGCCGTAAACGCAGACAGTATTACCTGGAGATGATAGAAGCATGAGCAACTATTTTAAAAGGTTGATCGCCAGAAATCAGAATCGGGTATCCATGATCAAGCCGCTGATGGTCTCAAGGCATGCCACTGAATTTTCAGCAGAAGGGGATTTGTATGATCCGATTGCGTCGAATGTGATGATTGAAGAAAGTAGCGAAGCTCAATATGATCATCCTCCAGAGTCACGATCTGCACAGCTTAATAAGGCAATACATACAAAAAAACATGTCGAAGTAAAAGAGACCTCCCAAACAACGGAGCCGGCAGGAAACTTAACTGAATCTATGCCGGATGCGGTTGTACAGAGGAAAGCAATAAGTACAGCGCCCAGTCATCAGGCCTCGACTGAATCCGGGGGTGTCCGTTCCAGTCAACCAAAAACGGTTCAGAACATTCCTCAAGTCGATCCCGGAGTTGCGGCTTCAACCGGTTATCCAACACCGGTGGATCGAACGGGTCGTTCGATGAAACAGCAGGATGTTTTTCCGACACCTCAATCTGATAAATCTGAATCGCTGGAGACTTCCCCACAACTATTTACAGAGAAGCCTGCAATCTCAGATCCGGACCAGGAAATCGCAGAAAATGAATCCTCAGTTTCCGGTGTTCAACAGCAGCCCAGGCGTATTATTGAAAGCAGGCCATCGCCGGTTACAACTCACGAAACATTGTCGGAGGAACCTGTCCAAATACCGGAGGTTGAAACCGAAACGGATGCGGAGGTATCCGTTAGCAGGGGGCATAGCAGCGATACTCCAGACTATCCAAATAGGATTGTGGGTGAAAATATCGAGATGAAAGAAAAGGAAATTGGAGAAACCTCTGTTGAGCATATTTCGGAAAGAGAAAGCGCCAATCCCGATTCGAAATCACCAGATAGAATTATTCAATCCTTTAAAACAGATAAATCGGAAAAGCCTGTTTTTGCGGACAACAATGAAATCCCCTATGATAAGTCCAGTATAGGAGAACCAGTTTTGGAAACCACCATACCGGAGCATAAGGAAACGGTTGAAAACGGCTCATATGCCAGTCCTACTGCCGAGGAACGGGGCAGGGAAAGAGTTATAAAAGTCAAAACGTATAACAGTGACAAAGAAAAAAAGATTGATATTACATCTCAGGCACCCACCCAGCCGAATGAGGCTATTGCTGACAGTTTCTTAATGGATAAAAGTATCAAACCTGTTGGTGAAACCCGGCAGGAATCCAAAGGAACAAGTACGGTTCAGGTGGGGACTATGAAAAAAACACTGATAACCGAATGGTATGATCAACCGGAAAACTCGCAGCAACCCTTAATAGAAAACCAGGTTCGCGAAGCGGAAGTAGTGGGGCATAAACCGATTCACCAGACCCTGCATCCGGATCCGGCTCAACAAAAAACAGGAAAAACAGAAACAACTCGTATCGTTGATAAGAGTTCTAGTAATGAAAATCAACCGATTTCCGGTTGGTCGAATCTGGTTCGAAATACCCAACATGTTATCTCCGATACCCAAGATATTATGCCATTTTCTGAAAAGAGTATCAGCTATTCAGGAAAAGACCGATTACCCGGCACCGAATCCATTGCAACAAACCCGTTAAAAGAGAAAACGGAATTCAGGGATTTACCGGCGAAAGTCAAACCCAGAATCGTAAAACAGGTACCAGCACCTTCGAATAAGTCTTTAAAATCGGACATCGCACAAGAGGAAAGAGGATATCAGGATACTTCCCCCGGAATAAGAAAAACAGCAACACAAGCTGTGCTTACTCCCCTGAAACCCTTTCGTGATCTGGATTCTTCTAAAAAAGAAACGATCAAAGTTAACATCGGCCGGATCGAAATCAAAGCTGTTCAGCCGCCGACCAGGGAACCAGCTCCTTCTGCTCCGAAGCCAAAAAGCCGGACGCTTTCTCTTGAAAATTATTTGAAACGAAGAAATCGGGGGGAAGCATGAGCAATTTTCTGGCAATTGCAAGCGTGACAGCTGGATTTAAGGAAATTATCAAAAACACTGTGGAGGAGAACGTGTTTGGGGCCGTTACACTGCCCAACGTCACCACAGTCCGGCCCAACGACAACACCCACAATGCCTCCGACGCACGGGTAAATATTTACATGTACCAGGGCGTTCCCAATCCGGCGTTTCGTAATGAAGATCTCGCCACTCGCAACCAAAAGGGAGATATCATTTCCATCCCCCGCACAGCGTTGGATCTATATTATCTCCTGTCGTTCTACGGTGATGAGTCCAAAGCCGAGCCCCAACGACTTTATGGCAAGGTAGTATCTGCTTTACACGGGCTGCCCATCATTTCGAGGGAGACTATTAGTAACTTGGTTAAAACAGCCCAGATAAACGATCCGGACAACTACATCGCCGGATCAGATTTAGCGGAGCAGGTTGAATGGATAAAAATCTCACCGGTGATGTTGAATTTGGAGGAGCTATCCAAATTATGGTCGGTGTTTTTTCAAACTCCCTACACACTGTCGGTTGCTTATTGCTGTTCAGCAGTTTTTCTGGAAGCAGATCTTTTGCCAAAGCCGTCTCTACCGGCTCACGAGTTGGGATACTCAGTTTCCTCCGGAAAGCGGCCCTTTATCAAAAAAGTGGTATCGAAAAACGGCGATCACGAACCGATTCTTCATGATACTCCCGTTCTAATATGCGGAGAAGATCTAACCAGTGATTCCAGCGTGATAAGGATTTCAGACAAGGAAATTGCACCGGTTAGCGTCAGCGCTGATCGCATAGAACTGACGTTAAGCCAGGATTTAAATGCAGGACTTCATCCCGTGCAGGTCATTCATCAGTTCAAGACGGGAGACCCTCCGGAGCTTAGACCGGGCAGTGAATCAAATCTTGCAACGTTGATCCTTCATCCGGAAATTGTTAGCAACAACATCACATCGGTGGTGGCGGATTCGGATGGTTTATTGTCTGCGGAGATTCGCCTGGAGATAGAACCGACGCCAGATGAAAAAAGAAAAATCTTAATTCTGTTAAATGAAATACCGGGCCAGGGGAACCTGGGATATTCATTTTATTCGGAAATTCAAGCGGATAATGGTGCTCAAACCCTTTTTAATATTAAAAAGGTCAAACCTTCCACCTACCTTGTAAGAGTTCAGGTGAATGGAGTGGAAAGTCAGCTGGAAAAAGAAACTGATCCGACTAGTGCGGATTATAAGAAGTTTAAAGCTCCAACTTTGACAATTGTGGTATAGACACATGAACCAGATTTCTGATCAGCAATGGCTGACATTCAATCAAAAACAGCTGGATGCCCATTTGTCCAGGATACAAATACTTCTGCAAAACCATCTGGATAACAAAGATGAAAAGCGGAGTATCCCGGATTTACCTGTGAGTGAGGAACAGAATTCATCCACGGTGGATATTGTTTGTGCGAAATTCGGTTTATCGGATTTTGAGAGGGATATTTTGCTGTTGGCCGTAGGTATGGAACTGGAAAGTTCCATCGCTGTGTCGATCGGTAAAGCGCAAAGCGGTAAACTTCTCTATCCCACTTTCAGCCTGGCTTTAACTCTTTTCGCATCTTCGTACTGGAGCGCGCTGATACCGGATGCACCCCTGCGTAAATGGCGACTGATAGAATTGGGAGAAGGTGAAACCCTTATAACCCGAAGGATTTTTATACCGGAAAGAGTGCTCCATTTTCTCACCGGACTGTCAGTAGGGGAAGAAATGCTCGATGGCATGATAGAGGTTATACCTTCTCCAGGGATGATGCCTGTATCGCATCAGAAAATAACCGAGCAGATACTGGGACTTTGGAAACAAAATTCTCCGGCTTTGCAGCCCATTCAGCTTTATGGAAGAGACAGCCAGGGAAAAAAGGCCATTGCTGCACAGGCTGCTGCTGAAATGGGATTAAAACTAACCTTGATTCACGGAAACTACATACCAATCGCCGCCCAGGAACGTGAAGCACTGGCGCGGTTGTGGAACAGGGAGTTCATCCTGGGGGAAAGCGCTTTGTTGATAAATTTGGAAAATGTTGAAGAACAGCTGGAAAAATCAGTTCGATATTTTATAAAAAGCCTGGTCAGTCCATGCTTTTTGATATGTCGCGAACCTGTATACTCGGAAGGAATGCTGCGATTGGAGGTAAACAAGCCCAAGGCAGTGGAGCAGTATGACTATTGGAAACAACTTATGGACCAGGATAAAACGGATTTGAACAATCACCTGGGGACCATCAGTTCCCAGTTTGATTTAAGTTTTGATGATATTCAGACTGCCGTTGCCAAAGCCGTGAACGTGGATAAAGACGAAAATGAGTTTGGCCGGACTTTATGGAACTCCTGCCGGGAGCAATCCAGAATCTCCATGGGTAATCTGGCGGAACCTATCGAATGTTCAACGACCTGGAACCAACTGGTTTTGCCCGAGCCTCAAAAGAATTACCTAAAAAACATCGCCAAACATGTGAAACACCGGTTGAAGGTATATGAAGACTGGGGATTTGCCAAACAAAACTCAAGGGGTTTGGGGATCAGCGCTCTGTTTGCTGGACCCAGTGGGACAGGGAAGACAATGGCTGCTGAAATCTTGGCCGTTGAACTGGATTTGGATCTATATCGGATAGACCTCAGTGCGGTGGTTAGCAAATACATAGGCGAAACGGAAAAAAACCTGAGGAAAATTTTTGACGCAGCTGAAAACGGCGGTTCTCTGTTGCTGTTTGACGAGGCCGATGCCCTTTTCGGAAAACGCAGTGAGGTAAAAGACAGTCATGACAGGCATGCCAATATCGAAGTGAGTTACCTGTTGCAACGTATGGAAAGCTATAAAGGATTGGCAATTCTGACTACAAACTTTAAAAGTGCCATCGACTCAGCATTTATGAGACGAATCAGGTTCATCGTGCATTTTCCATTTCCGGATGCTTCCCGTCGGGCAGAGATCTGGAAGAGTATTTTTCCACCGGAAACCCCAAAAGAATCGTTGGAGGTGAACCAGCTGTCACGCTTGAATATCACGGGCGGTAACATTCGCAATATTGCCATGAGCGCTGCTTTTATAGCCGCCGACCACGATGAAGCGGTGACAATGGATCATATCTTCCAAGCAGCAAAAAATGAATATCTTAAACTGGAAAAAACCATCAGCGGTGCAGAGTTTGGGAAGTGGGCATGAAAGACGCGGATATCGAAATTAATATCGATGAATTACGTCTGGTTGGATTTAAAGGGCATCAGCAACACGAAATCGTGGAAGCTTTGAAAACGGAATTGATTCGCTTGATTAAATCCAATGGAATTCCACAAGGAATGGGAAACAGCATTCAGCTGGATAAAGTGAGTGGAGGAACCATCAACATGTCACCCACAACAAAACCCAGTGCCGTAGGATATCATGCCGCACGGGCAGTATATAACAATTTCAGGGTAGGGTGGAGGTAATCCTATTCCTTTTCAAAGCCTAAATCGAAAGACAGTCAATAAAGGATTATAAATGACCACATATTCAAGATCTCCGAAACTGATGAAAGGGGCAATTGTCGGATTGGATCCGATGAATCCACTGGCCAGCGTAATTATATTTCAGTATAACCCGCACACGTTGACCAGGGAACTGACTCCAAAAAGCGGTCAGGCGACCAGCAATAAAAAAGAACCTTTCAAGCTTTCGGGAGCTGCCGAAGAATCGATTACGGTGGATATGGAAATTGATGCAGCCGATCAAATGGAAACAGGGGATGGAATCGCAGAAGAAATGGGGATATATCCACAGCTTTCCGCCCTGGAAATGCTACTCTACCCGAAAAGTGCCTTTGTTATCGCTAATACCATCATGGCGGCTTTGGGTACACTGGAGGTATTTCCGCCTGATCCACCCATGACCCTGTTTATATGGGGGTATAAAAGGATTGTTCCTGTGAAGATGACATCCTATACCATTACCGAAACGTATCACGATTCAAATCTAAATCCGATTCAGGCCACGGCAAACGTCAAAATGAAAGTATTAACGTATAGCGATCTGAGCATGGCACATCCGGGTTACTATGTATCCCTGGCAAACCAGATAACAAAGGAGGTGATGGCAACTATCGGGAGTGTATCTAGTATTAAGAATTTGTTTTAAGGAATGGTTTGATTTTGCCAATGATCTTATGTGATGCAGTTTGCGAACGGTAGGGCGGCCCTGCGCGTCCGCCTTAAAACTCCTAATGGCAGGGTCGCAGCCCTGCTCTACCGTTTTGCCGGCCACAACAAACCATTTGGAAAGATGATTACAATTGTGTTTCAAAATCGTAACTATTCACCACAGAGACACAGAGAGCACAGAGGTTTTCTGTGCTCTCTGTGGTGAAATCATACTGAATAGATACTCAAAATCAAAATTTATTAATTAAGCGACATTAACGTGAAGCGACCCCAACATTAAATCAATTGAGAGAAAACAAATGTTCGAACCTGACAGCAGATATTATGAACTTGAAACAAAAAAAATGAAAAAAGGTGATCGGGAAATCACCTACAAAGCACGAAGGTTTCTGCCCAGGGGAGAGAAGAAACAGATTATAACGGAGGTCAGTGTTGGCCAGGGAGATCGACTGGACCAGATAACCTCCCGATCCCTGGGACTTCCCACATTATTCTGGCGGATTTGTGATGCTAACAATGCAATGAATCCTGCGGAATTAACAGACAAACCGGGTGAAACATTAAAAATCCCTATTCCGGAAAAATAAATGGACCTGGGAACACAACTATCAATTTTAATCGGACCGACAGTAGCTGTCCCGGCACCGGGATTTCTGGTTGAAACGCTACTGAATGCTGAAGTCACACATGATGATACCGGTCGATCCGGATTTCAATTGACTTTTAATGCGGGAAGAAAGGGCGTAGCGGATATAGTGGATTTTGACCATTTGAGCAGTCAACTTTTGAGAATTTCCAATCGAGTTATTCTAACTGTAATCTTAAACGGAATTCCCAATGTTCTGTTCGATGGAATTATCACAAATCAGCAACTGGAACCTTCCAATGAGCCCGGACAGGCGAAAATCGTTGTAACCGGAGAAGATGTCAGCGTGATGATGGATATGATGGAAGTAACCATGGAACATCCCGCCCAATTGGAAACTGTGATTGCTCTGAAAATTATTGCCATGTATGCCCAGTATGGATTGATTCCAATGGTGATTCCACCGGTGGTAATCGATCCGCCAATCCCGATTGAGCGTACACCGGTACAATCTTCCAGAACAGACTATCAGTATCTAAACGACATGGCAGAGCGATACGGCTATATTTTTTACATTATTCCCGGTCCTGCTCCACTTACCAATACAGCCTATTGGGGACCGCCAATCAGGGTTGGATTTCCCCAACCCGCTCTTTCTATTGATATGGGCAGTGATACCAATGTCAGTTCTATCAGCTTCCAACATGATGGGATGAAACCCCAAATGGTGATGGGAACGGTGCAGGATAGTATGACCAATCAAGCCATGCCGGTGATGAGTTTGATGAGTTTAAGACCACCCCTGTCATTGATGCCTTCGCTACCTTTAAATTTCCCCCTGATTCAAACGAAAATGATGTCCGATAACAGCAGATACAGCTATATCCAGGCTTTTGCCAGGGCCCAGGGAATGGTGGATAAGTCGGTGGATGAGGTGGTTACGGCTTCCGGGGAGTTGGATGTTCAGCAGTACGGGACGCTGTTAAGACCCAGGGAGTTGGTGGGAGTACGTGGGGCAGGTTTCACTTATGACGGGCTTTATTATGTCAAAAAGGTAAGCCATAAAATCGCCAAGGGTTCGTATACACAGTCGTTTACGTTGACAAGGGAAGGTACGGGGGCTATCACACCTATGGTTCCGGTTTGATTGATTTATTGATTAAAAATGTCACTGGAGAAAATGCATGAATAAGTTCTTTGGAAAGTACAGGGGCAAGGTTGTGAATAATATGGATCCTAAAATGATGGGAAGGGTGCAGGTCAGTTGTCCGGCGGTTTTAGGTCAGGGGCAGCTTTCCTGGGCAATGCCCTGTTCTCCATATGGAGGTTCTGGAGTAGGCTTGTTCGCGGTACCTCCCGTTGGTGCGAATGTCTGGGTAGAGTTTGAAGGTGGCGATCCGGATTATCCCATTCTGGGAGGATGTTTCTGGGGGCTTGGTGAAGTTCCGGCAAGTCCTGCGCTGCCTACCACGAAAGTATTAAAAACAGACGGGGTAACAGTTACAATCGACGATCTACCCGGTGCGGGGAGTTTGACAATTGAGGTTGCTCCTCCTGTCGTAGCCATGCCGCTTAAAGTGGTTTTTGATTCCAATGGCATTGAAATTACCGATTCCCCTGCAAGTGTGAAAATAACACCGGAGAATATTGAAATCAGCCATAGCCCTTCAACAGTGACCATTGCGCCTGATGCCATAGAGGTTGCCAATTCTCCATCCACCATCAAGATTGAAGCGGCGGGAGTGGAGACTTCAAATAGCCCTTCCGCAATGAAAGTAGCTTCTTCGGGTATAGAAATGTCCAATTCATCCGCTGAAGCTAAGGTGGCTTCTTCGGGAGTAGAATTAAAAAATGGTTCGGCTTCGGTGAATCTATCGGCAGCCAGCGTAAATGTAAATAATGGAGCTTTGGAGGTAATCTAATGCCGGGATATATTTTACACCAGGGAGCAACCGTAATTTGTGCACATGGGGGGCAGGCGCAACCGACAATGGTGAATCCAAGGGTCAAGGTAAACGGACAACCGGTGGTAACTCAGACCGGACCATTTACCATTGCCGGATGCGCATTTCCACCGCCACCAGTAGCAAACGGACCATGCGTCGTGGCGCAATGGATTATGGGAGCAACCAGGGTGATGGCCGGAGGCCAGCCTGTTTTACTGGCAGATAGCCAGGCTTTGTGTACACCAACGGGGACCCCCGTAAGCATTATTGTGACACAAATGAGAGTAAAAGGAATGTAGTTGGATTTGATAACTCGGGGTTAATCATGCAAATTGGATTTCCTATTCGAATAGATCACAGGGGGCGCACAGCTGAAACCACTCATGGTCAGCATGTACGGGAGATGATTGAGCAATTACTTTTTACTTCACCAGGCGAACGAGTGAATCAACCTGAATTCGGTTGTGGATTGATGAAAATGGTATTTGGTCCAAACAGCGATGAACTGGCTTCGGCAACCCAGTTTTTAATACAGGGATCTATTCAGCAATGGTTAGGGCATCTGGTTCAGGTGCAGGAAGTAGAAGTCCGTTCGGAAGAAGAAAAGCTCCTGGTTACCATTAAATATACGCTAATTAAAACCCAGCAACAACAAATGGATAGTTTTGAATTCAGCCCATAAACAGAATAAAATTCGGCGCAGGGAAATCCTTGCACATCCACAATTGAACGGGATCGATTTTCTGGAAGTGCTGGACCTTGAGATTTCAAATCCTGAATGGTGGAGTTTGATCTCCCAAACCAAGTGGATCAATTTGATAACTCAAGAAAATATGCGCCAGCGCTGGTTGGTGATCTTTTTTATGAAGCCACTGGGCAGCGAGCTGTTGAGTCGTTTTAACTTCAGAATTGAAGGGGGGAAATGGATTAAGAATCTCCAGGTGCTGGATGCCATCATTGAGCCTGCCGGACAGTTTGCATTGATTCTGGTGGATCAGCCCGGTGATTTTTCCGAATATACCCTTTGTGTTATCCGAGACCGACATAGCGAAAAGCCGCCTGAGAATTTTGATCGTTTATTGTCCAGATCCACCTTTTCGTTTAAGGCGGAATGTTCTTCAGAATTCGACTGCAAATCTTCCCAGCAGTTTCCCAAGTTAGAGTTTGAAGATCCTCCCATTGATTATCTGACGAAAGACTATGCAGGCTTCAAACGTTTGATGCTGGATCGGTTGTCGGCCCTGATTCCGGATTGGAAAGAAAAAAGTCCGGCAGATATCGGTATGACGATAGTTGAGCTACTGGCCTATTCGGCGGATCACCTGAGCTACTACCAGGATGCTGTTGCCACCGAAGCTTATTTGGGCACTGCCAGAAAGCGAATTTCGGTTAAAAGGCATGCCCGGCTGCTAGACTATTCACTGCACGAAGGCTGTAATGCTCGTACCTGGATTTCCTTTGAAGTGGAAGCAACAGCGGACGGTGCGGTTTTACCTACACACACTCCAATCCTGACCAATATCGAAAGCGCCGGTGTTACACTCACCAGAGAGGAGATGTCGAGCATAGCAAATAACGCGGATGTCCAGATATTCGAAACCATGGCTCCCATAGAGTTGAGGCAATCAAAAAACAACATTCCGTTTTATACCTGGGGAGAAACGCGTGACGTGTTACCTGTGGGAGCAACCAATGCAACACTGTCGATTATTGGGGACGGTCTTGAATTAAAAAAGGGAGATGTGCTGATACTTGAGGAACTAATTTGCCCGAAAACAAATCTTGCAGTAAATGCCGACCCGGAGAAAAGGCATGCTGTTCGACTCGATCGTGCCCCGGTTTATGACATGGACAACCTGTACAATACCAAGATTATGGAGATTGGTTGGCATCAGGAAGATGCACTTCCTTTTGAATTGGCTATTGGTAGAACGGTAGATGGTGACTTATTAAGTATTGCAAGGGCCAATGTGGTGCTAGCTGATCAGGGATATACCATTGAGAATGAGGATATCGATCCTCCTGAGGTTTCTGTAGGTGAAACTTATCGACCAAATCTGCAATCAAGAGACATTACCTGGTATAATCCTTTGGATATTGATCCGGCAAAAAACGATTCCGCTCAAAAGGCCCTGAAGCAAAATCCTGATCTAGCAATTCCAGCTGTGATGTTGATTGGTAATGGAGAAACCTGGACTGCAAAACACCAACTCCTGAATTCAGATCGCTTTGCCAATGAATTTGTTCTGGAAATGAACGAGGAAGGAAAAGCATCACTTCGATTTGGGGACAATGTAATGGGGAAAAGACCTGCCGAACATACCAGGTTTAAAGCTACTTACAGAATAGGTAATGGTGTGGCGGGGAATATTGGCAGGGATAGCCTGGTGCATGTTGTTACTGACCTGGATGGAATAATAAGCCTTTCCAATCTCTTACCCGGAGTTGGGGGTTCCGAACCCGAAACTATCAATCATGCGAAAATACACGCTCCAAGAGCTTTTACCAGGCAGAAAAGAGCAGTGACGGAACAAGACTATGCTATAACCGCCGAACTTCATCCGGAAGTGCAAAAAGCCCAGGCGCAGCTAAGATGGACGGGAAGCTGGCATACCGTAAATATCTCTGTGGACAGGCTGGGAGGACGTTCGGTTGATTTTGAATTCATTCGTGAACTACAGGATTTCATAGAGCCTTACCGGTTTTCCGGCCATGATCTGGAAATCAAAGAACCCCAATTTGTTGCTTTGCATGTATCCTTGAGGTTGATGATTTCAGATGAGTACCTGAGGTCGACTGTTTATTCGGAACTGCTGGAAGTGTTTTCGAGATCCATTCGCGCCAATGGGCAATCGGGCTTTTTCCATCCCGACAATTTCACCTTCGGGCAACCGGTATACCTTAGCAATATTGTTTCTACAGCTATGGACGTCAAGGGAGTGGAATGGGTTGAACCTGTTGTCTTCACCCGTTTTGAAGCCCCCACAGCAAGCGGTTTGACCAGTGGGGTCATTAAGGTGGGGAATCTGGAAATTATCCGGTTGGATAACGATCCGGCAGCTCCGGAGAATGGAAGGATCGATTTTTATATGGAGGGCGGATTATGACTGAAAAAAAAGATGAAGCAAAATCAATCAGTCAATCACGTCATTACAACCGACCAGGGCTGGTTGATCTGATATATCGAAGAGGATCTCACGGGGAAATCTTAAAGCGGTTAACAGATCGGCTGGCAGTGGAAGAAATTCCCGATGGTAATTTAAAAGGCATTCGGCCATTGTCGGATTTAACGGTGCGTACATCAGATGATCCATTGTTGGCTCTGCTTGATGCCTGGGCTGTGTCTCTTGATGTTCTGGGATTATACCAGGAAAGAATAGCTAATGAGGGTTATTTACGTGCGGCTGATGAAAGAAAATCGGTGCAGGAACTTGTTCGATCCCTCGGATATGAGCTCAAGCCCGGCGTAGCTGCAAGTGCAAAACTATCCTTTTTCGTGGAAGATGCTCCCGGTGCTCCGGATGAAGTCAATATCCCCAAAGGAACCAAGGTTGTCAGCATTCCCGGTCAGGATGAAATGCCACAGACATTTGAAACAACGGCAGATTCGCTAGCAAAGGCGTCCTGGAATCAAATGACTCCACAATTAAAAGCACCGCAGAAAATCAGCAGCAAGGCGGAAAAACTGTATCTGCAGGGAATCGATACTCATTTGCATCCTGGCGAAAAGGTGTTGTTTACCACTCAAAACCGTATTGATAGTCCGGATAGCAAATGGTGGGACGTAGGCAACATAAGCCTGGTGGAATTAATTCAGCTGGAAAACCAGACCTGTTTGGTCTGGGATAGTTTTATCAAAAAAACAGACTTCTCAAAACTGTCTGGTGATGAAGTCCGGATTTTTGCTTTCAGGGAAACAGCAGCTCTTTTCGGAAAAAACGCTCCTTTATGGTCTCAGCTTTCTTTGCAGGAACAGCAGGAGTACGTTGATGTGGATTTTAACATAAATTCCATCGCTGTCAGTCCGGACACCAAACGTTTGATTGCCGGTGTTACCGATCACAGGCTGCATGTTTTCGATCTTGCTTCCGGCAATTGGTCGGGAAGTCTTAAAAGACTCCCGGGTAAGATCAACAGCGTTACTTGGTCAAGCAATGGAAAGTGGTTCGCCAGCGGAAGTGATGACGGTATTGTAAGATTGTGGGATGCAAATGAAAATCGTGAACTGGCGAAATTCAGCAGTCATTCCGGGCCGG
Source organism: SAR324 cluster bacterium (assembly GCA_028282825.1). Taxonomy (GTDB): domain Bacteria; phylum SAR324; class SAR324; order XYD2-FULL-50-16; family XYD2-FULL-50-16; genus JAHJTV01. The sequence goes on from JANQGZ010000004.1 coordinate 114,396, forward strand.
TCACAACTTTAGCTTTTTCCGGGGATGACAAATATCTTTGCTCCGGGGGGGAAGATAAAACCATTTGTTTATGGGATGTGGAGAAAGGAGAAAGCGAGCCTTTAATGCAAAGTCCTACAGGACTAGGGTCGGTGATAAGTATTTTATTCATTGATGCAGATGAGGTGATTGTATGCGGATATTCCAATGGGGATATCATCCTTCGAAACATGAAAGATGGCTTGGAGAAACATGCTCTTTCCGGGCATTCCGATGCGATTACCGGTCTTTCGCTTTCTGCGGATTTCAAGCATTTACTCTCTAGTAGTCTGGATGGCACCATACGACTGTGGGAACCCGCTGGCAGCCAATTGGATCAGTTTGATGTGCTGGAGTCCTACGCAACATCAGTAGCCTTTCTACCAGCTGCAAAATCTCCTTCGGCTAAATATCCCAAATTTGTGACAGGTTGCGCGGATGGATCTGTCAGGAAATGGGAGATCTTTTCAGATGGAGGCTCAACCTGGCCGGAGATAGAAGGACTCACCTATCAAGTGGCAGAAGTGTCTTCGTTGGCATTTTCCCAGGGAGACCTGCTTTTTTCTGCTGCGGGAAACGAAATCAAGGCGCTTGAATTTCCTTCAGGGGAATTAAAACAAACCTTTTCGATCCCACTTCCTAAAGAATTTCCGAAAGAATGGCCTGGGTTCCTGTTCCAGGATAACTATATTGATCTCGATGCCATCTACTCGAAGGTGGTTCCAGATGGGTGGATCCTCCTAGAAAACCAACATCAAACTAAAGTATTTCGGATCGTAAAAACTCAAAAAGTACAGAGGGATGATTTCCTGATTTCAGGTCAGGTAACCAGACTGGAGCTTGACACCGGAGAAAAGCTGGAAGAGTTTAATCCCCGCGAAACCATAGTCAGGCTCCAAAGTGAAGAGTTGAATCCAGCGGAATGTCCATTGAAGCGGTTGGATCCTATTAAAGGGAACCGAATTGAATTGGATTGCCTGGTGACAGGCCTTAGCTCTGGAAAGGGATTGATAGTTAATGGAAAAAGATCCCGGATACAAATCAAAAAATATAAAACTGCACAGATGTCTTCGGATGATCTCAGCAGAACTATTGAACTGGAAGCCGGTGATATCTTAACTATTACGAAGATGCCAGGGGTAAATAGAGATGGTAAAAAGGCTTATTTCCTGGAAAACCAAACCGGATTTTCCGGGCATGTGGTTACGGAGGATTTTGATCCCCTACCCTGGGATGTCATCCTTGCTGATGAAGATGATGATGTGATCAGTCAGTTAGTTGAGCTGAAGAATGTTATCCAAGGACAGAAAACCAGTACACTGGATCTGGAGGATTCCCTGGATTATTATTTTGATCCGACTACAGTCAGTGTTAACGGCAATGTTGTGGAAGCCACCCATGGTGAGACCTTCCAGGAAACCCTGGGTAGTGGGGATGGAACCCTTATTAACCAAGCGTTTACGTTGAAGAAAACTCCATTAACATTTATTCCGGTGCCAACGGCCAAAGGTAGCGAAAGCACCCTGGAAATCCGGGTTAATGACGTGCTTTGGCGAGAGGTACCTTCTTTGTTTGATGCAGGGCCATTGGACAGGGTTTTTGTGACTCGGATTGAAGATGATGACAGTACCATCGTGACATTTGGTGACAATGTGAACGGGGAAAGCCTGCCCAGCGGCCTTGAAAATATCAAAGCGACTTATAGAACCGGCGGTGGCGCTGAAGGTGAGGTTGCGGCCAATACATTGCGATTACTGCAAACACGGCCTCTAGGGATCAGGGAGGTTGACAATCCCTTGCCTGCGTCAGGAGCAACGGATCCGGAAAGCCGGGATAAGGCCCGGGAGAATGCCCCCCTGTCCGTTTTAACATTGGAGCGAATTGTTTCCTTAATGGATTATCAGAATTTTGCTTCTTCTTATGCAGGTATATCGAAAGCCATTGGCGCCGAGTTCATTCGAGAGGAAAATCTGTTTGTCCATCTGACGGTTTCAGCAGAAGACGGGAAACCATTAATAGAAAACTCATCTCTGCACCAGAATCTGGCGGCTGCTATTGATAGTGCCCGTATTCCATACCATGAGGTTCAGATTTCCTCTTATGAGCAGATATTGTTCAATATTGTGGCAAAAGTGCTGATCGATGCCGACTTTATGGCTTCTATTGTCCTGGAACAAGCTGAAAAAGCCTTAAGGGATCATTTTGTATTCGTGAAAAGACGCTTTGGTCAGGAAGTGACCTCTGCCGAGATTATTACCTGTTTGCAATCCATACCGGGAATTAATGCGGTGGATTTCGACCAGCTTTATCGAAATGACAGTGTTCTTTTGGAATTGGATATCAAATACCAGGAGGAACTGGATAGTAAAAAAAATCTGGACAATGATAATGCCGATTGCCTGTGGGTCATGGTAAACAAAGGCTTGGTCGAAGATTGGGATGAAACGGAATCCACGGCTAAAGTTAGCAAACAAGCTGCGATTTTCAAGGATAAAAAGGGAATTCGCTGGAGGATAGTTGACACGGCTCTAACGCTCTCAGTGGTCAAGCAAAGAGGAAAGTTGGAGTTATATTCTTTTACCGAGCAGGCTATCACCTTGCTTCAAGCGGAAAAAGCCAGGATGATCGGTGATCAGATCGAGCCGGCTCAGTTACTGCTTCTAAATCCGGATCCTGCAGGAACAATCCTTATGGAGTTCTAAACATGGAAAAAAGAGACAGACTGTATAATCTCTTACCCGCAATTTATCGCAAGCGGGATTTAGAACAGGGTGAACCCCTGCGGGCTTTCCTTTCTATCCTGGAAAATGAGCTGCAGGAAACGGAAAAAGACCTGGACCAGCTGTACGATAACTGGTTTATCGAAACCTGTTCAGAATGGGTAATTCCTTACATCAGCGATCTGCTGGGTATTCAGAATCTGCACCCCGGAAGTCCTGGGACTTTCAGTCAAAGAGCTTTTGTTGCCAATACATTGGCATACAGACGAAGAAAGGGAACCGCTGTTGTTCTGGAACAACTTGCCAGGGATGCGACAGGCTGGAATGCAAGGGTAACAGAGTTTTTCAGGTTGCTGGGTATTGCACCTCACACAAACCACCCGGCGATTCAGAACAAGGGAACCCTTGATCTGAAAAATCGAAACGACAGCGATCTGGAAAGTACACCGTTTGAGAATGCTGCACATACGGTGAATACCCGCAACATCAAAAGCGGAAGTAAGTATAGCATTCCAAATATCGGAATTTTTCTCTGGCCTCTTCAAAGTTATTCACTTAAAGATGTCACGCCATACCGCGTGATTGGGCAACCGGGTTGCTTTAAGTTCGATCCCTTGGGAATGGACACGTTCCTGCTGAATACTCCGAAGACTGAAACCGATATTTCGCACTTCGCAGAAGAAACCAATGTGCCTGGAGTTTTACGTCTCTATGCCCTGCATCAGGAATTGAAGAAAATCAGAAATCCGGTTAAGGATGATATCTCATTTTCCCCGGAATACTTCACCGAACAGGATCCGGTTATCCAAATAAAGATTGGAGATTCTTCCAGGACCATTCCTGCCGAAGAAATTGTTGTGGCTGATCTGACGAACTGGGAATGTCCGGCCAATTCCGTCAACTATGAGATTTGGGAAAACGGTGCAAAAGGAGAAATCCTAAAACCCATTTCAGTTGCTGTCGACCCGTTATTAGGTCGCTTGGCTTTTTCCGAAGCTATTGATTCTGTTGATTTGAACCGGGTATTGGTCAGCTATTCTTACGGATTCAGCAGCGAAATCGGTGGCGGTCCATACAACCGCTGGGATACCGTTATGTCTGCATTGCCGGAAATAGCACCTTCCAGCGAGAATTACTGGCATGTGGGAGTGGCAAAAAATGTTGAGCCGGTTGGAAATGAGACTGTTTACCAAACATTGAATGAGGCTATTACTGCCTGGAACGACCAGGATGAAGGGACGGTTGGTATAATTACTATCCTGGACAATGAAACCTACATTGAGAATCTGCATGGTGAGGATAAAATCATCATCAAGGAAAACTCTTTTCTTTTAATCACTTCAGCGGATTGGCCGATATCGGCAGGTGATTTGTACAGTGCGCCGGAAAGAGAACCGGGACGGTTGGTTCCGGAGCATTGTCGTTCACATATTAAAGGCAATATCTATATCGATGGGACAGCACCACCACGCTCTGCCAGGCCAGGTACCCTGGTGCTGGATGGATTGTTGATCGAAGGCAAAGTGGATGTGTATAACGGAAACCTTGGTAAACTCAGAATTTCCCACAGCACTATTACGGATGAAAGCCAGGGGGTAGAGGTCAATGCTTCTATTGATCCTTTGAATATCGGATATCACAATGAGAACCTTTTGGTGGAGATCGAAAAGAGCATTGTAGGCTGTATCAATTTTGTATCATCTCCAGCAGAGCTCAGTTTGAAGGATAGTATCATCTCCAGGCTGGATTCACCGGCTATCAATACTACCGAAAGCAAAGCTTCGATACAGGGATCTACGATCTTCAGCCAATCGAACGTAGGTTTGTTATCCGCAGAAAATTCCATCTTTATGGAGATGGTTACAGCCCAAAAGCGACAACAAGGTTGTGTCAGATTCTGCTATCTACCGCTGGAATCGATAGTTCCAAGACGATTTAGATGTCAGCCAGACATCCCCTCCAATGATATGACCCGACAATCCGGTATTGAGGATCAAAATCCGCTTGAGATTTTTCTGGCTAAAACCAGACCGCGTTTTATCTCCAAATCACCAGGGGATCCTTCCTTTGCACGATTAAAAACGGATTGCGTGGAAGAAATCCTGAAAGGAGCGGAAGACGGCTCTGAAATGGGAGCGTTTCATCATTTAAAACAATATCAAAGAAAAGGGAATCTTCTAGCTTCACTGGATCAATACCTTCCCTTTGGTCGTGAGGCTCAGGTTTTTGAACAGGTAATTACTAGGATACCGCCCCCTCCGGTTCTGGATCAATCACGGCCCTTAAGAGTTACTCCGATCCTCAATTCACCAGCGATACAGGTAAGCAATATCGGGCAAATCTCTTTCGATCTGCGATGGGAAGAGGCCACTCTTCCAGGGCGAGAAGGGAAAAGACTTACATACCTGGCGTATTATTCTACTGAGGATAACCTGGACCTAGTTTCCACTATTGAAGCATTTGGTACTCCAAACGGCAACTATCAGAAAAACACAAGCTGCACTGTTACCAACTTGATACCCGATACGGTTTACTATGCCAATATTGTCGTTCAAAACGAACATGGTAACAAAACACCTTATGGCGGCACTTCAGCAATAAGAACACTTCAGGCAACACCTCCCGACCCGGGAAATACGGGTATTATTTGGGTTGGAGATATCGGGACTCAAAACGTAAATCTAATCTGGACCAAGGCGGAATCGGAATGTTGTCAGCAGTCACAGTTGGAATATCGATTGTACTATTCCACGCAGAACAACATAGGTAATTTGGCGGACATAGAAATAAATGGGACACCGTTTGGATACTGGCAAAAGGATATTGACCAGGGACAAGTTTACGGTTTGAATTCGGATACCAGGTATTACTTTAATGTGGTGGTAAAGGATGTCTTTGGAAACCGCGGAATCTACAACATTGCTCAGGCACTTACCTTTCCGCGCATTATTGTTGCTTCAATACAATACTACCTGGGGCCGGAGTTCGATACCATAGGCATAGGCGCCGAATTGATTTCGACTTATGAAGCACCAATGCCGGCCAACACAGGGTTGATTCATGTTTCAAATATCACGGCACATTCCCTGGATCTGGACTGGCAAAGGGCGGTTTCGACTGTAAGCCCTCAACAATACCTCCAGTATCAGGTTTATCTTTCACAAAAGAACGACATACAAACACTGGAGCAGATTGAACAGAATGGTATCGTCTTTAGTCCCTTTATTACGGACTTAACACACTTCACAGTAACAGGTTTAGAAGACTATACCCTTTACTTTTTTAATGTCGTTGTTAGTGATTTACTCGGGAATAAGGCTGCTTATCATTCTGTATTCGCGCAGACTGCACCTTTACCGGGAAGTATGCAAGTTTATGAGAACGGCATGATGTTCGATGCCGTGGCAATTGGAGGAGATCAAGTCTGATGAAAGCAATCTGGTCATTCTGGACAAAACCGTTAACCTCTTTCCAAGCCTCTTCCTGGCTGAGTGAACGTCATCACTACTTCGGCTGGGTTCTGAGTTATTTCTGTGCCAGAAATTTTTTCAGCCAGACTGTCCTTTACACCGATGAATTGGGGGCTAAAATTCTAATTGATGGACTCGGATTGGATTTTGATGAAGTCCATACCGGTATGAATGAACTGGATGAGTATCATCCTCATTTCTGGGCAATAGGAAAAATTTATACCTATCAAGTGCAACAGGAACCGTTCATTCACCTCGATTCCGATGTATTTCTCTGGAAACCGTTGCCGGAAGCTCTTTTGGTCGGTCCGGTATTTACCCAGAATCCGGAATACTTTACTCCTGGTGATTCCTGGTACCAGATTGAAAAGTTTGATGTCATTAAAAACGACAACGGATGGTTGCCGATGGAACTGGTGTGGTACAAAGAATCAAAAGGGACACACAAGGCAGAATGTTGCGGTATCATGGGCGGCAATTACATAGAGTTCATTCAGTATTACGCGGATCAATCCATCAAACTGGTGGATCGAAATCAACAAGCCTGGGAAAGACTAGGCAGGGACAACATTCTGGTAGAGCAGTACCTGCTTTCATCATGTCTGGAATATCATCAAAACAATCCTGATTCGGGGTTCTCCGATGTCAGAGTGCATCATCTTTTTCACTCATCGGAAGATGCCTTTAATCCCGAAAGTGCAAGGAATGTAGGATACACCCACCTGATTGGAGGGGCAAAGAAGAACAAACAACTATTATTCAAACTGGAAGAAAGAATTAAGCGATGTTTTCCGGATCACTATGAAAAATGCGTCACTCTGGCAAATGAAAACTTGTATTGATAGAAGAATGTAACCATTCACAATAGAGGCATAGAGTTCACAGAGAAAAGAGAGGTGTATTAACCAAAGTGCTGAGTACTAAATTCTAAATAGAAGTTATCTAACCGTATACCAATGAAACGACACAATACCGTTGAGTAACTGGTGTTTCTAACAGGAGTACAGATGAAAAGCGATATTTCACGGTCAACCTTCAAGGCTAAAAAACACTACAGTTCAGTAAGATTGCAACAAGGACAACCCCATCTGGATGCAGATTGGAACGAACAGGCAGATATTCTTAATTATGCGGGGCGGACCTCAACAGCAGATATTATGGGACAATCAGGGGTTCCTATCAAGAATAGCGGTTTTAATATTTCTGCATCTGATGATCAGTCCGAGTTAATGATTTCTCCTGGTAGAATCTATGTTGATGGAATCCTTTGTGAGAATCAGGAGGCTATCTCCGTTTCCGATCAGGACGATTTCCCGGAAGCTACCTTGCCTGCAAACGATGGTTTATACCTGGCTTACCTGGAAGTATGGGAACGTAATATCACCACTTTGGAAGATCCTTCTCTCAGGGAAATGGCACTGGGAAAAGCCGGCTCGGCGACACGTTCGCAAGTTATGAGTCAGGTTAAGCTGCTTCCTGTTGCAGATCCTACCCAGTATACAGGTCATCATTCAGAGCCCACTGAGTGGCTAGCCTTAAAAGAAAGGCATCAAAACAGGGGGAAATTAAAGGCCCAGGCCAGATCTGATGAAATAGTAAGTGATCCTTGTAGCTACGGTGCACGAGGTGGTTATACCCGTCTGGAAAATCAGCTATATCGCATTGAAATCCATAAAGGCGGATTACCTGGAGAGGCTACCTTTAAATGGTCGCGTAACAACGGAATTCTGGTTACCGAGTGGTTGGATCAGGATCAAAATATTCTAACAGTTCGCCAGACCGGAAAAGATGATGTACTGAAGTTTACACCCGGCCAATGGATCGAACTTACCGATGATGGATTAGAACTGGCTGGAAAGCGAGGTGCATTAGCCCAGATACTCGATGTGGAAGGCTTAACCATCACCATAAATCCCGAAAATGTAGTTTTACACGATACCGATGAACCAGACCTGAAAATCGCAGATTTTTCGATTGGTACTGCAAAAATACGCCAGTGGGACATGGAAGATCACTTTGGTGAAATCACCATACCGGCAGATTCATCAACTTGGGTTGCTGTTGAAGAAGGCATTGAAATTCAATTCTCTCACGATGCAAAAACGCTCTTTCAAAGCGGAGATTATTGGCTGATTCCAGCCAGAGCGGCTATCAAAAATATCGAGTGGCCCTGCGATAACCAATCAGAACCTATCGCAGATGAATCCCACGGTGTCACCCGACACTTCTGTCGTTTAGCCTTTGTACAAAAGAATGGAACCTGGGAAGTCTTGAGCGACTGTCGCTACACATCAGGCAGGCTTTCTTATGTGAGCGGCGACGGCCAGGAAGCATACCCCGGAAATGTGCTGCCCTATCCGTTAAAAGTGCTGGTAAGCAATGGTTTTACTCCCCTACCTGATGCCAGGGTTCTCTTTCGAGTCGCAGAAGGAGACGGATTAATTCTTCAGTTACCGGATGACAGCGGTGGAACGATTGATTACATTGCAACTTCCGATTCAAAAGGGATTGCCAGCTGTTACTGGAAACCTGGGATCGATCCTGCCCAGGTCCACCAAATGGTGCACGCTGTATTGCTAAATGAATCCAATGAAGAACTGGCTGTTTCCATAGAATTTAATGCAAATTTAAATACGGCTCAGGAAACTTTTTATCAACGTCCCCTTGTTGGTGAGACTACCTCAATAGATGGGAACAATACTGATTTGATGCTGGGGGTGAATAACGTTCAAAGCGGATTGGATAAGCTGAATCAGATCAAGGTGAATCGGACTGGAGATACTATTACCGGACCACTTACTGTTAATAATGAGTTGACCGTTTCATTGGCCTCAGAATTTGAAAATGACCTGACGATCAGGGGTACACTTTATGTCAAGGGAGATGTCATCGCCAAAGATGAAGATCACCTCCCGGGTGATATCAAGCTTGGAGACCAGGATGAAGACACAATAACTATCAACGGTACGATTGTATCGGAACATACTTCCGATTCCCTTGAAATCAATGATTCGTTGCATGTCAGTGGTGATGCCGTAATCGACGGCAAGTTGGGAGTGGGAACTAGCACGCCTGGAGCAAAACTGGAAGTAAACTCAGGGGATGTGTCGGAATTGGCAGTTGCAGGAATCAGCACTCCTGGAGCAGATAGTTTTATTGCATTCTCCAGCGGACAGAACACATCACCACCTTGTTTAGTATGGAAGGAAAACAATGATTTAAAAATCGGAACAGCTCAAGATTTCAGTGGGATGACATTTAGTCAAAAAGTTCTTTTAACCAGCACGGGCAGAGTCGGAATTGGGAACGTTAATCCGGAAGAACAACTTCATGTCAAGGAAAGTGTCCGAATCAACCAAGATTTATATGTTGGCGGCACTATTTATTCTGAAGGTGCTGGAGATGTTACAGGTGATCTTACGGTTCACGGCAACACGATACTGGGAGATAATGACGATCATTCGCTCACAATCAGAGGACCGGTACGATCAGAGCATTCTTCAGGCAGTATTCAATTGGATGATTCGGTGACAATAAATGAATCGTTAACCGTTGACTATTCTGTCGGGATTGGCACTTCCAATCCAAGAGCCAAACTTGAAGTTATTGACAGCACCATTCTTGGAGGAAATGGTGTTAATGTCATTCATGCAGCTCCGGATAATTTTCCGGAAAGTGATGAGACTTTGAATACATGGTCGGACACAGGGGCGTTTTTAGGGGCACCTATGATTTATCGCTCCAAATTTTTTGAGAATGTAAATGGCCATTTTCCGTTTGATAACTTCGGAGAGTTGGTTTTGCAGGGTACAACCCATGGAAACAATTTCAACAGGGGGATAACCTTTGTTACGACAGAAGAAGGAGGTTCGCCAAAACCCAGAATTAGAATTGATGAGATCGGTCGGGTTGGAGTCGGAACCCTTACTCCGGTTCAGGAAGTGGAAGTGAAAGGAACCGTAAAGGCGGATTATTTCGAAGGGGACGGTTCCAATTTAACCAATATCCTGTCAAGTCAATGGTCCGATGGTGGGGCGAATGCCATATACTACAACCTGGGTAATGTGGGGATCGGTACTGCAAATCCGTCCAGCAAACTGGATGTTGCGGGAGATGTCCAGGTTGGACAGAATTTGAAATTTGCTCCACAAAATACCAACTTAGCCCAAGTATCTTTAGTGACTACCGGTGATTCAACCCCTACAACGAGCATGGAATTTCATGCGGATGGTAGTTCAATCGAGGGTTACAAGTTTTACACTAATAATATCAACAGTGTTCAGATTAACCAAAATGGTTTGCATGTAAATGGTTCAATCAGGAGCAATGTCGGAACAATTCGAGATGCCAATGGAGGCTGGGTACGAACATATGGCAGTAGTGGATGGCGCAATGCAAGCTATGGCGGCGGTTGGTACATGTCCGATTCCAACTGGATCAGAAGTTTTGGTAGCAAAGGAATCTATCAAAATACCGGTAAACTGCGAACCGATGGTACTTTGCAAGTCGGTGACGGTGGAAGTACATTGAACGTGGACAACGAGGGGGCTTTGCTCTACAGAGAGGATGTTTTGTGTGCCATCCCAACTGGTCGTGTGGGAATAGGCACCAAAGAGCCAAATAATGCAAGATTGCAGGTAGAAGGCGATATCAGCACCGGCCAGGAAGGCATACGCTGGCTGGTGTTTAAGGGAGTAATCAGTAGCGCTCCCATTAAAGTCACCCATGGAATCGAGGATCCGGCATTAATAGTGGGAATCAATACACTAGTCCATTTCGAAAAATACTTGTTTCCACCCTATTCTTATATCGAGAACAATGTGGGTTATTACCGAATACTGCATCAGGACAAAGACCTGATTCTAGAACCCGGACCGGAAGCACGATTTAAATATGCTCCCTACAAAGTGATTATCTGGTATCAGGTAAAAGTATAATCTCAATGATTGGTGTACAGACCCAGCTGGTTTTGCCGGCTAATAGTGGGGTGAAGTAGCAGATTTGATGGATTAAAGGAACTAACATAATCCTATCTCTAATTTCCGGCTTTAAGCTGCTAAATGCAGCTAATCTACGTTAATAAACTGATGAACCATAGATATATAGCTGATTTACAGCAAATGTGATAAAGGCTTTAATATTTGACAAACCGGACCTTGTCAGATAGTCTTCCCTAGGCTTGAAGTACGATTTTTTAATCTCCGACCAACAAAAAGTAAACATTCATTCTCTCTTGGTGATGTTTATACAAAACATTAAGTCTTTATATTATAGCTTTTTAGTAACACTACTATATTACAGAAAAGCAACAGAGCTCGATTTCGTATGACAAAACGTCGTCATATAACCCGGAATTTCGATTCGCTAATACATTGTTACGCAGCAGAGATTCAAATCGGAGGAGATCAAACTATGAAAACTTTCACTCCAAAACAGAAGCAGACGCACAAGGCCAAAACTGCAGACTCTATGAGGTCAAATCGGGTTTTCTCCACGCAAAGAAATAAAGTCAGTTCCATTCTTGACTTACACTCCACAAACGAGAATCAAGCCGTTCAGCTATTGTTTGGGCACAAATCAAGATATGTTGGTAACCTGGATAGTAGCGTGGCGCCACAGTCTAGCCACAGTTTCGGCAAAATTCCAGTACATACTGGAACACACGGCAACATACAACCGAAGCTAAAGGTGAATTCGCCCGGAGACATTTACGAGCAAGAGGCTGACCGAGTGTCTAATCAGATTATGGAAAATCCCGTGGTAGCAATCCCACAATCCGTCCAGCGTCTCTCCCATAATGAGGATGAAATCATACAGAATTTGCCGGCACCTTCGATTACACCCATAGTGCAGCGACAGGCCCCTCCTGGGGAAAAAGAGAAGGACGAAATAGAGGAGGATGATAGTATTGGATCAGTACAGCCGAAACGGTTGCAGTCGGCTGTAAGCAGTAATCATGAACATGTTGAAGACTTGGGAAACAGGTTAAAACGTGAGAAAGGTGGTGGAAAACCAATGGATGCTGATATGCGCGCCTTTTTCGAACCGCGCATGCAAGCAGGCTTCGACAGAGTGAGGATTCACACTGACAGCAATGCAGTTCACATGAACCGCGAGTTGGGTGCTCGAGCATTTACACATGGTCGGGATATATACTTTGGTGCTGATCAATATGTGCCCAACTCGCTGGAAGGCAAGAAACTTATCGCCCATGAACTGACCCATGTTGTACAACAAGGGGGAGGACAGCGCTCATCCATGAATACTAATCAAAGGTCTGTTGGAAGTGACGTTGTACAGCGAACACCTCTTGCCGGGCTTAAAGCTGCAGAATGGATTGCATTGGGGGCAACCGGTTATGTGGTTGCGCAAGATGCGGTTAAGTCTTCAGCTGGAGACATTAAGTATACATTCGATGAAATGGAAGGTGTGCTTCTGCCGGGAGGTGGCAACGATGTTGCAGAATATCGAAAAAAGCATCCTAATACCAATATCCAAACATATACACATCAAGTTGCTACATGGCTGGGTTATTCTGGTAGTCGTAAGATGGGAATTAAATTCGGTATCACTTTCAATTACGACGGCCATGCACTTGGCAATATCTCCTGTAGTATCCTGGACACGTACGATTGGCCTATGTGGGGAGGTAATGTCAGTGTCAATTTTACACCTATGAGTCTGTCTAAGGGAGGTGTGTCCAGTGTTCGCATTACACTTAATCTTGGTGCTGATGTAACAATTAGGGGAGGGGTGAGTGGAAGTAGAATTCTCTATCTAGACGGTACAGGCACAATAAGGCGCACTGGTACTGGTGCCTATGTGAGATTCAGTAAAAGTTTCGCTCAAATAATGAAGGACATGGGAGTAAAGTATCCTTAATAATCGATTGGTTGCTTCCAAAAAGAATCGAAACAATTGTGTCGCATCTTAAAGGCTTGAACTAAATATTTCATGAATGTCTTGGACAATATGACATATGTATTGGCACGGGTGTTGGGGAAGGATGGTAGGCCACCTTAGTGGCGGCCAGCCATTTAACTTCTCATATTAGTGTTAGTCGCATTGATAATCGAGGGAAAGGAGATTTATCATGCGAACGTACGAACAGAGCCCGAAGGCAACATGACAACAAAGCGGCCCGGTTAAATGAAGACATAAACGCACATGCATTTACTCATGGTAACAGCATATTTTTTAATGAGGGAAACTTTCGTCCTGGCACACCAAAAGGCAAGCAATAGCTTGCTCATGAGCTGACACATACTATTCAGCAAAGTGGAAGAACATCAAACAAATGGAATTTGTTAAAATTAGGACCGGTACTTCCGGAACAATCAAGCCCTTCGCAAATACAAAGGCGGGGAAAACGCTCCACCTCCTTTTTCCAACGTCTCAACATCGTATGATCGATGCCTAAGTTTCTGGCGGCTTCTGTAACTTTGTATCCTTGCTCGGTAATAAGTTTTACAGCATCAATCTTAAATTGTTTTGAATAGTTCTTTCTTCTTTTTGCCATTGCATACCTCCTGAGTTTACTTTAAAAGTATGCTTAACAAGGTGTCTACTCTAGCTGTACCACTTCAGTTTTTTGGACTGATCGTATCTTCTTCCTCTTCCTTCATTTGCCTTGAAATGATTTTGGGGCTTATTTCTTCTTCCTCATCTTTTTCTTCAGCAATTTGTCTGCGCATCAGCTTAGGATTTATCAAATCTTCCTCATCTTTGCCTCTCTCGACCTGTCGACGAATAATTTTGGGTTTTATTTCGCCTTCCTCTTCTTCTTCTTCAACTTGTCGTTGAATCATCTTTAGGTTTACTTCCTCCTCATTTTCCTGTTTTTGGATGGTCTGTGTTTCAGGCATCGTCATTACCATTTCAGCCATTCGATCAGCCTCTTGTTCATCCTTAGTATTTGGATCACTGATTTTTAGTTTGGGTTGAACGCAGTGAAATGATCCATGATCGACGCTGATGCCCTTAAATGAGTGAAGGGAAGTATGATAGGGCTGATTTTTGCTGTTTGTTTTATTAGACATACTTGGCTGGTTTGAATGGGCTACTTTTATCCTAAATGTTTGCTGCCTGGATACATGAGGAGTAAAGGTGGATTTGGTTTGTTTTGATTTACTTTTCATGGCTTCTCGCTGATAGTTAAAATACTTGGTTGTTGAATTTATAAACGAAAGTACCGCAAATCCCGTTAATATATTGATCCATTACAATCTAAATATCCAATTAATCATGCTTTCTCCTGCTAGGCCTTCCAGTTGTCCTGTTGTTGCTGGTGTTATCCTGTACACGGTTAAAATTTTTGTTCGCAGCAAGTTTTCATAAAACGGCACTGTTTTGGAGAGAAGAATATTAATTTTCGCAGGAGTAAGTTTGAAAGGCCGTTTCGTGAAAATATCAGCCAATTCCTGGTTGTAGGTTGGTTTTTCTTTCCTTGCCATGAGCATAATAGAGAGCTGTTGAATATAGTCCTTTTTGATCGATTTAATCAGTTTTTTCACTGCCTTGTTTTTTTCCTTTGCGTTGGTGATTTGCTTTATTTGTTTAAGAATATAAAGCGCTTGCGCCTTAAACGCCTTTTCTTCCATACCTAGAATTCTTTCATCCTTTGGTGCTCGTGTTGTAGATTCTGCCTTGTCATCTTTGGCATGGGTCAGTTCATGGATGACAACTGATCGGTCAAATATCTTTAGGATGTTTAAATTCGGATTGGCATAAATCGTATCCCCCTTGGCCCCCATTACATTGGCATGAGATACATAGATGGCGATTGTATTAGGAGGCAATTGATACTTTTTAAAAACCTGCTGATAGACTGCATCAGCCTTAATACGCCCCTGATGTATGTCGTTAGCCATTGGATGCCCGGCCTCAGAAGCAATGGCATACATATTTGCTGCCAATAACCAGTCTGCGTTGTTATTATCTGAAGCTGCAGCATACATAGCCTCCAAAACCCGTACCAGGTTGATCTTGTTTGATGTGCAAAACTTAATCAACCTGGCGGATTGTTTATTGTAGGGCTTTAGTTTCTTAGTAGTTTCCTTTAAAGCAATTCTCTCTGCAGCATCCAGGTGTTTTTGCATTTCTTTGAAATCGCCGGATGTTAATGCCCCAAAAGCGCTTTTGTACTCACGTGTGATTTTGCCTGGCAGAGTTCCGCGATCAAGGTCTTTAACCTGGTTCATTCGGGCTTGAGTTATTGTTGAAAAAGGAAACCTTATTTTTGATCCTTTTCGTATTCGAAATCCTTGTAGTTTCGTTATATTAGTTGCATCAAGCAAACCTGCTATAAACATACGTGGACCATCTTCCAAAGTGCCAAGGCGAATGATCTCCTTCAAACGCAATCTTCTGATATCTTTGTTACTCAAATTGCCATCAGCAGTTAGTTGTTTGGCCTTCCATGCAAATGCAGACGTGATTTCCTTACCGATTTCAAACTCCATCTCTGTAAACTTATTATGAGCGTCCAGGATTGGAATTCTGTTCAGGATCAATCCATTTCTAGTGTTGCCACCCTGCTGAATAGAATGAGTTAGTTCGTGGGCAATAAGTTGACGGCCTGATTTCGAATCAGGCCGGTATTCACCTTGGTTAAAGACGATGTTACTGCCGACAGTGAAAGCTTTGGCGCTTAGACTATTTGCTAAGGAATGTGCCTGTGGATTGTTATGTATCCTGATTTGACTGAAATCGTGGTTAAACCGAGGTTCGAAAAATGACCTTGTAGAATTTGGTAGAGGATTTCCCCGGCCTTTTAATGAGTCGATCCCCGTTTCATGTTCAGGAGTTATTTGTGGTGTATGATTGGCTATCTGCTTTGGTTGAATAAGTTCATCCGCCTCATTCTCTGGAATCTGTCGTTGAACGGTATTGGCATGGGGTTCTAGCCCTTTACTCAGTCTTAAATCTTCTTCAGGCATCTGCATGACAGTCTTCGCTATACTGTCTGCTTCTTGTTCATATTTGCCACCTGGACTATTAACCTTTAGCTTGGGCTGGGCCGCGAAAGGGCTCATTTTCGAAATATTTATGCTTTTTAATGAGTGTCCTGAAGGCACATCAGCTTCTTCTGCCAACCTTGGGTCTGGATTCATTTGAGCTTTTTTCAAGGAACTTAATGGCGGGATAGACCGGTTTATAGCATGCGGCTTGAAATTGGATTTTGGTTGTTTCTGTGCGTATCTCATAGCTTTCTCAATATTAATCGCATGTCACCTTGCTTACACCGGTTTTTATGGATACAAGATCTTAAAAATTCACCTTTTTGAAGTCAAGTTTTTCTTTCTTTTGACCAAAAATAAAATCGACTAACTTCTTGAATTAAAGCATCTTCTAAAAGCCCTATTTCAGTTGGTTTAGTAAACATGCATAAATAAAAAGGAAGGGGATTAAACCGGTCTTTAATGACAAGGTTTAGCTCTGCATTTTCCGTCGTTATCTATTCAGGGTAAATCTGGATGGAATTGTCTATTATCTGGATTTATCCGGTTTATATTAAGTTCTTACAGTAGCGATCGGTTATGAAAAAAGTTTTGCCAAAAGCAAATGAAATGGCAGTTCAACAAAATGAAACCAGCTTTATGACGTAACCATAATGGTTTTATGAACACCAAGCGAGTCGATCATGTTGGTTTCTTTTCTTTCCTACTATCATTAAATTTTAGTTGACCAACTCTCATCAAATCGCCACTCGAATAAATTAAGTCGTTTGTGGAATTGATTATGGTTTTAACTCTTTTCACAGCCGCCGTAGTGTGCACGTTGCTTTCAAGGTCAGCAATTTGGTTATTCAAGGTGATTCTTTCTGATTGCTCTTGCTCTAATAGTTGCTTTTTTTCTTCCAGTCTTTTTTTTAGTCTCAGATTCCATGGACATGTGCGAAATAGGCATAGTAAGCGGAAAATGCAAGTAGGGAGAAAACAGAATAAACCACCAATACACCGTTTATCTCCGATTGGCTTTGCAGGTCGTCTTTTTTTATAAACAAGGGAATGATAAAAGGCGGAGGTAAAATAAAAAATGTAAAAATCGCCGCCCCATACATAACATCCAATCCCAGAAAACCGCGAACAAACCATCTGTTTATCACCAGTGCAAAAGGAATTAGAATTCCAAAGCGGACCCCCACCACAATAAGTCCTGATTTGATTCTAATTTGCTTAAGATCCAATCCGTAACCGATTACAATGAGAATCAACGGGACGATCATGTTCTCAATGAAATGCATGGCCGCATATAAAGCCTGGATCAGTGAAAAGGTTTCAATGGTTTGAGCAATACCTGTTACATTGAATCCAATCCCTAAAACAATGGCTATAATAACAGGTGATTTGACAAAGCCTTTTGCCGTCTCCAACAGGTTTGAGCTGCCATCTCTTTTCATTATTAGGAAGGTTACGAACACAAACCAAATGAATATCTCGTGGCCCAGCCCCACAAGACCGATGTAGCCAACCTTTTCTATCCCGAAGACTGCTCCAAACAAGCTTGCTCCCATCATCCCGAATTCAAATCCTGTAAACAAAAAAGGTGAATGTTCCGAGCGAATCAATTTAGGGGATTTTAGTGCATGACCCAGCAAGAACAACAGAACACAGGTTATAAACATTCCTGCAACCAGGATGAAAAAGTCCAGTCTTAAATCAAGAGTGACAAAGGAGAAATACAGGACGCAAGGCAGGATCAAGTTGATGATGATCTTTTTCAAATCTTCAACAGAACTATCGGAAAGTAATGATTTCCTGCGTACTACTATTCCCAGGATGATTAAAAGAAATATCGGTAGGATCTTTGGTATAATTTCAGAAGTAATCTCATTCATGACTTAAATAGCTAAATTAATTGCTTTAAGTGGAAAAAAAGCTCCAAACAGGTTGGTTCCCCTTCCTTTTATCAGCGAGGGATAAGTGTTGGTTCAACAATTTCATGTCGGATCTTTTCTTCTCCTTTGATAGCTCTTGTCAACATGTTGAAAGCTGTTTGTCCCATTATTTCAGTATTTTGGCGCACAGAAGGAATCTTTTTTGTCAGCAGGTCCAGCAAGGGATGATCATCGTATGTTCCAATAATTAACTCGTCAGGAATTCCATCCATCTTTTCATTAAGAAATCTTAACGCTCCTTCAAGCAACGTATACGAACCGGTAATTATTGAATCCGGTCCTTCTTTCCTTTTTTCGTAAACTTTTTTCATTAATCGGTAACCGGCTGGAATGGTATAGTCATCCTGAAGCACATTGTCCGGATTAAAAGCCAGTCTGTTTTTTTTCAGTGCTTCTTTAAACCCTTTGATCCGATTTTTACTGGTGGAGATTTTTTCTGTTCCCCCCAAATAGAATGGTTCCTTTGCACCCCGCGAGCAGATTAAATCAGTCAATTCAAAGGCCCCTCTAAAATTGTCGCTGGTCACCCACGATACTTTGTCGGTTTCAATTCTTCGATCAATGTATACAATCGGGATTTCTACCGACAGTATTTCATTGGTTATCCGATCTTTTTTCATCACACTGGCGATGATCAGCCCGTCAACGTTTCTATTAACCAGGTTGCTGATGGCTTGGTACTCGGTTGATTCATTGTCATCTGAACTGGCAATCAGGATTTGGTAGTGTTCTTTGCGAGCGATCAGTTCAATTTCCCGACATAGCTGTGAAAAAAACCAGTTGGTCAAATCAGGAACAATAAGACCGATCGTACTGGTTTTCTTCATTCTGAAACCACGGGCATATTGATTTGGCGTAAATCCTTCGGTACCAACTATCCTTTTTATTCGTTCCTGGGTCTTTGCACTAATTCGATAGTCGGAAGCTTTTCCATTGATGACCAGGCTTACTGTCGTGACTGAAACACCAGCAATTTTGGCAATTTCTTCAATCGTTTTGGGCATAAAATTTAAAATCGAAGCGAGTTGATCTTGCGATCCGTTAAAAGCGTTTCATAGTTTTGTTTTTTCTCAACTATCTGTTAATGAGCATGTTTAAAGGTTTATACACATGAGGATTCGGATCTGGATTGAATTTAATAGTGGAATTTATCCGATTGATTAGTGGGCGGGGGATTTTGCTCATAAGCTTAATTTATTTTCAATGAAATCACCGATTTCCAAATAGCTTTGATAAAGGTCACGGTACTTTGTTACATTTTCCGGAATTGGAAGGTAAGTGCGTTCAAACCCTTTCCCCATGTTGTTTTGTGCTTCATCGACAGTTGTATAAATACCACCAATAACTGCTGCAAACATAGCTGCACCCAAAGCTACTGTCTGCTCTGAGCTTGAGATTTTGATCTCCATATTGAAAACATCTGCAATGGTTTGCATCACAAAAGATGATTTTTGAGCAACACCTCCAATAGCTATAATTTCATTAATAAAAATACCTTCTGCTATGAAGCGATCCAGGATCTTTTTTGCACCAAAAGCTGTAGACTCAACCAAAGATTTAAAAATCCTGGGAGCATCACTACCGAGGTTGAGTCCCATCATTGCGCCACGAAGTTCTTGATTGGCAAAGGGAGTGCGTCTTCCGTTCATCCAGTCGACTGAAATAATACCAGATTCTCCGATGGGAATCTTTGAAGCGGCCTCGTTAAGTCGGGGTATAAGATCATCCAGTGATTCATCTATCAAAGATTGTAGATTTGTCTCTTTTGGATTACTTTCCTGAAGCTCCTTTATCGGCCATGAAATGAGGTCCCTAAACCAGGCGTAAATATCTCCAAACGCAGATTGCCCCGCTTCCAGGCCGATCATACCAGGTATGACCGATCCGTTCACCTGCCCGCAAATACCTTCAACAAGCTTAGATTCAATCTCGTCATTTGGAATAGTTAGGATATCACAGGTTGAGGTACCAATTACTTTCACGTAAGAATTTGCTTTGATCATGCCGCCAACGGCCCCCATATGAGCATCAATTGAGCCGACTCCAACGGGAGTACCCGGCACTAATCCAAGACGATTCGCCCAGTCGACTGTGAGAATTCCTGCCCGCTCGTCGGCTGTGAATGTATCGGAGTATAATTTTTTTCGTATGCCCTTCAACAGGGGATCAACGGCAACTAAGAACTCTTCGGGCGGAAAGCCATCCCAGCTTTCATGCCATAAGGCTTTGTGTCCGGCAGCACAGCGACTTCTTTTGATTAGGTTGAGGCTCTCTGTTCCCGTTAAAACGGCTGGTATCCAATCGCAGTGTTCCACCCATGAGTAGGCATGTTTGCGAATTTCTTCATCTGATCTCAGGGTTTTTAGTATTTTGGCCCAGTACCATTCAGACGAATATACTCCACCGGAATACTTGGTGAAATCTTCACCGCCCCAGTTTCTAGCTGCTTCATTGATATCAGCAGCTTCTTGAGTCGATGTATGGTCCTTCCACAATATGAACATAGAGTTGGGATTTTCTTTAAAATTTTCCCGAAGAGAAAGAGGAATACCCTGCCAATCAACTGCAATAGGAGTAGATCCCGTCGTATCAATGCTAATACCTTTGACTTGGTCTGCAGAATCTTTTGGTGCGTTTTGCATCATGCCTTGAATACTCGCTTCTAATCCTTCCAAATAATCCAACGGATGTTGCCTGAACTGGTTTACAGAAGGATTGCAGTAAAGTCCTTGTCCCCAACGTGGGAAATGAAAAACACTCGATGCTATTTCATCTCCATTCGAAGTATCCACCAAAACAGCTCTCACTGAATCGGTACCAAAGTCTATTCCTATTACCAAAGGTCGGTTCATCAGATATTCCTATTTACTAATCACAATTGCTGCTTGAAGGCTGATATTGTTCTTTTGAATTTATTACCTGCAACTCCAAATCCTATACCCGGAAGTCAGGAGAGACCGGAAGGAGACAGCAACCGGAAAAAGGAGCAAATCTCCCGACTTTCGGGATTTAGAAAATAAAAGAGTTATATGCTAAAACGTTTTAGCTTTTTCAGTTTTTCTTGTCAAGATATCGTATAAGCTAGGTTTTGCGCGATCTGATCGATAAGCTAGAAAAATGGATATAAATATTTGTTTTTAAGAGAAAAACATAATTAAATGAATTGAAAATATTTTGAATGTTAAATAGCTTCACCAATGATATTTACGTTTTCTCTGGGCTATTTTGTCCGACAAACAGTCAACTTAACAGGCAAAGATTCATATTTTTTTGATCACATGACTCTGATGAAAGATTAGGGATGCAAATACACCAATCTTTCAAATTCCTTCCTGTAGTCATGCACCAAATCCATCTTTGGTGTGTCAATCTTTTTGATATCAAGATCAAATAAATGGTTTATTTCCTGGGGAAAAACGCCTTCCAAAGCCGCTTTGGCCAGAATTGCCGCTCCAAAAGCTGTCGCTTCGTCCAATTTTGTGAGGGCGATTTGGGCTTGTGGAAAAAGTGAGCCCAGGATGTTTATGTAAGCCTCATTCTTGCGGAATCCACCTTCGATAAAGATGGTGCCTGTGCCGTCAAATCCGGTCATTGTTAATGCATGATATGACTGTATAGCCAATGAGATATTTAACACAGCCATGGCGGTTTCAAAATCCTTAAAGAAGCCGGGTATGTTCGTTCCATTGGAGATTTCTTCCAGATGATGGACGTTGTCTTCTTCCATTACCCTGGCATTCGCGAAAGGGTAAATCCCCAGCCCTGGATCGACTGCGGGCAGTATGAACTGGTTTCTGTTTTTCAGAATTTCTGAGAATAATCCTGGTTTAAAACAGGGGAGTTCCTTATCCCCGTTAAGATCGGTCAAAATCTTGTGATAGGTCTCAAACTCAGTGCCACCTTTGAATATGGCAGTTTTTACGGGCTCATGAAAAACATTAAGATTATAGAATACAAATGCTTCCAGCTCAGATTCCTTAAAATCAATTGAGCTGGTCGGATGCATGGCTACACACCAGGTTCCGGTTGAATTAAGGATAAAGTTTTCAAAACCCTTTACCAGGTATGGTAGTAAGGAGGCATTGGAATCATGGATACCCATGGTGACAATACAGTCTTCCGGCAAACCTGTCTTTGCCTGCATATCCGGACTAACGGTTCCCAAAACATCCCAGGATTGATTGACTTTTTTGGGCAGTAGATCCACAATTCCAAGCTTTTTAGCAACAGATGAGTATAACTGCGTTGACGGATTATAGAGATAAGTGTGACATCCGACGTATGTGGGTTCGGCACCGGTTTGTCCGGTAAAAAGATAGCCAAAATACTGGGGGAAATTGAGAATCTTCCAAACGTTTGACCATGCAACAGGCCATGTTTCCTGCATGAAAAAGATCATTTTCCCGATATTGACCAGGCTGCCTATTTCCGTGGTACCTGTTTCCATTTTTAAGGCCTGAGGACTGCCAAAGGTTTGAAAAAACCTACCCCTGAATGTTTCTCCGGCATCTGTGGTATAGGCGACTGGCGGTATGGCTGGTTTGCCTTCTTGATCGATGGCTACCGCCATGGCTCCATGGGTTGTAACAGATAAAGCTTTGATGGCATACTTCTCTGCAAATTCCCTGATCTGTTGAATGATCCAATCGGTCATATTCTCGAGATCCTCATAGATAATCCCTGCTTCCAGGTATTCTTCAAACTTTTTGAAAGAAGTGTCCACTACCTGCAAAGCCTGGTCGAATATCAATACCTTTTTATTGGTTTTGCCGATATCAATAACAGCCAGGTATGAATCCATCACTATTCCTCACAAAATAACGCCAGATATCTGTTAGAAGCCGATAGAAAAGATGCTTAAACCACCATCAGGTCAACACCTTCCGATTCCAATAGCCTTACACTGTCCTGATCCACCTTATCATCGGTTATAACCACGTCTACACGGTTTAAAGGACAGAGAATGAAGCTGCCTTTTTGATTGAATTTACTGCTATCAGCCAGGATGACTAGTTTCTCTGCCTGATTCATCAGCTTTTGCTGGGCACGAATCAAAAGCGGATCCCATTGAGTCAAGCCCACTTTGGAGATACCTTGGGTGGCCATAAATAATTTTGATGCTGAATACTGCTGAATGGTGTCGTTCTCAAAAGGACTAACGATCACGTTCTGCTCACGAAAAACTTCGCCACCGGGTAATATGACCCGATTGTTACTATTCTTTAAAAGGTCTACCGCCGTGTGTAAAGCATTGGTAAGGATTTGAAGTTTGTGATCACATAAAAACTCGACCATCAGGTTGGTGGTGGTTCCTCCATCGATGATGATTGATTCTTCATGATCACACAATTCAGCCGCCTTTTGCGCTATTCGACGTTTGGCTTCGAAATTAACTATGTTTTCGGAATCAAATGGTTCCCAGGCAGGATGGGTTCGAATGAACTTTTCAATGGTTTCCGCACCCCCTCTCAGTCTGCGAATAAGCCCTTTCTTTGCCAGTTTTGACAAGTCACGACGAATTGTTGCCTCCGAGACACTTAGTTTTTTTGTCAACTGTGTATTGCTTAGAAAACGAGAGTCCTTTAGAAGTCCCAGTATTTCGTTTTGCCTTTCCAAATCCTTCATTGTCGAGATTATCCTTTTAACGTGTTTGTAAGTGATTGGTTACTGATCGCTTTTATGAGTTAGTTAACAATAAATTAGTTGGGCGTATTAATTTTGTCAATTTAAATGCCCGTAAAATGATCGATAAACGATTATTTAAATATAGTTTTTTTTAAAAAAAGATAAAACACATGTCATCATTCAACTAATTTAGATGAAAATCCATCTTAATGAAATTGAGTGAAATTGGGATTAGGTTGAATTAAAAGGCTAATAAGCAGTTGTTGAGAAATGGAAATTTAATGGTGAGCGTTATATGATTGATAATTGATCTAAATATGAACGAATGTATTGACAGATAGTTTTTTGATTGATATTTGATCGAATATAAACAAAATATAAATCTTCGATTTCACAAATCTGAATAACATGTCTGCGTATCCAACGTTGCCTGAAAGAAAGCAAATCGAGCGCATGGTCCTGAAAATTCTTCAGGCCAAACAAAATCAGTTTGTTCAGTTGCAGAGTCGGGCAGGTAGACCGTTAAACCCCCTGGTAGTGAATGTTTCTGCGAGACATGTTCATTTAAACCAGGAAACTTTTGATTTGTTGTTTGGTAAAGGCACTCGATTATCCAGGTATAAAGTCCTCTACAATGGCGGATATGCCAGTGAACAGCAGTTAAATATCATAGCTAAAAGGAGTCGGATAATTTCAGGTGTGAGAATACTGGGACCGATCCGGGATTATAACCAGGTTGAATTAAGCTTTTCCGATGGCATTTACTTGGGTTTGAATCTACCGGTGCGAATCAGTGGAGATCTTGAAGACACACCCGGTTGCACCCTGGTCGGACCTAACGGGTCGGTCCAGCTAAAACAAGGAGTAATTCGCGCTCAACGCCATGTCCATATGGGAAAACAGGATTTGGAAACATACAATGTTAAGGATGGTGACATTGTCAAAGTACTGATCAGCGGTCAGTGCGGTATTGCTTTGGATAATGTGGTGGTTCGATACGGTAAGGACATGAAATTGGAGGTACACATCGATACTGATGAGGGAAATGCCTGCAACCTTAAACATGCAGAACATTTGGAAATCGTTAAATAACATTTAAAACAGGAGAATAAAATGACCAGTCAAGCTCTTGGGATGATTGAAACCCATGGATTTGTTGCCATGGCAGAAGCAAGTGATGCCATGCTGAAGTCAGCCAATGTCACCATGTGCGGGTGGGATAAGGTGGGATCAGGTATTGTCACTACTTACGTTGAAGGAGATGTGGCTGCTGTCAAGGCAGCAATTGATGCGGGAGCGGAAGCCGCTTCCAAAATAGGGAAGGTTCTTTCGGTCCAGGTTATTGCACGGCCACACGAGGATCTTAAGAACCTGTTACCTGCGGCCAAGAAAAAGTAAAATGGCCATTCATCAAATTTCTAAGTTCAAGTATGACTTTTTCGTCAGACAGAACATGAATTCACTCCAGAGGTAGTAATATGGATGCTTTAGGTTTTATTGAGACCAAAGGAAAGGTTGGTGTCGTTGAGGCGACCGATGCCATGTTGAAGTCCGCAGATGTGACTATTGCAAAAATCGTTGAAATAGGCGGTGGTATGATTACCTGTATTGTAAAAGGTGATGTTGGATCGATCAAAGCAGCAGTTGATGCGGGTGCTGAGGCAGCTTCCAGAATCGGTGAATTGGTTTCATCCCATATAATAGCTCGACCTCATGAAGAGCTGTTAAAGAATATCTAGGGATTCAACAGTGAATTTACTGATAGCCAACCTGGGCAGTACCAGTTTTAAATACAAACTAATCGACATGTCGAAAGGCGAATGTTTGCTGGCCGAAGGCCTTGCGGATCGGATCGGTCAGGAGAGCAGCTTTTGGCAATTTGCAAGACCGTCTGTTGAAGAAAAACACCAAGGAGAATTTGTTTTTCCCACACACAAGAAAGCCATCGATTTTCATTTAAATTTACTGGTTAAAGGAAGTGTCCTCAACGGTTTATCGCAAATAGATGCTATCGGATTCAAAGCGGTCCATGGAGGACCTATCAGTGGAGCTGTTTTGGTGGATGACAGGGTTCTGGAGATAATGGAAGAGTTTTCAGATGTAGCACCTTCTCATAACCCACCGTATATTCACGCAATGAAGTCCTTTCGTTCTTTGCTCCCGGAGGTGCCGCAGATCGCTGTATTTGAAACGGCGTTTCATCAGACTATTCCATGGAAACGTCAGGTATTTGCCATTCCTTATGATTGGACCGATAAACTTGGAATCCGTCGATATGGGTTTCACGGTGCCAGCCACAGTTATGTCGGATATCGATTAAACAAAATTGACAGCAACTTGAACAAAGTTATCAATTGTCACCTGGGAGG
This sequence comes from SAR324 cluster bacterium, assembly GCA_028282825.1. Taxonomy (GTDB): domain Bacteria; phylum SAR324; class SAR324; order XYD2-FULL-50-16; family XYD2-FULL-50-16; genus JAHJTV01. The sequence continues at coordinate 140,497 of JANQGZ010000004.1, forward strand.
CTCCAGCAGTGTCTGCGCACTGGATAATCAGAAATCGGTCGCGAATAGTTTTGGCATGACTGTACAGACAGGAATTCCCCACGCCAATCGGGTAGGTGATTTTGATGCCTTTTCGATATTAAAGCTGCAAAAAGCCGGAATCGACCAGGCAACGATCTGGGATAAGCTAAGCAGAGAATCCGGTTTGTTGGGGATAAGCGGAGTCAGCGGCGACATCAGGGATTTAACGGAAAAAGCACAAAACAATAACAAGAGAGCCAGACTGGCCATTGATGTGCTGGTAGAATCGGTAAGACATTACATTGGCGCCTATTTGACTGTTTTAAACGGTGTGGATGCTATTTCGTTTTCCGGCGGGATTGGTCAGAACTCAGTGATGGTTAGGGAAATGATTTTGGAGGATATGGACTTTGCCGGAATTAAACTGGATTTGAGTAAGAATCAAAAAGCAAAGGATAATTCGGAGCATTATCTTCATCATTCAGAAAGCAGCACACAGCTCTGGATTATTCCTACCAATGAGGAGTTGATGGTAGCCCGGCAATCATGGCAGCTTCTCAAACAACATTAACAGGAAATAAAAATGTTTTTAGCCAGTGTAAAAGGCAGTGTTGTGTCAACTCAAAAAGATCAACTGATTAAAGGCTACAAGCTACTAATCGTTGAACCTCTGCAGGTTACTTACAAAAAAACCGGTGGCGGAGAGTTTGGATTTACCGGTCGGGCAATAGTGGCTGTGGATAGAATTGGTGCCGGTGAAGGGGAACTGGTGTTGGTAACCCAGGGCTCCAGCGCCAGATTGGCTGAAGGACTGAAAGATTTACCCATTGATGCTGTCATTGTTGGATTGGTAGACAAAGCAACAGTCGGTGGAAAGCAGATGAATCTGCCTTTGGACGGATCAAAGAGGTAAATAATGGATTATACAAATTTGGTTCAAGATGTAGTTGAGCAGGTTTTAAAGCAATTGGGCTCAACAGCAGAAATGGGAAAGGCTTCATCAGAACAACATCAATTTGGTATCTTTCAGTGTGTCAACAAGGCTGTTGCTGCTGCCAGAAATGCCCAGGTAGGTCTGGTGAAATCAGGTGTCAAAGCCAGGGAAACATCAGTTTCATTGCTAAAACAGATTGCCGGGGAACATGCATCTCATTGGGGTGAAATAGAACTTAAAGAAACAGGAGTTGGCAGGCTGGATCATAAAATTGACAAGTTGAAGGTTTTGGAAAACGTTCCGGGAGTCGAAATGCTTCGACCTGCTCTTCACAGCGGTGACTCCGGGATATCACTTGATGAACTTGCCCCTTGGGGCGTTATCGGTTGTGTCACGCCGGTGACTCATTCAATACCCACCATTACGGCCAATGCCATTAACATGATAGCTGCAGGTAATGCCCTGGTAGTTAATCCCCATCCCTCTGCCTATCGATGTGCTTCAGTTGCTGTTGAGACCTATAATAGAGCTATTTTTGAAAGTACGGGCATCGACAATCTGATTTGTTTGATTACGCCACCCACCATTGAAACAGCCAACAAAATGTTTGATCACAAGGATGTTGCCCTGTTAGTAATTACCGGCGGTCCAATGGTGGCCCGTGCAGCACTGGCCCAAAAAAAGAAAGCTATTGTAGCGGGTCCTGGTAATCCACCGGTTGTAGTGGATGAAACTGCCGATTTAAACCTTGCTGCAGAATCCATCATCATGGGGGCAGCCTTTGATAACAATCTGCTCTGTATTGGGGAAAAGGAAGTGTTTGTTGTCGATATGATTTTTGACGAGATGATGCTGGCCATGGAGCGGTCTAAAAAGCGCAAGGCTTTCAGACTGGACCAGGGGCAAGTTTCTGCTTTGGCTGTAAAAGCCTTTCAATGGCAGGAAGATCATTTCATTCCTAATAAGGACTTAGTCGGACAGGATTGTGAGGTATTGGCCAAAGCTATTGGATTAACTCTTCCCAAAGGACAAAAATATGATCTTCTATTTGGTGAAACTGATGAAGAGAATCCGTTTGTTTATGTTGAACAGATGATGCCTTTTGTGCCTTTTGTCCGTGTGCCTGACGTGGAAACAGCCATCGAAAAAGCTGTTTTGTATGAGCATGGTTATGGCCATACAGCTATTATACATTCAAATAACCTGGCAACCATTACAGAGATGGGAAGGCGCATGAATACCACAATTTTCGTAGCTAACGGCCCAAGCACCGGAGGGTTAGGGCTGGGAGGAGAAGGTTACCCCGGTTTTTCCATCGCGACGCCTAGTGGGGAAGGTATCACCAACCCTACAACATTCACTCGATTTAGAAGAATGGCTATATGTAATTCACTAAGAATGGTTTAGATATGCAACTGGCAAGAATTCAGGGCATCGCTACCAGCTCTGTCAAACATCGATCTTTTTATGGTCAAAAACTCTTGATTTGTCAGCCGTTGGACTGCAGTGAAAGACCAAGCGGAGATCCTTTAATTGTCATAGACCATCATGGAGCCGGGTTTAACGACAAAGTGTTTATTTCATCCGATTCAAAACGCTTACGGCAATTGGTTGCTGACAACACGACGCCTATTCGCTGGTTTGTTTTGGGGATAATCGATGAATAGCAGTGTATGGGAAAAGAATAATTATCCTCAACTGGTTCAGCTGATAGCTGCTGAAGTATTGAAGCAGCTAGGGAGATCTGCAATAGGTCTTAATGGGATCATACCAACGAAAGATGCTGGTATTGAATTGAACGGTTTTTTAACAACCCCCCAAAAACCGGATGTAACACGTTTAGAGGGAGTCTTGACGGCAAAAAGGCTGGAAAACTGTGATTCAATTTTGGTGTCCAGGAACACGCTCATCACACCAGCCGCCAAGGATTACATTAAGGAAAAACAGATTGCTGTCCTCTACCATGAGAAAATGAACGATAATGATGGACTTGGTGTGAATCAGGATGGCTTTTGGTATTTTTGGTCTTCATGCGATCGCTTAAGGACCATAGAGGCTGAATATCAGTCAACCGATAAGGTTAAGATGAGTTCGATTAAATCGGAATGCAAAAACATTGAAAAGGTTATTGAGGATTATGGTCAGGCAATACTTATGAAAAAAGCCAGGGGTGGAATATTGTTGGTGGAGAATTCCGCCAAAGCCAATTTCCTGGCCGCTCGGTGGAATGGCATTCGCTCGGTTATCGGAAGTAGTGATAAAAACATTGAAGAAGGCATTAAACAGTTTGATGCGAATACCTTGATTCTTGAACATGGCAATACCGGGGAAGTGTCAGTGCAAGCAATGATCAGTCGATTTATTAGAAACAGGTAGTTAAACATGAGAATTGGTAAAATAACAGGAACTGTAACCTTAATCCCCAGGGATAGCAACTTGCCGGATGGACGACTGTTGATTTGCGATGTTCTGGATCATCAAGCTCTTTCAGGGTTGGGAAGCAACCGTCCAAGAAAAGCTCCAATGCCTGAATCGATGGTTGTCTATGATGATTTAGGTGCCGGTGAGGGAAGTTTGGTTGCCCTGGCTGAAAGCGGTGAGGCGGCTGCTCCTTTCAAACCCGATGATGTTCCTTTGGATGCTTATTGTGCAGCAATTCTGGATGAGGTGATTTTTGAAGAACCATTCAAGCATAAACAGGAAAACTAATGGAAACGAACATGTGGAAAACCAAACAGGACATTTGTGATATCGGATATCGCATTTGGTTGCGTGGCTATTGTGCAGGAAATGAGGGTAACCATTCGGTCAGAGTTGGACCGGATCGGGTTTTATGCACTCCCACTGGCGTAAGCAAAGGGTTTTTAAAACCGGAAATGATCTGCATGGTGGATATGGAGGGCAATCACCTGGATAAAAACAATCGCTACAAACCCACCAGTGAGGTTATGGTGCATTTGGAAATCTATAAAAAAAGAGAAGATATTAAAGCAGTTGTACACAGCCATCCACCGCATGCCTCTGCGTTTGCACTGGTTGGTATGCCGATACCGGAAGGTATCCACCCTGAAGCGGAAGTGTTTCTTGGAAGAATTCCTTTTGCCGATTTTGCCATGCCTTCTAAAATGGCTTTGGCCGATAGTATTGTTCCCTTGATTAAAGAGGATACTAACTCAGTCATTATGGGAAACCACGGGGTGGTTTGCTTTAGTCATTCACTGGAAGAGACTTATTATAAATTGGAAATATTGGATTCTTATTGCAGAGTATTGCTCCTGTCCCGCTCACTGGGGAAGCCCAAACTGCTGACCAATGATCAAATGAAGGAATTATTGGAAGTAAAGGCTCAATTCGGGGGCAAGGACGACAGAATCCATTGTGCATCCGAGGGTTGTGCCCAGAGACAGAGTGAACCTTTTTTGAGCTCTTTTGATAATGCACCTTCGGCTGTCAGCAATACCAATGGCGAAGTTGTTCAACAGGGAGTTGGCTCTTCACTGCCTTCCGTAGAAATGCAAAAACTGGTTTCTGAGATTACAGATCAGATCATCAAAGGGTTGGAAAGCAGGTAATCAAATTTCCACACTCAATCAGTGTGAAAAACCTCTTCCATATCTGCCCACCATTCACCTTTGTTTCTTGATTTGAAAGGTTGCTGCATTGGTTTCATGATTTTCCACCAGTCCTTTGTGACGGCATCCGCTGCCAGGTCGGCCATATCCTTTTCATAATCGGAGCCGATATATTCATAGTATCCAAAAAGGTATCCATCTTTATGGAAGATGGAATAATTGCGTATATTTGATTTTTCTAAACGTTTCAGGACATCTGGCCATACTTCAGCATGGTATTCCCTATAGATGTCCAATCGTCCTGGTCGGAGTTTGATTATCTGTCCGAATCGTTTCATAACCGAATTTTTGTGTCGGATTGGATTAGTCAGCTGAATCTTATGGCTGTGTCACGAATGCCTAATCTTTATTATTCCCCTTGTCTGGTGAATACCTGGTTCAGAGGAGGAGTATCTGAACCGGTCTTCTAGGAGAGATGTTCACTAACAATTTCGGGTCTCGGCTAAACCCCGATACCAGTATTGTAGAAACCTTATGAACGTGGAATAAACAGATCGACCTTCGTGACACAGTTTTACACTTTTTAAACTACTTTCCGAGAGGATAAAGAAGCTTTTGAACTTTCTTTGAATTTAAATTATCGATGTTAACAAACGTTGCACCTGTATCGATCCTGGATTGGATAGATTTTTTATTCAGTACATCAACCAATGCTTTCACACCCAAATAACCCATATTAAAAGGATTCTGCACCACAAATCCTTCCACTACACCATCTTTTAAGAATCCGATTTCAGCTTCAGAGCTATCAAAACCAACAACCTTCACCTTTCCTACTTTCCCTTTGGCTTCAACTGCCGTTGCCACACCTATGGCCGATCCTTCATTCGTAGCATAAATGGCGGCCAGGTCAGGATTTGCCTGCATCATATCTGTGGCTTTGTCCATGGCTTTTTGGTGGTCTCCATCGCTATAAACAGCTTTTAGGAGCTTAATTCCGGGATAACGGGCTTTCATGTTTTGGATAAATCCGTCCCTTCTCTGCTGAGCTGTGCTGGTGCCCGCATTATGAGCTACGATTCCAACTTTTCCTTTTCCTCCTAAGATCATTCCCAGCTTTTCGGCGGCTAAAGCACCGGCCGCTTTATTATCCGTGGCCACAAAGCTCAGTGGGATATCACTGTTTATGTTTGAATCGAACATCACAACCGGAATACCCATTCTATTTGCTTTTTGTACAACGGGTATTAGCGCTTCGGTGTCCAAAGCTGCCAGCAGAATTGCATCGGCTTTTTTGGTAATGGCGTTTTCAACCATATTGATCTGTTCAGCGATTTTGGTTTCATCAGAAGGACCCTCAAAGGTGACGCGTATACCAAGCTCCTTGGCAGCTGTATCAGAACCTAGTTTTACTGTTTGCCAAAACTCGTGCTGAAACCCTTTGCTGATAACAGCAACATAGAGGTCTTTAGCCAATGCCTTTGGTCCAACGGCAAATAGTATAACAAGAGCCATTGCAAATAACAGGATTGATGTTTTTTTCATGTTTCTCCCCAAATTATTGTTTGAAATGAATTGAACGAAGTTATGGCTTTATACACCAGCCAGTCGCATATCCAGGCACTGCTTCAAATTTGAACAATCCGGTTGTAATTATGGATCGATAGTTTACCTTCACTATTCGGTCCGTGATGAGCTATCAGCAGGTACATGGATTAAAAAACTACAAGTTTGAAACGTGGTTGAACAAAAAACCGATTCCTGCAACCAAAGTTTATTTGTTATGTTTTCTTAAGGTATCCAAATATACGGCACCAATCACAACGATACCCATGGCAACCATCTGCCAGAACTGTGAGACATTCATTAAGTTAAGACCGTTCTTCAAAATGGCCATAATAAACGCCCCAATTATGGTTCCGGTAACGGTTCCTTCCCCTCCCATCAAGCTGGTACCCCCAATCACAGCTGCTGCAATGGCATCGAGTTCATAACCCAGGCCAGCAGTAGGTTGGGCGGAATTTAGCCGTGCAGCCAGAATAATTCCCCCGATACCTGTTAACAAACCTGCAAAGCTATAGACGAAAAGCTTTGTCTTGAAAACATTTATCCCTGATAACCTTGCTGCTTCTTCATTGCAGCCGACAGCATAGGTGTATCTGCCAATGGCGGTTTTTTTCAGTATAAATCCGGCGATCAGGGCAATGGCAAACAAATAGATGACAGGATAGGGAATGGTATCAAACAATTTTCCCTGGGAAATAAGTTTAAACGAAGGTGATCCACGAAAATATATAGCTCGGCCTTGTGTCAACACCATTGATATGCCTCTCGCGACCATCATCATTCCCAGGGTTACGATAAAGGGAGGTATTTTAACTTTGGCAACAAGGAACCCGGACACACATCCAAAGGCAGTGCCTACCAGTACACCAATGGTCACACCCCAGTGCACCGGTAGCCCCGATGAAATCGCTAAGCCACCGCAAACACCGGAAACCGCCATGACAGCCCCAACGGACAAATCAATTCCTGCTGTGATAATAATGTAAGTTCCGCCTATAGCCAATATCCCAATCACCGATGTCTGCAACGCAACGGTGACAAGGTTTTCAAAATTCAAAAAATACTCTGTTGAAACAGAGAAAAAAACAATCATCAAGACCAGACTCAAAAAAGGCGCTAGCTTTTGCAACATCGCTTTATTCAGAATCTGATTGGTTTTCCTCGTTTCCTTACTTAAGGTCGAATTCATAGCTTGTGAGTTGATGTCCATATGAGATCTTTTAAAACACGTTTAATTGATAATTGATATACATACGGGCTAGGCGGCCTCCCGACTCCCTGTAGCCAGGGTCATTATTTTTTCCTGGGTTGCTTCGAGTTTGGACAGCTCTCCGGCAATTTTACCTTCTCGCATGACCAGAATTCTATCGCTCATACCCAGTATTTCCGGAAGTTCAGAGGATATCATAATAATCCCCACTCCGGATTCAGCAAGATTGCTCATTATTTCGTAAACCTCTACCTTGGCTCCCACGTCAATACCCCTGGTTGGTTCATCGAATATCAATAGTTTGGAATGTTTGCATAACCATTTTGCCAGAATGATTTTTTGTTGATTGCCCCCACTCAGATTAACAACCTTCTGTTGCAGGGAAGGAGTCTTTATTCTCAGGCTATCAATCAGGTCTTTGGTGGTTGCCGTACATTTTTTCTTTTTAATAATTCCAAAACGATCGCAAAACTCCCTGATACTGGCCAATATGGTGTTTTCCTCAACATCCAGATTTAAAGCCAGGCCATCCTTTTTCCTGTCTTCCGTTAAATAGCCAATACCCAGTTTGATTGCATCTGTGGGTGATTTTATTTTTACTTTTCTACCTTCGAATTTAATCTCGGAAACCTCAGTTTTATCTGCCCCAAAAACAGCACGGGCCAATTCGGTTCTGCCTGCCCCCATCAGTCCGGCAATACCGACAATCTCACCCTTGTTTAACCTAAAACCCACATTATCCAAATGTGTTTCCCGACATAGTGTTTCGACTTCCAATAAAGTTTCACCGATCTTTGCTTTTCTTTTAGGAAACATGTCCTTGATATCCCGACCGACCATCATGCTAATGAGTTTGGATGGAGTAGTGTCTTTGTAGTCAACGGTGCCAACCCATTCCCCATCCCGCATGACGGTTACCCGGTCTGCCAGTTCATCGAGTTCCTGTAATCGGTGGGAAATATAAACAATTCCCACACCTTGAGCCTTAAGATCCTTGATGATTCGAAACAGTTGTTCGATCTCGCTTTCAGTCAGGGCTGAGGTGGGTTCATCCATGATCAGTACTTCCGCGTTAAATGATATCGCCTTGGCAATTTCCACCATTTGCTGTCTGGCTACCGGAAGAGAGGCCACTATCTGACTAGGTTTAATATCCAAATTCAGTGAATCAAGAATTGTTTGGGTATCCTCATTCAATTGTTTTTCATCCAAGAGGCCTTTAATGTTTGATCTGGGCTCTCTTCCGATAAATATGTTCTGAGCAACTGTCAGCTGGGGAAAGAGATTAAATTCCTGGTAAATAATGCTTATTCCCATTTTTTGGGCGGTTAAAGGATTTTGGATCTGTACCTCTTTACCTTTGTAAAACATTTTCCCTTCATTTTTGGGATACACGCCGGAGATAATTTTCATTAATGTTGATTTACCAGCGCCGTTTTCTCCCAACAGTGCGTGAACTTCACCTTTGCAGATGTCAAACGATAAATTGTTTAAAGCCAAAACGCCTGGAAAGGTTTTGGTAACATTTTTCATCTGTAAAATCGGTTTTACCAAGCCAGTTCCCCTTTTTGCCAGGTAGGTTCTTGATCCAATATCGAAGACCCAAACCTCCTGGTTTTAAATCAAGTATTGTAAGTAATTAGCCTGCTCCTTTGTAAGAGCTAGGCTATGTTAAACCGGATTATTCAATGGATTGCCAAAGCAATGCAATCGTATGCACAAATGATGATTATCCGAATTAAGTAGCTAATGCAAGAGAAAAATTAAGCAATTTGTTTATTGCAACAATAACAGAATAATATGTTAGAAAATGAGATTTTTTCAAAGATTTTGTCCAATTTCCTACCAGGGTTTTCAGAAAAATAGAATCAGCTAAAGTAAACATTCTCTTAAAAAAAATGCCTGTGAACAGAATTATTAGCGTTAGTTTTAATATTACAAAATTATCAATAAGTTAAATCATTAACCAAACAAGAATCTTTTTTTATCCTTGTTAATTGATTTTTTATAGGATAAAGGTTATGCATTCGATTGCATGATATCTTTAATAACCGGACATTCTATTTCAAAGAGAATGATGACAGACCTTAGCGGAGGATCTTACAATGCCCGACATTCAAAACAAGAAAGAGATTATTGGGAAAGCATTAATTCCAGGATTGAAAAAAACGGAAGAAAAAACTGTCTATTTTCTGGCGAATGGAGATTTGCGGAATACTGCAAATGTAGCGGGCTGGAAAGTACAAGAACAAACAGAAAACCACATCAAGCATTTCTTCGAAACAGCGGGATATTCAGTTGAACGAGCTCATCCTTTTGACAGTGATTTAAAACACGGATTCATCAATAGTCAAAAAATGGGTAACGATATCTTCATGGATGTTCCCGAAGGAGCGACTGTCGTCATCATTGAATCGATTTGGGAATACAGTCATCACATTTTAGGGGCGCTGGTTCAACGAAACGACCTTAACATTCTTACTGTGGCAAATTATGACGGTATTTGGCCCGGGTTGGTCGGATTATCGAATCTTAATGCTTGCCTGTTGAAACACAATAGAGAATTTTCCACTGTTTGGAGCGAGGATTTTAAAGATCGGGCGTTTTTAGACAAGATGGAAGAGTTTATCAAAACCGGCAGCATTAGCCATACAAAAGGGCACATTCGCGCCTATGAAAATGTCCTTTCAGATGTAAAGAAGGATTATTGTGATGCCTTGGATATTGGCGAAGCCTTTGCCGACTCTCTTTTAAGAAAAAGAGCCATTCTTGGATATCTGGATGAAATGTGCATGGGAATGGAAAATGGGGTTTTTGGTAATGAGCTGCTGTATCCCATGGGAATTGGAAAAGAAAACATCAGTCAATCGGAACTGCTGGCGCGAATGGGTACTATTTCAGATGAGGAGGGCAGGGCCGTCATCGATTGGCTTAAGGAAAAAGGCATGACCTTTCATCTAGGCACCGATGAGGAAAAGGACCTGACGGAAAATCAACTGCTGGAACAAGGTAAAATGTATATTGCTGCTGTGCGCATCGCCAATAAATATGGGTGTGATGCAATAGGAATCCAATTCCAGCAGGGATTGAAAGATTGTTGCGCAGCTTCTGATCTGGTCGAAGGGATGTTAAACAATCCGGAAAGACCGCCGGTGACAGGTGATGAGTCTGAGAAACCTTTTTTTAATCAAGTTATCAGACCGGGAGAAGCAATTCCCTGCTTTAATGAAGTGGATGGTGGGTGCGCGGTGGACTTAGTTTTATCCAATCCTCTTTGGAAGGCATTTAATCAAGACCCTTCGGCAAACCAGGAAGACGTCAGATGGTCCAGGAAATATACCGGGATAGCTCAAACCAGCATTGGGGAAGTTCAATTGGAAGAAGAAGAGATCTGGGTGGAACTGTTATCGGGATCGTCTCCTGCCAGTCATTTCGAAAAAGGGTATGCCAGTGCAGAATGTTTCAGGCAAAATCCAATCTATTTTCCTAAAGGCGGAGGAACGCTTTTTGGTGTTGGTAAAGCGGGAGAAGTTGTTGTTAGCCGGGTATATATTGATAACACTGGAAAATTGTGTATCAACCTGATGCGAGGTGGTGTCTGCACACTACCAGAAGCAGAAACCAGGGACAGGTTGGAAAAAACACAACCTGAATGGCCGATCAAACATTTGGTCAGATACGGTGTGACCCGGGACAATATGATTCTGCATCCTTCCAATCATGAGACAATTCTTTATGCAAATGATGCTGTAACGGCCAACCAGCTGATGTTTGCCAAAGCAGCCATGGCCGGAAAATTGGGTTTTAAGGTCTTTATCTGGGGAAGTTTTGATTTGGAAGATTCATTGGAATATAGAGCCCGGAGATAATCTTTTTTAAAATGTGAACCGGCCAGGTCTTCTCTTGATTCATTAAATATCTTTCCTATAGATTGATTACTGTATTCGACGAAAAAAGAGTTGATCGGTGAATTCCGGAGGACGAACCATAAAACTGTAATTAATAAGATTTTAATTAACTATTTCATATGTCCGTATCTGCTAAAGATGTCGCAAAACATGCCAATGTTTCTCCTTCCACTGTTTCCAGGGTGATTAACGGAGATCCCAGAATTTCCGAAAAAACCAGGGACAAAGTATTAAAATGGGTCAAAAAACTGGATTACAGGGTGAACACCATCGCCAGAAGTCTAAAAACCAATCTGACCCATACGGTTGGTTTTATTGCGCCGGAAATTTCTGAAGAATTTTTCATGAGGGTCGCCAAAGGTGCAGAACAAGTGCTTCAGGAGGCCGGATACTCTTTAATTATTTGCAACAGTAATAACTCCATTGTCGATGAAACGGCTAGAATTGAATTGCTGCGAGAGAAGCAGGTAGATGGTGTGATTATTATCCCATCAACAGCCGATGGGGAAAATTTTGAAATACTAAGGGATAATAATATACCTGTGGTTTTAGCCGATCGATATGTCACCAATTTTGAGGCGGATATTGTTCTTGTTGACAATGTCAATGGTGTTTATTCGGTAATCGAACATCTTATTAACCAAAATGCAACCAGGATAGGATTTATTGGTGGGGAACGAGATTTGACCAATGCCCAGGAACGATATGAAGGTTATGTGCGTGCCTTAAGGGATTACAATATTCCTTTGGATGAATCTCTTATCAAGTTCGGTGATTTCCATATTCAAAGTGGATACGATATGACCAGGGAATTGATGACCCAGGAAAATCCACCGGATCATCTTTTTATTTCAAACTATTATATGCATGTTGGTGCAGTTAAATACTTTATAGAAACCGAAAAAAAACCTCCCTTTAAACCGACTATCACCAGTTTTGATGATATGCATCTTTCCTCTTTACTTGGTCATGCGGATGTTACAGTAGCCCAGCCAGTTATCGAGATCGGGCAAATAGCAGCGGAGCTCCTGTTAAACAGAATTCATCAAAAAGAAGAATCTCCCAAATACCTGGTGCGCCGCTTAAAACCCCAGTTGAATTTTTACAAAATTTAAACTTTTAGCTTCTAGAAAAAGAGACTCGACTCACTAATCAGAATGGTATGTTATTTAGGCAATACCCTTTCCCAACCATGAACCGGAAGGTTAATGGTGAAAGCCACTTCGACAGTTCTAATCATGATGATTGTTGGATAAATAATTGACATATTTGAACCATTACTTGAATGTAGGCTCGGAACTAATAAAATATTAATCTTTCTGAAGTTCAAACACCCAAAATTAAGGTTTTCAGCCAATTCGCAACCAATTATCAGTCTATTTACACCATATTCAGAAACTCAATTAAACCACGATTTACATAGGCAATTCCATAGGATTCCTAATCCTCAGCTCCAGGTTCGAGTCCTGGTGAGGGCACCATTTTCTTATTTAAAGATTCTAACGAAGTCTTCTTTTTTCGCGCCAAGCGTTACCAAAGAACGAATCATCAAATCCAGGGTCACAGAGGGATCTCCCTTCTCCAGCTTAGAAATCCTCGACTGACTTGTATTCAAGAGTTTTGCCGCTTCCTGTTGAGTTAGTTTCTTTTCCTTTCTCATCTTCTGAAAAGCTTCGAAAAGAGCAATCCTGACTTCAACTAGTGCGCTTTCAGTATCGGTGAGCCCCAGAAATTCTTGTACAGTTCCTGATTTCCAACCAGCATTTTTCAGCTTTTGTAGTTTATCTTTTTTCATGGTTGCCTCTCAAATAATCTCTTTATAGCGTTTGAGACGTTTGATACACACCTTCTTTACCTTTTCCGGTGTTTTTTGAGTTTTTTTCACAAAGACCTCAAGAATAATAACACAATCAGTATCGATGTGAATAATGATCCGCCAAGTCTTATCAGAGTCCCTGACATGCAAATCAAAACAGTTTTTACCAATCTCAGGCATTGGGTCGAAAGGTGGATTACTCAGTTGAAGTCCTTTCTGCGCAATCCTGAGATAGAATCCCGCTTCCTTTCGCGCTTTCTCACCAAACGGTGGCGTTTTAATTTCTCCACTGAGCCAGATTAACGCTTTGTCTTTTGCCATATCAATTAGGAAGTGTACCCTGAGATTTCATACAGTTTTTGAAGCAAATATATGTCAAATCTGACATATTGTCAATGAATTCTTATTCACTATGTAACGAAATATTAGGATTGAAGTGAAATTGAAGGTTTTGACTTTTATGAAAACTGAACGACTTTCATCTATTATAACTCAACACTTAACGGCAAGTTAAATCCGGCTAACAATAAAATTATGTTGAAATGAAGGTTTTAATCAATCCGCAACCAATTCACAATTATTTCTTACTTCGTTAAAATATCATCAATAATAACAACGTAATTAGTGCGATATCTCGTGGGATTCCTAATCCTCAGCTCCGGGTTCGAGTCCTGGTGGAGGCACCATAGCATTGTTTACATCCGCTGAATGAGGTAGAGATAAACCGGCAAGCAGCTTTGTTTTTTAATCATCTTGAATACAGGCAACAGTTCGGTGCTGCGATGACTATTCAACAAAGGGGAGAGGTAGATTGTTCCGCGGGCCGATTCTGGTTCCGGAATCTGTTGCAGAAGTTCAGACAAAGACTCCACATGGGCTTGCGGGAGACTGTCACCAATCAGAAAATTGCCTGTAACCTCAAGTCTGTCGTAGGTTTTGTTGATATCAAGCATTTTTGTAAATGCTGCCTTAACTTTTTCTACAGTAATTGGCTTTTTCAAGACTTTCAGGGTTTCCTCGTCTGTCGATTCAAATCCGATGTTGATATAACTTAGGTACGGTAATGCATTTAATGTATCAAACAAACCATCAGGTGTTTCCAAAAGACTATCAACGCTTCCAAAAAAGAACAGTCGGGGATCATGACCGGCTTGATTTTCCCAACCAAAGTGAACATAGGCCTCCTTGGCAGAGTCACACACCAGTTCCTTTCCGGCATTAAGAGCATCATGGTTTCCCAAGAACAATCCCTGGTAAAAGTGTCCATGAGCTTTGTAAAAATGTTTTAAATCATACATCTGCTGAAGGATGTTATCGCGAGTTCGAACCTGAAAGCGATGTTTCGATTTCAACTTGCAAAAACCACAGTGATACCGGCAGCCATCTGAAATCATTAGTGGAATAACTTCGTATTCCACATGGCGACTGTCAGGAGGAAGCACTGAAATCGATCCGCCAAGAAGCGCATGCAACTCTTCCGTACGTTGGTGTAACTGGTTGTCGTCATGGAATAGAATCTTTTCAAAAAGTTCTCGGACAGGGTCGGAGATCTTTGTCCGCAACAAGCTGTGCAACTCCCCGATCAGTTGGTACCAGGCCCCGAAGCCCTGCGCTACTTTCATATCGCTGTGGGGAGAAAAATTCCAGATTGTATTGGTGGAGTATGTCGGACAGGGAAGGTAATATTCCCCCATGTAATCCTTAATGTTTTGTTGATTAACTACCGCCCCGACAGAGTAATAAACCCAATCATTGCCATCCGAGCGCTTCAGTATTTCCAATGGATGGGGCCAGTTCATTGACAGCCCGCGAATCGATTTGATTTCACCACGAAGGTTGAATTGAAATTCATAGTCAGGTGTACGGATCTCCGCATAGGGACCGAAACATTGCGGTGATCCCGATTTGATGTACCGGGTTCTCCCCTTTTTCATAGTGGTGACAATTAATTGGTTGATGCGATATGTGGCCATGTTAACTCCCTGTCAATCAAAAAATCCCTTTAATGTCTGTTATTTAAAAGTTTCTCCTTGCCTAGTGGGTTTAAAAAATCATAGTATTTTAATCGAAATTTATCGTCCAATGACATTTTTTAAACGGTTCAATCAAAAATTTCGATCAATAACTTAAGCATGGATCTCCGACAATTAAGAACTTTTAAGACGGTGGCTACCACCTTGAATTTCCATCGTGCCGCCGAGCTTCTTCATTATGCCCAGTCTACTATCTCCTCACAAATACGTGGGCTGGAAGAGGATTTTGGAATCCCACTGTTTGATCGACTGGGCAAGCACATCCGTCTCACCATGGCGGGTGAAACCCTGCTAAGATATGCGGAACGATTGCTGGATCTGGAGCAGGAAACACTGTCGGAGATGTCCGAAATTCATGTTTCACAGGCCATGATTGCATTGAGGATTCCCCAAACCTTGTGTGAAAATTACCTGCCCGAAATCATAAGCCGATTTCAGTGCTCCCACCCGACTGTGGGTCTGGATATTAGTACTTGCGCTTTTCACAATCTGCAGCGAGAACTAAAATCCGGCGTAATTGATCTGGCTTTTCTATATGCTGAGGATTTGCCCGCACCAGAGTTGATTTGCGAGAACCTTGGAGCTGAAGCCATTATTCTGGCTGTAAGCAGGGAGCACGAACTAGCACGATACAGCGATTTTCAGCCTGCCGATCTAAAAAACCAAACCCTAATGCTACCGAAACACGATTGTGCTTACAAAATGGAACTTGAACAGGTATTGGCTCAAGAAAAGATCCATCCGGTGACTATGATGACCTTTAACAGCGTGACAGCCATCAAGGCCTGCCTGTTAAAAGGGATTGGCGTCGGCCTGCTACCCGAAAGAATGGTAGCAACGGAGCTAGCAGACGGTAGACTGAAAAGCCTACCGGTTCCCATTGAAGTTTCACAGGTGCCGATTCGAATGCTTCGACATCGCAATAAATGGTTATCTCCCACCGTCAAGTCCTTCATCCACGAAACCAGGACATTTTTCCGGAGCCTTCCCGGAGATCTCGGAAACCAACAGCATAGCAAGCAGTAGTGGTTAATGGTTTTAATGGCTGCCGGTAGCCAGTAAAAACGCTGTTGTCTAGTAAATGTTATGCTCAATGAACCTTAAAACGAGAACTCATCCCGACTTATTCAAATGATACGGAGGATTATAAGCTTACATTAGTGGAGCTTTTAGGAAACGGAGCCGATCTTCTGACGCCACCAACCCGCTCCTAATATCAGCCATGTCAGTACATTTTGAATGCAAACCAAAACATAGGTTTCAGTCAATTCCCATCCTACCCACAATCCTTCTCCTTGCTATACAAAAAGCTCAATCATAACAAGATGTTTATGGTGTACTGCATGGGATTCCTAATCCTCAGCTCCAGGTTCGAGTCATCATGGTAGTACTATTAGACAACAAATATTTACACGTATTTATATTTTCTGAAACCTCACCTTCTTTCAATTCAGAAAAAGATCAATGATACAGAACCGCGTACTTTTTTGCCGAAAAGAAATTCGAGGTTTCCCGAGTAAAATCCTGAATAATAGTTAGTTGATATGAATCAAATATTTTCGTATTTGGAAAAATATTTTCCCCATTTGAAGAATTTTAACGCAGGAATTCGATTTCTGATTCGTTTAGTCATTTGTTATGCTGTTTTATTGAAAATATTAATAGTTAATAATTACAGTTATATAATCTAATTATCTGAAGTATGCAAACCTTAACTATCAAGTATGGAGGTACTGAAAATATGATTATTAATATGAGAAAGATGATTGCAAAACAAACTGGAACGATCTCATCAATTGATGTCGAAGGTGAATTAGGGCGTAGAATACGGGATATGGGACTAACCCCGGGAACCGAGGTTACAATCCAAGGTCGTGCTCCACTCCTTGATCCGGTTGCAGTGCGTGTAAGAGGATTCACCCTGAGTTTAAGAAATAGTGAAGCAGACTTTATCAATGTGGAGGTAGATTAAGAATGACCAACCAATTGGAAAAAATATCGGTTGCACTGGGCGGCAATCCTAATTCCGGCAAAACGACGTTGTTCAATGAATTGACGGGTGCGAGACAGCATGTGGGAAACTATCCCGGTATTACCGTTGAAAAGAAAGAAGGCTACTCAAAACAAAATGGAAGGGAATTTCATATTGTCGATTTACCGGGAACTTATTCGCTTACTGCATATTCCCAGGATGAAGTGGTTGCCCGGCAGTATATTACTGAATCTAATATAGAAGCAGTTGTTAACATCGTTGATGCAACTAACCTGGAACGAAATCTTTATCTGACAATTCAACTCCTCGAACTTGGTATTCCTGTGTGCATAGCCCTCAATATGATCGATGTGGCTGAAAAACGTGGGATAGCAATCGATGATAATAAGCTCTCTGAATTGATGGGAGTTCCTGTCGTACCGACCATTGCGAGAAAGGGTTCGGGACTATCGGAATTGATGGCGGAGACAGCTGAACTGGCAGGAAATACAGCTAAGTCTGCTGAATTTGAAATTTCATACGGTGATGATATCGATAAAACCTTGGCACAGATGGAAGAGCTGATTAAAAAGACGAATTTTCTTGATGAAAGCTATCCGGCTCGATGGATTGGCATTAAGTATCTGGAAAAAGACGACATGGTTATCAGCAAAGGAGTTGCAGCTGACCAGGCTACTTCTATCCAGTTAACAGACTTAGTGGCAAAGGTTGCCAAACATTTAAAAGAAACACTGAATACCTACCCTGAAGCTCTGATTTCCGATTATAGATACGGCTTTATCTCCTCGATACTTAAACAAGGCGTCCTAAACAGATCAGGTGATATCAACAAACTCGAGCTATCGGACCAAATTGATAGAGTGGTTACCAATCGCCTTTTTGGACCACTCATCATGGCTGCTATTGTCTATGGACTTTATCAGTTTGTATTTACTTACAGTGAAGCTCCGGTTATATGGCTTGAAGATTTTTTTGGCTGGCTAAACGGGATTGCTTCAGAAAATATGTCGGACGGTTTACTAAAATCAATGGTTGTATCAGGTATTATCGATGGCGTTGGTGGTGTTCTAGGTTTTGTTCCCTTGATCATGTTCATGTTTTTTGGGATCTCCATTCTTGAAGACAGTGGTTACCTGGCCAGGGTTGCGTTCATGCTCGACAAGGTGTTTGCCGCATTTGGATTGCATGGAAATGCCGTGATGGCATTTATTGTGTCCGGAGGTATCGCAGGAGGATGCGCTGTTCCAGGTGTCATGGCCTCCAGAACTCTAAAATCCCCAAAAGAAAAACTGGCAACGCTACTGACTGTTCCTTTCATGAATTGCGGTGCAAAGATGCCGGTGATGGCCCTGCTGGTCGGAGCATTTTTCGGTAAAAATGAGGCACTAATGATGCTGATTATAACGATTATTGCCTGGGGAGGAGCACTTATCGTCGCCAAGCTGCTGAGAATGACCGTCATATCGGGGCCCTCCACTCCCTTTGTGATGGAACTACCGCCCTATCGACTGCCTACCATCAAAGGACTTTTGATTCATACCTGGGAAAGAACCTGGCAATATATCAAGAAAGCCGGTACGATCATTCTTGGTATTTCCATTGTACTATGGGCAATGATGACATTCCCGTCACTTCCGGAATCGGAAATAGCCGTTTTCGAGCAACAGCGTGAAACGATTCAAAACTCCGCCTCACCCACTGTTCTAAAGGAAATCGAATCTTCTGCTAAAGATGAAGACGTAGCGCTTTCCGATGCCGCATCCACTATAAAATACAAACTCGATTCTGTTGACAGGGCAGAATCAGAAAAAGCCTTAAGACATTCCGTAGCAGGCACGATTGGTACTGCCCTGGAGCCGATTTCTCAAGCTGCAGGGTTTAACTGGAGGACGAATATCGCCCTGGTTGGAGGATTTGCTGCCAAGGAAGTTGTTGTTTCAACCCTTGGTACTGCATATTCACTGGGAGAGGTAGATCCGGAAGAAAGTGGATCGTTAAGTGATGCCTTGACAAATGATCCATCCTGGAGTCCTTTGGTCGCCTTGAGTCTGATTCTTTTCACAATTTTCTACGCACCATGCTTTGTCACCGTTGTAGCAATCGGAAGAGAGGCCGGTTCATGGAAATGGGCCGCTTTTTCAATGATCTTTAATACGGTTCTGGCATTTGGTTTGGCGACACTTGTATTCCAGATTGGTTCTGTGGCTGGTTTTCTTGCTGGCTGACATGCTGTTTTGCAAAGCTGCAGATTGACATTCTAAAACGATTACTAATAGAATCCCGGCAAAACTGGATAGAAGGTCTGAGATTTCGACCCCGACTAAACCATCCCCGGGATTCATCAGTCGCACCTGAAGGATTTGAATTTGTAACAGCCTGGCTGTATGTGAAATGAAATATCGATCTGAATCCAGCACCAATGGAAACCCTGCATTGAAGCTCCGCTTTAGTGAATCAAATAAGCTGGACGATTAATTCTAAGACAAGGAATGAAAAATATCACTCTGAACAGATTGCTGATTTTATTTTCAATCGCATTAAATATTGGATTCATTTCGGTTGGTTTGGGTCACTATGTTCTGGATCACTGGGATGCATATGAAAAGGACTCCGGCTTTTCTAATGAAAGGTTTGAAGAGACTTTTTATCATCATTATTTAAATCTTTCCGAATCTCAGCATGAAATTATCCATGGGCTACTCTCCAAATACAGGAAAGAAACGTCCGTTTTAAGTCATCAGAATGGTCAATTGCGTTCGGATTTTGTGAATCTTTTAAAATCATTTGAAAAGGGCGATGAAGCCTCCCTGGAAAGGATAGTCAGCCGTATTGCAGAAAATAAAAAAGAACGCGAGCTTCTGACTGCAAATCATTTACTGATGGTAAGAGAAGCTCTGACCGATACCCAGAAGGAGAAGTTATTTACACTTTTACAAAAGTCATTGGAGAGAAAAACCGATTAAACAATGTGTACTATTTTGAATGTTTTCTAAATAAATGAGTACTTTTAAAAAATCTGATTCCTGGTTAATGCAACGAGTAGCAAAAGGTGATTCGGAATCTTTTGCAGTCATTGTTAACCGTTATCAGCAATCTGTTGCAGATCTGGCTTTCCGTTTTCTGGCAAACTCCTATGACGCTGAAGACATTGCGCAGGAAACCTTTGTTCGATTATTTCAGTCGGCAAAGTATTACCGACCAGACTATACTCTGAAAGCATATATATTAAAGATTGCCAAAAATTTATGTTTGGACCACCTTAAAAAAAAAGACCGTCGCTTGCCGAAAATATTGAAACCTTGGCTGAAGATGCTGGCTTTAGCCCTATAAATAAAGTAATTCACACAGAACTTTCCGAAAAGGTGTTTTCAGCAGTCCAATCACTTCCGACCTCGCAGCGAATGGCTATCTTGCTTCAGCATTTTGAAGGATTAAGCTATAGGGAAACGGCAGATGCTATGGATACAACTTGTTCTGCCATTGATTCTTTACTGGTTCGTGCAAAAAAAGCGTTGCGCCAAAAACTCAAGAATATGAAATAAACATTTCATATAATCACAAGTATAAACCGACAAGTTGAGATGTTGCACCATGGAATGTGAAGAGCTAACCACTAAAATCTATGCCTTTCTTGACAACGAGCTGGGATCCAAGGACAAGAAACTATTCATAACACATCTCAAAAACTGCACAAGGTGTTCGCTTGAATTAAAACATGCTCAAATGTTTTACAATGAAACTAATTGTCTGCCCTCAATGCAATTGTCGAAAAGCTTTGTGAACAAAACTGTCCAAAGAGCCAAACGGAAACGAGAAGTATCAGATATTGGATTTTGGTGGCAAAACCTCTCCTGGATCTGGCGTTCGCTGGCGTTTGCATCTGTTTTAGTCGGTTTGCTGCTTGGCGGAACATCAAATCCAATTGCCATGATTACTGATGATGGTTTACTTCACAAGGAATTGAGGATTCTTTTCGATGACGAGAGTGTGTCAAAACAGTATAGTTCAATCGTCTTCAATAAGTTCTCCGTTGAAAGCAGGGAGGGTTCATTTCATTATTTTGAATGAATGAGATTCAAAAAAGGTAATGGATAATCAGACACTAGCCCTGCGTTGACGAGTCAGATTTTGTTGGGTTCGTTCTTGAAAAACAGACTTACAAGAGTACAAAGAGAGAACTCTAAAAGTTGTCATCCGGATAAGCTCAGGAAAAGGCGCTAGCTGCTATGATGCCTATTCACCAGAATGAGTGTTTTTATGGTAATAGGAATTCCCAGGATTAACTTTGATATGACTCTGGAGAGTTGGTTTGCCGATGAAGATCCGGCCAAGTTTGCATTTCAGGAATTTCGCAAAGAGTTTGGAAGCAATAAGGAATGATGGATGAGGTCCGAAAAGAGCTACATAAGAATGTCCCCTGCTACTGCAAATGATCCGGAATGCGTTTTTTTGATCTGCTTTTTGCTTGAGAGTGAAACAGAAGTAATCTACCGGAAATGATAAGCAGGGTTATCCCGACAATCAGGCTGCCCAGGATCTGGACCTGCAGTTTATAATTTGTCATCAAGGCAATACGCCCCAGGCGTTCAAGCTGGCTGCCATAAATAAAACCGACGAGTACAAATGAGTTTGAAATCCTTTTACGCTCCATAAAAACCCCAAACAATCCCATGCATACCGCTATCAGCATTGACCATACTCCAAGCCCGGCATAAACCATCGCAACAAAACAAATGATCACGATTATTGAATCTCCTGTCCAGCGTTGTTGGCGAACCGGAAAACCTCCCCATCTGTGCTTTATCAAGTATACAACACAGGCAGAGACCACAATTGAGAAAACGATTCCGACAATAAAACTGGAAACACTTTGATCACTTTCCATCATCAACATTGAACCAAAAGAAAGGTTCAGCTGCTCAAAAATACCAAAAACAACGATTGACAGTCGACTGGTTCCAATGCCGAAGAACATCAATGCGACCAAAGCAGTCAGTTCACCTGTCACCTGCCGGCTATTCAAAATCTTTGCTTTTCTTCCAACATCAACTCCTCCCATAATTGGCGCGAGAACATACAACCCGAAGAGTAAAACCGATAAGTGAAGCCCGTTTGCCAGCTCGGGAACCTGGCCTGTCAACCTGAAATTCCCTGCGAGAGGATCCGGTCCCATCAAAGCCAGCAAGAAACCGACGAGAAACGCCAGAATTGCTTTACCAAATCTCTCCCTATTTTTCAGGAGCAAAACCATCGTAACTATCAACATCAGTAGAAACCTGCCTGCAGTGCCTGTTTCTGCGAACCGCTCTATAATATTAATAGTGGACCGAAAACAGAAGAATCCTGCCAATAAAACTACCAGACTGATTACCAGGCCTGTTGTCTTTTTGTGTAATGCAAATGACAACTTTTCCGGTTCCGCAAAGTTTGCCATTAACACAAAAACCATTGCGGAAATCAGGTAAAACACTGTTTGGTTGGTTTCCCACCCGGCAATGTAGCAGGAGGCAAATAGCAGTGCCTGAAGCATGATGAACCTGCGGTGACAAATCCCCAACAGGACACAGGCTGCCGCGATCCCCACGATGGAAAAAAGCATAACAGAAACATAGCCCGTAAAGATCATTAACCCCCTATTAACGAGAATATCAGACCAAGAGGCAAGGGTTTTCTAAAGAGGAAAATGCAAACACCATAGATTGTTGTGGATATCAAAAGACAATAAGCAAGACTGTGAACAATGCTTTTGTTCCGGTTTCTGGCGAAATAAAAAAGAAACAACGACGTTGCGGGAAGAAATCCGGTTAAGTGTAGTAACAGGGGATAGAGAAAAAAAAGATAGACGGGTGGTTTGTTGCAGCTTCCATGTTCATTTCCGTTGGTCATGAAGTCCCGTCGAGCAATGTGATATCAATCGTTTGAGGTTTATGGTAGGCTTCAGGCAGCAAAAGACAAAATCGGTATAATCCGATAATCTGTCGCTGTGATAGCTTATTGAGAGTACAGATTCATACTATGCCTTCATGAAAAGAACAAAGACGTTGAACCTGATCAGATTCCCTCAAAAGATGCGGCTTCTTGACAGTGTCGTACTGGTTATAGTTTTACTGATTGTCATCATCCTGCTGCTGATCGGGCTGGTCTTCTCCCGGCAACTGTTTGATTTTGCACTGGTGCAAAAAGAAAAGATCGCCATCGAAACTGCCCGCAATCTCTCCGAGTTGCCTTATCTGGGAGACATGCTAGCAGATTTCGACAAGCACGATCAACTCAAACAATTGTTACAAAAATTCAGACAAAGTTCTGAAAGTGCTTCGATCATTATGACCGACCTAAATGGAATTATCCTCATTCACAGCAATTCACCAATAACCGGTATCCCCTTGCAGAACCCCTACATTCGGCAGGCACTTGAAGAAGGGAACAGCTATGCCTATCATTACAAAAACAATGATATCAAACTAATCAGCGGCACGGCACCCGTCAGGAATGCCTCGGGAAAGATCGTGGGACTGATTTCAATCTCATTTAAAGCCGAATTCATCCACTTCATAACCCGCCGCTATCTTGAAGAAACCTTCTTTTACATCTTTTTGTTTTTCATTTTTGCATTATGCGCATCGCTGATCATTGCCCAGGGGGTAAAAAACGCTATTTTTGGACTGGAACCGGTTGAAATTGCCAACCTGTTCCAAACACGAACCGCCATTATCGAATCAATACGCTCGGGAGTTCTGGCCTGCGACAAAAACAGCATCATCATTCTCAAGAATTCCAACGCGGAGGAATTGCTTAATCTGAAAGGTCAGGAGATCGTGGGCGTTTCACTTGCGTCATTTTTTCCCAAACCTCTGATTGATAAAGCACTCAAAGAGAACGTACCGGTGCATGATACTGAGGTCGTAGTCAAGGGGATAACAATGCGGTGCAATATCCTACCATTCAACGAAGACCAGCATACAGACGGTGTTGTTGCCACCTTCCGTAAAAAAGATGAAATTGACTTGATCACCGGAGAGCTTAGCCAGATCACTCGCTATTCCGAGCTACTACGTGCTCAGACCCATGAATACTCCAATCAACTGCACACTATTGCGGGACTGATTCAGACCGAAGACTATCAAAGCGTACTGGATTTAATTGCGGAAGAAACCGATGATCAGAAGAAGATCCTTCGTCTGTTGATGAAAGTTGTGGATGACACTTCTTTGAGATCTCTTCTCCTGGGAAAACATATGCATGCCAGGGAATTAAAAATAGACTTCGAAATTGATCCGGAAAGTAGCATGAATCAGATTCCCCAGGATGTAAGCAGGCATCAGTTAACTACCATTTTGGGCAATCTGATTGAAAACGCATTTGAAGCGACCCAGCAATCCGATCGCCCCAGGAAAGTCTTTCTTTCGATGTCCGACTTTAGCGATCTGATCTTTGAGATTGAAGACTCGGGACCGGGAATTAAGAAGGAGATGGTCGAATCCATTTTCGAGCGTGGTATCACCAGCAAACAGGGAGACGGACACGGGATCGGACTGCACCTTGTGCACAATGCTTTGCTGGCACTGGACGGCTCTATCAGCATCCTCGAAAGTGACCTGGGTGGCGCTCGCTTCACCGTTATCCTTCACACCTTTGACAGGGAATCACATGACCGAAATGACTAATATCGTCATCATAGAAGACGATCAATCAGTGTCAAAAATCCATGCTAAATTCCTAAGCAAGATTAAGGGTGTCACCCTTGTTGGCGTGGCTAATTCCATTGATGATGGAAGGTTTATGGTCGAAACCCTTAATCCGGATCTTATTCTGCTTGATCTCTATTTTCCGGAGGACAACGGGTTAGATCTCCTGTATGAGATCCGCTCCAAAAAGCAGGATGTTGACGTTATTCTGATTACTGCCGCCAAAGACCTGGAAAACCTGGACAAAGCGCTTAAGGGAGGAGTGTTTGACTATATGATCAAACCTGTCTTTTTTGAACGGTTTCTAGAATCATTAAACGATTACAAAGCTCATCGCTCGAAAAAAGAGAAAACCGAACAAATTGACCAGGATTTCATCGACAGTGTTTTAAGAAACAGAAGAACCCCGACGGACAACGCTCCATCCGTGGATAACTACGACCTGCCAAAAGGAATTGATCCCGTAACATTGAAAATGGTGTATCTAGCTTTCGAACTGTGTCCTGAAGAGGGGCTCAGCGCAACGGAGATAGGTCAGCAAACCGGACTGGCCCGAACGACTTCACGCAAGTATTGTGAATACCTCCTCTCCATCGGGCAACTTCAAATCAAATTGGAGTATGGAACGATCGGAAGACCCGAACGCCGGTATACCAAGGTCTAGTTATGCTTAAGACAAGCCGGATTCCGCGTTTGCTGTGCATCTGTCTTTTGCCGTTTCTTTCGGCCTGCGAAAATCTCGGGCATCATGAAGGACGCTATACGACGGGTATAGATTATCCTCAGAAAAACATCCAGCTTATCGTTCCATTCGGCAAAGGTAGTTCCAGTGACCAGTTTGCCTCGCATTTTGCAGGAATTCTCTCCGGTGAATTGCCGGTCAAGGTTCGACCGATAAATGTCGAAGGCGCCGGAGGATTGCTAGGTATGCTGGCCGCCGCGCGCAAAGCACCCGATGGATATACAATTCTTCAAATCACACCGTCGCACATTATCTCGGACGTCTTAAACAGAAGCGAAATCCGACTGAGAGAAACCTTCGATCCCCTGGCATTGATTCAGAGAGATTTTTATCTGCTGCTCAGGGGAACAAAAAAAGCAGGCCCGTCCATCCACTCCATACTTTCACGTGAAAACGACACTTATACTTTGGGAGGAATCAGTCCCAAAGGTCTCGACGAAATGACAACCCACGCACTCTCCAAAGCACTAAAGGTGAAACTGAAATTTGTCCCTTACGCTTCAGGTCATGAATTGCGCGCTGCTGCCTATTCCGGGGAAGTCGACTTTATCCTGGGAAAAATGATTGCCAATCTGAAGCATATCCGATCAGGCATCCTGAAAGCGGAATTATTGCTAAACCGTAGACGGTTGCCGCAGATTAAGATAATGGCTGGGGTTCCTGCAAGTGGTGAGCTGGGAATCGATGTAGACATTCAATCCTGGAGAGGATTTGCCATCCGAAAAGGGGTTCCCAAACACATTCGTGACTACCTGGTGGAGCGGATTCGCTATGTCTACTATGGCGAGAGATATCAAGTGTATCTCGCGCAGCATTTGGGAAGCAGCTATGAAGATTTCATCGGGCCTACCGCATTTGCCTCTTTCTGGGAGGAGGAATACGATGCCTTCAGCGATCTTTGGCAGAAGTAGAAGGTTCATGCAAAGATCTGGTGCATCGTTCCCTTAACGTGACGCTAAGCGAGAAATGTGTCAAATATTGATGCCACATGGATCAGTCCTTCCGGGAACTCAAGAACCATGACTTTCGCCAGGATGATCAGAAAAGCTGTTGCGCAAACCGTAAGAAAACCGGAACGTTTCCAGGATACCTTTGCCTCGCCCAGCAGAAAGCTCATAAAAAAAACCGCATTGGTTACGAGATACCCGAATACAAAGCAACCCACCAGGTACGCCAGAAACCATATTGCATAGGTACGCATTTTTGAAATGCTCGGATTATTGACATACCCGGCATCAATCTCAAGGTCATAGTTGGCATCATCGTCTGTTTTGCCAGTCGCCAGCTTGTACAGGACTATTACAGATGTCACGATCATTACTGACGCAACCGTCCCTGTAAAAACAGCACCCAGAAAAGAATGCTTGAAGGCATCAAGCAAGACCATGACAAAAATCAGGAACACGATTCCGGCAAAAACAGCTTGGGCATGGAGTTTTGTAGGTTTTCGTGAAGAAGCGTCTGCTTCATTTTCGTTTGCGGCGACGCTTTCTTCGGAATTAACACGACCGAATTTTAAACTAAAAAAAACAGATACTACAGTAAGAACTCCGATGATGATCACACCGGGTTTTGCCAGAAAACCGACACCATCAAATTGAATTGCCTGGTAAAGATAGGTCTCCATCCCAGCGGCAAGAACAAAACCAATCAACAAAGCGGGACGAGGCCAGCCAAATCGTTTCATTAAAACACCCAACGCCCCAACACAAAATAACGCAACCAGGTCACCGATGTCTCTTGTCGCCTGAAACGCTGCAAATGTAATCACCATAATCATGAATGGTGCCAGCAGGTGATAGCGGACCGTGGTTAGTTTTGCCACCCATTTGGAGAGAAACAGACAAGAGGTCGCACCAACAACATTGGCCAGAGCCAGGGACCACACAATCACATAGGTGATCTCCAGGTCAGCGCTGACCATAGCGGGACCGGCTTCTAATCCGATTAGTGACATCCCTCCCAGGAAGACAGCCATACTACCGGAGCCCGGAATGCCGAATAACAGCGTCGGAACCAGGCCTCCGCCTTCTTTGGCATTATTCGAAGATTCCGGTCCCAGGACACCGCGAATCTCTCCTTTACCAAATTTGGATTTATCCTTGGTTGTCTGCACCGCATGACCATAGGAGATCCAATCGACAACGCTTCCGCCCAATCCGGGTAAAATTCCGATAATCGTTCCCAGGGCAGCACAACGAAAACACAACCATTTGTTGCGTATCATATCCCTTAATCCATCAAACCATCCGGAACCCAGTTCGGCCGATTTGGAGATAGCGCTGTTCTGGCGAAGCAAATCCATGATCTCAGGAACTGCAAAAATTCCAAGTCCCACAACAACCAGGGGGATACCATCGGTCAGATATTCAAACCCCATATATAAACGGTACTCGCTGGTTGCCGGAGCACCACCGATACTCCCCAGTACCAGTCCGATCCCACAAGCACTGATGCCTTTTACCAGACTCTTACCGGCCAGAACACCGACCATGCTAAGCCCGAGAACGGTCAGCATAAAGAGTTCCGCTGAACCAAATGCCAGGATGATTGGTCTGGCAATCACAACGATCAGGGTTAAAATCACAGCGCCAAACAAACCGCCGAACAACGAAGCTGAAAACGCAGCACCCAATGCCCTTGCCGCATGCCCTTGTTTTGCAAGTGGAAATCCATCCAATACTGTTGCCTGTGACGCACTGGAGCCGGGAATTCCCATCAAAACGGATGTAAACGTGTCTGATGTCGGAATGACCACGACAAGACCAACCAGCATGGCAAGTGCTGAAACCGGATCCATGCCGTAAAGAAAAGGCAGCAGCATTGACAGCCCGGCAATTCCACCCAGACCTGGCGTAATGCCGATCAACAATCCCAGAAACACACCTCCTATAAGATATAGGAGGTGAGTACCGGTGAAAATCACCGTGAATGCGTTTCCTAAAGCTTCAATTATCATTTTTTCCCATGGGTTTCTGGTTGACACATACCGGACCTATCAGCATGTGTTTTTAGCGATTATTTAAAACCAATGTTGTATTGTTTTTTCAACCAATCCAGAATCCAGTTTTTATGCGAATCGCTCATTTCCGTTGCTTCCTTAACGAACTTCTCGGCTGTTTCACCAACATATTGATCGTATACACCCAGTACTTTTTCTGATTTTTGCTTGAATCCAGGTTCGTTGATTAAATTGCGAGCAGTTGTTACCCAGGTTGACTTGATATCGTCTGAGACTTTCCTGGGGAGATAGATCCCTTTTTGCACGGCGAATCCGGCAAGATATAATGATTTCCAGGATTCATACTGTATCCCGGATGGTTTCTCGCCTTTCAGTCGCTCATAAACTTCGGAAAAATGAGGTAGTTCCGGAAATGTCGGGTCCCGATGCATCTTTCCATTTTGATCCATCACACCCCAAGTAAAAGCCGGAACTGCCTGATCTTCTTTAACCAGTGGCATTACCTTTTTCAGAAAAGCCGACGTCGTCTGGTAATCGATCTGGGTTTCACCCCTTTCAAAAGCCAGCCGCCCGGAACCACGTCCCTTCATTCCAAAAACAGGCTTGATATTGAGATCCAGCATATCAAATGCAATAAGAGCAACCAGATCCATGCTTAAAGCACCCTGACTTCCAAATCGCAGTTCTTTGCCATCCAGCTTTGCCAGGTCGAATGCAGACAAAACACCCAGTTCAGGTTTCAAATAAACAACGCCTCCTGTAGGTGTAGCCAGCACAATACTCCAGGTTTTATAGTCATAGCGGACCCTTGGATCTCCCAGAATATAAGGAAACTGGGTCGAAGCCGAAGCACCGAGAAGCGTCAAACCGTCTTTACGAGCACGTGACTGAAACTGGTTTGCACCTTTAACAGATCCGCCACCCGGAATATTAAATACCGAAACAACCGGTTCACCGGGAAGCCCACGGCTAAACTGTTCTGCATAAAACCGCCCCCAGGTATCGGTTCCGCCTCCCTCTTTGAACGGAATGATCAAACGAATCCGCTTGCCTTTATAGTCTTTTGCTGCAACCGTCATTGCCCCGAAAACTGTAAAAAATGCTATCAACAGAATCAACCAAAGGTTTCTTTTCTTATTCCTTTTCATCTTCTTTCTCCTTTTTGGCTTATGCAGTTTCTAAACTTGGATTCAATTCGACTGCCGGCACTTCCCAAACACTGCGAGAAACAAACACGTCACCACTGAATAGTTTTCTCGCCGTTCGAACAGTCCCTGAACTGGTCAGTGACAATTCTCCGTTTTGAATGCTGTAATCCTGGCAAACCTCGATAGCACCGCTGGGGTGCTCGATTTGAATATTGACAGGATTGCCTGAGGGACATTCAGCCACCTTGTAAGCGATCGAATTTTTAATAAGTGATGCAGTTGCGACGCAGATAGCACCCGTCACAGCATGGTGGGCATGACAGCTCTGAGGAACAAAATAGCGGGAGGTTATGCTGCCACCTTTCCTGGGACGGGAAAGGATCCCCATTTTCGGAACCACCTTGCCAGAGACATCACCCAGTCCCATCATACGTCCGGCTTCTCTTCTGATGGATTCCATCCTAGCCAGCATGGCAGTATCTGCATCCAGCTGTTCTTTACTTTCATTACCTGATTTGGATAACGACTCTGCAGAGAAAAGAACCATGGGGACAGCAGCGTCAACACAGCTGACCTCAACCCCTTGAATCTGGTCGACAGGTTGGCCTGTCGGAAGCAGAGCACCGGTTTTGGATCCGACAACGCCTTTGAATTTTAACATAATGGGGGCCGCAGTACCGAAAATGCCGTCAATCACAGTTGTTCCATCATAGGTAACCTTTCCGAACGGTGTTTGCACAACCGCATCAATATAGCTTTCAGTATTGACGTTTCTGATTCGAACAAGTGTTTCGTTTGGTTGAGCCCGGACCAACCCCATTTCAATTGCAAAAGGGCCAATACCGGCCAGAATGTTTCCGCAGCTGGGGGAAAAATCCACCGATTCCTTTTCCAGGGAAACCTGCCCGAACAGATAATCAACATCGGCTTCAGGACTGTTAGAAGGAGAAACAATGGCTATTTTACTGGTGATGGAGGTGCCACCACCAATCCCGTTAAGTTGTTGGGTATTTGGTGAACCCATAACGGCAGCCAAAACCTTTTCGAGTTCACGCTGATCTGACGGAAGATCATTAGCCAGAAAATAAGCGCCCCGGGATGTCCCACCCCTCATCATGGTGCACCTGATTGCTGTTTGCATTGCTCGCCTCCTAAACAAATTAAAGATTTATTATACAGATTTTCCTTGCTCACCTCTAAAATATTAGCAATTGGTCAAAGGTCAATAATTTGAGTTTAAAAGTTTTATTGCCTTTTAAGGTGTTTTTGTCTTTTTTGGCAGCAGCTAAATGACAAGAAATTGCTTTTTAGATGTTGGATATTCATACAGGAATTGAAAAATCATTAATCGTTTGAGGCTTTGAAAATCGTGAAGGTTTTTCTGCATATTTCTTGAAAGGTCAGTTCAGAAGAGGATAATTCTTAGCGCCTTTTTTATTACCTACCAAAGGATTGAAGAGAGTCATCTTGACTTTCATAGCGCACGCAACTACGCTGTCCGATAACAACAAAGCAAGCATGTTGTAAAAAAGGAATCCGGTAAAATCCGGAAATGCCCTGTAACGGCAAACAGGAACGATTGTCACCATTAAACGCTGTTCACAATTCGATCTGGAAAATCGAAACGGGAATAGGAAGCGGTGACCAGTAGGTCTGGTTACATTTCATGAAGCCTGTAAGTCTGAAGGCCTGCCGTTGAGGGTGTGAAACACCCTTTTGTGACTGCATCTTTCGAGCGCGAAGATGCAAACAACAAGCTTGTACCTATACTCCTTTCTCTTTCCATCAAAATTTTCGCAGTCTTACTCAAATCGGTGCTTCTGGCAGCATGTTCCAAAATGTTATTGAGGATTTGTTATGAAATTTAAGGATATCAAAATCAGTTACCAGATTATTTTACTGTCTTCGTTAAACATTTTATTTATGGTTCTCTTATCGGTTTATGTCATCGTTAATCTCGCTGATATAAACCGCGAAATGAAACAAATAGCAGAAGAAGACCTGCCTCTTTTAAAAATTGTAACGGAAATTACAGAGAAGACTTTAGAACAGGAACATTTGTTCGAACGACTACTGCGCTATGGTGGAAAGATGGATAATGATGAGCGGCTTGAAACCGAAAAGTTCAATGAAGCTGTCGCTAAATTCACCGCTTTAACTAAAGATGTAGAATTGGGGATAATGAATGGTCTAAATTTACTGGAAGATCATAAAAAGAACCAAGCGGTCGATAAAGATGCAGACTATGTGACTGAAGAATTCGCTAAAATCGAACTATCATTGGAAGACATTAAAAAGAAATACAGGGATCATATATCTCAAATTAAAACAGTTATTAGCCTGTTAAAGCAGCGAGATACTCAACAAGCAAATGCTCTGGCAGATGGATTGGAAGCAAAAGAAAATGAATTGTCCACCGTTATAAAATCTCTATTGCACGAGTTTGAAAGCTTTACCGGGGAAGCGTTGAAAAGAGCGGAACGACACGAAAAAAACGTTCAGACAGCTGCTACAGCAATAACTGCTGTTTGTTTGATATTGGCTGTTGTATTTACCATCGTCATTTATGTAAACATCAATAGCCCATTAAAGGTTTTACTTGATGCGCTGCAAAAAATAGGCAAAGGAAATCTTTCCAGTCGTACCGGAATTGAAAGCAGCAATGAGCTGGGGAAGATAGCGAGGGCAATGGACGGATTCGCAGTTGAGCTACAATCTGTAATTAAAAGCATTAGCTCCACTATGCTTGCCGTAGAGAAAGGGGATCTAACCCAAAAGATCGAAATTGAGTTTCAAGGCGATCTTACTCAAATCAAAACCAGTATCAACAGCTCAATTGATCAAATAGTTGAAACATTGTCCCAGGTTTTCGAAGGTAGCGAGCAGATCTCCGCAAGTTCTGAGCAGCTTTCTGATTCCGCACAAGCACTGGCAAGTGGCTCGTCTCAACAGGCAGCCAATCTTGAAGAGACTTCCGCTTCAATAGCAGAAATCGAGACGCAGACAAAGGCTAACAACGACAGTTCGCTGCAGGCAAAACATCTGACTGACCAGGCACAGGTTGTAGTGGAAAGAAGCAACAACCAAATGAAAGAAATGCTGGTTGCAATGAAAGAGATTAATCAGACAAGCGATGAAGTAGCGAAAACCATCAAAGTGATCGATGAAATAGCGTTTCAAACAAATCTACTTGCTTTGAATGCCGCTGTTGAAGCCGCAAGAGCAGGTAAGTACGGAAAGGGATTTTCGGTAGTGGCTGAAGAAGTACGAAGGCTTGCAGCCAGGAGTGCTGAAGCAGCAAAAAGCACGAGCAGTCTCATTGAAAACGCTTCCAAACAAGTTGGAAATGGTGTCTCAAGTGCCAACAAAACTGCCGAAATGCTAAAAGAAATCAATGAGTCTGCTATGAAAGTAAACGAAATGATTAACGGGATTGCAGCAGCTTCCCAGGAACAAACCAAAGGTATTGCAGAAATCAACAACGGCATTACCCAGGTGAACCATATTGTCCAACAGAACTCTTCAATATCGGAAGAAACCGCTTCCGCATCGGAAGAATTGTCTGCTCAAGCTGCACAATTACAAAGTTTGGTGGAAAAGTTTAAACTCAAAACAACGCCCATGGATCAAACTAACAAACAAGGCACCGACGATCCTGTGACAAATCCGGTCCGGGTACCTGAAATTTACGACGTACAAATCAACCACATGTCATCAAACCGCTCGGAACAAACGGGTTATCCCAACAAGACAGTTAACAATAGTAAGCTAATAACACTGGATGATACCGAATTTGGTAAATGATTAGAAACCCTGGAAAAGACCGATCAAAGTGCTGCTGCTGGTTTGTATCTTTGCCGATATCCGGCAGTTGGCATAACAGGGAATTCATATATTTTGGTTTTTTGAATGCTTGTTTATCTAAAGGAGCGGAAAAAGCTATGAAAGAACAAAGTAAATCCAAAGGACAATTAGAAGCGACAATCAGTGAAGCAATTATTAGATTCGAAAAAGAGTTTATGGGACGAGGGCCATTGGAAGCGAAGTCTTACATTATCGATGACATGGTACTTGTCCGATTGAAAAATGTCTTGACCCAAGCTGAGTTAATGCTGGCTGAAGCGTCAGACAATACAAACGGCCGGGAACTGATAAAAAAAACTCGGATCACATTGCTTGAACAGGGACGGAGTTTACTCGAATCAGCTATTGAGCAAATTATCGAAACGAAAATTGTAAGCCTGCACACTGATATCAGCACAATTACAGGCGAACGCATTATCCTGTTCTCACTCACAGAGCCCGTAAAACTGGGGCCCCAGTGACCAGAAGCAAAACATCATTACAGGATTAACGACTTGACACATAAGTCTGAAAATTCATAAAATCCTGCAACCACTAGCCAAAGAGTAATGCCAGGGCAAGACTTTTTGGAAAGCGGAAAAGAAAAAGCTGTTTCAGAAGCCTATAAGATTGAGTGGGCCTTTCAAAGACGGAAGGTGCACAAATAAAAATATTAGGGCTATCGATTCGTGAATAACTCGAATGATAGCCCTTTTTTTTTGCCTAAAACTCAAAGTCTGACACTTGATTTTATATTCAATCAGGGTTTTATAGATTGGGAATGAAATGAGTTGTTGAGTTACCAAAATTAGTACGAGCATCTGTCGGCAGTCGATTTTCCGTTCTCAATGACAGCGAAACACAAACGACTTAAAGGCGTGAACATGGAAAAACAAGCTACAGCAAAACAATTGGAAAATATTCTTGAAGAACTGAAGAAACCGGTTGCAACAGATCAAAATAGGAGAGCTGGTCTGGCAGATCGTATCCATAGCCTTTTAGGAGGCGACATAAAAAAGATCAGCTCATTGCTCAAAAAAGATAAAAATCTCGTTAAGAATGTTGTTCGAACATCTTATGAAAAACTCCAATCTCCTGCCGACCTGCGGATGTTAAAACCGGCTACGGAAAAGCAACTCACGCGTAGAGCGATACAAAACCAAATCAAACCAAACGACACCATACTGATTGCTAATCGAGGCGAAATTGCCATTCGTATGATGAAAGAAGCACACGCTTTGGGTAAAAAAGTTGTTCTCATCCACGACGGCAAAGATACCCCATGGATCAATACCAATCACTTCAAACCTGACTCCGGTGACAGGGGATTTCTAGTATCAACCTATTGCGATCGTGCAACAATCAGCAGATCGAAAAGAGCAGTAAAGGCTGCCTCCTCTGAAGTGAGAGAATTGTGCACCGAATATCTACAGTCATTTTCAGAAAATAGTGTTGACACGGAATTTTTAAGAAACCTATCCACCAAGGTAAATGATTCCATTTCAAAAACAGAGGGTTACAATTCCTACCAAAGATCCGATATCACCGATATGGAAGGCATCAAAAAACAGCTGATGAATCCGGGAGCTGAGCAACTGCCCGCCGTTTTCGCCGGCTACGGATTTAACTCTGAGGATGCTCAATGGATGAGAGCAGTCGAAGCAATGGGGTATCCAATTGCCGGTCCCTCTTCACAATGGCTGGAGATCCTTGGTGATAAGATAATGGCCAATGAACGCGGGCAAGATGCAGGTTTAAATCCTCCGACATCGTCGGGAGAAATTGAATCGTTGGGCGAAGCTCTCCGATTTTTCAACGAGAACAGAAAATCCTTCTCTGAGTTCCTGCTCAAGGATGCCGCTGGTGGTGGTGGAATGGGCCAGTTACTTCTTAAAAACCCCACTGTGGAAGTGTTTAAAAAGGGGGTACGAAGTTTTTTAGAGGCAGGTTACAGATTCAGTATCGATGAGTGGTTGGAAGGCTGCAGGCATATAGAATTTCAAGTCGCCGTTGACATGGACGGGAGTATCGTTTTTTTTGGAGAAAGAGATTGTACCGAGCAGATTCAGATGCAGAAGGTGATCGAAGAAGCAGCGTTGGGCCTCAATCAAACAGAAGTTTATCAATTCAGACAATCCATCGCCAAATTTTTCAACAACATCAAACAGGAAACAGGCCAATCTTATTTGGGTATGGCAACGGTAGAGACGCTTTACGTGCCGTCTGCACCTGAAGGGAAGCGATTTAGATTTTTGGAGGTGAATACCAGACCGCAAGTCGAGATTGGTGTTACCGAAGGGCAAAGTGGTTTTAACCTGATTCAAACAATCCTCTTGTTGTCTGAGGGGTATAAACTAATTCCGCAAGATATCATCGACAAAGAAAACTTTGGCGGCCATACCATGGAAGCTCGTTTAACCCTGCAATCGGTCATGCCTGAAACAATGATTGAATATTACGAAAAACAAGGCACTAACAAGATGTTGATAACCAACCAGGGTCGTTTGAACAATTTGCAGGTGCCTGAAATGGAGAATGTCTGGATCGACTATGATGAAAGGCTGATACCGGGTTGCACTACCAGTATGGATTACGACCCTTTGATCGCCAAGATTCTTGTTCATAAGGATTCGTTACCGGATGAAGGGATTGAACAAACCAGGGAGCGGACGATCAGAGCACTAACTGATGCTGTTGAGCATTTCATCGTCAGCGGAATTGACTCCAACAGGGAAATTATCAAAAAAATCATTAACCACCGGAATTTTATTGATCGTCTTGATGAGACGACAGGCCTGGCAAATGAAAACAAAGCTGCCGCTTTAATTGTCGCCCAAATCAGGGCAGAAAATATTAAGTCTGATATACAACCAACAATTGTCACAAAAAATCCGTTACAAAAAATCTTGCTGGAACTGGATCTGCCCTTTGAGTCTGCATTAAAAGAGTGTTTTCATAGGCTTCCCTTTGCCGATATCTGGACTTTGAACATTGAAGCCAATGCTAATGAATCAACACCGCTCCCGAGAAACCTTGGATTTGCCAAAAAGATATTGCCCCTGAAAAAAATCATAAAAAAATTCCGGAGTATTAAAACCGCTATCTTCCCGGAAAGCTTCGCTTATTTGGAACAGGTTTTAGTTTCATTGGGGTTCGAACCATTCAAGATAATTAAGTGCTTTAATAACAAAAAAGAACTGGCATTGAAAATGCGGCAAGATGACATGCTGTTCGACACAAGCTATCTGTATGAACTTTTGTCAACGTTGAAAGGAAAGAAACATCTTGAATCAATGGCACAGTTATCAATGTACAATGACAACAATATACATTTTTACACCAAATCATTGCCCCAGCGAGATGCACCTGTCCAGGAATCCCTGAATCGATTGTTGAAAGTAGATTGCCTATCCATGATCGAGCACCCAAACTCATTGATTATAATTAACAAGGGAGTTCTTCCTTTATACAAACAGATTTTTGAGTTGAGGCTTGGTCATCGATTCGATGAATATTTCTTCCCGGTGCATGAAAGTTTGACTGATCAGCAAACTGCAGACGGATCGCACCGGGAAACGGCCTTGTTATTTCCCGATAATGCGATCTAGATCCGGCAGTGTTTGACGGATCAGATACCAAATCAGATTTGGATCTGATCCAATCTGCAATTAATGCCTCCATAAGTTACAGGGACACACAAGATAAACAAGACTTGCAGCTTCGAGGAAAAAGACCGATCCGCCATATGGAAAGCAAACTGTTTTACATAGTTAAAATAGATGTTGCATAAGTTAAACACTTCTATGTTTTTATTACTTTTTACGATTAGGAATACTAGTGCTCTATCATTCAAGAATAAAAGGTGCCTAAATGATGCAATTTTCATCATATCAAGCTTTAGAGAAATTGCTTGAAAGAAATCAGACCTATGTCAGCGGTCAGTCCTCTTGTTTTCAAGGAGTCACAAAACAGGAAAGAAAAAAGCTTGTCCAAGGACAACAGCCTTATGCAGCTATCCTAGGATGTGCAGATTCTCGAGTTGTTCCTGAATTCATTTTTGATGCTGTTCCCGGGGAGCTATTTGTTTGTCGGAATGCAGGCAATTTAGTTGACGAGAATGTCCTCAGTTCAATCGAGTATGCGGTGAATCATTTGGGTTGCGCTCTAATTTGCGTGATGGGGCATAGCAGTTGTGGAGCAATCAAAGCGGCTGTGAATCTTAGTCGATTCAAAGATTTGGAACAAGCTAAAGAATCTTTTCATGTTTTAAAACTGGCAAAGAGAATTGGTTCTCAATTGGAATTACCCGGAAAAGAGGGAACTATCGATGCAAACGTCGTTGATTCAATGGCACGGAAGAATGTTGAACACAATTGTGCCCAATTCATGCTTCAAAGCCCGACAATCAGTAAAATGGTTAAAAGCAGGGTAATTGGTTTGGTAGGACTATGGCACGAACTTGAATCTGGAAAAGTTGATGTCATCACCCAGTTAACCTAGCTGATTCATCACTTTTGCAGAATCTGGAAAAGTTCGAATGGGCTTTTGGCTGCAATGAGTTCATTGCGATTTTGTTCATGAATCACAAGTTTGGCAATTTGGGAGATTAATTCAAGATGAGTGTCGGGCCGGTCGACAGGACTGATTATCATGAAAACCAGTTTGATTTCTGTTTCAGTAAGTGAGCGATACAGAGGTACTTCCTGTTTGGCTAGAATCAGCAAACTTTCATTAACATCCTCGCTATAGCAATGGGGCAGGGCAATGCCATGACCTATGATGCTGGAAAACTCTTCCTCTCTGGACAGAAGATCAGCCAGTATTGTTTTTTTGTCCAGGTTGGGATAATCGTCCGTTATTCGTTCAAGCATTTTAACAAATAGACTTTCCAGGTCCGTTTCCCGACTCAACATCATCCATTCCTCCCTGGCAGGAAAACCCTTGGTAAACTGGCCGGTTCTCAGGAGGAGTATTGCAGCTGCTTTTTCCTCCGGTTTGGGAGGAATCGCCCAGAAATTTCTTGCTGTTTTGATTACCAAAGGAAAGTGGGTAGGACAAAAAAGTCCGTTTTCACCCGATTCCATGGTATGTTTTAGTTCTTTGGTCAGATGGTCATGAATAACTTCCGTTTGGATTTCTTGATGGACAAAATCCTTTAATGCCAGACCAGGCCACACAGAAAAACCAGGCAAACCCCTCTCACTTTGGCTTGGCAAGTCTTCTCCCAACCAGAAATAAATGCGGGCTTTGGGTAAAATTCGATTCCAACGCTGGCTTGCCAACAAATTTAAATCTCGATTTTCGGTAATAGCCAGGATGTTTCCTATCCTCAACAGTTCAGGGTACTGGTCATCCCTGACCTGCAAAGCATCTTCTAACAAAGCTCTTAGCTGGAGGTTTTTTGCTATTTTGATCTCCCTGGGGTTGGTATCAACCAGCATTGCCGTGACTCCATGACTTTCCAAAAAGGCCGCAACTCTTCTGGCAATATTGTGGGCACCGATAATCAACCAGTCTTGCTTTTCTTTTTCTTTGACGTTCAGAAGCCCTGCAACCCAACTGGCAGAAAAACCTTGTAGGATAACGGTTCCGGCAATCACCCCATAGGTGAAGGTTTCAAGAAAGCCCGCCCCGGCAACCCCAAACTGTAACAGCTGGAAACTGAAGAGTGATGCCATGGAAGCAGAAACAATTCCCCTGGGTGCAATCCAGGAAAGGAACAATTTCTCTTTCAAAATCAAGCTGCTTTTAAAAGTGGAAATGAATATATTTAGAGGCCTAATAACCAACATAACTACAAAGATACCAGCCAAGAGGAGCCACCCGTAGTCCAGAAACCGTTCAAGCTTAAGGTTTGCAGCGAGCAACACGAACAATAGCCCGATCAGAAAATTTTTCAGTTCCACTTTGTAATTGATGATCTTGACTAAAACCGGAAGCTGTTTATAACCAAGAACAAAACCGGCAATGGTTACAGAGAGAAGTCCGGCTTCTGAAATCACTGAATCGGCCATAATGAAAGTTAACATGGCTCCGGCCAATACGAAAATATTTATGTTTTGATCTTGGATCCATCTTCTTTTAAGAATCTGAAAAAGCAAGAGCCCCATAACCAGGCCAATCAAAGATCCCACAAAAAACCGCAGAAAAAAGTTTGCAACGGCCTCCGGGTTTGCCTGACTGACAATCCATTCGTAACAAAGTAAGGCAATGAACACGCCAATGGGATCAATCAGGACTCCTTCCCAATACAAAATCTGATGCAAATTCCTCTTGACCCCCACACGTTGTAACAAAGGACCAATGACAGTAGGACCTGTAATAATAATTAAGCTGCCCGTCAGCAAACAAAAGGTCCAGTTAAAATCAAAAATCAGTTTCAGCATTACTGCTGAACCAAGCCAGGTAACGAGCACACCTTTTGTTAAAACCCCCCAGATTTCTTTGGAAACGTGTTTATACCCCTTAACATCCAGCGTTAGCCCACCTTCAAAGAGAATCAATCCCACTGCAAGTGAAATGATAGCATTAAGCCCTTGACCTAAGGCTTGCGGTTGAACCAATCCCAGAAATTCGGGACCGGCTAAAATACCTCCGATCAATAGTAATACAATGGCACTGATTTTGAGGCGATTGGAAAGAAAAAAAAGGGTTACTCCAAGAACGGATGCTGAAACAAAGGTGATCAAGAGTTGGTGACTATCCATAATGCTCGTTATATTCGAATTTCAATATGAGTATTGGTTATTTTATATAACGTCAATCGAGTAAAGAAAACAACCAAAAAGAGATTATCATAAAACCGGCATCGTGCAACGAGAACTTACAGGGAATTTGGAGAGGAGTTTTTAGCTTACAAAAAAAGAGTACCTTGTGTGATTCCACTTGGGAAATTCGCTAATTGGGGTTTTTAGATCGATTACTTCAATCAGTAAACTGCAATTCTTTTCTTATTTCCACAGCTTTGCGAGAGGTTACTTCCTCTCGGTAGGTTATCG
The DNA here is from genome assembly GCA_028282825.1 of SAR324 cluster bacterium. GTDB lineage: Bacteria > SAR324 > SAR324 > XYD2-FULL-50-16 > XYD2-FULL-50-16 > JAHJTV01. The sequence continues at coordinate 180,907 of JANQGZ010000004.1, forward strand.
TTGTTCTTCCTGACCTCCTTTCAAAAAGGGCTTTGGCCCCTTTGGTATCTCCTGTTTTACTAAAATATGCCTGGGGCAAGGCCGATCTTAATGAATGAGTTCCATACAGTTTGGGGTTCATATCAAGTTTCACAAACAAGCGCCTCAAAAGACTTCGGTACGCACTGTAAGACATAGCTTTGCAATAACCGGTGTGCTTATCGATCACTTGGGAAGGAAAAAGAGGATTGCTGGGACAACTAAAATAGTCCGGATAAAAGATTGTTGCATAATCCCTGATCACTGCCTCAATATCTGAACAAATCGCCCTTGTTGCCGCAACAAGCTGAGATTTTGTTATTTTTTTTTGGTTTATCCAGAATTTATCGATGATCCGGCCCTCACGAAACACTGTCCCGGTTTTAAACTTCAAAATATCTGAAGAGTTGATACATGTGTTGGTGTGCAGATTGATAAGTAACAAATTACGAGAGGCAAACCTTCCTTTTTCCCTGCGAACCAGTCTTCGCATTCTTCTGTACTGGACTTCGGTAATAGGTAATTTAGGCTGTTTGGTCTTTCTGAAAAACAGCAATTCTTGTTTACTTTGGTTCATCTTGTACAACAATACTGTTCCTTTTTTTAGCAAATGAATACTAATTGCACTCTAACCAGTCGAATTGGATTTGTACAGAGCATCTTCCCAAATAAGTAAGCGTGACTTTTCAATGACACCCGGTTAGAAATTTCCAATTGTTAGCTTCTTGATGACATTCCAAAAAGCAGTTGTTATCTTATATCCACATTCGATCCATTTCCCGGAATCAAACGGAGTTAGCAATGGGCATATTTACCAGGGGAAAAGAGCTTTTGTCAGATAAAAACTTTCGGCTTGTTAAAAACCGGCAGGATATTGAATCGTTTACCTTTGTAGATGATGGTATCTATCCAAACAATCATCTTCCCCTGGTCATCTACCATCAGGTTTTTGATAGCAACTCAAATGCTAACCCGGAAATGATTGAAGATGTCTTTGATACCAATGGCTGGAAATCTGCCTGGAGAAATGGACTGTACAATATCCATCACTATCATAGTACGGCTCATGAAGTTCTAGGGATTTATCGGGGATGGGTCCAAGCGCAGTTTGGTGGACCGCAGGGTGAGACTTTTAAAGCGACCGCCGGAGATGTCATAGTCGTTCCAGCTGGGGTTGCCCATAAAAATATCCGGCAATCAACGGATTTTAAAACCATAGGTGCCTATCCCATTGGTCAAACCTGGGATATGAATTACGGAAAACCGGGGGAACGACCACAATCTGACCGAAACATTCAAAGCGTTTATATACCTGAGACCGATCCTGTATACGGTAAATCCGGTCCCCTAGTAACTTTGTGGGCAAGCTCAGCTTAGATTAAACCGGACGATCACCCCAGTACAATTAACCGGAAACATCTGATCTGTTTCCGGTTTTATGCCAATCTATTCCGCAGCTGTTCTGGCCAGTTCCAACCAATCATTCCACTGTTTTTTGTTTTTAGCGATCCACTGATCAACGTGTCTATTGATATCAGCCTGTGATTTTTCTCCATTTTTCATTTTTGTGTTTTGCTCATTGACATCACTTAAAGGTAATGAAAATGCCGCAAAAAACGCTTTGAGTTCAGGATTTTTATCCATGAACTTCTTGTTGGCAATGATATTGATGTCACTGACAACGAACCCCATTTTAGTGGGATTGGAAACAGCTCCTTCTAGTCCCGTAACAGTCATAAATTCTTCACCTGATTCCTGACTTGCTTTGGGCAATATCTTCGGAACATTGATCCAGACAACGTCTTTTCCGGGTATCAGTTTAAATAGTGTCCAGTTGGGAGCCCAGGTATAGTAGAAAACAGGTTTACCTTTTTTGTGGTTGGCCAGAGCTTCTGCCATGCTGGCAGCGTATGCCGCTTTAATGGGATTGATATGGGAAGCCAAATCATAAACTTTGAAATGGTGAGTTATCACGCTTTCACATCCCCATCCCGGAGGGCAAGCAACCAAATCTGCTTTGCCATCACCGTTGGTATCAAACGCTTTTTTGACATCAGCCCGTTTAAAATCATCCAACGATTTTATATTAAACTTTTCAGCGTATGTCTTTGATACAAGATATCCCTGCAAACCACCGGCTGCCATCACTGTGCCATAGATCCCCGCCTTTTTTTTGAAGTTTTTAGGTGTCTGAGCCCAATGCATGGGAAACCAACCGTTTACCCAATAATCCACATCACCCAAGGTTACTGTCTTGTAAAAAAGTGGATTCTGTAGTTCTTTGGTGGGCTTGACTTTGTAACCGAGAGTCTCAAGTGCCCTGCGCACCAATGCTTCCTGAAAATACCCGGTATCCCAAGTAGCCCTGGCAGGGCGGGCTGTTTTACCTTTGCCTGGCATCTCGTTGTAGGCAAAAGCAGGCAGCGACATGAAGATCGACAAAAGCAAACAAACGAATAAACGTTTCATAGTTTCTCCTTTTTGAATTAACAACCGGACGGAATTTGAATGAACTCCGTCATCTTTGAGAATGAGAATTCAATCGAATGAAATCATTGACTGACCATTCCCTGGGTAATCCTGTCCAAAACCATCGCCAGAAGGACAGTACCAATACCTCCGATAGTAGCCAGGCCAATGTCCAGATTGTTCAGTCCCTGGAAAACAGGCACCCCAAGTCCTCCGGCACCAATCAGGGCGGCAATCACAACCATGGATATCGCCATCATAATAGTCTGGTTTAAGCCCGCCATAATTGATGGCCAGGCCTGAGGAATTTGTACTTTCAAGAGTATTTGCGTAGATGTAGCTCCAAAGGCTTCTCCAGCTTCAACCAACTCAGGATGCACCTGCCTAATCCCAAGATTGGTTAAACGAACAATGGGAGGCATTGCAAAGATTATTGTGGCTATGACACCGGATACGGTTCCAATACTGAACAGCATGACAACCGGTATCAAGTAAACAAAAGCCGGAGTTGTCTGCATTGTATCCAGCAAAGGACGTAAAAACGATTCAAACCGATCACTCCGAGCCGAGAAAATACCCAGCGGCACACCGAAAACCGTACAAAAAATTACAGCGACAAGTATCATGGAAAGGGTTGTCATGGTTTCTCCCCAAAGCCCCAGTAGACCAACCAGGACCAGTGTAAAAATGGAAAAAACGGTGGTTATTTTACCGGCATACTTCCAGGTCAACACGGCGAATATAATAATAATGACCCAGGGGTTAATTGCGTTTAGCACCCAGTCGATACCCCCCAGAGATTCTTCAATCGGGATTTTAATAATCTGAAAGAATTCTCTGTAATTTTCGACCAACCAATCGACCCCGGTTTGGATCCATTGATCCATCGGGATGACTTTTTCTTCAAAATTATACCAGCTCATAAATAAGCCTATTCTGTTGTGTTTTTTTGCAAGGTCTGAAGGAAAACATTTTTGGAGATAACGCCTATGTATTCCTCCTTTTTATTTAAAACAGGTATCGGCCATGGCCTGGAAGTAACTTCCTCCAGTATGTCCTGCATGGAATCGTCGGAATAAACCGTGGTCACGTCCGGCAAGAAGGCATCATTGTAGTCGTTGTTTTTGCCGTTGGTGTTTATCATTTCCTTCAGCGAATCGGTACTGACAATCCCCAGAAAATGCTTGGATGCATTCAATACGTAACCGTACTCCCGATCATGGCTGATCAATCGGGATAGTGCCGCACGAGGTCCTTTTCCGGGATGTTTGATGACTGTCGTCTGGGTTTCCCTGGCGATGTCTCCAGCAGCTAAAATACAGGTGGGGTCTACACCTCTGAAGAACGCCTGAACATAATCATTGGCAGGATTTTGAAGAATTTCATCCGGCGTCCCTACTTGAACGATACTGCCTCCTTCCATGATGGCAATGCGATCACCAATCCTCATCGCTTCATCAAGGTCGTGAGAAATAAAAACGATGGTTCGCTGGTGTTTCTCCTGCAGGCTTAGCAACTGATCCTGCATTTCTGTACGAATCAGCGGATCGAGCGCCGAAAATGCTTCATCCATGAGCAGAATTTCAGGATCAACGGCTAATGCCCTTGCCAATCCCACTCTTTGCTGCATGCCACCGGAAAGTTCATCCGGAAAACAATCCGCATTGGTTTCCAAACCTACCTGTTCCAAAGCTTCCATGGCACGTTTCTGCCTTTTTTCCTTGTCAACCTTAGCCAAAGCCAACCCGAATGCAGCATTGTCCAGCACATTCATGTGAGGCATCAAGGCAAAGGACTGAAACACCATACTCATCTGCTTTCTTCGCAATTCCGTCAGGTCTTTGCTATCAAGCTTTGAAATATCTTGACCGTTTATGTATACGGAACCGGAGGTTATTTCGATTAGACGATTCAGCATGCGTACCAGGGTAGATTTACCTGAACCGGACAACCCCATCACCACAAATATTTCACCCGTGTTGACCGTAAAATTGGCATTTTGCACACCAATGGTCATCCCGGTTTTTTCAAAGATTTCGTCCTTATTCAGTCCTTGATCCAAAAGTTGCAAGGCCTTTTGCGGACTTTGACCAAAAACTTTGTAAAGATTCTCAACCCTGATTTTTTCTTGCTTATTCATTTTTTACTCCTAAAAGAGAGTGACCAACCATCTCTAAACAAGAGTAATGATAACCATTTCATATTGATCCAAGTGTCGGTTCGGGCATGTTTAAGGCTGAGACACAAAAAACTGATTTGATTGTCTGCTGCCTTTGAAAGGTTAAGACTTAAATAATAAGCCAAAAGGTGGAAGCAGTAGCTATGTCGATTGACTATCAGGCTAAGGTAGGTACAACTTTTTCTTTTGAAGGGTATCGGAAGTTCCATAGTAGTTATCGCTAATTGTTTTTTACTGAGTTGCCGACTGCAAGGTAAGCATTAGCGAAGACGTAAGGAGTCATTCCATTTATAACTTTTTTAATAAAAAATATTTGTACTCAAATTATCACACTAGCAACAATGGCTCTCTAATGTCAAATCTTGAAACACGCCATATTCAAAGGATTACTGACAGTTTTAAATCCCTCAAAACCACACCAGCTAACAGCAATTGCCACGAAAAATCCCCTGTAAAATGTTTACAATCAAATTGTGAAGCATTGCTAATGTGATGCTGCGGGCATCAGACTTTAACGAAGGGCTTTGGAAGATGGACAATTGCTCGGAACCAGATAAATCATTAAATATCACAGATAGTTAATCTTTACATATTTACTTATAAACCGATTTGTTATATCTGAAAATAATGATTATATGACTTTTGCAAGAATGAAATGACTTTTTTTTGGAAACAATCTTGAACGACAGCAACCACAGCCACGAACTTCAAATCCTGCAGTCTCTGAGGCGGATCATCCGCGCTGTTGACATACATTCCAGACAGCTTAAACAGAAATGCAACATCACGGCCCCGCAACTAGTGTGCTTGTTAACCGTTTTAGAAAAACAAACCATTACGGTCGCCAATCTGGCAAAAGAAATTCATCTGAGCCCCAGCACCGTGGTTGGTATTCTGGACAGGCTGGAAGAAAAAGGACTGGTAGCAAGAAACCGTGACAGCAAGGATCGAAGAGTGGTGAAAGTAACAGCTACGGAAAAAGGCATCGAATTTTCCAAAACAGCACCTTCCCCCTTACAAGACAAGCTGGGAACCTCTCTCAGTCAACTATCCATTCTGGAACAATCCACCATTTCCTTATCTCTTCAGCGAATTGTGGAATTGATGGAAGCGGAAGAAATTGATGCCGCTCCGATTTTACAAACAGGAAAGTTGGAAGAATCGATTGGACAATAGAACCCCCTAACCCTGTCCTGATTACAGCTCGACTTCAATAATAATAATTTCAATTCGAATTAAATTGCGGCTTTCTGGCAGGAAGAACCTACTTTGGCAGAACCAGGCCCTTGAGGATAACACCGATATATTTTTTTAATTCGGTCTCAAAATCAAGTTCAAGTGGTGCAAACTCCGGTTGCTTGTGAAGTTCCTGAACTATCTTTGACGGATGGGCAATTGGCCAAAGACCGTTCATGGTTATCACCACCTGGTACAAAAAGCTCCGAACATGCTCCATGGTTAGGGGAGGAAAAATCACATGAATGGAATTTCCCAGTCGAAGCCATAATTCCAGGAACTGCCGCTTGTATCCGGCCAGAGTTTCCAGAGTCAGGTTTTTTTCCAGAATACTGGTCAAAATAGAAAGCAATACCGCCATACGGGGTCTTTCCTTAACGCTTTTTGCCAGAATTGCAGCAACAGAATCGATGTCGTTGGAATCAGCATATCCAGCCAACTCCTTCTCAAGAAACATCACCCATTCTGCCAGATCTTCCGTTAGCAATTCCAAATAAATAGCTTCCTTGCTTTCAAAATACCTATAGGTTCCTGCCGTGGTAATCCCTACTTCCTTTGAAATCGAACGCAGGCTTACATTCTCAAAACCGACTTCGTCCATCAGATCCGAGGCAGCTTCCAATAAGGATTGCTTTCGTTGTTCTATTTGATCTTTGTTACGTGCTCGTTGCCAGGTCATGTTCCCTCATTAAGTTATTTATGTTTATTTAATATTCACATTTTCACGTTTGTGTCAAATATATCAACCTAGCAGGGAGGTACATAATTAATCACTAGTAATTATTTTGTTATTATTTCAGATATTTATGTCATTAAATTTTCAACATTTGACAAGTAAACACTGTTCTCTTAATATATAATCATTGTTTACTTATTTTATCAAAACTGTTTTTACGCCCAAAAAGCAAGGAGAAGAACATGAAAACCATCGATAGAAACAAGCCGGTTTTAGTAACAGGTGCCACAGGATATGTGGCAGGAAGATTAGTAGAGAAACTTTTGCAGGAAGGATTAACAGTACATGCTCCTGTCAGACATCCGGATGATAGCACAAAATTAGCCTATCTGAATGCTATTGCTGACAATTCAAAGGGAGAGATCAAGTATTTTAAAGCCGACCTGTTGCAAAAAAGCTCCTACAACGAAGCAATGGAAGGGTGCGAACTTGTTTTTCATACTGCGTCACCTTTTATCAGTTCTGTAAAGGATCCCCAAAGAGACCTGGTTGATCCAGCCCTACAGGGAACGGAGAATGTATTGAATTCGGCAAATGCCACCGATTCTGTCAAACGGGTGGTCTTAACCAGCAGTTGTGCTGCAATCATCGGGGATGCCAAGGATTGTGAGTCTTATCCCAATGGCATCGCCACCGAAGAACAGTGGAACACCACCTCCACTGTCGACCACCAGGCCTATTCCTATTCCAAAACTGTAGCTGAGAAAAAAGCATGGGAAATCAATAAAAAACAGGATCGCTGGGATCTGGTGGTTGTTAATCCTTCCCTGGTATTGGGGCCTGGTATCAATCCCAATGCTACATCGGAAAGTTTTAATATAGTTCGCCAATTGGGTGATGGAAGTATGAAGTCGGGTGCCCCTGAGTTCTATATCGGTGCCGTTGATGTCAGGGATCTTTCATTTGCTCACTACCAGGCCGGGTTCACACCGGAGGCTGAAGGTCGACACATCGTTTCAGCAGAAAATATTAGTTTTTTGGATCTATCCAAAGCATTACAAACCAAATATGGGAATGCCTTTCCTTTCCCTAAAAAAACCTTGCCCAAATTTTTAGTTTGGTTGGCAGCTCCTGCAATAGGTCTAAAAAGAAAAATGATAAAACTGAATGTTGGTTATAAATGGCAGGTCGATAATTCCAAGGGAAAACAGACACTGGGAATCAACTATCGTCCCATTTCCGAATCTATTGTTGAGTTCTTCCAGCAGATGATTGAGGCAGGTATGGTGAAAGGGAAGTAGTTACGTGATCATAATGATGGGCAACAAGTTGCCCATCCTACAATTGTGTACCATCAAGAAACTACATGTTTGCCCTAACTGCTTAAAAGAATTAATCTACCAGGATGAAAACCGGAATAGTATTTATCCTGCTGTTTTTATCCCAGCCGTTAATGGCAGACTGGAGGCAGGAGGAGCGAAAAATCAATTTTTTACTGGATCAAATCGCCAGGGTTGATGGCGTTTTTGTGCGCAACGGCACGGAGCATTCACCGGAAAAAGCTGTGGAGCATCTGAGAATGAAAATGGATAAAGCCATGAACAGCTGGTTTGCTCCGAAAAAAGAGACCTGGACAGCAGAATTATTCATCCAAAAACTTGCCTCACAATCTTCAATATCCGGAAAGCCTTACCAGATAAAATTCAGCAATGGACATTCTGTTAACAGTGGCGTCTGGTTACTAAAAAAACTGGGTGAATTTCCTCGATCCCCTTAATTCTCCTTATGATTGTTTTACGATGAAAGCATTAAAGCGGTCTGCCTTTCTTTTTATATTGATATCCGTTCTAAATGGATGTGCTCAACCTGAATTCGATGAAAACGCCTGGCTGCGTGAGGTTGAATCCACTATGGTTGAGGAGCTTTATGCCGAACATTATAAAGATGGAAAATACTTCAACCCCTGGATTGATGTCTCCAAAGGAATATCTGATATACTGACCTGGCGTTTTAGCTCTGCCCAACACTACTCGGAAGAAGAGGAGGCTTACCTGCCGCCGTTTCGTGATGATACCTCGGATCAGATTTTAAACAATTCGGAAAATGATTTTATTGTCTGGATTGGCCACAACACTTTTCTAATCAAAACCGGTGACCAGGTCTGGTTGACTGATCCCATGTTTTCCAAAAGGGCTTTGCTCCCTCCCAGAAAAACGCCACCGGCGTTAAAGGCCGAGGATATCAACCGACTTTTTCCCAAGATAAATGTGGTGATATCGCATAATCACTATGATCATCTCGATGCCGACAGTATTGAACAGCTGTCACAAGACTATGTTTATTATGTTCCTGTTGGTTTGAAACATACTTTGAAGGACTGGCAACCTAAAGCTGAGATAATCGAAATGGATTGGTGGGAAACCCTTAAACTGGGCAAGGGCATTGAAATTCATTGTTTGCCGGCCCAACACTGGTCCCTGAGGGCGTTTGACGGAGAGAACACCTCGTTATGGGCCAGTTATATGTTCATCACTCCGGAAACCACCATCTATTTTGGCGGAGACAGCGGATATTTTATCGGTTACAGGGAAATCGGCAGAAAATATCCTAAGATCGATTACGCATTGATTCCGACCACCGCCTATCACCCAAGGTGGTTTATGCATAAATCCCATATGAATATAGAAGAAGCCCTGAAAGCGTTTCAGGAGCTGGGTGCCGACTATTTTATCCCAATCCAGTGGGGCACTTTCCATCTGGGAGATGAGCCACCCGGATATCCCGGATTGGATTTAATGCGTACCATCAAATCCCAAAAACTGGATCAAAGTAAATACTTGATATTAGATATTGGGGAACTTCACACTTTCAGCGAATCCCCCTGTAATTGTTGAGGTATTTGCCGAAAACTAAGCTATTTAGCTCCCAGCATATTGTCCGGCATCCTGACGGCGATCACCTGTCCTTTGGCGCAGGTTGTGTTTCCGGCTTGCACAGTGATATCAACCACCACTTTTCTCTCTTTCACTTCCGCTATTGTCCCACGCAGTTCAAGTTCGACTCCCATGGGAGTCGGGGCAAGATAGTCCACTTTTAACGAAGCGGTCACAAAGCGCAGAGGAGGTTCAGTTCCCAGTTCCCTGCCTGCTTCTTTGTAGGCAGCTGCTGAAGCAGAACCGGTTCCATGGCAATCGATCAGCGAAGCAATCAGCCCTCCATACACATAACCCGGTATGGCCGTATGATATTCCTTGGGCTGATAACGGGCGATGGTGGTATCTCCATCCCAATAGCTCTTTATCTGATGCCCTGCCTCATTGTTGCTCCCACAGCCGTAACAGTGGCTTAATTCATCCGGATAATAATCCTGAAACGCCTTATCGCTCATTCAACCTCCCCTTTAAATTATCAAGGCTCTCACCTTTTATCACCGTGATGAAGCCTCGATTGTTAATAAGCGGAAAATAAGTGCCCCGCCTAAACTCTTTATTCTCAACTATTGACAAACTCGCTTAACTTATCCCCGGTAAGTCGATAAATAATCCACTCGCTTTGGGGACGAGCACCAATACTTTCATAAAACTTAATCGCCGGTTCGTTCCAATCCAGCACGCTCCATTCAAAACGTCCGCAATCATTTTCCATGGCATGTTTTGCCAGAAATTTAAGAATTTCTTTTCCTGCTCCGCAATTTCTATGCTCGGGCATAATATACAAATCTTCCAGATACAATCCCTTTCTACCCAACCAGGTAGAATAGTTGTAAAAGTAAACAGCAAATCCAATCGGTTTATCGTCTATCAGGCAAATAATTGCATGAGCAGTAGCCTTTTCTCCAAAAATTGATTCCCTGATGGATTCCTCAGTTGCTTTTACAGCATCCGGTTCCTTTTCATAAATGGCCAGTTCGGTAATAAAACGCAGGATCAAACCGGTATCTTCCGGTCTAGCCTCTCGAATAATGATGTTTTCCAATGGACCTCTTGATAATAGTAAAATTTACAGGATCTTAAATTAAAATAACCTAGCTATCACTTTGTTTTTATTTGGTTGCTATCTGTCTTTCTATTCCCAGTTTTTGTATCCCGATGGTCATCTGCTGATTAATCATGGCCATGGTATAGGTTAAACCCTCATCTTGAAGGGCAAAATTGGCAATATAGTTTTTGTTGGTCGGCTGATTAAATGAGGGGTCGAGTCCTTTCCACTCACCGTCTTCCCGGTATTCGACCCAGGCATGACCGAATGCCGTCCATTCGTGTTTCTGATTGTTAAACATCAGCATCACACCATGTATTGTTTTGGCCGGAATCTGGTATTTTCTCAAAAGCGCCGTAAGCAATGTGGCATGCTCGGAACAGTCCACCTCTTTTGTTTTTAAGCACAATTGACGACGGATCATAGATACGATCCATGGTTTTTTCCAACAGATCGTATACAAACCCATTTAGATCCCTCGCTTTTGGAGATTTGCCGAACTGGTTTAAAATGTCATCTTCGATCTCTGCGAAAACTGTTTCCTCGAAATCGATTAAAAATGTCGACTGCAAATAATCGCTGGTATTGCCGGCTTTGACTGGAATGTAGTTCTCCAAACGAATAATCAGTTGATCCCTCCAATTTCCAAAGCTTCATGCGGCACATTTTCCAGGTATTTAAGCGGCTTAGGTATAAAAGCCCTGATAATCAACTCATTGTCCTCTCGATAATCCGGGTGAATGCCATTCTCAAGCTGGAGATGGTGCAGAAACCTCATGGATTGGGCAACGATGGAGGTCGCAGGCAGAATTGCCATTAGCATCACCAACAGGAGGAGATACCTACTTTTCATGATGGTAGATCCGCTCCATTATCATGGTTGAGCCGGCAAAGGGAATGGTTGAACTTATTGCCCCGTTTTTATCGTAAATCGTAGTCGATGTGAGACTGGCTACTTTCTCTTCCAGTTCAATGCGCTTTTTTTTCAGTTTTTTCAAAAATTTGTAATTAACTTCTAATGCGGCTGTTGGATTGACCTGGGGCGAATAAATATAAAAAACCCTCGGAGATCGTTTCTTTTTCAGAAAATAATGGTCCAACACCTCTTGGCTGACTGTATATCTTGGCATCAAACCTAATTGCGAGTTCAGGTTCATTTTTATTTCTTTACTTAAAAAAGTACCATTAACACCAAACCTGCCGTTTTTCTGTCTCTCCAGTCGAATCTCCATATCCAGTTCACCATTTTTTAGAGTGACATAATCTGCACTGGTTAGGGTGCCACTCTGATTACTAACTTCACCGACAAATTTATCGAGGGTGACAATATCACTTTTGGACCTGGGAATGAGAATACTGGAATACTCCACATAATAAAGCTGCTTCTGATCTAACGGCACAACATAAGATTCAACAATTCCAGCTTTTTGTGAGTTTATCTCCACAGTACTGATACTTCGTGATTGATAATCCTTGAGATAGGAATTGTCTTTTACTTTTAGACTCTTTACCAACTGGGAAACGATGCGCTGAAAGGTTTTTTTATAACCTATTTCATTGTGAACACACACGAAACCGTTGCTGAATTTATTGCCGACAATTGTTTTAAGGTTTCCGTAGTGTTTCTGTTCGTTAATGTATGCCAAATCGACACGCATAAAAGGAATATCACCAATGGCGGAAGTATTGAGCCGTGTAATTTCCCTTTGCGATATTTTGAATTGTTTAATCATCACATTGTGAAAATTCAACAGGGAACTCGCCATATCAAGTCTCTCTTTATAGACATAGCACTCCAGTGGCGCGACGGTTCCTATTCGCAGAGGAAGATAATAAAAACTTCCGGTTTCGAAATAGGAGATTTCCGGTTTTTTGGTCCATTCCCCTGAAACGGTCAGATAGCCGTCTTTGGATGTCAACTCACTTTTAGCCTTGGTTTTCAGTTCCCTTTTTTCCATGGCTTTGAAATCAGGTTTTTCGGGATCAGCCTTTTTTGCAGTATTTCCGGGACTACAGCTGAATGTGAAGAAAACCATCACAAGCATTGCAATGTTGACATGCATTTGTTTCATTTCATCCTCGTTTAAAAGTCCGCGATTTTAAATTGGATTCTCACCATGACCGTGAGCATACTTCTATCTGCAAATCTAGTCAAAAAGCATTCCCGGTACTTTCCTTTTTTTATTGCGCCCGTCATAGGGCACCATTTAAAATAACAGGGTGTTATGTTTGAAAAGCATTCCGATTTTTCATGAAGATAAGGAGGGCTACAAATGCCTACTAAATTCGCCTCCACGGCAGACCTGGAGGAAAAACAAACCAGTTTTACGCGCTTATCGGAACATTGCTGGGCTTACACAGCAGAGGGAGACCCTAACACAGGTGTAATCATAGGAGATGATGCCGTAATGATTGTTGATGCCACGGCAACACCTGTGATGGCGCAGGATGTCATTAAACAAGTCCGTTCAATTACCGATTTGCCAATAAAGTATGTTGTTCTTTCTCACTACCATGCTGTAAGAGTTCTGGGAGCATCAGGGTTTCAGGTAGCCGGCTTGCAGTCGGTTATTGCCAGTCAGGATACCTATGATTTAATTGTTGAGAGAGGTCAACAGGATATGGATTCGGAAATCGGGAGATTTCCCAGGCTCTTTCAGGCTGTGGAAAGCATCCCCGGATTGACCTGGCCCACCCAGACATTCAGGGGTGAAATGCGAATCTGGCTCGGAAAACTGGAGCTGCACATCATGCAGATTGGAAGGGGGCATACCAAAGGCGACACCATTGTTTGGGTTCCCCGGGAAGACGTTATGTTTTCAGGCGATCTCGTAGAATACGGTGCAGCCTGCTACACCGGTGATGCATATTTGGGCGATTGGCCACAAACCCTGGACAATCTGGAAACCTTCCACCCCAAAAAGCTTGTTCCAGGCAGGGGACCTGCCCTGGAAACCCCTGAGGAGGTCAAAAAGGGATTGGATTACACCAGGGACTTTGTCAGCACGCTATACAACAGCGCAAAAGTAGCTGTGGCTGAAAACATGAATTTAAAGCAGGCTATGGCTCATATTCGTTCGAAAATGGATCCAAAATTCAAAGATGTGTTTATTTACGAACATTGTCTGCCTTTTGATGTCTCAAGAGCCTTTGATGAAGCCTCGGGAATTGTTGATCCGCAAATCTGGACAGCAGAAAGGGATCAGAAAATGTGGCACGACCTGCAAGCCGGGGATTAACTTAAACAGGAAACTCCATGTTTTTGACCTATAAAAGTCCTGTTTATGAGTACATCAAGTCACCGGATCAAACCTCGGTAACTCGGGCTCATCATCCCCTGGTAGTGGTGGGTGCCGGACCGGTCGGAATGGCAGCGGCAATAGATGCTGGCATTCAAGGTCTGAGAGCCCTGGTATTGGACGACAATAACACAGTTAGTGTTGGTTCACGTGCTGTGTGCTGGTCCAAACGGGCTTTGGAAATTCTTGATCGCTTGGGATGCGCAGAACGAATGGTAGCAAAAGGGGTAACCTGGAAAGTCGGCAAAACCTTTTATCGGGATAAACTGATACGACAATTCGATTTATTGCCTGCTTCCGGTTACAAACAACCTGCATTTATCAATCTTCAACAGTACTATCTTGAAGAATACCTGGTGGAAAGGCTCAATCAGCTGGATAATGTGATGGTTCGCTGGAAAAACAAGGTGATAGGGGTTGCTGAAACAGAGGATACCGTGCTGCTCACCATCGACACTCCGGATGGTGTCTATAATATTAGCTGCGACTGGCTGGTTGTAGCTGATGGAGCTAATAGCACAGTACGGTCTCTGGTTGGTTTGGAAAGCAAGGGACAGGTCTTTGAAGACAGGTTTTTAATCGCCGATATCCTCATGAAAGCCGATTTTCCTCCGGAGCGCTGGTTTTCTTTCGACCCATCCTATCACAGGGGTTGGTCCACCTTGCTTCACCGTCAGCCTGACAATTTATGGCGCCTGGATTTTCAACTAGGGGCAAACGCTGATCCTGAAGAAGAAAAGAAGCCGGAGAAAGTTATTCCCCGGGTAAAAGCCATGATGGGTGATGATGTGGAATTTGAGTTGGAATGGGCCAGTATTTATAATTTTAGCTGTCGGCAAATGGACAAATTCAGGCACGGCAGGTTGCTGTTCGTCGGTGATGCCGCTCACCAGGTTTCCCCTTTTGGAGCTCGCGGAGCCAATTCCGGTTTCCAGGACACTGATAACCTGATCTGGAAACTAAAACTAGTAATGGAAAACAAAGCTCCCAAAAGGCTGCTTGACAGTTATGATGCGGAAAGGGTTCCGGCAGCCAGGGAAAATTTGCTGAATTCAACCCGAACCACAGATTTTATGTCACCCAAGTCCGGGATTTCCAAAATATTCCGCAATGCTGTTTTGGAGCTGGCATCAGATTTCGAATTTGCCCGGGATTTAAGCAATTCAGGTCGCCTGTCTGATCCTGCTATTTTGGATGACTCCAGTCTGAATACAGCCGATGAAGATTCCTTTGCCGGTGAACTGGTACCGGGAAATGTGGTTGCTGACGCACCTGTAAAAGGACTCAACGGTGAACCCTGGCTGTTGTCAGTCCTCGACAGCAGTTTTCACTTATTGTACTTTACAGATTCCGCGACCGAACTTGGGCAAAAGGATATTGAAGCGTTACAACGAATCACGGGAGAATCGATTCCGGTTCAGTTGATAATCATTTCGGATAAGATTAAACAAATTCCCGGATTATTTGTTTTGGAAGATAGTGAAGGAATGGCCAAGGAGCGTTTTGACGGAGAACCAGGCACAACCTATCTTGTACGTCCGGATCAGCATGTCGCAGCCAGGTGGCGGATATTTGATTTTCAGAAGGTTGTGGCAGCTTTGAAAAGGGCAACGTGTAATGAATGATTTTGTTTATCAGTATCTTGACTGAAGCAATTTACAAAAGGTCTCTTGACCCAACATACAAACACTACATTGAAACCAATTAAATCATGACATTAAACACAAAATCCAATTTCCATCGTGAAGGCCAGAAAGTCTTCAAGCCTTACAGGCCGGGAGATGATTTTTATGAAGCCCTGATTGATATGCACAAGGATTTGAACGAAGCACAAAGCAACAGGGTAAATGCCCGATTGATTCTATTGATGGCAAATCATATAGGAGATGTGGATGTGTTGGAGGAGGCAATCAAAATTGCCAGAAAAGATGCTTAGACATCTATAACTCTAATCCAGCAATGACGGGTCTATGCCATTTTCATTAATGTATTTATGCCAGAGCAAGATGCTTAATATAGATCGATAAGGTCTGTATTTCTCTGTTTTCTTAAGAATCTCCTCCTTTGAATCCTTTTTCTCCACTAACCCCACAGCTCTTAACGATTTGATTAGCACCAGGTCACCTATTGGAAAAATATCGAGTTTGTGAAGGCAATTAAGCAGGTAGACATCAATTGTCCAATGGCCGATACCTTTTATTGTTATTAGCTCGTTCCTGATGTCTTCACTTTTTTTTGTCAAAAGCTTTGGCAAAGAAATTTTCTTTTCTTTTATTGCCAGGGCAAGATTTTTAACGTATTGGGTTTTCTGCCTGCTAAATCCGCACTCCCTCAACTCGTCATCAGACAGAGGCAACACTGTTTTTGGAGTGATCCTGCCAACTTTTTTCTTCAGTTTACGAAAACAGGCTAAAGCTGAAGCCAATGACACTTGCTGTTCGAGAATAATCCTCACCAGACTTTCATAGCCAGGTGTTCGATGCCAGAAAGGAGGATAACCATAGTCCGTAATTATCTGCTTTAAAAAATTATCCTTGGCGGCAAGCAGATCACAATATGAGATAAAATCATCTTCCGTATAGCTGTCAGCCACAAAACATCCTTTTAGTTTCTTGCTTCAAATTGTTTTTATACTGAATCTTGCAAAAATGAGGCAGTCACGGCGGGCTAACCTGTGGTTTGTTTTGATTGCAACGTTTCATTAAAAGGTTTGAACATCATATCTTCATGGAGAATATGCTGTGTTAGCCAGTTTTTCAAATATTCCAGAAGGATTTTGGGAACAGAATCCAATCCGCTGCTGGTGGCAACACACAACTCTGCAACTGTTTTTCTAAAATCCATGTGTTTTTCCCTATGCTCCTCCAGTCGGGGATAGTTGTGTTGAATCATCCAATCTTCTTCGCATTTAAAATGTTCCTGGGCATAGCGGGTGAGTTCCGTCAAAATGTCGGAAATTGTTTCAGATCGAGTGGTAGCAGAAGGATCTGCAATCATTCTGTTTAGCATTCGCACCAGTCTTTTATGCTGCTCATCAAATAGAACAATCCCGACGCTTAACTCGTCGGTCCATACAATCGGTTCCAAATTCTTTTCCTTAAAAATCAAATTTTAGAAACAGGGTGCATAGTCTTTAGCTACTATAATTATTGGTTATATTCATTCCTTTAGCCATTCCAAGGCTTTTTCCCTGGCTTTGAATATCTGCTGGGTCACATCCCAAACACTGATTTCCACAAAGACCTGCCACATTCTACCTACACCAAACTCAAGATCCCTCGGGGTTAGAATTGCGCATTTTGAGAATCCCAGGCTTTTGCTGTATTTTTTACAATAGTCAGCTATTTTTTTCAGATCCCTTAATTCCAATGGTCCGGCATTCATGTCTGTATGATCTACCAGGATTGGACTTCCGGGCACCCACTTGTCATGATTGACTATTTCGTGGATAAACTCCTTGAACTTGACCACTTCCGCATCACCACCCGTTTTTACTTCAAATATCCCCTGGTTTAATTCCAATGTGTAGTGCATGTTTCTCCTGCCCTAAGATCTTCGGTAAAAACGATTATCAACTAGTATATGAGGCCTTAATCTAAATCTCAAGGGTTTCACAATTTTTCCTCAGTTATCGTTTATGAGTCACTCAAGTGCTTACAAGACCGGTAACATTACTCGCTATCATTGATCAAAGCTTTTAGTACATCCCCAAACGGAGGTGTCTGCAGCGCCAGGCTTTTGCTGTAATCCTGGTAAAACAATTATTTGGCCAATTCCTCTCCAATCCGGTGCGGTTGGTCTTATCGATTTTACTTAAACTGCACCAGATCCCAAAGATTACCGTACAAATCCTCAAACACTGCAACTATTCCATAATCCTGCTCTTTGGGATCACGGATAAACACAATGCCTTTTTCCTTCATTTCATTGTAATCACGCCAGAAATCATCTGTACTGAGAAAAAGAAAAACCCTGCCTCCTGCCTGATTCCCGATAAACGGTTCCTGTTCCGGTTTGGACGCTCTCGCCAGCAGCAATGATGCGCCCTTTATACCCGGAGGTGAAACCACCACCCAGCGTTTATCCTGTTCCGGCTGATAGGTATCTTCCACCAGGCTAAAATGGAGTTTTTTTGTGTAAAACTCGATTGCCTCATCATAGTCTCGTACTACAAGGGCGATATGTGCAATTGATTGTTGCATGTTTAATTTCACAAGATGTCAGTTTATTTTAATTCGCTGTTAACTTCCGGATCATTTCACCCCAATTCATGCAGGCTTGCAATGGCTAATTCGCGTATGATCCGTTGATCCGCCGGTTATCGAAATTAATTAATGCTATTCGCCTAACAATAAGGTATGCTCACAGAGAATCATAACAACAGATGAGTTGAATTGATATCGGATTACCATGAAAGCTTTTTTCAAAAACAGAGTCTTTTTGGATCTTCTCATTGTCTTGATTATCACAATAGTCGGCGCCATCATGTTGGCAGAGATCGATGCATTCGAACGTGTGTTTGATTTTACAAGAGATCATGAAGAACTGGAACTTGATGAACTCCTGTTATGTATTCCGGTGCTGGCTATCTGCCTTAGCTGGTTTTCTTATCGCCGATGGAGAGACAGTACTAATAGCCTCAGACAAATAGAGGCCGTAAAAGTTGAACTGATTAAATCCAATGAAGAGCTGGATATCCGCGTTAAAGAGCGCACCAAAGCCCTGGAGGAAGCTCAAAACCGACTTATTGACCAGGCCCACAAAGCCGGCATGGCTGATGTTGCAGCTAATACGCTTCACAATGTCGGCAATCTCCTCAATAATATCAAAACATCCGCCCAATTGATCGAAGAAACGGTAGAGCGTTTTCCCATTGCCGAACTAAAATCTGCCAGCATGATGATGGAAGAAAATAAGGACGACCTTGAGAATTTCATTATCAGCGATCCCAAAGGAAAGATGTTGTTGGAGTACTACTTGACCCTTGGACATGAGCTGACAGATCAACGAATCGAAGTGTTTACCCATTTTGTGCGACTGAATGAAAAAATTGACGCTATTGTTGATGTGATCAGCGATCAATACAGCCATTCCGATTCAAACCGAGTAATGGAAAATCATGATTTGCAGGAAACAATTAAGGACTCCTTATCAGTTGTGTCCGAATCCCTGGAAGATCTGAATATCAAAATTCACAAAAAATTTTCTAGTGTTCCCAAAATCAAGATCAATAAAACCAAGCTGATCAGCATTTTAATTAACCTGGCTCGAAATTCACAAGATGCTTTGACAGATAACCCTGTGCATAACAGGCAAATCACCATCGAATTAAAACAATCTGACGGTGCTATTTTACTCAGCTTCAGAGATAACGGGAAAGGAGTCTCCGATGATCAACTGGATAAGATCTTTGCGTTTGGCTATACCACTAAAAAAGACCATCGAGGATATGGCTTGCATGCCTGTGCCAATTATATGGCAGAGATGGGCTATCGCATGTGGGCGGAGAACGATGAGTCGGGTACCAGTTTTGTTCTTCACTTCGGCCGGCGTTAAACACGCCAATCATTCGCCCTCATGATATTGATGGATCCTGTTTGCTTGATCCATCTTACATTCCTTTTTATTTTTTTTATTAAATATCAAATATTTATAAACACATTGTAAGATGAGCAATTTGTTGTTCATCAACCTGGCTACGTTCGAAAAGCAAAATTTATTGCTTTTACAAAGGAATCTCCAATAACGTCAACAAATCCTTCTTTCAATTTTGACCAGGCAAATTTCCAATTTCTGGGTGGTAATGAGAGCCCGACCGGGTTAAAATTCACTAATCGCAATTGGTTATTATTGAAAATATTTCATATTTTCAGATATTTTAACCTTCATTTGAAAACGCAGCCATGGGACACTTCAGTCAAGATTCAAGCTATCTGGAAAAACTCCTTCCTGCTGAGGAGGCTATCAGGCAAATTCAGTCAGGTCGAAGGATATTTATTGGCTCTTCTTGCGGTGAGCCGATGCACCTGGTAAACACACTCGTCGAAAAGGCCACCCAGTTTTCCGATCTCGAAATAGTGCGCTTAATGAGTTCCCAGAGCTCACCTTTAAGTTTGATTGCAAACAAATCTGCCGGAAATAATTTTACTGTTCGCTCCATCTACCAGGGTTCAGCTACACGCTCCAACCTGGCTGAAGTAAAACGCTTCATTGCGCCCATGAACCTGTTTGCGGTTCCCGGGTTGTTTAAAAACAAGCAACTCCCCCTGCAGGCAGCTTTAATTCAGGTAGCTCCCCCGGATGAATTTGGCTGGATGAGTCTTGGTGTATCAGTGGATGTCACCCTGGCTGCAGCTCAATCTGCCGACCTTGTCATCGCCCAGGTTAACCCGCAAATGCCTAGAATTCTTGGATACGGGAACATTCATATCAATGATGTGGATGTCATTGTAGAACAAGACGAGCCCATTCTTACTATCGATCCGGTTGAAGAATTTGATTCGGCACATACGATTGGAAACCTGGTTGGTAACCTGATTGAAGATGGGTCCACCATTCAAATGGGTCTGGGAAATACCCCGCAAGCCATCATGATTGCACTCTCCGAAAAGAATGATCTGGGTGTACACAGTCAGTTTTTTATTGATTGCATGATGGAACTGGCCCAAAGGGGTGTTATCAACAATCGCAAAAAGG
Source organism: SAR324 cluster bacterium (assembly GCA_028282825.1). GTDB lineage: Bacteria > SAR324 > SAR324 > XYD2-FULL-50-16 > XYD2-FULL-50-16 > JAHJTV01. The sequence goes on from JANQGZ010000004.1 coordinate 201,458, forward strand.
GATTGCACGATGGCAAAATGGTTGCCAGCAGTGCCATTGGCACCAAAAAACTTTATAAATACTTGAATAACAACCTTTCCGTTTCATTTTTTCCTTCCGACTATGTCAACAATCCCAACACCATTTCCCGGAACAACCGAATGGTGGCCATCAATGTCGGCATGGCTATTGATTTTACGGGTCAAGTTGCGGCAGAGGTTTTACCCAAGGACAACTACTCCGGAGTTACAGGATTGCTTGACTTTGTCAGGGGATCCACCCTGTCTCCGGGTGGAAAATCTATCATCCTGATACCGTCCACGCGACAAAAGGGAACGGAAAGTCGATTTGTACCAACTTTGGAAGGCAGTTCTGTGGTAGTTCCACGCAGTGATGTTCAGTATGTGGTATCTGAATACGGAGCAGTGAACCTGTTTGGTAAATCCCTGCAAGAACGAGCCATGGCCATGATCAGTCTTTCTCATCCAGATTTCAGGGAGGAATTATTAGAGAAAGCCAAGGACATGGGATTGCTGGCTAAAAAACGAACACTGGATGATTTTATCACAGGTGTATATCCCGCAAAAATGGAAGAAACCAGGGATATCGACGGACAAGGTGTACGATTCCGTGCGGCCAAGCCAGTGGATGGAAGAAGAATCCAGGAACACTTTTACAACCTGACACATGAAGACATTCAATCACGATTTTTCCATGAGAAATCCCAGTTCCTGCGAGACGACATGAAAGAAATGTTTCAGATCGACTATAAAAAGGATCTCACTGTGGTTGCCGTAACAGGAGAATTTGGATTTGGAAAGGTGATTGGAATGGGTGCCTATTTGAAAGGACACGCCAGCAACGTGGCTGAGGTCGCATTTTCGGTATCCAAGGATTGGCAGGGAAAAGGATTGGCGAAAATTATAATGGAAAAACTGTATCATGCCGCTATCGATAACGGCATCGAAGGTTTTGTAGCCTTTACCTCTCCAACCAATAAAGGCATGATCAACCTGTTCAAAACCCTTCCCTGCAAAGTGAATTCGGGCATCGAAGAAGACATGTTCGTTTTGACAGGCCGATTCAGTGAATCAGCTTAGTTCTTATCTTTAGATAGCTCTCAATTCAATATCAGAGAGCCTAAAGGGGCAATGTCTTTTAGACTCAGAGGTGGATCCGTCGCTCTGCTCCTGGATCCATCCTATAGTTAAGCTTTAAGCATTTGAATTTGCGCCTGAAATGACAGACTGAATGTAGGATGGATCAAGCAAACAGACTGTGTCGCAATAGAAAAATCTCCGTTTTTTCTAATTATTAGAATATCAAGAAGCTTATTGGATAGAACTGTGAAACTCCTGCAGTCGGGTTTTGATTTCATCCCGAACCTCGCGAAACACCTTGATGATTTCCCCATCAGTTCCCGTTGCTTCCGCCGGATCTCTGAATCCAATGTGCAGTCTGTTTTTCACCTTTCCTGTAAATACAGGACAAGTCTCCCGGGCGTGATCACAAACCGTGATGACATAATCGATGTCCTTTTCCATAAACTCGTCAGTCGACTTGGGATAGTTAGCACTCAGATCGATCCCCATTTCTGCCATCACTTTAACCGCCAGCGGATGAACTTCTGAGGTGGGCGCTGTACCTGCAGAATAGACTTCCCAATCCGGCGCAAACATTTTAAAAAGCCCTTCCGCCATCTGACTGCGACAGGAATTCCCCGTGCACAAAATTAGTACGCTTGCCATAAGTATGATATTAAATTCTTGTAACAATTAAGAAATACAGGACGGGTAACAAAGTTACCCATCAGTTGCCCGTGTTCCGGGTGGTGGTTAATAAGCAACTCCTCAACAATCTCACTGAGTCAACCGATAGCCGATAACTGATAACCGGATTTAAACCGGCTTGGTCGGTAGATGAATCATTCCGGTTTCGCCCTGCTCAGTGTATGGAAAAAATTTAGCTTTAATCCAGAGGGCAACATTTACCAGACCGATCAACACCGGTACTTCGACCAGGGGGCCGATTACCGCAGCAAACGCCTGTCCCGAATCGATTCCAAATACCGCCACCGCCACAGCAATAGCCAGTTCAAAGTTATTGGAAGCAGCAGTAAAACTAAGGGTGGTGGATTGTTGATACGTAGCACCAACCCGGTATGACATGATGAATGATACAAAAAACATCAGAACAAAGTAGATACAAAGCGGAATGGCAATTCGAACGACGTCCAGCGGGAGTTGTACGATGTACTCTCCCTTGAGAGAGAACATCACCAGAATGGTGAATAGCAATGCTATTAGAGTGATTGGACTGATTTTGGGGATGAATTTGGTTTCATACCATTCCTGGCCTTTTAATTTCAGTCCCACTACACGTGAAATGATCCCTGCGATAAACGGGATACCCAGGTAAATAAAAACACTTTCAGCGATTTGTCCGATGGAAATATCAACGGTCACTCCCTTCATGCCTAACCACTGGGGGACTACGGTAATAAAAATATAGGCGTATACCGAAAAAAACAGCACCTGAAAAATAGAATTAAAAGCCACCAGACCGGCGCAATATTCCGTATCACCATCGGCCAAATCATTCCAGACGATCACCATGGCAATGCAACGGGCCAAACCAATCAAAATTAATCCCACCATATACTCGTGATAACCGCTCAGGAAAGTAATCGCCAGTACAAACATCAGCACTGGTCCGACCAGCCAGTTTTGAGCGAGGGAGAGCAACAAGACTTTCCAGTTTCTGAACACTTTGCCCAGTTGTTCATATTTCACCTTAGCCAAGGGTGGATACATCATCAAAATCAACCCAATAGCAATGGGTATATTGGTTGTGCCCACCTGGAAACTGTTTATCACCTCTCGGATACCGGGAAAAAGATATCCCCACATCACACCGATAAACATACCCAAGAAAATCCACAGGGTTAAAAATCGATCCAGAAAAGACAATCGCTTGGTTGCTGCCATTTTACACCTCTCTATTTGGCATTAACAGATAATCGGTGCCCGAACACCTGAAAATAGTAAATGTTAGTCAGCAATGTATTCTTTCAGTTTATCCAGCATGGGCAGCTTTCCGGTAGATTTAACTTTACCGTCCACTACCAGGGCAGGAGTGATCATTACACCGTAATCAGCAAACTTATCAATATCGCTGACCTTCTCCATTTGATAATCAATACCAAGCTCACCTGCAGCCTGATCGGCTAACTCATACAGTTTATTGCATTTGGCACAACCCGAGCCAAGTATCTTAATCGTTTTCATTATTTTTCCTATAAAGAATATTCCCTTTGGTGAGAGTTAAATTAGCATGTCCGGTTAAACGTTACTGTGTCTGGCGGATCAAAATAAGAACTACCTTGTATCAATGCACTCCAGAGGAGGGCTTCATAAAAGCCCAGGGTGAACGTAGCGGAACCCTGGGCTCTTTTCACAAGACGATCAATGCTCTGAAGGAGCATTTCAATATCGTTTCTGCCTTTTCAGAGGAAAGGAACAAAATCATAAAAAGCGTTATTACTGCAATTTCTAACCGGACCTTGCTAATTACAGTTTTTAGTCAATCCAGGTTACATTTTGTAAACATGATGCAAATTCACATCATCATTGCACCAAACATCATCCCACAGATAGTGGACATCGTTATCACCAGTATTACAAACACAAATGTTTTTTTGGTTCCGAGAACAGATTGAATGACCAACATATTCGGCAGCGATAATGCAGGCCCCGAAAGCAGCAATGCCAATGCAGGTCCGTGCCCCATTCCATTTCCAATCAATCCCTGCAGAATGGGTATCTCTGTCAGTGTGGCAAAATACATAAACGCACCTACCACACTTGCCAACAGATTGGCTCGAAAAGAGTTACCCCCCACGGCCCGGTCGACCCATTGCGAAGGGATAATTCCTTCCGTCCCTGGTCTCCCCAGCAACAATCCCGCGATCAACACTCCAATCAATAACAACGGCATGATCTGTTTGGCAAAATCCCAGGATTGTTGAAACCATTCTTCAGCAGAACCGCCACCAGTGCTGGTAATGATGGAAAGACCGATTGCTCCCACACCAAAAACCACCAGGGGCTGGTCAGGCAACAGCCAGGCTAGCAAAGCAACCGGCACAATGACCAGAGTACATTTCCACCATTTAAGTTTTAACCAGAATACAAGAATACCTGAAAGAGCCAGTGCCGCCAGACTCGTGATTTGCCATTTCTTTGAAAAGATTACAAACCAAAAACCGCTGCTTGCATCCGTCTTTCCCCAGTTGGCAAAAACCAGAATCAATACCATCGATAAAAAAAACAAAGCATTTTTCCATAGTGGCAAACCATCGTCATCTTCCGGCATCGCAAAAGTCGCCTTTTTTTTCTTTTCCTCTTTATTAAAAACAGCATGCATTAGGAGACCAATGATAATGCTGAACAATATCGCTCCAACAGCCCTGGCTATTCCCAGTTGAGCCCCAAGAATCCTTGCAGTAAGAATTATGGCCAATACATTGATGGCCGGACCGGAATACAAAAAAGCCGTGGCCGGGCCTATACCAGCCCCCATTCTGTAAATTCCGGAAAAAAGAGGAAGCACTGTACAAGAACAAACAGCCAAAACGGAACCAGAAACGGATGACACCCCATAAGACAGCATTTTGTTAGCTTGCGGCCCCAGGTATTTCATCACAGAGCCCTGGCTGATGAAGGCTCCGATTGCTCCCGCAATGAAAAAGGCAGGAATAAGACATAGAATGACATGCTCCCGTGCATACCATTTTGCCAAATGGAACGCCTCCATAATGGCATTATCAAACCTTGGCATTCCAAGTGGGAGAAAAAATACAAGTAAAAAGACTCCTGTTATCCAAATCAAAGGACGCCATTCACTTTTCCAAATCATTTAAATTCCAATTATTCGTAATTGATTATTTGGCCAAACTGGAAAGTATCAGATTAGCGGTCATTTGTTTATCTTTTTTTACAACTGATGATGGTTTCCATCTGACCCAAAGCATTTGATTCCATGACCGATTCGACACACTGGATGAAGTCCATTAAACAGGGCATACGCAAATGATAATAGATTGTGGTGCCCTGTCTTTCATCAACCACGAGACCCGCATTTTTAAGCACACTCAGATGCTTGGAAACCGTTGAAGTATCCACCCCCACCATTTGAGTCAGATCGGCTACACACCGCTTTTCCTTGTTTAATTCATCCACAATCATCAACCGACTGGGATGAGCCAACGCTTTGATTATTTTGGCTTGTTCTTCGTATCGTGTCTTATCCTGGTTTTCCATTGAATATCTCCGTATTTTATTTGGTTATTTTGCCAATTAAGAAAATAATAAGCAATAGTTTTTTGATCAAGCATGTTGTCTGAAGTTGGTACCTAAACATATCAGCAATTTAGAACCCAACCATCCGACTCAAGCATGCACCAAGCAAGAAAGGTCTGACAATTCTCATTGTGGCAGGGTCTGGAGATCAATACCTCGGCAATGGACCCTGTAAAAAGTCGTAGCGGAATTTAGGAAGGCTAAGCAGGAAAATTTATCATCCCGAATCGCAACCGGACCGATCCGGGGAAGGGATTAATAGCCGCCGGCCAACATTGGGAGTGCTCCCAGAACCAGCTGAATCAATACTATCGCGATAATAGGTGTGATATCAAATCCACCCAGTGGGGGAATTACCCGCTCCAACGGTCTTAAAATAGGATCAGTAATCTTTACAATCAGTTGGACAAAATAATTCCTGGGATCAGGACGAAACCAGGAAAGCAAAGCTCTGATTAAAATGGCCACAGCCAAGCCGTTTAAAACAAGACTGGCTAATTCTATCAACATATGAATTGGATTGCTCATCTAAGATTCTAAGTGGAGTTAGCAAAAAGCAATAATTAAAGGACATTGCATGATACTTATTGTAAAAGGTCATCCAGATTCAAGCAAGAGCAGTAAACCTGATAAATGGTTTTTAATGCCTTTGTCTATAACACGAAGCCGGGGTGGATTTCATTTCAAGCAATTGAGTCGGTGCGGTTTTCAATTGATAATTCTGTTTTGGCTGACCATAATAATCACTAAAATTATGACTTTTTAAATATCGATAACTGACGGACAAAACTTTTTAAGCCAAATTCATTCACCAATTAAGCATCACCATTGTTATGACAACACCGACTGATGAACAAAGTGAGCGCATCGATAAGATACTTGCTAATTGCGCCGAAAAAGATGTCAACACCGAAACCCTCTCTGTTTTCTATCAACTACTTAGTCAGGCCTTAGCTCTTCCGTGTGATGTTATTGGAAAAGCTGATCTCGAAAGGTATGTGCTCTATGGTTTGGAAAACTCTAACGACGATATGTACGGGTTGTTGGGAAAACTGAAGTTAGCGTCCGATGAAAAAAAAGAGTGCGTTGTTCCCTTGTGTGATTTGAAAGCCGTTGACAATCGTTCTGTCGATTTCATGTTGCTACACGATTATGGAACCTGGTTTATCAATTCCCAGGTTTAAGTCATTGAATTGTGACTGTTTCAAAAACAGCCCAAGGTTTTCCAAGAATCGGTGAACCGGGATTCCAATATGTTGCTTCCATAAGAGACTTATTGCATTTTGCGTGTCCACATACGTCTGCAACCAAGCCTGTTAAACCTGGTGTTTTTACTCACATTACGGTTAGAAAGTTGATTGGCCATATGTCGGGAGAGCTTTTTTCAGGCTTATTTTGACTTATTTACAGGGCAAAGTGTATAAATGGAATAATAGGTTTTGCCCGGAATTTTGAGGCATAGAAGACATTCACCATTAAAGGTCTATTGCATGGGTGTTAACAAAGAGATTCGAATCCTCCTGGTTGAGGATGATGACATTAACAGGAAATTGCTGGCAAACATCCTGAAAACATTAGGATTCAACCATGTTTCCGAGGCGGACAATGGTAGGTCTGCCTGGGAGATGATGCAAGAGGAGAAATTTGATCTTGTTATGACAGACTGGATGATGCCGGAAATGGATGGGTTACAGCTCCTAAAAGCCATAAGAGAGGAGAGCATTGATCAAAAGCAGGTTCCCGTCCTTATGATCACAGCATTAGGAAAGCAGGATGATATCATGAAAGCAGCCAAACTGGAGATCGACGGCTATATTGTAAAGCCATTCAGCGTTAATACCGTGCTGGCAAAAATCGAGGAGATATTAGGCTAGCATTAAGGATTCAGCTGTTTAATCGTTGAATCCATACTTTCCAATTAAAGGAACAAACACCACACCACCAATATTATGCTGTGACCAGCGGTCTTCTGCTTCTCTGGTTACCAGCAGCAATTCCTGATAAAAATTCTTGCTACCGACAGGAATAATCAATCTGCCGTTTACCCTTAACTGTCTTTTCAGCATTTCAGGAACTTCCGGACCGGCCGCTGTTACAAGAATTTTATCGTAAGGTGCCTGGGCTTCCAAACCAACGGTACCATCCCCATGAACCACTGTGATTCGATCAGCATACCCGGCTTTTTCGATGTTTTTGCGGGCATATTTCACCAGGGGTTCTAATCGTTCTACAGTCACTACTTGTCCCCACTTATCACGATAACCGTCATACACCGAATCATCGTAATACCGGGTGAGAGGTTCCCAGTTTTGTGGTTTGACGTTGCTGGGGGCACACATTTCTGCTGCAATAGATGCGTGATAGCCACTGCCGCTGCCGATCTCAAGGACTTTGTCACCGGGAAGGATGTCCAGGGCGTCACATTCCATAAACGCCATATGGGGCGCACTAATGGTTTGGCCGTGGCCGATTGGTAAGGGATTGTCGTTATATGTGTGGGACCTTTGACCGTTTGGAACAAAAAGGCTCCTGGCGACTCTCTCAAAAGCATTGATACTAAACTGGGAGTTAGCGTAATTCATGGTAACATAATACTCCAGCAGTTTTTGCTTAATATGATTAAATTCCGGGTTTTCCGGAGTCCAGGTATAACTCGCCATAACCTCAAGTTCCTCGTTCATAATTCAAACCTGCAAATGAAAATTAATCCCTCAACTCGGTTATGTTCCAACAGTTGATAAGACCAAAATAGGTTCTATTGTATTTAGTATATAATGACGATCTATATTTTTGTAAGTCCTTTTTGTAATTTCAACCATTCAATCACCACAAAATAAGCATATTCCCGACTTTCAGACTGATGTTGTCAGCGGTTTCAATCATCGTTTTTTAACATTGGAATCCCAATTGGAATCGACCTGTTGAAAAAATCGTTTTCTGAACATAATGGATTGCGGATGTCTTTTGTCTCAATTTGCAACCACCTTTTACCATTTTTTCGAGAATCAGTAATCCGTTGCTGAAACAGGAGTTGCAGCGCTTGTGACAGGTGCTTTTAAATTCTTTGGGAAATAAAGCCCTGCGGATGCATCATCAATCAGAATCGGACAAACAATCCATAAACAGCGGCTGATGCTGTATTGACATTTTTTAACCCTAAGAGATACCATTCTCTAATCTTGAGGTCCAGATCCTCTGCAACATTTTTAGTTTCCCGGTTCCCTTATCTTATATCTATGTTTTTCTTCAAAAAAAAGGCTGAACAGCCTTCCTCTCTTATCCCTGAAAAAGAACTTCTAAAAAAAGTGCGACAGATTCATATTCGCTCACGCCGCATGGTTGACGATGTAATGGCAGGTGAGTACCAAAGTGCGTTTAAAGGGCGAGGTATGGAATTTGATATGGTTCGGGAATATCAGGAAGGCGATGAAGAACGCATGATCGACTGGAATGTCACAGCAAGATTCGGGCATCCATTTGTTAAGAGCTATGTTGAGGAACGCGAACTCACGGTAATTTTCCTGGTCGATATTTCCGCTTCCGGACAATTCGGCTCAAAACGGCAATTAAAAAAAGAAACAGCAGCCGAACTCTGTGCGATTCTAGCGTTTAACGCCATAAAAAAGAACGATCGAATTGGTTTGATTCTGTTCTCGGATCAGGTTGAGCTGTTTGTTCCTCCGCAAAAAGGGAAAACTCATGTATTGCGGGTGATTCGTGAACTTTTGTATTTTAAACCCAAAGGTCAAAAAACCTGTATTAATACGGCTGTTGAGTACTTCAACAAAGTGATTAAAAAAAGGGCTGTGGTATTTCTGGTGTCTGATTTTCAGGATCACAACTATTTTCAAAACCTTAACCTCACAAATAAAAAACACGACCTGGTTACCGTTGAAATTACCGATCCCCGAGAAGAAGACCTGGCAGGTTTTGGTCTGGTTCACCTATATGATCCCGAAACAGGGGAGCTTTGCCTGGTTGATACCGGCAACAAATCATGGAATCAGCGGTATCAACAAAACGTTAAAAAAACAAAGGAAGAGAGAAAGGCCCGGTTTCGCAAAAGCGGCATCGATAGTTTACAGGTACGGACAGATAAACCATTTGAAAAAGACCTGATGATGTTTTTCAAAAGGAGACGGCTGAAATGAAAAGAGGACTTTGGCTGCCGCTAACCTGTTTCCTGCTGGCTACCCTGCTTTACACAGCTTGCGAAACAGGCAACAAGGAGATTGAAAAACAGGAACCCCCGGATACTCCTACCGAATTTAAATACACCAGGGGGGGAGCCCCAATTGAAGTGATAGTGCAACTCTCGGAAAGCAAGTTGGATTTAATTGACTTTTTAACCGTAACAATAGAATCCCGATTTGAAGAAGGGGTACAGGTAACTCCACCTTATCTTTCAGAAACCGTTTATTCCCCTCTGCTTTTGGTTGACAATCCCAGGGAAGAAACATTCTGGTCTGAAGAACACAACCGCTTGGTCAATCGCTGGACATACAAATTTGAGCCTTTACTCTCCGGAACATTTAAACTGAAACCGTTTGTTATCAACTTCAGGTTGGATAAGGAAAAGACTGCCAAACTCGGCGAATGGCCGGTATACCAGGTCCATACTGAAGCCATTGACTATGAAATAAAACCGACAGATATTGGCAAATTGGACGATATAAGGGATATCAAAGGGTTGATCTACCCTCCTTACAAAATCTGGATTCCTATTGTAACAGGATTGACTCTCTTGTTTCTGAGCACAAGCCTGTTCCTATTACTCAGGTATCGAAAAAACCAACAACCCGAATTCAACATCAGCACTCCCTTGATTGATTACTATGCCGATGCTTTGAATAAACTGCATGCTCTGGAACAGCAGGACTATATCAGCAAAGCAGAATTCAATGTCTTCCACACTGAACTTACCTCCATATTAAGAAACTACCTGGAGCATCATTTTGGTCTGCGAGCCAAAGAGCAGACCACTGAGGAATTTATCCAGGAAATCGTTCGGACACGCACCTTTTCAGAAGAGCAACGATACGAGTTAAATCGGTTTTTGCAGCTGGCGGACCTGGTTAAATTTGCGACCTTTCAACCCGGGCCTCAAATCAGTGAAGACGCCCTGGGCAACGTTCGCACCTTTATTCAAACAACCGGAAAACCAGATGAAGTTTAACTATACAATCATGTTGGGTGCAGGCGGGTTGTTCCTGCTTTACTTACTTCTCGCTTTCCTGGTTCACAGGAAAAAAAAGGCGATAGCTCCCATTACTTTCTCCGGATTGGAACAGATCAAAGCTGCGGGTTTCAGCTGGAAGCTTAAACTACACTGGATTCCACTTGCTTTGCGTATTACAGCTGTTTTTGTGTTGCTGGTTGCGTTTGCCAGACCACAAAAAGGCCTGGAAGTGATCAAAACAGCCAGGGAGGGCGTCGCCATTCAAATGGTGATCGACCGCTCCTCAAGCATGACGGAACCCCTGACATTCCAAGGAGAGGAATCGGATCGCCTGAGTGTCGTAAAACAGGTGTTTTCAGAATTCATCAAAGGAAATGATTCCGGATTGCAAGGGCGCTCAAATGATATGATTGGATTGAACAGTTTTGCCGGATTTGTCGAAGAAAACTCTCCTTTAACGCTGGATCACAACACCCTGGTTAATTTTGCCAAAACAATACGTCCCGCCAGCCGGGTTGAAGACGGCACCATGATAGGTGATGCTTTGTATTATTCAGTGTTAAGATTGATCAGTGTAGATGAGCTCTTGAAAAAAGCCGGCGAGAAAAATAATGAATACAAAGTAAAATCAAAAATTATTATTCTGCTAACCGATGGCCAGCAAACCCGAGGAGGCATGTCTCCTCTTGAGGCTGCCCGATTTGCCGCTGATAACGATATAAAAGTCTATACCATTGCTATTGTCAGCGATCAAAATTATAAACGGCAGGATTCACTGTTCGGTCAGTTTTTTTCTTTAATGGACAGACCGCTGGATACAAGTATACTGGAAAATGTAGCAACTATCACCGGGGGATTGTTTGCCAAGGCAGACTCCGGTGAATCACTTGTAAAGATATACGAACAGATTGACGAGATGGAGAAGAGTCAATTTGATGAACGGTTCACAACCTATAAGGAGATTTTCCCGACTTTTGTAATAATAGGACTGGGATTGCTGTTACTTGAACTTCTGCTTTCAAATACCCTGTTTCGAACCATTCCCTAAAACCAGGGTTTATAGATAGATCCGATCCATCCTGCGGGTCCAGCCTGCTAAAACCTGGTAAGTTACTGTTCCAATGAGATCAGCCAATTCCATTGCAGTAATTTCTTCGGACTTTTGTTTACCAAGTAAAACCGCTTCATCACCGATTTTGACGCCTTCAATACCGGTGATATCCACCATGGTGGCATCCATGGCGTTTCCTCCCACCAGTGGCGCTCGCATTCCGTTGATCAAAACAAAGCCCTTGTTTCTCAGTCTGGGATATCCGTCACCATACCCCACCGGTAGCACGGCAATTCTTGTTGTTCTTTCAGCCGTGAAATGCATACCGTAGCCAAGGGTATCTCCCGGCTGAAGGGTTTTAATAAAGGCAATTCGGGCCAGCACTCGCATGGCTTGCCGTAATTCCCGACCCTCGATCTCTATTCTACGGCAAACTTTTGAAGGGTAGACTCCGCAAGGCAATATTCCGATACGAACCAGGTTGCCATGAGCATGTGGCAAATCCAAATACCCACCAGTGTTACACGCATGGACCAGCGGTGGCAAGATACCCTCGGCTTTTAGAGTTTCCACAACATCAGTGAATCGTTTCCATTGCAGGTTTGCATGATCTTTAAGGGCTTCATCCGATTGGGCAAAATGGGTCATGATCCCTTCAATGCGAATGCCTTCGATCCGGTTAACTTCCTTAAAAACCTCCACGGCATTGTCCCAGCGCACTCCATAGCGTCCCATTCCCGTGTCTACTTTGAAATGAACCACCGACTCAACCCGTTGTTTGATGGATAATTCACCAATCAATTTTGCTTTTTCTACGGATTGGATCTGTACTGAAAAATTCTGACGGACACAACGCGGAATCTCCTCGTCTTGCCGCTCGCCAAAAATTAGAATCGGAATCTCGGTAAAGTGTCGTCTCAATTCGATTGCTTCGGAAAGACAAGCGACAGCCAGCTGGCTACAACCGGCGTTTATTGCCTCCTCAGCCATTTCAATTATCCCGTGCCCCGCTGCATCATCTTTGACAACTGCCATGACTTGCAGATCCTTGGGTTTATCTTTGAAAATAAGCTCAAAATTGTTCCGAATCGTCTGCCGATTGATCTCAATCCAGGCCCTGGTGGACTTGATCTGTTCGGATTGAAAAAAATCCTTGACCACTTCACGGTCTGAAAAATAGTGCGTGGTTTTTCCTATAATCTGGTAGCGTTCATGGCCTTTGCCGGCAATTAGCACAGAATCATCCCTGGAAGCCATCTCCAGCGCTGCGTAAATCGCTTCCCTTCTATCCGGTTCAATAATAATCTTGGCTTTACTGTCTTTGGGAATACCTTCCAGTATGTCGTTGATAATGGCTTGAGGATCTTCTGAGCGGGGGTTGTCCGAAGTGATGATGCAGACATCTGCAAGGTTTGCTCCGACAGCTCCCATCAACGGGCGTTTGGTTCGATCCCTGTCTCCTCCGCAACCAAAAACCGCATAAACTTTGTTGCGAGTGATTCCTTTTATTTCCTGCAGGATTTTTTCCAGGGAATCCGAGGTATGGGCATAGTCCACATACACTTCAAAATCAGTTCCGCATTCTACCCTTTCAAATCGGCCATCGACATTCATAGCCGTTTTCAATCCTTCTACAATCTGGTCAATACTGATACCAAGGGCAAAGGCAACACCAAAAGCTGCAAGGCTGTTGTAAATATTGAACAATCCCGGTATTGGCAGGTGGATTTGGCAGAGATGGTTTCCCTTCAAAAAAATGTCAAACTCGCTAAAGCCGCCGGTCATTTGCTTTGGATAGGCAACCAGATCAGCATCCTTGTTGCGTATGCCATAAGTCAGGATTTCTACCTTGCTGGCACTTTTCAGGTGAGCATCCACAGCCTGAACAAAATCCTTGCCGTTGTTGTCGTCCGCATTAATGATGCCATACGCGGTTTTCTCTTTGGTTCCCAGTTGTTGAAAATGTCGTAATTTACACCGTTTATACTCATCCATTGTTTTATGAGTATCCAGGTGATCCTGGGTGAGGTTGGTGAAAACCAGCACATCAAAATCAAGGGCATAATTTCTATCGTAAGCACCGGCGTGGCTGGTCACTTCCATGGTCAGGCAGTTTACCTGTTCCTCTTTCATTCGTTTCCCAATGGTAAACAGCTCGTTGGCCATGGGATTGGAAAGATGTGTGGCTTCTTCTTTACCGGATGGATAGAAGTTTCCGACGGTACCAATAACACCGGTTTTGTTTCCTGCCTGGATGAGGATGGAGTCGATTAGCTGAGTTGTAGTGGTTTTTCCATTGGTGCCGGTAATTCCGATCAGGCTCATGTCTTTGATCGGGTCACCGTAAAAAGATTGTGCAATCAAAGCCATGGACCGGTTGAGATGATCCGATTCAATCAGGCTTACTCCCGCAGGAGGGTCCTCAATGCGATCTTTTCCTACAAGCAAGCATACAGCTCCGGAACTGACGGCTGCTTCCCAATAGTCAAAACTATTGGTTTCAATATGATTTTCCTGAAATTCTTCGTCTTCTATTCCAAAATAGAGCGTATTCGCCTGCACCTGGGCATAATCCCAGGTAGCAAACTCAATTATTTGGGATTCGTCACCTCTAAACGAGTATGTTCCTTGGGGAAGAGCCTTTAGAAGTTGACCAATAGTTGTTGTACTGCTGGTTTGCATGCTCATTTACCAAAACTGAAACTTCGTGATCCGAAACTGCTGGAACGAAAAGAACTACTGCTACTGCCATAGGATTTGCCGCTTCTTCCGAACAACGTGCGGGATGAGCCTGTTCTCGAGGGTGAACCGAACCGACTGGTATTGGTCCTGCTGCTTGTTCCAAAAGATGATCCCGCAGCTCGTTTGGAAGTTGCAATACCGGAAGCGGGTCTGCTGGTCCGTCCAAATCCACCTGATTTAAATGTTTTGTTCAGGTTGGATTTAAATTGTTTTTGAGTGGAAGTCGGATTCTTGAGTGAACGGGCGATACCTTTATTGGCAACTTTCCCCTTGTTTGGATTGGTTAAGGCTTTAGCCGATCTTGTTTGAAAATTGTTTCGTCCCTGCTTTATCGAAGAAGTGTTATAATTGTTCATCCTGTTGACGTAGGCCGTTCGCGACATAACCGGGAACGGTGAAAAGAAAGACGGGTAGAACCCAAAAAACCAGGGAGAAATCCACAACGGATGAGGATAAAAATAGCTGCGATGCATCTGTTGGCCACCGGAATCCTGCAGATTTGACACCTCTCTTTCTGCATTGGTCCAGTCATTATAAATAGCATTGGAACCGTAAATCTGCTCGTTACCGATGACCTGGATTTCGGCTTTGTCTCCATTGGCTTCGACTGTAACATCTGCCACTTCCTGAACCTCGCCTTTTTCCGGCTCGGCCGTAATAGAGTAACCGATTTTGCTTTCCGGTTCACCATATTCACTTACAAAGAGGTAGTCTACTTCACCGTCTCCATTCAGATCCAGGTTATTGATGCTGTTTTGTTCGTTAAGGCGTCTTTCCAATTCCTGTCCGGATCGAACTTCTTTAACCAGGGCAGTTAGTCCCACTAATTCAAGACCGTCTGCAGCGGCAGAATCCAATGCCTCCTGGGTTATCGTGGCTGCTTGAGATTCCAGTGGGGTCAGTTCCACAAGTTCCGAAACCTGTTCTTTTCCTCCGCTAAGCCATCCATAAAGCGAATAGGCCACATTCAGCCCCAAAATCATGATAATCGCTATTTTTAGTGCTTTCATCTGATAACCGTTTTTGAATTAGCTGTCATTTTCAGAATCATCTTTTTCCTGCGGTATGTTTTCAACCAAGACCGTAAGAATCTGATTTTTCCTCATTTTTGAAACTGTAAATCGATGAGGATTGATATTAAGCACGTCGCCTATGATAGGCAGACGATCCAGTTTGGACATAATCAGCCCCTGCAGCGTTTCAAATTCTCCGTCGATTTCAATGTTACCTGGAATATACTTGTTTAGGGTGATTATATCAATCCTGCCCCTGACAAGCCATTTTTCCTCACCCAGCTTTCGAATCAAGGAGGTGTCCTCATCCTTCTCATCATAAATCTCACCGACCAACTCCTCCAGAATATCTTCCAAAGTGACTATTCCAGCCATGCCACCAAATTCATCCACCACAATGGCCAAGTGATTCTTCTCTGATTTGAATTTCTCAAGAAGTGAGGTCAAAGACATTGTTTCGTAAATAAACAGGGGTTTTTGAGCCAGCTTCCTCAAAGCAACGTCTTTCCGGTTTTCCAACATATACTTAAGCACTACTTTCAGATTGACAATTCCCGTGATGTTATCAATCGACTCCGCATACACCGGAATTCTGGTATATTGTTTCTCCAAAAGCTCATCCTGCACCTCGTCCAGTGTTTTGCTATCTTCCAGGGCAAACACTGCAGTTCGCGGTGTCATCACGGGGTAGACCTCTCTCTCGTCGAAGAGAAATACATTCTGTATCAGCTCTTTTTCTGTTTCTTTGATGACCCCCAGCTCCTCACCTTTGGACACTACGTTGATCACAGTGTTTTCGGTTATACTTGATTTGGGTTCCTTGCCCCGCAAAAGTCTATTTACAAACTTGCTGATCTTATCGAGAAAGAAATTTGCCGGGGTGAGTATTCCCCCCAGAAACCAGATAACGGGTGCGTTAAACAAGGCTAAAGTGCGATTATGCGCCAACGCAACGCTTTTTGGTACGATCTCACCAAAAATCAAAATGGTTATCGTAAGGACAGCCGCCGATATAGTAACCGTCAGCTCCTCAGACAGCCCGGAATCAAGTGAATATTTAATTGCTAGAGTGGTGTTTAGTGCGGTAGCAGCTATGTTTACAACATTGTTGCCGATTAGAATGGTACCTAGTAGTTTTTCCTTATTCTCAAGCAGTTTTACCAGTAATTTGCGGTTTTTCTTGTCTGATTTGGAGATCTCAATCAGATCGATATCTCCCAAGGAGATAAACGCGCTTTCCATGCCTGAGAAAAAGGCTGATAAACATATCAGAATCACCAGGAATATTATGCCAGTGATCAACTCGACCTTTGGGTAGTTTTATTGAATAATTAGTTAAAAAATATGCTTGCTACTTCTTCTTTGATTTGGCTTTTGTCTTCTTCTTAGCATCTTCAGCCGGTTTATCCGGAGCTTTGTAAAAAAGCAACCTGCTGCAGTGCGGACATCTCCCAACAGAATCCCGCATAATTTCATTAAAGAGCTGAGCTGGTATTGACATGGCGCATCCCATACAATTGCTGGAACTAATTGCCACCGCCGCCGGAATAACCTTGCGTTTGACCAGTTGCTCATATTCTGCAAAAACCTCGGGATCAACTTTGGATATCACCTCGTTTTTGTTTTTATTGCATTCTTCAATAATGTCAAGCAGCACCTTTTCCTCTTTCAGGACCTCTTGCTCCTTTTCAGACATCGCCTCCTTTTCCTGTCGGTACTCTTCCAGCGCCGATGAAAGCTTTTGGGATAACTCCTCTTTCTGACCTTCCAGTTCCAGAATCTGGTCTTCCACTTTTTTAATGGTCTTTTTGGCTATATCGATCTCTTTTTGGGAAGCCATGTATTCTTTCTGATTCTTGACTGCGAGCATCTTTTCATCAGACTTTTTTATCTTTTCGTTCTCCACGTTAACCAAGGTTTCGCGCTCCCTGATCTTCCCATAGATCTCTTCTTCTTTTTCCTTCAGTTTATCCAGATGATGCTCGACTTTTCTGACTGGAATCCTCAGAAGCTTCTTTTTCTCAGGAATCGTTTTTAAGCGATTTTTGTTTGTTAAAAGGATACGGTCCTGTTTGGAAATGTGAAGAATCGCATCGATTGATTCGGGCATGATAATCTCCTGTTTCTATTGCTCTCTTAATGCCAACTAATTGTTGCTACCCATAAAAAAAAACACCGGGGCATAAGAGTGATTCTTTTGCCCCGGTGTTTTTATATATTCGTACCCGGTTCTGATGTAGTTTTGTTGTTCTCAACCTGGGATCTTTACTCGCGTTAACCATTCGAGTATGTCTGATTAGAAATTGGTGGGCCCACCTGGACTTGAACCAGGGACCGTCCGGTTATGAGCCGGATGCTCTAACCAACTGAGCTATAGGCCCTAAAAGAAATAAATTAGTTGAGACAGTGAAATCGGTCAAGACCTAAGATTCGTATGCTAGGCAAATCATTAAGGTTTGATTTCGTAATCCAATTAAACTATTCTAGGGAAATCCAATTGGTTGATCAATCTCTGAAACCCAATTTGATGATCGCTAACAATAAAAATCCGCACAAGTTTGCAGAAAAGGAAAAAGCCTGAAATTTACCTTGACCCTTTTGCAGGTATTGAAAACAGACAGTTGACATGTCAATCATCGTTAGTTGTATTGGCCCTGTGAAATCAAGTTACAGGTACTATCAGAATATCCGGGCCGGTATCTCGATGGAAAGTCATTACCAAACTCGAATAAACTACCGAAACACCATTCAACCAAACCTATACAGGAGAATAAAATGAACGGGGAAGAACTGATTATCGAAGCAATTCAAGCCAGGGAAATTCTGGATTCCAGGGGAAATCCCACTGTAGAAGTAGATGTAATTTTGGCAAGTGGCGCCGTTGGAAGAGCTGCTGTCCCTTCAGGGGCTTCAACCGGCATGCATGAGGCCGTGGAGCTTCGCGATGGTGATAAGGACAGATACCTTGGAAAAGGAGTAAGTAAAGCTGTAGAAAACGTTAATGACATTATTGCCCCAGAGCTGGAAGGCATGCTGGTTTCAGAACAGCCGGAAATTGATAATCAGCTGATAATGCTGGATGGCACGGAAAATAAATCCAAGTTGGGTGCCAATGCCATTCTGGGAGTTTCACTGGCATGCGCCAAAGCTGCAGCAGAGATCCATGGGATGCCGTTGTATCGATATATCGGGGGTACCAATGCCAAAGAACTGCCCGTTCCCATGATGAATATACTTAACGGTGGCTCCCATGCAGACAACAATGTGGACATTCAGGAATTCATGATTATGCCGGTAGGGGCCGGCAGTTTTGGTGAATCACTGCGAATGGGTGCAGAGATATTCCATAACCTGAAAGCAGTCCTTAAAGGTAAAGATTTAAACACGGCTGTTGGAGACGAAGGTGGATTTGCCCCGAATCTGGGTTCGAATGAAGAGGCCCTGCAAGTCATTATCACTGCCATTGAAAAAGCCGGGTATAAGCCTGGAGATGATATTAAAATTGCTTTGGATGCAGCTTCCAGTGAATTTTATAAAGATGGAAAGTATGTGCTTTCCGCTGAAGCAAACCCGGAGAAAACGGCGGAACAATTGATCGATTATTATGCTGAACTCATCAAAAAGTATCCGATTGTCAGCATTGAAGACGGTCTGGCTGAAGATGACTGGGATGCCTGGAAATTGATGACCCAAAAGCTGGGGGATCAAATCCAGATCGTGGGAGACGACCTTTTTGTTACCAATCCCAAACGCTTAAAAAGAGGTATTGAAGAAGGAATCGGTAATTCAATTCTGATCAAAGTAAACCAGATCGGGACCTTGACTGAAACCTTGGACGCCATTGAAATGGCTAAACGTGCGGGCTATACTTGTGTGATTTCACATCGATCCGGTGAAACCGAAGACTCAACCATTGCCGATATTGCCGTAGCCACCAATTCCGGTCAGATAAAAACCGGTTCCTTGAGCCGATCCGATCGAATTGCAAAATACAACCAGTTGCTGCGTATCGAAGAAGAGTTGGGAGATAGAGCATTTTTTAGTGGAGCCGACACCTTCTACAATTTAAGTTAAGCATCGCTTCGAATGCACAAGGCAAGGCTCTTGAAGAGCCTTGCCTATTAAGATTATGAAACTTAAAGACAAAAAAGTAATCCAAGGCCTGATTATCTTCAGCATCTTGATCGTTGCTACCATCTCGTTTTTTGGGGATAAAGGGTTGTTGCAATATATGGCTTTAAAGCGCCAACACAAAGCATTGAAACAAGAAATCAGCACCTTGAAACAGGAACGCAAGGAGTGGTTAAACAAGATCCACTCTCTAAAGACCAACCGTACTTACATGGAGACCATAGCACGCGAGGAATTGGGTATGGTCCATAATACGGAAATTATGATTCAGCTTCAGTAGGATCTGAAACTAAAAATGAAAACCGCCGTTCCAACAATCCTGTTTTTGTTCATTCTTCAAATCACTCCCTGTTTGGGAGCAAATCCCATGAATGCTCCCTTATCAACTCTGCCTTCAAAAAAGCCCACCAAAAATTACGAAACGTCGCCGGTGAAGCTCCTAATGTCCGGGATGATAGGTTTTTACTCCTCCTTCATCAGTCCTGTTGATGGAGCCAGGAGCCCCAGCTACCCTACAGGATCAGCATATGGGAAGCAGGTAGTAGAAAAATATGGATTTTTCCCGGGCTTTTTTTTGATTGCAGATCGGTTATTGCATGAATCGGATGTTAATCTTGGACCGCTAATCAGGGTTTATGGTAAAGACCGGTATTTTGATCCTGTTGAAAATAACACATACTGGTGGGACGAGGATGTTCTGGCAAATGGAATTAAATGAGGGTTAAATATTTAATCGTCTTACTTTTTTAAATCCCTTAGTTGGCTTTTATAAAGATTGCGGATTTTGATCAGATCCTTGTTGTAAATACCACTTTTGAAATCGGGAAATCCCCATACAAAGGTTTTGTAATCGCCTTCTTCAAAATACATAATCATATCAGCCCAAACGCCATCCGCAAGATAAATCTTGTTACTCCGTCCCTTGAAGGAAGCCAACACCACTTTGAACATGTCCATATAACCGATATCTACGTTGATTCGTCGATTGCCGTTTTCCCTGAGTCCATCCTCAAACTCCCTGGCTCTTATTTTTGATGCTGCCAGCTGTTCAGGATGAACCAGCTTTTGAAACGAAATCATTCCCCGGTGCAAATCTTTGCCCATTTCCGACTCGTAATAGTCTGTCTCTACGAATGGAAAGAACTCACCTTCAAAATCTATCTTCGAATAAATGCTTGTCAGCTCGGCATTCACAGCATCATAGTCGGCTCTATCCTGATACAGAATCGCTGCCACCTGTTTAACATTGGTTATGTCAATCATTGGTTAAAGCTATAAAGTTAATAATATATTTGTTTGGATGATCTCTTCGTAGGTCCTGCCATAATCAAATAAAACGCAGATAATCCATTCCTTCAACAATGCCGGACTCGGCAAAGACCTTTTCGACAAACTGCCTTCCCTCTTCTGCACCAATACAGAGAAGAAAAAACGTCTGCTTGTGGGACTCCAAAAACTCCCCTGCCTGGTTTAGGTCCATGTGAAATACAGTCTTTCCGCAAACCCTGCGATCACCGCCACCCCTTTTGTTATCAACAAATCCGTCAATTTCGAAACCTTCGCTTTTTAAGGCCTGATAAGTCATGCGTCCGGCAGATCCTGTTCCCATGATGATAATTTTACTTTTATTTTGCCTCAGCCTGGGGATTTGAACGAAGTAATGTGCTTTTGCTGCGAACATTGCAGGTCGTTTGCAGCGGTCGTCCGTCCTTGCTAATCGTTGGGGGTGATCTCCCTTATCAACCAGAATATCGGGTAGTTTACCAAAACGCATGCCTTTGACGTAGGCTCTTAGCAGGATATCGTAGTCCTCAGCCCAGGGATTTTCCAGATAACCACCGAGATGTTTAAATGTCTCCAAACGCAGAAAAAAAGTCGGGTGCATGATGGGAGATTCTGCAAACATATTGGATTTGATCTCGGCGTCGGTAAGCAGTCCGTTGCTCCAGTCTCTATACCGAAGCTGACCGGGGGTTAATTCTCCCTCATATCGAAACAGTTTAATGCGAGAACCCAGAATATCGATGCCTGGATTTGATTGGAGACCGATCAATTGTTGTTCTAATCGTTGGGGATGCATGAGATCATCAGCATCCATACGAGCGACCCATTTTCCTCGACAATTACTGAGTCCGGCATTTAGGGCAGCAACGATGCCCTTGTTCTCCGGCAAATGGAGTGGTTTGATTCGAGCGTCGGTTTGGGAAAAACGGGAAAGGATAGCCGAACTGGCATCACTTGATCCGTCGTTAACGGCTATCACTTCAAATTGAGTATAGGTCTGGTTCAGGATACTTTCCAGACATTGCTCCAGGTAAGCTTCCGCATTGTATAGCGGAAGTAAAACAGAAATGAGATCGTCCACCTCAAATGTCCGATTTCCTTGGTGACCGGGATTGATATTCGTCCACCAAGACTTCGACTACCTGCTGAACAGGCTTGGCGCCCAGAACCTTGTTGGCAGCCCTGACTGTGACCGTATTCTCCTGGACTTCGCGGTCACCTACAACCAATATGTAGTTGACTTGATCCAGCTGGGCCTGGCGAACCTTTTTGTTAACCGATTCAGCAGAAAGATCCGTTTCAACCCTTAATCCGGCCTTGCGGAATTCATCGCAAATAGACTCTGCATACTTATGATGGCTATCGGAAATGGCAAGGATTCTCACCTGTCTTGGAGACAGCCACATAGGGAATTTTCCGGCGAAATGTTCGACGATGACACCAAAAAATCGTTCAATCGAACCGTAGATCACCCTGTGAATCATTACAGGGCGTTGCTTGCTGCCGTCTTCAGCAATATAATTCAAATCGAATCGATCAGGCATCATCATGTCAAGTTGAATGGTACCGCATTGCCAACTGCGACCGATCGCATCTTTAATATGGATATCGATTTTAGGGCCGTAAAATGCACCGTCGCCTTCATTGATCACATAATCATAACCGCCCGACTCCAACGCATCTTTTAATCCGTTGGTCGCTATATCCCATTGTTCATCCGTACCGATCGATTTTTCAGGCCTTGTAGACAATTCCAGATGGTATTCCAGACCGAACATTGAATACATCTTTTCTGCCAGGGACAATACCCCTTGAATTTCGGCCGGTATATGCTCTGGTAACATAAAAATATGGGCATCATCCTGGTGAAAACAGCGCACTCTGAATAATCCGGACAAGGCTCCACTCAATTCATGGCGATGAACCAGGCCTATTTCTGCTACCCGCATGGGGAACTGGCGATAGGAATACTGATTTTCTTTGTAAAACAACATACCACCAGGGCAGTTCATCGGTTTGATCGCATATGCCTTGTCATCAATTTCAGTAATATAGATATTCTCACGATAGTTATCCCAATGTCCGGAGTTTTCCCAAAGCTCCTGGGTTAACATTATCGGCGTTTTAATCTTAACATACCCTTCCTCAAGATGACATTCTTCCCAGAATTTCATGAGCTCTTCCCAGATAATCATGCCGTTAGGATGGTAAAACGGCATACCCGGGGCTTCCTGGTGAAATGAGTACAGGCCCAATTGCTTGCCGATAAGCCTGTGATCCCTTCTTTTTGCTTCTTCCAGAAAGTTGAGATACTTGGAAAGCATTTTCTTGTCAGGATATGCCGTAGCATACACCCTGGTCAGCTGCTCATTGTCTGCATTTGCTCTCCAGTAAGCACCCGAGGTTTTCATCACCTTGAATGCCTGGATCAATCCCAAATGAGGAATATGCGGTCCCCGGCACAAATCTACAAATTCATCCTGTTGATACGCACTCAGGCCTTCTTCCAGTTGTTCAATCATTTCCTTTTTAAAGGGATTGCTTCCAAAAACCTCCAAAGCCTCTTCCTGGGAAGTATAATCAATGCGTTGAGGCTGGGCTCTGTCTTTGATGATCTTTTTTACCTCCTCCTCGATTCGTCCGAAATCCGTATCGGATATCGTCAAATTAGCAAAATCATAATAAAATCCTTCTTCGATTGCTGGTCCGATCGTCGGCTTGGCATCGGGATACAAGCGTACGATGGCTTGAGCCAACACGTGTGCAGAGGAGTGCCAGAAAACCTCCTTACCTTCCCTGTCTTCAAAGGTCAAAATGTGCACTTCATCACCCGTGGTCAAGTCGGTCGTCAGGTCTTTCAGTTCCCCGTTTACCTTTGCTGCAATGGCAGCCCCTTTTAACGACTTCTTCAACTTTCTCGAAAGATCCAATGCCTTACTTCCGTCAGGTAATTCCTGACGACTTCCATCGGGTAGAGTGATTTCCATTTCTAACTCCTGTTTTCCGGCTTTTTTAATCCTTAATTTGAATTAATGTTTATAAATCATTTGAAGACACTCCCAGGAAATCCACTAATCTCTTCCTGATCGCATCAAAGAGAATATTCTCCACGATTGGAGGAAAAATGAAAACCCTTAAGTCATCATCAGATTGATCAACCCTCACCCTCAATTCACACTTATAAGTTATGGGGAATCCATATGGTGGGAGGGAACATATGCTTATCGGGTGAATTACTGGTGGCCTGTTACAGGTCCAGACTTATTGGGACCTTAAAGGTTTATTTTGTGTATGGTTTGACTTTTAAAAACAGGAACGATAGCATCTAATTAACAAGGTTCGAATAATAATGTAATTTCAGCCATATAGATCAACATCTTAACGATATCCTGCTTAAATTTAAGTATATTTCTAACCAACTGCACGCTGAGATCCTGTAGCCACTATGAGCCCTTTCAGTTTCTACGAGATTAAATCTCAAAAATCCAAGGAGTTTGTAAATGGTGTGCGCAAAACAAGCCTAGCTTGTTTAAACCATCCGGAAATTCACTTCTTTCTCTGGCTGGATGAAGAAGAGAAACTAAAGCAGGTGCAGTTTGTATTTGATGAAAATTTATTGGAATGGGAAGAGGGAAGAAAAGGTTTGGTTGCCAGTGAAACCAACAGAAAAGCTGGTCATGTTTCCCAAAAGACCGGTTATCAAAAAGGATCAAGAACCATTCACTCCAGCCGAGATATCTCCATTTTAAAAAGAGGCCTGCAGATTATACACAAGGCTGAATTACCCGATAGCTACGATTCGATGATTCGAACAAATCTTTTGAAGCCTTACCTCAAACCAAGAAACGGTCAGCCTCAAAACCCTTCCGGGAACTCCACATCTTAACCATTACACACTGGCTTACTGAGCTGTTGCCAGTTCTTTTTGGTAGAAACGGCTGCTTTTCTCCAGTGCCACCCTTGTCAGAAGCAAAAATAGATAGATAATCGAGAACACTGACACGCTGAATAGCAAGGTGATCAGAATCTGATCATCTATCACACCCGGTTTTTTTGAAAAGACCGTGGAAGGCTGGTGAATGGTTCTCCACCAGACTACGGATAGATGGATTAACGGTATATCTAAAAAACCGATAATGGCAACAACAGCTGACAGTCTGGCCTGCTGCTCACCGAATTCCGAAAACCGTCTTAACAGCAAATACCCGGAAAATATTAAAAACAGTATTAAGGTTGTGGTCAAACGAGCATCCCAGGTCCAGTAGGTGTTCCAGGTTGGTTTTGCCCAGATGGAACCGGTTAATAATGCCAGCCCACAAAAAATGACCCCAATCTCCACTGAAGAAAGGGCAATAACATCAAATAGCTCGTAGCGTTTCCAGAGATATAGAATGGAAAAAACAAACGCCACGGTTATGGCCAGAAAACTGGTCCAGGCGGAAGGTACATGGATGTACATGATTTTTTGCACCATTCCCATGGAAGATTCCAGGGGAGACCATAAAAATACTATCATCAACATGAGCGTTAACCCGATGATGGCTAAAATACCAGTAATTGTCTGTAATTTCATAATTTTTATAATATAAATTTGGTTAGTTGGTTTCAGACAAAAGCTATAGTTCCATTACAAACTCGAAGGTAAGATATGCTATAATCAGAAAAATCAAATCGAACCCAACAAGCAGGCGAACCCAATCAGCTGATACCAGTAATCCGCTTCCGCCCAGAATATCCTGGGTTATTCTTACACAAGACAATAATAATGGCACCAGAAGAGGAAAAAGCAACAAGGGAAGCAAAATTTCCTTGAAACGGATATCCGAGGTCAAACCTGCCAGCAAAGTACCCAGTGATGCAAAACCAAGAGATGCCAGCAAGCTCAACAACATCAGTTCGGGAAAAAAGGAGATTGCCAGGGAGTTGAACAGAATGCCAAATATAGGGATCACCAGACCTTGTACAATCAGGATAAAGATAACAGATGCAAACATTTTTCCCAGGAAAATAGCGCCACGACCGACGGGCGATATGAGTAGGGCATGCATGCAACCATTTTCCTTTTCATGTTGAAATGATTTATTGAGACTGAGAATACCGCTAAGCAGAAAGGAAATCCAGTACATCCCGGCAAGCACATCAATTTGCTTTGAAAGGTCCTGTGGCAGGGCAAAGGCGAAAATCAAGAGGATTGTAATTGTAAAAAACAGCATGGAAAAAAAATTTTCCAAGCGCTTTAAATCCAATTGCAAATCTTTAATTAAAATAGCCCAGCTATCTCGTATCATTTTATCGTTAGGTGAATGAAACAGGTAATGGTTCAACCGGTTTTATGAAATTATGTTCCTGGTTGTTCTGATTGAAATTGTCGTTGCAAATCTTTCTGGTTTAACTCACTTGTTGATTGTATCTCATCGACTCGTCCGTCTATCAGCAGTGCTACCTGATCGCACTTGTCATAGCAAGCGTCTATTTGGTGGCTGATCAGGAGGACCGCTCCACCTTCCCGCTTGAAGGTTTCAAGATATCTATTCAGCATGGTAATTGAATCCAGATCCAATCCCGAATAAGGTTCGTCCAGAAATAGAAGTGATGGCTGAGACATCATTATCCGCGCAATGTTCAAGCGTTTTCCCATGCCGGTACTGAAAGCTTTGACCTGCAAATCCGCTGCTTTTTGCAGACCCGTTTTTGCCAGGACGTGATCAATTGTGCTTTTTAAGTTCTTGGTTTTGCGGATTTTCCCAAAAAAGAGCAGATTTTCTTTTGCAGTAAGGTCATCATAAAAAAGCGTTTGGTGGGTAATCAGACCAAATGACTCCCTGTATTTATCAGCCACTTCAGTCAATGGTTTGCTGTTAAAGCGAAGATCCCCCTGGCTTGGTCTCATCAGTCCGGCCAGAATCTTTATCAAAGTGGATTTCCCTGCCCCGTTTCTTCCGGCCAGCAGCGTCATTTGACCTCCGATAAGGTCAAAGGAGACGCCTTTTAAGACCTGTTTATAACCAAAGCATTTATGGATGTTTTGAATGGATAGCAGTGGAAGCTTATCTGGTTCTGGCGTTATCTTATCAATACCTGACATCTATCTCCATCTTCTAGGCTTCCTCAGGAAAGTATTTGCCTTGCAGTTTTTCTTTTATTTCAGGGAAGATCTCTCTGTATTCCTCAACATGAGCGACAAATTCCGAATAGTCAAAATCCTCAAGCCCCCTGATAATTCTTAAATGTATCTTTTCTTTGACCATACATAGCTTTGATGTTTTAGCCCGATGTGCGTTCAGACTAAGCAGATCGCCAAAAAAAGCATCCTTTCTCTGCGGTAAATCCTCAAACATGACGGCGTCAAACACTACTAGCAGAGAAGTTATGATGATGCTGAATGAATAGTAGGCCTCACGCACCGCCCAGATGTTATGCCTGACTCTTACCACTTCCTGCCCGGAAGATTTGTAAAATTTATTGACGTATTCGTCAATCGTGTTGGCGATGTTATTATCTGGCGGTTCCGAATAGATTTCGTTTTCCAGTTCACTCATTAGGCAACCATAAGAAGGTTTTTCGCTGGTTCTGCATCACAATCATTGATGTGTCATTATATTTTCAATCCCCGGTTAGTCGAAAAATCAGTCTTAACTTGTTTCAATGCTGGAATCAAGGATTTTTGACAAATAATTCCCAGGGTATAGTTGTTTCGCAATAAAACAAGTAAGCTGGTCACAGTTTAGCGACACCCAAATAATCTGTCATCATTTTGGGACGCGAACAAGACAAGAACCGCGCATACAGGTATTTGAATTATACTCGGGACCTCCCTGGGGGTTGGGATAGGGATTTCATTTTATAGTAAATTCAAATAATTGATTCTACAACTTGCTTGTCAAGCCGGGATTAGCGTGCTACTTTGGAGCTTCTATATTTCAGTATCAAAGACGGCCTGATTCCCCCGAAAACTTAAAGGACACAGGCATGACGTCTACTGGAATAGGGTTGACAGTCTAAGCCAGACATCATTATAGTGGCACTAAAAATTATCGTCGTTATTGCTGGTTTTATTGAAAAATCAGCTAAAAAATATACAGGCAATTGATGTTGCCGAACAACAGTTGATTATCTACTACGAATGAGGTGATTATGGCACGAGGTTCCTTTCTGAAAGGTCCGAATTATGTACATCCTGAACGCGACAGTGCGGTTGGTTCGCGGAACAGTATGAACAGGGATGGTCGTAATGAATACGCTGAAGCCAAACTGATTATCGACGAGGAGATCGATAAAATCCTTAACCACGTCACTGCCAAGTTACCTCCCGAGGTTTTGGAAAAGTTAGAAGTAGGTGGTACAGTAAAAGAAGTCCTGCACAACTACTACAATCAATCCTTCCAAAATATGTACAACCGTTATATGACAACGGTTGAAGATGAAATGGGCAAGAAGTTCCGCGATATGATAGATAAGGACGAAGCCCAGAATCTCAATAAATACAATCCACGTGAAGTATCCTTTCTGTTGGATAATATTGGACAAGAAGGAGCCTTCAACACTTCAGGAATAGAAAACTCTGTTGTAAACGTTTGGGGTCACTTACAAGGTCATGTACAAAAAGGGACTTTCGACCTGGAAGATGAGACACGAAAATTATTAAGTGGAAAAAGCGGCATTGGTGGGTTTCTAAGGGGACAATTTGCCAACAGTGTTGTGAAATGTATTTTCAGCAACAACAATCTTAAGCCTGATTCCGTAACAAACGTAGACCTGGTCATAAACATCCCGGAAGCAGAGCTTGTGAAACCGATCTACCAATATCAGGCTGCCACTGAAACCATAATCAAGGATATCATCTCCGAACATATCCTCAAGCAAATAAACGACGAAATCGATGGTATCAATGCCGGACTTGAAGATTCCAATGCAGACACACTAAACGAGAACACCAAATTATTCCAGAAAGTTAAAAAACTTGAGGAAAAAGTTGGCTTCAGTGATCAATCCGACGAATCACCTCAATTTGCACATATGTCAAAAAAATTCCTGGACGCTATCAAAGGTTTGGGAGCTGAGATGACTTTTAACGAAAATGATCCGCTGGATGTTAAAGAAAATGTCATGCGTATAATAAGCGCAGAAAATATCAGGGATCGCGGTTTCAATGACGCTGTGAACAAACTGGTCGGTTTATTGGATATTTCTTCCCTGGGATATCAGCATATTGAAAATTTTAAAAACTGCCGCAAGGTTGTCATCAGAGAATATGAAGATGTCAATATTCCTTTATTGCCTGATGAACACTACTCCATAACCATGCATTATATGGATGAACTGCAACTGCAGGAAGTTAGAACCGCTTATTGCCAGCAAATGGATGATTTTGAATATGAGACCGATAAGCTGATTCGTGTTTTTGAAAAAATCCATCTTTCTGAAAAATCGGAACAAGGAATAAAAGATTACGAAGATGTTGCTGCTGAAATACTGAATACCGCCAAACGAGTGAATCCCAAGCCGGAATTCGAAGAAGAATTGCCGAGAGCAGAGCAATGGGATGAAATCATTTTCATTCAGCCGGAAAAGGATGACATTGACAAAATGAGTGAAACCTTTCTTGCCAAAAAGAAACATCTGCTGTCTCGATTTCAGGACTTGCGAGCAAGAATATCCGCTCTGTACGACAATGAAAATCCACCGGAAAGAGTTATATTGGAGCAACGACTTGATTTTCTGGAAGAAAAAACCGAGCGATTCTGTCAGAATTACAACCCATTTCAGGTATTCCCCGGATTATTCCTGGAAGCATCCCTGGCTTCCATTAACAGAAGAGACCAAACGCTTAGCAGAATGGGGAACGTTTTGACCCAGTTTCTGGAAGAAGTATTGAAGAATGCCCCGGATACGGCATTTGAAGAGTATCACCAGAGAAAAACAACTCACGATACCTCAGCAGATACATTTTCTTCAGTATACAGCTAACAAAAAAGCAGGTGTTTTTCGGCACCTGCAATATCCCATCCCAACCTACCGATAATACAAATCTGTGCACACCGGCCAAATTGCGTTTAGTCGATTTGCTTGAAATTGTCCTCTTCACCAAGTAAATTAATAAGAAGTGAAAATGTTATTCAAATACGATCTTTGTCGGTTCAGAAAACTGTCATCGGTTTGTAACAATAGTTTTCCCTTATCCACTAAAACCAGGTAAATACAATGACTACCGAAGTATTGAATATCAAGTCGTTGCACGACTATGAAATTCTGGAAAATCAAATCCAGATGATTTCTCAAATGCAATCGCAGTTGGAAAAAGGCACGAATCTGGCTGACATTGTTTGGGAAATGGAAGCATCAGGGAGCATTTCAAAAAAACAGATTCCTGCATTTGTCTATACCTTGCTAATTGAAAAATACAATTATTCCTGTCTTTCCTTCAATCTTTCCGCCACGCTGTCCGATTGGAGTAAAATCCATCAAACCGTAAAAACCTGGAACCGATTTGATACAGTTCTGGCTTATTATCATCCCCAACTGGATGTTTCGCTGATAAATCCGGCCAACGAGGAGCATTGGGATAGAATCGAAAGCCTGGCTGCATATGAAATGATGGTTATTTTCACTCGCGCAAAAAAGGAATCGTTAAAGGAAAAAGAGAAGAAACTTCTGCAGGATTTTAAAGCTATATGCAGCGGGAAACAGATTGACATAGACAGTGACTATATTACTGCTCCCGGCGAAGATGCCAATGAACGACCGGCAACCAAACCGGATGCAGAGTCAAAAACAGCAAAGGCTGAATCCGAAGCCAAACCAGTTGAGGCTCCAGCTGCAAAAACCGAGGGTGATAAAAAGAAACGCATCACACCCAAATACGGAGTTCAGGTATCAAACGAGCTTTTTCATAATGGGAACGTGGAAGCATGGAGAAACATCATTGAAAGTTATGAAAAAACTTACAAAGGAAGCATGGTGCTGTTGTTTCACAATGGGCAAAGAATCAAACACATATCATCACTTTTTAAATGGGGGAAGGTGAAAACCGGTGATTCGATCTTTTTCTCAATTGTCGGAGATGAAATCAAAGATGTAGCAAAGCTGAAAAAGTACCTGTACCAGGGTGCCAGTGAGAGTTTCAAATCTTTCGTCAAAAAAGATGTTAACGTTGTCCTCAAGCTATTCTAAATACTATGGCCTCTATATATCATATTCAAAAAGGTCTCCCAATCGAAGACCAACAATTAAAAGAAAAAGCCGGGATTATTGGATATTCCATGTTGGAACAAGCAGCTCTTGATATTCCTGTTTCACCTGGATTCATTATTGAGTTGTCAACCGTACAGAACTCTGAACAACGGCAGATAAGACGAGCACTGGACGAAGGTATCCAATTCATCGAAAAGCAGACATCCAGGAAATTTGGAGATACAGGATCTCCCCTGCTGTTAAAAATCTGGCTTTCACCCAGCTTGATTGTGGAAACCTTTCCACAAGTTCGATACCTGGGATTAAATCAACCAATTTTAGATTCCCTTTCAGGCTCGGTGGCACCGGATCATGTTTACCAGGCTTATGTCACCTTCATAGAGGATTACGCCATTTTCAGCCAGGGTATTGCCCAGGAAGAAATTGAAAAGGTTCGTGAATCACCAGCACAGGCAGGACCAAAGGCGCTTTGCGAACAGTTTCTTGCCGATGTTCTTAAGGATTTTCCTCAAAATCCATATGCCCAGCTGGAATCGACGGTGTATGGTTTGTTGAAACAATATCATGCTGACCCGATGAACCAGGATATACCAGCCGCGCTGGTGATCCAGTATGTTCCGCATGGTGACGCCAGTTCTCCCTTATTACGGGGAACATTCACCACACGTAATATCAAAACAGGTGAACCTCAACTGGATGGCAAATTTGCAAAATGTGAACTCCTGGTACCTAGTGGAGAGGAGCAATCGATCGACCAACTTGATACCGCACTATTGGACGAATTGGATGTGATTGCAGGGACTCTCGAAGGGTTTCACCTGGATGTCAGACAAGTAAAATTTCAGGTCGAACATGGAAAACTATATGTGACACGGGAAAAGCTTGTCGAAAGAAAATCGATGGCGACGAAGCTGCGCATTCTTTCCGAGCTGCAAAGCGAAAATCAGATCTCCGCTGAAGAATACGTCAGTTCCATTACGCCCAAAGAAATGAACAGCCTGCTGTATTCAACAATAAATGCAAAATCGGTAGATGGGCACACGATCGTACGCGGGGGTATTGGCGGTTCTTTGGGAGCTACCAGCGGACAGGTCTATTTTTCCACAAAAAGCCTTCTGGAAGCATATTGGAAAGCCAAATCCGAAGATGGTGATACTAACCTGATTCTATTGAAAAAAAGCACCTACGCAGAAGATGTGCAAGCTGTGGAAATTGGTTGCGGCGTGATCAGCAGTGAAGGTGGATATACCTCCCACGCGCCTATTGTAGCGAGATCTCTTGGCAAACCAGCCATCGTTTATCCGGATATTGCCTATCATGATGGATATGTGACTATCGGCGGACACCAGGTAAACGAAGGTGATTATCTTTCGATGGAAATCGTAAGTGCCGATGAACCCTCGATATACCTGGGGAAAGCAGAATTGGAATACCCGGACATCGAGAAAAACGGAGTGAAAGATCTGCTGGAAAAAGCCAAACAGTTTGCCATGGGCATTAAGATCCTCGCCAATGCCGATACTCCTGATGAATCCAGGCAAGCAAAATTGCTTGGTGCGGATGGAATCGGACTTTGCCGTACGGAACACATGTTCCATCGACACAAACGAATCTATACCTTTCGCGATTTGCTAATCACTCGCGATGCAGAGAGAAAGAAACATATCTTGAATGATATAAAAGCCTTCTTGATTGATGATTTTAAAGAGTTGTTCGAGGTAATGGACGGACGACCAATTACAATCAGGTTGCTGGATGCCCCGTTGCACGAATTCCTTCCGACCACTGAAGAGGAATTGGAAGAAACCATGAAACAGTTGCCTGATCTGTCATCGGAGCAAAGCAAGGAGGAGATCCGACAATCGTTTTTGAGGCTGGAGGAAACCAATCCCATGCTGGGGCATCGTGGCTGTCGGGTAGGAATTTCGTCCCCGGAAATATACGATGTCATGACAACGTCTATTCTGGAAGCCGCTCTTGAAGTCAAAACCAAAAAGAATATCGAGGTTCAGCCCGGGATTATGATTCCACTGATCATGTCCAAAGAAGAGATGTATCTGATCAAAAACGGACAGATTATGGAGGGTAAGGAATCGGTTAAGGGTATTATTGGTGTGATTCGTGAGTTCATGAAAAGCAGCGATTTGAAACGACAGCCATTTGACGTTAAAATTGGCGCCATGATTGAACTGCCTGCAGCCGCTCTTTCTGCCGCAGACATCGCCAAGCAAGCCGAGTTTTTCAGCTTTGGTACCAATGATTTGACTCAAACCACTATGGGGCTTTCAAGAGATGATATCAATTCGTTCCTGCCGGCTTACACCGAGATGGACGTTTGGAAGAGTGATCCCTTTCAGAATTTGTTGGAGCCGGTAAAAAAATTGATTGATCAGGCAATTCAAACCGGCCGTCAGGTAAGACCGGATCTGGATGTGGGTATTTGTGGGGAGCATGGGGCCAATCCGGAAGTCATTAAATATTGCCTCGAAATCGGCATGAACTATATTT
Source organism: SAR324 cluster bacterium (assembly GCA_028282825.1). Lineage (GTDB taxonomy): Bacteria > SAR324 > SAR324 > XYD2-FULL-50-16 > XYD2-FULL-50-16 > JAHJTV01. The sequence goes on from JANQGZ010000004.1 coordinate 234,896, forward strand.
CCTGTTCTCCGTTTGGCATTCCCATCGCAATTCTGGCCGTGGCTCAATCCAACCTGAAAAGGGTTAACGGAAGTTAACTTGCAAAGGCAACCTTAAAGACATCCTGGAAGGTTTTGGCATAAAACACTTCCAGGTTTTCTTTCAGGTGCTCGGGCAATTCAACATAATCCTTTTTGTTTTGAGTCGGTATGACGATTCGCTTCAACCCGGCTCGTCTTGCGGCAATAATTTTTTCTTTCAAACCGCCAATTGGCAAAACTTCCCCTGTAAGTGTCAGTTCTCCTGTCATTCCCAGTTTTGTGACAACCGGCTTTTTTAATAACAAGGAAAAGAGAGCTGTTGCCATGGTAATTCCGGCAGAAGGTCCGTCTTTAGGTGTTGCACCAGCCGGGACGTGAAGGTGAATAAAATTTTTCTTAAAGAAATCCGATTTACCGCCAAACGCACCGGCATTGGCAACGACATAGCTGTAAGCAATTTCGGAAGATTCAACCATCACCTCACCAAGTTGTCCGGTCTGTTTAAATCCTTTTCGATCAGCCGTCATTTGGGTAGCCTCAATCGGCAGAATGGCGCCACCGAGACTTGTCCAGGCTAGTCCTGTTACAACGCCAGCCTTACCTTCAGCCAGAATTTCATCCTCTTCATAAATAGGATTCTTTAAAAAGTCCCTCAATTGGTCGATACCGATCGTAAACTTCTTTTTATCATCACCAGTCACTATTTTTCGGGCAACCTTACGACAGATCTTGCGAATCTGGTTTTCCAAGTTTCTCACACCCGCTTCCCGCGCATAACCGTCTATTATCTGCCTGATTGCCGGTTCGGTTATGGCAAAATTCTTCCCTGATAAACCTGTTTCCTTGCGCTGCTTGGGAATTAAATAGCGCTTTGCGATTTTAAGCTTTTCCCTGGTAATGTACCCGGAAAGTCGCAGCACCTCCATCCTATCCAATAAAGCCGGAGGAATCGTGTCCAGTTGATTCGCTGTGGTAATGAAGAGCACATTGGAAAGATCAAAGGGAACATCCAGATAATGATCTACAAACGCATTATTTTGTTCAGGATCCAAAACTTCCAGCAATGCACTTGCCGGATCACCATGAAAGCTGTTGCCGATTTTATCGATCTCATCCAGCATAATGACGGGATTGCTGTATTTGGTAGATTTTAAGGCTTGAATAAATTTACCTGGCATCGCCCCGATGTAGGTTCTGCGATGTCCTTTGATTTCCGCCTCGTCTCGCATGCCTCCCACTGAAAAACGAAAAAACTTCCTATTCAAGGCACGGGCAATGGACCGACCAATCGATGTTTTCCCCACACCGGGAGGACCCAAAAAGCAGAGAATCGTGCCGGAGACCTGTTGTTTCAATTTCAACGTGGCAATAAACTCCAGAATTCTCTCCTTGATATCTTCCAGACCATAATGATCGACATTTAAAATCTTTTCGGCTTTGCCGATATCCAGGTTGTCCTTGGAGAATATTCCCCAGGGAAGCATCGTAATCCAATCCAGATAAGTCCTGGAAACATTGAACTCCGGAGATTGAACATCCAGGAGGGCAATTTTATCCATCTCTTCGTCGAAACGCTCCTTGGCTTCCGCGGTAAATTTAAGTTTTCCTGCTCTCTTTTTGAGTTTTTCGATTTCCTGGGTTTTCTCATCCTTGCTCAATCCCAATTCCTTGCGAATCTCTTTTAATTGTTCCTTGAGAAAGAATTCCCTTTGATGCTCCGATATCCTGTCTTCAATCCGCTGTGAAATATCCGCCTGCAATCTGCTGAGATCGAGTTCTTTTTTAATTAAAAACAACGTTTTGCGAAGACGGCTGATTATAGGAATCGATTCCAGTATGGATTGAAGCTCATTTTTGTCCGCTGAGGTGAGAGTTGCCGCAAAATCTGCCAATCGACTCGGATCATCCAAACTGATTTGGCTGACAAACTGGTTTAGCTCTTCCTTGATAAGAGGATTCAAATTGATCAGTTCCTTCATGTTGGAAAGGATTTCCCGACTAAACGCACGAATCTCATCATTCAGCTCGATCTTGTCCTGTTCGACATAATCAACCTTGGCAATCATCAAAGGAGGTTTGGTGGAGACATCATCCACAATTCGAATCCTATCGAGCACATCCAGCAATAACTGGCTACTTTCTTCATTTTGAGAAAACACCTTGGCAATTCTGGCTACAACACCTATCTTGTGCAGATCTTTTACTTTAGGTTTTGAAGGATCAAATTTGGATGTTCCCAGAACAATCCCCACATAACCCGGTTCCTTTTGTTGCGCATACTTAATGGTCTTCTGATACAACTCACCTTCCACCACCAGGGGGATTACCATATGGGGAAATAGCGGCCGATGCTGAACCGAGATAATGCCCAGGAATTCAGGCAAAATATCCAATTTGGGCATCAGGTCTTTAAAAATACCTTCTGCAATCACTGCCTCCTCAGTCGCCTGATCTTCCTCGATTATTTCCTCTTCGATCACTTCGACTTCAATTTCAGTGACTTTTCCTTTTTTGGATTTTGATTCTTTTTTGCTCTTTTTATCGGGAGCAATATCCCTTTTCTTTTTTTTCTCGGCCATGGACTAGATATGTACTTGACTTTCGTTTCTTTGGTAAGCCTGAATTACAATAATGAAATTAACTTCAGACTGGTAAGGTTATTTTTTTCCACGTGCTGGAAACTTGCGGATCTTCAATCCGATCTAATGATTTCAGCTATGTATCATTTGGTAACAAAGCACTCAGGTTAATATAGGAGTTCTGACTATTTCAATTCATTTTTTCCGTTTTTTATTTCACTCTGTATTGGCAAGTAAACAAAAGATTTTATTGGATTTTTTTGACTATTTCTTTTTCTGAGTTTCACCTGGAAATGCAATTGAAGTCTTTTTTGAGTGGATGTGTCTTGACAGAATATTATTTAGCCACTAATTTAAGAGATTATCAGCGAGTTCCCCGATAGCTCAGTTGGTAGAGCAGACGGCTGTTAACCGTCTTGTCGCAAGTTCGAGTCTTGCTCGGGGAGCCACACTTCAGTACCCTCCCCTCTTTAGCCCCATCACAGTTTTTTCAACTTTACCGATACAATCTCTGTCAGATCAGCTTTTATCGTGGCAGCCTAAGGCAGTTGAGATTTGTTCATGTTCAGTATTACAAACGCCCGGATCTTTCCCTGGTCATCCTTGAGATTCCCTCGACCACTGTGGGTCAATCCGGACATTATAAACTTACTGCCCCATAATGGTGTGCCAAAGCTCTTCATCCACATTGTCAATGAACTGACATCCAATCTTATAGCGATTGGTTTCTTCTTCAAACACTCCTCGCACAGCAATTTCGAAGTCCATGACGAGAATTTCCCCACTGGCATTGTATTTCAGTGCCGCATTGATATTGGTTCCGATATCAAATACTTTGTCGGCAAGAAAACTCAAACCACCAGCCGAATAATCGTTTAAGGGATAAATTGATTCCTCTCCGTCTTGAACGATGGTAATGTTGCCTTTGGCTTTATAACGTTTATGTTTTCGAAGTTTTTCGTAATATTCTTCTGATTGCTCATCCTTGTCGAGTACTGCCTCGGAGTCCTGTTCATTGGATGACGGTTGTGGAGCGGCTGGAATTGTCGAAAAAGGGAACTCATCATCTAAGAAAGTAATGACAACGTTCGTTTCATTTTCAAGATCCACTGGATCCAGAAGCTTGATGGTACCATTCTCATATGTTCCGCGAATCGATTTCATCATGGTGATTCCTGTTATCTCGTTATGCAAACGCTATTGAACCGATTCTTTTCCATCCGTGTTATCGGTCATTGGTCTGCTTTGTTTTGCTTTAATCCATGAACCAGCTAACCCTATCAAGTGCCACCTAAGAATCTCAGATCCGGGTGACTCTTCGCCTTCATTAAGGTTGGGAAGCGGATTATATAATTCAGTTTGAAATTCGGAAATTACGTAATATAATACAACGAGTTAATGCTGTTTGGACATGTACCAAAACAGGTATTATGCTGTCCAGCGGGATTTCAGCCAGAAAACAGAATCTTGCTTCCAGTATAGTCCAAATCTTTGCACTTTGTGAATATTTATTCACACACATATTATGGTTTTTATTGTGCGAATTTTCTAGTCCATGTCATGCAAAACCAAAGTCGAATTGCATGGTTATCAGTTATTCATTATCGGTCCTTGGTGAAAGCTTCGCTTTCTTTATTTATGAACAACTATTAGGCAACCAGATTAAAAAGTTCAAGAGACCGAGGTGAATGTGTGTTGTCGAGCACAATAATTCAGTTCATTATCTATTAAATATAGGATCCGGACAAAGGAATTCAGCAAATTCAAAGGCAAAGTGCCAAAATAACTCCATGGCTGACTGTTTGTTTTATCGACATCTTATAAAAAGCAACTTAATCGAGGATTCATGTCAAATATACTAAGTAAAAACGATCTGGTCGAAATGATGGCAAGAGAGCTTGAGTTGCCGGATGACGCCGTAAAAACGGCAATCAATAACATGGTCAGCAAAATAGTGGAATATTTAACTGCGTATGGTGAGGTTTCCATTACCGGTTTTGGGGCTCCGATTACCGTCAAGCAGAAATCGAAATCGGCCTCTATCAAAGCTGATCAAAAACTGACGACTATTATAGAAAGCAGTAGACCAGGAATAGAGCAACGTAAATTAAAACGAAGAAATTTCATTTTAAACCTTGAAGTACAGGAAAAAAATTCGGGAAAGATACTGGGAGATTTGGGCGATATCACTACAGAGGGGATCATGCTGGTGAGTGATGATCCCATCACAGAAAACAAATCATTCAGCTTAAAAATTGAATTACCTGAAGAAGCAGACGAACAGCTGGAAATTGTTTTTGAAGCCCAGAGTATCAGGTGTCAAAAAACCATTCATGAAGCCATTTTTATCACCGGATTCAAAATCATGGCTCTCGATGAAGAAAACCGTAAGAAAATTGAATACTTCATTGAGGAGTATGCGGTTTAATCAGTTGCTCATGCTGGCTTCAATATCATCAATCTCTTTCGGGATATCAGCAGAAAGCACTTCACATCCTGATTCTGTCAACAGGATATTGTCTTCAATGCGTACACCGATTCCTTCATCGGGAAGATAAAGTCCCGGCTCCACGGTTAATACGGCTCCGGGTTCCAATGGCTCATCCAGATTGCCAACGTCATGGATATCCAATCCCAGGTGATGACCAATTCGATGATAACTAACTTCCAGGTGTTTTTTGGGATCTTCGACAAAACCGTATTTACTATAGATATCTCCTGTCAGCTCTCCTGCCAGTTTGTGCAATTGAGCCCAGCTTGAACCAGGCTTTATTTGATCGATGAAGGTTTTGTTAACATCCAAAACTGCCTGGTAGCATTCTTTTTGCCTTTCAGAAAAAGACCCACTGATTGGAAATACTCTGGTAATATCAGCACTATACATTTGAAATTCCCCACCGGTATCGATCAACACCAAATCACCATCTTTGAGCTGGTCATTGTTGGTAATGTAGTGAAGTACTGTTGCGTTCTTACCGGAAGCCACAATCGGGTCAAACCCATGTCTCTTGCATCCGTTGTAGATGTATTGATAGGTAAGCTCAGCCTCGATTTGAAATTCCATCAAACCGGGCTTTAGTTTTCTCATCACTGCTTCCAGGGCCGATTTCACTATCGAAGTCGCTTGCCTGATAACTTCAATTTCCTGAGGTTGCTTGACAGTTCGCATGGATGAGGTCAAAAGATTCAATTTCTTTTGCTGCAATCCCGGCAGTCGATTTCTGAGATCGAAGAGAAAAAGGTGTTGGGGGGTCAAGGATTGACTCGGGAAATGCTCGTTCAACTCGCAGTAGAGAACTTCTTTCCACTTTTGATTCCTGAACAGAGTATTTGCTAGGCTATCGTTATAGAGAACATTTTTAACTCCACTGGTCTCTTTCGCTTGATCCTTGGTAAGCATTTTGCCGTTCCACTTCTCAAGTTCCGGATCAACGGGTGGTATGAACAAGTACTCATCCGTTTTTCCTTCAACGCCAGGAACCAGTAACAAGCTGCAATCCGGATAGTCGATGCCGGTAAAATAGAAAAAATCAGAATCCTGCCTCCACAAATTGAGCGCATCCGCATTTCTGATGGTATTGCCAGATGATTGCATCAACGCTAAGGAATCGGCGCTCAGCTTTTCACTTAGCCTTTGCCTGTTTTTTAAAAAAAAATCTGCCGGCAAAACAGAAGTTCTCATAAACACCTTTGTTAATGGTTGAAGTGACGTAAACCGGAAAATGCCATGGCAATTCCCAACTCATTGCAGGCTTTAATAGAATCTTCATCTCTCATGGAGCCGCCTGGCTGAACAATGTATTTCACCCCATATCTTGCTGCTTCACGAACCGTATCATCGAAAGGGAAAAATCCGTCTGAAACCATAACCATTTTTTGGATTTCCTGTTCTGCCCAGGAATCAAAATCCCCAGTCTGACCCAGCGCTTCAAATTCCCTTTTCAGATTTTCCTTGGCTTTGGGAATGGAAAGCTTGCGCATGGAATCGACACGGTTAGGTTGGCCAGCGCCCATTCCCATGATCATGAATTTTCCCGGAGCATACTCTCTTCCCAGAACAATGCCATTTGATTTGGTGTGTTTACAGGCCACCAGGGTGAATTCAGCGAGTTGCTGGTAGTTGTCCGGAAAAGACTTTTCAGTCACCACCTCAAACTTGCTCGTCAGTTCCGAATCTCTATCCTGAACCAGCATGCCTCCTGTAATTGCCCTGAAGGTTTTTTTATCTTTATCACCTTCGGCTTTCACTTTCACCAGGCGAATCATCTTGCTCTTTTTCTTGAAAAACTCGACAGCATCCTCCGTGAAATCCGGAGCAATAACAACTTCCACAAATTTACCAGTGGGAACTTCCTGTCGAACATTTTCTCCATCGACTATGCTATAGGAATAGTGCTTGACATCCTCGCCTTTCAAAAATCTTGCAAAATCCATATCCACAGTGACATTAGTTGCTAAAACACCACCAAAGGCGGAGATAGGATCACCCTCCCAGGCTTTTTCAAGTGCTTCTGCTACAGTATCGCCTGTTGCCAGCCCACAGGGATTGGTGTGTTTAATAACCGAAACCGCAGGTTTATCCTTTGGCAGGTCTTTTACTGCTTCCAAAGCCGCATTGGCGTCCACATAATTATTAAAGGACATTGCCTTCCCGCTCAGAATTTCGCTGTCAGCAACCGATACCTCTTTTGAATTCGGATCTTTATAGAAAACAGCAGATTGATGACTGTTTTCACCGTAACGTAATACCTCGCCATCTTCAAAATTCAGGTGCAGCCTGTTTTTCTGCAAAACAGCTCTGCTTAAATAAATATCAACGGAAGCATCGTATATGGCAGTATGGTGAAATACTTTTACAGCTAACCGCTCTCTCATTGTCTTCGAGACTTCACCGGAAGCTTGAATCTGATCTAACACTTCGCCGTAATCAGTGGGATCTGTGACTACAGTCACATATTCATAGTTTTTTGCCGCGGCTCTCAACATGGTGGGACCACCAATATCGATGTTTTCAATAGCAACGTTAAGCGGAACTCCCTCCTCTTTAGTAACTTCCATAAACGGATAAAGATTGACCACGATGAGGTCGATCAAGGGGATGTTCAACTCCTCTGCTGATTTCATATGACCGGAATCATCCCGTCTTGCCAGAATTCCACCGTGAATAAAAGGATGCAACGTTTTCACCCGACCATCCATAACCTCAGGGAAACCCGTTAATTCGGAAACATCCTTTGCGGGAATTCCGGCATCCCTTATTGCTTTGGCAGTTCCACCAGTACTGACAATCTCGATGTTTAGGTTTGCAAGTTCTTTAGCTAATTCAATTATTCCGGTTTTATCCGAAACACTAACCAGGGCTCTCTTGATTTTCATTTGTAGATTATAGGCTGAAATGTGATTGCGATTGAGTGCGGCAGGGTAACAGTCAACACCATTGCTTCCTAACGCCTTGATACTCGCTCAAAAGCCACTATCAGGCCGGGAAACAGGTGTTATTGGTCAGGGTAATAATATTATAACTCTTCCACAAGTCAATTTTGGTCTTACTCAAGGCCTCCAATTGGGCTATCGTGCGTATCAGCCTGCAAGTCTGGGTATTTTTTCAGACCATTTATATCTTGTAATGCATTTATTAGAATCGTATCATAACTCTTTTATTGATTTTTCCTGATGTTTGAACCACTCGCCTGATCATTCACGTCGAACCATAAATCTGACTACTGCCCCCAAATATAGAGTTGGCGCTATGAAACAACGATTCAATTTAAATACTCCTTTTCAGCCTTCTGGTGACCAAGCGGAAGCGATTAAGCAGTTGTTGCAGGGGCTGAAGAAGGACCGCAAATACCAGGCCTTGCTTGGCGTTACCGGTTCCGGAAAAACATTCACCATGGCAAATGTGATCAACCAGTTCAATCGACCCACGTTGATCATGACACACAACAAAACCCTGGCGGCGCAACTTTATAATGAATTCAAGGAATTCTTCCCGGAAAATGCCGTCGAATATTTCGTCAGCTATTACGACTACTATCAGCCGGAAGCCTATGTTCCACGCACGGATGTTTATATTGAAAAGGATACCTCAATTAATGATGACCTGGATAAGATGCGCCTGTCGGCCACACGCTCTCTTTTTGAGCGGGAAGATGTAATTATCATATCCAGTGTTTCCTGCATATACGGTCTTGGTTCGCCTGAGGCATACAGAGGTATGCTCCTATATTTGATGGAAGGAAGTGAGATGGATCGTAACCAGATCCTGGGAAAACTGGTGGAGATTCAGTATGACCGTAATGATATGGATTTCCACCGTGGAACGTTCCGTGTGCGCGGTGATACGATCGAAGTTTATCCGGCTTACGACGATTACGCTGTTCGCATCGAAATGTTTGGAGACGAGGTTGAAAGCATTTTAAAGATCGATCCCCTGACCGGTAAAACCCTGGATTCCCTAAGTAAAATTGCCATCTATCCCGGAAGTCACTACGTAACTCCGGAAGATCAAATGCCGGAAACACTAGAAATGATCAAAGCTGAGCTTAAAGAAACACTGGAGAATCTGCACGCACAGAACAAACTGGTTGAATATCAACGATTGCAACAACGCACCAACTACGACATCGAAATGCTCGAGGAGACAGGTCGTTGTGCCGGAATTGAAAACTATTCACGAATTTTTAACCGCAGGGCAGCCGGCGAACCTCCTCCGACCTTGATCGATTACTTTCCCAAGAATTCGCTGGTTTTTATCGATGAAAGTCACGTCAGTTTACCCCAGATTTCAGGAATGTATAAGGGAGATTATTCCCGCAAATCTACCCTGGTGGAACATGGTTTCAGACTTCCCTCTGCGGTTGATAACCGTCCTTTGAAATATGAGGAATTTGACAATCTGGTCAACCGCATTATTTATGTTTCCGCCACCCCTGGCGATATCGAACTGGAAAACGTGAAAAACAAGGTCGTGGAACAAATTATCAGACCCACCGGCCTGGTTGATCCGGAAATAGAGATTCGTCCTACGGCGGGTCAGGTGGATGACATGTACGCGGAAATTGAGAAGGTCGTTCAAAACAAGGAACGTGTGTTAATCACAACCCTTACCAAAAGAATGGCGGAGGATCTCACCGAGTATTATGCCGATATGGGTGTCCGGGTGAAATATATGCACTCTGATATTGATACCTTGGAGCGATCGGAAATCATTCGCGATTTAAGGCTGGGAGAGTTTGATGTGCTGGTGGGAATAAACCTGTTGCGGGAAGGTCTGGATATTCCCGAAGTCAGCCTGGTTGCAATTTTTGATGCTGATAAGGAGGGATATTTAAGATCATATCGCTCCTTGTTGCAGACCTGTGGAAGAGCTTCCAGAAACGTCAATGGAAGAGTGATTATGTTTGCGGATTCGATTACAAAATCGATGAAGTTAACCATCGATGAAACCAAACGTCGTCGCAAGCGCCAACAGGACCACAACAAAAAGCACAACATCATTCCAAAAACCATTGTTAAAAAGATCCAGGACAAAATGGTTCTCGAAACGGCAGATAGAGCCGCAGAAAGTTCTCCAAAATATGGTTCCCAGCCAAAGGATCTGCTCAAGAAAATAAAACAACTGGAAAAAGAGATGCGGCTTGCCGCCAAGGAATTGAATTTTGAAAGAGCAGCTGAACTAAGAGACGAAATTTATCATTGGAAAAAGACCGATCTCGGTTTGTAAACTGCTCATTTTTGGACACTGATCCTGACTTAGCGGATTGAAATAGGTCATTCAACACCAGGTTACCAATTATAATTAATAAATATTAAAGGAGTTATTATGTATAAAGTATTCATTTCGGAAGACAAGCTTAAGGAAAGAATTGCTGAATTGGGAAAAGAAATTTCAGATCAATACAAAGGCGAGCAGGTGGTTATTGTCGTGCTGCTTCGCGGTTCCTTTATGTTTGCCGCTGATCTGGTTCGAGCGATTGATGGAGACCTGGTAGTTGATTTTATGGTCGTTTCCAGCTATCAAGGTATGGAAACATCGGGGGAAGTTAGGATTTACAAAGACCTGGCAGAAAACATTCACGATCGCCACGTGTTAATTGTTGAAGATATTGTGGATACGGGGTTAACGCTTACCAAGATTCTTGAGGTACTAAAAAGCCGGAACCCCAAGTCCCTGGAAACATGCTCTCTTTTGAGCAAGCCCAGCCGGCGTATTAAGGAAGTTGCTATTAAATACGTTGGATTCACAATCGAAGACAAATTTGTGATTGGTTATGGACTGGATTTGGACCAAAAATACCGCCAATTGCCTTATATTGCGGAAATGACAGAATAGCCTCCAACCCCGTCTATAGAGAATCAGCATCCAGGTTCTGCATCCTGACGATATCCTGAATTTTGACAATTCGAGCCGGTAAACCCTTCTAAAACCGGATTGAAAATTATCAAAAATCATAATGATCAAAAAGGAGACACTAAATGAGTTCCATTGCTGATTTTTTCAAGCTTAAGGAGAACAAAACAGACGTTGGCACTGAAGTCAGAGCGGGAATCGCCACTTTCCTGACAATGGCTTATATCATTGTCGTCAATCCTGGCATTCTTTCCAACACAGGCATGCCCTTCGCTGGAGTTCTATTTGCAACTGTACTGGTTGCTTCCCTAAGTTCAATCCTAATGGGTCTGGTGACAAATTTACCATTCGCTATTGCGCCGGGAATGGGATTGAACGCTTTCTTTGCTTTCTCATTGTGCATAGGCATGAAAATCCCCTGGCAAACCGCTTTGGGAGTGGTATTTGTTTCAGGAGTGATCTTTTTGATACTCTCTATAACAGGTGTCAGACAAGCCATCGTCCAATCGATTCCAGCCAGTCTTCGCTACGGCGTTGCTGCAGGAATTGGACTATTCTTATCCATTATTGGTCTCACTAGTGTCAAATTCATTGTTACCAGTCCTGCTACGACAGTAACGTTTGGCGGGATAAATCCAACCACCATCCTGTTTCTGATCGGACTGGCAATCACCGGTATTCTGATAGCAAGAAAAGTAAAAGGTTCGCTGATTATTGGAATCGCCGCCACATCACTTCTTGCTCTAATAGCTTCAAAAACTATCGATGGTACAGCAGGCATGATTACGGTACCGGATAGTATATTTGCAGTTCCGAGCCTGGATGTTTTTTTTCAACTGGATATTCTGGGTGCTTTGACGGTTAGTATGGCTGCTCCAATATTTACTTTTTTGTTCACCGATATTTTTGATTCCTTATCAACATTCCTGGGAGTATCAGAAGTTGGTGGATTTATAGAAAAAGACGGGCAACCCAAAAATGTTGGTAAGGCTTTGTTAGTAGACGCTGTTTCTACAACCATTTCCGGTCTTTTCGGGACATCTTCCGGAACTACTTATATAGAATCGGCTTCAGGTATAGAGGAAGGCGGAAGAACCGGCTTAACAGCTGTTGTTACAGGGCTGCTGTTTCTGCCTTTTATGTTTTTATCTCCCCTGCTTTCATTTGTGCCTGCCGTGGCAACAGCACCAATCCTGGTTTTGATCGGACTGTTCATGATGAAGCCAGTGGCAAAAATAGCCTGGGATGATTATGAAGAGGCCATACCAGCCTTTCTGGCTTTGATCCTGATTCCTTTGACCTACTCAATTACACAAGGAATTGTTTGGGGATTTTTATCGTATACCGTCCTTAAGATATTGAAGGGTAAGATTCGCGAACTGCCGTTGATGATTTACATAATTGATGCTGGCGCTATCCTGTCTCTAATATACCACTAGATTAGACAACCGGATGAACTTCGGTTCATCCGGGCTGCTACTTTCCGTACCTTCTTTCCCGCTGCTGATAAATACGAATAGCCCGCCACAGGTCGATCATTCTAAATGCCGGCCAGAAGACTTCAGTAAAGTACAACTCTGAGTAAGCACTTTGCCAAAGCAAAAAGCCACTTAGCCTTTCTTCCCCGGATGTCCGAATAA
>JANQGZ010000045.1:0-137812 GCA_028282825.1 SAR324 cluster bacterium
TGATGTCCAGAATGGAAGCAGCGATTTCCGGATATGACTTTGGCGTCCAAATCTTGAGTGTCTATATGCAGGAGGCCCATCCGCCTATAGAAGTGATTCCGGAATATCGCGCTGTTGGTTCGGCTCGTGAACAAAAAGACTACCTTATTTTAAAAGCCGGTTCTTACGCCAATGAAGTAATTCCCAAGACCAAAGGAAAAACAGTATCAGTCGTGCTTGATGCAGAAGCGCAGGCATATGCCAAAACAGCCGAAGCAACCGGAGAAGCGACCCGACTCAAACTCTCACAGGGGGAATTTGGTCACAATCCATCGGTTCATATGATGAGGTTAAAATGGGAATCCATTGAAAAAGCACTCAAAGATAAAACCATCGTTGTTATACCCAAAGCTGCCAAGCGTCGACAGATGATAACTAATAACCCTAAACAAAACTCACCATGAAAAAGGTTTTCATTTCTGTTTCTATCGGATTTACATTACTACTCTTAATCTGTTTTTCCTGTTTTTCAATCATCTCTAAGGGAAATATCGGTGTTCTGCTCAGTTTTGGAAAACCGGTCAAAGTCATTACCGAACCGGGATTATATGCTCGATTTCCTTACCCGTTTAACAGTATGTACATCCTGGATGATCGCCTGATCATGCTGGAACCAAGACCTGCCGAGTTTTTGACCTCCGACAAGAAAAATCTGATTCTGGAAAACAGCTTGTGTTATCGTATTGATGATCCAATTCTCTTCATGAAGACAGTACGCGACCAAAAAGGTTTGGAAATTCGCTTGACCGACCTGCTATCCTCCCATACGGGGCTGCTGTTAAGTCGCTTTGAACTTTCGGATCTGGTTAATACCGATCCTGAACGAATAAAATACGACGATATCAATTCTCAGTTAACCACTCTTCTCAAAAAAGATGGAAAGACCCTGGGTGTTGCAATCAAAGAGGTTTTTATCAAGCGCATCATGCTGCCGGAGGTGAATCGCTTTTCAGTTTTCCAACGAATGAGAGCTGAAAGAGACAGAATTGCCAGAAAATATATCGCAGAAGGCGAAGAAGCAGGTCAAAAAATACGGGCGGAAGCGGATGCCACATCCCGAATGTTGATCGCAGAAGCCGAAAGCAAGGCCCTGGTTATCAGAGGGGAGGCAGAAGCAAAAGCAATGAAAATTTATGGAGAGGCTTATCGGAAAAATCCGGAGTTTTTTAATTTTCTGCGTTCACTTGAAGCATACCAAAAACTTCTAAATGAAAAATCAACGATCGTACTCGATGATGATTCACCCATTTTAAAACCTTTTTTCTCGGGTTCAGGTAATGAGAAATAAAAAGGGCATAACGATTCTGGTTTCGGCGCTTTTGGTGGCTTTTTATCTACTCAGCGGATTGTATGCCCTCGACAGCGGAGAGCATGCCGTTGTCTTACGATTTGGAAAACCTGTTAGAAGTGTAAACAATCCCGGTATTCACATTCGCCTGCCTTTACCATTTGAAAAGGTTAAAAAGGCTCATGTCAGCAAGGTTCAAACAGTCATGATCAACTCTGATTCCTTGAAACAGCAGGAATGTTTTACAGGAGATGAGAACCTGGTTTTCGTGCAGGCAATGATCAGCTTTGATGTCAAGGATACCTTTCAATACTTGTTTGGATCAAACAATGTGAAACAGACCATAAAAGCCAGCGGCCAAAAGATATTAAGTATGGAACTGGCTAGCATGCCGGTCGATGATGCGATGACTTCAGCAAAATCGATGCTGCGACTTGCAATCAGGGATAAAATGCAAGTTCTGCTGGATCAACTGGAGATTGGAGTTAGAATTATTTCTGTGGAATTGACCGACATATCACCTCCCATGCGGGTAAATTCCGCATTCAAAGCCGTTTCCAATGCAAGAGTGAAAAAACAGGAAATCATTCGCGACGCAGAGGGTTATGCCAACGCCACCATTCCTAAATCCAGGGGGATTGCTGCCAAAACAATTCTGGATGCTGAAGCCTATGCTGATGAATTATTGCAGCAAGCCAGATCAAGAACCACTGCATTTCAAGCCCTCCTTGCCGAATACAAAACCAACCCGAAAGCCTTCAAACACCAGCGTTATACGGAAACCTTACTTACCATAGCCAATAAATCCAACATCTCTGTCATCAGCAATCCCGAAACCACCACTTTTTATCTAACCGACGGTCAGAAAACGATTAACAACGACTCGACTTATTACTATGAACCCGGGGACGTTGAAGAAACCGAGGATCCGGATATTGAAGTCATTGAAATTGAATAGAGATTCCAGTTGATTCAGCTCATCATGAACACTCTAAACAACAGCAGAAGCCCTATCTTGAAAGTGGATCAAATCAAAACCGGATAATCGATCGTCTTCAAGGATCAAGACTTGACACTTTTTTACAAATAGTGTTTGTTTAGTGTTACATATTGTAGATATGTAACACTAAACATTAGCAGTTTATATAATGTGTTGTGATGAGTGATATCCTTTTACAACTTCGAGATCTTAACATTGGATTTATTGGGCGTGGTCACAGACAACTTCCCATTATCAGTGACGTCGATCTCTCCCTGAGGCGCGGGCAACCTACCGCGTTGGTTGGAGAGAGTGGTTGCGGCAAATCACTGCTTGCCTTGTCAATACTTCGCCTGTTGCCGAAAAATGCGATTGTCACCGGAAGTTTGGTCTACAAGGGACAAAAAAACCTCTTAACCCTTTCCGAAGAGGAAATGAATGAAATCCGAGGAAAGCAGTTGGTGTTCATTCCGCAGGACCCGGCGAGCCATCTTAATCCAACGCTAAATGTCGGATACCACTTCAAGGAGAGTTTAGAACGAATCCTGGGAGTCAAAGGAAAAAAAGCGAAGAGGCTTACCCACGACCTGCTAGACCAGGTCGGATTTCAAGATCCGAAAACGATCTGTAAACGCTATCCGCATCAACTTTCGGGCGGGATGGCACAACGGGTATTGCTGGCAATCGGACTCGCAGGTGATCCGGACATCGTCATAGCAGATGAACCGACTCGCGGTTTGGATGTAGAGAGCCAGAAGCGATTTTTAGAACGGCTGCAGGACCTGTATCGGAACAGCGCTTTGTTGCTCATCACCCACCAATTGGAAGCGGCTCACAAGTGCGACTGGTTGCTGGTCATGTATGGTGGTAAAATCGTGGAGGAAGGTCCATCCCGGCAAATACTGAAACAGCCGCAACATCCCTATACCAGGGGATTGTTAAATGCTCACCCTGACAAGGGAATGCATCCCATTCCCGGGCAACCGTTTAGTTTCTCCGAAGTAATCCCCGGTTGCCGATTTTCTCCCCGCTGCCTTCAGGTCACTGACATTTGCAGATCCGAACAACCTCTTCCAACAACCGGACAGGATTCCGTCATCAGGTGTCATCATGCTGGTCGTTGAAAAGCTTTCAAAATCCTATTCCAATGGCATTTGGGGGAAGTCTGTCCCTGCTGTGCGCAATGTCAGCTTTCATATCAAAAAGGGAGAAGCGTTTGGATTAATGGGGAAAAACGGTAGCGGCAAATCAACCATCGCCCGGTTGATATTGGGTTTGATCAAAGCTGATGGTGGCCGTATCCTGTTTCAGGGAAAGAATCTATTGCAAGCTTCCAAAAAGGACTGGTCACATTTTCGTCAAAAGATGCAGATCATTTTTCAGCAGCCCCTGCAAGCCCTGGATCCCAAGCAATCCATTTATAGTGCTATAACGGAGCCCCTGTGGGTTCATAATCGCGTCACTTCGAGAAAATCCGCTCAAGAGAAAGTGGAAGAACTGCTGGCCTTAACCAGCCTGTCCACTGAAATCCTTGACCGCCGACCCCATCAGATCTCTGGTGGACAAGCGCAACGTGTTGTGCTGGCAAGAGCCTTAGGTCTGAATCCTGAAATCTTGATAGCTGATGAGCCGACATCAATGCTGGATATCTCGATACAAGCCCAGATAATGTCCCTTCTCAAGAAGCTGCAAACGGAAAGAGGGATCAGCATTTTGTTGATTTCTCATGACCTATCGGTTGTAAAGCAGTTTTGTGACCGCATGGCGTTCATCGACTCAGGAGAGATTGTCCATTTGAGCCAAACCGATTCAATGCCAAATTAAGCCGATATTTTTCAATGATCACCAATGAGCATGGTCTGCAGTCAATGCTTATTTTTCATCACTTTATTATCCGAAGCCATTTTATGAAACAGCACTATGTGCCCAAGTATCCGTTAATAATTGTCTACGGATTGATGATATTCCTTTTTCCGATAAACACACTGGGAACAGGCTATCCCATTCCCCGGCTGGTGGTTGGAACAACCATGACCGTAAACTCCATCAACATTGATGACTATTACTTTGGGGTGATGCGCGCCATGTTAACACATCGGGCGTTGGTACAACTGGATGAAAAAGGCGCCATTGTTGCGGATATGGCAGAAACCTGGAAAACGGATGATGCGCAGAAATGGACATTCCATTTAAGGCCCAATCTGGTTTGGCATGACGGTAAAACTGTCACAGCCCGTGATATTGTTTTCAGCATGCGTTATTTACTGGAAAAGATTCCGGTCTATCGCTGGCATCTTAACCTGGTCGATAAAATAGAAGCCAGGGACGATCATACCGTGGTCCTTGATCTCACGGAACCCAACCCACGTTTTTTGGTCAATCTTCTGGTGTTGAGAGTCATTCCCCAACATATCTTTGAAACGGTTGAAGACCCAAAAAAATTCCATGGTCCTCAGGCCGCGATCGGATGTGGTCCCTACAAATTCAAGGCATTTGACAAATCTGCCGGCGTTATCCGCTTTGAAGCCTTTAAGCAGTATTTTCGCGGGCAACCCAATGTCGGGGAGGTGATTTTTCGCCTTTTCCGCAATGCGGATACACTCAATCTTTCGTTTCGTAAAGGAGAAGTGGACCTGCCTTATTTTTATGCTTCCGGGACCGATCCGGTCCAGGCGCGAACTCTGAAAAACAACCCGGAGGTCAAACTGCATTTGATCAATAACCGTGGTGTTCCCAATATGCTGTTTCTCAACCTGAAGCAACCCATTGTCAATCGTTCTGAGTTCAGGGAAGCCTTGAGCTACGCGATCAACTATCAGGAACTGTTGAATCTCTTTGCTGCCGGTTACGGATCCGTTCCAAACAAAGGATTTATTCCCCCGGGAACGTTTGGTTTTGTAGAGACAGAGCCTTTCGCGTTTGATCCAAAAATAGCCAGACAAAAACTCCGACAGTTGGGCTACGTTGACACAAACAATGATGGCATCCGTGAAACGGACAACCGGCAACTGGAACTGGAAATCATCGTTCGCACCGATACGGATGGCAGTATGAGACTGGCTGATCGCCTCAAAACCTATTTTGCAGCAGTAGGTGTAGCGCTTAAAATAAAACCGGTAGACAATACATTGTTTCGTCAGATCAGTGATAGGGATCGAAACCATACGATGTTGCTTTCCAGGACGACGCCCTGGGGAATGATGATGTGGGCAGGCTGTGGCAGCGGTTATATCGATAGTCGAAATATCGGGTGGTCAGTCATGAATGATCCGGCGTTTCTCGCCATCGTCGATCGGATGAATGCGGCGTTGAATGATAAAGCTTATCTTGAAGCAGCTGCTGATTTCCAGGCTTACAACGCCAGGATGACGCCAGTGATTCCTTTATACTGGAATCAGATGATTCAACCCTATCACAAGCGATTCTCCGGTTGGCTGGAAAACCCGATGTATGGATTCCTCTGGGAAAAAACTTGGTTTAACCTGAAAGCGCATAAAAACTAATGAATCTCAATTTATGTAAGCAACAATGGTCGGAAGCACAAGAGGGCTCTTTTAACAGTTACCCGGGGATGAAGTACCATGTTCTTTTTGCGAAAATCAATTCGATTAGTCATTAGCCTGGTTTTTATCATTTCCCTGAATTTTGTGATTCCACGGATGATGCCCGGAAATCCGCTGTTTACCATCCTGGGGCCGGATGTGGTTGGACTGAGTAAAAAGGATTACCAGGAACTGGAAACCGAGTACGGGCTAAACGAGCCTCAAACCAAGCAATACCTGAGTTATTGGAGTGACCTCATCACCGGTGAGTTGGGGTTCTCCTATTACCACAACCAACCGGTTACCTACCTGATTAAGAATTACCTGGGCCGGACGCTCCTGTTGCTGTTTCCTACGGTCATCCTCTCTTCACTTCTGGCTATAGGTTTCGGTCTCCTGGCCGGCAGGTTTTCAGGCTCTGCCATTGACCTGGGAATATCCGTTGGCTTTCTCACCTTATATGCGATGCCGATTTTTCTGCTGGGAATGATACTGTTGGATCTTTTAAGCTTTCGGCTGAACCTGTTTCCCCTGGGTGGGCTTAAACCGGTTGAATGCGGGGGTGGACTTCTGTCCTGTCCGCTGGACGTGCTCCATCATCTGGCGTTGCCCATTCTGATTCTTTCGTTTTCTTCAGCAGCGTATAAATATACGGTCGTGCGCAATAACGCGATTGAAGAGGAGCAAAAAAACTACGTTCTCTACGCAAGGGCTCGCGGTTTAAACAACCGCTCGATCTGGTTGATCCATATTTTGAAAAACGCCAGCCTGCCGGTGTTGAATCTGATCGCCCTGCATCTGGCATTTATGGTTTCGGGGGTGCTGCTGATCGAAATTGTCTTTTCGATTAACGGAATGGGGATTCTGATTTACGAAGCGGCTGTTAACAGGGACTATCCAGTCCTTCAGGGCTGCTTTCTGGTTTTGACCATTCTGGTGCTGACTTTCAATACGCTGGTGGATGTTTTATCCGGCATCCTTGATCCCCGTGTGAAAACATAGATACCATGAATGTTGATATTCAACCCGCTGCTGCGGAACCAAGATTTTGGAAAATCGGTGTTGCCTGTCTGCTGCTGTTCACTATTGTTTCGCTGCTGGCCGAATGGATCGCCCCTTATTCCCTGGCAGAGAGCTTCATGCCATTTTCCCCTGCTTCTTGGAGCCACCCGCTGGGAACCAATGACATGGGATTTGACATTTTCTCGGAACTGCTTCATTCCGGGAGAATCTCCCTCACCATCGGCATCATTGCAGCTTTGGTTTCGTCTCTTATCGGTGTTTTGATCGGTATGCTGTCCGGTTATCTGAAAGGACTATTCGGCGAACTGATGGTGGGGATGATCGACCTGTTTCTCTTAATTCCAACCCTGCCTTTAATGATCATTCTGGCGTCTCAATTGGGCCCTAGTATCTGGAATATCGTCTTTGTTATCTCAATACTCGGCTGGTGCTCAACAGCGCGGGCTGTCAGGGCAAAGACCCTGCAACTGCGTGAACAGGATTTTGTGACGGCCCTGGTAGCACTTGACATTCCTACCTGGAGGATCATTCTGTTGCATCTATTCCCCAACGTCCTGGATATTGTTTCCGCAAAATTTGTCGTCTCGGTTGCAGGTGCCATGCTGGTGGAAACATCATTGAGCTTTCTGGGTCTGGGCGACCCTTCAGCGATCAGTTGGGGCTCCATGATGCATTTTGCATTTAAGAGAGGTGGTTTTGCCAATGGGATGTGGACCTGGTATCTGCCGCCGGGACTGTGTGTAGCGGCCTGTGCCGTCAGCTTCATTCTTATTGGTATGTCCCTGGAAAGAAGAGACAGTGGCAAGTTGAGCTGGTTTTAAGTCATTAACCAACTAGAAAATATGATTCTTTTTAGCACAACTCCTGTAGTGGGAGTTGTGCTGCAAGCCGCTTAAACTATTTGTAACGTCTCAGGCTCCTCGCCATCGTACCATTTGATTTCGATCTGAAAACAGTGACGAGTTCCGTGTTTTTTTAGTTTGTCTTCTGCTTCGATCTCCAAGGTTAAATCCCTTGGTAAGGCAAGGGTTAACTGGCTATTTCCTTGCTCTAGGTAAAGTTCCCCTGATTTAATTTTATCCGCAATGAGATGTAAATAGTCACTTACTTCTTTTCGAGACTTTTGTTCTTTGCTTTTGAACAGCTTAATTTCTTTACCCATGGCACCCCTTTTTGAAATGTGAGGAATGTAGAGGAATTGAACCGCGAGAACCAGGAAATCCTTGGTTCGGCTAGTGAACGATCAGAACTTCCTGAGTGAATTGGCTGCTACGACAACTGTGGTCGCATTGTGCATAAAAGCAGAGAAAACAGGAGGAACCATGCCCATGATTCCCAAACCGATCAATAGCGAGTTGATCCCTACAATGGAGAAATAGTTATTTTTTATTCTCTTCAGTGTCTTTTGGGAGAGTTCCCTGGCAAATATTATCTTCTCCAGATCGGCCTTCATCAGCAGGACATCACAAACTTCCTTGGCAATATCTGCACCATGATGCATGGAGATTCCCACATCGGCACTTGACAAAGCCGGCGCGTCATTCATTCCGTCGCCGACCATGGCTACCTTATGACCGTTGACACCCAACTCCTTTATGATGCGGGTTTTGTCTTCGGGGAACACCTGGCTGTGATATGAACGAATATTTACTTCCCTGGCAACCTTGGAGGCAGCAGCATCATTATCTCCTGTCAGCATAACCACTTTGCGTATTCCCTTATTTTGCAGGGCCTGCACAAAATCCCCGGCATCGGTTCGCAAAGGATCTTCAATCACTACCAGACCAGCTAACTCGCCACCAATGGCTACATAAAGGATGGATCTGCCATCGGCCAAATATTTCCGGGTCTCCTTTTCCGCGATTTTCAGATCGATATTTTTATCTTCATTAATGAAATGACGGCTTCCCACCAGAATTTCCTTGCCATTTACTTCAGATGCTATACCGTGAGCCACGATATGATTGACTTCCGAGTGTTCCTCTTCGTGATCCAATCCTTCTTCCGAGGCTTTTCGGACCACTGCCGTAGCGACAGGATGCGGGAAGTGCTCTTCGACACAGGCCACATTTCGCAACAGGTACTCCCTGGAAAATCCGTTAAAAGGTACTACGTCCACAACTTCAGGTTTCGCTTCCGTCAAGGTTCCTGTTTTATCCAGCACAAAGGTGTCGATGTTCGCCATTTTTTCAATGAATTTGCCACCTTTGATCAACACACCGTTTTTGGAGGCGGAGATCATAGACGACATCAACGTCAACGGAGTTGCCAGTTTGATTGCACATGAATAGTCAACAAGAAGTGCGGAAGCTGCTTTATAGGCGGATCCCGTTGCCAGCCAGGTTAATCCGCTTAACAGAAAAGAATAGGGCACTATTTTATCAGCCAGAAGCTCTGCTTTGCTTTGCAGGGAGGCTTTTAAGTCTTCCGATTCCTCTATGATTTTTATCATCTGGGAAACACGTGTGGCACCGGCAACTTTCACAGCTTCTATCAGAAGCTTGCCTTCCACTAAGACGGTTCCGGCGTAAACTGTCACGCCCTTGTATTTGCGTACCGGTAGTGCTTCTCCTGTAATGCAGGCCTGGCTCACCATAGCTTCACCTTCAGACACGATACCATCCACAGGTATTTTGTGCCCTTCCCTTACCACTACCACATCTCCCGGTATGATTTCCTGAACCGGTATTCTTGTCTCTGTTTTTTTCCTCAGAACCCAGGCCCATTCATTTTCCATATCGAACAGACCGGTCAAGCTTTCCTTTGACTTCTGTTTGGTCCAATCTTCAAGATAATCACTAACCTGCAGCAGTAAGGCGATTGTCCTGACCGTGCCGAATTCTCTTAAAGCAAGAGCTACACTGACTGCGGACGCATCAAGCACTTCAGCATTAATATTACCCTGCATCAAAGGGGAAATACCTTTGGAAATAACCTGGTATGAGGATTTTGTTAGTAGAAATACCCTGATCGGCAGTGGCAGTAAGGGGCCTATTAACCGCAACAACACTTGTCTTATCAGTGCCCTTTTTTTAATGGCAAGACGCTGTTTGGGATCTTCCTGCTTTTTTTCAACCGGCTGATTGTTTTTAACGAAGTGGCTGATACAGCAGGCCGACAATTGGTCAAGAATGGCCCTTTTGCACGATTTTTCGCCGTTATACCTTAGAACCAGGGATTTTGTGGTCGATTTGTATTGAACGTTTTCAAAACCCGGAATACCGGCAAACATGTTTTTCAGGTATTCCCCTTTTAAATCCAGATTTGGCGATACCTGAAGCCTGACGCGAAGCCTTTTGGGCAGTTCGTGGACAATGTGATACTGCATTATTTTTTCTTTTTTGCTTCTTCCTGTTCAGCGGCTAGTTTTTCAACAATCTTTTCAAGGCGTTCCAATCGGGTTTCAGCTGCCTGTTTCTCACCGATTCTGGAAACAAGGTATGAACTGCCAATAGTTGAAACAGCTCCCAGGGCAAATCTTGCGGCAGGATAAGCTAATATTTTTCCTAATTCGTAAGCCATGTTGTTTTCTCCTAAATATTACTTTTTCTTGGTTTTACCACCGCTCTTGGCAGATCGTTTTTTAACCACTTCGTCAACCTTATCCAGAATCTGTTTTTCCCGCTCAATGGAATGGCTGGTGGCTAGTAATTCCTCTTCATACATATGCTTGGCTTCAGCGACAATATCTTCCAAGTCTTCTTTGGATGATTCCAGTTTGCCCACAAACCAATCCTTAAACATGAAACTCTCTTTTAACCCCCCAACAACGGCAGGTTTAACAGGCGAAAGGACCTTCCCCAGGTTTAACCCTGCAGCTGCAGCAACGGCACCACCTACGGAATACAAAAAACTGGGTTTCAAAAAAAATGCTGTCATGTTTCTTCCTCTTTTAGTTTTTATTAAATGATTACCCGCCTAAAAGTTGTGATGTTAATAGTGTAAAGATTAGAAGATTTAGGATCTGCCAAGATAATCCTGATTAACCCCTTTGGTCTCCCGGTACTTAACGTCCATTTCAGCTTGGATGTTGAAGCAATTGGCAAAACAAACAGCATTGAAGGAATGCATTCGCTGCTTTAACGCCAAATCCTTTTTTTATTATCAAAGGTATGCTTGGTGACCAAAACCAAAAATGCCAATCCAGCCTGGATGTGTAGCTTTTTATTGTCACCAACAATCGCCAACATACTGATCAACAAGGATGCAATCAATCCGCTGTTCAAGCTGTTTCGCATTTGTTTACCAGGTCTTTTTCCAACCGACGAGAAGGCACCCAGGAAGTTGCCTATGTGCGACGAGTTGGTTGGAGATGACTGAACCGCCGGTAGGGACAGTGATTCTCTGATCAATTCACCAACCTGGTCAATGGAATATGAAGCAGTATCGTATTCCACCAAAATGCTGCCTGAGTTTTTGTTAACGGTGACCTTACTGATTCCTTTCTTTTGCTTCAATCGAGATTCTACCGACGACGAGAAAGATGACCCTGTAATAGCACTATTGCGAAACCTGACTCTGCCCGGTGTTGCACTTACAATCATAATTTTTTAATTGGAGGTAATTGCCCGAAAAAAGCAGTTCTTCCATTGATTCTAACATATTACGATCAGAATCCGGTCTGCCTACAATCATCTGGTAAGCAATGAGAACTGCCATGGTTTTATCTGAGAGTTCTTAAAGCAATAGGAACCAGCATATCAAAAGGGCTGGGAACAGTAAAGTGAATTGCAAGATCAACCAGTATTTCGCTGGCTTTTGATGAAAATGCCGGCTTAAAAGGGGAGTTAGTCACCTGCATATCGGTTTGCCAATTAAGTAACTCGAAAAGCTCTTTTTCCAATGAGGGCGAATGATTGTAGCATATCAGAATTCTCCCGGTTCTTGAATTAACCTTGACCGAATGCACTCCTTCCAAAGAGGCAATTGCTTCTTCCAATCGCTCACAATCCTTTTTTCTTCCAATGATATAAGAGTTCTCCAATCTGAGTCTGCCTGGAATATTGCTGATTGAAACTGTCACCTTTTTCACTCCAAAAAATAGGTTATCACATGTATTGGACCGCTATTCCTTCCTATAGGTCACAATCTATGTATCGCCAGGTGCCCATAACCAATAGTCTTCTTGACTACTGTTTCACCCATTTTCACCAACGTATACCATCATGGTAAACTGATACACACTAAAGCACTCAAAATTATCTTTTGCATATACGAAAAATTTACGTTGCATAGGCAATTCTGTCAAATTCCACTTTTGCTTCTAACCAAGCAGGTCAATCATTTTATAAAAACGTTAAATTTATTGTTGGCAAGCCGACTTTGACCGTTTTTGTCCATTGGCAGGTCTGAATTTAGAGGATCTGTTTGCATGTTCTATATCAACAAAACAGAACAAATTTCCCACTTGTTCTGTTTTCACAGTTTTTCCCCTGCAATAACAAATCATTATATATTTCGTTATAGCTAAATACTTTTTTCGTATTGACTAATTTTAATTATTCGCTTTAAATTTTCAGTAAGACAACTGAATTCGAGGATAAAGGCGTTTCTTATTGGATTTTTTAAATATTTCGTAACGTGCAACATAAAAAAAGCAACATTAGAAATCGCATTCTAAAAGCGGCTGCCCGGGAATTTGAAAAGAAAGGATTTTTTAAAACAAATATTCGGGAAGTGGTAAAAAAAGCAGGCACTTCCATTGGAAATCTATATGCCTATTTTGATAACAAGGATGCTCTCTTCTATGAATTGGTTAATCCCACGGTAACGGCACTGGAAGAAACCATTGCGATGCTGGAAAAGCAAGAATACCTGTTGGATGATTACAAATGGGGCTTTGAATGGCATAAAGAAATCATGGTAGAGGTCGCCCGCTTTATTGATAAAAACAGAAGAAATCTCAATTTACTGTTCTTCAAATCCCAGGGTTCCAAACTGGAAGATTATAAAGAACGGTTTATCGAGCGGTACACGGAACTAAGCAAACAAATGATAAAAGTCACCCAGGAAATGTTTCCCGAGTCCAATATCTCTCTTTCAGATTTCTTTATTCATTGCCACGTCTCTTTTAATATCAACCTGGTCGGCGAAATACTCATGCATAACATCCCTTATGAAGAAATGCTCGAATACTTCAATGAATTTGTCACTTTTGAATACTACGGATTCAAGCCTTTGATGGACGATTACAAGTTTGTACCTTTTTTAAGAAAAAACTAGGGCTTTTTTTCGAACTAAAAAGAACATTGTTCTATTTTGACCAACCATTAAATCACGGGGAAACAGATGAACACTCAAGTTAAATGGATTAACTCTTCAAAACGTTTATGGCTGATGATGTTTTTGATGACAGTCCTGATAATGATGATAGCCGGTCCTGCATGGGCCAGCTCAGATCTAACCGGGCGACAATTGATGCTCAAAGTGGATGAAAGGCCTAACGGCGATAACAGGAAGACAGTTTCAAGGATGACCCTGATAAATAAAAGAGGGAGAGAACGGGTACGGCTAATGGTTACTTACGCCAAAGATTACGGAAAAGACAGTAAGAGCCTGTTTTATTTTAAAAAGCCTGCCGATGTGAAAGGTACCGGTTTTCTAACCTTTGATTATGATGAACCGGGAAAAGACGATGATCGCTGGTTATTTCTCCCAGCCCTGAAAAAAGTCAGACGTATCAGCGGATCTTCCAAAAACGATTATTTCATGGGATCTGATTTCACTTATGACGATATGGGCGGCCGGTCTGTTGATGAAGATAATCACGTAATTACGGGCGAAGAAGTCATTGACGGCAAACAATGCTGGATCGTGGTTTCAACACCCAAGGAGAAGGATTATCTCTATTCCAGTGTTAAACGTTGGATCGCAAAAGACAGTCTGGTGCAGATCAAAGGCGAATATTTCGACAAGAAGAAAGAGCTGATAAAAACGCTTACAATTACAGACCTGCGCCAACACCAGGGATTTTGGACTATTTACAGGATGGAGATGAACAATAGCCAGGAAAATCATAAAACTGTGATCTCCATTGATGAGGTTCAGTACGATCTTGGTGTTAAGGATAGCCTGTTTAGAGTCTCTACCCTGGAAAAAGGACGAATCAGATGAATCGGAGAATTAAGGGCATTCTCATCATACATCTGCTGATAATCTTTTTTTATGCCTTTTTGGTGAAACAGTTACGGGCAGAGTTGAGTTTACGAGGCTTTGCCGATACCTATCGGGCAGTACAAACAGAATCTCCCAACGATTACCAGGGAGCCAGAACAAGATTGAGACTGGAAGGATTGTTCGAATCGGATCAGTCCGCAGCATTTGCTTCGGTGAACGCAGTGCAAAATGAAATTGTGACCTCTGAAACAGGTGTGGATTTAATGGAATCCTACCTGGAATATACCAGCGAAAGCTGGGATGCCCGGTTGGGAAAACAGATTATTATCTGGGGCAAAGGAGATGGCTTGCAGGTAACCGATATTATCTCACCCAAGGATTACTCCGAATTTCTTGCCCGGGATTTCGATGATACAAGACTGGGAGTGGATGCGCTGAAGCTCAGGTGGCTGGGTGAAAACTCCGATCTGGAGTTCATCTGGATCCCTTCCTTTAAGGAAGCTGTTACACCGACAGACGAAAGCCCATGGTATGTGGAACCAAAAACGAACTATACCGTTGAATACAATGACGCCGTTAAACCCGAAAACAGGATCAAAAACAGTGAGGTCGCTCTCAAATATTCATTGTATCTTTCCGGCGTCGATCTGGCGTTCTCCGTGTTCAATACCTGGAACGACCTTCCAACTATGCATTATGATGTGTCAGGAGACACTATCATCTTTTCGCCGGAATATCATCGGCTGAATTTCGGTGCGTTCGAATTCTCGATTTCCCTGGGCGAAGTGATCTTTTGGGGAGAAATCGCCCGCTTTAAAGGTCGATATTATGAAACGGATGTGTCAGATGATCAGTTTTTGGTAAAGGATAGCGTGGATACCCTGCTTGGATTGGACTGGAATCCGGGTGGTGGCTGGTCTGTGTCGCTACAGGTCTTTAACAGCTCGATTTTGGATTATGAAAAATCCATTCAGGAAGATGAAAACGACGGCTTAGCCAGACTGTATGTTTCAAAAACTCTGCTACGGGAGCAGTTAAAGCTGTACACCTCGATCTCTTACGGGATGAATAAGCATGATCTCTTCAATCAGACTGCTTTCGATTATGCCCTGACTGATAATCTCCACGTTTTTGCCGGAGTAGACATTTTCAGCGGAGATGAGGAGGGCGATTTCGGGCAGTATGAAGACAAAGACGAAATCTGGTTTAAGGCAAAATATAGTTTTTAAGACCCTTTTTAGCTGGTTCAAAATGTACCATCTTCTCAGTCCGCACCAAACAGGGTTGTAATCGCAAGATAAAGTATTCGATTATCGGTTATCCGTTATCGGCCTTTGGTGAAAGCTTCGCTTTCTGTTTTGATTAACAAGTATAAGGCAATCAGATGATCATTAGCTTAAAAGAAGAAAAATACTGCTTGATCAAAGAGTTGGTTTCTCCCGTACGAGTCCGGGTGTGAGATTTTGTTCCACGAACTGATAACTGAAAGCCGATAACCGATAACATAATAAAAGCCGCACCTGGCAACAAAGCGAGTCGTAACCAATTCTCAAATCACGTATTTAATGGAGGCCGTGATGACATTCAATCTCAATCTCATTAATGCCCGGTTCAGGAAATGGGGAGAATTTACCTTGAAATGGAAATGGGGTTTCCTGGTTCTGTTGGTTATGCTGGATTTGATTGCGGTTTTGGGGCTGCAGAGAGTTCAACTTCAGTCATCCTGGGATTCCTGGTTTTTGGATGATGATCCTATTAAGAGGGCTACAGATCGTTTTGAAGAGTATTTCGGTAATAGCGATGATGCAGCCATCCTGGTTGAAGCACCTGATGTGTTTGCTCCCCGTGTGTTGAAAATGATTCGGGAACTGGGGAATGATCTGGAAAAGGAGGTTCCTTTTGTGGATAAGGTCACTTCTCTTGCCGAATTCGAGTTTTCCAGGGGCACGGAATCCGGCATGCTGGTGGGTAATCTTGTACCCGACGTCATTCCCACCGATCCTCAGGAAGTTGAAGCCATTCGCAAACTGGCGTTTGCCAAAAGCAACCTGGTTAACAAGCTATTTTCAGATGATAGCAAACAAACCTGGATCAGCATTCGCTTAAAAACGATTCCAAAAGATTTTGGGAAAAAAGAAGGGATTGAGCCTTTGTATGTCGTAGGAGAAGGGATTCACAAGGTATTATCCCGGGAAAAGTATCGGGAATTCGACTTAAAAGAAACGGGAATGGCGGTGATAGCCTATGATAAAACCAACTTCTTCACCAAAGAAGCTGCACGCATTACCATGATGGCCCTGGGAGCCGTTGTTATCCTGCTGATCTTCACCCTGCGGTCAGTCAGGGGCGTGGTTGTTCCGATAGTAACCATGGTCAGCTCCATTATGCTTTCTTATGGCATTCTTGGTTTCCTGGACATCAAAATCGATACCTCGGCCATTACCATTCCGCTCTATCTGGGACTCGCCATATCCGTTGGATACTCCATCCATATCATCAACTTTTTTAACAGGCGCTTCCGGGAAACCGGCAAAAGGAAAGAGTCGGTGCTGTACGCAGTGGAACACACCGGATGGCCTTTGTTTTTCACAGCCTTGACAACCATTGGTTGCATGCTCTCCTTTAATTTTGTGGATATCACTACCATTCGCTGGGTCGGGAACACTTCGTCTGCCATCATTATTGTGGTATACCTGTTTGCCATGATTCTGACTCCGATCTTACTGTCCCTGGGGAAAGATGCATCAACTAGGCAACGGTCATCCATAAGGAAACCAATTTTTACAGATGTCGTGTTTGGCGGTCTTGGCAATTGGACTTTGAGGAACGGAAAAAAAATCATTGCTATATCGATGATACTCTTTATTTTCCTGGGAGTGGGCACGACCAAGGTATATGTGGATTTCGACGTTTTTAACGGATTTGGGTTGAAAATCCCCTATGTCAAACGACTTTGGGATATCACTCAAAGTAAAATCGGCTCACTTTATTCCTACAATGTACTGATCGAATTACCGGAAGATAACATGGCAAAAGATCCTGCCGTGCTCCGAAAGTTTGAGGAACTGGACGCCAGGATTAAACATCTGGAGTTAACCAAAAATACCACCTCCATCCTGGAAATCATCAAGGATATGAATCGCACCCTGCATAACGGTGATAATTCTTATTACAAAATCCCCGAAGATCGCGACCTGGTAACTCAGTTATTGTTTCTCTATGAAATGTCCGGAGGTAGCGAATCCAAACAATGGCTGGATGTGGAAGATGACTACCGTATGCTCAGGCTGAACGTTTCAATCAAAAGATTCGTTGCAACCGAGGTGGAAAAAGAAATGGCCAAGATCGAAGGTATTGCGGCAGAACTGTTTCCTGATGCTTCCTTTGGCATGGTGGGAACTTTCGTTGAAGGAGCGGTCATTCAAAATTACATTGCCAAGGGGCAACTCAGCTCATTTCTGATTGCCCTATTGGTGATCGCCGTCTTGATGGTGATTGTGTTCCGCAGTTTAAAAGCCGGGCTGATCGCGTTGATTCCCAATCTGACCCCGGTGTTTGTAATCGGAGGTATCATGGGGTACCTGAATATCCCCCTGGACATGATGACCATGACAATTATCCCCATGCTCCTGGGTATCGCAGTGGACGACAGCATTCATTTCATAAATCATGTCAAATTCGAGATCGAAAACAGCGGTAACTACGACGAAGGGATTCTGCATACCTTTAAAACCGTAGGCAAGGCCTTGTTTATGACCTCGTTTATTCTAATCATCACCTTTTCCACCTACATGACATCCATCGCCAAGTTTTATGTGGTGCTGGGAATCCTGGTGATTCTTGGACTATTATCGGCACTACTGGCCGATTATCTGATCACACCTGTTTTGATTAAATGGACCAGACCATTCAAGCGAGGAAAAACCCTGCCAACGGTAAGAAAAATGAGTGTTCAGACTGTTGGGTAATAGTTCGTTCAACACAAAAAAAAGGAAGTTTAATGAAAAAACTGACTGGTTTTAAAAAAGGCGAAACCTGCCACATCAAAAGTATTCAAGGGGATAGTCGATTCATCGGCAGAATATCATCCATGGGTCTAACCACCGGTTCCGAGATTCAAATTGTCCAAAATGGATTTGGTATGCCGATGTTACTTTTCTCGCACGATACACTTATTGCCATCAGCAAAAAAGAGGCCGGCAGAATCATGGCCCAAAAAATAGAGGAGTCTTATGAGTAGGCAAGCAGCACAATCAATTGCAATGAACATTGGCCTTGCCGGTCAACCTAATACCGGAAAATCCACCTTGTTCAACAGACTGACAGGAGCCAGGCAGCATGTGGGAAACTGGCCGGGTAAAACCATTGAACAAAAACAAGGTTCATTTTTACATAACGGTAAATCGTTTAAACTGATCGATCTACCCGGAACTTACAGTCTCAGCTCAAATTCCACTGAAGAATTGATCACCAGAAATCATATTGTTTCGGCTGATACAGATGCTCTCATAGTGTTGATCGATGCCTCACAGCTGCAAAGAAGTATGTACCTGCTTTCGGAGATAGTGGGTATCGATATCCCGGTAATTGTAGCCTGCACAATGGTCGATATAGCTGAAAGCCAGGGGAAAAGCCTGGATACCGGAATGATTGAAAAGGTGTTAGGGGTTCCGGTGGTACCAATCAACGCCACAAAAAACCAGGGGATAGATAACCTCAAAAAAAGAATTGCTCCATTGGCTGACAAACAAGCTATTCTGTCTACAAACGCTTTGGAGGAGTGTTACAGAAATGCACTGGGACCAGGTTTCGAAAAGCTTCTTGCAATGCTGCCGGAGCAGGGAATTGGCCGGTACAATAAAGTATGGCTCGCTACGCGATTGATTGAAAGGGATGAGCAAGTTACTGCATCCGTGAAGCCTATCCTGGATTCAACCCAAAGGAATGAGCTGGAGGGCTTGCTTCAACAATTGGATAACGGAGCTTTACAAATTGCCGATGCCAGGTACCAATGGATAAAAAGTGTACTTGAAGGTGCCGTCAGTGGTGGTTTGGAAAAAACAATGAAGTTCCAGGGACGATTTGATCGAATTGCTACCCATTGGTTCTTTGGAAAAATCCTGGCATTTTTCCTGGTAGTGCTCGGTTTTGCTTTCAGTTTTATCTTGATCATGCCTGTTATGTTTGCTTTTGATGCGATCTTTCATCCCTTAAAAGCAAGCCTGAATAAAACCTTTGAAACCTCGGAAATGCCGATCTGGTTAGCATCTTTTATTACAGATGCCATTGCGCCCGGAGTTTACATCACCCTCCTGATGGTGGTTTTTATCGTGGCTGTGATTTTCGTTTTTGGGTTGATGGAGGATATCGGGCTGGTAGCACGTATCGCCTTTGTTTACAATAACCTGATGGAAAGATTGGGATTGAACGGTAAATCGGTTCTGCCCTTTATAAGCGGATTTGGCTGCAATATTGCCTCTGTTGCTGGATCACGTGTTATCGATTCAGATGAGCAACGTCGAACAACGATAGTCACCAGTCTGGCAATTCCGTGCCCCGGGTTGTGGGGAGTTGTTGCCCTGGTTTCCGCCATCTTTTTTGGTAGCCAGGCATTTTGGGTAGTGCTATCCCTGTTTGCAGCAACAGCAGTTCATATTGCATTTACCGCCTGGTTATTCAGGGACAAAGGCACCGAAAAAAAAGATATGCCGGGGTTGATCATGGAACTGCCACCCTATCATAAGCCTAACTGGCACACGGTGTTCCGATATGTTTGGAGTAAGGTCAGAAGCGTCTCTGTAAGAGCGGGTACGGCTATTTTTGTGGCCATTCTGCTGATCTGGGCATTGACCTTCACCGAACAGGGAGACATCACCCAAAGTGCCTTGTATTCATTTGGAAAGTTCTTTGAACCGGTCAGCATGCTGGCAGGTTTGGATTGGCGCTTGCTGCTCTCCTTCCTGATATCCGCCTTTGCCAAAGAGGCAGCCTTGGGTGCCATTGCCATCTTTTTTGGGTTGAGCGACCTGGGAACATCCTTTGGCGGAGCTATTGTATCCCCTGTGTTGTACAATTCGACAGAACTCGCAACCATAATGGGCGCAACCATTTCCAAAGCGTCAGCCCTGGCTTTTATTTATGCTTTTTATTTCAACCTGCCCTGCATGGCAACCATTGCCACTATTCGTTCCGAAACCAATTCCACTAGGTTTTCCCTCCTGGTGGCAGGTTATTATATGGGACTCGCCCTGCTCATTGGTGCAGTCGCCTATCGGGTTGGATTGTGGCTGTTTTAACAGAATCGACCTATGTTATTAACAAATATTCTTATCATAATGGGAAAAGGCGAGGTCCGCAGCATTAGCGATCTTGCTTTCAGACTTGATGAAACTGAAGAAGCCATTCGAGTCGCCATCGATCACCTGTGCAGTTTGGAATACTGCAGGAAAATTGAGCCGACCGGCTTCTCTGCAGGATGTTCCGGGGGGTGCTCAAAAACCTGCACAAAACCTACAACCAACAATTTTTACTTTTGGGAGATGACTCCCAAAGGTGAACAATTTTTGAAACAGATGTAGGACCACTTTTTCCTCTTCAAAAAATCCCAGGAATCATTCGCCACCGAACGCTTTTCTTGTATTGCCTGTACTCTCCCTGAAATCGTTCGGTTAGCATTTGTTCCTCTATCCAGGATACCGCTACCCAATGAAAGACGGTCAATAAGGCAATCGCCAAGGTTACCAGTCCTCCAAAAGCCAGTGCAATACCTACGTTTAAAACAATCAGACTCAGATATAAAGGATGACGGATTTTGGAATAAGCACCCGATTTCACAATGATTTCAATATTCTCTACCCGTTCATGCGCCTGCCTGTGATCCTTTTCTGCAACCATGTGAAACAAGAGAGCCAATAGGATCAAAACGCCTCCCAAGATGGTGGATGCAGGAAAAAAAGAAAGACTGGGCCAGGAAAAGATCAAGCCACAGACACCGGTAGCAATCAGAATTAACCATTCAACCAACCCTTTTTCAAAAGGATTTGCCAATAACAGTCTTGTTACCAACGATTCGTTTTTCATTTTTCGCCTCTGTTCCTGCTTTAAAATAAATTAGTATATAGGTATTTTTTATTTTCGTATTTGCTGATTAAACATCATTTTTATCTTTTTTCAATTCCAAACTACTCATAATTATCGGTCAGCAACTGATCGTAATCAACAAGATTTCCACCTGCTCCTGACAATTTTCATGGTTTGCCGGCGTTCAGGACAGCTTGACAAAAGAAATTCTTCAATTTAGCTTATAACCTATAGGGGGGTTATTTTAAATTAGTCAAATCAACTTTGCATTTATCCCTATAACATTCGATTTTTATTGATATTTTCTAAGCTCAAATCGAAAAAATTTATTATAACCCTTATAGGGGATACTTTCTAATATATATTTTCAAGATGTGGACAATCGCACTTTTTCGCAGTTGCG
This sequence comes from SAR324 cluster bacterium, assembly GCA_028282825.1. Lineage (GTDB taxonomy): Bacteria > SAR324 > SAR324 > XYD2-FULL-50-16 > XYD2-FULL-50-16 > JAHJTV01. Next base: position 21,471 of record JANQGZ010000045.1, read on the forward strand.
AAAAGATTTTGGATGAAATTGGAAAAAATCGATGTTTCCAATAATCGCATTCCGATTTTTTACATCGAATTTCAAAAAACAAGTGGAACCATGCCGGCAAAAACAACTTCAGGAAATAAACAGGAAACGCACAGTCATCAGCACAAACGGACCCGGGCTATCGTCAACCGCTTGTCGCGAATTGAAGGTCATGTCCGAAGTATCAAGGAAATGGTTGAAAACGACAGGGACTGCACTGAAGTGCTGATTCAGGTTGCAGCGGTTCGCTCCGCTATCAACAAGGTTGGAAAGGTTATCATGGAAGATCACCTGGAAAACTGTTTGTTTCACGACGGTATTACCGCCAAGGACAACGAGATCTGGGAAAGCATCAAAGATGTCTTTGATGCCTATTTTTAAGGCTGAATCAGATTTGTCTCAATGTCATTTGGTTAGTGCCTGAACGAAAACCAATTTACCCCTTACCAATAAAAACTTTGAAAGCAGCTTGGCATTTCGAAGTTTAGTGCTATCAGCGGATGTTTGCTTGTCATTGTAATGTTTTAAGCTGAATGCTGACGGCTGACAGCAGGTTAATCTTCAAGCTGAATCCGGTATCTGTTATAAGGCCGGATAAGGGTTTAGAGATTTTTCGTTCAGGATGATGAGCACTTTCAATTCTCTTAACTAAATGACATTGGGGCTTGCCTGGTCGGTATTCATAAACGATAAAAACCTGATTTGAGGAGATTGTTATGCACGAAGGAGATCATGGAATCATGGATCACACCCATGAGGAACTGGAAAAAAAGTTTGGTGACCAAAACAAAACTGATTGCTGTGGACACCACCATCACCGCGAAGAAGAAAAGCAATCCTCTGATCTTGGTCTCAAGATTGGAGCCGCGATTGCAGTTATAGTGGTGATCGGAATCTTCATCGCTTATCGAATGATTTGAATAACAAGTATCTCATTACAACCCGGAGTATAAAGAGTATAAAATGGAAAGAACAGAGTCCGGAATGATTGCCGTTCAGCAGACCGATTCCATAGCTTTTCAAGCAATACATGCGTTACTGCAAAGGACAAAACAAGTCGGCTTTCCGGCATTATTGCTGGTGTTGATTTTGGTATCAGCTTTTCACAATTATATATCCCCATTAACAGAACAAGATACCATCGGTATGCTTGCCATGCTCCTGGGCGGTGGATTCATTACCTGGAAAACACTGGTTGTTGTACTCAAGAAAAAAAGAATCACCGCCGGTGTCATGGTGGTTTTGGCATTGATCGGATCAGCCTATGTAGAAGAATATCTGGCAGGTGCAATTGTCGCATTCATGATGATCGGGGGAGAATTTCTGGAGGAAATCACCCTGGATAAAACCCGAAATGCCGTTCGAGAATTAATCCGACTTGTACCGGGCCTGGCCAGGATAAAAGTCGGATCATCCGGCAGGGAAGTCCCCCTGTCACAAGTTAAACTCGATGATGTCATCATCGTCAAACCGGGGGAGAGAGTTCCCGTGGATGGGACTATTCTAAACGGGCAAGCAGCTGTTAACGAGTCTTCCCTGACAGGCGAATCGATGCCCGTAGACAAGTCGGTCGGAGACAAGGTGTTTGTCGGTACCTTAAATGAGAATGGTGTGCTTGAGGTAAAAACAGAAAAGCTGGGTCGGGATACCATGCTGGGAAAGATTATTCGCATTGTCAGCGAAGCCCAGGAAAATAAAGGGGAAACCCAGCGCATTGCGGATAAATTCGCTGCATTTTTTACACCGGTTATACTGCTGATCTGCGCTTTAGTCTGGACTGTTTTCTCTGATGTTCCCTTTGATGACAGGTTACTGCGGGTAATGACGGTTCTGGTCATTGCCTGTCCGTGCGCACTGGTCCTGGCAACACCGACTGCAGTTGTTGCTACCGTAGGGAATGCAGCTAAAAACGGAGCCCTGATCAAAGGGGGAGAAGCGCTGGAAAAAGCGGCCAAAACCTCTGTGGTCTGCCTGGATAAGACAGGTACCATTACCGAGGGCAAACCAAAAGTGGTAAGCATAGCTTCGTTTGGCGACATGTCGGAATCCGACATTTGCTTTTATGCCGCCATAGCGGAAAAAAACTCTGAACATCCCCTGGCGACGGCCATTCTTACCAAAGCCAGTGATTTGGGCATCAAAGACATTCCCGATTCAAGCGATTTTCAACTTAATTTTGGAAAAGGCGTCAGCGTCAGCTATGAAAATTCAACCATAGAAATTGCTAACGCCCGTTTTTTTGATGAAAAAGAGCAGGACAAACCGATCCGAGAGTATTTAAGAGACGAGGAAAACAAAGGAAGAACCGCTCTCCTGCTGGTGGTAAACGGCATGGTGCAAGGTGGAATCACCATCGCGGACACGGTACGCCCTCAGGCAAAAACTTTTGTCGCAAGCCTTAAAAACCAGGGCATAAAAAGGATTTTACTGCTCACCGGAGATAATGAAGTGACTGGCCGGACCATTGCCAACCAGGTCGGGATTGAAGAAGTAAAAGCCAATCTGCTTCCGGCTGATAAATTAAACATCATCAAGTCTCTGCAACAGGATAATGAAGTGGTAGCCATGGTTGGCGATGGGGTAAACGATGCTCCGGCCCTAATGTTGGCAGATGTGGGAATCTCCATGGGAGTTATCGGAACCGATGTGGCAGTGGAATCTTCGGATATTTCCCTGATGTCGGATGATCTCACCCTGGTTCCCAAACTGATAAAATCCAGCCGCAGAACAGTTGATATCGTGAAGCAGAACATTATCGTGTTTGCCGTACTGGTTAACGCCATAGGGATCTGGCTGTCTTCCCTGGGTTTTCTAACCCCGCTGATCGCTGCCGTAGTGCATAATGTGTCCTCAATATTTGTAGTAGGCAACTCAGCACGACTGCTCAAGGTTAGTTATAATGACCATTAACAGGTTACCGCATAATACCTCCACCCTCTCACCCGATCTGAAAGCTCGGCTGATCGATACACTTGTCAATCTCATCAGGATTGATTCCCGATCAGCCATTGCCAATACAAACCATATCATTGCATACCTGAACAGGAATGCCCGGCAATACGGCCTGCATTGCGCTGTTATCGGCCCGACAAGCGGACCGGACAGCCTGGTTATAACCATCAAAGGAAAAAACAGCCGGAAAGACGGCTTGATTCTGCTTTCCCATCTGGACACAGCTGATTGGGAGGAAAAATCCTGGCTTCACCATCCCCTTTCGGCCACCCGGACTAAAGATGGCAAAATTTACGGAAGGGGTGCAATCGACTGCAAATCCCTGTCAGCCATCTGGCTTCAGCTCTGCATCGAATTCTCAAGATCGGAAAGTATTCCGGAAAAAGATATCTGTTTTATTGCCACGTCTGATGAAGAAAGCGGGAAAGGGGAGGGAATTAACTGGGTACTGGAAAACAGTGATATCCCTGATCGTTGCAAGTTCGCCATCAACGAAGGTGGCGGTTATATCTGCACATCCGAAAACAAACAACAAAAAATCATCACCTGCCAATATGGAGAAAAAGGACGGATAAAGATTCATTCTGCTCCACGTTTCGACAGATATGAATCAATTATTCATGAGAAAGGAGTATTCGGCTCCCTGAGACATTTTTCGATGGTACGCAGCCAAAAAAAAGCTCAAAAACAATTCCGGACTTTCACCACCAAACCGGATCTGATCCACTGCTATTTCAGTACGGTAAAGTCGGATAATGACAAAACTATGCTTTATAACCACCCGGCTGCGGATTTCCGGAAACTGATGTCCATGCTGCTGCAATCAGGCAGTATAGAGCAGTCATCATCCTTTCAAACAGAATCACAGGCCAACGCCTCGCCGTTGAATACCCGTCTTTATCGAATCATCGAAAATTGCAGCCGAAAAGCGGGGTTTACTCAGGTTTTTCCTTCCATTACCCGTGGGTATTGCGACAACCGCTTTCTGAGGAAAAAGGGAATTATCACCTATGGCTTTTTTCCCGTCGGTTTGCGGGAAGACCTTTCATCCATGCATGACTCCAACGAATGTATCCATCAAAACTCCCTGTTTGACGCCTATCAACTGCTTTCCACTATCGTTAAATCCTATGTTTATTAACGGCAACCATTCAAAATATAAATAGTTTTGATCAAAACTGAAGTCCGAAAAAAATTCTGACCTGCGACCAGCTGTATACAAGCAATATAGTTACCTTGTACTAATTTTAATTTTTCGTATTGACTAATATTATATTACCGGTATACTAAGCCTATCTGAATTGACTTATTCAGATAGTGTCATGTTAACTCCATGTATCTTAGGCTCTAATATCAGATGGTTTGGCTGAAGGTTAGCAATGCTTTCAAGCCAAACCATCTTGATTTCTCGTGATTCAAAGATATTAGATGCTGTCATGATGATCTTAAATATCCGTCAAAAAACTGTTTTTGTTGTTCTGGATTTCAAAATATCCACAGATACGGAGTGGCAAAATGTCAGAAAAGCAACTGGTAGCCGTTTATATGATCATCGGGATGTTGTATCTCGTGGTTAAGTTTGTGTTTGTTACAACAGGTTATTTACTCCCGAATGGAATTGAACTGGAAGCGATTCCGGCAGTTACGACCTATGTATTTGGAATTTGGGTGTTAATGACATCAGATTCCCGGTTTAAAAAGTTAGTTCAATACAGACTAATGATGCTTATCCCCTTGGCGTTATTGCTATTTATGCCACTATTTACTTATCAAAACCAGGGCGATTGGTGGTTATCGGAAGGAAGGCTTTCCATCCTGCTTTTGTATGAATTGTTTGCCCTGATACAGTTTGTGATTGCTTTTCGCCTAAAAAAGGCAATGACTGGTCGTCATCCATCCACATCATAAAACGCATTCAGACAGCAGAATAAAGGTATCCTATTCATCTGAAGCATCGGTTTGTTTAAATATCCATCTCTTTCCTATGTAACAATCTTTTCCTACGCCTGGGGCAGCTTCCGAAGCACAATACACCTCTTTCATAGCTCTAAATAGATACGCATCATAACATTTATTAAATACTGCCTACGTAAATATAATTTCGTATTGACAAATTTTTGGTTTGTATAATACTTAGGATGAATCTGTTTTTGGTTTTTTTTTATAGCCACACTACGGTGAATATTTTTGATGTTATTTTTTGCATGAGAATTCGTTTTTAGGAATTCCATTCACAATCAGCCCACCGCAATACGAGTAAACATGTTTTTTTTAAATCCTCAACGAATCGTTCCGTTGCCTAAACGCTTCTGCTGGTTACTTTTCCTGTTACCCCTTCTGCTAATCGATATCGATGCCCATTCAGCCTCCGCTGACCAGGCAAAGAAAGTGATTGAGAAGCAGGTACGACAGGAAGAACAAATGCGTAAACAGTTTGAGCAATGGGAAAGTGAAAAAGCCGTCCTGTTATCGGAAATCAGGGATTTGAAGATCAGATCCACCTGGTTGGATTATCAGCAGATAAAATATCGCAATTACCTGATCAAACAACAGCAGGTGATCGAGGAACTCAAGGAAAAAAAGATCTCAGCCCGCAGGATTCGAATGGAGCTGGAACCACTTCTGGATCAACTTATCGTAAAACTTGAAAAGGAAATCAAGGCAGATCTTCCTTTCCTGCAAACCGAACGGATGGAACGGCTTGAATTTCTGAAGAGTTCTTTGGCCGATTATCATATTGATCTCAGCGAAAAGCTGCGACGAATCCTGGAGGCACTCAGGGTAGAAGCGGAATATGGAAAGACCGTCGAAAAAACAGAAGCCATGTTGACCCTTAACGAGAAGCCTACCAAAGTGATGATGATTCGAATCGGTAGAATAGCTCTTTATTACCGAACCCTGGAAGGAAAGCAGATCGGCTTCTGGAATACTGAGACCAACGCCTGGGAACAGTTACCAAGCGCTTATGCATCAGACCTGGCCAAAGCTGCGGAAATGGCCAGCGGCAAAAGAGCAGTTGAACTGCTGAGACTGCCTGTCGGTAACCCCAGGTGAAAGGAACATTGATTATGATACGACTTAGCAAAAAAGAATTGAAGCGTGCCTTTCTTTTGATCAGTGCGGTTCTGATGATTCCGTGCCTACATGATGTGCAGGGAGCGACAACCAAGAAGAAATCTGATGAGGTTGTTAAACAAGAATTTGAGGCCAACTGGACAAAAACAGAAGAAGCCATTCAAGAAGAAAATAAGCAATTTAAAAAATTAAGCAAAGAGTCTTTGCAGGCCGTTAAACAGGAAAGGAACAGACTGCTCAAAACCAAGCGGGATCTAACCGGTAAAATAGACAAGCAGGAAGCTGAACTGGAAAAGCATCGAACCTTGTTTAACAAGCTGCTTCAGTTGGAAGAGCAATTACTCGTGGAAATCGAAGCCGAGAACCAGGAATTAAAAACCCTGGAAGGCACCATCAGAGCTTCTGCAAAAGAAGCTGACGGGTTGATTCGCGGAAATCCAACCTCTTATGAAGTAAAAGAGCGGACGAAATTGGTATCAACCCTTCTGGAGCCTGACCATTATCCAAGTCTGGATGAAATTGTGGGACTGTCCAATCTCTATTTTGACGAAGTTGATCTCTCCTCCCAGGTAAAAACGCGAACCGGTGAATTCATCGATAAAAGCGGTAATATTGTCACTGGAGAGATTTTAAGAGCGGGAACGTTCACAACTTATTATCAATCTACCGATTCGGGTGAGAGAGGGTTCCTGAAGCCGGATAACCAGTCACTGTATCTCACGGCCATTCCGCAGGAAATCACCAGAAAAACGGAAACTGCCTTGGAAAACTATCTGGAAGGACAGGAAATTTCTCTTCCGGTAGATCTCTCCCGTGGAGCTATTTTTCAGTTAATGACCAAGGAAAAAGGGTTATCGGAAACCATACAAGCCGGAGGAGTACTGGCCTGGATGATACTCATCATTGGCGCCATCGCTTTGGTCATTGCCCTGGAAAGAATCTACAACCTGATCAGAATTCGATCTGCCAACGAAAAAGAATTCTCAGGTTTGATGGAGCTCGTTGAGTCCAATGAACTGGGAAAATCTCTGGACTATTGCGATAACTACCGGAAAAAGCCGACATTCCGGGTTTTGAAAAGCATTCTTTCGTTCGCAAAATCTGAAAGTACCGTGATTGAGAATGCTTGTGAAGAATCGATAATGCGCGAAATGCCCCGACTGGAGCGGTTCTTATCCACCCTCGGGGTACTGGCTGCAATTGCCCCGCTGCTCGGCTTGTTGGGGACAGTTACAGGTATGATTAACACCTTCCAGGTAATCAGTGCTTTTGGAACAGGAGATCCTAAAATGATGTCCGGTGGAATTTCCGAAGCCCTGATCACCACCCAACTTGGTTTAGCAGTGGCTATCCCCATCATGCTCTTTCACCACTATCTGGAAAGAAGAGTGGACAGGATCATGGGCAATATGGAGGAAAAAGGATCTGCTTTGACCGTAAGCTTAATGGAGACCTATGGAAAATCTGGCCAATCACGGAATGTGGATTACGCTAACTGATCTGTTCCGGGACACACAGGAACATTTCCAAAACGGCGGGGAAGTGATGATTCCCATGCTGATCATATCTCTTTTCATCTGGCTGCTTATCTTCGTAGTGGCCTGGCAACTGCTGAGTATGGGAAAAGAGCAACCCGTAGCAGGATGTATGGAGTCAGAAAATGACTGCGTATCAAAAGGCTGCACCTGGCAGAAAGAGTTTCTTATCATTTTTCATAAGAAGCGACGCGGTAAACCCTCAACCGATCAAAAACTGGTAGAGAGCATTCTGTTGGGCTTTCGCAACAGGGCAGATAAGTATATACATACTATTTTGCTTCTGGCTGCAGTGGCACCCTTGCTGGGCTTACTTGGTACCGTGATGGGAATGATTACTACCTTCGATACTATCGGACAGTTCGGCACCGGAAATGCGCGAGCACTGGCTTCGGGGATTTCCGAGGCACTTATCACTACCCAGACAGGCCTTATCATATCAGTTCCGGGCTTGCTCATCGGCACCATTTTAAAAAGAAGAACAGACAGACTTCTGGAACGCATCAGACGATTTGCCTTGGGTACAGTCAACTATTTGGAAAATCAACAGTCGCCAACCGGTATACCGGCATTGGCTAACTAGTGCCTGAACTGAAAATGGGTAGACCCTTATCCGGTCTTATACCGGATATCGGAATTCAGCTTGAAGATTAACGTGCTGTCAGCCGTCAGCTTAAGACATTACAATGACAAGCAAAAACCGGCTGAGAGCTGAATGCCGAAAGCACTAAACTTCGAAGTACCAAGCTGCTTTTAAATCTTTTGTTGATACGAATTAAATTGGTTTCCGTTCAGGCACTAACTAAGGAGAGTTAATTGAGGAGTTTACGATATGGCCACCGGGGTAAACGAAAATCACCCGGAATCGATATGGCCCCCCTGATGGACATGATTTTTATTCTGCTCATCTTTTTTATTGTCACCACGAGCTTCGTCAAAGAAGCCGGAGTGACAATCAATCGACCTGTGGCCAAATCTTCAGTCACCAGCGAAAAAACCAATATGGTGATAGGCGTCACAAAAGAGGGGCACGTTTACATCGAAGGACAGATTATTGACGTTCGATCAGTTCGAGCCAGAATGGAACGCTTCCTGGCAGAAGTCCCCGAAGGATCGGTTGTGATTGCCGCCGATACGCAGAGTTATTCAGGAAAAGTAATCCAGGTACTGGATGCCTGCCGCCTGGCGGGTGTAAAAAATCTAAGTGTTGCGACACGGAAGAAAAAATGATCAGAGGCAGGCTAAGTCTATTTAAATGGGCTGTAATTGGAATTCTCGTTATAGCAATTAATGGTGCACTATACCTGGCCATGTCCGGTCTTTCCAGAAAACAGGAGAACAACCAGTTCAATAGCTATGAAAGACCTGTTTTACTGACAATACCAAAAGAACCGCCGCCATTGTCCAAGGAAAAGAAAAAACCCTTAAAGAAAAAAAAGCTAAAAATAAAAAAACTCAAGGTCCCCTCGATTAGGCAGGCGAAGGTTAAACCACCGCCCGATTTTGACTTCGGAGAAGTGGGTTCCGGGTTTGGCTTTGAAACTGAAATCAGCCTGGGAATCACCCCTGGCCTGCCGATGTTTCAAGCGCCCAAAACGCTGTTTGATCTTTCGGAACTCGATCAAAAACCGAGACTACTTTATAAAATAGACCCAATCTATCCCTATTCAGCTAAAAGAAGGAACCAGACAGGATCTATCACCTTGCAGTTTATTGTGGACAGCAACGGCAATGTCGGGCAGGTCAAAGTGCTTAAGTCAGAACCATTGGGAGTTTTCGATAAAAGTGCTGTCAACGCTGTTACGAAATGGCGGTTTAAACCCGGATTTTACCAGGGTGAGGCCGTCGCCACCAGGGTAATCGTTCCCATCAACTTTCAATTGTAACTTAATTATCAACACTTTATGACCTCCATGATTAAGATTATTCTCTCTCCCCCAAATTGTCGTCGTTCATGCTGGCGCCAATTGGTTCTCGCTTTCTTAATCATGGGGGTCACAACTACGATTGTTGCGAAAGAACAGTATTCCAGAAAAGTACAGCGCCTTTTGTATAACGCACAAAAAGCACAGCAGGAAGAAAAACCGGATGAAGCCATCGGTCTTTTGGAAAGTTATCTGAACAAGAAACCTGAAAACCCTCCGGTTATTGTCTATTCCTTTTTAGGAAGCCTTTACCATCAAACGGAAAAATTGGAAAAAGCCCACTGGGCATTCACAAAAGGATTTGCTCTAAAACCTGATGATTTCTTGCTCTGCAGAAATCTTGCAATTATCTCTTATCAATTAAAACAGATTAAAAAAGCCGCTGCATATTTTGAAAAAGCTTATGAGCTGAACAATCGCCAACAGCATGAAATTCTATACCAGGCTGCAACACTCTATTACTTTGAAAAACAATATAAAGACACCATCCGCCTGGCCAAAAGACACATAGAATCACACCCTTCCGTCAAAAGACGTTGGTTCAAATTGATCGTTCATTCCTACCTGGAAAGCAAAAACAAGAAAAAGGCTGAAAGCACTATTCTGGCTTATCTAAAAAAATATCCGGGTGACCCGGCCTTTTGGCAGATTCTAGCCGGCATTCAACTTGAAAAAGAGGATTATCTTCGTGGTGCCGCCAGCTTTGAAATTTATCTTAGGCTTGCAGCAGAGCCAAAAGAAAGAGACTGGGTTGAATTAGGAGATATATATATGTTCCTGAATGCTCCGTTGAAAGCGGCATTCTGCTATCAAAGGTCACAGTCTAAATCTGTGGAAGTGTATAAAAAACGAGCAGCAGCTTACACCGCCTTACACCAGTATGATATGGCTTCCAAGATGTATTCCGATGCACTTATACTGCAGCCTGATGCAGACTTGTTTCAAGACAAGGGTCGCCTGTTTTACGATAACGGACAATACCACAAGTCGATCAAATCCCTTAGCAAAAGTCTGGAACTGAAGCCGGAACAGGAAAAGGTTTATTTGATGCTGGGCAATGCGGCGTTGGAGATCGATGACTGGAAAACTGCAAAAAAAGCCTTTGTGGCAGTTTCAAACAAAAAATATGCAAAATCCCAGGCTATTGCCGGTTTAAAGATTATTGAAACACTGCAAACAGCCAAAGATGAGGCTGAACAATCAGCCTCGGATCTAAACTAGTTGATCTTGACATCCGATTTCACTGCCCCGATCTTTCCGGCAATGTCAAAGGTCAGAGTCGTGTTGCCGTTGCTGGATTGAAGATTCATGGTTTCCGTGAGTTCAGTTCTTTCCACTATTTCATGGTTTACCCCGGGAACAATTTCATGGTCCTGCAGGAACTTCATCAAATCAACCGATTCTTCGAGTATCTCTCCGATATTAACAATTTGTACTATCTCCCCCTGGTCAAACTTATCCAGGCTTTGGGTATTTTCAGGTAAGAACTGGTCTTCACCAGGAAGAGGGGTTCCATGGGGACATGATTTTGGAAAACCAAGAAATTCCGCCAGCTTTTCCTCCACGAGCGGAGTTAAGCCATGCTCCAACACATGGGCATGTTTGTGCACTTCATGCCACGATATTCCAAGTGTATTACACAAAAACGCCTCCACAAGCCTGTGCCTGCGTGCCAGTAATTCGGCTCTTTCTTTGCCCAGCTTGGTTAAGCTGATCTTTTTTTTTGAATTGACTTTGACCAGTTTATCCCGCTGCATTCTGGATAAAGTTGCGTGTACTGTGGAAGGACTGCTTTTGAGCCATTTTGTCAAAGTGACAGCCTTAATGGTATCACCCTGGGTGTAAAGGGAATAAATGGCTTGAAGATATTCTTCAACAACAACCGAGGTTTTTTCTTTCATTGTTTCATCCTTTGGAATATGGATGAGGTATTATAAGGAGTGATGAATGTAAGTATATGAATTCCTAATTACTTTGCTGTAATTATTAGATTATGCCCACATTTTACACGATTGGTCAAATAAAACATTAGTATCTACTAAATTATAGTTTTCTATATTTTTGCTAGTAACTCCAATAAATTCGGAGGCAAATCATCATACCTTTAAAGAGAGACACCATCGAAAATACCTCTAAAATTCACCTGTATTTTGAATGGAAAACAGGAAAAGATAATTGGAGAGAAATCTGGCAAGGAAACATGCATGCCAATCCATGTTTCCTTATTGAGCTTGGGCCAGGTAAGAATAACTATCTGTCTTAAACCAACCAGCCCGGGGTCGAGCACAAAGAAAAGGCTAATTTTTAGCAAAATCCCTTAAAAGCATTGCATAGGAGAGTTTACCTGCCAAGGCATTTCCCCCGGTTCCCATAGCAGCTCCCAGAGCAACTGCGTCGGCTACATCGCTGTTTACTTTACTTTGTCCCAGTGTTCGTACACCGGTTCGCAGTTTAGGTATAACTGATCCCATCACCAAAATATTGCTCAAACGCCAGGGCAAATAAGGAGAAGCCAGCAACAGACCACCGTTTACCAGCAAATCCATCTTTGTGGGTTTAAGAGCCGGATCGGCTTCGGATGAGTTTGAAACCACCGGTCGCTTGGTAGGCATGTGATCCCGAATGATATCCTGGACCTTTTCTTTCAGTTCTTCACCACCTCGATGCTGCACCAGCAAACTTCTGGAACCCGATCCGTATTTGACGTGAATGTCGTTTTTCAAAGCTAAAAGTTTCTTTTTCAGAGGAGAAAAATCAAATCCAAGACCTCCGTTTTCCAATTTAAAACGAATGCGCTGGGGCAATTCGTGAGTAATTTTGTATCTCATCTCGTCCTTTCATTAGAATTCGCAGAATAATAACTCCCATACAAAGATTCGATTCTTCAATCGTGCGGTCAGTATAAATGATCCCGAGCCTTCAGTCAAAAAGTGTAAAAAGTCAGCACATTTTAAAAACCCTAAAATGTATGTTTATTGATTTGTTAAAAAATTAATTAGCCACACTTTGGGAACAGGGAAAAGGTGATCATAATTGTTGTTATTAACTAAGAATCTCCTTTGTAGATACGAATTTCCTGAAATAAGAATAGCTGAGCTATAACCAGACTTGCAACACTTTACAATTCCCTTGCAACTCTCTGCAAATCTGCTTATTTCGCCTATAGAAAAAGTCTAATGATTTTAGCTAGTTATTGAGTTTTCTTAGATCTTGTGTTAGAATGTATTCACTTTTCTAGCTGAACCAAGCGTTTCAGTTATCAAAAATTCAACAAAAGGAACAAAAATGACCGCATTTTATTTGAAACCAAATTTCTTGTTCTCTGTTGGCGGGGCAGTCTTTGCAGCAGCCGGGATGAATCTCGGCAAAGTGCTTTCGCCTGTAAAACCGGCTGTGGTCGGGGGATTAAAGGAGAGCTTTTTATTTAAAGATTGGTTTGTTGGCAAACTGGAAACTTCCAAAGAGGATTTGGAAGATATCGTAGCGGAAGCCAAACACCTATACGAAACCGAACTGCTATTAACAACCCAATCTATTGAAAGAGAAAAGCAGATCCTTGATCGGGTGGATGAAGTGGTTAAAAAACGTTCAAGCAAGAGTAAAACAAGCAAATCAAAGAATAAATAAGGAGACAAAGTAATGGGTTATCATTATGGAAAACTGCTGGTCTATCCCGCTGCAAGATTCACATTGGGGGCACTCTCTGCCGTAGGCGGTTCATACCTGGTCTCCAGAATTGGTGAAAAACAAGCCGCAGAATCCAGGTTGGAAAGGCTGGAGAAAATAGTTGAAAAACTGATCATCGAAACCGACGAAGCAGAAACAAAAAAATAGTGCAGGTTTATATGGTCCGTAATTAGACAGACAGGTTGAAAATTCGGCTTTACTGTCTTCTTTTCGGGAAGACGTAGGGAAATACCCGGTAAAAACCTACCAGTATTTCCATCTCCCCGGATGTTCTGTATTAATACCAGTTGCTTCCTCAGAAAAACTTTGTGAAAGCAAACGATTATTAGAATTGCGATCCAAACCGGTTGTCGATCTAAACTCGATAAACAGCATCATTTTAGTTTTTTACTGCATAAAACCCAGGCCTGGAGCAATTTGAATCAGCCCCATTTAAAGTGAATCCCCGGGGTTCTTCCAGTTCCGTAGCAGGAGCTCCTCTTAAGGCTGATCGGATAATATAGTAAAAAATCCGATTTAAGCCTAACTCTCTCCCCGATACTCACTGAGCCTTCTCCTATTTCCGTTCCGCCCCTTCAAAAAATACCAACATTATAGATCCAATCAGATCCCCTAGTTTTCAAACAAAATCCTGCATAGCTTAACAAACAAAGCGTTTTAGACGCGCAAGACGTTAAAACTGACTCGCAGGTTGATAATTCACTTTTTGGCAATATCAATGTCCATGGGGCCTGTAGGAGAGTCCAAAACATAGCTTCTAAGCACCTCAAATCCTGTCTCCTGCATGCAAGCTGCGACTTCACCTTTGTCAAATCCCATATCCTGGCCGGAGAGGGAAACAGGTAGCATTCCCACAATATAATCTGCAGGTTGTGTTCGTTCATCGGTCAGGCCGTCTCCTACCGATACGAAAATTCCGCCGGGGACCATGGCATCACGTATTTTGGAAAACAGTTTCCCTAGTTCAGCCCGGGCGTAGTTCAGGGTGAATCCGGCGAAGACGAAGTCATAATCTTCACCGATCTCATCAACTTTGTAGTCACCTGCCAATACAGATACTCGGGAATCCAATCCGTAAAGGGTGCTTAATTCGTTTGCCACATCTGCCACCTCCGGTTGCTCAAAGATAACTGCTGATAGTCCGGGATAATTGGCAGCCAGGGCAATTGCCGTAATCCCCGGTCCTCCTCCCAGGTCAAGCATTTTTTTGGGTGAATTCAATTCAGGTTGATCGGCGATGATTTTTAAATACAATTGGGTAATGCCGGCTCGCAAGTAATTGGCATAATGGTACACCATATCCTTCCAGTATCCCGAATCGCTGTCTTGAATCTTATCAGTATCCGGTCCGTTTTTTACCAGGGTTATCATGTTTTCCACGGAAAGCTGATTCATGTTTCCCTGGTCACGCAACAAATAACCAAGGTAGGTCGATCGGTTATTTACCAGAAAAGCACTTGCCAAAGGAGTGTTACGATAGTTACCAACCTGTTTCGTCAACAGGCCAAGTGCTGCCAGACCATCAAGGAACAACCTGCAGTTTTCAACGTGACTATCAATCAAGCGAGCTACGTCTGCTGCGGATACGGGTTTATCCAGATAATCAAATACTCTCAGTTCGAGCGCTGTCTCAAGTACCCGCCACCGCATAGCTCCATAAGCAAGTTGGAATAGATTTTTAAAATTTGGAATCGGTTCTTTAAGTTCATTAAGTATATCTTTAAAATTATCACTAGCCATGTTTATCTCCTTTTTTAATTAAATCCTACTAAAAGTGGGTAGTTTTTATCATCACACACGGAACCCGTGTCGGATATTCGATCCGGCGATCCTGTCCCTGAAATACAGTGCCGCTGGATCGATGGCGAGATAGTGGATTTTGTTTTTATGAGTTTGATTTAAATCGATAAACCAGTGATGCTCCAAAATGAGCCGGTTCACCGTCCTGCCCTATCAAGTCAGTACCCCAGTAGTATTGAACGGTTTGATATTCCTGATCAAAGATATTCTTCCCCCAAAGGAATACATCAAAGCTTTCGGATTCATATCCAACCCGAAAATTAACAAGGTTGTAAGGATCCATCTCCGCTGTGTTGGCCGAATCCACATGGGCTTTACCTGTCCCCAGAACATCCAGCCTACCGGTAAAACCTGATCCGTGCCGATATTGAAGTCCTACATTATATGTCGACTGGGGAACATTGGCGATGTGCTTGTCTTTGTAGTCATTGATTTCCACACTCATATAATCATCAGTGTATTCTGAGGCCTCGTATTCCAGGTATTTGGCTTCGAGTCTGCCATAACCCATCATCAGATCCAATTCCTCCGACAGTCTGGCGGCCAGTTCCAATTCGATCCCGTTAGCGTATGCTCTGGCTGCATTCTCTATTATAATGGCTGACATATCCCCTGCTACCTGGGAGACCTGCTTGTCGGTTATGTCGATGTGAAAAATGGTTGCGTTCAGGGCAAGCCTATTTTCCAACCAGGAGGACTTCATCCCGATTTCCTTGTTGACAGTATATTCGGGTTTGAAATGAAAAGAATTCTCGGAAGTAGCCGAACTGTAGTTGTATCCTCCTGACATATACCCTTTGGATATCAGGGTGTAGACCATGACATCTTCGTTGATAGCATAACTTATTGCCAGTTTTGGCAATACCTCCTGGTTGCTGAGTTCCTTATCATATGTGCCGGCTGATCCACTGGCATCATACTCCTGTTTTCCTGTTTGGAATTGACTATCAAAACGAATACCTGCCGTAAGATCAAGCCTTTCCGATAACGGAAAGGTTGCCTGGGCAAAGAGGGCATTACCATTGATTTCCACCTCAGTATCGCGTCTTTCAATGGTTGTTTCATTTTCCAAAAGGATATCGTTTTTGTCTGTGAAGGCATAAATGCCAATCAGCCATTTCAAATCAGTGGATGTTTCCGGTGATATTAAACGGATTTCCTGACTCAAATGTTTATTGGCATAGACCGATTCGGTTCCTCCATAATCATTCATTGGATCAGAATAGACGTCTGCATCTTGAAGATTCTCGTTGCGATAGGATCGGTGACCCGTCACGGACAAAATATCAAAGGAACCTGCGTTGTATTTGATTCTGAGTGCTACCCCCTGTCCATCGTCGGTTGAATATTCATCCTGATCGTGACTGATTTTAAATCTATCGGTCTTCTGCGAGCCGGTAATAAAGCGGTAATAACCGATCTTATCATCGAATTTTACCGAGTCTCCGATTAATGAAATATCCCAATTCTCATTTGGCCGCCAACGCAGGTTGGCTCGATAGGACTTATGGTCGATTTTACCTGCTTCATCATCATCGTTGTATTCATTTTCCATATAACCTTTGGACTCTTCGCTCTGTGCATACAACCCCAATGCGAGCTCATTTTCGATAAGCGGCAGGTTTAAGCGAAATCCGGCTTTCAAGCTACTGCTGTCAACACCTGAATATTTGCCAGGCTCAACTAAAACCTTACCCCCAAAAGAGTCGTCAGGTTGTTTGGTAATGATGTTAACCACGCCGGCCTCATTGTTTCTGCCGTATAATGATCCCTGTGGACCTTTCAGGATCTCAACCCTTTCCACATCAAACAGACTGACATTGTGCATATAATTGAATGGCAGGTTGACATCATCCACATAAAAGGCAGTGGGAGAATGCACTGAAGATTCAAAAGAAGTGATGCCACGAATCAAAACGATATTCTCAATGGTGGATTTCTTCATAAAGACATTGGGCGAAAAACGCATCAACTCAATGGTATTGTCAACACCTGCATCCTCAATCTGAAGTTCGGAAAAGGCTGAGATGGCCATGGGTATCTTGGAAACATCCTCTTCTTTTTTCTGAGCGGTAACCGTGACGGTTTCCAGCTGGAGTTCCTCCGCATGTGACGGCCTATGTGAGAAAGGCATCAAAAATGTCATCATTCCCAATAAAAGAATGGACGAAGCCAAAACTGTTTTCATATCCTGCTCCATTGTTGTTTTGCGATAAATGAAAGTAAAAAAAGTCCAAAGATCGATTGGCTAATCTCTCCATACAAATTCACCGGGTTGTACAATGCAAACCCGGTTTGATTTGGTGTGAAATTAGAGTCACGCTAGTTCCTATCTTCATCACCGGACTGTGAATTAAGCTCCCAATTCATGGCTGCCCGCTGTTTCTGCCACATTTGCCGGTAAATACCACCTTTTTTTAACAAATCCGCATGAGACCCACGTTCAGCAATTTGTCCCTGTCTAAGGACCAAAATCTGATCAGCATGGCATATAGTGGATAGACGGTGAGCAATAACGATCAGCGTTTTATTCTGAACCAGAATGTTCATAGCCTCCTGAATTTCTTTTTCATTTTCAGGATCCAGGGATGCTGTCGCTTCATCCAGCAGAACTATTTTCGAGTTTTTCAGGATCGCCCTGGCAATCGAAATCCTCTGTTTTTCACCTGCAGATAATTTTTCACCACCTTCCCCGACAGTGCTGTGGTATCCCTGGGGCAGTTTTTCGATGAAATTGTGACAATTAGCTGCCCTGGCTGCAGCTACAACATCTTCTTCTGAGGCATTGCTGTTTCCAATCCGAATATTGTTATAGATCGTGTCATTAAACAGATATACATCCTGGAAAATAGAACTGATGTGAGTTAGCAGCTGCTCACTCTCGATGTCACGGATATCAACACCCCCTATTTTGACCGCACCATTATCCACATCCCAGAATCTGGAAACCAGGTTGGCAATAGTTGATTTGCCAGTTCCCGAAGCCCCTACCAGTGCCGTCAAACTTCCTTCAGGTGCGACAAAACTGATATCGTGCAAGACAGGTCGTTTATCGTAAGAAAAAGACACTGCATCAAATTCAATGCTGAAATTTGCAGGTAATTGGGACTTGATTGGCTCCGCCAGGGGTTTTGTGCATAAAACATTGGAGATACGATCGGCTGCGACTGTCATGTAACGCATCATCACAGCAAAAACACCGAATCCCTGCAAAAGGTCAAACAACCTGTTACCAATAATCAGGAACAGCAGAAAGGCAGGTATGGTGATTTCGTTGGAAAAAATAAAACGGGTTCCCACCAGCACACTAATCACAAACCCTATTTCCAGAACGACCATATAGGAAAAAACCAAAGGCACGACAAAGGCTTCAAGCCTGATACTGACTTTCCTGAGGGTCTGGAAAGTGTCATCAAGGCGTTTAAAACGCTTCCCTCTGCCTCGGTAGGCCTTGAAAACTTTCATTCCCATATAATATTCAATCAGCTCCGAGCTTGCTTTGGTGCGAGTCGCAACAACCTGCTCGCCTAACTTTTCGATAACCCTGCGACTGAGCAAAAGAGACGGAACAGACAACACAATAAACAATAACAACAGTGAAGCCAGCTGCCAGTCGATGACAAAAAGAAATATCACTGTCATCACCGGCAACACGATGGAAGCGATCATATTGGAATAAAACCGATTGAATATCGATTCAAAGTTCTTCATGTCCTGAAGTAACGGGGCCGTGACATCTCCGGGATTGTGATTCTTAAAAAAACCCAGTGAAAGTTTTTTTAAGTGCATCCCCAATCGCAATCTAAGGTCTGCGGCGAGATAAATGGCTGTTTCGGAGAGATTGACCTGCGTTGAGATAGACAACCAAAGACCAACAACCATGGTTGCCAGGATTACCAGAAAATAGATCAGGAGCCTGTCCATATCTCTTTCTGCTGAAAACAACTCATTCAATATCAGCATTAAAAAACCAAAGGGAATGCCCCTCACCACATACAGGAGGATATTCATGTAGATCCCCCTTTGAACCATTTGTTTTCTGCTTGCTGTAAGATTTTTGATTTTACGATTCATGGCCCTCTATTGAAGCAAGTTTCCAGTTTTGCGCACCGGTGTGGTTTTCCCATAAACGCCGGTACAAACCTTTGTTTGATAATAATTCCCGGTGATTTCCCTTTTCCATTATCCTTCCCTCATCGATAACGAGGATCTGGTCAGCATTTTTTATTGTCGACAATCGATGGGCAATCACAATCACGGTCTTACCTTTCATCAGTTGACTTAAACCCGCCTGGATCTTCAGTTCGTTGTCGATGTCAGCATAGGAAGTTGCCTCATCCAGGATTAATATTGGGGCGTTTTTTAAAAACGCCCTGGCAATCGAAATCCGTTGCTGCTCACCCACGCTGAAATGGGTTCCAGCAGCCCCAAATACCGTGTCATAGCCTTGCGGAAGTGCAGCGATGAACTCGTGGGCCTGGGAAGCCCGGGCTGCCTGAATCACCTCTTCTCTGGATGAACCTTCCTGACCCATGCGTATGTTTTCCAGCAGGGTATCGTGAAAGAGAAATATATCCTGAAACACAAACGAAACGTGCTTCATCAGATTTTCACTTCCCAGCTGCCTGATATCACGTCCCCCGATAAGGATTTCTCCTTTCGCGACATCCCAGAAACGGGGAATTAATTGGGCAATAGTTGTTTTACCGGCGCCGGAAGGACCGACCAGGGCGGTTGTTGTACCTTCGGCTGCTGTGAAACTGATATCGTGCAGAACCTGTTTCTCCTCGTAGTTAAAGCATACATCTCTAAACTCGATTCGATGTCCGATTGGAGTCAGGACATCCGGGGACTCAGGAACCGGCTTCTGCGAAAGTATAGCATCCATTCTTCTGACACCTTCCCTGATTTCTGCCAGCATAAAGCCATACTCAGAGATACGCACCAAAGGTGCTGAATAGCCGATGCCCAGCAGCAGAAAAAGGATGAACACCGGAACGCTGAGACTGTTTTGAAGATAAAACCAGGTACCGGCGGGAAGTACGAAAAACAGGATGGCATTGATTGAAAAAAGATAGATGGCATATGCCGGCATGGACCGCTTCGACCACTTGATACAAAAGTCTTTGTAGTTATTGACGGACGCTTTAAACAAACTGAATGAATCAAGCGTACGACTGAATACCTTGACCACTGGCATGCCTTTCACATACTCAATCACCCTGTTGTTCATCTCTTCCATCGCCTTGTGATATTTCGGTGTTAAATCCTTATCATCCGATAAGGCCACCCGCTGGGCAAAAAATCCACAGATCAATGGAACCAGAGATATTAAGGCAAGTCGCCAATCCTTTGCTGAAAGGAATAAAAGAGTAAATGCCGGGAGTGCTATCGCTGTGATCGTATCGGGTATTTGATGACCTATGAATATCTCGATGGCTTCGATGTCATCATTGATGATTTTTTTTATGCTGCCCGAACCTTGCCGGGTAAAAAATCCCATGGGAAGTGTGCTCAAATGCTCTGCCAGTTTTTTTCGAAGCTCGTAAAGGATTTCGAACGCGGCTATGTGAGAGAGTACAATCGAGAAATACATCAATACGAATCGTATAAAAACACAAACCAGGGCAGCTAATCCCAACTGCCAGATATACTCCTGGTCAATCCCCCCTCCTATCAGCAAGGCTTCGGCAATATAAAAAATGACAATAAAAGGGGCCAGTGCCATGGCCGCACTCATCACCGACAGTACGCTTGACACCATCAATTTAGTCTTTTTAGTCCCTGCGATTTCAAGCAATCTTTGCAATCCTGTCTTTTTTTCCATGTTAATTTTTGATATCTAAAAACCGAGTTCAGCAGACCTGGTGATAATTTTCAGATCTTGCTTTTATCCAATCCCGTGCTCGCGAACGTGCTTGTAATCGTACCCGTGAACGATGAAGGTAATATCTGTATAAAATGGTCGTTGAACAACACCCTGGGTTTCTTTGGTAAAATAATTTGCTTTGTTCTTTTTTTCGTTCACGAACACGAGCACGATTTGAAAAGTTAAACCAAAACCGCATCCCTTGAGATCGGATCTTCGTTAGAAGCCGACTGCTGCAAATTTAGACACACTAATCCATCTGCCTGAATAGGTCACAATTGAAACTGTGTTGGAATTACCTGAAATGGAGTGTGGCGTTGGCGCCCCCTTGTCAGTCAGGAAACACAAACACCCCTTTTTTGTTGAGATCGAAATCGATACGTAGAAAACGATTGAGGTATTCCTGGTGATATTGTTCCGGGTTTAGCTGGGAAAAGTGTGTGGGATAGAACCATTTTACCAGGTAAGGCAATGCTAAAAACCACTGTGTCTGTATCATTCCACTGTCAATAAAATGAACCCTGCCCTTTTTAACCGCGTTGGTTGAGGCAAGCGGGGAATCCTTGACCAGCTTGTCATACATGATTTGCAAATGTTTGGTGCTGCCGGCTTCATAACCTATAACTTCCTCGCCCACAACCATGCTGGCATATTCCCTGATAATGACATCAGGATTTTCTTGGATAACCCATTCAGGATCGACTATAATCCAGTCACCTTTCAGGTTTTTGGAAACACTGTTTGCTCCTGCTATCTCTATAAGAGGGGTTACCCAGGGATTCTTCTTTCCGTATGTTCCATACGGAGGACCGTCGCTGCGACCGTTTTCGCCGCCGTAAAAATCAAAAACTCGTGGACCCGATCCTTTGTTAACCTGCTTCAATTCAGATTCCAGTCCGTTAACAATTGATTCATACCAGGTAATAAATTCTTCTGCATTTTCCTGTTTATCCAGGATTTTTGCCAGAGTTCTAACATCTTTCGCATAACTGACAGGCGGTCCGATATCGAATCTTAGCACTTGAATATCAGGCTCCAGCAAACTTTCCAGTCTTTCATCAAACCAGAATGCAGCCAAAACCAAATCCGGCTTCAGTGATATCAGCTGTTCATAGTCAAGAGTTCCTGACATTGCATTGGCGACTATCGGTAGCTTTTCGTAACCTGCATACAGATATCGGTTTTCCTTGATCAAATTGTTAACGCCCACAACCTTGTCGGTCGCCTGCAGAATCTTGAATGTTTGAAAAGGAACCGGACCCGTAAGAATGACAATCCGTTCTACAGGCAGACGAAGGGTTTTTGTCTTGCCGTAAAAATCCTTTAGTGTTAATTCATTTTGGTTTTTCCGACTACCACTGCCGGCTGTCGACTGGACTGAGATAGCTAAGCAGAATACTATTGCGATTACTATTGCTGCCAGTTTGTATTTCATGTTCCTTTCCCTTTCAAATAAATTAAAGAGATGCTTTTCAAATCAGCAGTTTTTCTAAGGATGAGTGCCGGTTCATTCTTCTCCCGTTAAGTCTTCTTTTTGTTCTTTTAAAAAAACTGTATTGGACTCCCGATGGGAAAAATAGCAAATGATGAATTTTTTTTGGTAAATGCTGAATGGTCTGCATGAACCGCCGGCAAGGGACACCGCATGTCATCTACGAACCTGGCGGAGACCATGCCCCGGTTTGAAAATTTGGGAAGAAACAAGGGTGGGAAAATAGCGAAAGAAATCGCCGTTAAAACGGAAAGTTGTTAACGCGTTTGACGATATTGTCTCGGACGAATTCCAAATTCCCTGAAGAATTGGGTGCTGAAATGGCTGGAGTCGCTAAAACCCGATTCATGGGCAATTTCAGTTATGCTCATTTTCGTATCCAGCAAAAGAGATTTTGCTTTTTTTAAACGATAGTTTCTCAGGTATTCAAAAACGGTTGTTCCAAATAGTTTACGAAATCCGCGATTGAGGCGTGTGTGCGTCAAATTAACCGATTTTGCGATCTGAAAGAGGGTCGGCGGGGATTGCGATGCTTGAATAAGTAGGTCTTTTGCAGCTCGAACTTTCTCCTCATCTCCCGGAATAAAGTCCGGCCCGGAATTCACAACCCGCGATCGCAGAAAATCCAGTTCAGTCGCAAGAAATTCAATGGCTTTCCCTTCCAAATAAAGCAGCCGCAGATTTCCCGTTAACCTGCAAGTCAAGATTTGATTAACAACCGTTCGCAAATCCTCATTGACCGGGGAAAAATTATAGAAATTTTTGTTCTGGGCACCGTTAACGATATCCATTAATTCCTTGGGCAGATTTTCCTCATCAAAACCAAGACAGTCATGAACCAGTTTTGGATCGATGTATAACCCTACCGAAATCAATGGGTGATTTGCATGCTCTTCTATTCCCATACACTGAGGGAAATAGGTGATCATGTTGGTGCCGGAGCTTACTTGCAGTGAGTTGTTACCTTTTCGGTGTTTTATCTCGCATCTGCAGGAACCTGAGATCAAAACTCCAATCTCCAAGGGAGCATGATCAATGGAAAACTGGTAGCTGGGTTCGGGACGTGAAACCTTCTCAATATATAGCTTTAATCCCGGTCTGATAGCAATCTCCTCCCGATTATTCCAGGCAATATCGTTCGACCAGTTCATCGTTGGCACCAGGTAAGGGATCTCATCACCACCATTCACTAATTGGTCACTTTGCTGTGAAAGCTCTGTAAGATTAATTTCGACTTTCATTGCTTTGTATACGTTTTCGATCGACTTTTTACGCCAGCGAACACTCTGCCGCTTGCATCAAGTTGCTTCAACAGCCAATCCGCCCGATGCTGTAATCTCGTGTCCCCTGATGGCGATTTTAAACTACCCTTTCGGCAAGCCGGTTTTGCAGAACGAGCTTTGATTCTCAATTGGAACATTGCAAGTTTTCGTTATATAGAATTTATTTTTTCTGTTATACTTATTATTGTATTTTGACAATAAGAAAAAAATCAAGGTCAGTCCTTTTGCCTGATTTTTTGACCAATATACAATTCCCTGGTAAATCTGGATTACGCGTGGTAAGAGAAGAACGTTCATCACGATTTGCAGATCAACCTATAACAAGGTGATATCAAAGTTTACTTAATTTTCTTGTCATCTTCATTTTGTTAATGTGGAGTTCCATTAGTTTTTGATTCGCATTATAGAAAATATATTGTTAGTATTGACTAATTTTTATATTTTGCATAGGTGTATTTTAATATTGTAACAGAATGAGAGAACATTTATTGCCCCAATTAGCCGCACAGATTTTTCGTTTGAAACAGACGATTATATGGAAGATATCAACACCTCTAAACGAATCATTTTCACCACCTGCTCAAAGTGGCCCGATCTGTCCCGGGGTGATTTTATGGTGGCCGAGGCTTTGATGGAAAAAGGCTTTCAGATAACGACCTGCCCCTGGAATGGAGAATTTACACCGTTTGAAAATGCAGATTTGATTATTCTACGCTCCAATTGGGACTATCATTATGATCTTGATGGGTTTGTCAGGTGGTTAGATCGGTTACTGCAATCGAACTTGGCCGTGCGTAACAAGGTCGCGATGGTGAAACGCAATATCATCAAGGATTATCTTCTAGACCTGGAAAAATCCGGTGTCCCGGTGCCTAAAACCAGAATCTGGAAATCCGGCGAATCGTTACAAGAAGTGTTTGAAGAACAAAACTGGCGCCAGGCTGTTTTAAAACCACAAACAGGCGCCAGCGGCCATCTTGTTGAAAAAATAACCCTGTCGCAGATCGATGAATGGGTCGACACCGTAGCCAATCGCACCCCTGGCAGAAAATGGCTGGTCCAGGAGTTTTTACCTGAAGTCCAGACTACGGGAGAAATCTCTTTGGTGTTTTTTAATGGGATCTTCTCTCATGCCATCAGAAAACTGCCTCAAAAAGGCGAGTTTCGCGTCAATTCCCAGTACCGGGGAAAATTAAAGCGTGTTTTTCCTGGTAATGATTTAATTCACCAGGCGGAAAATGCCTTAAAAACACTTGAAGAAGCACCTTTGTATGCCCGAGTCGATGGTGTTATTCGTGATGAATCCCGGTTCATAGTCTGTGAATTGGAACTGAATGAGCCGGCTCTTTACTTTGATCTGGCTCCCGAACAGGCACTAACGTTCTGCAAAGCTATTGTGGACCTGGTATAAATTGCCTTTCTTAACCAGTTAATTTTAAGTCTTGGATAACGCAGAATTCCTCCGAGATTTTTTCAGGTTTGAGTAGCAGCCAGTCCCGATCTTTTTTCCCCGGCCCTGGGAATCCAGTTTCCCTTGAACAGAAAAACGGTTACAACCAGCAGGATTGTTCCGATCAGAGTCTGCAGGATGAAAAAGTTGGTATAACCCACTGCGCTGACGATAAACCCTCCGGCTGCCATCATGGCCATTGCCCCCAGGTGAATGGCTGTCATCTGGATCGAATAATCGATACCTTCCTTTTCCTTTCTGGAAAAATCCATTACCAGAACCGTGCAAATCACGGAAGAGAGTGTCAGCGCAATATTAATCAAACCTATAGCGGCATAAATATGGGCCAGGTTGGTATTACCGTTGGAAATGAAAATGAAATAGGCCGATGATACCATGTTTAGTCCGGTAAAAATAAGAAGCGCCCTACGCCGGTTCTCAAAAAACGATTTAACAAAACCGGCACCAAGGGAGGTGACCGCCCCGACAACCATACCAAAAATTCCCGTTAAAAACGCGATCAGATCAGGATCAAACTTCAAATCCACCAAAAAGGGTCTCATCATGAAATGAATCGCACTAATGCCCAGGGATTGGGCCAGCATGATGACCAACCATTTTAGCATTCCCGGTTTCTTAAAAAAGGTCAGCCAGTCCAGCAGGCTTACTTTTTGAT
Source organism: SAR324 cluster bacterium (assembly GCA_028282825.1). Lineage (GTDB taxonomy): Bacteria > SAR324 > SAR324 > XYD2-FULL-50-16 > XYD2-FULL-50-16 > JAHJTV01. The sequence goes on from JANQGZ010000045.1 coordinate 47,233, forward strand.
GACCGGGGGGCAGTTCACTTTTCTTCTCATCCAGCAGGGGAAGCAAAATCAAAACAACCAATAAAAATCCTGCCATCAGGCATGAAACAAAGAGCCAACTGGTATGATTGTATATAATCAATACCAACCCGCTTCCAGCCAGACTGGAGATGTTGACTGCAGCGATCTTGATACCGCTTCCGAAGCTGCGTTCCTCGAAGTCAAGCAGTTTAATGAATAGGGCACCAATGGCGATGTCCTGGGTAGCAGAAACAAAGGCGGCAAACATGATCAAAGCACCCGTGAGATAGATGTTTTGCAGATCCAGGAAACCGATTGCCAGCAAAACAGCAGCGTATGCAAATCCTGTTTGTCGGGTCCATTTTTTAAAATGATTGGCCCTGGCACCCTTAATTTCCATCAAAGGTGCCCAGAGGAATTTAATCAGAAAGGGAATGGACGCCAGTTGCAGTAGCCCAATTATCTCCAGGGAAAATCCCCTGATTCGCAAAATGACCGGTAAGGAAAACATAAAAAAGCATTGGGGCGTCGCTTTGGCTATGAACAGTGCGGCTAAAACCAAAGATTTGGTTGTGAGTTCTTTTTTCATGTCACCTCTTGTTGATTAAGCTTCCAGCCCTTAATTCGTTGCTGTTCGTGCCACATGGTTCGGTAAAGTCCTCCTTTACCAATAAGTTCTTCGTGTGATCCCGATTCCACGATGTTTCCCGCATCGAGAACAACTATCTGATCGGCTTTCACCACCGTATTCAGGCGATGAGCAATCACCACCACGGTTTTTGAAATCACCAACCGGTCAATTGCTTTTTGAATGGAGGCTTCGTTCTCCGGATCGAGCGATGCGGTCGCTTCGTCCAGGAGGATAATGGGAGAATCTTTCAATAAAGCCCTGGCAATAGATATTCTTTGCTTTTCGCCACCGGAAAGACTCTTACCCCCTTCCCCCACGACGGTTTCATAGCCCAACGGCAGCTTTTCGATAAAAGTATGGGCCTGGGCCGCCTTGGCCGCTGCAAAGATTTCATTATCGGTGGCATCTTGGTTGCCAATGGCGATATTGTTTTTGATTGTATCATTGAACAGGTAAACCTCCTGAAACACCGTGCTGATATTGGCAAGCAGCCTTTTTGGGGAAAGATCCTTGAGACTGACTCCCCCGAGTAAGATCTCCCCCTCTTTGATATCCCATAACCGCATGATCAGATTCATGATCGTTGATTTACCGGAACCCGACGGACCGACCAGCGCGGTTACCTTGTTTTCCGGGATATGAAGGTTGATGTTGTTCAGGGTTAATTTGTTTTCATACCGGAAGGAGACATTGCAAAACCTGATGTCACTATCTTGTATCTCATACTCTGCTCCCGAGTATGCCTGGGACTTTTCCGAAATGACTTCCTCCACCCGCTCACCTGCATTTCGCATATACCGCATCAGGGAAAAACAGCGGATGAATTCAAACACGGGGGCATAAAGCCGCAGGGCAACAACCAGGAAGATGATAAATGTGATCGATCCCAGGAGTCCTTCGCTTACCAGATAAATACCGGTGAGCAGCATCAGAATAAAACCAATTTCAACAATGACGGAAAAACCGATCACGGCAGAGAAGGCAGCTGCTTCCAATTTAAAACTGCGACTCGCCAGGGATTTAAAAAGATAATCCAGTTTTTGGTTTTTTTCGCCAGTCATAAGATGGGATTTCATCACGGTGATGCCCTGCACATATTCCAGAACAGCTGCATCCGTCTCGTTAACGATATCCAGATGTAGCCCTCCCCTTTTTTTGATACTGCGTTGACCTATAAAGACGAAGGGTAAGGCAAAAGGAATCACAACCAGCAAAGGTAAAAGCAAGCGAATATCGATGATCGCGAGAAACAGGACAATTACCAGCGGAAACGCTACGGAATGCACTACACGAATCCAAATGTGGGAAAACATAAAGTCGATCAGTTTGATATCCTTTAAAAGAAAATTGCTCAACCTCCCCAGGTCCTTACCAGCGAAAAATCCCATCGATAATTGACGCAGGTGCTCCCCTACCCGGATACGGATATTCCCGGTTATCTCGTAAGAAGCCTGCATCATACCGCCATGGCACCTGGCTGATAAATACAATCTGACCAGCAGGGAAAAAAAGATCCCGACAATTAACCAATAAAGCCGTGAGTTGACCGTTCCCTGGACCAGATCGCTCAGGACAAAACAGATTATGCCATAGGGCAGAGCTGCCGCGATGGCTTCCAATACAGTAAATAATGAAGATAAATAGATCGGTTTCAGGCTGTTACCAGAAATACTGTTGATGGTTTTAAACATTGTTTCCCTCCTTTCCGGCCAGCAGCCAGGAGTTTGCCTGCTGGTGTTCCAACCACATCTGACGGTACAACCCACTTGTTTCTAAAAGTTCTTGGTGAGTGCCCCTTCCGGAAACACCGCCGTCTTCAAAAACAAGAATCTGGTCGGCATGAACGATGGTTGAAAGCTTATGGGCAATAACAATGACAGTTCTACCTTTTAACAGCTCATTCAACGCTTCCTGAATCCCGGCCTCATTTTCCGGATCTGCAAAGGCAGTAGCTTCATCAAGGATCACGATAGGCGAATTTTTAGCGACTGCGCGAGCGACGGCAATCCGCTGTTTTTCGCCGCCGCTCAAAAACGCTTTGCCATCGCCAATTTCCGTATCGTAGCCGGCCTCCAGTTCTTCAATAAACGCATGAGCCCTGGCACATTTTGCTGCAGCAATCACGGATTCACGGTCGATTTCAGGATTCTTCATCCTGATGTTTTCCAAAATCGTTTCATTCAGTAAAAACACATCCTGAAAGACAAAAGAGATCATCCCCATTAACTCCTGCTGGGCAATCATCTGCAAAGGCACATCACCGATTGAAATGTCACCGCTATCCGGTTCCCAAAATCTTGATGTAAGCAGAGCAGTCGTGGTTTTACCAGCCCCTGACGGGCCCACAAAAGCGCAAAGCGTGCCCTCCCTGACAGTAAATGAAACCTCCTTTAACACCTGGTTTTCTCCAAAAGAGAAGGAGACCTGCCTAAACTCAATATCACTGCCTGAAGGAGTAATAGTCCGCGGACCATCTTCCAACGGGGGAGTTTTCAAAATGGTTGAGATTCGATCGGCACCCTCTAACAGGTTTTCAAGCATGGATTTGGTCATACTGATCTCCTGAAAGGGACCGGCAAACGAGTTTCCCAGCAGCACAAACAAAATAAAAACTGAAATCGTAATCTCCCCGGTCATCAGCAAATAAACTCCAATAGCGCAGATAAAAAAGATACCCGATTCAACACCAACCTTAAACAACGCATAATAAGGAGTGGTTCTTTTAACGATTTCCCGCGCCAACTCGATATGCGTGATGACAGCTCGGTAAAACCTATGAAAAGTGGGAACTGTGATATTAAAGGTTTTGATGATCGGCATGCCCTTGATATATTCCACAATAATGGAATTCATTTTCTCCTGGTTGTCATGGTAGGATACGGCATTACGGGTGTATTCCCTTTTAGATCGTGCCTGGAGATACAAACTGAAAGGCAGGGGGAAAAAAGCAGCACAAGCCAGCCTGTAATCGACAACAACCAATGTGACAAAAACCATCAGCGCAACCCCAAAGGCAGCCGCTGTATCCGGTAGGTGATGGGCCACAAATATTTCCAGATCGTCGATATCCTCGGCAATCGTCTTTTTGATCACTCCGGACGTCTGTTTATTAAAGTAACCAAGCGGTAATTGACCGATATGGGCAATTACCGCCGATTTCAAACCATAGTTGATTTTAAAGGCTGCTGCGTGAGCCAGCATGGTCGATACAAAATACAACAGATAGCGTATAAACAGGCTGATCAGGGCACACAGCGCGTAAAAAACAAAAATCTCCTGATCAAAGCCTTTGACAAAGAATTGCTCGGCCATCAGATAGACAATAAAAAACGGAACCAGGGAAAAACAGGCACTTGCCACCCCCAGGATTAAGGAAAACGACAGTTTTCCATGATGATCTTTCACCAGGGCGCGTACCTGATAAAGACTTGTTAATCTTGGCTTTTTCATCTATCTGATTTTCCTTTGTTTACATAGTTAGTGCTTGAACGGAAAACCCATTAAGCTTTACCATTCGGCCTTTTATGAAAAGATATTTACTGCGAAGTATAGTGCTTTCAGCTTTCAGCCTTCAGCTATCAGCGGTCAGCAATCTATATCTCTGAGTTTTCAGAATTTTCAAGCTGAATGCTGATCGCTGAGAGCTGATAGCATTCTAATCTTCAAATCAAATCGCTACTGATACAATACGATTCAGTATAAATCCAAGGGGTTTTCGTTCAGGCACTAGTTAAAGAAGAGTGTGGTCAAAAAATTAAAAATCCACCGATAATTTTATGGTTACCTTCCTGCCTACGTAGATCGTGTCTGACCCCTTCAACTCTTCATCCAAAAGATTGTCAACCTGGCAGGTGAACTTGCCTCGCTGGAGAAACTTCAGCCAGATATTAAATCCCACGGTGGTAAACGGTTCGGTTTCCTCCGACATAGAGGCAGTATAAACCAGGTTTTTCTGCCGCCCCGTATGAGCGAAGGAAAGATAACCTCCAAGCTGATCATCGGTATCTGTATAGCGCAAACTGGCGCCGTAGGTATATTTAGGTGTATCGTTTAATTCTTCCTTTGTTTCCTTATCCTCTGTCTGTGTTGTGGCATGGTTGAGGTCAAGATCCAGCCCTGCAGCAAGATTGATTCCAAGCAGGGTTTCGGTTCCCCGGATTTCGGCTTCATTAATGTTTTTCCACGTATACACCGGTATACCTCCGATCATGTCCCCCCTGTCAGCCTGGGCGATCATATCCTTGATTTTCATTTCGTAGCCGGTCAGGGAAACCATTACCTTGCGATCAAAAAACCATTGGTCGATACTGGCCTGCCAGCTTTCGGCTGTTTCCGGTTCCAGATCCGGATTGGGGTAAACCCACATATATATATGATCAAAAGGCAATCCAAAAGCCTGATCTGCCCGCGGAGTTTTAAACGCTCGACCTGCTGAAAGCCTTAAGATTGTATCATCAACAGGTTTAATCATCAGACTCAATTTGGGATTGGTTTCACTTCCATAAGCATCACTGTCGTCGACTCTCACTCCCGGAACCACCACAAAACGTTTATCGAAGAGCGACAGTTCATCCTGGAGATACCAGCTTCTGGTAATGATTTTTTTGTCCTCAACGGTTGAGCTGTCAAAGTCTTCTTCCAGAACCTCATAACCGATCACAAACTGGTTGTTATCAAAGGAACGGTTGGTGTATTGAACTTCATAGTCTGTGTAAGTCATATTCGCTTTGCTATCCCCATAGGTAGGATCCTTAAAATCCTGTTTCATCTTTTGGGAATAGCCCTGCAACCTCAGAGAATGTGCAGGTGAATAATCAAAATCAAGGACCGAATAAATCCTGTTGGATGTTTCTTCCTTCTCATCACCCGATTTGTCCTCCTTCTCTTTCCAAACGGACAGTTCACCTCCAATTCTGAGTTTTAAGCTATCGGTAATATTGAAATCCAGAAGCCCATTCACGTAGTTCAGCGAAACATCGTATTTCTGAGGATGAATTCCATCGTTTTCCTCGTGGGAAAGGCTCAGTGAAAACCCCACCGAATCATTGATCATCTGTGAGATTGCAGTGAAAACTTTCCGGGTATCGCGTTGGGTATCTTCAGGTTCGTTTCCGAGGTAATCCTTACCCTTGACCTCGTGTGACCCGTATTCGATCCCGGCGACCCGTTGGGGCTGATCCGTGGGCTGTTTTGTAATAATGTTAATCACCCCGACAATAGCATCGCTTCCGTATAGAGCCGAACCAGGCCCCTTAACAATTTCAATTCGATCGATCATCTCCACCGGTACCACATTCAGATTATGTGCAAAGCCGCCTCCTGCCATTCCCCCGCTTCGATAGCCGGTAAAAACACGTTGTCCGTTAACCAAAACCAAAAGATACCTGGATTCAACGTTTAAGCCCCTGACGGTATTTTTATAGCCCATGGCTGAAGTCAAACTGGCTTGTTGGGAAAAATTGAATCCGGGCACATTGTTGATAATTTCAGAGATGTTCTGGGCGTTGGAATTTTCGATTTCCTGCCTGGGAATCAGCAAAGTATCAACTGGCACATCCTGCAATCGATGCTTTGTTTTTGTGCCGGTTACTACAATTTCATTCATCTCCAGATAATCACCTTCAGATGTTTCTCCATATAACGGCGATATTGAATGAATCAAAACAAAAAGACTCGCCACTAGTACAATTGCGTTTTTCATAGCCACTCACTTATTTACAATTGGTTGATGAACCCATATCTGCACCCTGGTCTCTAAAGATAGATTAAGACCTTTGCCAACGCTTTCGGAAAGCAGTCGGATTTTCCGGAACAGGCAGTTATTCACGAGAATCTTCGGAGTTCCCCAAGATTTTCAAACAGGTGTTTGGTTGTTGATACAGGATTGATGTACTTTGTGGAGTTGATCGTATTGAATTTGGAAGGTTCTTGTTTGTCCCAAAAATTTTTTTTTTTGTCTCGAATCGTATTTTTTAGGTCAAATGCAACAATTCAGAAATGTTTGCTATGAGATACTCGATCTGAAGGCCCCGATGCACTAGTTAATGACCAGTGGTTGTTTTTGAATAATAACCGGGGTTGACACCAAATTTGCGACTGAAAGCACGGTGGAAGGAGCTAAGACTGGAATATCCGACCTCCCAGGCAGCTTCGCAAGCACGTTTTTCCTGGGTCTTCATTAGCATTCTGGCTTTTTCCAGTCTTTCATCCCTTAGCAGACCAAACACTGTGTTCTGATATAGGATTCGAAATCCGGAACTGAGCTTGGTTGCACAAATACCAGCTCTTTGCGCCAGTTCCTTCAAAGAGAGTGGCGATTCCATATTAGCCAGGAGAATGTCTTTGGCATATCGAACCCTTTCTTCGTCTGCGCGGGACAATCCGTTGCCGTTCCTATCCTCCCTGGTTGAATCCAAGAGAAATGCCATGAGTTCAAGAATCTTGGATTCCATAAAAAGAACCCTGGTCATCCCATCATACGGGCAGGCCCGGATCTGGTTAACCAGGGAAAGGACAATTGGAGTTGCAGCATGTATTCGATTGTAAAACACTTCATTGCCTGCCAGATGCTTTTGTAAAACATCTGCCAGCGGTTCGTTGGCAAATCCGAGGTATTCTTTAAAAACCGGTTGTTCAATTTGTATGAAAATGGTGCGAATTGGTTGACCTGCAAGGTACTCGATTGAATTCTCAGATTGAGGATAAAAAGAAACCCAGGTTTGACCGGAATGACACTCATAAGCATCTTCCATGCTGAAGCAATTACGGCATTCTCCTTTTACACTCCCTGAAAATAAACATCCAAATTCCAGCGGGGATTCTTCAACTTCCTTATGAATCGTGACATCGGTTTTGAGATGCAAATCCATTTGAATCAAACGGACACCGGCACGAAGATTGACAATATTGATACTCTTGTCTTCCGTATTCACAAATGCTTCCGACCAAATATCATTGATCGCTTCAGGTTGGTTTTGGTCCACGGCGCTAACTCTCCGGAAAATCCATTACTACCACACGTCATACCCGCATGGAAATACTGTTTGTGGTACTGTAATTCAATCTCACATTAATACCTATAGCAATCCTTTATCGTTTTTTGTCAATACAAATATTTTAATTCGTATTTACGAAATCATATTTTTATCATCAAACCGAACAATTGCCGTGCCGTTTCAATCAATAACCTCGCATACACCTATAAGGTGATGTCGCTTCGATTGCAGCAGAAATAAACTGATACCGGTTTAATCTGAAACAAACCGGAATGCTCGGCTCCAAAGCACCGAATTCCTGTGCTACGAACACCTACCGGCTAATCAGGACAAACAGTGTTAAACAACTCATTTATTTGGAGCGGAATCGGTGTAACACCTTATTTGTTCACCAAACATAAAAATGACTCAACAATTTACCCAGGTCATTCCAATAGTTCATTCCTATGGACATAATTATTAATTTCGCATATAAGAAATAAATAATTAGTATACTATAATCACCTGTTCATTATAAAAGGCAGCCAAATGATTTCAGTAAAAGTAAGTGAATTCAAAAGCATCTTGAAATTTACCCCTTCGGATCAACCAATTCTTGTTTGTGGAAAACACGGCATTGGTAAGTCAGAGATTATTGACACCTATTTTGATCAGCGAGACTATCATTTTATTAAGATTTTTCTGGCACAAAACTCCGATGCAGCCGATATTGCCGGATATTTAATCCATGACAAAGAACATGAAAAAGCCAATAGAATCTCGCCTGAATGGTGGCCGACTGATGGAAAACCCGTCATTGTGTTTCTCGATGAATTAAATCGGGCCAACCCTGCGTTGCATAACGTTGTCATGGACTTGGTCCTAAATAGGATGTTGGCCGGAAAAAAGCTACCAACCGGATCAAGAGTGTTATCAGCGATCAATGTTGGATCGGATTATATTGTCAATGAACTGGATCCGGCCTTGATTTCCCGCTTTGCGGTGTATGAATTGCTACCAACCGTTCAGGAGTGGGTTCAATGGGCACGGCAACAAAACCTGGATCATCGAATAATCAATTTTATCACCAAGAAACCTTCGCTACTGGATGGAGCGACTATTCGCGAAGAGCAGGAAAAACACCTTGATGACGAGAATATCAATAAATCTCCGGATAGAAGAGCCTGGGCAAAAGTAGCAAATTTGATTCAAGAGCATGAATTACCGCTGCCGGATTTCATGTACAAGGCAATCTCGGGCACCGTTGGAACATCAGCCTGTGCCCAGTTAAAAGAATTCCTGGGAAACCTGGGAAGGAACCAGATTGATCCCAAAAAACTGTTGATGGATTTTAACTCCGATATGAGAGATCGCTTATCGCAAAGAAATATCCAGGAACTCATCTATCTCAACAAAGAAATAGTGAACTATTTGAACAGTAATTATGAGGATTTGGACCATTTTCTTAAGGACTGCATTTCTTCAAATTTAAAAAAATACATTGAATGCCTGCAGTTTTTGGAACAACGGGAAGCGATCGCAGAATTACTTTCTGCCATCGAACGATCCGAGAAAGGAATTACAAAATTGGTAGCCATGAATACCGAAATTTTGGATTTGTTATCTGAACAATTCGAGAGCTATGCTAACTAGTGTTCGGCCGTGCCATACCGGGTGGTTATAATGAATAAGATTTCAGAAGTACAGAAAAAAGCGTTAGAAAAAATCCGAAATATTTATAAAAAATGGTTTATCCATGAACCCTTGATGTATGCGGTGATGGTCTATCATAAGTTGGTTCCGAACGAAGATATCAGATCCATTCGGGTAAATTCGGGAGAGTTGGAATTTAATTCGCGGTTTATAGTGGGGATGATGGATTATAAACTGAATGAAGTGTTAATGTTCGAAACGTATCGGATTCTATTGAAACACCCGTATCAACGGGCCAAAGCAAACAAAATGATCAATTATTTCAGTTCCTCCATCACAATCAATGGAGTATTTGAACACACATTGGATGTGGTTTCCCTGGAAGATTTAGGAATCGATTCCAAAGGACATGAGAATAACTTTCATGAATATTATTATGATCTGATTATTAGAAACGGCAAGGGGATAACGGATGAACTGGCAGGCATGCCTCAATGCGGTAAACACGAGGCAGATAAAGCTGAAGATAGCACCCAAAGCAGTTCTGAAGACGGCGATGATTTCAGCGAGCCTGTTGATGCTGCCGAGAGTTTCGGATCATCCAATCCCTCCGATTACGAAGGAAACCCGGAAACTGAATTCAATGCTGAAATCGATTCCTATTTGAGAAATGTAAAAACAGCCCTGGAAAATACTGAGGAGTGGAGATATCAGGAAGATCATGTGGAAAACATTAATAGATGCATCGAAGACGCCAAGAAATGTAAGCTATGGGGATCTATTTCCGGCGGCTTTCAAACAGCTATTCTTGCGTCGTTGAAGCCGGAGGTTGACTACCGTTCTATCCTCAAGAAGTTCAAAGCGGATTTAATGGGATTTGATCACAACATTCCAACAACTCGTAAGTTTAATAGAAGATTAGGATTCCCCTACCTGGGAAAAACGACCGAACCCACGACAAAAATTGGTTTTTGCCTGGATGTATCCGGTTCCATTAGCGATGAGGGTCTTAATAAAGGCTTTTCACTGGTTAACAGGTTGTTTTCATATGAAATCAGGGAGGTAGAATTAATTCAGTTCGATGTAAGCGTAAAAAGGGATCAGATTTGTAAACTTAAAAGGGCAAAACTGAAAAACATGGCTACCGGCCGTGATGGAACAGATCTTAGGGATTTAATTGACTACATCAAAGAAAGAAAGGATATGGAAAATTTCCTTATTTTCACCGATGGCTATTTTGATCACGATTTGAAACTGCCCGGAAACAAAAACGTCTGCTTTCTGCTTGAAACCAAAGAATGTTATGACGATTTTATTCATTCAAACCTGGCAAGCAATTCTTCATATGTCGCATACGTAAAACCAACCCTTTAACCTCGTAGGAAAGTTAATAGTTATCCGTTAGCAACTCAATGATCCCACTAAAATTACCGCTGGATAAGTCGATTCCTGTTACCCCCGCTTTGAATACCTCAGGAGATTGTAAAAAAGCAGACGTATTCTACGATTATGTGTCCTCCTGGGAAAAATTAATTACGAAATCCTGTACATTGGAAGATTTCCTGAGGCTTCATTCTATTTCAGGTTTTTCCGGAGAAGATATTTACCATCTGGAAAAAATCCTGGACAAAGCTTTTATCAGGCATGGTGAATCTGAGTTTATAGAGGATTCAATATATTTTGAGTCTTTCACAATCGTCATACCGACTAAGAAAGAACCGGTTGAAAGCAAATACAAAAAAAGCTATTCCCAAAGTTATTTGCTCGGCACTACCAGGAGCAAATCCTACTATGTAAGTTTTGGTTTGTATTGCGATCGCTCAAAGCCTGACTCTCAACAATATATTTTGTCCAATTTCTATTTGACCAAAGGTACCGTCAAATCATCGCTGGAAACCTTTTTTAAAAGAGGTTTTTGGTTGGGATCTTTCAACGAGAGCTTTACTGCTATATTTAGATCGATATTAAGTTCATTCCGGGGAGAATCCTTATTAACAGTCAATGCAAGAAAAAAGGTTTTTATTAAAAACGTTTTCAACATTCTGTTTAAGGAAAGTTTGTCGTCACTTGCATTTTCAATGATAGAAAAAGATTATGAAAACTATTTCAAGTTGCTACATGAAGATAGCCAGGATCAATATGATCCAAATTTGTTGAATATGGTAGTGAAACAAAGATTTGACGTCTTTAAAAACAATCCCAGGCTTGTGCTGGAAGACGAGGCATTAAAACCGGTAGTGGATACTCCCTATACTGCCGCCAGGTTTGATGCTTCAAGCAAGAATCCCCAAAACGATTTTTTCAAAGCTGTTTTAGGCAAAATAATCAGCAAGCCCTATCCGTATGAAGATATTCTTAACTACGATGACAAGGAAAAATTGTTAAGTGAGATCATAAGATCCCAATTCGCTTTGAACTACCTGGGCAAAATTAGTTTCTCTGCGTCCTACCTGATCAGAAACCGGAACAATCCCAAAAAGGAGACCTTAACTTTACTTCGAAACAGCAAAAATTCCTGCCCTCTCGCTAAAACCTCTGAAATTTTCAATATTGTTTACCCCAATTTGGTCAGCTATCTAAAATCAAATTTTGATTACTCAAGTTCGGAATAAGCACTGATTCGCCTGGCCCCATTACCAAACTTAACTGATAGTGGCGTCGCAGGTGCTCTAAATTAAGCTAATTGCCAATTGCTGAACGCTGATAGTCTTTGAAACGTTTGATAATGCCTGTCAGCCTGCTGAAACTTGAATCAGAAAAGATTGCGGGTGCAAAACTTGAATCGGAGGAGTTAAACACCTGATTTATCAGGAGTGGTTCCGGTTTTGGAGTATTCGCCTGGATTCATGCCGAACTCACTGCGAAAGATTTTTGCAAAATGGCTGAGGTTTGAATACCCCACACTAAAGGCAGCTTCCGTCACATTTTGCTCCCGGCTGCGTATCAGTCTCGCTGCTTTCTGCAACCTCAATTTGCTGAGGTACTCAAAAGGCTTGAGACCATAAAAATCCTTGAATCCCTGAATCAATTTGGTATGGTCCAATCCCACACTTCTGGAAAGATCGAAAATTCCGGGAGGTTCAAGCATCATCTGCTCCAGAATTTTAGCTGCGTATTGTACTCTTTCAATCAGAGACCGACATGTCGTCTCGGATGTTTCAGTTGACGAATGATATTGATCCAGCATTCCGAGTTTATAAGCGATTAACTCAAGCACCTTGGCTTCCTTAAACAACCTGCCATCAACTCCCTTAAAATCAGCTTTAAGAAGTTGCTCCGCTACAATGCGCATTGCCGGAGGTACCTGCCGTTTTCTCTGTTTGAGCTCCAGCAAAGACATTGGATACAACTCTTCAGAATTTCTGCCTGTCAGGGTTTGAAAGGTTTCATGGTCACAAAAGACGCCTGCAACTTTGCAGCGGCTGTCTTTTTTTATCTCTTCTTTAAGGCAGATATCTCCATGCCCACCGATAAACGCCGCGGATTGGCCCGCCTTAATATGAAATTCCCGGTTTTCAAAGGTAAAATAGGTACTACCCGCCAGGCATACAAAAAACCAGACAAAGTCAATGAATCCATACTGCTCAGGTATGATGCAAATGTCATCACTGAACAAAACATCATTGCAGCATAATTTCACCCCCTCCTTCACTTCAACCGTTTTCATTTCGCCTCTGCCTAACCTTTTGTTAATCATCAGCGAACTAGGTTCAGTAATATTATCCGTAAGGGGCTGTTCGAACAATTCGTTCACCTGCACACGCATGGTAGTTTCCTTTGTATTACACACATTTTGGTTTTAAATTGTGCTTACCATCCGGTCCATGCCATACAAAGCCGAGGTTACATGGTATGGCAGTCGGTTATCCGTTATCGGTCTGTGGTATTTTCAAAACCTAAAGGACCGTCAAGAAAATATCTAATGTACCGTTAGACTATTTACTGAACAGAGTTTTATTTATCGAAATATACCGCTGATAATTATTAGTACATAAGAAAATTACATTTTTGTAGATACCAATCAAGTTTTATAAGGGTATCTTGTTTAACAGGCGAAAAGAACCTAATCGCCGGGACTCAATCGAAAGCCAACAGCAATCCCTGAAAATCATCTATTTTCACGGGTTTGCTCTTCGATTGCAGTGAACTGGATCCAGGTGCTTTGCAGCCTTTGATCCAATGAAGTTTGAAAAGGAGTTGGATATGGGTATCGTTCAGAACAGGCTTGTCAGATTGTCTTTATTATCAATGCTTTCCGTAATCGTTTTAGGGATTACCGCGCCCATTCTCTCAGCGGAGGAAAACGAGGAAAACATTCTAAAGCTTGAATCGGTCACCGTAACCGCTGAAAAACGGGAAGAAGACCTACAAAAGGTAACCGCTTCAACCTCGGTTATTTCAGACATTACTATTGAAGATGCCGGAATCCAGTCGACCCGGGACCTGCGGGGGCAGATCCCTAATTTTAAAACCGTTAACAGTGGATCAAGGGATTATTGGAGCATCATTAACATTCGCGGGATCTCCAATACTGCAATTGGCGATCCGGCTGTTGCCATGTACATCGATGATATTTCCTATGCGGATGTTTATTCCTTTGACCAACCCCTGTTCGATGTTGAACGAGTAGAAGTACTCAAAGGTCCGCAGGGAACCCTTTACGGAAAAAATACCGGGGGTGGCATTATTAACATTGTTACCAAACCTCCGACAAATGAATGGGATACCAGGGTCAGACTTGAAACGGGTGATTATAATCACAGGAGTCTCAATGCCATGGTCAGTGGTCCCTTGATCAAGGACCAATTGTTTTTAAGGCTGTCCGGATTAAGGTCCTACCATGACGGTTATATTAAAAACGTCTACAAAGACGAACAGATTGACAACCAGGACACCACATCCGCCCGTGGGTCCCTTATCTACAAACCATCGGTAAACTGGGAGATAGGGCTCATTTTGGGTATAACCAATTACAATGACAGTGGCGGCTATCCCATGGTCCCTGTAGACAAGGACCATTATGAATCGGTAACCGGGGTATCGGTGGATGAATTTGAAGTTGCGTATAACTATGCAGGTGAAAGCTCTGTTGAAAACAGTTCAGCTGCACTGAAAGTGAAATACCAGGGAGATTATTTTGATGTAACCAGCGTAACCGGCAAGAGGCATACCAATAACAGCGGAGATTTGGATGCCGATTTCACCCCTTCAAATAACTGGAACGGACAAAACACTTGGAAAAGTGATGCTTTCAGCCAGGAGTTCAGGATCAAATCCAAGGAAGAAGACTCCTCCCTGAGATGGCTGTTAGGACTTTATTATAGCGATGAGAAGGCCGATTTTACAACGGGGTACTATATCTTTTCAGTGAGTGCCGAGGATAAAATCGAGGCCGAATTAACATCCAAAAACTCGGCGGTTTTCGGTCAAAGTACGGTTAGGCTGATCAATGACAAACTGGGATTGACCGCCGGGCTTCGTTACGACTATTCCGAAAGGGGAATGGACCGAACCCGTACCTTTGGTGGAGTTACCTCAGCCACTCCTTATGAAGATGAAAGAAAAACCTATTCCATGGTTTTGCCAAAGGCTGCCATAGACTTCCGATTCAATGAAGATATGATGATCTATTTCAGCGCAGCCAAAGGTTATAAAGCCGGGGGGTTTTCCTATGCCATGGACTATCCGGAATATGTGGAATTCGAACCGGAGATTTCCACTGCCACCGAACTGGGATTTAAATCGGAATTTCCGGATAGGGGGTTGAGGCTCAACTTGGCCATATTTTACACGAAAGTAAAAGATTTTCAGGATCGGGTATCAGTTGATTCCATGAACGTCATGCAGGCTAATGCGGGAAAAGTCGATATATCAGGTTTGGAAACGGAATTGACTTTGCGGCTGACAGATTCCCTGACACTTAACGGTATACTGGGAATTACCCGGGCGATTTATGAAGAATATACCGATCCGACCACCGACGAAGAATTTGACGGAAACATGGTTGCTATGACGCCGACATACAATGCCGGAATTTTCCTCGACTACCGGGGAGGATCAGGTCTGTTTTCGAGACTGGAACTGCAGAACGTGGGCGAAACCTATCTGGACAGGGAAAATGATACCAAGGCGGATGCTTATTCCGTTATCAACGTCAAAGCAGGCTATGAAGCGACTAATTGGGATATCTATTTAGGTGTCAAGAACCTCACCAATAAAGAGTACTACCTGGGAGGTTATGATGATCCATTTGTCGGGTACATGAGTACAACCGGAGATCCCCGGACAATCAAATTGGCCTGTAACTACCGGTTTTAATTGTTTTAACAAGCGATCGACCTTAAGCACAATGGATTCCCGGTCATGAGATGCGAGACTCGCAGCATCGATCGGAATGACACAGAATCAAAATCTGCGCATGATAACCAAAATTCTTATTATGACACAGTCTGCAAACCAGGAATGACAAATCCTGAATCAAGTTTTCGGAGTGGATTTGGAAACAAAATATCAAATAAGCCAATGACTAAAGACAAGAAAAAATCGGGCATCAGCCGGCTGCTGGAAATATCGGGTCAACGCAAAGGTCTGCTGATAGTTTCTGCTACAGTAGCCACCGCTTATGTGTTGCTGACCATGGTGCCCTATGTTTTGATTTACTATATTTTAACGGAGCTCCTGAATGGCCGGATATCCAATCCTGATATCGGCACCTGGCTGATATGGGCGTTTGTAGCCATCCTGGTTTCTTCGTTGTTGTTATACATCTCAGGCATGGCAGCTCATATTGCTGCCTTTAATATCCTTTATGGACTGCGTTGTAAAATAACGGAAAAACTGGGGAAACTCCCCATGGGATATCTGAAAAACCGCAGTTCCGGGGCGCTCAAGAAAATCGTTGCCGATGACATTGAACTGATAGAACTCTTTATTGCCCACAGTCTGCCCGATGCGGTAAGAGCTGTGGTACTGCCCCTGGTCATCCTTGCTTATCTTTTTGTGGTGGATTGGCGCCTGGCGTTAGTAAGCCTGTTACCTCTATTGATCATTGTCGTTGGTACGCCCTTACTGACCGGAACAAAGGCAGAAAAGGAAAAGATCAAAAAGTACCACGATTCACTGGAAGAGATGAATGCCGGTATTGTGGAATATGTAAGAGCCATGCCCGTAATGAAGATCTTCGGTCAATCGGCCTCCGCCTTTGCCAAATATAGCGATGCAGTGAATGAATTTGATCGCCATTTGAAGGATTGGACCCAATTGACTGCTCCTCTCTGGGCCATGATCATCAGTTTTTTAACCAATGCCCAGCTCCCGCTGCTGGCGTTTGGTTTGTATGTTTACTTTAGCGGTGGTCTAGCCCTTCCCGTTTTTTTCCTCTTTCTCATTCTGGGAGTGGGTTATATTCGACCGGCGTTTAAGTTAACAACGGTAAATTCCGAGGTTATCAAAATCAGCCAGGGTGTGAAACGTATGGATGAAATCCTGTTTGACGTGGAAGAGCAGAAAGGCGGTGTCACAGCAATTCCCGACGAGTTTTCGCTGGAATTCAACGAAGCACGGTTCTCGTATGTTGAAGGCATCGATGTGATCAAAGATGTCAGTTTTAAGATTCCACAAGGAACAATTACGGCACTGGTGGGTCCTTCCGGTTCGGGAAAATCCACTGCCGGTCAGCTGATTGCCAGGTTCTACGATCTCGAATCAGGAAGCATCACCTTGGGCGGAGCCAACATCAATGATTTTGCTGTTGAAGATCTGATGGCAACCATAGGGTTTGTTTTCCAGGATAACATGATGTTTCACCAGAGTATTTATGACAACATTCTTATGGGTATGAATAAAACCAAAGCTGAAGTTGAAGCAGCGGCAAAAACCGCCAGATGCCATGATTTTATCACACAGTTGCCACAGGGATATGAAACTCGGTTTGGTGACCGTGGTGTCCATCTCAGCGGTGGCGAGCAACAACGCATCCAATTGGCCAGGGTGATTTTGAAAGATGCACCGGTACTGGTTTTGGACGAAGCCACGGCATTCAGTGATCCCGAAAACGAACATCTAATAATGACTGCCATCAGTGAGCTTATTCGGAATAAAACCGTAATCATCATTGCCCATCGCCTTTCCACTATCGCCGAAGTTGACCAGATTGTTGTCTTGGATAATGGTGTGCTCGAAGCAGTGGGAGATCACCAAACACTGCTCAAACAAAGTAGCCTGTACACCAACATGTGGAATGCCCATATGCGCGCCAAGGACTTTGAAATAGTGACCGAATAATTATCCCAAGGACGAAGTAAGGGAAGGGACTCAAAATGAAAATACTGAAAAATTTACTTTCTATTTTAAAAGACACCAATACCAGGTTGAGAACTGCAGCGCTGGGAGAAATGATTCACGGGATGTTTCTGGCAGCTCCTACCGGTGTGTTGCTGTTCATCATCTGGGAACTCTTCAAAGAACAACCTGATAGCAGAAGTATCTGGCAGAAAGTGATTATCCTGACAATAATGTTCGTTATTCAAATGTGGGTTGCCAGAAAGGTAATGGTAAAATCATACCATGCCATTTTCAATATTATGTCAAAGCTCAGGCTGATGCTGGGAAATCGCTTGCACCAGTTATCACTGGGCTTCTATAAAAAGCGTGACCCCGGAGACCTGGCCTCGGTGGTGCTGCAGGATGTCAACAACTTTGAAATCATGTTCAGCAATCATTTCTCAAACATGGTAGGAGCTGTATTGGGTACCATTGTGCTTTCCATTTTTCTTTTCTTTATGGACTGGAAACTGACTCTTCTGATGATTGCGGCAATTCCCTGTGCATTTTTAGTCATGGTGGCAGCCACAAGCATGGGTAAAAAACTTATCCAAAAATTTATTGCATCACGCAACGAGACAGCCAGCCGATTCATCGAATATGTACAGGGTGTTCAATACCTGAAAGCGTTTAACCTGGCGGGTAATCGTTTTGCCATCCTGAAAGATGCGTTTGAGAATCTGCGCAAAGACAGCATTAAACAGGAAGCCGGAGTCAGTCCCCTGGCTTTGCTGTCTTTAGTCATTTTTGAACTTTTTTTCCTGCTGATGATTTATGCGGCTATCACTCGACTCAACTCGGCTGGTGGAGCAACCATCACCATCCCTGTCTTTGTCGCTTTTCTGATTGTGGGCTACCGTCTATATGCCCCAATGCTTCTCTTGATGGTAAGCTATGCAGCCCTGAACTACATGAATGTAAGTATGGGGAGAATCCGACAACTACTGGAAGCACCGCTACAGGATGCAGGCATCGATACAAACCCCGAGAGCTATGACATTGCCTTTGAGCATGTGACTTTTTCCTATCTCGACAAGAGCGTTTTACAGGATATCAGTTTGACTATTCCGGCAAAAGGACTCACAGCCCTGGTTGGTGCTTCAGGTTCCGGTAAAACAACCATCACCAACCTGATTGCCAGGTTCTGGGATGTACAGCAGGGACGAATTACCATTGGTGGTATCGATCTCAAGGATATGTCTCCCCAAACCGTCTACAGCCTGATCAGTCAAGTCTTTCAGGACGTCTATCTGTTTGATGACAACATTTACAACAATATCAAGATCGGCAATCCGGATGCCTCTGAAGAAGATATCATGCGCGTGGCGGAAAAGGCCCAGGTAACTGAATTCCTGAACGCTCTGGAAAACGGCATTCACACCAGGGTAGGAGAAGGGGGCTCGAAACTTTCCGGTGGCCAGAAACAGCGAATATCCATTGCCAGGGCAATTCTCAAGGACGCACCTATCATTTTGCTGGATGAGGCCACCGCTGCCCTTGATCCGGAAAATGAAATTCACATTCAGCTGGCTATCCAGGAATTGGTCAAAGAAAAAACCGTGGTGGTCATTGCCCACAAACTCCAAACCATCCGCAACGCCGATAAAATTATCGTCTTAAAAGATGGGAAGGTTTTTGAGACAGGCAATCATAAGGATCTGCTGGAAAAGCAAGGCGTCTATTCCCGGTTCTGGAATACCCAGCAAACAACCCGGGGTTGGAAGATAGTCTCCAATGCCAGGTAAACCATTTTCAAGCATGCCCAGCTAAACCCTGGAGACACTGACGCTTGGCAAGTATCTCCGGGGTTTAGCATTGAAAAAAAACGTACATCCCCGCTAACAGGCGAGATTCCATGCATATTGTAGGGTGGATGAAGCGAAGCTGATCCACCATCTTGAATTACGACACAGCCTGTCGACCCGGAATCTAAACAGGCGCATTGGTTAGCTGGTTTTAGATGCAAGATCAAGCCTTATAGGCGTTTGAATAAGACCAAAATCTTGATTGAAGCAGATTACAAACGGTAGGGCGGCCCAACGTCGCCGGAGGTCTTGTTTGGAAGAATTAACAAAAAGCAAATTGGGTTTGTGCGTATAGATGAAACTCACGCATGATTTCCCAGGTTTTGTCATTATAAGAGCCTTTCGGCGGGGTCGTAGCTCCGCCCTACCGCTGCCTTTGTTCTAATCACAATTGAAGAAAACATGATATCGACGCAATTAATGTTTCCCATGATTCAACGATATTGAACCCGCTATAATTCGTGAACGTTTACGAGCACGAGCACGAGCACGAGCACGAGCACATTCACGGGTACAGTGTATCATTCGAAAAAGCCTTGCAACACTAAACAAACTTAAACAATCCCATTTTCTTCGAATACATAAACAAGGAAGATCATGAAAATTCAACGAATTAATCAACACTTTAAAAGGATCGGTGAACATCAGATTCGATACCGCTGGCCACTGTTGATCGTCACACTATTGCTAACAGCCTTTGGAATCAGCGGTCTTCAGCATGCAAAGGTGATCAGCAATATAGAAGACTGGTTTGAAAAGGACGAAGCGGTTCAGATTGCGCAGGATCGGTTTGAAGAGCAATTTGGGAACAACGAATCGATCGGCCTGCTGATCCAGTCGGATGATGTGTTTCATCCGGAGGTGCTGGCTATGATTCGCGATATCGGCAAAGAATTGACGGACAAAGTGCCCTATGCGGATGAAGTTACTTCGCTGATGGAATTCGAGGCTACTGTCGGAACAGAAGACGGTATCGAGATTATTAATCCCTTTAAGGATGGCATTCCGACCGATCCGGATGAACTCAAAAAAAAGCGTGACTTCATCCTTTCCCTGAAGTCTGTAAGAAACAAGATGGTCTCGGACGATGGAACCGAGACCTGGCTCTCTCTTTCCCTCCTGGATTACCCTGAAGAAGAGGAATGGAAGAAAACAGGCTCCATGCAGCCCCTGTTTCAAGATGGAGAGGCGGCAATTGCTATCATAACCGATCCCAAATGGAAAAATGATCGTTATACCATCAAGGCAGCAGGAATGCCCTATACTGAAACCGAGGAACGGGATTTTTTCGGAAAGGAAATGAAAACCAGAGTTCTCTCCGGATTTGTGCTAATGATTGCGTTGCTGATCGTTTTTCTGCGGTCGTTTCGAGGACTGATCGTCCCTGTATTTACTTCCATGGCAGGGATTGTGGTAGTATTTGGATTTTTAGGCTGGATGGGCATCGGGATCGATTCCAACCTGGTCACCCTTCCCATACTACTGGGGATGGCACTCTCAGTGGGTTATTCCATCCACCTGGTCAATGCCTTCAAACGCATATTCCGTGAAACCGGTCGACGCAAGCAATCCGTGATCCAGTCAGTGGAAGAAACCGGTTGGCCTATATTCTTCACGGCATTCACCACGATTGCTTCTGTTCTTTCCTTCATCTTCACGGGGATCATGCCCATTCGTTGGGTAGGCTTTGTCTGCGCAGCCGTTGTGTTGACGGTTTACCTTTTCGTAATGATCCTGATTCCCATCTTCATGAGTGTCGGAAAAGATCAGGAAAAACCCAAAGGGACCGTTGCGAAAAAACTCTGGCTGAATCAACGACTGGAAAAAATTGGTGGGCTTGTTCTCGATCACAAAGGAGTTGTAGCAACCGTCTTCATGATCCTGGTTGTCGGATTTGCCCCGGGAATCACCAGGATTGCCGTCAACGTCGATCTCTTCGATATGATGGGGCTGAAGATTCCCTACATCAAGCGAGTACATGAAGTAGTGCACTCCCAACTGGGCTCCTACATCTCCTACAACATAACTGTGACATACACAGACAAGGGCGCCATCAAGGATCCGGAAGTGCTGAAAAAGTTTGATACCCTGCTAAACGAGGTGGGGAGCTTTGAACTCACCAAGAAGAACAAGGGTGTACCCAAAATTTTCTCCATCCTGGACATTCTCAAGGAGATGAACCAGACCTTTCACGGTAACAATCCCTCTTTTTACAACGTACCAGAAACAAGGGATCTGGCAGCGCAACTTCTGTTTCTTTATGAATTGTCCGGGGGGAAAAAGACCTTCGATTGGGTTGATGAAGAATACACTTTGCTTAGGGCCAGAGTTGAGTTAAGAGAATTCAAAGCCAATGAGATTGTCTACGAATTTGAACAGATTCGAATGCTCGGCAAAGAGTTGTTTCCTGACGCTGAAGTGAACATTGTCGGTGGTGCGGTCCGAATGGCGGAAATGAATAACAAAATTGTGGTGGGAGAGCTAAAATCTTTTTTTACTGCCCTGATCGCCATCGGTGTTTTGATGGCACTGGTGTTCGCCAGCTTCAAAACCGGTTTGATCGGCATGATTCCCAATGTCACCCCTTTGATTGTGCTGGCCGGATTCATGGGGTATTTTAACTACTCACTGGACATGATGACTATGACAATCATCCCGATGCTGCTGGGTGTTTCTGTGGACGATTCGATCCACTTTATCAACCAGATTAAATACGAGTTTGAAAAACACGGCAATTACCGAACGGCTATCCTCAACTCTTTCTACGTGGTAGGAAAAACCCTGACCATGACGACCATCATCCTGGCCTCAACCTTTGCCATGTACATGCTTTCACCTGTCAACAGCTTGTTTCGCATTGGTTTTCTGGCTTCCACAGGCCTGGTCTCGGCACTGATCGCCGATTTCACGATGACCCCCATCGTAATCCTGCTGACCAAACCTTTCGGCAAAGAAACCGGCAAGACGGCAGTCAAAACAGAATAAATGGTCTACCTCAAAGTTCGCTGTTGGAAATATTCTGGAATCAAACAGTTAATGATTTGACCGGAAACCAGCAAATTTTGTTTGACCACGAATCACTATCTTTTTATCAATTGTAATTATCTTGATTTAGATCACAACAAAGTTTATTCGTATATGTATATATTTCATTTTTCATATACGAAAAAACAACCCTATTCTTCTTGAACCGGAATTTCTGGTAAAGAAAAAGTGAATTGTGGAAAGACGATGAATGGTTCCCAAATCGAACTGAATTGAGCGGAAGGATGGATGGCTATTGATACGCAGCTCATAAAGGGGCTTAATGAAATAACCGATCGTGCGATACGGAAGGAATATGCCGATAACTCGTTCATACAGCATTTCGAGCAGCCCATGGACAATGTCGTCGTTCGAACCTTGTACTCCTCACCCCCGAAGTCAGTCGAACTTCCGTTTAGAAAAAACGCTTTTCCCTGCCTTGAATTTACCTACATCCTCTCTGGCGACACTATCCTCTCCTTGCGAAACGGACCGGGAGATTGGACTGATTACCATATTTCCGAAAAAGTTCGATCTATCGGTTACAATACGGAATTTGGGGGAATCGCGATGGTCAATTCTTCCATCCCCATCAAGAATTTTCATGTTTATATAACTCCTCAAAAGCTCGCTCAGCTCCTGGGTTCCGGCAATGAACAGCTGGTCAGGAGGATCATTGACAAAACCAGCCTCGGCAAAAACAGCAGTTTCAATAAAACTAACATAGATCCGATAACCACTTCGATCATCCATCAGATAATCACCCGCGACGGCTCATCGCCGGCAGATTCCCTTTTTCTCAAGGGAAAAATTCTAGAGTTGCTTTCCCACGAAGTGAAGTCATTGTGCAGCCCATCGCGCAAACAAACTATCCTCCAGCCTGACGATGTCGTTAGGTTGCAGACAGCCAGGACAATCATGATGGAACGGATGTCCACTCCTCCCCCCATAGCTGAATTGGCGCGAAGGGTCGGGCTGAATGTGAGGAAAATCAAACAGGGATTCAAAGAGCTTTATGGAACCACAGTCTACGGTTTTCTGCGTGACTATCGAATGGAGCAGGCGAAGCTGATGTTCGATCGAGATCATAAAAGCGTTACCGAAGTTGCGTGTACCGTAGGATACTCCAATGTTTCCCACTTTGGTGTTCTCTTCAAACACCACCACGGGGTGCAACCAGGCGAATACCTGAGATCTCTGAAAGAACATCATATAACGCACCGACTATCCCCTTAAGAATCAAACCATACACAGGTTAGCTTTTACAAAGTTCCTCTGCTGGTATTAAAAGTCCCTCCACAAGTAGTTGCTCTTACTGATCGATGTTAGGATTTCTTGAGTAAATCCGAGTTAACCAATCATCTTAGAAGTATCGATTCATCTTATTTTCAGAAAGAGCTATGAAAGATCAAATGTACTATGTCTATCTTGCACTAACGATGTTGATATGTTTGGGTGCGACAACTGCCACAATCGCCGAGGAAACCGCAAGCAACGATGTTCAGCTGGAAACTGTAGTGGTTACTGCTCATAAAAGCGAGGAGGATAAACAGGATGTTCCGGCAATTATCTCAGTGGTCGATGGTGTGACCATGCAGGATTTCGGTGTGGATAAGCTGGATACCCTCACCGGTTTTATTCCCAACGTCAGCGTTGATAAAACCCAGAATCATGCAGGACAAATCGTTTTCCGCGGGATCGGCGGAATGACCAACATGAACAGGATTTTTAACATTAATATCGATGGCGTCACTATCCCTTACGCTGCCATTGATACCTTCCTTGATGTTGAACGGGTAGAAATTCTGCGCGGAGGACAGAGTTCCTTGTATGGCCGCAACACCCATGCCGGGGTGGTCAATGTGACAACTGGCAAGCCGACTTCGGAGTTTTTTTTAGATGTCGATGCCAGCTACGAAAGTTACAATACTTCGAAAATAAAGAGTGCCTTCGGCGGTCCGTTGGGTGATCAGCATGCATACCGGGTAGCGATTGGCTATAATAAGTCCGACGGATATATGGAAAACGAATTTCTTGAAACAACCGACGGCAGCAGACATGAGCAGACTACCGGCCGGATCATTTATGACTACACACCTGCAGTTGATACACTGGTTCGTTTTTCCATGATTTCGGACCATTATGAAGGTGGTTTCGACGAGTATTTCCCGCTTACCGAAGAGGTCGGAACCTCAACCTGGAATGATGAGGAGGGAAAAGCAGAAGGCGGATTGATTTCCCCGACTCTGACTGTGGAGACAAAGATTAAAGATCTTGATCTGACGTCGATTACGAACTACAGCAACTCAAATTCCAAAACCGTATTCGATCAGGATTTCACACAATTTGATATGATGCTTTTCAAGTACGATGAGGAATTTACTACCCTGACCCAGGAATTCCGCCTGGTGAATGACGAATCCGAATCATTCAAGTGGCTTGTCGGAGTCTTTTTTATGCAGGAACGTCTGGAATCACTGACCGATATAAGTTTCGGTGACGATGCAGCTATGATGAGTATGACGCCCGGACTGCAAAGCATCGGTGATGGTGCTATCGACAGCCGGGGAATGGCACTATTCGGTCAGGTAACATACAGGTTCCTGGAAAAATTTGAAATTCGTTCACGTCTTCGTCTTGATCACGAACATCGGGAGTTAACCTGGGAAGGACAAACCAAAATGAACGGCGTTTCCATTGCTCCCGACGAGGAGTATACTCGCGACGATGACTGGCTGGGGGTAATGCCCGCCTTGAGTATTGCTTACGCTCCAAATGAAAACCACAAGATCTATGCTTCCATCGACAGGGGTTACAAGGTCGGTGATTATGCCGCAAACCAAACAAAGATTGATGCAGTAAAGGAACCGGTTGATCCCGAGTATACCTTGACCTACGAGATCGGATACAATGCACTGTTGGCAGATAGGCAGTTGGAGCTCAGCTGTGCGGTTTTTTACATTGACTGGACAGATATGCATGTCAGCGTAGTCGAAGACAGTGTCGCTATCATGCAGAATGCTGCTGAAGCCCATACCTACGGAGCTGAATTCGAAGCACGCTGGAGACCTCTCAAAGGCCTGGATCTCTTCGCTAGCTTTGGTCTACTTGAAGGAGAGTTCGACCGTTACGACAATCATACCTCAGGTAAGGATTTATCCGGAAACTCACTGCCCAATGCCCATGACCACAACTATTCAATCGGCGCGATTTATCGTCACAATCGAGGATTTTTTACTTCGGTCTCGGCTAACGTCCTGGGACCGAAATATATGGATGAACTCAACGATGTCAAGCAGGATAGCTACACATTAGTCAATGCCAAGGCAGGGTACGAAGGTAATCGCTGGTCACTTTACTTCTACGGCCGCAACCTGCTCAATGAGGAATACCTGATTCACACATTCACCAATGCAGGACGGATAGGTGAGCCCGCGGTGGTGGGTGGTCAGTTCAAATATCTTTTTTAACGGATTAACCATCAAATGAATATGAAAAAGCTTATACAACTCACGTCGGGTACAAGCAGCCGAATCGTCAACATCAGGGGAGAACGTCGTTTTCTGAGTAGAGCGACATCTATCGGTTTTACTATCGGTACCCCCATTCTGGTTTTGCAGAACTATCGGAGCTTGCCGTTACTCGTCTATCTCAAGGACACCCAGGTGGCCATCGACCGAAACGAAGCGGAGAAAATCGATGTCGAATAGAGATGCTGAAGCCAGTTCCGCCTGTTGCCAAGGCAGTTGCTGCGGATCATCAAACCAGGAAATCACACCTTCCGAGCATCGTAGCAAAACTATTGCTCTTGTCGGACAACCGAACACCGGTAAATCAACCCTGTTCAATATGTTGACCGGTGGAAGTCAGCATGTCGGCAACTGGCCGGGTAAGACTGTGGAGAAAAAAGAAGGAAAGGTAGCGGTCCGGGACCAGACCGTCCATATTTACGATCTGCCGGGCACTTACAGCCTAACCGCCAATTCACTTGAAGAAATAATCACCCGTGACTTTCTTATCCGGGAACAGCCGGATGTAGCGGTAATCGTCGTGGATGCAGGTCAGTTGGAACGTTCCATGTACATGATCGCCGAAGTCGTTCCCCTCGGAATTCCGATTATCGTAGCGCTCAACAAAATGGATATGGCCTTGAACAAGGGATTGGAGATCGATCCCGGGGCGTTTGAACAAATGACCGGGTTTACGACCATCCCGATAACAGCATCCAGGAATAAGGGAATTCCGGAATTGCTGGATGCTGTTGCAACGATTAAGTCCACGGAACCGGCGTCAATCTGCAAGACGTCATTACCCGGGGAGGACCTCCCGCATTACCACCGTCTTTTGAACATGGTGCAGAAAAATCTTCCCCAGGGGTATTCAGGTCCATGGCTTACCTCCAAGCTGCTTGAAGGAGACAAGGATGTTACCTCAATGATGGCTGAACACTTGTCCCCGGAATTGTGGACCAGGCTTCGTACCTTTCTGCCGCGTCCCGAGGAAGGTCAAATGACAGTGGCAAAGGCTCGTTACGACTGGATCAGGGATATTTTGAGTAGCCTTCTTGTTGGCAGTCCCGAACGTTACAAACGAAGTCGATTCGATGTAGCTGCTACTCATCCGGTCTGGGGCAAGCTGATAGCTCTGGCGGTGTTGTTTTTCGGGGTGATTGCTGCCTATCTTGTCGCGATTCCGCTGATGATCCCTGCTTTTGCCTTGTTCTTTCTGTCCAATCCGCTGCAAAAGCTGCTTACCGGGATTTTCCCGGCATCGATCTGCCACCTGATCGGAGATGGTCTTATGGGAGGGCTCAGTATCGCATTGATCATTCTCGGATTTATCGGTGCCGTTTTTATCGTTTTGGGATATCTGGAAAACAGCGGTTATCTTGCCCGGCTGGCCTATTGCTTTGATCCCTTTATGCGCCGCATCGGATTGCATGGCAAATCGATCATGCCAATGATCATGGGACTTGTCTGCAACATAATGGGCGTTTCCGGAAGTCGGGTCATCGATACCTGGAAGCAACGTCTTGTTACGCTTTTAGTCGCGCCGATCATTCCGTGCAAAGGATTATTTATCGTTGTGAGTTTTATCACGGCGATTTTTTTTGGTGCACTGGCACCATTTGTCTTCTTGAGTCTTGTCTTGGTGACTATCGTTTATCTATCCCTGACATCACTGGTTTTGCAGAAAGTTGTCCTCAAAGGTGACAGCTCAGGATTGATTATGGAACTGCCACCGTACCAAATGCCAAACTGGCGTAATATCAGGATTTTTGCCACACTTCGCATGAAAATCTTTTATCACCGGGGATTCTGGTTAATCGTCGCATCCTGCGTCATCGTTTGGTTTGGTATCTATTTTCCCGGTGGTTCGATCGACAACAGCTATCTTGCCGTATTCGGGAAAAATCTTGAGTTTTTTGGGGAATTGGTTGGTTGGGACTGGCGTTTCTGTATTACCTTCCTCATCGCCATTTTCTCCAAGGAAGCAACCCTTGGTGCAATGGCAGTAATATTCAGCGCGACCACAGCAGCAGATACTGATCTTATCGGCATGGCAATGGATCAGGATCTCCTGGCTTACATCAGCAGCGGTGATTTCAGCTCATTCCTGGCAACCATAGGCTTGTCGCGGGCCAGCGCCCTGGCCTTTGTTTATGCCCTGTTTTTTTCTCTGCCGTGTTTTGGCACGCTTGCGGCCATTTTCTCTGAAACCAGGTCAATACTAATTACATGCGGAGCGTTTCTTTATTATTTTACCGTGTCCATCTGCATGGGAGGTCTGGCTTATCTCGTTGGACAAGTCATTTTCTGAATCATTTTGAAAAAGGCGATTAATGATTGATTTTATTATTTATTTATCCAGGGTAAAAGACAATGAGCTGGTCTGAAAGATACAAGAGGTTCATAGATGAACGTGCCAGAAAGCCCTCTGGCAAAATCGGCATTCAGAGTTACAACAATCCGAAGGCACACCTGAAAAGTTTCCAGATCGTCATCCGGGAGCTTGCTTTGCGTGAAGACGATGAATTTGTGGAAATCGGCTGCGGGGGAGGAATCTTGCTCAAAACAGCCCTTAGGATAGTCAAACGAGCCTGCGCATTGGACCACAGTAGCGATATGGTTGAACTGTCAAGAAAAAACAATGCAGCTGACTTCCAATCGGGGAAAGCAGATATCATCCGGGGAGATGCTGCTGCCCTTCCCTGGGAGTCAGACTCATTTACCACGGCAGCCAGTGCTAATATGTTTTTCTTTGTGGAAGAACCGGAAGCAGTCATTGCCGAGATTTACAGGGTTCTCAAACCCGGGGGACGATTCTGCATGATAACCATGAGCAATAACCTGCTGGGAAAAATTGCCTTCGGCTTTGTGTTTAAACTGAAAACATACTCAAAGCAAACCATGAAAAAGCTTCTGGAAAATGCAGGTTTTAAGGGTGTTAAGGTTAGAGAGCAGTTCCCTTTTGCCCAGATCTGCTATGCCGTTAAGCCTGGATAACAGGATCACAATCACTGTAAATTGTTTGTTGGAAAATCTTGTAAGAAACACAGGGCGGTTCAACCGAATCGATCCGGATCACCCGGGATCTCTTTGAAGAGCAACTTGGTAGCAACAATTCCAATTGAAAGCTAAACCGGAGCAAATCAACAGTAATTTGATGTCTGAGGTTTGTGAATCGAAGGCTTTATCCTTGCTGGCAGCTTAGCTCAATTTCGGCAACTGGTACAAGACCGGACAAGGGTTTAGAGATTTTCCGTTCAAGCGTCAGTTACGTCACGGTTTTAGTAAATCGGGTATTCTTCCTCCTGCCAGAACGTCACCAGGGGTTATGCCGTAATGTTTGCGAAAGGCGGCGATAAAATGACCTATATTCGTATAACCAAGTTCGTAAGCACACTCGCTCACATTGAGTTTTCTGCCTGAAAGCATCCCATGGGCGTGGACCATTTTGCATTTGAGCTGGTATTTACTCATGGTGGTGTTAAACAACTGCTTAAAAATCATGCTCGCTTTCGACTGGCTCATGCCGATGGAAGAACATAACTCACGAATGCTTTCGTTGGCGGTGGGCTCGTTTTCCAATTGCTTCTTTAAACTATTTATAGCCTCATAATCCTGTTCACAAAAAGTGACGTAGAGAGAGGGTTCGTAATCGATTACCGTGCGCAGCATTTTAGAGAAAAAATCCAAAGATGTTGCTTTCAGCTCCAGAACATCTAATGCGGAGTCTTTCGGAGCATCGAGAAATCGACATCCCGCCGTAAGCAACTCGGAGGTTGCCGGTCCGGTTATATATGCCACATCATCCTCAAACGCCTTGCTATAGAGCATGCTTAGAATCTTGGAACCGTTAGCCCTGCCCAGATGTCTGTAAAACGCCTCCTTCGTGATGGAAAAGGCAAGATGACAGTAGGTATTTTGCTCCGGAAGCGTTGTCAGGCCACGTTGCCCGCTCCAATCACACCAGGCAAACATATGCTTTTCCAGGTTCATTTTCTTCCCTGCCTCCCTGTCAAATTTCATCTGGCAGCTTCCTTCCAGCAAAAGATAAAAAATAAGGAGGGGCGCATCGCAATAAAATTGTTTTTCACTTTTCAAAGAAATCTCGGCCGGGCCACATGAACCAAAGACAATGCCCTCCAGTGGCTCGAATAGCCAACTATCGATTTTCATTTGCCCTAATTCCAAGGTGACCGGGAATGGCCTTTCATCAAGATTCCAATCTTCAGTCTGTGAGATATGCGTGGAAATAAGCTGAGACTGCTCAAAATCCATGATGGCTTCGGGATGTTTAATTGAGGAATCGAAGGACATAGCCTGCCTCTATCACTATTTTCTGTCGGAGATTAGGAAATACAGGGAGATATGAAATACCACGGGTTTATTGAAAGTGTTTTCTATGGATGAAATGAATAAGTTCCTATATGAAAATATTTTATTTTTCTATATAGGAATTAAAATTGTATATAAATTTACGAATCTCGGTCAAGACGCCCCCTTACAACGCTGTTAATCTTATCTTACTTTTTTTAAATGTTCTTTCGTAACACAGGCTTAACCCGCTTGAATTCCGAGGGATATTGTCGATCTCAAGGAATTACGAAGCAGGGTAAGCCTGGCAACTGATTTTGATATCGCCAGCGTGAGGAACAATCATGAAGAACCAACAGTTGTATTGAGGTAAAAAATGACTGACATTGGAAAACGAATGCCAAACATGGCAAAAATGATTATTACGATAGCTATCTGCAGTGTTTGGCTGAGCTTGTCAGCATCGACCAACGCGGCCGATACTCCCCCGGGGAATGACAACGGACAGGATGAAGAAAGTCTTGAACTGCAGACAGTAGTCGTGACTGCAGAGAAACGTTCCACGGAATTGCAGAAAACTCCCATCGCCATAACAGTCCTCACGGAACAGGACCTGGAAGACAATAACATCAAGACAATTCGCGATGTACTTAAGCTTGTGCCAAGTTCACTACAAGTGGATGATTTCTCCGGAAATACCAAAATATCCTTTCGCGGCGCCCTGGCCTCCAGTGCCACGGAAACGAATCCCCTGGTAATGTATATCGATGGCGTTCCCGTGGACTCCTTTGCCTTTCTTGATGCCAACCTTCTGAATATCGAGCAGATTGAGATTTTGCGTGGTGCCCAGGGGGCCATCTACGGAAAGAATGCTTTTGCCGGTGTCGTCAACATCACGTCCAAACAACCGGGTAATAACCCGGAAAGCAAGGTGTTTGCGCAGGCGGGCAGTGAAACCAGCTACGGCTTCGGAGCAACTGTCAGCGGCCCCGTTGTAACGGACAGGCTATTTTTCTCCTTCACCAGCAGCTATGACGACCGGGACGGTTTTATGGAGCATCCCAACAGTTCCGAGAGTAACTTCGAGCGCACCGGACGGGTAAAAGGTCAGCTGCGGTTTTTACCCAATGTAACCTCGGAGATCAGTCTTTACATGGATTATACCGAAAAGCGCAAAGGATTTATTCCGTATACCCTGGGTGACTCCCCTTCACTAGAATCTCCGGCAAGCGATACGGACTTCCGGGACGATGACATAACGAACGTCGCTTTGCACGGATCATTTGATTTCGGGGAAATAACATTGAAAAGTATCACGAGCTATCGCAAGGATATTATGCAATCGTCGCTTGACACCGATCCTATTTTTACTCCCTTGTATGGTGCAGGATTCGGAGGCCTTTCCTTCTATCACGACGAGAGTGTCGAACAGACTCAGGAACTTCGTCTGCAAAATTCCGAAGCCACTCAAAAGAACGTGAATTGGCTTTTAGGTTTGTACGGTGGAAATCGGGATTTCGATCGTAAGTTATTCAACCTCGTTAAAAACTCGGTTGAAGAAACGGATTATCCTTATCAGGAAGAAACCCGCGAACTTGCCGCATTTACTCAAGTCGAGGTGCCGCTGACCGATGATTTTGAAGTCACTGCCGGATTGCGTTGGCAGACTGTTGAGCGTAGTGCATCCCTTAGCTTTGAAAAGTTTAAGGTTCCCGTATTCAAAGCTGAACCTAGCGAAACCTGGACAGAACTCCTGCCCAAACTGGTTTTCAGCTATGATATTGCGGATGACTACATGGTGTATGTTGGGGTAAACAAAAGCTTTTTGCCCGGGGGATTCAACCGTGCAACACAATCAGGTGAGGCGGACTATACTTATGAGCCGCAGATCGCCTGGAATTATGAAATGGGAACCAAAACCTCATGGTTTGACAAACGCCTTAATGCCAACCTGACCTTGTTTTACTCAAAGTATCGGGATATGCAGGTGCAACAATGGGACACTGTCACCCAGAGTACCTTTGCGGAGAATGCTGCGGAAACCACCGCATTCGGCTCCGAATTGGAACTCGATGCACAAATATCATCCGCATTGAGAGTGCAAGCCGTGTTGGGGTACACCGATGCCAAATACGATGAATTCATCAGCAAAACCGCACTCGGAAATGTGGACTATTCCGAAAATCGGGTAGAACTAATACCGGAATACACGGGTAATTTGTTCGTTATTTACAGGAACGAAAACAGCCTTGTCGCCCAGGCGTCGGCACAATACATCAGTAAAATCTACTGGGCGGCTGAAAATACCGACTATCGCGATGATCTGGTAACCGCGAACGCGAAGATCGGTTATGAAACCGAATCTTTCGACATACACCTTTTTGCCAACAACCTTTTTGACCAGCACTATCAGATTACATACAGCAGTATCCTTGATACCACGATAATGGCTCCGCCTCGGGAGGTCGGTATACGTTTGGTAGGTCGTTTTTAACAGCAAAGCGGAAATTCCATCATCCCGGAAGTTGCGGGCGAATACCTGCCGAAGGCATCAGATAACCGTTTTTGAAAAGAAAATAACCACGGCTTCTAAGACGCCGTTCCTTTATAATTGACAGGTGGAGTTTTAATGACAGACATTTCGGTCTACGAAAAACAGATCAAGAAAAAGAGAAAAACCGGTATTCCCCGGCTTTTGGAAATTGCGGGAACAAAATCGGCCCTGCTCGTCTTTGCGGCGATTTTTGCGGCCCTGGCTGTGGCGGCCCAAATGACTCCTTTTGTGACTATTTATCTCTTGGTCAGGGAACTGATCACCCATATCAACAATCCTGCGGAAATCGATACGGCCTTTGTCTGGCACCTGGGTTGGTTAACTTTGGGAGGCGTAGCTTTGTACGGGCTACTAACCTACCTGGGCAATATGCTTTCCCATATCGCCGCCTACAATGTTCTCTACGAAATTCGTATCGGTTTGACGGAAAAACTCTCCCGGATGCCCATGGGATATTTTACTTCGACTGCCAACGGCAAAATCAAAAAAGTGCTCCAGGAAGATGTGGAACGAATTGAAATCTTTGTAGCTCACCATATTGTGGATATCGTCCAGGCGGCATTTCTGCCTCTTCTCTCTCTGGCAGTGCTGTTTTACATCGACTGGCGTCTGGCCGTAGGTGTTGTGATTCCTTTGTTGCTGGCAACAGTCGCCCAAAGAAAGATGTACAGTCCCAAAGGCATGCAGTATTATGCCGAGTGGCAGGAAAAGCTTGCCACCATGAATGCTACTATTATCGAGTACGTCCGGGGGATGCCGGTGGTAAAAATCTTTAATCAGACTGTCAGCGCCTTCAAACGGTTTTCCCGGGACGTATATGCTTATCGGGACCTGACCCTCCAATGGTTCAAATTGAGCCGCCGACCTTTCTCGGCCTTCCTCACACTTTTAAGCTCCAGCGCAGTGTTTATCATTCCCATAGCTATCCTTCTCGTCAGCAGGGTACCCCGGGAAGGTTATGTTCCGCTGGTCTCAACAGTTTTTCTGTTTCTCTATATCGCCATGGGGATTTCGGTTCCGTTTTACAAACTGATAAACATGTCCTCCTACCTGATTCAGATTAAAACCGGTCTGTCGAGTATTGATGACATCCTGGAAAAACCCGAGATCAGGGACACCCAAAACGTAATGGATATCAAAGAAGCAGGGATCGAGTTCAGGAATGTCAGTTTCTCCTATGACGAAATCAAGGCCTTGGAGGACGTCTCTTTTTCCGTTTCTCCGGGCAGTGTGACCGCCCTGGTCGGCCCTTCGGGAGGCGGAAAAACGACCATCGCCAATCTCATTGGCAGATTCTGGGATGTGGGCTCAGGAGAGATTTTGGTGGGAGATACCAACATAAGTGAGCTGGGAGTTAACTGCCTCAATAATACGGTTTCCACCGTGTTTCAGGATGTGTTCCTTTTTTTTGATACCATCGAAGAGAATATCAGAATGGGCAATTGCCAGACGGACTTCGCCGAGGTGCAGGCTGCTGCAGAAGCTGCACAAATTCATGATTTTATCTTAACCCTGCCCCAAGGATACCAAACCCTGATCGGAGAGGGGGGAGTCTATCTGTCCGGTGGAGAACAGCAGCGTGTCGCCCTGGCCAGGGTTATCCTTAAGAACTCTCCCATCGTAATCCTGGATGAGGCCACTGCCTATGCCGACCCGGAAAATGAGTCAAAGATCCAAAAAGCCCTTTCAGTGGTTCTAAAAAACAAAACAGTGATTGTCATCGCCCACCGCCTCTATACTATCACCGAGGTGGACCAAATCCTGGTCGTTAATGAAGGTCGGATAGAAGAAAAGGGAACCCACAGGGAACTCCTGGAAGAACAAGGGCTTTACCGGCGTATGTGGGACATACACGCCGAAGCCCGGAAATGGAACCTTGATCA
Source organism: SAR324 cluster bacterium (assembly GCA_028282825.1). Classification (GTDB taxonomy): domain Bacteria; phylum SAR324; class SAR324; order XYD2-FULL-50-16; family XYD2-FULL-50-16; genus JAHJTV01. Next base: position 81,899 of record JANQGZ010000045.1, read on the forward strand.
GGAACGGGAGGTAAGCAAATGATAAAATTCCTTAACACAATTACCAACAACAATGTGAAGCTGCTCCGCCGACCTGTCATATTGGCTATTTTCAAATCCATCTTCCAGGGACAACCCTATTTTGTCATCCTGATGGTCATGCTGGAATTGATGCGACCTCTGATGGAGCCCGGCTCTGCCGTGGATTTCAAACGGCTGATCCTGTTCACCGGCTGGCTCCTTCTGAGTCTGATCATGCTGTATGTACTCTCTGCAATAGTCTACATCTACGAAAGCGGTACTGCCTTCACGGTTTCTTCCGAAGGTCGGCTTGCTTTAGGAGATCACCTGCGACGTCTTTCCATGGGGTTCTTCAAATCAAAAGACCCGGGAGACCTGACCTCCCTGATGCTTTCCGACTATTCCAACATTGAGACCTTGATCAGCCACCTGTTGATGAACGCTATTAGCGCAATAGTTCTGCCCCTGGTATTCGTAATTTTTCTACTGCCATATCATTGGCAGATGACTCTGATTACCGCTGCTCCCATCCCGATCGCCTTCCTGGCTGCCATGTTCACAAGGGCTATTATTTTGCGGACCGGCAGGAAACATATTACAGCGAAGAACGATGTCACCTCCCGGATGCTGGAATACCTGGACGGCATGCAGAACATCAAGGCATTCAATCTCCATGGTGTCAAATTCCAACGGCTTCACAAGTCTTTTAAAGCATTGAAACGGATCAGTATCAGGCAGGAAGCCCTTGGAGGTCCTTTGGTCATCCTTGGAATCTGGTTCCTCCAAGCGGGGATCGCCTTGATTATGCTGACGGGTTTGGCATTTTTCCTGCGGGGCACCCTGTCCCTACCCCATTTCCTGTTTTTCCTGATCCTCGGGACCAGGATGTATGATCCTTTGGCCCAGGTGTTGATAAATTTCGTAGAGTTGAGCTATTACTCAATTTCGGGAGCACGTTTGAAAAACATATACGGTATCAAACCATTGTCTGAGCCGCTGTCTTCCGTGGCACCTCAAAACTGCAACATCGAATTCGATCATGTTTGGTTCCATTATCACGAAACGGATGTGCTCAAAGATGTGAGTTTTTCGCTGCCCGCTAACAGCATGACTGCCCTGGTGGGTCCTTCCGGTTCAGGAAAGTCAACCATCACCAGGCTGATCGCACGTTTCTGGGATGTGAACAAAGGCCAGGTGAAAATTGGGAATCTGCCGGTTTCGGACTACAAAACGGAAGATTTGCTCCGGCAAATCAGCATGGTCTTCCAGGATGTGTATCTTTTCAACGACACTATTTTTAACAATATCAAAATGGGTCGTTCCGATGCCTCCATGGAAGAGGTTGTTGCGGCCGCGAAAAAAGCCCGCTGTGATGATTTTGTCAACAAACTTCCCGACGGTTTTCACTCCATGGTAGGAGAAGGAGGAGCCACCTTATCCGGAGGCGAAAAACAACGCATCTCCATTGCCAGGGCTATACTGAAAAACGCACCTATCATTCTGCTGGATGAAGCCACTGCTTCCCTGGACCCGGAGAGCGAGTGCTTCATTCAGGAGGCTATCGACCAATTGGTCAAAGACAGAACCCTGGTGGTCATCGCCCACCGCTTGAGCACTATCACCCACGCCAACCAGATTCTGGTTCTCAAGGACGGTGAGATCGTGGAACGGGGGATCCACGAGGAATTACTGAAGTCAAAAAACGGCGTCTATGCTGCTATGTGGAACAAACAGAAATCCGCGCACAAATGGAAATTGTGACCCAAAGAGAGCGGCCAAAAACAACGCATCTCCATTGCCCGGGCCATGCTGAAAAATGCACCTATAATCCTGCTTGATAAGGCAACAGCCGCCCCTGATCCCGAAAATGAAATCCATATTCAATTAGCTATCAAAGAGCTGGTGAACGAGAAAACCGTGGTCGTCATCGCCCATAAACTCCAGACCATCTGTAACGCCGAAAAAAAATCGTATTAAAAAATGGTCAGGTTTTTGAGACAGGCAAGCACAAGGATCTTCCGGAAAACCAAAGCATGTATTCCCGATTCTGGAATACCCAGCAAACAACCCGGAGCTGGAAAATGACCTTCAACGCCAGGTAATCGATCAGGCACTGTTACTTCCTGCCTAAAGTGAACTCAAGCGTATCTCCCATGAAAAAGGGGAACGGTGCAGTTTGAACCGACTTGAATCCGGCCGCAAGCATGGCGTTGGGAATCACTTGTCTGGCGAAAGACAAGTCTGAAGCGGATAACCCGGTCGAAAGCCAACTGAATACAATATCCGCCGGTTTTGTGCCTTCGTCCGTCAAACCGTCATGAATGGAGATAAATATCCCACCGGGATTCAGGGCGTTATAGATTTTTTCAAATAAAGGATTAAGATTGTCCCTAAAAAAATTAAGTGTTGCCTTGGCATAGATGAGGTCATAACCACCCCCTATAGGATCAGTCATATAATCACCTCCCATGGTGGTGATTCTTTCTTCCATGTCATATTCTGCAATGATCTCCTGAGTCACCTTGACAACAGCCGGATTATCAAAAACAACCGCCGTTAAAGTCGGACTTTTCATGGCCAGTGCTATGCAATCCATACCATGACCTCCACCGAGTTCAAGCATCGTATTCATGCCTGAAAACTCAGGCAAACTGTTAATCTCTTTTGCTACGAGCTGGGAAACGCCGGATCTGGCTAAATTTCTCATTACCTTGATATGATCCGCGAAGTAATCCCCGGTATAATCCGACTCCTCCTGCTGCGGCAGGGGTCCGTTTGTTACCAACTCTACCATCTGCGCCCTGCTTTCAAGATTCCATTGTTCATTTAAAAGAAGAGTTCCGCCGAGATAGGTTTCCCGGCCTTCCACAAGAAAGGTATTGGACAGTTCAGTGTTTAAATACAATCCGCTCTCTTTTCTTAAAAGTTCAAGCGCACAAAGCGCATTTAAAAAGAGTTCCGTATTTGATTCGTGAGTTTTGATTGCGGAAGCAATCTCCTGAACTGTTTTCTTTTCCACCGTATGGTTGAACACTTTGAATTCCACCGCGCTAATCAAAAGCCATGAGCGAATTGTTCCATACTGAAGATTAAATAATTTTGTTGGACTCACGGTAATGTCGGGTAATTTCATTTTTATGCTTCCTATATATGTTGGTAGGTAATTTACTGTCATTGACTTAAGGAGAGTTGGCCAAGATGACAGACAATCACAATCCCCTTAATCTAATGATATTATTAGATAATTTACTGCTACCCACCATTAATTAACTTACAATTTCGGATAAAAGAACACGCCGTTTTCCACCTTGATATTAGTTTAAAAAGCGTGTGTAATTCGCCCGGAGATAAACCTCCCGATTAATATCAGCAAGATCAATGCTATCATGCAGGAAGGAATGACTGCTAATCCGGTCTGAATATATTTTTGTCCGATTTGAAAGGGTTTAGCGATTGTTGGATAACTCCTCAAACAGTCCGACCTCAATTGCAGCATTCAGTATCCGCGGGACGTAACTTTGGTACATCAACTCCATTATGTTTTTAAAACTTGAACTTAAAACCGGTAGGCTCATACGAACTCCAAAAAAGGTTAGAAAGTACGGGAAAACAGTTATAAGCCCACTCCAAAAAGTTGTAACACAAGACAAGAACAGGTGAAAACAACCGAAATCTTTTGTTAATGGCACTAAATCACACAAAAATCACGAAATATGTTTTAGTGTTTTTCGAGTGTGTTAGTGGCTGAAAACAGTTTTCGGATCAGACTCAACAAAGGATTTTTTAAAAAATCAATCCACCGGATAAACAAATACACCGTGTTGTGAAAGATCAAAATCCAGCTTTAAAAATCGTGTGAGGTATTCCTGGTGCACCTCCCCGGGATTCAAACCGGGAAACAGGCCGGGATGCAACCATTTGGCCAGGTAGGCATATTGAACAATGAACCGCGGCGTCGCATAAAAGTCAGAGGGCATCATGTAAACCCTGTTGTTTTTCACCGCATTGCTGCCGGAAAAGGCGGGCAGTTTCATCACCTGCCGTCTGCGATTTCTCACCTGGGTGATATCGTCGACATTCAGACCAAATCCCCCTGGAACAAAATCCATGATGATCAGTACATCGATTGTCTGGGTAACCAGCCATTCATGATCTACGTCCGGAATCCATCCTCCCTGCGAAGGCAGTTGGCCAGCAATATTGACACACCCGGTAATTTCGTTTCTCTCGGAGACACCCGGCATGGCGTCCGAAAACGTTTGCACATCATCTACTTCACCCCACCCGGTTTTAAGGAAAATTTTCGGTTTATCTTGAAGTGATTTCGTTTTCGCGGAAATCTTGTTTACGATACTGTTAAACCAGCGGATATAAGCTGCGGCCTCCTTTTCCTTGCCCAATATGATTCCCAGTTTTTCCAGGTTGACAGTAAATTGTGACGCGTCATGGAAGTTAAGGGCTACCACCGGGATATGAGGTTCCAGGTTTGATACCATTTCGTTAAAACCGCCAACCGGGATATCCATCGCCAGAAACAGTTCGGTTCCGGTCTTGTATATTTCCTCGTAGTTCAAATCGTATATATTTAGTCCGGACGTCACCACAGTGATTTCATCCAGGTTCGAATACAAGGCGGAATCTTCCAGCACGCCTCTTCCTACCACCATATCCCAGGCGTCAAGGATCTTCAATACTTCTGCTGTAGCTGAATGACTGAACGCAATCCTTTTCACGGGACGCTTTACCGTAACCTTTCGGCCCATACCATCTATAATTGACACGGAGCCGGACTTGTCTGACGAACCAATTTTTGTGGAGCTTGTATCTGCTCTCAAATTAATAGATGATTCAATCGCCCACAGCAGAACCAAGGACAACACGAAAAACAGTAATTTTTTCATTTTTCTCCTTAAAAAACCTTCTCCATATCCAGTCCGGATTAACCCGGTATTGCGAGGAGTCAATTATCAAAAACGATAAGCCGCTTTGACACCGATTTCCCTGGGCTTGCTGTAAATGGTAACCAATCCTCCAAAAACACCACCGCTGTCATATTTTTCGTCAAAGATGTTTTTTGTATAAAGGCTGAAATCCAACTCGCCTGTTCTATGACCGATTTTGGTATTTACAAATTGACTTGGGTCTCGTTTATACTCATTTGCCCGGTCAAAATCAAGGGATGTTAATGATTTACCGGTCGTCCTTAAAGTTTAATGCGGGCTTAACTATTCTCATGTGAAAAAGTATATTCGTATATGATAATTTTCCATATATTTTATTGTTTTGTTTGGATATATATCAACATACTAAAAGCACAACTTATCGACGCTCGTGAAGCTGCTGCTTAAAATCCATTCCCGGGGATTCAGCAGTATTTGTTGGTAAATTTATACAATTGATTTTGTTGCTGGTCGATCCGAATATTTTTGGTGCACTCTTGTTTACCCCTCTCATTGACGAAGTTTTTTTCTTCGTATATGCAAAAATATAAAACTGATCCTTTAGTCAAATAAACATTCACTGGTTTTATCTGGTCTGCCACATCGATGATTATCCAAACCGATTTCTTGTGAATCATCAGGATACACAAGAAATTGAATCATACCTTTTACGAATTGCTATTGGTCAATCAAAATGGACATCTCAATCAAATATGCCGGTAAGTCACTAAAAGAAGAGCAATCCACTGCCTTGTTCCACCACCGTGGTCCTATTACCGGAAAACCTCTTGAAACGGAATGGCTTCTCCATGACGATAGCAATTCCGGATACATACAGCGGATTCATTTTCGTGACGGTTTTGATTTGTTTATGATGCATTACTGCCCCAAAGAACGAATATGTATGTCCGTGGATCACAAGCGGCCGGTTTTTGGTTTTGGTTATTGTATCTCGGGCCAAATGAAGGGAACGGTTCAAGGCCATGACCAGACGATTTATACTGGCGGTGGAGAAAGCTGCGTATACTACTATGCATCGCGGAAGGGAGCAGTCGAAGATGCAGCCGACCAGGTAAAACGACTGGTAACCATCATCATCGAACCAGCAGCTCTTCTCAGTCTCATAGGAGACGGATTCACAGATCTATCCGAGCATTTTCAAGGAGTGGTGTCAGCCAATAAAACCTGTGAACTGGACAACGAGCAGAATTCAATGACTCTCTCAATGGCATCCATTTTGGAGGACATCTTCAAATGCAGCTACCGGGGCCCCATCAGAAAACTCTACATGGAAAGCAAATCGATGGAATTGATCGCCTTGCGGCTTCAGAAAATGCTTCTTTTCAACCGGGATTCCAGGGATCAGGAAATCAGCTCAACAGAGCTGCAGAGGATCTATGATGCATCCGACCTGCTTTGCAGTGATCTGGAGTTCCCGCCGACACTGTTTGAGCTGCCAGGAAAGGTTGGACTGTCACATACGCGGTTGAACCGCGGTTTTCGCCAGGTTTTTGAAACCACTGTTTTTGGATATCTCAGGAGAAAACGACTGGATCGGGCAAAATGGCTGATGGAAGAACAATCAAAAAATGTGACAGAAGCAGCGTTTTCCGTGGGATATCGGAGTCTTTCCTCCTTTTCCCGCGCTTTCCAGAATCAGTTTGGCATTAATCCGACACAATGCCTGGGCAAAAGATAATCCACTTGCCCGGGGGTGCAAAGTCAGTGCAGGGCTAGCAATTATGACATCCCAGCGGATCAAATCGATCATCATTTCACACAAAAGTTCCCGTTCCATTTGTACACAAGATAATCCCACAAAAACCAGGGTTTCTCGCTGAACAGTTCCCTCAAAAACATTCCTTCCATTATTTTCTTATTCATTTCAGACAAAAAAAAATTCAAACCGGATTAGCGAATCATTTACTTTGCTTGCTAGCATCCTCGTTAGTTGCAGTTAATCGGAAAAATACAATAATCTGGAAAACCTCTGGGTGGAACCGGATCATATCATCACGACTGAAAGTGGCTGTTGCTGTTCCATCAAATTTTTCCAATTGAAACCTGGGGAAAAGTTGCTGGTGACACGCTGCTTCGGATTGCTGACTATGATGTTTCGATTCAACCAAATCTTGGATATTGTCATGAAAATAAAAGAGAAAAAAAATGTATTACGTTGGAACGGAATAGCAAGATTCCTGGCTTTTGCCTTGGTTTTCATCCTTCCGATGTACTCCCTGTCGGCAGATGAAAATCAGGCAAGCGATAAAAACCCCTCTTCCAATCATCTTCTTCAACTTGAAGACCTGGTGGTCACGGCTCAGAAAAGACCGGAGCAAGTGCATGACGTCCCTGTCAGCATGGATGTGTTCTCCGAATTCGAGCTGGAGGATGCAGGTATTACAGATATGAAGTCCCTCACTTATTTTTCTCCCAATTTGTATTCCAAACAAAACACCAATCAGAACATGCTGATTATCCGCGGTATCTCATCCCATAACGTTGTATTGAATACTCCGGTAGGTCTTTTTGTCGACGAAATCAACTATCCTATGACCTTCATGCAGAATCCGGAACTCTTCAATGTAGAACGTGTTGAGATCCTGAGGGGACCACAAGGCACACTTTATGGCAAAAACACGGAAGCCGGTGCCGTAATAATTGTAACCCGACAACCGGACAACGAACCCTTGGGAAAAGTCATCGCTGAAATTGGCAGGTATGACGTTTCAAAAGAAGATCCCATGTTTTATCGGTACGGAGCAAGCTATTCAGGCCCCTTAATCCAGGATCGTTTTTACTTTGGATTTGCCTACCAGGGCAGGCATTCGAAAGGGTATACCGAAAACATCTACAATGATGATATTGAGGCCGGGAAAATCTCACGCCAATCAGGACAGGCAACACTTCGCTGGACACCGGGTGAAGCCATGGATATCTCTCTTATTATGAACAACTTTGAAAGTGATGATGGCTATGGATATATTCGCTATATCGATGGCTCTTCGGAGACAGACCGCTATGTCATCAACTGGGATGGAGCCAACAGCTGGAAGGATACCAACAGCGGGCAAGCCCTGAAAATAGAATACGAAAGCGACAATTACAGGATTCTCTCCCTTACCACCCGAAACGCTTTTGTTACCGAATTTGACAATGATGGTGAATTCGGTCCCTTAGACTACGGTGACCAGGTATGGCGATTCAGCAATACTGCAGTCAGCCAGGAACTTCGCTTGCAGTCTTTGGAAGAGCAATCCTCCCTGGATTGGTTAATCGGTTTATATGGTTTCCAGGATCAAAACGAGATAGATGCAGGATTCTTCGGACAAGAGCGCTTCACAGAATATGAAAACAGGGGAACAGCCATATTTGGCCAGATGACCTATTCACCAACCAGCAGGCTCCACCTGACGGGAGGTTTGAGATATGACCAACAGACTTCCGAAGGAGAGCAGGAATACAATCTTGGAACCAATTCCTATTCAGAAACGATCGAACACAGCGAATGGCTTCCCAAGGGGGTTGTCTCGTTCGATTTCAAAAAAGATTTAATGGGTTATGTTTCCGTGGCCAAGGGCATCCTGGCCGGCGGATTCAATTACGCTTTTGCCGTCGACTCAGACACCCTGACATTCGATGCTGAAAAAACGATGAACTATGAAATCGGCATGAAACTGGGCAGTTCCAACCAGCGTTTAATGTTAAGTGTTGCCGTATTCAAGATAGATATTACGAACAAACAGGTGCAGGAATGGTTGACCGGTCCGGCTGCAAGGAGCATCACCAATGCGGCAGAGGCTTCCTCAACCGGGACGGAATTGGATTTTCAATTCGCCGCCACTTCCCATTTAAAATTTTCAGGAGGCATTGGTTGGAGCGATGCCAGAATCGAGAAATGGGTGTCTGATGAAATGTCGGGCGGCCAATACGATTATTCCGGTAAGAAGCTGCCACATTCTCCCGAGTACACCTACAACCTTGCAACCTCTTTTGATTTTGCAGAAAACTTCAACGCACGTATCGATATCAATGGCGTCGGCAGTTTTTACAGTGATGAGAAAAATGAACACAAGATTGATGCCTACGAACTTGTCAATCTTTCAGTGGGGTACAAGGGAGAGTCTTTAGGAGTAAAGCTCTGGGCAGATAACATCTTTGACAAAGAATACTACACGTCCTTGTCCTACTATATTGGCGGACGTACCGCACAAGACGGCGAACCCCGAACCATTGGTATTACCGGAAGTTATATTTTCCAGTAAAGGTCTCACTATATCGCCATCTGACGGCAGCAGGCTGTGCAGCGATATGACTTTTTGTTTGCTTAGGAAGGAACGTGACTATCTGTTATTCCGGGGCTTGACCTCATAAGCGCTAAATTGTTTTCTACACGTTAGTAGCCACACTAGGGACGAGGTATTATAGTCGGCGTGCTTTAGCCGCATTAAGCAAAGCATCGCTAAAAATTAGCAGTTAACCGTTGATGATTGGTTATTGAAGCAGTTGTAATCCAAGATTCTTAACGTCCACGATAGACTTTTGAATTAGGATCAACCGTAGGATGGGTAACCCTGTTACCCATCGGGCGGAATGTGATCAAAAGTCATTTACACCAAGTTGATGGGTAACGAGTTACCCATCCAACATTCGATCCTGATCACAAGTGCGTCTGTTGACCCGGAATCCATTGTTTTATATTCTGATTTGGCTTTATCCTGCCTTTTCCTTTCAGTAAAAATAACCGATAATTTGTTTACTCATAAACATGAGAGCTGTTGAATCGATACCAGCGATCTATCTTCAAACCATCAGGGAACAAATGAAGAAACGTATAATCACTTTTATAGTTGTATTGGGGGTTGCGGTTTTTCTTCCCAGCGCAGTTTTTGCCAAGGGACAATTGAAACCGCCGACTGTTGTATCAGAAGTGAGTAAAACAACCATAATCGATATAATCGGTAGAAAGGTGACCGTATCAGCCCCGGTTAAAAAAATCGCATTTTTCCATCCCGGCACAGCTGATGCGCTTCTCATTCTCGATTCATGGGACATGGTCGTCGGTAAAACAGGTTATAAGCTGGATAAGGACATTTTCCCCGGCCTTGATAAAATAACCACAATCACGCCTCCCATACCCTGGGCATATACCGATACAGAAACGGAAACCTTACTTGGTGTGGCACCGGATCTCCTTATCCTGGAAAAAAGCCCCATACCGGGACTGGATAAGCTTTTAGCCGATCTTGACGGTGTCATTCCGGTTGTGATTGTGGGAACCGGTAATTATAACACGATGAATGAAAGCTTTGAAATCCTGGGTAAGCTTCTGAACAGGGAGAGTGAAGCAGAAAAATTTCTCAATTGGAGCAACGGGATTGTGCAGAATATTGCCGGCAGGTTAAAAAACCTGAAAGCCAAAGAGAAGACAAAGGTTTTTTATAAATTCAGTTTTGACACGGTCGAAAACATTTCAACCGGTAACAATCAACTTAGTTCCATAGCAGCGATCAATCGTATCGCAGCCGGAATCAATATCGCAGGGAAGATAGAATCTCAAGGCGGCTACATTTCAGCTGTAGACCGGGAATGGCTTATTGCCCAGGACTACGATGTTCTCATTATCCGTGATAACGTGCCAGGGGGATTCGGACATGTCATCAGTGATCCTGCTCTTGTTAAAAAGCACCGCGAAAGGGTCATGGCATTACCGGCATTTGAACATTCCAAAGCCGTAAAGAACAACAGGGTTTATATGATAATTGATTTCTTTATTGCCAGCCCCTTGAGTGCGGTCGGTTTTACCTATTTCGCCAAGGCATTTCATCCGGAATTATTTACAGACATGAATCCGGAGGTCTTTCTTCAGGAGTATTACTCACGTTTTCTAAACACCAATATCAACGTAGCCGATGGTGTCTTTTTTTATCCAAGGCTGTAAATCGAAGAACGAAGCTGTTTCAGAAGCGAGGTCTGGTTTCCACCCCCCGGTTTTCGAATATGAGAGGTTAAACAGCCATGTCATCTGTTAATTCCGGAGGGATTGCTTTTGCACTCGCCTGACGGGAGTCACCGACAAGGTTCCATCCAGATCATGAATACTGGTTTCTACACCATAGACCTCTGCAATGTTTGGTCTGGTCAGGGTATCTTTCGCCGATCCGGTGGCATAAACACGGCCTTCAAAAAGCATGAGAATGTTGTCGGCATAGCGGGATGCCAAGTTTAGATCATGGATGACCATCATCACACTTATCTTTCTGTCATGAACCAGATCATGGATAATTTCCATTACTTCCAACTGGTGAGCTATATCCAGGGCAGATGTGGGTTCATCCAGCAAAAGCAATTCTGGCATCTGGGCAAGGGCCCTGGCAATGAGCACACGCTGCTGCTGTCCGCCTGACAAGTTATTGAAATTATCCATGGCCAGATCATCGAGTTCCATCAGCTGAAGAATATCAGCAACGATATCAATATCCTCATCACTGCAGCGCCAGGAATAGTAGGGTTTTCTACCCATCAGAACCGTATCGAAGACTGATGATGAAAACAGTTGACCACTGCTTTGGGGGACGTATCCGATCATCCTCGCTATCTCGGGCCGGCTGAATCCCGATGCATCCTCACCGTTAAACAGTATCTTCCCTGAACGTGGCATTTGTAGCCCTTCCACACATTTGACCAGGGTGCTTTTCCCGCTGCCATTCGGTCCAACAACACACATGATCTCAGTTTCCTTCAGACTGAGGTTCACTCCTTTTAAAACGTCCTTTCCGGGGTAGGAGTAATAGAGATCTTCAACAACTACTTTCATGCAAAACCCCCCTTTTTCATGACGATCAGATAAATAAACAGCGGTACTCCAAGAAAAGCTGTTACCGCGCCAACCGGGAGTATAACCGGTGAAATAATAGTGCGGGCAACCGTATCTGCCAATACCAAAAGCACAGCTCCGACCAGTCCGGAAGCAGGGACCAGAATCCGATTGTCGGCACCGATGATCATCCTTACCAGGTGAGGCGCCACCAATCCAATAAAACCAATTGTCCCCGTAAAACTCACAACACCGGCAACCATGATTGAGCAAACAACCATCATCAAAATCCTGGTACTTTGGACATTAATCCCCAGGCTTTTTGCACTGGCATCGCCGGTATTCATAATATTCAAATCCCCCGATTTCCAGATTAAAATGGTTATACCAACAACAAGGAGGGGTAGTGTCATTCCCAACTTACTCCAGTCCGTTTTGCCAAGGTCCCCTACTGTCCAAAATACTGCGGCTTTAACAGCTTCAGAATCTCCAAAGTACTGTATCATTGTGGTCATGGCCTGAAAGAAAAACAAAAGCGCAAGCCCTGTCAGAATCATGGACTCGGGCGAGGCACCTTTTCTTCCTGCTAACAATAGAATCAGTGCTGATGAAATCAATGAAAACAAAAAAGCATTACCGATAATCAGATATGAGCCCCCAAAAACGCCGACGCCAAGCACAATAGCAAGAGAGGCGCCAAATCCCGCCGCCGATGCAATACCCAGCATATATGGATCGGCAAGCGGATTCCTTAACACTACCTGCATCACCGCCCCGGTAGAACCTAAAGCAATACCTGCCATTAATCCCATCAAAATACGCGGAAGCCTGAGTTTCCAGATGATAATGTGTGTATGACCCGGAATCTCCGTACCTAAAAGATTAAAACCCGGAATCAGTTTTTGGATTATTGTCGAATAGACATCCACAAAGGAAATATCTGCCGAGCCGACGGCAATGGCCGAACCAATCAGTGAAACCACAACCGGAATAAGCACAATAATAAAGAGTTTTTTCTTGAACCGGTGCCGTTTATACTTCTCCTTGAGCAGGAGGTTTTGATTTCTAAGTGCATCAACATTCGACATATGCTATCCCGCTAAAACAGATCATCCCGGCAAATCCGGATACCTGACTTCTGAATTTCATTTAATATCAATTTCATTGATTTCTGGTTCGTATAAGCGAAATTACGTCTTCTATTATACAAAACTACGATGTTAGAGAAGACAGGAGATGTCTGTCAAAGCCATTCTTTGGTTTCAAACTGCTCGGATTGATTTAGGATTTCATGCTATTTATCATCGGGTTGATAAGAGAGCGCAGTTTGGAATTGTCCGACATTTCATTTAAAAATCCGGAATCAACGCGATCGATCCCAATAATCCTGTATTTTTCAACGACAAAATTATGACCAGGCTTAATAACCAGAAAATGGCAATAAATAACCAGTCCTTTTGTTTAAAAAAAAGTTTTCGATAGTAAGTACGCGTTTCAAATGCTCCAAATGCTCGACTGTCCATGGCCAGTGCTGTGCGTTCAGCCCGGCGGATGGCGGTTGCCAGGAGCGGTACGGTATACCTTTTTGTACGGTCAAACTGAGCCTTGATACCGCCGCGGTCGGAGATACCTCGCACTTTATGTGCAGCACGAATGACTGCTAGTTCGGAATTGAGCATGGGAATGAATCGAAATGCAGCCATGGCACTATAGCCAATGCGGTAAGGCAGACGCCATTGTTGCACCAGGGCACGAATAAAATCTGCTGAATCGGTTGTAAGCACAAATAGCAGGGTTCCGATAATTAGTGACAGGATACGTAATGCTGTTGTCAAACCAAACACAATACCTCCCCAACGCACCTCAAATGGCCCCAACAGGAAGGCAATAGGTGTATCTGCCACTCTTGCCGGATCAACCACAAATGGATAAACCAGGAGAAATCCTGAAACCAATAGCAGTAGTGGTGCAACGGTTTTGATATAACGGATGGGTGGGATTTTTCCCAACACCATACTCGTAAGCCCAAATAACAGGATAAAAGAAATAGGTGCCCATGGTTCGGATATCAGGGCAAGAAAGAAAATTACCGGTGCAGTTGCCACGATTTTTGACAAGGGATTAAGGCGATGCAACAGAGAATCCCTGTCGTAAAATAATGCTTTCATCAGTTACTCACCTCTCGAAGGGAAGATGATGCAATGGCCTCCAGGAATTCATCCAAGGTATACAGATCCCGAAGCTCCGAATAATCTTGGGGTAGTCGCCGGGATAATTCAACCATCGGTGGCAAAGTTAAACGTGCTTGTGCAAGCAGTTCGGGACTGGAGAAAACCTCAGCTACGGTACCATGAAACAGTATTTCACCCGCCGACATCACGGCGACATGCCGGGCATATTCAGCCACAAGATTCATATCGTGAGTGATGATAATTACCGTACGCCCGGCTTTATGCAGTTCATTCAGCAATTGCATTAAAGCGGTTGCGTTGCGTTGATCCTGTCCAAAAGTCGGTTCGTCCAGAACCAGCGTCTCTTGCCCCACGGCAAGCATGGTAGCCACACTTAAGCGTCTTTTTTCACCGTGACTGAGGGTAAATGGATTGGCTTTTGCCAGGTTTGCCAATCCAAATTCGGATAACAGTTGCGTTACCCGGTTTTCAATGTCCTCTTCGGATTCTCCTATCAAACGGAGTCCAAAGCCGATTTCCTGGGCAACAGAATTTGTGATAAACTGATGCTCCGGGTTCTGGAAAACATATCCGACACGTCGAATCAAATCACGGGCGGATATACTGGTAACGTCATTTCCACCCAAAAATACCGAACCACTGGGTGGATGCAATACATCGATCAGGTGTTGAGCCAGGGTCGTTTTTCCCGCGCCGTTTGCCCCCACAATGGCTAGAAAATCACCTTGAGGAATCCGCAAGTTTATGTTTTTGAGCACAGTGTTATTGGCGTAAGTGAACGACAGGTCACGCACTTCAATAGCGAGGTTTTTGACCTTGTCTATTGTATCAATTTCAGCATGGTTCCTGTTGGATTTGAAAGATGAATCCACCTTTAACAACGCATGTTCAGCTTCAGACAATGTGATTGGGAAAGGATCCAGAAACAATCCCCGGGAACTCAGCCGGTGAGCAAGTGATACAACTTGCGGCATCCAGATGCCATGTTCCAGCAAGAACTCCCCCTGTTCGTCGAAGACAAGATGTGGCTCACCGTCCGCCAGAACCTTGCCCTCACCGGTAAGAGCAACGACCCGATCAATCAGGTGCATCAGATCATCCAGTTTGTGTTCGATAATCACGATTGTGTAACACCCGGTTTCTTTGAGACAGGCGATCGTATCAAAAACCTGTCGTGTACCGATGGGATCTAAATTAGCTGTGGGTTCATCAAATACCAGAATGCCTGGTTTCATGCCCAGTAAGGCAGCCAAAGCCAGACGCTGTTTTTCCCCGCCGGAAAGCATGTCTACCCTCCGCCGTCTGTAAGATGCCATGTCTACCTGTTCCAACGCGTCTTGGATGCGTTTGTCCATCTCCTGCGGTGGCACGCAAAGGTTTTCCAGCCCGAAAGCTATCTCTTCTTCTACCGTCATGGTTACAAACTGTGCTTCCGGATCTTGAAAAACAATGCCCACCTCTTGGGCCAATCCGGAAACCGGCGTTTGGTTGCAGTCCAGTTCTGCTACAGTTACCTGACCCCGGGAATATCCGCCGACAATATGTGGTATTAAACCATTCAGGCACAGGGCCAGGGTGCTTTTACCGGAACCGGACGGACCCAGCAGCAAGACGGTTTCTCCTGCAGGGATATGCAAATTAACTCCAGACAAACTCTCTGCCTTACGACCAACATATCTGAAATGCAAATTCTGAATCTGTATCATCGATTCGTCTTGGATTTTATAATTCTAAACCTCTTGTTGTCGGGCCTGGGCTATTGCAAAGCTATTCAGCACACCGGTTTTCAGCAGCGAATCAGACAAGGCCTTTGTCACCACTCCGCCAAAAAAAGCCCCACTCAAGAGAAAAAGTGCCAGTGTGATCAGCTGCACAGACAAAGCAAGACTCGCATAGTCGCCATACAATCCGGTCATCACGAAGCTGAGAAGCGTACCAGCGGCTCCTGCAGTCATCAAGACCCACAGACGGTAATTTCGATAACGCGTTAACAAAAATACGGCTTCTACCGGGATGGCAAACATAAAAGCGAGCAACGACACAAGCCATCCGAATGGATGAAATGGTGCGGAAGCGAGACCGTACACCAATGTCCCCAAGATACTTGCTCCAGGCCTCCGGACGATATACAAAGGCATGATGATAAATATAAAAAAGATCCCGGATATCACAGAACCAATAATCGGATTGATAGCCACCAACACGGCTGAAAGGTAGTTAATACCCATCAATGCGATAGCCCCGACAATTCCAATTACAGAGACAACCAACAGATCTCGGGTGGTCCATGCTTTTAGTCCTGTTTCTTGTGCCTGATTGATTTGTTGCTCCATTTTTTCCTCTCAATGCGCGCGCATTAGCTCGCCTTGAATAATGTGAAATTTTTAAAAATCACTTTCACGAAACGACTGTTGCAGAATTATCTCTTTTTACCGGCTACCGGTGGGAAGTCTTTTGCGGCAATTAGTTTACGATATTCGTTTGGTAGTAGGCCCATGTTATCGCGAAAAATCTCTGAGAATTTACCGGCGTTTTTATATCCCACATTGCGGGATACCTGGCTGATATTTAAGTCAGAGTTGGAGAGCAGGTGCTCAGCGCGGTTAAGGCGTTTGGCAAGAATAAATTCGGAGATGGTGCTTTTATGCACCTGCTTGAAAGTATACTTCAGTTTGGTCGTTCCCATATGGGCAACTCTTGCCAGATCTTCCAGAAGCAATCTGTCGTTCAGGTTGCTTTCAATATAAGAGACCAAAGACTGAAGGTTTTCTCTGTCCTGACGACAGATCTGATGGACAGGTCGTCGTGGTCGCTGTGTTTTGGACTTTTCCACGATCAGGGAAACGCATTCAGCCACCTTCCCCGCATAAAAGAGTTTGGCTGAAATGCCTTTGGACCGGCAATTGTTGATCTGCCTGAACAATGGTCTGAATTCACTAAAACTGGTGATACCTTCAATACTGGCAAAAGCGTCACGTGGATTCTCATATTCCTCAGGATAAGCGGACTGAAGATAGTCTTTGTAATACTGGGGAAAGATCATGATCCCTGCACCGCGATAGGGTTTATTTTTATGAATGTGAATTCGAAACATCTCATCATTGCCCAAATGCCCCATAATACAAGGCTTCAGAGTTCTTTGATAGGGCCTGAGAATCCTCCCTTCTACCGCATCATAACTGGCAACCGAGATACAGTCAGTTTGGTTGAAATCCTGAATCAGGTCTTCTTTCAAGGTGAAGTCCCAATTGGTGAGTACAAACAGATTGCTGTCAATGTAAAAGCGGTAAAACCCTTCTGCCACTTCGGGTTGGAAAGTGTAATGAAACCAGCTTGAATCGCTTAACGATTCAGCATTGGTGTCACGCAACGTTCCACTTTGTTCCAGATTCGGATCGAAGTACGTCTTCTTGATATCAACCATATTATATCCGCTGCAACACTATTGGTAACGATCTGAATAAGACTTCACAGTATCCTTTTTTTGAGAGCTCATTGAAACACAGATGAGGATCAAAATACGCATATACTAATTCTTTTTTTCCAAGATAGCAAATAACCAGAATTGTGTAACTCAAAAATACTTAGTATTTTCTTGTCTAGTCAACTGATCTGTTTGATTTTTTCCAACCTGCTTATGTTCTTAAGTCACCCCTGTTTTCCTTTTATTTTTCAGCCACGAATATCATAACGGGACAATAGTTTGTCATAACGGGACGAAAAGCTAACAGAATAATTGACATTCCGATCTCTGAATGTGGCAGAATTATTTTTAGTAAATACGAAACATTAATTTTCAACTAGTAAAATTATCCAGAGGTCCTGTGTGTAACCGTTTAATTCGAGAACAAATCCGGAGAAGTTGCATTCAAGCAGTTCAGTCAACAGCTTTTTGAAAAACAACGAATCACAATCGCCAGGGCTATATTGAAGAATGCCCCTATTGTAACTCTTAAGGTGTTTATAAGCGCTTTACCGAATTCCGACAGACAGTTGAATCCTGGAGCATGTGAGAACATTTATGAAAATTCAACAATTCAATAAATTATTTAATAAAACCGGGGAATTTCAGATTCGATACCGCTGGCCTATTTTGGTCATCACCCTGCTGCTGACCGTATTCGGAATCAGCGGTTTAAGAAATGCACAGGTGATCAGTAATATGGATGACTGGTTTGAAAAAGACGAAGCGGTTCAGATCGCCCAGGACAGGTTCGAAAAGCAATTCGGCAATAACGAATCCATAGGCCTCCTGATCCAATCCGAGGATGTCTTTCATCCCGAGGTCCTGACCATGATACGGGATATTGGCGAAGAATTGATGGCAAAAGTGCCTTATGCCGACGACGTAACCTCGCTGATGAAGTTTGAAGCCACCGTGGGAACGGAAGAGGGAATCGAGATCATCAATCCCTTTGCGAATGGGATTCCATCCGATCTTAACGAACTGAAGAAAAAGAGGGATTTTATCCTTTCGAGAAAATCAGTCGTAAACAAGATGGTTTCGGATGATGGAACGGAGACCTGGTTGTCCCTCTCCCTGAAGGAGTATCCTGAAGAGGAGGAATGGAAAAAAACTGACACCATGCAACCCCTGTTTCATGATGGTGAGGCTGCCATTGCTGTCATCACCAATCCTAAATGGAAAAGCGACCGCTACACCATCAAGGCGGTTGGTATGCCTTATACGGAAACCGAAGAACGCGAGTTTTTCGGGCAGGAAATGAAGTTCCGAGTGATGTCCGGGTTCGGATTAATGGTTGTGCTGCTGTTAGTCTTCCTGCGCTCTTTTCGGGGTGTTATTGTCCCGGTTTTTACTGCAGGGGCAGGGATTGCTGTTGTATTCGGTTTCATGGGTTGGCTTGGAATTGGTATCGATGCCACCATGGTTTCTTTACCTGTTTTTTTGGGAATGGCACTTTCGGTGGGATATTCGGTTCATCTGGTCAATGCCTTTAAACGCATATTTCGTGATATTGGCCAGCGCAAACAGGCAGCGATCCAGTCTGTGGAAGAAACAGGGTGGCCCATACTCTTCACAGCTGTGACCACCATTGCCTCTGTGCTCTCCTTTGCCGTGGCCGGCATCATCGTTATACGTTGGGTGGGATTTACCTGTGCTGCCGTCGTACTGGCCGTTTACCTTTTAGTTACTATTCTGATCCCAATCTTCATGAGTTTCGGAAAAGATGGAGAGATCAAAGATGCTGCCGTGACTGAAAAACTGCGGTTCAATCAGTTTCTGGAAAGAATCGGAGCTGCCGTTCTGGATCGAAAATGGGTCGTCGCGACGATTTTTATGATTTTGGTGGTCGGCTTTGCACCAGGAATCACCCGGGTCAGCGTCAATGCAGATATTTTTGAGGTCATTGGATTGAAAGTCCCTTATATCAAACGAGTGCACGAAGTGGTCAACTCCAAACTGGGCTCCTACATGTCCTATAACATTACGATCACCTTTGACGATGAGGATGCCGTTAAGGACCCGGACGTGCTGAAACGGTTCGATGACCTGATCGCCGAAGTGGGAACGTTCGAACTGACCACCAAGAATAAAGGGGTGCCAAAGATTTTCTCCATCCTGGATATCTTAAAAGAGATGAACCAGACTTTTCATGAAGATAATCCTGCTTTTTATTCGGTTCCGGAAACACGTGATTTGGTGGCGCAGCTGTTGTTTCTCTACGAACTGTCAGGGGGGCAAAAAACCTTTGATTGGGTTGATGAAGAGTATAAAATGCTCAGGGCCGCTATCGAGCTCAGGGGATTCGATGCCAACAAAATCGCCAATGATTTTGAGCAAATCCGGATTCGCGGCAAACAACTTTTTCCTGACGCCAAGGTCACCATTGTAGGTGGTGCTGTTCGCATGGCTGAAATGAACAGAAAGATCGTCACCGGAGAGTTGAAATCGTTTGCTACAGCCCTGGTGGCTATCGCTGTATTGATGACATTCGTGTTCGCCGGCATTAGGACCGGTTTGATCGGGATGATCCCCAATGTCACCCCGCTTATTATCCTTGCTGGTTTCATGGGGTATTTTAGCTACTCACTGGACATGATGAACATGACAATCATCCCCCTGCTGCTCGGAGTAGCGGTTGACGACTCTATCCACTTTATCAACCAGATCAAATTCGAATTCGAGAAATATGGCAACTATAGAACCGCCATCCTGAATTCCTTTTATGTAGTTGGCAAAACGCTAACCATGACGACGATTATCCTGTCAGCTTCCTTCGCCATGTACATGTTCTCACCCGTGGCAGGAATGTTCCGTATCGGTTTGCTGACCTCGATAGGCTTGATTTCGGCCCTGATCGCTGACTTCACCATGACCCCTATCGTCATACAGCTCACCAAACCTTTTGGAAAAGAGAGCCATCCCAAAAACAAGATAAACGATGGTGTAAGAGAAGAAAAATCGGCGGCTCTGCATAATCCTGCAATTGCTACAACCCAGGGTTAGGCGATCATAAGGCCTCGTGATGCGTCAGTAATCAAGAATATCAAAGAATGGTAACTTATCTTATTTTTAGTATATACAAAAAATATCTCATATGAATAAAACTCATCAAAAAATATTCTTAACATACAGATTTTATTTAAGTAATAAAACATACAGTTAGTCTTTTCCAGTTCTGTTAAAAAACTTTTTCCGGTATTTTAAATTATTAAACTTTTAGTATATACTAATTAATTTGTTTTCTATCAACAAAACTAAACAATAACTGTTTTTCAAAACAAAGGAGTTTGCTGAAGTTAAGCAATCAATAAGTCGCTTTTTCAACCGCTCCGACTTAACGGAGTGGACTCATCAAAGAACGTTTTGCATTTGTTGGTAAACCAATTTTGAAATCTCTATTTTGAAAACTGAAGCGGTATATATTAAACGAATTAATTCACTTTTATAGTTATCAGCACTATTTCGGTACAAGTGTTTTGCTGTTTCGCCAAGAGGAATTAAGTCAAACAGGAGATAGCTTATGAGTCATAATGTCTTGATTACGGACCAAAAGAGGGGCGACATATATGAACAATTGGGTTACTGGCAACCCCTGACAATTGGAGATCACCTTGAGTCCTGGGCTGAAGGTTTTGGGGAGAGAGTAGCGTTAGCAGAGAATGATCGCCGAATGACGTACCTGGAACTGTGCCGGAAAGTCAATAGAATGGCCGGGTATTTAAGTCATTTAGGTGTCAAAAAAGGTGATCATGTGGTTGTTCAACTGCCAAATTCCATCGCTTTTGCCTTGATTAATTTCGCATTATTCAAAATAGGGGCGTTACCGATTCAAACCATGCCGGGGCATCGGGAATCGGAATTAGAGGGGATTTTCGCTCTAACGAAACCTGTCGCCTACGTGTTCGCAGAAATATTTCTCGGATTCGACTATGCCCAAATGTCGCAGCGGTTAGCCCGGAAGACTCCTTCATTAATTAACGTGATAACTGAAGAGATGATTTGGGAGGTAGTGGAATCTCCGGCTCAACTGTCGACTTATCAATCATCTGATCCTCCCACCTATAGAGATATTGCCTTATTATTGTTATCCGGCGGCACTACTGAAACACCCAAGCTTATCCCCCGCACTCATACCGACTATATGTATAATGCCAAAGCTTCGGCCCAACGTTGCCGGTTGACAGGTGATTCCGTTTTTCTGGCTGTTCTTCCCATCGCGCATAACTTTCCACTGGCATGCCCGGGAATGCTTGGAACCCTGTCTGTGGGTGGTAAAGTCATATTTAGTCGAACGACCAGTTTTGATGAAGCGTTTCCTCTCATTGAAAAAGAGCAAGTAACGATTACCGCTTTGGTGCCAGCGGTTGCCAATATCTGGTTGCAGGCTCTTGAATGGGATAACAGTGATTTATCAAGTCTTAAAATGATCCAGGTAGGCGGTTCACCACTGGATGATAATCTTGCCAAACGTATCATGTCTGAATTCGGTTGCCGACTTCAACAAGTATTTGGAATGGCAGAGGGACTGTTATGTTACACCTCCCCGGATGATCCTGATGATATAATCCTGTCATGTCAGGGCAAACCGTTGAGTGCCCAAGACGAAGTCAGAGTCGTTGATGATGAAGGTAATGACGTTCCCGCAGGTGAACTTGGGGAATTATTGGTCAGGGGGCCGTATACTATTGCTGGTTATTACCGGTTACCTGAACAAAATTTGAAGGACTTTACTGATGACGGATACTATCGGTCCGGCGACAAGGTGAGATTTACATCCGAAGGCAATATTCAGGTAATGGGACGTATCAAGGATCAAATTAACCGGGCCGGGGAAAAAATAATGGCGTCTGAAATCGAGTCGTACCTGAATACACATCCGGACATCAAAGAAGCGATGTTGGTGGGTCTGCCGGATAAAGACCTTGGTGAACGCAATTGTGCCTATGTTATCTCGTCCAATCCTTCCTTAAGCTTGTCTGATATTCACCAATTTTTGAATGGATTAGGCGTAGCACGATATAAGATGCCGGATCAACTTGCTTTTATCGACTCCTGGCCGTTGACCAGCATTGGAAAAGTAAATAAAAAACAACTGATTGCCAAGGCTCAGTCAGACGAAGAACCAACCAAAGATCCGGTTAAAAAGCGTTTTTATTATGAAAGTGCCATGCCCTTTGATGATGATCCGCTTTTTTCTGCTTGCCAAATTATTGAAGCAGGGAGGTTTGACGATTTTCATTTGTATGAAAATATTGACGAATGGTCATTAGGATTGGGGATTTATGCACTATTATCGGTCAATGCCAGACAAACGGACTTAAGCTTTGAAGAAGAGACCTACCAATTCCCCAATAATGATTTAGCGTCAACCATACAAGAAGCCCTATCGAAAGTACCCATCGAAGATTATCGAGCATATGGCACCGCTAATTTTGAACTTGCGTGCTATCTTCATCAGTTAGATGCGGTACAGACCGAGGAGGTGTTTATGAAGCTTTTTGTCCCTCAAGCCGAAGTTAGATTTACCGGCGATTCGGTAGTGATACGTGCCATTGAAAAAGATAGCTTGAACCGGTTGACCGGGCTGGTTTCCTCCATTTTGAATAAAAATCAGGAACCCGGCATTAAATCAGACATTAGAGAGAGAGTCACCCGTAAAAAGCTTCAAATTCCTGAGATTTCTACTCATGATTCGGATATTTACCAAAAAATCGTAGCGTCTGCTATAGAGGAAATCAGAGAACCTCAATACCGCAAAGTCATCCTGTCAAGGAAAATTCCCCTTACTCAGGAAATTGACATGGTCGCCAGTTATATTGCCGGTCGACAAGCCAACACACCAGCCCGCTCTTTTTTGCTCAAAATTGGTGATTTCAAAGCTGCCGGTTTCAGCCCGGAAACACTGCTCGAAATTGACAACAATGGCAATGTGAGTACACAGCCTCTTGCCGGGACACGTTCAACAGGAAGCAATATGGAAGAAGAAGAAAAATTGCGGGAAGAGTTGATTTCCGACTCAAAAGAAATAGCCGAGCACGCCATATCGATCAAATTGGCTCAAGAAGAAATGCTTTCGGTTTGTGAAGCCAGATCCATCACGGTATCCGATTTTATGTCGGTGGCCAGACGAGGTACAGTCCAGCATTTAGCATCACGGTTGAAAGGTAAAATAAAACAGGAATGTAATTCCTGGCATGCTTTTAATGCGCTATTTCCAGCCGTTACTGCTTCCGGAATTCCCAAAAAAGAAGCCATTGATTCCATTGTCAGGTTTGAATCGTGTCCAAGGAATCTTTACAGCGGGTGTGTGATTATTTATGACAGCACGGGAGCTATAGATGCTGCCTTGGTATTGAGATCCTTTTTTCAAAAAGAAAAGCAAACATGGCTGCAAGCAGGTGCCGGCATAATAGATATGTCCGTACCCGAAAGAGAGCTCGAAGAAACCCAAGAAAAACTTCAAAGTGTTTCAAAACAATTGATCAGTACTTAGATGTAGCTATCTCTGCAGCTTTTTATCAAGGACTTAATAAACGATTGAGTGAATGAATCGATGAGAACTGATTCAGGTAACAGGCCGTAAAACCAAGATCCGGGATTCGCTTCAGAGTGTCTTTGTCAAAATTCCGTATGTTCGATCTCGAAGTAAGAGCAGGGTTCTAATTCACCTTGCAGACAAATGGGCGCAGGGACATTAATTGTTGATGTTACCTAAATGTTAAATTAAGGAGATAAAATGGGCAAAATTAAAGATTTAAAAGGAATTGTTCAAAGATATAAAGATAATGGAATTGTTCTTTGGACCAATGATGGTGAGCTTCATTTTAAAGCTCTGAAAGATGGTATTACAGAAGATCAAATCGAATTTTTGAAAACAAACAAAGCAGAACTTGTAGAAGTCCTCGAACAAGAGCCCGCAAATGAATTTGCTCTTACGGATATACAATCGGCTTACCTGGTGGGGCGTCTTGAGTCTTTTGATTACGGCGGTGTATCGTGCAAGGTTTATTTAGAAATGGAGTATGATGAACTTGATCTCAATAAATCCACTGAGATATGGAATCAACTAATCAAAAGGCATGAAATGCTTCGGGCAATCATTCGTGAAGATGGGTATCAGATGATACAATCCGAAGCTCCCGCTTTTAAGATTGACTATTTTGATCTCACGAATGACGTAGATTCATCAGAAGAACTTACTAAAATAAGAGATGAAAAAAGCAGCAAAAATTTTGAAATTGGAAGCTGGCCCTTTTTTGATATTTCAATTTCACGATTAATAGATAGATCGATTATGCATATTGCATTTGATTTTTTAATCGCTGACTGGGCAAGCATTACGTTGTTGTTAGCTGAGTTCGAAACCTTGTATAAAAACCCTCAAACAGAGCTTAAAACACCAGAACTGACTTTTCAGCAGTATCTCGCATTAGAAGATGAACTAAAGAACAGCAATAAGTATATAGAGTCCAGAAAGTATTGGATTGACAGGATCGATACACTACCTGCACAGCCTGTACTGCCAATCCTGGACAAGGATAAGACGGAAAATTCTTTTGATAGACTTTTATTTACGTTGAGCACTGAAGAGTGGTCTCACTTAAAAAAAATCGCTCAACAACATGGGTGCACTCCAACCTCGATAGTAATGTCAGTTTATGCACTGACGCTTTCACGATGGAGCCAAAATCAAAAATTCTGTCTAAATATTACCCTATTAAACCGAGAGCCGTTACACAAAGATATAAATAAAATAGTGGGTGATTTTACCTCAGTCAATTTACTTGAGCTGGACCTTACACAAACTGAAACCTTTATCGATCATGCAAAAAAAATCCAGAGCCAGATTTTTTCGGATTTAGAGCATAGAGAGTTTTCAGGTGTAAAAGTAATCAGGGAAATTACAAAGAAGAAAGGTAAGGAAGCAGCATTTTTCCCCTTTGTATTTACTTCTTCCATTGGAGTTGTTCAGTCGGGAACTATTACCGGCAAGTTTGGAGGTTTTGGAATAAGCCAGACTCCCCAGGTATTTATTGATTGCCAGGCAATGGATGGTAACTTCGGTTTAAGACTAAACTGGGACGTACGCAGAGGTGTTTTTAACGAGGGATTTATCGCGGAGATGTTCGCTTCGTTTAAAGCTGCAGTATACGGGCTGCTAAAAGATGAAAGTGTATGGAAGGAAAAAAATCTAATTACATTACCTGTGAGTCAGGCAGAAACAAGAACACGTGTCAACAATACCCAACTGGCCTTGCCTAAAAGCGGACTGCATGAACCTGTTTTTGAACAAATAAAAAACAAAGAGAATAACACTGCTGTTATCGATGCTTCCGGCAAAACAAGCTATAAGGAATTGGGGATAAAGGCGAGACAGATTGCATTTTCATTAAAGAATACCGGCTGCAAGCAGGGAGATAAAGTAGCAGTGATCATCCCCAAGGAAGTAAATCAACTGGCAAGTGTTTTAGGTGTTCTACAGATTGGTGCCGTCTATGTTCCTATCGACGATATGCAACCGGTAAACAGAGTGCGCTCCATTATTGAATCGATAAACATCAGCCATGTCCTGACACTTTCGTCCTATACAACAGATGAGATAGATGCTGATAACATTGTTTTAGTTGATACAATCACATCTGATAGTGAGCAGGAGAAAGAAGTATACCGTCCTCAAAGTGACGATTTGGCCTATGTTATATTTACTTCAGGATCTACGGGAGTACCAAAAGGCGTTCAAATAAGCCACGGGGCAGTCAGCAACACAGTGCAGGATATCAATCAGAGATTTGATGTAAACGATACTGATCGTGTGCTTTCTATATCAAAGTTAAATTTTGATCTGTCAGTTTATGATATTTTCGGATTATTGTCTGCAGGCGGCACCGTAGTGCTACCTGATGACAAGCACTACTTGGATCCTTCTTATTGGTATGAGTATATAGAGAAACATTCAATCAGCATCTGGAACACGGTACCGGCTTTTATGCAAATGCTATTGACCTATTTGGGAAGAGATGAAGCATATGAATTACCGATACGATTAGTAATGCTGAGTGGTGACTGGGTCCCGGTAACAATGCCGAATGATATCTGGAAGTATTCATCCCAGGCAGAAGTTGTCGCACTTGGGGGCGCAACCGAAGCATCCATATGGTCTAACTATCATATATGTAGAAGAAATCATGAATATACCAGCAGTATTCCCTATGGTTATCCTCTGGCAAACCAGGAATACAGGGTTGTAAATCAGGCAATGGAGGATTGTCCCGAGTGGGTTCTCGGTGAGCTTTGTATTGTCGGTGATGGTGTTGCTGCCGGATATATAAATAATGAAGAAGCAACAAAGAAGCAATTCTTCAAAGATCCTGTGACAGGAAAGGCATGCTACAAAACCGGAGATTATGGATATTATGTACCAAATGGGGAAATTATTTTTCATGGAAGAAAAGACGAGCAGGTCAAAATATCAGGACATAGGATAGAGCTTGGGGAAGTAGAATCAACGCTTAACAGGCACGAAAAAGTAAATAATGCAGCTGTTATATTCTACAACAAAAATCTCTATTCAATAATTACAAGTTCAAGTGATGTAGATTTGGATGAAATTAAGGATTTTTTAAACAAAAACCTTCCTGATTATATGATTCCGCGGGCAATTAAAATAGTAGATGAAATTCCTTTGGCCACTAATGGTAAAATTGATCGCAAGGAAATTGCTGAACTGTTTAAAGATGGAATTCTTGGTAGTAACGAAAGCAATGAGGATGACGGTGAACAGGCAGAACTCGAAAAAGTGATGACGGAAATGTTGTACGAGATTTTAGGTGTACCGAACATCAAAAAGACAACGGATTTGTACAATATCGGTGCTGATTCATTGATTTTAGCCCAGTTTATCGGAAAGTTAAAAGATCACCTGGATCAATTATATCCGGATAATACCCTTTCCTATGACAATTTGCTCAGACAAATCTTAAATCACCCTGTCATTAGCAGACTTAATAAATATATCGAAACCAATTTATATTCGAATGATTCCGAGGGTGATAATGAAGCAGGAGAAAAAGGAAAAAATATCGGACAACTTATAAACCTGGGAGGAGGAGAAAAAGGGCCAGCCAGGATAATATTTCACGCCGGTATGGGGACATTGAATTGTTTTAAATTGCTAATTGATGAGCTGGTGCCGCAAAACCTGGGACCGGTTATCGGAATTAGTGTGCAAGACGTTGATAAATACCTGGCCATTGATTCCGAAGATTTAGTTGAGACCTTAGCGGATGAATATACAAAACTCATAACAGAAGCAGATATCAAAGAAGTCCAATTAATTGGATACTGTTTGGGAGGGCTTATCGCAGTAGAAGTTGCCTCAAGACTTGTTATGGCAGGAGTAAATATTGTGGATTTTACTTTGATAGATAGTGCGCCTTCTGTTTTAGATCTTGATTTAACAGTAGCATATGAATTATTGGTCCTGCCTAATTTTTATGTCACCGTAGAGGACATATATGAGGGTATAACCCATCAGGAGCTGACGGAAGCGATAAATTATGCAGTAGGGCAGGGAGCTACATTAACAGATGAGGATATTTTAAATTATAGCAAGAGTAGTGACCATCAGGAAGTCTTTGAACACCTGAAAAAATTTGCTGAGATTCCAAAGGAACAGCGTTTTATTGACTATACGGCTGCAATGCACAAAAAGACAGGCGAACAGGTTCCGGTAGATATATTGAAAGGGAATATTGAGGTTATATATCACAGCTTCAAGGGAGCTAAGTTAAAAACCGCGGCCTACTTTGGTGATATTAGGTTTTTAGAAGCAATGGAGAAGTTGGAAATATCCGGGGATATGCCTGAAAATGCACAATCAATCTCATCGTTCTGGACGGACGTTTGCGTAGGAAACTTTGACATTATTGAAGTCAGAGGTGATCACATAACATGTATCGAAGAACGAGAAAAAGCGAGAGAGGTTGCAGATATACTCGGGAAACCACTTATTCAGCCAAGCAGCAACGTAGCATAGCAATATTCAATATTGGGGGCGATTGCGGATGATTTCAATCAGCAAACCCTCCGGCAACACCAAAAACCAGCGCCTATATTGAAGCGCCTTAATCTAATATCTAATGGGGATAAATGGAAGTAGGTCATATCACATATAAGGTAGATGATTTGGAAGAAGCGGTTAACAGGTTCAGGAAGGGTGGTTTTACTGTTGAATATGGAAAGAAGAAAAAGCCTTATAATGCTTTGATCTACTTTTCTTCCGGGCCATACCTGGAAATACTGTTGAGAACGGGAGCGCCAAAACCAATTGTCAAACTAATGAAGTTGTTTGGCTTAAAAGTGGCTGAAAGAATTGATTTTTGGGACAATCACAAGGAAGACTTTATTGCGGTATGTCTCGAAAATAAAAGTAAGGATCTAAACAAGCAAAAAGAAATACTGCAACAGAATAAGGTAAAATCATTTTCGTTAAATGTAAAACGAAAAGACACCCGGGGAAGAAATTTAAAGTGTCTATGCTTGGTGCCTGAGCACATCGATATCCCATTTATGGTGACTGCTTTTGAAGATAGTCCAAAACCAATAGATTATATACATCCAAATGGCGCTAAGCAAATTGTTAGTGTCAAATTCGGCTGCAGAAATGAATTTATGGACCTGACAAAAAAGATATGTCCTGATGAAACACTAAAGTTGTTTGAAGGTAAAGGTGTTAGTGATGTCAAGGTAATAGACAGTCAGGGCAGGGAAAAAGATCTTTTGGCATATTTATAGATGCGGGCTCCATTGAAATACTTTAGAGGTGTGTAAAAACCCAGATTTTATAGGTAGGAGCATCTTTGCAAAAGCCAAACCGGCACTATTGCAAGGAAATGCATTCTTTAATAAGGTTTTTTCTAACGCCTATAGTATTGATATTATAAATATTCGCAACAGGATATTATAGCAAGTGTAAATGTTACATTTTAAACGGCCAATGTGAGAGAAAATTAATGAAAAAAAATTTCATAATAGAAATTTTTAGATTTGCAGGACAGTGCAAATACAAAATGGTTTTATCAGTCATTTGCTCGCTAATTAGTGTTAGTTCAGGATTTATACCGTATTTCGGAATATATAAATTAGTGGTTTTGTTTTTTAACCAAAGCGCGGATATAGAGGCTTTACTTCACTGGTGCGGAATTATCTTGTTGGGGTGGGCCGGTAATAGACTTTTTTTTGGCATTTCAACCTGCCTATCGCATGTATCTGCCTACACAATTCTTGAAAACATCCGTTTGGCAATTGCAAAAAAACTACTCAAAGCCCCCTTGGGAACTGTTCTTAACAAACCTGTAGGCAATTTAAAAAGTCTGATTGTTGATCATGTTGAAACGATTGAATTGCCAATAGCGCATCTTGTACCGGAAGGAGCAGGGTATACACTGGTGCCCCTGGGAGTAATTATATATATAGCATCATTTAATTGGATAATGGCTGTAGCAGCTATTGCAACAGTTCCAATTTCATTTTTGGTTTTTGCCCCAGCTATGATGAAACTAGGTGCAAAATATAATGATTACAAGCAATCAAACGCTCATATGAATAGCGTAATCGTAGAATACATTGAGGGCATAGAAGTCATAAAAGCGTTTAATCAATCTTCTGAATCATACAAAAAGTACTCACATACGGTATCTTCATTTTTGAACTTCACTTTAGACTGGTTTAACAGTCTATGGAAGAGCGGCGTTTTTATGATGACTGTATTGCCCTCAACTCTGACCTTTGTTGTGCCGGTTGGAATGTACTTATACTCAATTGGGCAGATAACTCCGGCTGAATATACCATGTGTATTATTCTTTCCCTGGGCCTGGTTTCACCTCTCACGGGCATGTCAGACTATATCAATGCCTTGAGGTTAATAAAGTTTGCAGTTGATGACGTAAGAGACGTACTACAAATAGAAGAACTGAATGATGCGGAAGTGGAAAAAGAAGTAACCAATTACGATATTACTTTTTCAAACGTCGATTTCTTCTATGAAACTGGTGAAAAGGCTCTATCAAATATCAGTTTAAAAATTCCGGAGGGCTCTTATACAGCATTGGTCGGCCCATCCGGCGGAGGCAAGTCAACAATAGCCCGAATGGTAGCACGATTTTGGGATGTGGAATCCGGGGAGGTCTCAGTAGGAGAGCACAGTGTCAGGGATATACCTTTAAGTCAACTATCCCGAATTGTGAGTTACGTATCGCAAGACAACTTTCTTTTTAACTGTTCCTTGAAAGAAAATATCAGGCTGGGCAATCCCAAAGTTTCTGATGAAGAGGTGTATGCGGCTGCGAAGGCTGCCCAGTGTGATGAATTTATCACAAAATTGGAAAATGGTTATAACACATCAGCCGGCGAAGCTGGAAATAAGTTATCAGGAGGCGAAAAACAGAGAATAGCGATAGCTCGCATGATGTTAAAAAACTCTCCTGTTATTGTGTTGGACGAAGCAACAGCTTTCACAGATCCGGAAAATGAAGCAAGAATTCAAGCCGCAATTACGGAGCTTGCAAAAGGAAAAACACTTCTGGTTATTGCTCACCGCTTATCTACCATTAAAAAAGCAGACAATATTGTCCTAATTAAAAACGGCACGGTAGATTCACAAGGCACATTTGAAGAATTACTTATTGCTTCACCTCTATTTAGGGACATGTGGGAGGCCCATGTGGGCGGAAAAGAGTGGGCAGCGAAAAATCTTAATAGAATCCCGGAGTTGCAGTATGCTTAAAACAGTGAACCGCATAATAAATTGGATGTCCCCCTACAAAAAAAGGTTATACCTGGGATTTGTACTGGCATTTTTTAACGGTATTTTCATAGCTTTGCCTGTGATATTAACAGCCCTGAGTTTAGACCGGATTATTAGCGATGTAAATGGATCAAGGCAAATTCAGAACAGAGATATCTGGTTGATGTCACTTTTTATGCTTGGAGCTGTTACAGGCAGGTATCTATTGACCTATGTTAGATCTAAATGCCAGGAATCAGTCGGGTATGAGTTTCTGGCAGAAAAAAGAATAGAATTAGGCAACATGTTAAAGCGGGTGCCGCTCGGTTTTTTTAATAAAAATACCACCGGTGAAATCGTATCTGCAACAACAACTGATATGTCATTTATAGAGCTGCATTTAATGAATGTCATAAATATGGTGGTCAATGGCTATATTACAATGACTGTTATGATCATAAGTTTATTGTTTTTTGATCCTGTTTTATTTGTAATAGCTATTTGTGGGATTCTGCTTTCTTCAATTTTTCTATGGCGTCTGCATATTGCCAGTAATAGGACTGCTCCAATTCACCAGGCAGCACAAAACAGTATCGTTGCTGCCACGATCGAATATATTCGGGGGATAGCAATGGTCAAATCCTTTAACCAGGGAGGAGCTTCCTATGAAGGAATAAAAAAAGCGTATGATGCAAGCAAAACCATAAACATTAACATTGAAAAACATTATGTTTTATTTAATACCCTTCATCAGTTTTCATTAAAACTCGCATCGGTAGCTATTGTACTATGGGCAGGTTATCAGTTTCTGCAAGGGGTA
This sequence comes from SAR324 cluster bacterium, assembly GCA_028282825.1. Classification (GTDB taxonomy): domain Bacteria; phylum SAR324; class SAR324; order XYD2-FULL-50-16; family XYD2-FULL-50-16; genus JAHJTV01. The sequence goes on from JANQGZ010000045.1 coordinate 113,918, forward strand.
ATGACACTGCCGATAACGATTATGATTGGTATCTTTTCGTTTATTATTTTTAGTAATGCGGAAGTTTTATCGGGGGCCATCCACGGTCTTCGGGTTATCAATAAAATACTCGATAAAATAGAGGGGATTGAGAAGACCGAATTGATCGATAAAGACGGCAATGACCTTGTTCCGGACTCAACTGATATAAGCTTTGATAGTGTATCATTTGCGTATGAAGACAACCTGGTTATACGAGATATCAGCTTTGATATTCCTGCCCAGAGAACCACTGCCATTGTTGGCCCCTCAGGCAGCGGTAAAACAACACTGGTCAAGTTGATTGCACGGTTTTATGACGTAAACAAAGGCAGGATCAGTTTGGGTTCTCGTGATTTAAGAGAGTTTACCTGTGACAGTCTATTGAAAAATATCAGTAAGGTTTTTCAGGATGTATATCTTTTTAATGATACGATCTTAAATAATATAAAGTTTGGCAAACCGGATGCCACCATGGATGAAGTGATTAATGCCGCAAAAAAGGCACGTTGTCATGACTTTATAATGGAGCTAACCGATCAATATAATACAGTTGTAAATGAGCAGGGGGCTTCTCTTTCCGGAGGAGAAAAACAGCGGATTTCTATTGCAAGAGCAATTCTAAAAGATGCACCAATCATTATCCTGGATGAGGCCACCGCAAGTATAGATCCCGAGAATGAACGATATATCCAGCAGGCAATAACTTCACTGATCAGCGATAAAACCGTTATCATTATAGCTCATCGCTTAGCCACTATTGAAAATGCTGACCAAATTATTGTAATGGATGCAGGTCAAGTATCTGATATTGGAACCCACGAGGAATTGATTGTTAAAGACGGGATCTATAAAGGGTATGTAGATATCCGAAAAAAAGCCGAAGCATGGGGTATTGTGTAATTAGAACTTTTCACAACACTTTTATAGATTAATCCGTAGGGTGGAAAAAACGCTTAGAACTATCGGGGAAGGGTATTTATTTAAAACTAATTAAAAGACTATTAAACTGACAAAAAAAGAGGGTGAACGTGAGCGATAAAACAGATTGTTTGCTTTTGGGATACAGTGGCCTTGATAGAAGAGCTAAAGAGTATAAGGAATTATTAAAAAAATACCCTGAAGTCGAAAATATCCCGAATGCATTGAATGCAGCTATAACCTATTTAGGAACTGCTTTAGATAATCATAATTTGAGCTTTGATTTTGTCAACTCCATAGAAGATGACTTTGACCTTGCCTTGGAAAAAGTAAAGTCTAAAAAGTATTATTCAGTAGCAATAACAACAACAATATGCCCCAATATTGCTGAATTGATCAGAGTGGTAAGGGCCATAAAGAACATTGATCAGGATATCCCGGTAATAGTGGGTGGGGCATTGGTTGAATATCTTCTCAAGTGTTTACAAAGGGAAGGTCAATTTCATGAGGCGTTCAAAGAGTTGCCTGCCGATTATATTGTAAGCACTGTTTATGGTGAGGACATATTGGCAACCTTGATCCATCATCTTCAAAATGGCGAACCGGTTGAACAAATACCAAATGTATATATTCGCAAAGGGGACCAGTTTGTATGTCAAACGACCGAAGAGGAAACATATGACCTTGAGGAAAACAAAGTAAATTGGAATCTGTTTAAAGGGAAAACAGGCGGAGCAGTCATTCTTCGAACAACGTTGTCATGCTGTTTTGATTGCTCATTTTGCACTTTTAAATTGAGAGCCGGCAAATTTCGAATGAGAAGTGTAGAAAGTATCGAAGAAGAGCTCAATCAGATTGAAAGTCTCGGGGAAGTAAAACTAATACACTTCATCGATGATACTCTTAACGTGCCAACAGGAAGATTTAAAAAATTCCTTAAAATACTTGTTAACAATAGATACACCTTTAAATGGCATAGTTTTCTCCGGTGCAAAAACCTTGATGAAGAGACTGTGCAGTTAATGGCTGAAAGTGGATGCATCGGAGTGTTTTTGGGAATTGAATCGGGAAACAATGATGTTCTGAAAGTAATGAAAAAGCAAGCGACTGTTGATGATTATAAAAAGGGAATGGCCCTCCTCCAGAAATATAATATCGCAATTGTTGCTTCCTTTTTTGTAGGTTACCCCGGTGAGACTATTCAGAGTGCCAAAGACACATATCGGTTTATCGAAGAAACCCGTCCAACATTCTACTATATTGTTGCGTGGTACTACGATGTATTCACTCCCATCACAAGTCAAAAAGAAAAATACCAGTTAAAAGGTTTGTTCCATGACTGGGAACACAAGGATATGAACTTTGAAACAGCAAATAAGTTAGTTGTACAGATGAAAGCAGGAATAAAAAACTCCACTCTACTTGAAGTTGTCTGCTATCCTTTTTTATTTCAAATAGTAAGCCAAGATATGGATGTTGAATCATCAATTAAAAATTTAAAATTCAGTCATATGAATTAACTTCGCAGCTTAGCGTTCTTATGTACCCGCCCGAGCGAACAAAGATGCTCGGATAAAATTCAAAAGACTTTATCCGTCAATAGATGGTTGCTGAGCCAAATAGAAACCCTCGGTGAAGTCAAAACAATACACTTTACCGATGATACCTTCAATGTTCCTTTAAAAAGATTCAAAAGACATCTTAGGATGTTTATAAAAAATAGTTATACTTTTAAGTGGCATAGTTTTCTCAGATGCAAAAATATTGATGAGGAAGCCGTACAAGGGAAAAATATAACCTGACAGGTGAATTTACCAATTGGGCGCATAAGGGCATGAACGTAGATACTGCAAATGAGACCGGCAGTAAAAAATTCAATTTGGCTTGATGTAATAAACTACGCCTTTTTATTTAATGTAATGGTAACAAAAAATCTTGAATTAAGGGCCAGGTCGCACGGGGGGAACTAATAATCTTTTCGTAAGTCAATTGTTAATGTTAGGAGTTAGACGAGGTAGAGTTTTGAGCGAAAAAATTGATTGTTTGCTTTTAGGATATGACGGACTGGATAGATTTGAAGGATATTGGGATTTGGTAGAAAAATACCCTGAAATAAAAAATCTACCTCAAACCTTAAATTCAGCTATAACCTATTTAGGGACTGCTTTAGATAAAGAAAATCTAAGCTTTGATTTTGTCAATTCTATAGAGGATGAATTCGACGTCATTGCAGAAAAAATAGTCTCTAATGAGTATTTAGTAATAGGAATATCAACCACCAACTGTGCCAATGTTGCCGAACTGATAAAAACAGTTAGACAAATCAAAAAGATAGATTCAAAGACTCCACTTGTTTTGGGCGGAACATTTATAGAGTCGGTTCTTGAGGGGTTAGAACTGGAAGATTTGAAAAATAAATTTCACGGGCAACTAAAGGAAATTACTGCTGACTATATTCTGGATTCCCGGTTTGGTGAAGAAGTATTTACAACCTTTGTTTACAATATAAAAAATAATATTCCGGTAGATACCATACCAAATGTTTATGTGCGAGAAGAGAGCCAGTTTGTATGTAAATCGACCGAAAAGATTAAATATCATCCGGATGAGCATGTAGTAAACTGGGATCTATTTAAAGGGAAAACCGGGGGAACAATAATCGTTCGTACTTCGGTATCATGCTGCTTTGATTGTTCATTTTGCAGCTTAAAACTAAGAGCCGGAAAATTTATAGCAAGAAGCTCGGAAAGTATAGAAAAAGAACTGAACCAAATAGAAGCCCTTGGGGAGGTAGAATTAATTCACTTTGTAGATGATACGTTCAACGTTCCACTTTCACGATTTAAAAAACACCTGAGGATGTTTATAAAAAATAAATACACTTTTAAATGGCATTGTTTTATCCGGTGTAAAAACATAGATGAAGAAGCTGTGCAGCTGATGGTCGAAAGTGGTTGCATTGGAGCATTTTTAGGGCTCGAATCAGGAAATAATGATCTACTGAAAGAAATGAATAAAAAAGCGACCATAGAAGAGTATAAAAAGGGAGTCGCTTTACTTAAAAAATATAATATCACAGTTATAGCTGCTTATTTTGTAGGCTATCCGGGAGAAACTGTCCAATCAGCCAAGGAAACATATAGATTAATAGAGGAAATTGGTACCTTTTGTTATTTAACAGCATGGTATTTAGATCCGTTTGTTCCTGTAGCCTCTGAAAGGGAGAAATATTTGTTAAAGGGCCATTTCTATAATTGGGAACACAAAGGGATGAATTTTGACATGGCTAACAAGCTGGTAACACAAATGAAAGCGGGAGTAAAGAATTCAACTATGCTTGAAGTTGCAAGTTATCCATTTTTATTTCACATGGTAAGTAGAAATCTGGATATAACACCACCTAAGAAACTAAAAGTTGGTCTGGTAAGAAGAGTAGGCTAGTTATCTATAGGTAAATTGTCAGGTGAGGAGTTCAGAGAACGATCGAACAGACAACTTAATGAAGTAGGATTGCGTTCCATCCACAAAGCTCTTTTCAACAATCAATGTAATAAAATGTAGCAATTGATTTTTACAAAAGCTGTAATTTCCAGATGAGTATTCCCGAAATACATGCCTTTTAAATTTCTTAGCATATCTAATTTAATATTTAATGGGAGATTATTGGAATGATTATATCATTTTTTCCTGATTGAGGTTAACTGTCATATCAGGACATATAAGGTTATACGAGAGTTCTATCAGGTCAACGCAGGATGGGTTGGTCCGGGGAGGTGTATAAAAGGCGAATTCTAATTCCCACAAATTTTTTTTTTAAAAAGAATTAGCGCATTTTCACGATAACAGAATACGATTGTTGTGTTGAACGCCCACAGGTCATGTTTGTTATAAGTTCTCTGTCATTCTCAGGAGCTTAAATCGTTTCGTTCCAACTGCGTGCCTATAAGTCCTGGGAACAGAACACGGAATTTAACTCCGGTTTTAGCCCGTAAAAACAGCTAAAAAAGGAACAACTGAAAGTTTCAAATTTCTACTCCCAGCAATGGTCGAGTTTGTGACATAGAGCGTGAAACGGAACATCAATTTTAGCGCCTTTGGGTCCGTAAGGTATTAACACTCTGTAGACAAGCTTAACATTTATTTGGATATCTAAAACAAATTATTTTAATTAGTTAAGGAGAAGCAAGCATGAAAAAGGGTGTTAAGATTACGATTTCGGCCGCATATCTAATTTCGCTGGCCTTAATTATTTCAATTTATCCGGTTGGCGCTCTTGCCCAGGATCAAACGACCCAAAGCAAATCGGAACGGGAAACCCTCGATCTCGGGGCGATCACCGTCACCGCCGAAAAGCAGGAGGAAAATGTCCAGGATGTATCGCTCAGCCTCACCGTGATGGATGCTCTGGATATCGAAGACATGAACATTGAAACCGTAAATGAAATCGCTGATTTCGTTCCGAATATGATGAACTGGAACGATGGGATGGCAACGGTTAATAAGGTCACCATCCGTGGAATTTCCGCACCTTCTTTTACCAGGAATTCAACCTCCGTGGGAATGTACGTTGACGGGGTGCCAACCCTGGGCAATTTCGGTTTTGAGGAAGGAATCGTCGATCTAGAGCGTATCGAGGTACTGCGGGGGCCCCAGGGTACGCTGTATGGGAAAAACACACAAGCAGGTGCCATCAATATTATTACACGCCGACCCGATAATGACTTCAGGTTGAGGGTTTCAGCTGAAGCCGGTCAGTGGATGACCTCCGAATCAGGCGACAGGCTCACCAACGGTGCCACAGTGAGCTTCGGTGGTCCGATACTAAAAGACAAGTTGTTTTATAGCCTGGCAGGAGACTACAAACACAAGGACGGTTATATTGAAAACACCACGAACAATGAAACCGAATTCGAGCGGGATAACACCTTCGGACGAGTTAAACTGCGCTGGATCCCTACGGAGGATCTCGATATTTCGCTTCAGAGTTCGTCCCTTCTCTATGATCAAAAAGGAAACAATATGAATTCATTAGAAGCCGACGACCGTTATCAGAAAACCTCGGATTTGGTAGGCGATCAGGAGTCTAAAATCGATAGTCAATCTCTGACGATTTCTTATGACCTCAGCGGCAGCCTTAACCTGACTTCGATCACGTCCAGAAAAAAAACGACGTTTACCGGAACTAGTGATTTCGATTTTAGCTCGGTGCATTCTGCGCATGGTTCCCAGGACGGTACCGAATCGGAAACGACATCCCAGGAACTGCGGTTGGATTCGAAAACGGAGCGGCTCAACTGGCTTGTGGGCCTCTATGTCGATAATGAAAAGCGGAACGATGTCTATTCGCAAACATCGATTGATCCCAATTATGTTTATACGCTCGACACCAAGTTAACCGGTAATGCCCAGGCACTGTTTGGCCAGGTTGGTTATTTTCTCACGGAAAAGCTCAAGTTCATCGGTGGATTGCGCTATGAGCGTCAAATTTTTGACATAGAGGGACTGTTATATGCAGGAGACCTTGATGATTCATGGGAAAATGTGTCTCCTAAAATCGCTGCGGAGTACCATGCGACACAGGATCTGATGACCTACATCGATATTTCGGAAGGTTACCGTACCGGTGGGTTTAATGGGTTGGCCAATGATCCGGAATACTACCAATACGATGATGAGTCGTTACGGTCCTATGAAATTGGAATAAAAAGCTTGCTCTTGAACAAGAGCCTCATGCTGAATGCAGCGCTTTTCTATATGGATATCAAAGATAAGCAGGTAGAGGAAGTGACCGATACCACCCTCGTTTTTGTCACAAACGCGGCGGAAGCGACTTCCACGGGAGTTGAACTGGAACTTACCGCTCGTATAACCGATAGCTTGACCCTGGTGGGCGGATATGGTTACACCGACTCTAAATTTCGCAAATTCAGCGATGCCAGCGGCGATTACGAGGGCAATAAAACTACGTATTCCCCTGATTACACGTACAATATCAGCGTTCAATACCGTCAGGAAAACAGCTTTTACGTCAGGCTCGACCTGATTGGCTACGGGGAGATGTACTTCGATAAAGCCAATGACACCTCAAGAGAAGCTTATCAGCTCGTCAACGCCAAGGTCGGATACGAAACGGATCATTTCGACATCTACTTGTACGGCAAGAACATTTCTAACGAGGAATATGATTCGGACACCTCATTTACACTTTATAGCGACCCGGGAGAATATGGTTTGCAAGTTGTCGGCAGGTTCTGAGTACCGGCGGAACAAAAAAACTGAACAAACTGGAAAAGAGATTCCATGAAAATCAAACAAATCAACCAATTCTTTAGAGAAGCGGGCAAAGCGCAAATTCGATACCGTTGGCCGCTGCTGATTGTAATCCTGCTGCTGACTGCAATCGGGGTCGGCGGCCTGAGAAATGTGAGGTAAATGAGAAAAAAAGTAATCGGCATTTTAGGATTCAGAGGGCTTGTTGGCTGCGGTGCTTTGGAAATGCTCAAAAGCACTGGCAAATATCAGCTACAGCTTGGAAGCCGGAGTATCCAAACGGATCAAAAACAAATTGAAGAAAGCGAACATATCTCATCTCAAAAAGTCGATTTGTTTGATCGCCAACAGCTTGAAATATTTTGCAAACCGTGTGACCTCGTTATCAATTGTGCAGGGCCTTCTTCTAAAATATTGAGTAGGGTTGCGCAAGTTTGCATCGACAACAATAAATTATATGTAGATCCCTCCGGCGATAAGATGATGGTCAAGTCTATAAGTGACTACTTTAAGTCAAAACCGGCACCTCCGGACTGTGTGCTTTCTGCCGGTGTATATCCCGGGTTGACCGAGATTTTTGTGAATTATCTTGCGGAGGAGTGTTATGACGAGATGTTCACGGTAAAAGAATACTTTGCGGGAGGGGGAAGTTTTTCAAAGAACGGGGCCTATGACATCATTTCAAGCCTGGCGAATGATGAAGGTGCCGGCCTGGCCTTCTGTAAAAATGGTCAGATTGAAAAGATGACTGCAGGCTTTGGAGGGAGTTCACTTCTGCCGGCCCCTTTTGGTCAGGTTCAACATATCCCCCTGGTCAGCGATGAGTTTTTATTGGTTGCGCGTAAACAAGAGCTTAAAGAGGCCTATTTTTACAACACATTTCCTAACGGCGACATGCTGACTCAATTTATTATGATTAAGGCTTCAGGGCAATATAAAACCGAGGAGCAGAAGATAGCTTCTGCGGGGAAACTGATTGACATATACAAAAAGGGAAACAATCAGGAGAATTGTTTTATGCTGCACACTATTTCATCAGGTCAAAAGGGTGGAAAAGAGACGGAATGTCACACAACCCTGACCTGTGACACCAACTGGAACGAGTTGTCCGGCACAATAGCCGGTATTGTTGCAGATGAACTGCTTGAGAAAGGGGAGCACAGAGGCGTGTGTTGCTACGCCCAGGAAATGATTTCGGCGAAAAGCGTCATAACTTATTTAGTTGACGAGAAAAAAGCTGGCTTACATCAGCAGGAAAGGTGATTTAAAAAAATATGAGATCATCGTGAGGATGAACCAAAGATAAACCACGGAGATGGATCAGTCATGAAACGTGATGCACCTAAAAAACAGGAATGTACGCTTACTTATAATGAAGCCAAAAATCATATTGAAAAGAGTTTAAAAATAGAAGGCGAATTAGACGGTAACGATAACTTGTTGGAACTGGGCTTGTCTTCACTCCAGATTATGAAATTGGCTGCTATGTGGCGAAATATGGGCAGCACGGTAACCTTTGCCCAGTTGATCTCAGCCCCTTACCTGGGAAAATGGTGGGAATTAATGGAAAAGAATCGGTCGAATGATGTTTCCTCGTCCACAACCAAAAGTGAAGAGGTAGATGAGGATGCCAAGATCGATATGTATGCTCCCTTTGCTCTGACAGATGTCCAATATGCATACTGGATCGGAAGATTTCATGGTCAGTACCTGGGGAATGTCAGCTGTCATGGTTATATGGAATTTGACGGCGAAGGGGTTAATCCTGACAAGTTGGGCCAGGCCTGGCTTAGACTTCAGCAACACCATCCCATGCTGCGGGTCAAGTTTACCGAAGATGGGCAAGAGGTTTTAAAAGAGCCCAAACACGGCCAACTCATTGTTCATGACTTGAGGGAAAAAGGATCAGAGGTCGAGACGCACTTGGAAGAGCTGCGCGTTGAACTCTCACACCGTTTATTAAATGTTGAAGACGGTCAGGTAGCAGGACTTCAGCTGGCACTATTACCAGATAGAAAAACCAGGATCTGTTTTGATATTGATCTTCTTGTGGCTGATGTAACCAGTTTTCAGATTATTTTAAGAGACTTGGCTGCTCTCTATGTTCGGGATGCTTTGCCGAAAGCCCCGGAAGAATGGAACTTTGCAGAGTATTTGAATAAAGAGAAAAAAGAGAAAGCCGGGGAGACTCAAAAAGCTCGGGAATATTGGAGTGAAAGGCTTAGAAATATCTCCGGAGCTCCGGAACTTCCTCTTGCTAAGAGTCCTGAACAGGTTGAGTTTCCAAAATTCAAGCGGCGAGACGTTTTTATTGAACCGGAAAAATGGGAAAAGTTAAAATCTATCGCAAAGGCCTTTCAAATTACTCCGGCGATGGTTCTGATGACACTATACGGCCGTGTGCTCCACAAATGGAGTGAGAACGATAAATTCTTGATCAATATTCCCTTGTTCAACCGGGATGCTCAGGAAGAAGGAGTTGAAGAGGTTGTTGCAGACTTCACCACCCTGTTGTTAATGGAATTGAACTTTGAGATTCCGCGTAGCTTTGTTGAGCAAGTACGCATGGTGCAGGAGCAGTTTCACCAAGACATGGAGCATGTTGCTTATTCCGCCATCCGGATCCAAAGAGATTACGCCAGACAACATCCGGGGGCTAAAACAATGGCTCCTGTTGTTTTTTCATACAACGTTGGTATTCCCTTGATTAACGAGGAGTTTCAAGGGGCCTTTGGGAATATGACATACATGGTTTCACAGACTCCCCAGGTATGGCTCGATTTTCAATTGTATGACATTGATAACGGTTTGTTATTGGTTTGGGATAGTGTTGATGAGCTTTTTCCTGCCAACATGCTTGATGACATGTTTAAAACCTATGAACGGACGCTTCATTGGTTAATTGAAAAGGAAGAAAATTGGAACAAAGCTCCCGCTATCAGCCTGGATCATCAGCTTCAGGTTAGGAATGAATGTATTGAGCTCGATCCGGTGTTACCAAAGGAAAGCATACATGCGGCTTTTTTTGCCATAGCTAAAGAAAACCCTGGGAGGATAGCCATAATCGATCCTGCTGCCAGCAAAGAGCTTTCCTACGGTGAGTTGCGCAGGAATACCCTGTCAATTGCCCGTTATCTCCAGAATCAAGGCCTGAAACAAGGGGAGAGTGTGGGGATCTTGCTGGATCGAGGATATCATCAAATCGAGGCTATCCTGGGAGTATTGGCCGCAGGAGGTGTCTATGTTCCTATCGATACACAACAACCCAAAAGTAGAAAAGAAGTTATTTATAACAAAGCTTCTATTAACCGCATCATCATAGATAAAAAATCCAGCCGGGAAGAGTCTGACCAGGTGGTTTGCGTAACTATCGAAGATGCTCTAGAGGCTGAGCCTTTGTCCGAGCCGGTTTTAGCCGAGCCGGATGAATCTGCCTATATTATTTTCACCTCCGGTTCAACCGGAGAGCCAAAAGGGGTTGAGATTGCCCACGGTGCCGCTTTAAACACAATAGCTGATATCAACAAAAAATATGATGTTTCTGAGAATGACAGGGTCCTGACTGTATCTGCAATAGATTTTGATTTATCAGTGTATGATATTTTCGGTCTTTTAGGTGCCAGCGGCGCTTTGGTTTTGATTGCCACGGAGCAACGGCGTGAAGCTGCACAGTGGCTTAGCTTAATGCAGGCATATAAGATAACCATCTGGAATACGGTACCTGTTCTTTTTGACATGCTTATGTTGGAAGCACAAGGAAGCAAGGTGCGTTTGGATGATTGTCGCCTTGTCTGTCTTTCCGGCGATTGGATTGGTCTTGATCTTCCGTCACGGTTAAAAGATCGGATGCCAAATGCCAGGATGATAGCTATGGGAGGAGCAACTGAAGGTTCCATTTGGTCAAACTATTTTGAGGTAGAGACCCCTCTTCCCGCCGGTTGGAAATCGATCCCCTACGGATACCCCCTGGCTAATCAAAAATACAGGGTGGTGGACAGCTGGAATGAAGATTGCCCCGACTGGGTGGCCGGCGAGTTATGGATCGGCGGTGATGGCGTTGCCAAAGGGTATATTGGAGCTCCCGAGCAAACAGGGGACCGTTTTATTATAGACAACGAAGAACGATGGTACAGGACCGGTGACTATGGAAAGTATTGGCCTGACGGGATCATTGAGTTTTTAGGCCGTAAAGATCAACAGGTAAAAATACGGGGTCATCGTATCGAGCTTGAGGAAATTGAGACTTCTATAAAAGATCATTCTGAAATCAAACAAAGCATTGTGCTTCCTTTAGGAGAAAGCAAAAACAGATACCTTGCCGGTTTTCTCATTCCTGAACATGAGCAGTCCAAAGCGATCTTCAGAACCATGAGCTCCGATACGGAGAAAACCAGAAGAGTGAGTGAGCATTTAAAAGAGTCGGCTGAAACGTTTTGCAAGCAGGAAGACGTCGACCAAAAGGCCATAGAAGAATTTATCGCTTATGAAAAGGCGGTCAATGAACTCACCCTTTTTTATATCTGTCGTCTGTTGCTCAACATTCAGGTCCCTGCCATGGCAGGAGAGAGCTATAAATTGTGGGAAATATATCATCAGTGCAGGATAGCGGAAAAATATCAGGGCTTGGTGAAGCAGTGGTATCAATTCCTGGAAGATGCAGGGATTGTTAAGCAATTGGATTCTGACTATTACGAAAATGTAGAAAGTTTTGATCAACGTGAAGAACCTGATTGGCAAGATAAAGAGATCAGGAATTTTATCAATCAGTTTACGGATAGCGGTACCGCTCTGTTAAAAGGGGAAGTAGATCCTCTTACCTTGGTCTATGCTGAAGAAGGACAGACACCCGATGCATTCGCCCGGAAAACGGCCGGTACGGATCAAAAAAACCGTCTTGGTATACAACTCATTAAAGAGGGCATTCAGAAACTCGCTCAATCTAAAGAGTGTGTAAGAGTTCTTGAATTGGGAGCCAGAAGTTTACAGACCAGCAAAGAGCTCCTCACTCAATTAGACAGCGTGAATGTTTCTTATACCTGTGCAGACTCCTCCAAATATTTTGAAGAGCAAGTCAACGAAACATTCGCCGGATATTCCAATGTTAGTTATCGTCACTTTAATCAAAATCAAAATCCCCTGCTTCAGCGGTTTGAAGCCCATCACTATGATGTGATCTTTGCCAACAACAGCTTGCATAGAGCATTGGATTTAAACCTGACCCTGGCTTATCTCCAAGACCTGATAGCACCTGATGGTATCTTATTTGTCATCGAGACAACAAAAAATACGGCCATTCAACTGATCACAACAGCTTTTCTGGAGAATGGTTTTTCCCATTTCCTTGATAAGCGTAAAGAAACCGCTAAACCGCTTCTTTCCTCAGAAGAGTGGATTGATCAAATGAGCACCGCAGGATTTGAAAAGGGCCAGGCTTTTCCGGGCAAAGCGTATCAGCTTAACTCCTTTTATCAACATGTGATTGTAGGTACAGCCGGGGAGGAAAAGAGACAATTCCAACAGGAACAGCTTGAATCATATTTACGGGAAAAATTGCCCGATTATATGATTCCCGCTACCTACTTTGTCTTAAATGAGCTACCGGTCACAGCTAACGGTAAGATTGACCGCAAGGTTCTAAGTTCCTTCGGGCAAGGAATTAAAACGGCTACTAAGATCGATAAAGAGCCACAAACAGAAATGGAAATCAAGATCGCTGCAGTTTGGCAGCGCATCCTTAAGTGTTCACAGGTTAGTTTGACAGACAGCTTCTACGATCTTGGAGGCGACTCATTACTGGCCACCCAGTTAATTGTTGAACACAAAAAATCACTGAGTATGGATATATCGTTGGAGACCCTCTTCACGTATCCGATACTAGCCGATTTTGTCAAAGCCCTGCAAAACCAAAAAAGTAGCGTCTACGAAGAACTGCCGCCTGTCGTTATCAATAAAGAAGACCACTACAAACCATTCCCTTTAACGGATATCCAGCAATCCTATTGGATCGGCAGAAGCGGTCTCTACTCGCTGGGGGATGTGTCCACCCACTGCTATTTTGAGATGGAGAGTGAGGTTTTAGATACGGATGCCATGGACCTCGCCTGGAACCGGCTCATCCAAGCCCACCCCATGATGCGGGCCGTCGTTTTAGAGGATGGTCAGTCTCAGATCATCAATGAGACGGTTCCTGAATACAAAATCCGCACTTATGATGTTTCTGCAAAACAAAAGCAACAGGTGGATGTACACTTGCAGATCATTCGGGAGGAGATGTCCCACCAGATTTTTGATACGTCACTGTGGCCATTATTTGATGTACGGGTCAGCAAATGCGACCAGGGTAAAATGATCCTGCACATTGGTTTTGACAACATCATTTATGATGGTTTCAGCATGTTTCATCTGTTGGGAGAATGGAGCCGTCTGTACAGCAATCCGCACGCCACCCTGCCTCAACTTGAGCTGACATTCAGAGACTATGTACTGACACTTGAAGAAATTAGAAAATCATCCCGTTACGAAAAAGACTTGGAATACTGGAAAAACAGGGCGGCCAGCTTGCCGGCTGCTCCCCAGCTGCCTCTGGCAAAACAGTCGGATGAACTGACAAAACAGGAGTTTACGCGCTTTGAAACCAGACTTTCACCCCAACAATGGCAAACTCTGCAGGATCTGACAGGTAAACATCAGCTAACGCCATCTGTGGTCCTGATGACAGCATATGCCGAAGTATTGGGAGCCTATAGCAAGTCACAAAAATTTACCCTCAACTTGACCAGGTTCAACCGTCTTGATCTCCACCCTGAAGTCAGTGAGTTGATCGGTGACTTCTCTTCTCTGACCTTATTGGAGGTGGATAATCATTCCGGCAACAGTTTTGGAGATCGTTGTCGAAAGTTGCAGGAACAATTATGGCAGGATCTGGACCATCCGCATGTGAGTGGTATTGTGGTTGAACGTGAGATCAAAAGGTTATCCGGTAACAGGCAAGATATTACGATGCCGGTTGTATTTACCAGTGCCTTGGGGGTTAACAAAGGAAGCGATGATCCTATTCACTATTTTGGTAAAATCATTTACGGGATATCTCAAACTCCGCAGGTGTGGCTGGACCATCAGGTTTCCGTGCAGGACGGCGAGCTTGTCCTGGCGTGGGATGCCTTGTGTGAACTTTTTCCGGACGGAATGATCGCGGAGATGTTTGATGTTTACAAAAACGTTATACAGAAAATAGTGAGCGATGAACTTACCTGGCAAAAAGCAGGCGCTTCGTTAGTGGATGTTCCAGGCAAAAAAATTAAGGAAGAGGCCAATAGAACAAATTTCGCTAGCTCAACTGAGACACTGCTTTCCCTGTTTGAAAAACAGGTACGGAACAATGATAGCCGTGAGGCTGTTATCACTACTGGCAAAAACTTAACCTACGGCGAGTTAAACAAAAGGGCCAACGCTGTTGCAGAAATCTTGATTAAAGAGGGCGTAAGACCTAATACCCTCGTTGCTGTGGTTATGGAAAAAGGGTGGGAACAGATTGTTGCTGTTATGGCTATACTCAAAGTTAACGCTGCCTATATGCCAGTGGATGTTTCAAATCCGGAAGAGCGAATAAACTTCCTCCTGGAGAAAGGGAAGGTGGATGTCGCTTTGATCCAGTCAAAGTTTCAGCTGGAAACACCGGATCACGTCAAAAAAATAGCCGTTGATCTGCAAGGTGAATTGGAACTTGTTTCAAATCTGCCGCAAGCAAAACCATCAGATTTGGCCTACGTAATATTTACATCCGGTTCGACAGGTCAGCCCAAAGGGGTGATGATTGACCACAAAGGGGCAGTTAATACCATCAATGATATTAATCGTCGTTTCCAGGTAAATAAAACGGACAGGGCCATTGGCTTGTCAAATCTCAACTTCGATCTTTCGGTATATGACGTTTTTGGACTACTGGCAGTTGGCGGTGCTCTTGTGCTTCCGGATGCCGACAAGGTTAAAAATCCGGATCATTGGCTATCACTCATAAAACAGCACAAGATTACACTCTGGAACACAGTGCCGATGTTTATGCAGATGCTCATGGAGCATCTAACAGCAGGTGCAGACCCGATTCCGGCTCATACACTCAGGATAGCTCTTTTGAGCGGTGACTGGATTCCCACCTCTTTGCCGGAACGGATGCGAAACGAGTTCAAAGAGATCGAGATCATTTCTCTTGGAGGAGCCACAGAAGCTTCAATCTGGTCTAATATGTTTCGGATTGAAGAGCTTGATCCCCAGTGGAAGAGTATTCCTTATGGAAAGCCTTTGGCTAACCAGCGATTTTATATTCTGAATGAGCTTATGGAGGAGTCTCCGATCTGGGTACCCGGTGACCTCTATATCGGCGGTGACGGTGTGGCTCTTGGTTACTGGGATGATAAGGAGAAGACCGATGCGAGTTTTATCAAACATCCGCGTAGTGGGGAAAGGATCTATAAAACCGGCGATTTAGCCAGGTATTTTCCGGATGGAAACGTCGAGTTTCTAGGTCGCGGTGATTTCCAGGTGAAGGTTGGCGGCTACCGGATTGAATTGGGTGAAATAGAAACCAACATTAAACAGCTCAATGGTATAAAGAATGCCGTTGTGACCCTGGGAAACGATAATGAAAATCCATTTTTAATTGGTCACCTGCTCTTAGACTCAGAAAAGGAAAGTTCATTTGTCGAAACACTAACCGCTGAAGAGGGAGAAGATTCCAATTATT
Source organism: SAR324 cluster bacterium (assembly GCA_028282825.1). Taxonomy (GTDB): domain Bacteria; phylum SAR324; class SAR324; order XYD2-FULL-50-16; family XYD2-FULL-50-16; genus JAHJTV01. The sequence goes on from JANQGZ010000045.1 coordinate 129,867, forward strand.
TTATATGTTTGGCTGATGCTGTCCAGGAAAAAAATCAACACATTGAAACACCTCTAACGCCAAACGAGATGCTGCACTTCGCGGAAGCTGTGGAACTGCTGGGTACCACAGCCCTTTGTAGCTACCTTGAAGCTTTGGATATTTGTCGCGATCAAAAAGAGACCTACACGCTAACAGAAATAATACGAAACGGGGAAATAACAGACAGATACCATGTCTTGTTGGAAACCTGGCTGGAGCGTTTGGTTGAAAAGGGAATTTTGACAAAGACAGAACAGGGATACCAGGGCCTGGAAGGCTTATCAGAAAAGGCCAATGCTTTGAAAAAAAAGGGACCGGCCAAACCGTTAAACGCTAATCAACAGATAGTGGAGGCTTTGAGCTGCCACCTCTTTTCCAACCAAGAGATCTGCGTACAAATGTTGAAAGGCCAATTGGAACCCATATCATTACTGACGAATGATAGTGGGTTTCTGACACCTGATAAGTTGGGAAATTACAATTTAGGACAGCAATATATAAGTTCCTGCCTGTCAAACGCGCTCAAGGCAATCGTTGAACAGAACCCAAATCAAACCTTTAATGTTTTGGAATTGGGGACACGGGCCGGTCATGGCACCAAGGAGTATGCAAAAGTTATTGAGGGCCATGGTGAGTATGTATACACTGATGAGTCGGAGTTCTTCCTGGAAATAAAACAGCAAGAAATTGGCGAAAACACTATCAGCTACAAACAATTCAATGTTGAAATCTCTCCGACTGAACAAAATCTATCCCTTCATAGTTATGATTTGATTGTGGCCGAGAACACTCTGCACCGTAGTAAAGATTTACACAAAAGCTTGGAAAACTTAAAAAAAATGTTGCGCCCTAACGGTCTCCTGATTTTTTCTGAAAGTACGGTTAATGCCACTTTGTTACTGGTTACTGTGGCCTTTTTTGAGGACGGTTATAAGAACATTGTTGATGAACGACAAGAGACACGCTTACCGCTTTTATCTCACAAAACATGGCAGAATCTGGTATATGAGCATCAATTCGGTGAGTTTTCATTTTGGCCTGATACGGAGGGACCATTAAAAGATATGGGACAACACTTAATGATTGCGAAAGCCCCAGGTCAGATAAGCCAGTTTTCCCAGGATGCCTTCATCGAAACCCTTGGGAGAAAAATCCCCGATTATATGGTGCCCCAAAGTTTTGTTATTCACGAGCAGTTCCCACTGAGTGCTAACGGAAAGGTTGACCGGAAGCAGTTAAGTTTAGTCGAGCCTGAAAAACAAAGCATAAAACAAACTGAACAAATCGAACCTGAGACAAAAATTCAAAAAGAGCTTGCCGAACTTTGGAAGGCCATTTTGCAAGTAGAGTCTCCAAGTATCACGGATAATTTTTTTAATAAAGGAGGAGACTCCTTGAAGGCTATCCAGTTTGTTAACACAGCCAAAGAGCTTTATGGTTACACCTTGGCCCTTGATGATCTCTTCAAAGGTCCCACTATCCGGGAAATTTCCGAGAATATCGAAACAAGTGTAACAAAGGCTGGGCTGCAAGAAGATAATTTTGTGACCGGAGCCATTTAAAGAATGAATAAAGTAGATAAAAAATTAAAAGTCATTGTCTGCGGAACGCGCTTTGGCCAGTTTTACCTGGAGGCAACAAAACTATCTAGTGAATTTGAACTGGCCGGTATACTCTCCAAGGGGAGTAATAAATCTCAGAACTGCGCCCAACGCTACGATACAAAAGTATATACTGATCCGGAACAGTTGCCCTCGGATATAGACCTGGCCTGCGTAGTGGTCAGCACTTCTGTTATGGGCGGTGAGGGTACCGGATTAGCGGTAAAACTGATGGAAAAGGGGATTCACGTTGTCTTGGAACAGCCGGTTCACCAAAAGGATCTCGCTCTTTGTTATAAAACAGCCAAGCAAAATAATGTATATTTTGTGCTGGGTGACCTCTATGTAGAGCTTCCCTCTGTAAACAATTTTATTACACTGGCCAAAGGTATTATCAATCACCAAAATTCACTGTATTTAAACATTGATTTGGCTACCCAGGTCTCTTTTCCATTAGCCCACATTCTGACTAAAGTACTGCCCTCCGTTCGACCATGGAAAGTAGAAGAGACTATAAAAGGAAATACGCCTTTTCAGGTTTTAAGTATGACCATTGGCGGTATTCCCGTGGTTATCAGGGCACACAACCAGGTGGACCCGCAGGTTTCGGACAGCTATTTCCATCTCATGCACAGTATTACTTTGGGAGTAGGCGGAGGGTGTCTTTCTTTAGTCGACTCTCATGGTCCGGTTACATGGCAGCCAAGACTAGTGATCCCTGGTTATGATTTCATACCGGGAGACTTAACTAGTCGTCCGACGCCAGGCATGCTTGAAGAAAGTTCTATGCTTATCGGCCCCACTCAATACCCGACATACCAGGAGGTGCTGACCCGCTTATGGCCTGAAACTATCTTAAAGGATATTAATAGAGCGGCCGGGCTTGTTCGTGGGACTATCCCTGAAAATCAAATAACCCTTTGGGGACAGCAGGAGGTTGTGTCTTCCCAGCTCTGGCAAGAAATCAGCAATGCTTTGGGCTATCCCGTCAATTGTGAAAACCCGGATAAAACGTTTTTATCGGCTGCAACAGTCGTTGGCCCTTACTACCAGCAACTGACGATGGCCGAAAAATATAATGAGCTTTCCAAAAAAGAGATTGACTCATCCATGGAGCAATTGGATAGAGCCTGCCTCTTGGCCATGCTCTTCCAGTTCCAAAGCAATGGAAGTTTTCTGGAAGAAAACAAGAGCCATACCGAAGAGGAGCTTATCTCTGCACTGACAATAATTCCCAAGCACCACTACGTGATAGGGCGCTGGCTCAAAATTCTCACGGCCAAAGGATATCTGTTGAAGGATGGCAATAGGTATCGATCTGCTGGGACAATTGTCACAAAAGATGAGTTAGAACTTCAATGGCAAAAGGCAAGGGATTTATGGGACCATAGATTGGGTTCTCCCCTGATCTCTCTCTATTTTTATCAAAATGTCGAGGCACTGCCTGCTTTAATGGCAGGCCAACAAAAGGCAGCCCTACTCCTCTTTCCAAAAGGAAAAAATGATGTGGCAAATGCACTTTACCGGGAAACCTTACTCGCCTGGTTCCTAAACCGGCAGGTGGCTGCTGAAGTGGAAAAAATCGCCCGAAATGGAACTAAAAAGCTCACTATCCTGGAAGTCGGCGCCGGAACAGGAGCAACGTCCGATGTGGTTAATGACAGAATCAGAAATTCAGGACTTTCGGATAGGATCGAAAATTACATCTATACTGACATCTCCGCCTATTTTTTTAGTGAAGCAAACATACGATACAAAGAAACTCCATGGGTAAGCACGCAGGTTCTTGATTTGGAAATAGATTACCAGCAACAGGGCGTTGGAAAAGAGACAATAGATATTATTATTGCAAACGGTGTATTAAACAATGTTAAGGATACCCTTAAGGTCTTAAAAGATTTGAAGGCGTTACTGGTCCCGGGAGGGATCATGTTTATCATAGAAGCGGACGGTGAATCGATCCAGATGTTGATTTCGCAAATCTTTATGATGGAAGCAGCAGATGACGCCCGTAAAAAGAGCGACACGACATTTATGGATGAAGAGCAGTGGTCTGAGGCATTTATCGGATCAGGCTTCAACCTCTTGGACGTGATACCTGGCCGTGATCATAAGTTGGACAGTTTTGGGCAACAATTATTTATTCTCTCAAATGATTCTGAATAAGCAGTGATAAACTCATATTAAAGATCAATTAAAACCTGTCAAAAGATTGGAACTGCCAATTCATTTATACATATAAGGCGAGGTAACATTATGAAACTATCATCGGACAGAGCTGAGCGCGTAGCCTATTATGAAGAAAAAGGATACTGGAAACCATACACCTTGGGAGATCATCTCAAATCATGGTCTAAGAGCTACACAGATCGAATAGCAATTGTCGATTCGGGAAGACGGCTGAGCTATACAGAACTGGATAACGATGTGAGTGAGCTTGCTGCCGGGTTATACGAGCTCGGGATCAGGAAAGGGGACAGGGTCATTGTTCAGCTTCCAAACAGCATTGAATTTGTGGAGACCTGCCTGGCCATGTTCCGACTCGGTGCCGTGCCTATTATGACCATGCCGGCGAATGGTGTACTGGAAATCGATGCATTCTGCAGCCTGGCGGAGCCTGTTGCCTATATCACGACAGACAGTTTTCTGGGGGTAGATTATTACGGCTTGGTTAACAGCATGATGAAAAAGCATGCATGTCTCAAGCACCTGATATCCGACAACGGAAAACTTGAAGGGAGTTTATCGCTGGAAAGCCTGAAAAAACCTCAAATGGATTTACCGGCCCCCCACTACCGGGACATGGCATTGCTCCTTCTTTCCGGTGGCACAACGAGTGGGATACCAAAACTTATTCCCAGAACCCATACCGATTATGCCTACAACACCATCGCATCTGCCGAATATTCGGGATTTACCAAGGACACAGTCTATCTGGCGACACTGCCGGCGGCGCACAACTTTCCTTTCGGATGCCCGGGTATTCTGGGGACCCTGTCGGTCGGCGGTCGCGTTGTGATGAGTAAAACGAGCAGTTGTGATGAGACTTTTCCATTAATAGAGGAGGAAAGGGTATCCGTAACAGCACTGGTTCCTGCCCTGGTCAGTATTTGGGTTGAGGCACGCCAATGGGACAAAAGTGATCTTTCCAGCCTTGAGCTTTTGCAGGTGGGTGGCGCTCCGCTGTCCGATGCCTTGGCTGCTGAAATAGGTCCATCCCTCGGGTGCACGCTCCAGCAGGTTTTCGGAATGGGGGAAGGGCTGCTGTGCTATACCCATCCGAATGACACGGAGGAGGTCATTCTAAACACCCAGGGACGTCCTTTGAGTGAGGCTGATGAATTGCGATTTGTGGATGCGCATGGCAACGACGTTTCTAAAGGAGAAGCAGGTGAGTTGTGGGTAAGAGGACCTTATACCATTCAGAATTACTACCGTGCGCCGGAAGTAAACAGTGCTGCATTTACAGAAGATGGATATTATCGCTCCGGTGATATTGCTCGTTTGACCCCGGAAGGAAATATCCAGGTTCTTGGTCGCGCCAAGGAGCAGATCAATCGTGCCGGAGAGAAGATTTCTGCAGCCGAGATAGAGTCGCATCTCGGTATGTTTCAGGATATAAAAGAGGTTGCGATCGTGGGGGTTCCGGATGAGACAATGGGAGAGAGAACATGTGCATTTGTTCAAATTGTAGACAATGCCGACCTGGATCTGGCAACAATTCGTCGATTTTTGCAGGACAGGGGCCTGGCAACGTTTAAGCTGCCCGATCAATTGGAAATCGTAGAGAGCTGGCCGCTCACAAATCTCGGCAAAATCAATAAACGTCAGTTGATCGCGCAAGCTTCAAAGGGATAACACCTATAGGGAATCAGTAAAGCCATCGTCATATTAAACAACTCAAAACAAAGAATTACTGTTAGGAAGAATCCGTGAACAATACCGACAAAAATATTTGGTTTCCTTTTAGCCATTTAAACTCCGAAAAAAAGGAGATTTCCCATAAGCTCTTTTGTTTTCATCACGCCGGAGGAACCGCTTCGGCTTATAAACCATGGGCGGAATACCACAAGGGTGTAACGACCTATCCGGTAGAATTGCCCGGAAAAGCAACGCGTATGCGTGAGACATTCATTACCCATTATGAAAAACTGGTTCCGGATATTGCGAAAGCCATAGATGCTGAGGTTGGGGAAACCACATTTTCTCTCTTTGGACATAGTTTAGGGGCGATTATGGCCTTTAAAACAGCATTTATTTTGGAGACCCTCTATAAGCGTAAACCGGCTACTTTGATTGTGGCGGGGCGACATGCTCCCCAGGACGATTTCAAAGATCCCTACCAGACTTACATGGGAGATGACAAGTTGGTAGAAGAGCTGAAAAGGGTGAACGGGACACCAAAAGACATTTTGGCAAACGAAGAGATTCTCAAAGTCCTATTGCCGTCCATAAAAAATGACTACAAGCTGAATGAGTCCTTTGATTACAAAGATGAGATGCTGAATACACCGATTGTGGCGCATGTGAGTAATCATGATCCGGACGCTAATCTGGACCAAATGGAGAGATGGAAATTGGTAACTAAAGGTGATTTTAAAATAAAACAGTTTGAAGGAGACCATTTTTTTGTTCATAGCCTGGGAGAGAATTACTATACGGAAGTGGCTGAAACAGCTATAGAAGCCGGGATGAGTAGGAACAATTGATAAGAATTTTCAAGTGTCAAAAACCAAAAACCAACTGGAGAGATATTTATGAAAAGACTACCCAATGTGACGCAATCTTGGGCTGATTTTCAAAAAATCATTATGGGTGATATTCGTTGCGCTATTCTAGTCACAGCTATTCAACTAAAGGTGTTCGACGCGATAACTGAACCGTTATCAGCTGAAAAAATCGCCAAAAAACTGGGAAGCCATCCGCGCAATACAGAACTGTTTCTTAATACTTTGGCAGGCATCGATGCTATTCAGAAGCAAAACGATCTTTATTTTAACTCCGGCGCAAGCGCCGACTTTCTTGTCACCTCAAGCCCGTGCTATCTAGGTGCTTTTTTTCTGCACTACCGCGAATGGCACGACCAACTGAAGTCTAACCTGAAAAAATTGATTATCAACGGTCCGCCAGAGCAACAAAGGCGGGAGCCGTCTCATGGTGCAATCTGGGCCAGATCGGCTCGTCTGTCTGCAGCCTATCAATTCAGTGGCCCGGCTCAATATATCACACAAATTGTCTCTCAACAGCCGGAATTTCCAACAATGAAATCTATGCTTGATCTGGGAGGCGGTGCCGGCTTTTATGCACAAGCCATTGTTAGTTCGCATCCTTCAATGAAAGGTGTAATTTTTGAGCAGCCTCAGGTGGCTGCAGTAGCTCAAGAGTTTCTCAAAGAATACGAAGCTGATACACGAATCTCGGTCAAAGAAGGTGACTACATGGTTGACTCCCTGGGCAATTCATTTGATCTTATTTTTGCCAGCACAACGTTAAATTTTTATAAATCTCGTATCACTGAATTGTTTAACAAGATACTTGATGCTCTTGCTCCAGGTGGCCTATTTATAACCCATCAAGACGGCATTACGGGCGAACGCACAAAACCGGTTAATCATATAATGGAATTTCTTGCTGGTGAGTTATACGGATCTGATTTTGCGCTCCCACAGGGATTAGTCTCGCAAACTATGATCGATGTTGGATTTCAGTCAGTATGCAGCTTTACGCAAGAGAGCGATATAGGTGAAATGGACATTAATATCGGACGTAAAGCAAAATAAAGGCATACTTAATTAGTGAGCCTGTCAGAACGATTGAAAGCACTCACCGGACATTGATTCATTCGTATTTGAAACAGGCAGGTATGCATGTTATACCAAAAGAACTTAGATATTTGATGTGTCGACTGAACTTCTGATGTTTGCTCGAAATAACCAAGTTAAGTCACATCTTTAACGTCTTTGTAATTTACATTTAAAAATTGTATTGGTATATACGAATAATATATTTCTTATATGCAAATTTAATATTAGCCAATGATATATATTTCAGCGTTTTGCTGAGCCTTGTTTAGTCAGCAATTACAGACTTCTGTCTGAATTTTAAACGTTTCATCAGCTATCGGTTTTCAGATTGTTGAGACCCTCCTTAGTCGTTTTCCTTAACCAACTGATACCGGGAAATGGCACACTTCATTGCAACATGAGCAACGAGACATAGAAGGTCAATAACTACTTTTTATTTTTTGAAGAGGCGTTTTGAAAACGATATTGGACGAATATTATCAACCTTTTTTTGATATGCTTGGCCTTTTTCCCGCCAAAA
>JANQGZ010000132.1:0-6825 GCA_028282825.1 SAR324 cluster bacterium
ACGATTAACCCGGATATTACACCCGCAATAATGCTTTGAACTAGTTGTTTCTGGAAAATGTCGCGTATCATATGCTTATTCTCATTTACTTTCCCTAACACTGATTATGTTTTAGCGGATCGATAATTGGGTTTTGAGGGGGTGGAATGTTGTAAATATGAACATAGATGCTCTTTTGGGTGGTTTAGGTTTTATATTTGGATATAGTTCTTTAGGTGGTTTTAATGAGCAAATAAACCATCCAACATCGGTTTAGGTGTGATCCTCACACAATAAAATGGTTAATTCAAGGTTTATGGTTCAAATTCGGACATAGATCGTGAAAGTCCTGTATATGGGACACATAAAACATAACTGGCTAGTTTTGGTGGTTTTGTTTTAAGTGACACATAGATCAAGGCTTGATGAGGGCTATTGTTGGCAGTTTAGAAAGTTATTGAAAAACTGGAAATTATTCTTGCCAAGTCAGGAGATGAAATATAGTGTATATTTGTTCACTTTTGAAAGGAGGTCAGTCTTGAAAAATTGAATAATCGGATAGGAAAAATGATGAGATTTTATCAACAGCCGTCATTGAAATTACTTGATCAAATTCGCAATGCAATCAGAAGGAAGCACTATAGCATCAGCACTGAAAAGTCGTATGTCGATTGGGTTAAGCGATTCATTCTTTTTCACGGAAAGCGCCATCCCAACACACTCGGTAAAAATGAAATTACACAGTACTTGAACCATCTGGCAAATGATCGTCAGGTGGCGGCTTCCACCCAGAATCAGGCTTTGTCGGCTTTGGTATTTTTATACAAAGAAGTGCTTAACAAAGAATTTGGATGGCTAAACAAACTGGATTATGCAAAAAAGCCTGAACGCCTGCCCGTTGTCTTCAGCCAAAGTGAAGTTAAGCTAGTTTTATCCTGCCTTGATGGCGTATTCTGGATAGTTGGCAATTTGCTGTACGGGTCTGGATTACGGTTGATGGAAAGTCTCAGATTACGAGTTCAGGATATCGATTTTAGTCACAATCAACTCATGATCAGAGATGGAAAAGGTAAGAAAGATCGTATAACTGTTCTGCCAAGAATGTTGCTTAATCCGTTAAAACATCAAATCAATAAGGTCTCTCTAATCCACAAAATTGATATTCAAGAGGGTTTTGGCAATGTCTATCTTCCATTTGCATTGGAAAAAAAGTATCCAACGGCCAACAGGGATCTTAGCTGGCAATATGTTTTTCCTGCAGATAAAAGAACTCTTGATCCCAGAACTGGTGTCATGAGGCGGCATCATATAGGGAGAGGGCAGGTTCAAAGGGCTGTGAAATCAGCAGTCAAGTTATCAAAGATACCAAAGCATGCAACCTGTCATACTTTAAGACACAGTTTTGCGACCCATTTGCTGGAAGCCGGGTATGATATTCGGACAATTCAAGACCTATTGGGGCATAAAGATGTCAGTACTACAATGATTTATACGCATGTGACAAAAAAAGGGGGAAGAGGAATACAAAGTCCGGCTGATTTTCTTGAATAAGAGATCAATTGTCAGTTTTACTCTGGAGGGATAGGATAAGCAAGATACGTTGAAGGGGATTTTGCTTGGCTGGATGGGTTTGGGCAACGATTGCGAACCTTTGAATGAGGAACTATCATGTCTGAATTTGAACCTGTATATCTGAAGACAAAACGAAAGGGTCTGCTACGGGATAAGATAAACCAGGCCCGACGTTTATTGAACTCATGTACCCTTTGCCCGCGAAATTGCGGAGTAGACAGACTTTCTGACGAGTTGGGCGATTGCAAGACCGGCGAAGAAGCTTACGTTTCCAGCTTTAATGCCCATTTTGGGGAAGAGGCTCCGTTGGTTGGAGCATTTGGATCGGGAACTATTTTTTTTACTCATTGCAACCTGCTATGCAATTTCTGTCAGAATTACGATATCAGCCATGAAGGGAACGGCACGGAATATAGTCTGGGGCAGTTGGCCGGGACCATGCTGATTCTGCAAAATAACGGTTGTCACAATATCAACTTTGTCAGCCCTTCACATGTTGTCCCACAGTTTTTGGCAGCATTGGATATGGCTATAGATGGCGGCCTGAAAGTCCCTCTAGTTTATAATTCCAGTGGGTATGACAAAGTTGAAACCCTTGAAATCCTTGATGGCATCATCGACATCTACATGCCCGATTTTAAGTTCTGGGATCCTAAAATTGCGGAATTGACCAGCAATGCCCCTGACTATCCCGAAGTGGCTCGGAAAGCTTTGAAGGAAATGCATAGACAAGTAGGTGATTTGCAGATCGATGAAAGAGGGATTGCCACGAGAGGTCTGCTGGTAAGACATCTTGTTATGCCAAACGGCACAGCTGGTACCGAAGAAGTTATGTCATACATTGTCAACGAAATATCTAAAAACACATACGTAAATATAATGGATCAATACCGTCCCTGTGGGAAGGCACATCATGTTGAAGAAATTAATCAAAACCTGTCACCGGCAGCGTTCAATCATGCCATGGAACAAGCCAGGGCAGCTGGTATTACTAGGTTTGCTTAAACTATCGGAGATTTCATGCAGATTCAACCATTCAGACTGGAACGCTTTTTCGCCAAATATGAGTTTAATGCCCCCTATCTGCTTTGCTGCTCTGATTGCGAAGCCATGTCCATTGGAGATCTTTTTAAGATGGAGCCGGAGGCTGAAACCGAATTCAAAGATCTCTGGTTAGGTTATACGGAATCACAGGGGCATCCGCTTTTAAGGGAAGAAATTGCAAAACTGTACAATGGTGTTTCCCCAGACCAGGTGCTTGTCCATACTGGAGCTGAAGAGGCCATATTCAATACCATGAATGCCATGCTGCAACCTGGAGATCATGTGATTGTGCAATTCCCCTGCTATCAATCACTAGCCGAAGTGGCACAGGCGATCGGCTGTGAGGTGAGTTTTTGGAGATTGGAGGACGGGCCTGCCTGGAAGCTCGATTTCGATTATTTGTCAGATCAGATCAATGCACAAACCAAACTTATTATTGTCAATTCTCCTCACAATCCTACCGGTTACCAAATGACCGGTGATGAGTACAACCAGGTAATTGAACTTGCTCGTCAGAATGGAATTTGCGTCTTTTCGGATGAGGTTTATCGATTTTTGGAGTATGAGGTTTCGGACAGGCTGCCATCTATTTGTGAAATTGATGAAAACGGGATTGCACTGGGAGTGATGTCGAAAAGTTTTGGATTGCCAGGATTAAGAATTGGCTGGATTGTCACCAGAAATAAGGAGACGTATCACAGATTGGCATCTTTTAAGGATTATACGACGATCTGTAACAGTGCTCCCAGTGAATTCTTATCAATTCTTGGATTAAAAAACAAAGAAAAACTGTTTGAGAGGAATCTTTCCATTATAGCTAAAAACCTGGGATTACTGGATGTGTTCTTTGAAAGGCATGAGGACCGTTTTTCCTGGGTGAGACCAAAGGCTGGTCCCATTGCTTTTCCGGGTTTTAAGCAAGGAAAAATCGCTGAGTTCTGCAATGATTTGGTTCAACAAGCAGGAGTATTGCTGGTACCAGGTAGCTTGTATGACCCTTCCTATAACAATTTCAGGATAGGTTTCGGTAGAGCAAATATGCAGGAAGCACTGGAGAAGCTTGAAGACTATTTAGCCAATTGAAACCTTAGTTTAAACCGAGAGCAACCACTGCACTGAAACAGCGGGACCGGAGTGTTTTAAGCTCTCAATTCTCAATCAAACGCTTTTTTTCATCCCTGGTATTTCTTCTCAAGCTCCTTAAATGCTTGGCTGGAAATGACACGATCATATACTTCTTTTAACGGTATTCCTTTATTCCGTGCCAGTTTTTTGCAAACCTCATATTCAGGCGCTGATTTCATATGTTTTCCGTCTTTGTAGGCGGATTTCACAATGACTGGTCCTAAATCAGTTTGTATGGTTGATTGAACCCGATCCAGACAGGATCGTTTTGGTTTGAAGTGACGAATACCCAGGGTCGAGGTTTCTGAAAAGATAATCTCCTCCAATGATTCCGCATCTCCGGGTTCGCATAAAACACTTAATATCACCCCAGGTCTTCCCTTCTTCATAACAATATTTGTGAGATAAGCGTCCAGGGCACCCCTTTCCATAAGCAGCGGCAAGAGATAGGAATAGATCTCCGGATTCATGTCATCAATATTTGTTTCCAGTAGAACAAGTTCCTCAGCGGAGCTATCTGATGCCTTCCCAAATAGCACTCTTAACAGATTGGGAATTTTCAATTCTTTTTTGCCTGTTCCATACCCTGTTTTCAGGATTGTCATACCAGGTATGGGGCCGAACTCAGTGGCGATGGTTTTAATGATTGCCGCGCCGGTCGGTGTTACCAACTCACCTTGAATGTAAGTTGAGTAAACAGGTATTCCCTTCAGTATATCAACTGTTGCAGGAGCCGGAACAGGCAGATAACCGTGTGCGCATTTTATGGTTCCTGACCCGAGATGCAAAGGGGAACAAACAACTTTGTCCGGTTTTAAAAGGGAGATACAAACAGCCGCTCCCACGATATCTATAATCGAATCTATGGCACCAACTTCGTGAAAATGAATGTCATTAATGGCTTTGCCGTGAATTTTTGCTTCTGAACGGGCAATTACTTCAAACATACGTTTAGCCAAATCCTTTGCAGTCTGGTTGATTTTGCTATTTTCAATGATCGCTTTTATTTCAGGAAGATGCCGATGGTGGTGCGATTGTTTAATATTCAGAACCACATCAAAATCGGTTCCGACGATTCCATTCAACTGTTTGCGGGCGGTCTTTAGCTGGTATCCTTTTACTCCCAGGGTACTCAGCTGCCTAAAGAGTTCCTGCTGGTCGACACCCAGGTCAAGCAGGGCACCTAGCGTCATATCCCCACTGATACCGGAATAGCAATCAAAATATAAAATTCTCGTCATCGGCTTTCCTTTGATGAAACCTGAACAGGAGCTGCAATTCGGTTGATGGCAGAAGCAGAGTAGCCCGCACCATAGCCATTATCAATATTAACAACAGTCACACCATTGGCGCAGCTGTTCAGCATAGTCAGCAGAGCTGCTAACCCTCCAAAACTGGCTCCATATCCTACGCTTGTTGGAACGGCGATAACAGGTTTATCCGTCAATCCGGCCACAACGCTGGGCAGGGCTCCATCCATTCCCGCAACAACCACTAATACGGTTGCTGCATCGATTTTCTCCTTTTGCGACAGCAAGCGATGAATACCCGCAACACCCACATCAAACAAACGCTGAACCTGGTTGCCAAGAGTTTCGGCAGTCACAGCTGCCTCTTCAGCAACAGGTATATCAGAAGTGCCTGCACTGATAACAAGGATGGTCCCTTCCCGTTTTTCGATATCAGAGTTTTTTATGACAACAATACGTGCAGCTTCATGGAAATCCACGTTTGAACCAAGCTTTTTCAGGGCTTTGTAGATCTCCTTTGAAGCTCGAGTTGCCATGATGTTAACTTCTTTGTCCAACATATTTTCAGCAATTTTCACGATCTGCTCGACAGTTTTACCTTCGCAGAAAATCGTTTCAGGACAACCCGTCCTCAAATGACGGTGATGGTCCACCATTGCGAAGCCCAAGTCTTCATAGGGAAGATTTTTAAACTGGTCGAGAACCTTATCTATATCAATAGCCCCTGACTGCAGCTGTTGTAACAGTGATTTTATTTTTTGTTCATGCATATCAATTCATTTTTCCGGTTTTATAGCCTTCCAAATCAAGAGAGACATACTTGAAGCCCAATGATTTGAATTCTGTGTTGATTTGGTCCATCACGTCAACGTGAAAAAATTGAGATCGTTCTTCCTTCGAAACTTCAATCCTGGCCAGGTTATTATGACAGCGCACCCTAAGTTGATTAAATCCCAGTTGATGCAGGTATGCCTCCGCCTTTTCAACCTTTGACAAATCACTTGAGGTGATACGATTGTCATAAGGAATTCTTGAAGCCAAACATGCCAGAGATGGATGGTTCCAGCTTGATAAGCTGAGTTGTTTTGAAGTGTTTCTAATATCCTGCTTGGTAAATCCGCATTCCAGCAACGGGCTCTTAATGTCAAGTTCCTGTAAGGCTTTCATGCCGGGGCGATAATCGGAGAGGTCATCAACATTGGAACCATCGAATAACACATTCATACCTTCTTGAGCCGCAACGTCAAGCAAAAGGGAAAAAATTCTTTTTTTACATTTGTAGCAGCGTAATTTATCGTTATCAAGAATGTCTGCCGGTAATTCAGGGATTTCAATAATCCTATGTCGAATACCTATATCCCTGGCTATCCGTTTTGCCTGTTTAATCTCCTTGCGAGGTACAAACATACTGTCCACTGTAATTGCCAGTGCGCTGTCGCTCAAAACATCATAAGCGACTTTTGCAAGCAGACTGCTATCAACTCCTCCGGAAAAAGCAATCACGGCCGATTTCTCTTTTGCCATGAATTGCTTAAGACAGCCTAGTTTGGACATTTATTGAATATTAGATGTTAGGTTGATGATTTTAGATTTTTGGGTTGTGCCAGCTGCGCTGACGTCTATACTACATTTTGGATGTTAAGTTTTATATTTGGGAATTTGGATCGTGTTGACCTAGTCAACGAGCGTTAGATTTACGTCTAGGATAGCAATGCGGATAGCCAATAGCAATGCTATTTGGTTGCTGCAGGTTGTGACTGTAGAAAGGGCTGTACAAAACTATCTGGCGCAAACTAGATTTTTAAAGTTAGGAGTTAGGAGTTAGGAGTTAGGAGTTAGGAGTTAGGAGTTAGGA
>JANQGZ010000011.1:0-159133 GCA_028282825.1 SAR324 cluster bacterium
AATTAGTATTGAAAGGAAAATTGAATCCGATGCCAAAATAATCGGGAATAAGGATGCATTTATTACTGCGTTTAACAACCTGATGGATAATGCCTGTAAATACACTCCCACTCACGGTAAAGTGAATTTTTCATCTATAGATAAAGGCGATTTAATCGAGATTCAGCTCACAAACAGCGGTGCACTATTAGCTGAAAACGACTTGGTGAAGTTGTTTAACCCGTTTTTTAGAATTGCCGATAATGGAGAAAACGGGGCAGGTCTTGGCTTATCGATCACAAGGAAAATTGTTGAAAAACACAACGGAAAGATCTCAGCCAGTAATACAGAATCAGGGTTGGCATTCAGAATTCAAGTTCCAACGGTTCGTCTGGATTAGTTCAATAGAATTTGATCAACATATCTTACAATTGTAGGATGGGTAACTTGTTGCCCATCAACCCGATGCACACCCTGTCGGTGGCTATTTAGTTGCAATTGTAGGATGGGCAACTTGTTGCCCATCAACTATACTGCGACAGCTTCCTGCTCCCTCTCCAATAAAGCTAATTCTACAAGAGTTTCTCTTATCCGTTGCCTGTGAGAATCTGAAGATAACGGACACATGGGGAGCCGATAATTCTCCTGCAGCAGTCCGGTCATTGCCATGGCGGCCTTAATCGGAATCGGATTTGTTTCCAGAAACAGGGCTTTGAAGAGAATACTCAATTCGTAGTCCATCCCTTTTGCTGTTTCAAAATCGCCAGTCAAGGCAGCTTCCACCAATGCCACCATTTTGTCCGGAACAATGTTGGATGCAACGGAAACAACTCCGGATCCTCCCAATTCAATCAGCCTCAGGGCTATGTTATCATCTCCGGAAAGGACACTGAAGCTTTCCGGTGTACGATCAATAACGTCTTTCATCTGGTCCAAATCGCCTGATGCCTCCTTGACACCAATCACGTTAGAGCAGGTATCGACTAATTTCAGCAAGGTATCAGTTTCCAGGTTAACGCCTGTTCTTCCCTTGATATTGTAGACAATACAAGGGATATCAATAGAGCCGGCGATCTCGCGAAAGTGCAAAAACAACCCTTGTTGAGTAGGCTTGTTATAGTAAGGATTTACCAGCATAACCACATCTGCACCTGCTTTCTGTGCATGTTGAGATAATCTGACAGCTTCAGCCGTGGAATTACTCCCGGTTCCCGCAACCACGGGGACGCGACCACCGACCAGATCGATCGTCATTTCGATCATATGATCGTGCTCTTCGTGAGTCAGTGTCGGACTTTCACCGGTAGTCCCACAAGGAACGATGCCGGAAACCCCGGCTTTTATCTGTTTTTGAATCAATTCCGCATACGATTTTTCATCAATTGTTCCATTATCGGCGAAAGGTGTGACAATGGCGGTGAAAACTCCTGTCAGTGACTGATTCATGAGGGCTCCTTATCTTCTTGTGAGTGTGTCAAAAATATCCATTTTGTTAGGATCCAAACCGTTTTGCATTAAATAATGCTGGTTTGTTTTCCAAAAAACATATACATAACAATTAGATCGTGTCGTTTGCGCAACAGAAAGGCTCAATACTCTCTGTTATGATATTAACACTTTGTTACTATAATAACACCCAATCAAAAAATCAACATGTCTGTTAGTAAAATTGTAAAAGAGATAGTTCGAGACCAGCCCTATCTCTTGGAAGCCATCAACAGGGGAATCATTCACTTTGGTAATCTCTCTGCAGAATTACGTCCTAAAATTGAAGAGATTCTGCAAAAAAAAGTCACCGATTCTTCTATTATCATGGCACTGCGCAGATATGCGAATGAAGTGCAGGAGCAGTATGAAAAGGAGGGTAACCGCAGGTTATATTGTGAAATTACAATGAAAACAAATATTTGTGACTTCAATGTGGTAAAATCCCCCAGCCTGCTGCAATTGATTCCCTCCTTTTACAACCAGGTCGATCTAAATCGTGGGGATTTTCTAAACGTCACCGTCAGCAATCATGAAATCAGTATAGTAGTAAGCAGAAAACACTTCGATGCCATTAAGAAGAAGCTGAAAGGAGAGGAAATACTTGAAGCCAAATCGGACCTGGTGGCATTGACGATTGTTTTTGACGGTGATTTTTTCAATACTCCCGGTATCACCTATCAAATACTGCAATCACTGGCTTGGAAGAATATCAATATCCTGGAAATTATTTCTACGATGACAGAACTGACCCTGGTGATAAATAAGGAGGACTCAATAAAGAGTTACGAGGTACTGCACGAATTGATTGAAAAATTTTAAACGCCATCCGGCTATCTGACCAGTTTTTCCCTGCACCCCCACCTGGCATATCTTTCGGTTATTTGTGTGTACTCAGGCGAACGCACGATTCGAGCAGTGTCCATGGGAAAAAATTTCTGACCGTTCGGTCCGTCCACATAGACCCCTTCAGCACGATAATTGACTATGGTTATTCCCCCGGTTTTCTCCGTACAGCGATAGTGATAGACCCCCCTGTAGTCTTTGTAAATAAGTTTAATAGCCAGGGCTGACAGTGGAATCAGCAACGTCAGGACAATAAGGAAGGCAATAGTCTTTTTCGGCGATCTCATGAGTCGTTTGCGAATGGGTTATTTTGTTTGTTGCGTCCAACACTATCAGACATTACCGGAATGATAAAGCGAACAGTATTCACCGGTCCAAATGTAAATGCAAAAAACAACCCTTAAGGCATTTAAGATTTTAGAATGAAGATTTTAGATTTTCTGTAAAGCGGCAACTTCGTTGCCATTTCCATATTTTTTAAATAGAACTCACATTTTTTGCTGTCAGAGAAAGTAAGCTGCATTTGGCTTGTGAGTTTTTGAAAAATAAAAAATTAGAAAGCGAAGCTTTCACAAAACAAAAAATTCGAAATCTAAAATCATCAATCTAAAATGTATTACCATTCGTATTTTCCGACGATGGAAATTGCGTTAACGTTGGCAAAAGGGAATCCTCCCAGGTTATGGGTCAGGCCGATTCTGGGATCTTTCAGTTGACGTTCGCCGGCTCTGCCGAGAAGTTGAAGATACATTTCGTAGATCATCCTCAAACCGGAGGCACCGATGGGATGTCCAAAACATTTCAGACCGCCGTCAATCTGGCAGGGCACCTGTCCTTCTGCATCATAAAAACCGTCCATCACGTCTTTGATAGCGCCACCTTCAGGAGAGATGTAAAGATCTTCGTAGGTTACGAATTCCGTGATTGAAAAGCAGTCATGAACTTCAAACATACTGATTTCCTCTCGCGGATTGCTGATACCGGCTTCCTCGTAAGCACGCTTGGAAGCTTGACGGGTTGTAGCAAAATAGGATCCATCCCAGTCTTTATAACCGCTTTCCTCACCATTGCTCACAGCCAGTTGTAGTGCTTTGACACTGACGACATCGGTTTTTCCCATGCTTTTGGCAATTTCAGGCGTGGTCACAATGGCACAGGCCGATCCATCGCTGACCCCGCAACAATCAAAAAGTCCCAACGGATCGGCAATAATAGGAGATGCCATGACTTGCTCAACAGTAACGGGCTTCCTCAAATGCGCCTTGGGATTCTTCGCACCGTTGGCATGACTCTTCACGGACACATGCGCGATGGCACGTTTTAGATCGTCATAATTAACCCTATGTTTGGCACGATAAGCACTGGCCAGCTGTGCAAAGGCACCGGGTGCGGAAATATTGGGTAGTGTCTGCCCCGGCAAGGTTCCGCTATTCACACCATCGATTGCAGGCAATCCTCCGTAACCAGTGTCTTTCAGCTTTTCCATCCCCTGCGCCAGAGCGATGTCAACAGCACCCGATGCCACGGCATAAACAGCTCCCCGAAAGGCTTCCGTGCCGGTGGCGCAATAGTTCTCCACCCTGGTCACCGGAATATAAGGTAACCTCAGGGAGATAGCCAATCCGGGTGCACCTTTCCCGGTACCGATTTCATCATAACACTGACCAAACCAGGCGGCTTGAATCTCGTTTCTGTCAATGCCCGCATCCTCAATACATTCTTCGAAGGCTTCCACCATTAATTCTTCAGGTCCGCAATCCCATCGCTCACCGAACTTGCAACATCCCATTCCCAGGATCACAACCTTGTCTTTGATACCATCCGCCATGTTATGCCTCCTCTTGTTTGATGATTGGTTTGGCTTTCCAATAATACTGGGTAAATCCTCTTTGCTGATCGATGTTGCGGATACGAAATACCATTCTTACCGGCAGACCCACTTCGATTTTGCCATTCTCATAATCGGTAAAATCAAACATTCCCCGACCACCATTGGCAAAGGTTACCATTCCGTAGTGAGCCGGGGGATCGAGAGTATATGTCAGTAGATCGGATGTATAACTCATGATTTCACCCGGTTCATCTGCAAATTCGCAATCTTCCTGGGTATTCACGGCTTTGCAGTCCGGATTCACACAGATTTCCGCCTTGGGAAACTGTGATGTACCACATTTCGTGCAAACACCGCCCACCATTGCCAGAATCATCTTACGGTTTCGATACAAAGTGGATAAGGCGGTTTTCCAGTTTGCTTCTGCCCGAATAGTCCAGTCCTGCTGTAACATCCCTCGATGAGTCAGAAACTTCAGATAATTATGTTCCTCTTTCCTATCAGCTAAAGATCTGCTTATTGCTCTTCTAGCGGACAGTTTTTTGATTTCACCTGTAACTTCAAACAGCATGGCTGAACAACCTTGCCCAAAAGAGACGACAACCAGTTTATCACCCGGGTTTGCCTGTTCAAGAGCTGAAACAAGCATCACCAGGGAGTGAGCAGACCCTGTATCGCCACATAGGTTATGCATGGTGTCGGATACGTTTTCCGCAGGAATTTCGAACTTCCCGGCGATCTGGAAAGGAACCTTGCCAAATACGCATGGCATGATAAATTTAGCCACTTCCGGACCTGTGATGCCTGTTTTATCCATCAATCCTTTGATAGCCCGGGGAGCGATCTTCAGGAATCCTTCATCTTTAATCCAGCGTTCTTCCCAGTTGTAATCGAATTTATGGTTGTCTCCCCGGTAGTGATCGGCAAAATCATGGGTTACCGTAAAAGAACCTTTGTATTCAGCAATGACATGGTCGCTTCCCAAAAGCAAAGCGGCTGCTCCATCACCCGCCCAAAGCTCATGCAGGTATGCCATTTTGGTAATGCGCCGATCCCCGGAAGCAACCAAAGCGCTCCTATAATCCCCTGATTTCACAGCATTTAATCCGGCCAGCAATGCAGAAGAACCAGCCCTTGTGGAACCGGAAAAATCGGCTGCTTCAATATTCTCAACCAGATTTAACGCCGTGGAAAGAATCCCGGCGTTTAACCTGTCTTCAAAGGGATGATTGATTGAAGCCAGGTAAGCTGCATCAATGGTGCGTTTATCAAAGCCCTCAATGCAATTTCTGGAAGCTTCGACAGCCATCGTCAGGCTATCTTCATCCCAGTTTGCCATGGATCGTTCTCCCCCTGCTGCTGCAATCAAGCCGGGTGCCATCCAGGCGTTTGCCCCGTATACTGCGCCACGATTCAACCGCAGTCGGGGTATATACCCTCCAAATGAAACAATACCAACCATTTTCCCCTCCGTTTTTGTTTGTCAGGAAAGACAACATCCCTTGTTTAATCCTGTTTCGGATTACTGAAAGACTTTGGATAGATAGGCAAATGAATCGTTTACGTGGTTGAGCTCCTTTGTTTCTTCCATGCTGGTGATATCTCCCCAAGCCTCTTTAATTTCCTCGACGGCAATATCACGCTTACCATCCCCGATAAATGTTCCCGTGCCACAGACAATGGCGGTTCTGCTGAACCAACCGGCTGCACAATTAAAAATCATATTGGCATCCTGTACCTCTTCCGAAACCAGGTACAGCACCAGGGGCGTTACAAATCTCGGATCAAGCTTGCTGAACACTTCAGGAGGCATAATATCTTCTGTTAAGCGGGAAGCGGCAATTGGAGCGATAGTATTACACTTGATATTGTATTTGGCTCCTTCGGTATTAACAGAGTGCATCATGCCCACCAAACCCATTTTTGCAGAGGCATAGTTAATCTGGCCAAAATTACCGTATAATCCTGCTCCCGAAGCTGTATTAACAATCCTTCCATAAGCATTTTCCTTCATCAAGGCAAATGCCGGTTGAGTGACGTAAAAGGCTCCTTGCAAATGAACATCTACAACCAGTTGCCATTCTTCCGGACTCATTTTAACAATGCTTTTATCACGCAAAATACCAGCGTTATTAATAAGAATATCCACTTTCCCAAAGGCATCAACAGCCGTTTTGATGATATTCTCACCACCCTCCCTGGTTGCCACCGAATCATAGTTAGCAGCAGCTTCACCACCTGACGCTTTGATCTCTTCAACAACCAGATCTGCCGCTTTGGAGCTGGCACCCTGGCCATCCCTTGATCCTCCAAGATCATTAACCACAACCCTGGCCCCTCTTTTTGCCAGCTCAACTGCATATGTTTTACCCAATCCCGTACCTGCACCTGTGACAATGGCAACTTTGCCATCATATCGAATCTCAGACATGTCAACTCCCCTTTTTTAAATCTGGTTAACTACTCTTTAAAATCAACAAAATATAAATATTACAGTAATTTGAAATCATCATGACCACCCCTGGATACTCCATCAAACAATACCATTTTTTGATTCCATCAAATGATGGGTATATCTTGGTTCCAATCACTTCAAAAGTCAAGCAATGCATTTTAGATTTGAGTCCCCTCCCCCTCCTTTTTTCTTAGCTTTTAACAGTGTTATACTCGTTTGGCAAACGAAAACAAGGAGTATACAACCGCTCTCAAAGGTTGATCAATTCAGACATCCAAACGATTTAACTCTTGAGTGAATTAATGTCCGGTGAGAACCTGAAGCAATGATTAAAAACAGAACAACAACTTTTACCCGCAATCGTTTTGGATAGAATGAATATGACTTTATCGAATGAAGACCTTAAGGAATTTAGCTCTCTTCTTTCTCAGGACCTTGAAAATGGTGATACTGACAAGGTAGTTGAGTTATTCAAATACAACAAAACCCTTTATGAAACATTGGGAAAGATGCTTTCCGAAGGTAGCATGTTTGTTCGCTTGGGTGTTAATATGCTATTAGAAGATTTAAGCGAGGAAAAACCTGAAGACATGAAATATGCCTTGCCCCAGATTATTCCTTTGCTGCAGAATGAGAACGCGACGATTAGAGGCGATGCTGCTGATATTATTGGTATGATAGGCAGTTCCGAGCATATTTCCATACTCAAGCCATTGTTGGAGGATGAACACTCTCAAGTCAGGGAAATAGCTGCTGAAGCCTTAAAAACCCTGGAAGAAATCAATTAACAGGCACCTGAGGATGAAAAATATCTATTTTTTACACGGCATGGAAAGCAGCCCAAAAGGCACCAAGGCGCAGCTTTTAAAAAAACATTACCCTGGCTGTATCATCCCCCATCTGCCACCTGATTTAAAAGAACGAGATAAAATTCTGAATGACCTCATCACCTCACCCAGCTGGTTGATTGGATCATCTTTGGGCGGTTTAAGCGCTTTGTTTTTTGCCATGGAAAAACCGGATTTGGTTAAGGAAATGGTGCTTTTGGCTCCGGCCGTGGGATTTTTTGACCCACAACTATTTTCCGTGGAGGAGCAGGATAGAATATACTCCACTTACATTCCCGACGAAATAAACTGTACAATCTTTGCTGGAACCCGTGATGATGTCATTCCCATGGAGTCAATTCTGGATTTAATATCTCGCTCACCTTCACATTCCGGAATTACTCTCCACAAACTCGATGATGATCACAGTCTGAATCGCTATCCCGAAAAGTTGCTGGAGAGCGTTCAAAAGATGATCGATCTGAGTGGCGGATCATGATATCATCCAAATGGAACGACAATTTGATTCCGAATGAAAAGAATCATTGTTTTTACTGAACTATAACCATTGTGATCACTGGAAAACCGGGCAGATTATGAAAAAAAGCAGGGAGAAAATGGAAGAGCTGCTTACCAAAGCCAATGAGGTTCTGGAAAGTGAATCAAATGATTATAGACCGTCAGATGATGAAGGGCGGCCCGGGGGATTGGTGTTGCTCAAGCAGGATCTTCCGACTGTTGTCGTTCCCGACCTGCATGGACGTGCGGATTACTTCCCGGATTTAGTGCAGTATCGTCTTCAAAATCAAACGATTATCGAACTGCTTAAGGCCGGAAAGGTACAAATAGTCTGTGTGGGAGACGGCATGCACAGTGAAAGACGAGGTGCAGAAAGATGGCGCCGGGCTCTGGAAGAGTACAAAAACGGATTTGAAGAGTGTCCGGCTATGGCTGAAGAGATGAATGAAAATTTCCAAACCATGGCCATGGTGATGAAACTCAAGGCAGCCTTTCCTTCTCATTTTCATTTCCTGAAAGGTAATCATGAAAACATTATGGATGAGGATATCAACGGTAATCATCCGTTTGCCAAGCTGGCAGCAGAAGGTCCCATGACCCGTAAATACGTGGAAACCTTTTATGGAGATGATTTTCTTAATCAATTCGATCGTTTTGAAAAAAACCTTCCGTTGATGGCCAGAGGCAGATTCTTCCTGATCACTCATGCCAGACCCCGCAGAATCTACAAAATTGATAACATTATCAACTACAGATCGCATCCTGATATTGTTGAAGGATTGACCTGGACAAGACACAACGCCGCGCAATCCGGTGCTGCTCCGGAAATGCTGAAGGAAATACTGGGTAACGGTATGGACCAGGAACTTTGGATTTCAGGTCATTCGGCCATTAAAGACCTTTACAATTATTGGAATGAAGAAAAACTGCTGGAGATCCATAATCCAAGCCTCAGAGTATTTGCTATTATAGATCCCCATCAAATGTTTGACCCGGACACCCATATTCGGATTCTGCCTAAAGCCAGGCCTGCTGCCTAGCCATCCCTCCCCGGTTGTTCGCCCGATGGAACCTTCAAAGATAAGTTCCTGCCAAATATCTTCCAATTGACCGGTCAATTTAACAAAGTTTTGATGAATATCTAAATCACGGACTGAGATTCCTGAAGTTTTGTTTGTTTTTTGTTTACACTCTAAACTCTTTATGCTGAATTATTCACTTTGTTACGTGATAAGAAAAAAGGCTGATTAGATCTCTGAATTCAATCGGGAGGGACCCATGAAAATTCCGTCAATCATCCGGGCGAAAGGGTTTGGAATTTTGGAAACTCATGGGTTGACACTCAAAATTACTATAAATCTGCGAGTATTCGCTTAAGAGGAGAAAAGGTATGGCAGTTAATATTCTGGCGTTTGGACCTAACGGAAGTGGAAAAGGAACTCAAGGTGCTATTGTCAAGGATAAGTATGGCGTGGATCACATTGAATCCGGTGCTATTTTCCGTGAGCACATCAAAGGTGGAACCGAACTGGGAATGAAAGCAAAAGAATACATTGACAAGGGTGATCTGGTACCTGATGACATTACTATTCCAATGGTTCTTGAAACCTTGGCTAAGTCCAAGGAAAAAGGCTGGTTGCTGGATGGTTTTCCTCGCTCAAAAGCGCAAGCTGAAGCTTTGGACAAATCCCTGACCGACGCTGGTATGAAACTGAACTATGTGGTGGAAATTGTTCTGGATCGACAGATTGCAAAAGATCGAATCATGGGACGACGATTGTGTGCCAATGACAACAATCATCCCAACAATATTGCCATTGAGGCTATCAAGCCTGTGGAAAAAGATGGCAAAATGGTTTGTCGAGTCTGCGGTGGTGAGCTAAGTGCACGGGCTGACGATCAGGACGAAGATGCAATCAACAAGCGTCATGATATTTACTACGATACTGATACGGGAACAATGGCTGCCGTGAACTATTTCAAAAACGCCGGCGGTGCCAAGGTGATTTCCGTAGATGGTTCCGTATCAATCAAGGACGTAACAGAAGCCATCATGAAGGAGCTTGATTAGTTTCTGACAGAATTATCTGATAAAAAGCTGTTCTAATTAAATATTCTACAAACAACTACGGTTTTTTATCGTGTTATTCCGGGCTTGACCCGGAATCCATCGTGCAACATGCTGAAACAATGATTCGACTCCGAATCGGACCTGTGCTCAGAATGTAGGATGGGTAATTTGTTACCCATCAACTGGATGTAAGTGACTTTTGATCACATTCCGCCCGATGGGTAACAGAGTTACCCATCCTGCGGTTTATCTTAATTCAAAAGCTCTGATGTTTAATGATGCTTTGCTTAATGCGACTAAAGCACTCCGGCTATAAAACCTCACCCTGGCTGGGCTACTAAACTTCCCTCCCCGTTGCCACCAGGGTAGTATCCAGCATGCGATTGGCATATCCCCACTCATTGTCAAACCAGGTCAGTATTTTCACCAGCTTTTTATTGGCAACGCGGGTCTGGCTAAGATCAACAATTGAGGACCGTTGATCCCCGATAAAATCGCAGGAAACCAATTCTTCATTGGTTACTCCCAGGATACCTTTCATCGAATTGATCGAATACTTTGAGATCAAGTGATTAACTTCCTCAATACTTGTTTCTTCCCGGACTGCAATGTTAGCATCCATCAGGGATACATCGGTCGTAGGCACCCGAATCGCCAGAGTTTCGAACTTACCTGTCAAATGCGGTAAAATTCTATCAATACCTTTGTGAAGTTCGGTTTTCACGGGAATAATCGACTGCATGGCCGAACGGGTCTTTCGTAAATCCTTGTTGTAAGAGTCAAGAATGGGCTGGTCCAGCATTGCCGAGTGAATAGTCGTAACCGTCCCGGCTTCAACCGTGAAATGTTTATCCAGAATATAGATGATGGGAATGATACAGTTACTGGTGCAAGAAGCATTGGATATTATTGTATGCCCGGATTGCAGTAGATGATGATTGATGCCATAGACGACCGTAGCATCAATATCGCTATCTGCGGGTTGAGAAAAGATCAGCTTTTTTGCTCCGCTGTTAATATGCGCCTGCGCTTTCTCCCGACAGGTAAAAGTACCGGTACACTCCAGAACCACATCGATACCCAACTCTTTCCAAGGCAGATTCTCGGCCGATTTTTCGTGGAGGAATCTTATTTTAGCGCCATCAACCACCATATTCTCTCCTTCGGCCTCAATAGGTTTTTTAAACCTGCCAAATGTCGAATCATACTTGGTCAGATGAATCATGGTCGACAAATCCGCCAGTTCGTTTATTGCAACCAGCTCGATCTGCTCCTTGTAATAGTCATTTTCAAACAGAGACCTGAAAACGCAGCGCCCGATCCTGCCAAATCCATTTATGGCAACTTTTACTTTCATTTTCTTATCTTCTTGTAGCCGAATGTTGAAACATTAAGCCTGTGTTTATCTAAATGTGCCTTTAATCTTTCCACGATCAATACCTGCAGAGAGGTGACAAATAT
The DNA here is from genome assembly GCA_028282825.1 of SAR324 cluster bacterium. GTDB lineage: Bacteria > SAR324 > SAR324 > XYD2-FULL-50-16 > XYD2-FULL-50-16 > JAHJTV01. The sequence goes on from JANQGZ010000011.1 coordinate 11,475, forward strand.
CTCCCTCTACAACCATTAATAATATGCTACGGAGATAATCAGCAACGGCAAAAATCAAACACGCTTTTACCCCCGTCAATTAAAATCGGAATCTTGCTTTTTCATCAAACAAAAACGTTCTGATCATTAATTATTGACGTTCTTCGCCAGGCCCAGGATGGCACACCATCCCAATTCTCTTAAATAACTGACATTGACCCCCATGGGGTTTAACCAACATATATAGACAATTCTGTGAGTAATTCTTGGCGCGAGGTATAAAAAAAGACAGGACGAGTGTAGTTGCTTTGGAAAAAACGGGAACAACGCTCTTGTTCCCACAATCACTGGTAAATCCTAGCTGTTATTTTTTCGCAGTAGTCGCCAGACCGGTAATATCAGTCACACAAAAGAATGCATGTTTTTCGTCTTCTTCCTCGAAGTGAAATCGGTCGGGCATAGCAGGATCAAGAATCAACCTGAGCTGTGTATCAAAAAACCAACCTTCTTCTATTTGCAGTTGACGCGTCCAATGAGTTTGATTTTTCAGTGTGGTTCGTTTGGAAGGAAGAATATACTTTACGTATTCATGATAGTCGGCGACATTTCCGCCATATTTGACGTCACAGGCCTGCTGGGCTTTTTCAAAGGTCAGGCTCACCGTATCATGACATAACACCTTGTCATGAAGTAAGGCTTGTTCTTCGGTTAGAGCGCAGTCACCCTGAAAATAATCTTCTATTGTCAACGCCGTTTCAGTCGCCAGAATGCCATTACCTAAATAAGCCATTGGTGAGAGTTTAGGGTTTTGATTCTGGATAGGATGCCGACCGTATTTAACATATTGAATCTCATCATTGGTTTTGACGATGGCCTTAAACCTGTCAATCATCTCATTTCCCTTTTGCACTGCGTTTTTGGCTATTTGGGGATCAACATCAAAAAACAAGGCTCTTACCGTTTTGGACAATGCTGAATCCGGATAACTCCTGGCAATCATAAGGGTAATGCTGGAAATTATTGCATAAAGAACCAACAGAATAATCGCCACTCTTTTTGTCCACAACAGGTCTTTTTCTCGAGTGTTAAAAAACGCAATATGACTCATTCCGGAACGACTATGCGTCTCCACATTTGTGTGTAATTTCTTCATCTATCTCTCCTAAAGCTCTTTAAGGGGTAAGAGCCATGGTATCAAGGTCAAAAAGGTGGCAAATATCCATTTAATTGAATAATAAATATCGGACAGCTGGAATTCTCCATCACCAAAAGTAGCTGGGCAGCTTGTGTGCACCGGAACCCAGATTTTTACCCCCATGATAGTGGAAAAAACCAGGGCGACCATCATCAACATCACGAATCGCAAATCATGGTCAAATGTCCAAAGTAGATAGGCAAGGGCGGAAGTCAATATATTCACGGCAATTCCCGGTTATGTTTGTTGTCCACTTTTGTGGTTGCAATACCGGACTTTGACATCATTTTGGAGAACCTGCCCTTTCTCAGTTTCACCGCCTGTGAATGTATAATCATCAGATAATCCGACACGGTTTTTCCAAAAAGGGATTGAATCAGCAGACCCGCTATTAAAGTGATTCCGAATATATAAAAGGTTGGTTCTTCCAGTTCATTCAGCTTGTCAGGCCAGATATAACTATATCCCAGTCGATGGCATTCGAAGCTTGCGCAGACCACCCCTATTGTTCGGCTAATAAATTTGGTATCGCTGGCTCCGTTTAAGGCAGACCAGCCGATAACAAACAACAATATGGCAGCACCGGCTATCACGGCAAAAAAATCTATTTCACCATCGGATTTCCCTTGCCGGCTCAGCAAAATCAGATGGGAAATGAACATGCTGAGAACACAAAGAATCGCCAGTCGTTGCCAATGGGTCGGGTTTGCAAAAAACTGCTTGATTTTATTCATATCAAACCCCGCTTAACAGTAGTTGAATTTGATTTTTATTTGCATAACTTAAGACCGGCAAGGGATCTAACAATGTAAACCGATAGTTGGATACCAGGTGCGACATAATACCGGCTATTTCTTCCAAATGAATTTTCTTACCAATTTCATCTGCTTGAAAGTGCGAAGCAACATCCTTGTGGTTCTTGATAAGCTTTGGTTTTTTATACGATATACTTGGATAGGAGGCATAGGTTGTATAACTCATGCCTTTGTTTTCTGAAAACCGATAAAATGTCAGATCCGGGCAGGAAAAAGAAAATGTGGCATAGCTCCAGATCAGACCTGCTCCGTAAAATGGGCTATCCGAAGCTGAATCACCCTTTTCAGTGCGTAAAGGAACATAATCCAACAAACTGGCAACAGCACATTTCACAGCTGAAAGCACCGGCAGATCCGGGGTGGTCGATTTAGTGATAAATCCCTGCTTCCCTGTCGACCCGTTGACCAAGGGAATAAAAATATCCGCTTGCAGATCCTTAACGGCCATGGCATCGACATTGGGAATCAGCTTACGACAAAACTCCTCCAGCCCGGAAAAGCGATTTCTTTTGTCAAACAGGCGCAACCGAAACATCTTAAGCCCATAAACCGTAAAGGCCTGAATCAATTGAGATGCGGATATTCCGGCTGCCATCAGTATACCGAGAAACAAGCCAAACTGCGACCCCGTATAACTGGAAAACTGCCTGTCTTCAATGAGCGGAAGTACACGAAGTGCGGTCATATCCGATATACTGATCGACAAGACATCATTTTCATGAAGACTGATCTCATGTTGCCCGGACACTGATTGCCCGATAACTAAATCAACGTATTGGCCAGGTTGGACTGTCAGAAATTCCACCTCCAAACGACCTTCGATATCAGTTTTGGTAATTCTCTGTACCTCACCATCAACAGTAGCTACAATATTTCTCACATCCGATCCGGACAATTCCGGAAGATGCAATATCCGCTTTTTGTTGGCTGGTACCTCAACATTGAAAATTGTCTTTTCCATATGATTAATCAAAAAAAGGTAACTATTCGCCGCAGAGACACACGGGCCACAGGGAAAAACATGTGATAAAAGCAACATTCGATTTCCCAAATCAAAACCACCACCCTGTATGCATGGCATTGGCTCTGGCAAATCTTTAAAATTCGCTCTTAATTAGCTTGGTCTCTTACGATCTGATAACGGATAGCCGATAACCTGTAACAAAATGAATCATGAATCCCGATAATATGCGGGAGTCCAATCCAAAACTATGGCCGCCCGCAAACAAGAATCAAATTAGTTTCACTCGAATATGATCACCCGGTCCGCTTGATGGGCTGATTGCATACCCATTAACGGCATCCCCTTCCCTGGCTTTTATGCCACGGCCATTGATATCGGAAGTAATCGCTATGCCTTTGGCAACATCTGTCGGGCTGACTTCTTCAGACACCTCCACAATCACGATACCATCAGTGACCACTGCCGCATCCATATTTTCATTAAATGGGCTTGAGTACGATGCAGCTACACCCAACGATTTTTCTCCGGCCCCGCAAACATGCCCCGAGAATCCCACAAAACGGTAGGATTGAAGCACCTCCCTGGCAGTGATCGTTATTGTTTTCCCGGGATTTTCAGTAAGTTGAGGTATCATATTCGCAGTTAACAATTGATTATTAGTAATTTTATGACCACAGAGACACAGAGGGCACAGAGAAAAACGTGAATGAACAACAAGGAATTAGTGATCACTCATCTTTATTAACTCGAATACTCATTAAAAAACTCTGTATGCTCTGTGTCTCTGTGGTTAGTTAAAAATCAAAAGGTACTCGTAAAAAAAATCATGGTTAAAACTTCATGTTTATAAAGGGCTCGCGATCAGATAACCAGCTTCCGGGCCGATGATATGGTGAGACAACAAATCGGTGTACTCCACCACCATGATTTTTCTGGAACCGTCTCGCCAGTATTTCTTGACCCTGGGATAGCCTTTTAGACGGAAGGTATAACCGAAGGCAGGCACGTTTTTGTTAGGTAATGCCGGTTGATAGATCAGCGCAATATTATCATTCCAAATATCAACAAAATTATCTGTCACCGGATCTACGCAAACAGCGTTTCCAACCATTATCCGTTCAACCTCAAACTCTTCCGTCATCACTTGCTCAGTGACCGAACGATTAAGATTGATGTTCCCAAGGTTAAAGGTGCTTTTTAACTGGGGGTGTTCTTTTAAGCGACAATATACGTTGTAACCCATGACCAGGGTATTGGGGATTTTTCCGATCTTGTAACGAATTTCCCTTTTTCCGTCCGTTATCAGCCCCTTGGGATCAGATTTGTCCGACGACAATTTGTCCTCTGCTTTGCTTAATGTCACCTGATGGGAATCCGGGTATTGCGACGGGTCCTGAACCAGGTTGGCACAACGAACTTCAGCAGACAGCAACACACCGTCTCTGGCTTCTCTTGTTCTTTGGGCCTGGATATCGAACTCGGCACAATCGTTTTCCCTGGTGTCGATCAGAGAACGCAATTCTTCTTCATGCAGATCTACCGGAATTGTAGTTACAGAGCCCGGAGGTATGTAATTGCCATCCGAATTTACGGCCCTGCGGGTATTAAACACCCGGAAAGAGGATTTATCCCATTGAGGAATTTTCGCGTTCTCTTTTTCCACTTCCACCGTTGGAAAAACCTTCTCCCCGATCAACTCACTATTTGAATAGGATCTGGCAATATTGGTTAAAATAATACTGTTTCCTAATTGCAAATCCTTTAGATTAGGCATACTCGCACTCCACCCATTTCATTTCAAAACCATGCTGGCAGCACGATCATAAGACACATTAAACTCTTTTTGCGTTTCCAGAATTTTTTGATGCAACTCCATTTCTTCAACCGATATCCCCTTAAACTCTTCCAAATCGGAGGCTAAACCATAATCCACCTGCTTTGATTCGATCTCCTTCACTTTTGTTTGTTTTAACAAATCCGACTCGGAGTGATCAGATTCTCGTTCAACCGAAACAACGGTTTTTGATAAATCATCTTGAGCAGCCTCCGGATTATCTGTCTGCCCGGAAATTGCAGACAGCTCAATGCCTTGATTTTGTTGAAGTTGAGACTCCGGTCCCCAACCCGGTGTCAGACTGCCAACGAAATCTTCCATGAACTGCAATTGAGGTTCGGTCAGACAAGCTAAAAAAGAGATAGTCATCTCTCTTGTAATGGTACCTTGCTTTTTAGGTAGTTTGCCGATCTGCTCGGCAAGATCTATAATGGTCCGATCCATCATTTTACGTTGCTTCCAATTCATCTGCCGTCCGGCATTTAACCAGTTAACTTCCCCGGTTTCCGGATCAACGGATGAAGCTGCGAGTTTTTCCGATCTTATTTTCTTAATCCCTTCTCGTTTATGTTTAAACCTGGAAGGCAGCACTACGGAAGATTGCTTTTTTTCAAGGGGATCTTCAAAAGTACTTGCTTCAGGAATTGGGTAAACATTGTTTAGCGCTATAGATCTGAGATTCAGGTTTGATTCCGCAGATGTTTCCGGGGTATCAAAATCTCCTGCCGATACCTGCGTTTCTGTAAACTTTCGATTTTCAACGACCAAGGATTCACCGCTCAGCTGTTTTTCCAGATAGAGCTTAACAGAATCAAGCAGTCGTCGAACACTTTCAGGATTGTCATCCGTAGCTGGAATTGAGGAATTGCCTTGCACGGGAACCTCAAAAAACAAAGATCTTTTTTTCAAGTTTTTCTCATCACATACTTTATTCAAGAGCTTGACGGCAGCTTCCGGGGTAAATGTTCCGGCTCCGATCAACACCGCCTGTAACCTGCCTGTTCTTCGTTCAATAGCTATGGTTCGCCGGACCAGGTCGGGATTTGCAAGCGTTTGTCTGATCCGTTTATCCAGATTCCGAATCTCGGCAAACAGCGCAGTTGAGTCACTCTGTTCCTCAATTTCGATTTCCTCTATCCTGGTCCGAATCAAAGGCGATTCGGCACTCAGCTTAATCAGAACTTCCGGTTGCAGCAAATTCGGTTGAAAAGATCCCATTGCTCGCTGCAGAAGGTCACAGCTGTTCCAGACCACCTGGTCTGTATCGAGAATGTCAACCTGGTTTTGTATTCTAAATAACTCAAATACGGCCGGATCTGAAATCTGATTCTGCTTCATTGAAGGTGAGTTCTAAGCGAAGAATAGTTAGTTCGTAATTATTGTCATACAATCAGCAGGATTATCTTTTTCAATGTCGATCGGTCCTGAAAAAACAAATATCCGTCCGAGCCTGCAAAAATAACCATCTGACTGAACTTGGTTGAGGATAGTAATTTATTTTTTTATTTTTTTCCAGGGTCTGAAATAGGTTTTAAAAGGTTAATCTGTTTATACCGATGATTTAACTTGATAATTATAAATGGATTTTTTTTTATAGCCTGGATAAAGCAGAGATGGGGATGAATGACGGAATTGGAGGAAACAAATCTAACAGAATCAATGAAATCAATACTGTAAGCAGTTAACAAAGATGAAATTATATCCAATTTTTCTTGTTTAGATTTTAAAGCGGATATTTCCTCTGAAAACAAATATTTCTAAGGGCTGGTTTAAACAGAAAGTAAATTTAAGATCGATTGAAGCAAAACATAATATATAATCTGCTAAAAATGTCAATTGCAATAATTTCTTTAATTTTTGTTATATATTTCTCTATAATTCTTTACCAATCCAGGTTTGCAACGATTTGATCGACTCAATGCGATTTTTGAAAAACTACCTGGAGCAAGTGAATTTGGGCCAAAAAGTTTGATAAACGGGTTTTCGAATGAAAGCCTTCTTGAAAATCAGACATGAAAAAAAGTATTATAGCTTCTGAATAATTAATTTCTTTTTCCGGGAAGTTACTCCAACTTTGGTTTCAACAAAAATCTTCTATTATTCCTCTTGACAAGTTTTTTTTCTCAGAACATAGTCTTTCAGCAAGTTTTAGTTCAAATATATGGATCAACTCTGCAATATAATTTAGCGGTTCAAATCGTTTTTCTTTTTCCTTATCTAAGGTCCCTGTTTAAGGTTTGATACCTTTTTTCCGAAAGCGATCGGTAGAAACAAAAACGATACAAGCAGTATTTAAGGGGCATAACAAATATACCCAATATTAATTGAATATGACGCGCAGACTGGACAGGGAAAATTTTGGTGGTCCGTTAACCCAGGGGTTGCTTTTCAAAGCTTTGAGGAACCCAAAGGAAGACTGGATCGAACACACCGTAGAGCCTAATGAAGAGTACGATTTGTATAAAATAGCCTATCGGGTCTACGGCACAACGGATGCCTGGTGGATTATTGCCATTTGCGCCAGGAAGGACAATCCCATGGAAAGACTATTGGCGGGAACTACATTCAAAATACCACCGCTGGCCTGGGTAAGAGAGAAGCTGAAACAACCCGGAAAAACCATTATTGATTAGCTTCTAACTGGAATTTTTAGTGAGGTTGTCACCGTAACATGAAAACCAAACACAAAAACAAGACTAGGGCACCAATCCAATACATACAGACTCTGTGCTCTCTATGGTGAAAATTAAAAAATGACTTTAGATGTTTTATTAAACAAAGCTCACTATCAGTTGGATCAAATCAAATCACGTTTGTTCGACACACCATTAGCGCGTGATGTGGACCTGTATACCCCGGATGCCGTTAACAACATTAACGTGATTCGGGATGAGGATGATTTTGAAGAGGCTGATGTGGTTGGCTCTGTGATCTCGGAAAGAATGCCCCTGGTTTATTCCTTACAAGGGGTGATCAAATTGATTGAGGTTCGCCCCTTAATCCATGGTCGATTTGCAGTTGTGGGTAGCAGTGATTTTGAACAGGATAAAACCTTCAATTTCACCGAAAGAAGTCCAAAAATTAGATCTACTGTTGTGCGAAATAATGAAATCAATGAGTTCGAGCAAGATCGATATGTTTATTTTATTGCCCAGGGTAGCGTTATTCCCATGCAGGCCGTCATTCAATTCCAGGTTTTCAGCAACCCGGATCAATCTACAACCCAAATTATTCGTTTGATTAAGGTCGATGAACGATTCATTGGAAAACCAGCGTTTGTTAACCAGATTCATACATTCAGCCATTTTCACGGAGACCTAACCTGATGAGTGTAGAAATCAGCAATCCGGTAGCTGTTGATCGAGCTTTGGGTAAACACATCGGTAATTGTCCCTGGCAATCTCGGCTGGCTGGTTTACAGGAATTCAATACTCGCAGCACCGAGCAAAAAATCTACTACGGTGAGAACGGTGACCCGGAAGCCTTTTTGGAACACTTAGCCGGGTCTGTTCCTGACAGTGTCCAGCTTCCCCTGGTTTCTTTTTTCCGTGGATTGGATTTCTCAATCGATAGTGAGGAAACAGGATCATCCAGGTTTTCTTTAAGTAATACGGAAGACACCAGGCATTACGACATTGACTACACCAACTATTGCTTTATTTATCATGTTTCGGTCATCGGTCATGGTTCAGCCAGTCTGCATGAAGTTGCCATGCCGTTGCACCATTACCTGGCAAGCAATCCGGTTTTGAATGTGCCCTACCGGCTGTTTCACGACAAAATGGCGAATCGGGCAGTTAAATTCAATATGCCTGCTACCATAAAAAATCCCTGGCATATCGAATTCAAGGATATTACCCCCAAAAAGGACAATATCACCCAGGTGTACGCTATCAGCGCAGCTTTGGAGGTTAAAGTTCCCATGATCTGGATGGAACAAGTAACACCCATCGTGGAAGACATCGTATTTATGCCAATGATCGTGAGAAAAGCTTAGTTATAAACCATAGAGACACAGAGAAAAAACAATTGATAACTTAGTGTCTTAATGGTGAAAAAAGCTGACTAAAAAGAAAAAGATAGCCAACTACAAGATGAGCAAAAACAAAAACGCAAAACCAAACTTAAAAAACTCTGTGCCCTCTGTGTCTCTGTGGTTAGTAAAATGAGTAGCGAAAATACTTACGTACAGCAAATACAGTATAACAATCAGGACCTGAACCTGGAGCTTCTGAAGTCACTGACCCTGACCCGATCAGTAAACGCTTTGGCTCCGTTTGTGGTTATCAGATTTTTGAATCCGCATAATACCTTGCTGGAAGACGTCAAACTGCGGGAAATGGAGGAATTGTCAATCAGGTTAATGGATTCCACATCCGATGATGATGCCGAAATCATAAAGGCGATTATTTGTGATATCAAGCAGGACGTAAACAACGCCAATATTCTGGTTCTGGAATGCATGGAAAGGAGTGCTTACTATCTGTCCCAAAAGGACACTCGCATCTTCTTCAAAGAATCCGTTCCGACCATTCTCAAAGCCCTGTCACCAGGTTTAAAAATCGAATGCGGCGATTTTCCGGCTCATCAGACCTATAATCTGTCAAATCGCAGAAGATTCGGTCTGATCGCCCAAATGGCCAGGGAAATGGGCGCCATCGTCTTTATCCAGTCCGGAACACTGGTTTTTAAAACCAAGGAAGAGTTGTTAAAAACAAAGCATATTGCCGACTATGAATACCAGAATCCCGGGGCCGTACACCAGATAAGACAGCCAAAACTATTGAACAGGAACTATACGCAAACCGAAGAAAAAAGAAGTTATATTGGCTGGCACATCGAAAAAGGTCTGGTCAAATCGACGCAGAACAAGGAATACCCGACCAAAATGGTTAACTGTGATGAAGTGGGAAAACTGGACAATTTATCAAAATCCCTAACGCCAACAGTCAGTTTTATAACCCTTGGCGAAGGAAAACTGAAAGTAGGATCATCGTTAAAACTAACCTGGCACACGGGTATAGCAGAGAGGCCTTTGGACGAATCATACCCAAACCGAGTATTGATCGGTGATTTGGTCATGCACACCGAAAACAAATTCACCTGCACCGTAGGTGGTTACATTTAGGAACGAAACAAAAACAAGCAAAAAGAATTAAACCACAGAGACACAGAGAGCACAGAGATAAAAAAATGGGTCCTTGCATATATTCAGATATTCAAAGCAATGGCAAAACGTAGAGCACAAATCCAAAATAAAAAAACTCTGTGCCCTCTGTGTCTCTGTGGTTTAACTATCAAGAAACTAATTATTTCCGATGATATGCCAGATACAGTGACGTATATTTAAGACGATCCCACTTAAAAACTCTGTTCTCTCTGTGTCTCTGTGGTGAAAAAACAAAATGAAAGAGTATATCGCTATTGTTACCAACGAAAACGATCCGGAAAGATACAAACGCTCCCAGGTGCGGGTTTATGAGCTTTTCCCCGAGCATCTAATATCTGAGAAGGACCTTCCCTGGGCCACTTACAAACTCCCCTTGGGTGCCAGGTTCAACGAGGGAGCCTTTGTTGCGGCTCAAAAAGGCGATTACGTCTGGGTGGATTTTCCGTTTTCCGACAGCAACGGCAATGAAGATACCACCAGGCCTCGCATTACCGGCTGGGTGCATCACTGCCCAAACAGTTTGCCCAACCTGCCCCATGAAGCATTTAACGGTCCGGCTTCATTGGAAGGCATGCACATGAGACCTGACGATGAAGATATTGAGCAGCCGGAAGTAAATATGCGAGCGGACGCTATCAGTCTGTGGGGAACGGTATTCGAATTTGTGAGAAGCGGGGTGTTCCGTTTGACCCAAAGGACTACAGGCACAGCCATAGAATTCAGCAGATCCGGTCATGGAGGTTTTTTTTCTCAAAACAATCTTTTTTTAACAGCCAGACAGAAACTCAAACTGATTGGATCACACATCGAAATCAAAGCCAAAAACGTATTGCGCTTCGCAGTCAATGCCCTTGAATTCAACCTCAATCGATTTGTAATGAATGTCAAGGGCTTGCTGCATATCAAAGGAACCGGCGGCACCAAGATCACCGGGGCTGATATGTCCGTAGTAGCCACCCAGGGCAATATGAACCTGAATTCTGCCGGTATGCTGAATCAGAGCGCTTCGGGGGCCAATGTTGAAAAGATCGGAATTGATACCCTGCTTTCAACGGACGAGGCAAAGGTAATTGAGGTTAATCTCAATGGAATGGTTCTGGCTAAAATTTCGATCTCCACCACAGGCGCAATTACTTTTGAGGAGCCGATGACAGGTGGAAAAATCGGGCTGGAAGACACAGGCCTGATTCTGGCGGAGAATTCGGCGGGAAGTATAAAAAAATCCCTGGAAGAGTTGATCAGCAAACTGGAGGAGTTTATCGACGCCTCAAAAGACGTAGTCATCGACACCGGCAATGGACCGGGTAAAGTCAACGCTTCCAGTGTTTCGAATTACATCCAGATCAAAACCGGCCTAACCCAGGTCAAAACCAACTTGGCAATGGTCCTCAAGTAGGAACATTTTAGATTGTAAGTTTGACATTTGTTTTTTTCGTAACCACAGAGACACAGAGAGCACAGAGAATAAATAAATGGGTTTCTTGCAGTATTTTAAAAAAACGAAAGTGATAGCAAATCGTAGGGCACGAATCCAAACTAAAAAAACTCTGTGGCCTCTGTGTCTCTGTGGTCAAATAATGAAAAATAAAATACCGCTAGTATTCAATCCAGCGCTCTAATGATACTGGCCTTGACAATTGAATTGGCGGGAATATGATCATCAAAATTGTAACCACGGAGAATGCGAGAGTTAAATGAAATGGGTTTCTTGCAGTATTTTAATAAAGTGGAAGTGATAGCAAAGCGTAGAGCACGAATCCAAAATAAAAAAACTCTGTGGCCTCTGTGTCTCTGTGGTTAATAAAAAAAGTAAAATGCCACTTGTATTTAGCACCTTAGCAAACGAGTTTGAATCTGCCTGGAAGGCCAAAAACCCTTCCGAAATGGTCACAGCTATAAAAGAAGCCAAGGCTATTTCAGCCTTTATCGATTCCGGGATAACAGCCATGGGCGGCGTGCCAACCAGCACTCCCATGATTCCGGTCCTGGCAAATGAACTGGCGGGGATGTGGCAATCCAAACTGCCCAATGAAGATTTGGTGGGAAAACATGAGGCAAAGGCGATTCACGGTATGATCATGGGCACCATGACAGCAGGTGGCAAACACGGTGTCGGCGGCTTTATGTCAGGCAGCCCTGCCGGTCTGGCAAACGAACTGGCAAGTCTCTACAAACAGCATTTACCAGCCGAGTCACTGGCAGCCATCAAAAAAGCAAAGGCTATCGATAGCTATGTTAAATCTTGTATTTTCCGGGGTTCAGGAGTCGGACCGGATTATATTCCCGATATTTCGAGTTTAAGCTAACCATGACCACGATTGCGGAAGAAAAATCAAGACGGGAAGCAGAACTTAAAAATGCACCCAACATGGTGGTCATAACACGACTAAAAGTGATCGAGGCAGTCCAATTGGCTATGGAAGTAAAAGCATTAACAGACAACGGATTATCGAACCCTTATCATGAGATCTCACTTTTTTATGGAAAGCAGCGATCCGTTTTAAGGGGGCTGACAGCCGACGATGTGCTTTCTTTTGATCTTCCGGATACCGTCTCCTGGAATCATGATCCGGACTTCACGTTTCCTGTGGTGACAAGGTTTGGTTACGAGTTTCTTGATACCAATGGTCAACCGGCAGTGATCGATGATCCGGCACTTTATTATTTAACCAGGAAAAAAAGCACCAACGTTCTTTCAACCATTGAACACGACTCTAACGCGTTTGCCGTGCCGGTACAACTGAAAGATCAACAGCAAAACATTGTCAACTGGGGAGCTACGATATTCAATTTGACCCTTTCTCAGCTGCCACAAGCAGGGACGGTAAAAATCTCTCGCATGATGGATGATATTGCATTAGATGACGGGGCAGGATCTATTACAGGAACCGGTATTTCCGGAACTGTCGATTACTCAACAGGAGCGGTCAGTCTTGCTTTTGCCGATCCGGTCAGCCAGTCCGAGTTGCTGTATGCAGTCTATAACACCAATTCAGATCCGGTTGTTGAGAATAACCGTGATCGCATAGAGCCGTTAAACCATTCCACAAACTTTCATTGTGTTCTGAGCAAAAAAGTGATTGCGGGCACCTTAAAAGTTAAAGTGGATAGCATTGATGTGGCAGTAGATGACGGAGCAGGTGACATCTCGGGCACAGGTCTTTCGGGAACCATTAATTATGAAACGAATTCCCTGCAACTGTATTTTACAGTCGCTGAAGACCGAAACAAGCTAATCACGGTAGTGCACGACTCCTTCACCAACGAAACAGCTTTTCATGAAGATTATGCACAGGTGGATTTTACTTTGGATTCAAACGATTATTTGCCCGGCCATACCCTGAACCTGATCGATATTGCACCGGGAGTTCTCGATCAACGACCGAAAATAGAGACCACAACCTTGCTCAGAAGAAAAAAGGACCACCAGGTTGTGGGAACCATCAAGATCATTTGCGAAGGTATGGAAACCAATTCCGGGTGGGATCACCTGACCGGCAATGCTGAGGACACAACCGTGTTAACTCACAACGAGTTTAAGTCCCTGCTTGGTTTTCTGGACATGGACCTGGTCAATCCGGAAAACAATAACGATCTCCAAAACGGGGCCAACTCATATATTTCATCATCGGGACGTCGCATTGGTTCCAATAGCTATCCCGATATTGAAAAGAATCCGTTCTGGCCCTGCACCGATGGAACTTATCTCGGATCGATGATTCACAAAGGACATTTTGTGCACACAGAGGAAGGAGAGCATAAATGGGCAACCCATAACGATATCAAATGGCGATACGGCACACGCCCGGCGGGATACAATCCAACTACCTTTGCAACCTCAGGTAGTACGAATCAAAACAATCCGAATACCGTGATTGGTGCGCTTGAAGCCATCAGGGACTTTTCCGGGGCAGGACCTGTTGCTGTGCCTCCGGATTCAGGCAACGACTTAACAGGTGGCACAGATTACGAAATGGTGGGCAATTACGTATACGAGTATCCATACATTGCAAACACTCCGGGTCCGCCTGATTTCGTCAAAGGCAGTGGCTCCGAGTTCACTTGTTATTACAACAGCGCTCAACATTTAATTGATGATCACTTAAATCATCTTCTTAGCCAATGTGATTTACTCATTGCATTGGGTGACACAACAAATACTGCAGAAACGGGTAAACAAGCAGGTGACACGCAGTTTTTTAACAATGCCACCGCTTTTAGAACTGCGCTGAACAGTTTTTTGACCTATCACAATGGATTCGATCCTTTGAGCCGGGCAGCGTACGATACCTCACAAATGACGGCCCTCAAGGCAGCCACCGACCCCGGAGCTTACCTGGGTCAGGCCATTGCCAGATTGTCGGAGCTTGATACGATTTTAGGCGACCCCGAAACAGCAGGAAGTTATTCCAAGATCATTTATGATGCCTGTAACTATGCAGCCAATAAGGATATTGGCTACCTGAGAGATGTTATCGATAAATTCAACTCAATCCAGGACATCTACGACATGATCACTCAAAAACAACAACAATACGCCATGTACCAGGATATCTACCCATAAAATGTATTTAAACCACAGAGACACAGAGAGCACAGGGTTTTAAATTTGGTTTTTTGAAAACCAGTAGTTAAATGGAATATTTTCAAAGTGAGCATTGAACTAATTAGTTTAAACAAATCATAACTTAAGCAGATTGCCAAAAAAAAAGAACCTCTGTGCCCTCTGTGTCTCTGTGGTTAAACAAATCCAAATGTAAAACAGAAAGCGAAGCTTTCACATTACAAAAAATCGAAAATCATAATTCTAAAATCTAAAATTTCAAAGTGTTTGAATCCACAAAAATTCCCCAATCCGTACCAACAGTCCTGACCGACGTCCAAAGCGCAGCAACCCTGCTCAAGGACAACATTTCGCGGTTGTTTGACCTGTTGGAGACCAAGCAGAAGATTGCTGAAAAAATGGCGTTCGAGGGCATGAACAACGCCATTGCCACAGCGGTGGATCAGGCATGTCAAACCATTGAAGACAAGATCAAATCGATCGATTTTTGTAATCTGGAATTGGTTGATGCCCCTATGATTGGCTCTTTGTCGCCCTTTTCATTCAAGGTAGATCCCGATTTCGATAAAAGTTCAGGTTTACTGAAACTGCCCCCGTGGAAAATCCTGCTCGACATCAAGAATATCCTGATCAATTGGCCATTGATTGACCTTGGGAATTGGAACGTGTTTGTGGGTGTTATTTCCTGCAAGCTGGAAGAGATCGCAGCTGTCAAAGTTGTCATTCAAACCGTGGCGGAGTTCTTTGGTATTCTGGAGTTGAAAGTCCTGGTGAAGAAACTGGATATCCTGATCGAGCGACCCAACCTGGACCTCGATTTGGGTGAGATCGAAAAACCGAGCATCTCTTTCAAACCGCCAACAAGACTTTGTACCTTTGAAGATATGCAGGAAGCTTTCAACCAGATTAAACAATTGGTGGAAGGTATTCGGGATGCTTTCACCACAGCGCAGCAGATCGGAGACATGATAACAGATTTTTTCGCCGATCTCGAACAACAGCTGAGCGACATTATCGCCCAGTGGGAAGCCATGATTGCCAAACTGGCTGCAGCGCTCCAAGGCGACTTCTTTCACTGGGAATACAAAGCAGCAGCAGAAGGCGGAATCACAACGATGGTGCAACTCCTGGAAGAGGAGAGCAATCATCCGCCGATCTGGAAAGAGCATGAATTCAGCGTGGCATTTTACATTATCGCACCGGAAGCAGCGACATCGATGCTGAAAATAATGGGATTGGAACCATGGTAACAGAACTGGATGCCGGACTGGAACTCGGCGAATCGGGAATAAAAATTCATCATGATATCGATGCCATCAACCAGAAAATCAGAACCTGGTTGAACATCACCAAAGGAGAATTCTGGGGAAAACCCTGGAAAGGCAACAATCTCAGGCAATTTCAATTCCTGTCTCCCACCCAGACGGTGCTGACAGTGCTGGAAATGGAAATCGCTGAAGATATCGAAAGCCAGGTACCGATTAATGTTCTGAATATCACCTGTAAAAAAGCCACAGGCATCGACAAGTATTTCAGACTATACCTGATCTACCAAGTCGCCCAAACAGGAGACCTGGGACTCTTCAACGAAGATTTTTTATCAAGAACATGAAAAAAAAATGAACCACAGAGACACAGAGCACACAGAGTCTTTTGTTTTTTTCTCATTAGTTAAGTACTCGAAGAAAGGAAAGATTAACGTGAATAATCAACTGAAGTGAAATGTTCAACAGAATAAAATGCAAAAGCACAATTTAAAAACTCTGTGACCTCCGTGTCTCTGTGGTGAGTAAAGAATGACAATTTCGGGAAGCAAATCGCACCAGTAGAAACAAAGCTGGAATTATGCACAACACCAAACTCAAAAAAACTCTGTGACCTCTGTGTCTCTGTGGTTAATAAACTGTGTATGAGTGAAGAAAAAGAAATAGAAAAGTTCCGTAACATTCTCAGATCCAAACCCACCTGGGCCGCCCTGGCAGGTAGCGAAATGGAGGAAATTCTCACCACCTACATCGGCCAGAGAGGAGCAGCCTACAAGCTGGAAGCCCAGCGTATGGCCCAGGAGATGTTTATCAACCTGGCATTTAACCGGGAATCGATCATGGCTCGCGCAGAGGACGAAGGTTATATTCCCAATATGCCGCAACCCTTTGAAAATGAGATCACCATTCAAAACCTTGGCAACGCTGCAGTGCATGTGGCAGACAAACAGGCTTTTGTTTCCGACGAAATGGTTCACATGGTTGTGAATCATCCGGACAATCTTATTCTGGAGCCCAGTGCTTCACAAACGGTCAAGGCTCAGCAGCTTTCCAGGGAGATTATAGATCAAACAGCAGTTGGGAACGATTTCGAAGAATTCATCCTGGGCGGAATGGATGACGATGATGTGTTCACTATCCACAAGTTCAGTGTCAATTTTACTATCGATGGTATAACCGAAACCTGGGAGAACCGCCAGAACTTCAGGAACACGGATGGTACTTCAGAGGTTTATCACACCTTTTACAAGATGTCCGATGAACTGGCTATCCGCACGGGAAATGACAGCACAGGCAGGAATCCGGGACCGGATGCCGTCATGACGGCAACCCTCTGGCACACCAGGGGAGAAAGGGCTTTTCTGGTGAAAGGAATCGAATTAAAGCCATTCATTCAAAACGAACAACAAATACTGGATATCAACGGAGACATTGCAGACTTAAGAATCACCACCGGCGACATTATTGCCCAGGGTCGTCCGCAGGAGTCCATTGAATCCGTGCGAAAACACGTGTTAAGTCACATTCAGACCGGACCAGTCGTAGCTCGCAATCGGGATTATGAATTTATGTTGAAGAAAGCTTTTCCGGAGCTGGTTTATTTGAAGGTTTGGGGTGAAAAAGAGATGGTCGAAAAAAATGGTTATAACCTGGATTACATGAACAAATCGTTTTTCAGTTTTCTGATCGAAGACGAAACCCAAACAACTGCCAAAACGGCGGAAATCATCGCTTACTATGATGAAATAATAAAGCCCATGAACGTGATACCTGAATATGTGGCACTGACAAAAAATACCTTTCAGGTGGAGATTCAAGGCAAGATCGACCGCAAGTTTATTGTGTCTGATGTGCAACAGGAGTTATCCGATCTGTTGATGGACGCTTTTGGTTTATACAAGAACACCTCGGGCAGAATCAAAACTTCGGATATTTATCAGCAGATAATCGGCACCGAATTTTTTGCTGACGCGTTATCGCACCTGAACAGAAAGTTTAAACCTTATTTCACCGTCAACCTGACCGGAACCGTCGAAACAGGTTTTCTGAACGATTATATTTACCTTGATTCCGTATCCTTCGGCGACGACGAAGGCGGCACCACCCTGGGCTACGTCTCAACCAGCGGGTAAAGAATGGAAATAAACCACAGAGACACAGAGATCACAGAGGCTTTAAAGGGGAATAACTTAACAGGTAAGATTATCGGAGCGGCAATTGATGTGCACCGACAGCTAGGACCGGGATTGTTGGAGTCAATCTATGAAGACTGTCTGGCTTTTGAATTAAATAGCCGTAGAATCGAATTCCAAAGGCAATTAGAACTTCCAGTCATCTACAAAGGTAATAAGCTAAAGACTGGTTTTAGAATAGATCTTCTGATCGAGCGGCAAGTAGTTGTTGAACTAAAAGCAGTAAGCCATTTGGAAAAAGTTCATGAAGCGCAACTGATGACTTACTTAAAATTGGCAAAAAAAAGATTCGGACTATTAATAAACTTCAACGTTCCAATCCTGACAAAAGGAATAAAGCGGATCTTAAATGGATAATTGAATTGCAAAGATTCAATAGAATCAACGATCAAACTAATGCAAGGCTGATGATAAAAAAGCATCAAACAAATAAATGTAAAACTCTGTGACCTCTGTGTCTCTGTGGTAAAAACTAAAAACCTAAAATTTAAGTCCAGTCAAAATAATGAATCGATACCCGGAAGATAGCACGAAACCCAACTTAAAAAAACTCTGTGACCTCTGTGTCTCTGTGGTGAAAAAATAAGCATGAACGATTTAACAAACAGGCTACCACCCGAAATACTATCCTACGACCGCTGGCGCGAACTCTTCGAAGCCATCGATGAATACTGGGAGCAGCATGTATCGGAACCGGTTGAGCGTTTAAAAAACCTGCGCTCAGTATTCACCGCATCAGAGGATGATCTCACACTGATGCTGGAGGAGTTATCCGCTTATTTTGATGCTGATACGGAATCATCCAAGCCGCTCAGCATTTTTTGGAAACGTAACGAGATCAACAATAAAAACAGTGAAGCTGCGGTTGAAGCCTTAATCCAGCGCATAAAGATCTCAGCCAAGGATGTAAAGTTTACAAGACTATATGCTCCAAAAGACACGGTTACCGTACCATACGGAACAGAGTTTTATACAAAACAGGAATTGGAGGACATGGAAGTAAACATGTCCGATTACTTTCTTTCATCCCATATGATCCTGGAAATCAATCTGGACGATGTTGTTCGTAACGATTGGGATGAAGCAGAGATTAACCAGATAATGAATCGATACTTTGAAGAAAACGTCAGACCCACCCACATTGTTTTCGACGGTCTGAACTTCTTCCAGTACTCCCATTGCCAATTCAAATTCGCAATCGGAGTCCAGACCAATAAAGTTAGTGTTTGTATCTTAAAAGGAAATTGATATGGCAGTTGGTGAATTTCAAGTAGCAGTGGTCAATCAATCGGCACACGATATTGTGTCAACTTGTATCCAGCAGGGGTCACAAATTCCTGAGATCAAGTATTTTATCCCTGCTTTATATGAAGACGGCACGGTTTTCATAAAAGATCTCGACGGAAAACTAACCGGTGTGAATGACCCCAGTACTGCTGCCATTACCCTTAATGATGTCAATATCACCCCTTATCTCCTGCAGAATGCCGGATCACGCTATGAAGGACTGATACCGCCCGAAAACGTCACCCGGGCTCTTTCCGATGGAGTGACTAATCCGGCAACCCTGAGAATTCGGATCAGTAAAGAGATAGATGAACACAACATCGGGGGAGAGGCCAATGCCTTTTTTATTTGCGATGAGAATTTCGCCGTCTGGATCACCATCTACATCACGTCTCATGCCTTTGTTGCCGGCCAAAAGTGGGAGATCGTAACCGATGCCGTGTTTGAGTCGTCAGCCCCGATTACCTCTATTCCGGAAGATCCGAATCCCTTTAACTACAAGGTGGCTTCAGAAATTCTCTTGCCGGGAATCATTGTGGGAAGCAGTGCAGATGCCATGTCCGAAAAAGCCGGCTACAACATTTCCGAATTCCAGAATGTCGGTTTGGATATCAGCAACAAAAGAACCGTTTTTCTGAAGGATGTCGAAGCGCTGACCGCCAATGTCGTAAAAAACTGCGACAATCTTCAGCTCTCCATGGAAACCACGGAAGCCGTGCTACCCCTGGCCAATCATACATTGACCTTAAATGGTAATAACATTAACGGACAACTCAGGGTCTCCGGTGCTGCGGACAATAGTGTGGTGCTTACCGGTTCCAACTACTTTTTAAACATACTCTCCGACAATGATAACTGCCTGGATGTCACCGGAGCCCAGGGATTTATCGTCCATAACGGTAAGGTCGTCTCTTCACCGGAATTCACCGGAACGCCTACCGTTCCCACGGCGGAAAACGGCAACAGTTCCAATCAGATCGCTAGTACGGAGTTTGTGCAGAATCAGCTAGCCTTCTACGATGTCTTGCGTTTAAAAGGTTCCATCGATGCCACGGCTAACCCTGACTATCCCGCTGCCAATGCCGGGGATTTTTATGTGATTTCCCATGCCGGAAAGATCGGTGGTGTAGCAGGTCCAGTGGTGGAAAAGCAGGATACCATGCTCTGTATCGTGGATGGATCAGCCCTTGGAGACCACGCTACTGTCGGTGAAAACTGGATTCTGGGTCAGGTGAACACAGACGTGGATCTGGAAGGAGTGATCAGTGATCATTTGGCAGACAAAGATATTGTGCGCTTAAAAGGCTCCATTGATGCTTCTGTGGTGCCGGCTCCTGATTACCCTTCGGCCAATGCCGGAGATATGTGGGTGATTGAAAAAGCGGGAAGAATTGGTGGTCCATCGGGACCCAGCGTAGAAAAGAATGACACCATTATGTGCCTTAAGGATGAGGCCGCCCCTGGAGCCAACGCAGGCAGCCATGCTTCAGTCGGCGGAAACTGGATGATCGGACAGGTCAGTACCGACCTTAATCTGGGTACAGCCTTTTCCACCTACCTGACTATCAATAAAACCGATCATGGTTGGCTGGATACCGATATTGGGAAAATGGTGGTGAAGACTGTTGGCGCCGGTGGTGAAGGAGATTTTACAACGGCCAGTGCAGATAATATTAACTCAGCTGAAGTGGTCGGCCACATCAGCCGAATCGACTCCACCAGCCAGTTTACCATCAACAGAATCGGGCATCTCAAGAGACTGGGAACAGAGTGGGATGCCTTGTGCGGATGCGGTGCAGGCGGATTAACCGAAGGCGATGTCTATTTCCTCAATACATCCGGTGGAAGCTTCTACACCAAAGGCATCAGCCACCTGCTACCCGGCAATATCGACATGCCGGCATTCATAGCCTTGAGTGCTACCGATGTCTGGTACTACGGCTACCGTGGCGCTGAAGTGGGCGGAGGAACCTCTTTTGGCAAAAGCTTTGCAGCCACCGATTTCTCCGGCAACGTGATAACAGTCACGCACGGTCTCAACACCAAAAGACCGATCATCCGTGTGTTTGATGAAAACGACCAACCCGTGGAAGCCATCCAGTCCAGACCCACAACAGGCAACGAACTCAACGCCCAGGATATCACCTTCTCCGCTGAAATGATCGCTGAGATGTCCAGCTTTCTCTGGCATGTGATGGTAATCGGTACCGGTGTCCCCTATACCAAAACCGAAATCGAAATCCCCGACTACGAACCCGTCGCTCAACAACACGGCGTCAAAATCCTCTCCAACGGCGCCATCTACAGCTTTGATGATTGGCATGGCGTAGAAGGATTTTTGACTGGAGATCACGCCTTTGTGGTGCCTTACAAACAAAGCCTGAGTAATGTATTCACCGGGTTTGAGGTGATTGGATGGCAAGGAAATGGCAGCTATCAGCATATCAATACTTTTCCGGGCCTTCAATGGATAAAAAACAGAGAATATACAAACAGTCATAGGATCTGTGATCTACTGAGAAATCAACAACAGTGGTATTCTGATAGTAATCAAAAGCAGTCTTCAGAACCTGATTTTGACAAAGCATTTTCTTACGATTCTTCCAAATCATTATTGTTTGGAAGTCAAATGGCAACCAACCATGTCCCTTATTCATACATTTCATGGAATTGGCATTATCCCATGGCAAAAGCCTGGCATGCTACTGGAGCAAGCTCCAGAAAAGTCCCAACTCCCTGGGGAATGGTTGATTCAGTCGAATCCAACCCAAACAGCGGATTAACAGGTGATCAAGTAATTACAGAGCTTTACAATCCGCTTACTGGGAATGGATGCTTGCTTTATATCGGTACAGGAGCACTTAGAACGCTTGACATAAGCGGAGGAATTACTCCTGAGTGGGTGATTTATAAAAATTTAACAATTGGAGCACGTGATACTTTGGTTTTCCATAGTGCCCTTAATGGTGGCATGAATCCGGAGCTAAAATATATTTTACTAAACAGTACGAGCGCAGAACTTACGGCTTCAGCAACTAATACAGCTCCTACCCATAACACCATAGAACTAATAGTTTCAAATAGTGTCAATGAAAATGCCGCATTAATGATTAGCTATTATTTCTCTCCTATTCCAGGTCTTCAAAACTTTGGAAGTTACACCGGAAATGATGGAGTAAACAACCAAGCAACCGGATGCAAGGATGGAATGTTTTTTAATAAGGCTAGAATTGGTTCAATAGAAAGAGGCTGGAATGTTTTTGACTCGTTTCGTGGCGACACAAAAGGATTACGCTGGAATCTGGGAAATGCTGAGGTTACGTATCCTGGTGTTGGATTTAGTTCTGATTCCGGGATAGATATTAATTCTTTAGATTCAGATATTAACGCAAATGGGTTTGAGTATATTTACGGGCACTTCGGCAATCAACTCATCCCCCAAAGTAATTTCGATGTGTACCCATCCAATCCCATCCTGGCAAACAGCAGCAACAACAAAGTCAAAATCATCTTTGAATACAAAGGCAGTGCGATTCTAAATACGGAATTACTGGTCTACGCCACAAGGGAACCCACACCAAACTGGGTACAGGGCACACTGACCAAACTCACCGATCTGTCCGATGGTTACCAGTTATTGTCAGCAGATATCGATATTTCCGCCAACGCCAACAACACCCACATGCGCTGGCGCCTGGCAAGCAACGAATCTACCTACACCGAACACAACATCAAAAACCTAAAAATCACCTGGAGCTAACCCACCATGGCAGGAAACAGAAGTGAAATCACACGAAATCAAGGGTTGGATTTAAGCCATCTATCCAAAGGATTGTTTACCGGGATTGGAGTTGAAGCATGGAATTTCCTTTCTGGTGTGAATGGCCCAGCAGACCCAGTAGGCGGTTCGAATGAATCAGATTGGTATATTGGTACTGCTGGCTTGTCCAATGGTGCCACGCTGCCTACTGATAAAAGCCTTGCAATAAGAATTCAAGATACTAATGGAGCCGGTAATTACGTATTTGGATTCAACTCTTCGGGTGTATTTTTAGCTTTTCTGCAATATGTAGTCACAAATACAGCAGCAGTAGACAAACAACAGAAAGTTTATATTAAAAGTTCATCCGACAATGGAGCTTCTTACACTACCATTGGTTACAGTACGTCTAGCAACAGTGCTACATCAGAATACAACAGCGGTGCGATACTTACACCCTTTAAGATATCTGATACTGCAAATGACAGAATTAAAATAACCTATTCTCCTTTGGTTGGTAACAGCAGATTAGTAGGGGCAGGAAACCCAGGAACAACACAAATAACCTTTTTAAAGTTAGCAAGTATATAAAGACTTCGTGTCCTCTGTGTCTCTGTGGTTAAAAAAGGCAAAAGGCAGAAGGGATAAAGCACAAGGGGAAATCGAAAATACAAACCTCCTTTTGTTGACTTACACACAAATCAAAATATAATGTGTATAAACTTTCAACAAGAGGAGAATATGAAAAGGACCAACATTGTGATCGATGAAAACCTGATCAAAGCAGGATTGAAAGTAACCGGGCTGAAAACACAAAGAGCTCTGGTTGATTTTGCCCTGCGCGAATTACTGCGAAGGGAATCCCAGGCAAAAATCCTGGAATTAAGAGGAAGTGTCACCTGGGAGGGAGATTTGGAGTCGATGCGGCAAACGAGGGACCCTAAATGATTCTGATCGACACAACAGTTTGGATAGACTGGTTTGCCGGACATGATACGAAGCAGGTAGCCCGCTTAACTAAAGCAATCGAAGACAGGGAGGACCTCTGTATTTGTGGCGTTGTTCTGACCGAAGTATTGCAGGGAATTAAAAACGAAGCAAATTACTCCAGGACCAAATCAATTATGCTGGACTTGATCTATCTGCCAATGGGCCAGGAAACCTACATAGAGGCTGCGACCATCTATCGAACGTTGAGAAGCAAAGGGATAACTATAAGAAAACCCATTGACTGTATGATTGCCTCGACTTGTCTGGAACATGATTCCCGACTATTACACAACGATAAGGATTTTACTCAAATAAAGTCAGAATTTCCCTTGAGGGATATTAGCTCCGAAGAATGATTTTTCACCTCGAAGAAATGAAATGTACGAAGAAAAAGCACTTAAAATTTAACCACAGTGAAACAGAGAACACAGAGTATAAGCTGATTAGTTTTTGGCTTAGCAACTCGTTAATGATTGGATGTCACAATTTGTGACTTCCGTTTAATCTAAGGAAAAGATTCAGGCAAAACAAATAAAAACTTCGTGTCCTCCGTGCCTTCGTGGTGAAAAAATAGTCAAATCTCACCACGAAGACACGAAGAGCACGAAGAAAAAAACTCTTAGGTTTAACCACAGAGAACACAGAGAAAGATCAAATAATCAATTGATAATAAATAATTTCAAATATAAAAACCGGCGAAGCTACAGCCTGCAAATCTAAAATCATAAATCTTTAATCTAAAATAGAAAAAATGGGCAGTTCAATTAGAAATGTTACAGCAGGTATCCCACCCATAGTAGATAATCTGAATAGCGGTGATGCTGACAAGACGCTCAGCGCCAATCAAGGTCGGGTTATCAACCAACGATTGATCGAAGTATTTAATCAGCCGGACATGGTCGTCATGACCCAGGCTGAATTAGCCAATTATTCCGATGACCCAAAGTTTGTCTACTACGATCAAACCACCAAAGATTTCAAACAAAAAGGCGGAACAATAAGAAATTTAATAACCGGCGACTGGATCATCATCAAATCAATTGAGACTCTCACTGCAAATCTTGAATTCCCAAACACCTACAACCGGGCAAAAATAGAAACCGACCGTCATTTTCAGATACCGCTCGGTGATCAAGGCGGAGGAATTCCTTTTGCGATTATATTCAATGGCTCAGATGGAATCTTAAGCTTTGAAACAGATAAGGATTTTAGACACTTATCAAATCTCACTGAAGAACAGCAAAGAGGAATAAAAAACCGGGGTAACAACAACAAGATTGATTGGAACAATATTCAAATATTCTCCGGTTTCCCGCAGCAGTTTTTCTCACCTGTTGAAATCAAAAACCCTTATATTATACCAGAAAACGGCAACTGGTATAATGGTTTGCCTGATCCCGGAGTCAATGATGGAGAAAACTGTTTCAGAGACCTTTGGCTGATGTGGGGAGGCATTGAATCTCTGGAGATGGCACCCATATTCAATCCTTTGGATTCTCTGCCAAACACATGGAAACAGGTCTTCACAGATATGGTGGGTGGTCGTTTTATCCGACCTGTAGCTTTAGGAGGAGGAACGGTTGACCCGGATGTTCACACCAGGGAACATCCAGCCCATTTAGGTGTAGCGACATCCATATCAACTTACGTATCTTCAGGTACCAATGAGATTTCTGGGATATCTGACGCCGACATCAAAAAAGTCAGACTGGGAGCCAGAATTTATGATGCCGGGGCAGGCATTCCCGAATATAATTCTTCACCTGATCCTAAAACAACAATTATCACAAACATCGTTCATAACGGTACTGATGATAATTCTATTTTTCTGATCGACTCAGAAACTAGACTGGATGTTGCTGTCACAGCCTCTGGCAATCTGACTGTTGATTTGGGTGGGAATACAGGGGTGAGTGTGCAGGAGGATCAAAATAAATCACACAGTCACAGCTTAACGTTTTATATAGACACGGGAGGGATGTTATTGCCAGCGAAGATAACAAGAGGAAACACGTATGAAGGTCAAGAGACATCCTCTTCTGGCGGTGATGAGGCGCGCTCCATCAACGCAAACCGCTATTCATACTGGAAAATGTGAAGAGCAAAATATTTGATTTGAAATCAACCCCAGCGCACAGATTGCACCGAGTTTTCATTGAGTGGTTTATTGCTACTCACGTGTTCTCTGCGACATAACTGAGATTAGTATTATTTCGAAAATTTTTAACTACCCTACCATAGATGAAAAGAAGATTTCAGGGATTATAGAATAAATTATTAATATTCAATTTTTAATTATTAATTGTTTAATTTTTTCTCTGTGAACTCTGTGTCTCTGTGGTGAAACATAATAACTCCAAAGGAGGAACTTATGGGAACTGTAACAAACATTACGCATGTGGCGGGTAAATCTCCCACGACTTATGCAAAGGGAGATATGTCTTTCAGTATCGGTACGGTGATTCGAGCCCACCGGGGCTGGCCGTTTACCGTGATTGAAACAGATCGCAATGATTTTCTGGACGATTTTGGCGTGCCGGACCGTACCAACGAAAGTGGTTATCAAGCCAAACTGGCATTACACAATCACCAGAACACGGTTGGTAAATATGTCCGTGTGGTACCAACTAGTGCAGCTTATCCCTATATCTATTTTATTGACGATGTTACACCTGAAAACAGGGTTGTTCAGTCAAGCTCTTTATTCTCTTCATCTTTGGTAGAAGCTTCAGCTACGGAGCCGATCGTTGCTATCCTTAAAAACGGTGAGACCAGGGATGATATGTTCGGTATTCAGATTACCAACAAACTGACAGATACCTTTGTGGTTACCGTTTTCGAAAACAAACAGAATCCGGTTCAGGTTGGGTTACCTTTGACAGTCTCTCTTAATCCAAGCGCCGCTGGTTCTGATGGATCGTCTATTTTTATCGAACAGGTATTTGCCAGGAAATCCTCAGTGGTCGATTTCAAAGTAGATGCTTCAGCCACTATGGCTGACATTACTGAAACCACGGGCATTGAATGGTTCACCGGCGGGTTGGATACCGCTAGTGAATTACAGCCAACAGATTATGCAACTGCCTGGGGATTGCTGGGTAATCACCAGGTTGAACTGGATCAGATTTTTATGGCTGGCGATACAGTCGAAACTTCGATCGCTGCTGCAGTCACAATAGCTGATGAGAGGGATATCCGCCTGGAGTGTGATTTTCCCATGACAGGCACGGTGGCCAATGAAATCATATGGCTGAACGGGCTAAACATCGCTTCGCACAACGTGTCTTTCACCTACGGCAAAGTGAGTTTTAATGATCCATTTTATGCAGGGCTCAGAGCCACAACCCGCGTCAGCGGTTTGGTAACCTCTGCTAAAGCATATGCCCGGGAAGCAGCTAAAACAATTAGCGATCCCAGTGTCGAAGAAGCACCGGCTGGTGAGGATTTCGGATTGTTGAGAGGTGTTATGGGTGTTCGCAACGAAACACCATTGAACCTGAATGATAAAAAGGCACTAGCGGATGTCTGGGCCAATTACCTGATCAACTCAACCGACAAAGGTGTCATCGTCTGGGAGCAATTCACTCTTTACGGTGAAGATACCCCTTACGCCTACAAACGCAACGTGGATGTGATCAACTATCTTTATCATACCGACGCCGCAACCATGCAAAGGCAGCAGTTCCGTGGCAAGACCGATTGGGAAATCATCAATTCACTTTCCAAAGTCAGGGATCGCCTGGTAGCAAAAGGTGTGCTGGTGGCTGATGAAAACGACGAGGAATACCCGGAACCATACAGCATCTGGATCAATCGTAATGGCGCCAGCGTAGAAATCAACCGAGCGATACGGATTCAGAATGCCATCGGCCCGATCGTGATGAAAACGATTCCTCTTTAAATTTAGGATTCATAGGCCGTGGCTTCGCCGATTTAAACTTTCGATTAGTTGAACCACAGAGACACAGAGGGCACAGAGGTTTTTAAGTGGGTAGTTCCTTTTGTATCTGTTGTTTGCTCATGGTTAAACCAATATTTTGGCTAAGTGACATCACCACGAAGTTCACGAAGTATTAAAACTCTGTGTTCTCTGTGCCTCTGTGGTAAAAAAGGAATATCTAAAATGAAGTTCTACGGATGCGATAAGGATACGTCTTTATCCAAGCACTTAAAATGCATCATTAAGCAGGATCAGGTGACGGTGGTGGGTAAGTTGCCGGAAGGGTACACCACCAATCTCCAGCACAATTGGATCAGTCCTTTTGAGCAGGATACGGCCGGGTCTATCTTCCCCAAGGTCTCAGCTTTAATTCAGGCGACAACGGATACCACCTCGAAAGGTCGCTTGAATACCTTTTTGACCTGGGAAGGATCGGAACCGAGAACGGTTACCATACCGCTGTTTTTCGAAGCGGAAAAAGATCCGGAAAGGGAGGTGCAACAGGCAGTAATTCAGTTGGAAAAGATGTCGGCTCCCAAGTTTGCCAGAACCATGGAAAGTGTCCAATCGATCACAACGAACCTGAGTTTTGATAAGGAAAGCGCCAAGGCTGTGGCTGACTATATCACCAGCACTAATATCACCGGCAACCAGATCCCAAAAATGATTGCCGTAAATATTGGTCGAAACCTGATGCTGAAAAATTGTGTGATCGAATCCATAGAACGCGAAGATCCCATGATCTATTCCCATGACGGACTGCCCTTGCAGATGTCCGTCACCCTTGTTGTTAAAACCCGAACTACTCTTGATACCACCGATATACTTAAATCAATAGGATAAAATATGGCTGTAGATCCCGAAGAGTTTTATGAAGAAGAAGTGAATAGAATTATCGAGTCCGGAAACAAATTGTTGGGTTCAAATTTCAGATTTTTTGTCAAGGACTGCCCAGCGCTGTCTAACCTGGTTGTCTCCTGCAGTCCTGCATTGCCCGGCAGACATTTGATTGAGGCTATTCCAGGGGCACATGGAGTTGAAGTCCCGGAACCAGGTCCTTTAAAGACCGGTGGACAGTTTAATGTAACCTTTAACGACAGTTTTGAAGGAAAGGCGTTTGAAGAAATTGTAGACTGGGCAAAAGCCAGCAACATTGCAGGCTTTAGAAAGGACGTTCGAATTTTTGGAACCCACGAACTGGGCAACAGCAAATTTGATATGACCTATACCTATTGTTTTCCTGAATTAAATGATGCCGAGTTGGATTACGCAAACAAAACAACTCCTGCGAAATTCAGTTTTGTGTTGCACTTTGCGAATCGAAAAGTCACCAAAGATAAAGACAAGGGCAATTCATGACACCCCAGGACATTGTAGATATCGTCGAAGCCCGCTTCCCGATACTGCTATACCAGGGATATCGGCTGAATGAGACAGTTCCGGTGGATGGTGGCGGACTGCCCATCCTCTGGCCAAAAGAGCTGGATGCAGCCCTGGCGGCCTATTCCACCAAGGCCGGGGTTCGTGAGACCATGTATGTGCAACAGGCCGATATCGATCCAGTGGAACACACATTGGTTTTACCTGTGGACTTTCTGCGCATAGAAAATATCAAAGGTGCCAATGACGGACTGGTAAAATACCGGGAAGGAACACAAACGATCGATCAAACCACCATCAGGATCTTAACGTTGCTACCTGACGTGGATTTGAATGAGTATGTTTATCCCCTGTCACTGGAATACTACATGAACCTCGCTGTGCTCAATCGAGATGAAGTACTGCCCGAAGAATGCGATGTCAACCTGGTGATCGATTATCTGGAGGCGATTATTGGTATTGCCAACGGACAAATGTGCAAGGCAATGGAATCGATGGACCTGGAATTACAGCAGCGGACACTGGAGGATTATCTGCAGCAAAAGAAAGATTGTGAGGCTTCTTTGGGAGGAATCAGGATATTTCCAGTTCCTTAATTATTAACCACAGAGACACAGAGGGCACAGAGGTTTTTTTAGTGGGTTTTGCGACCTAGATTAGTTTAGTTGAAAAGGTCAGAATCGATGAAAACTTCACAAAGAAGAGCATAAATTTTTTGTTTTTCCTTCTTGTCTTTGGTTTCTTTTTGGTTAGAAAAAAAAGTTTAACAGGAACTGATAGTTAACCAATTATGCACAGTGAAACTGAAATAGCACGGACTAAATTTAAAAACTCTGTGTTCTCCGTGTCTCTGTGGTTAATAAAAGGTAATTCAGAATTATGATTTACGAAGATAAATACGTCGAAAACTCTGTGGAATCGTTGGTACAAACGGAGAAGCGCTCTTCCTGGGAATTCGCTATTGAGATCGAAGGTGCGCCTGATCAGCTCGATATCCTGGCCAAAGACCTGAGTTATGAACCGATCACCATTGGCATGCAGGAGAAAAACTTTGGTTCCCAGCAGGTTTCCATGCCCACGGCAACAGAGCGCACCACATTGGTTCTGACAGTACGGGATACCAAATATAAACTGCTCTACCATTGGTGTAAAAGTTGGGCTGGAGAAATTGCCAGATCCGACGGTACCTTCGGGTTGCCGGAGCAATATGTCAAAGCAGTTACGATTTACTCCAACAGCAACAAGCTGGAAGATCCCTGGCCGACCAAATACCAAATGATGCTAACCAATGTAGGAGCCATTAACCCGGATCGCAGCAATAAAAACCAATATCTGGAATTTCCCATAACCTTGACGGAATACAAGACTTCGCAAGGAACTGAAAAAACTGATACTTTTGTCTTATAAAAGATTATTAACCACAGAGACACGGAGCACACGAAGTTTTTTTGTGTGAGTTCTTCTTAAGTCTTATGATTGCCGATCCTGGGCAGGTATTTTGCGAATTCAGGGGATTGAGAAAGGATTTAACCACAGAGGCACAGAGTCTTTTTTAAAGTTTTTCTTCGTGTCCTTCGTGTCTTCGTGGTGATTAAAAAAGCCATATGAGTATAGAAAAAGAAAAAGCCATATTTCGCGGTTTTCTGGAACAGAAAGACACCTGGAAACCGCTGATCGGAACGGAGTTTGAGGATATCCTCACCACATACATCAGCAACCGGGGTGAAGCAGCGAAATTGCATGCTGACAGGCTGGCGCAGGAATTCTTTCCCAGTATCGCCCTGAACAGGGAGAGTATCCTGGCCAAGGCCGAATTCGAAGGATACATTCCCCGTTTGCCCAAGCCTTTCCGGCAGTGGGTAACGATTAAAAACAACGGTTCAAACCTGGTTTCTCTTTCGGAAAGACAGGCGTTTGTCTCTGATGCCGGGGTGCAGATGGTTTTGGAAGAAGCCTTAGCCATCCCTGTCGGGGAATCGATAACCGCAGAAATGTCGCAACTTTGGAAGGAGCAAAAGACTTTTCAAACAACCGGGATAATCTTCGAAGAGTTCATTTTAGGTGGCAAGGAAAGTGACGAACGGTTTTCGATCAACTCTTTTGATGTCTATGTCGGCGGCGAGCCCTGGGAAAACAGCGAAATGTTTCGTAACGGGGATGAGAATTCCAGATTTTACATCACTTTTTATCGGATCTCTGATGAACTGGCCATACGGTTAGGTAATGGAAACAGCGGCATGTTGCCTCCTAAAGATACTGAAATCAAGGTCGATATTTGGAAAACCCTTGGTGACCAGGCAGCTATCCTGCCGGGTGTCCAGTTGAAGCCGATGGGCATTGTAACGGATATCAGTGGTGAAGAAGCCTCAATCGAGATTATCACGGCAGAAATTATTGAAGAGGGTCTTCCTCTTGAAGATATCGAATCCATACGGAAGGGAGTTCAATCCCATGAACAAATGGGCGATCTGGCAGCCAAAGATGAGGACTATGAATTCTTAATCAAAAAGACGTTTCCTGATCTGATCTACCTAAAATGCTGGGGTGAACAGCAGATGCAGGACAAATACGGACCCAACCTGATCTATATTAATCGACTGTTCTACTCGTTTCTGATCGATAATGAAGGCAAAACAGCTGAGGAAGCCAATACGGATATAGCCGTTCGGGCGAAAGAAATAGACCGAGTTGTGGATGATTTGATCAAACCGCTAAACATCAAACCTCAGCATGTGCCTATGACATCCTCAACATTCCAGATCGATATCCAGGGCAGAATTGATCGGGCTGCAGGCAGCATAGAAGAGGTAGAAGAAAAAATAAGAGACGCTTTGCTGGACACTTATGGGCAATACAAATTCAGGGTGCTTAGCATCGACAGCTCAGACATTTACGATTTTTTGATCAGTCTGGGATATTTCAAGGACTATATGAGCCCTAAGAAACGAATCATGAAACCGTTTTTCAGGGTAAATCTCACCGGCACCAGACTCAAAGCAGATTTTTACAATGATTATATCTATCTGGATGAGAACGGCGTGACCTTTGGTGATGATAGCGGTGGGACCTCGCTGGATTATGTATCGGAGATTCCGCATGTCTGATCTGACCAATCGCTTGCCACCGGCGATTCTGGAATACGATCGCTGGCGAGATCTGTTTGAGGTAATCGACGCTTACTGGGAAGAACACGTTTCCAGCAGTACCAGGCGGCTGAAGAATCTTTTGTCAGTTTTTACAGCTGATAAACCGGATCTGGACAAAATGCTGGCGGAGCTGACGTCTTACTTTGACGAAGCATCGGATGAACTTTCCAAACCGCTATCCATTTTCTGGAAAAAAGCCGAGATTCGGAACAAAAACCGGGAACAGGCCATTGATGCTCTGCTACAGAGAATCAAAATCGTTACCAAGGAAATAAAATTCCAAAGAATGTGGGCGCCTCTGGATACGGTCACTCACCCTTATGGCAGTTCTTTTTTTACGGAGCAGCAACTACTGGACATGGGAGCAAATTTTAACGACTATTTTCTGACCTCTCACGTCACCCTGGATATCAGTAAAGCGGATTATGCAAAACATGGATGGAGCGAAGAACAGACCAGATCTGTATTAGAGCGCTATTTTAAGGAAAACGTCCGCCCAACCCATATCGTTTTCGACGGACTTAATTTTTTCATCCATTCGGTCACGAATATTAATTTGAATATAGGTACGCAAACCAATTCCATCACGGTCTGCCGAGATATTTCTTTGTAATTATTTATAATAATAAATCTTTTTTGCACCACGAAGACACGAAGGGCACGAAGTTTTTTTAAATTGGATTTACTTTTTATTTAAGTTCTTTTCTTCGTGCTCTTCGTGTCTTCGTGGTGAGTAATTACTTTTACTTAGCATTTCATGGCAATAGGCGATTATCAATTAAGTATCAGGACCTACGTAGCGGATAACATCATCAACGAATGTCTGGGTCCACCGCCGACATCCCTGCCGGAATTAAAATACTACGTTCCGGCTTTCGATCCTGCGGTGCTGATTTACGACGGAGACAAACTGGCTGGTGTGACAGCTCCCGTGGCAACCACCGACACCATCGCAAACCAGTTGGAATTTGACGACAATGGAACACCCACTCCGTTTGTGGGAAATCTTAAACCGGGGCACGTCACCCGCATGCCATTTGACGGTGTCAATCCGCCAAGGTTGAAGATCAGAATCACCAAGGATATCGATAAAGACAACATCGGCGGACAGGCCAATGTGTTTTACATCTGCGACGATCAAATGCGAATCTGGGTGGTGATTCACGTCTCACCCCATGTATTTGCCGAAGGGCAGAAATGGGAGATAGTGACCGATCTCGTAGTTGCCGATTCCAATCAAATCATCAATTTTGTTGAAGACCCCAGTCTTTTCGAATATAAAACCGCTTCGGAAATTCTTTTGCCCGGAATTATTGTTGGTAACAACGGTGCTTTAGCCGATGGCAAGGCGACCCACACCATCTCTGAATTCCAGAATGTTGATTTCCAGTCGGATAATTTTAATCTCAACAAAAGAATCATTTTTCTCAAAGATGTGGATGCCTTGACAGCGAATATAACCATATCAGGAGGCAACATGGATTTCTCCATGGAAACTCCCGAAGCGATTCTACCGTTGGGCAACCATACCTTGACCCTAAATGGCGATAATATCCGCGGACAATTGCGTGTATCCGGTTTGGCAAACAATGGCTTGGTATTAAACGGATCCGACCTGTTCCTGAACATCGTTTCAGACAATGATGACGGATTGGACCTTACCAATGCCCATGGTTTTGTGGTGCATAACGGGAAAGTAACATCGACCTCCGCTGAATTCACGGGCACGGTTACAGTGCCAACAGCTAACGATGGCGATGAATCCAACCTGATTGCCAACACGGAATTCGTCAAAAACCAGCTGGCTTTTTATGATGTGCTGCGTCTGAAAGGAGCCATCGATGCCTCCACCAATCCAAACTATCCGGCAGCCAACGCCGGGGATTTTTATGTGATTTCCGTAGCTGGAAACATAGGTGGATTATCCGGTCCCGCTGTAGAATTTCAGGACACCATGCTTTGTATTGCCGATGACGTTGCTGAAGGCGACCACACAGCCGTCGGTAACAACTGGATTCTGGGCCAGGTCAATACCGACTTGGACTTGGAGGGTGTCATTCGCGATCATCTGGCCCAAAAAGACATTGTGCGCTTAAAAGGCACCATCGACGCAGAGCTTTTACCAAACTATCCTGCTGCCAACGCCGGGGATATGTATGTCATCGAAAAAGCGGGCAGGATTGGAGGAACATCAGGGCCTCGTGTTGAGAAAAACGACACCATCATGTGCCTTACTGACGAAACGTTGGCAGGTGATCATGCATCGGTAGGCACCAACTGGATGATCGGGCAGGTCAACACCGACCTGGACCTGGGAACCGCATTTGCCGGTTTTCTGAAAATTAATAAAGTTGCTCATGGCTGGGTTGACGCAGATATCGGGAAGATGGTGATCAAGGAAGTTGGCGGCGGAGAAGGAGCGTTTCTGGCAGCTAATGCCGATAACCCCAACACAGCTGAAGTAGTGGGACACATCAGCCAGATCGACTCTACCGACCAGTTCACCATCAATCGTATCGGACATTTATACAGATCCACCACAGAATGGGACGCCCTCTGCGGCACAACCGGCGGCCTAACCGAAGGCGATGTTTACTTCCTGAATATTTCAGGAGGCTCATTTTACACCAAAGACACCAGTCACTTTATTGAAGGCAATGTGGACATGCCCGCGTTCATTGCCTTGAGCGCAACAGACGTTTGGTATTACGGTTACCGTGGATCAGAAGTTGGTGGCAATACTTCCAAAGGCACATTTTTTACGGCTACAAACTTTACCAATAACACCTTTACCTTCGTCCATGGTTTAAATAATAAGTACCCATCATTCCAAATGTTCGACCAGAACGGACAGCCGGTCAACAACATTGCCAGACAACCCACAGCAGGCAATGAAAACAACTCTCAGGATATCCGGCTTTCCAACGAAATGCTGTCTGCTATGGGCAGTCACACATGGTATCTAAGATTCGGTGGTGATGGGACCAGCGCTAATGTTGATATTAGCTCAAGTACTCCAAGTCCGATTGGGACCGCAAATGCTGGTAATTCCGGGCTATATTCAGATGCAAACCATGTACATGAAAGTAGAATCGCAGATCAACTGGACTATGAATCAGGACTTTATTCACCTGTATTTAGCGCAATGTCTGCAAACATGGCTTGCAACACTCAAAGAGCTTGGTACGAAAGGATCGCTGACACGGTCAAAGTCTGGTTGGTTGTCGATATTAATTTGACCAGTGTTCCTTCACCCGCATCCTTTAATTGCACTTTGCCTATAGATCCTGATGAAGTATTTCCATCTTGGTATCACCTGTGTGGTCATATTACCTCTGGTGATGGGACATACGGAATTCATGTTAATCATGTACGAGCGGTTACAGGTGGAAATGTGGCTTATGCCAAATTCACTCATGGGATTGGTGTAGGGGGTTTAGCTGCATATATATCGTTTAGCTATAGATTGAGATAGAAATGATTTTAGGTATAAAAAAATAAGTACAAAAAGACTATAAAATAGAAAATATTGCCGATTAACTAAGAGGACTAATGAATTTTAACAAAGTTGAATTCGGTTACAACATAAGAGACTTATCCATTCCCAGAGATCTGGTAATAAAAAATAACGAAACCAATCCTATCTTTCAAATTGATGTTAATTGTTCGTCATTGGACATTTCAACTACTTTGGATATTAACAATGATCTTGATACAGGGACTGAAGCGGCAGATACTTGGTATTATATCTGGATATTTATAATGCCAAATGAAGTTATATTAAAACTGTCTGCAAACGACACCACCCCTGCAGGAGAAGGAGCATACTGGAAAATATTAGGAGCAGTTTATAATGATTCTACTAGTAATTTCAAAACAATCGATCAAGTCTCAAATTATGTAACAACAGATGCAGTTGCAATTATAAACGAAAGCTCCACTCTCGGTGAAAGAGTTGCTGACCTGTCTTCTTTTATTCCTAAAACTGCAAAAAAGGCTAAAGGGAGGTATGCTGTGTACAAGACTGCTGCTGCCTCGCACAGATTTTTCACAATTAGTTCAAAATCTGGGGGTACTCAGAAAGTATATGGCAGCCATGATAACGAAACTCCATCAGATGTTAATACTCAATTGCTGGGTGAGTGGTCTTTGAACATTTTTGAACCGCAAACTCTGTATTACGATGTAAATGGAAATAATACTACTGCCCAAGTGTACGGAACAGAGTATGAAATTTAAAGAACGAATTCATTATGACTAGCGCCATTCAAAGAATTACAGCAGCAGTTCCTTCCTCTCGTCAAATAGGAAATGATCTAAACGCTGGAAGTGTTTCGCTTCAGGATGCTGATTTTACAACAGATGAATACCAGGTGATACCTGAACAATATGCCTTGACCATTGCTGTCAGCGCCCTGGTAACATCTGATAAAACAATCAAACTTCCGGCTGGTTCAGCCACCCTGGATGGATTTTATATTCGGATTTACAACGATTCGTTTTTCAATCTCACAGTCAAACCCGACAGCGCAGTCCCCATCTGGAACTCCGGCAACGGGTACGGTATCGATCTCCCCAACAAAGGAACGTTGGTCAAACTGGTTTATCTCCATGCTTTGGGAAAATGGATCATCCAAGAAAAAACCGGAGGAAGGGTGATGATCGAAGGTTTAGTCTATCAAGAGGACATGTCTTCATTAAACGCGCAACAAGCCGGAGCAACAGCCTATCCAAGGAGTGTTGATTTAACCAAGAGGCATATTTCTGTAGCATACGGAAATCTATTACAACACCATACCGATGTTTCAAGATTTCCCCCAGGTTGCTGGAAATTTGATGGAACTGGAGACTTTGCGATCGTGCCGAGTTCACCTGATTGGGATATTGCAGCAAATCAGAATGGGTGCAAAACAATTGCGGTTTGGATTAAGCATCTTACAGACCCAACAAGCTCCGAAGAGTATATTATGATAGGTAATGCTTCCTCTACGCTTGTATGGCGTATAATTACTTACACATCATCCAAAATGCTATATTTTGAAACATATCCTGCTGGCGAAGGACAGCTAACAATAAACGCTGGAGGACAAGACAGAATAGCTACTGATTGGAATCATATTGCAGTAGTCTTCAATGGAGCTTCTGTTGGTTTTTATTTAAACGGAGCCCAAACTGGATATGATGGAACATGGACACCACTTGCGACATTGATCAACGAAGATCTTTATATCGGTGCTCATCGATCAGGGAGTAATTTATTTCATGGCTACATGCAAGACCTTCATTTATCATATAACAATCCATATAACGCAAATCCACAACCTGATAACTCTGATTCATTCCCTGTACCAGTAGCTCCGTTTGAAGGAGTGATGAAGTGAGTAAAAACAGCACGTAGTGTTGAAGCATTGTGCATTAGGTAAAAGGAAGACGTGAAAAAACTCTGTGTTCTTCGTGTCTCTGTGGTTAAATAAAGAAAGGCAATAGGCACATGACATTAGGCATAAGTGAAATAAATCTTCGTGTTCTTCGTATCTTCGTGGTGAACATCGATTGACTGCTAATTCTATTACAACTATAATGACTCACATGGTTAATAGGGTTAACATTAAAAAGAGGTTAACATGGAAAAAGTTATCGATGTTACAACGGCACGTCAGCAGTTGGGGTCTTTGTTGGATGAAGTCTATTTTAAGCACGAAACCATTGTGATCGAACGTAAAGGGAAAGCGTTGGCGCGGTTGATGCCAATGGAGGATTCAAATGAACATGCACCTTCCAAAAAACGGCAGCAACTATTGGAGACGTTAAACAGTTTACCAATCATTGCCATGGATCAAGATCCCACCGATGTCCTACGAACATTACGAGCAGAGAAGGCTAAGCGGGTTAAGGAGATTTATGGCGACTGACCTTGTTGTTCCGGATGCAAATGTTATTTTGGAGTACGTCTATAATCGGAAGTATAGTAATCAGGCAAAAAGGATCGTTACAGATGCGATTAATGAAAAAATCCTGATGCTCGCGCCAAGTCTGCTATTGGATGAAATCACTGAAGTATTGTGCGGGAATTTAGCTTCCATCGAACAGGTGAAACTTCATTTGGAATATCTGGAGCAGCTTTCAATGCAGGGAGCAATGGTGATAGTAGTTCCTAACACTGAAACTCGGATGAAAGCCATTGATATAGCTCGAATCGGGCATGAAAAAGTAGGATATCCGGAGTTTGGTGATTCCTTGTATCATGCGATGGCAGTGATGAATAACGGGATATTTGTCACCAACGACGTAAAACACTATTCAAAAGTAAAGTCACTCGGTCATGTTTCTTTGCTTTCGGAATATTGATGTAAAAACAAGCCAAAAGGCAGAAGTGAAAAAACACAAAGCTTTAACCACAGAGACACAGAGGTCACAGAGAAAAAAACAAAAAAAGATTGGTTGAAATCTACAAATAAGGCATCGAAGCCATAGTAGAAAGCAACCAACCCACATAAAAACTTCGTGTCTTCGTGGTGCAAAACATGAGTCAGCTTGCTCACCACGAAGAGCATGAAGAAAAAACTGAAAAAAACTCTGTGTCCTCTGTGTCTCTGTGGTTAAAAAAAAATAAAATTACCAAATCTAAAATGTAGTATGAGCTATTTCGAAGAAAGACTTCCATCCAATGGCGAACGCACGGTCCAGTTTCGGGAATACCGCGTCGAAGACGCCATTGTGGTGAGTTCCATGAATCCCAAGCTGGTGGAACGGGTCACCAGCAAGTTTCTTTCGGTAATCCAGACCGGTGAGAACATCATCGATCCCAAGACGGAAATGACCATTGCCGACAGGCAGACCCTACTGTTTAAATATGCGTTGCTATCCTTGCAGGATAGAACGATGACCGATCAGGAGGAGTACACCATCAAGCCATGCAACTTTTGTGGTGAGGAGCATAAATTCAGGTTGTCTTTGGAAGACTTCAGGGCTCTTGCAAAAACACAAATCATATCCACAGCAGAAGTATTGACCGAATTTGAGGGGCAACGATTGCTGATCACCCCCCTGATGGGGATACATGCGGAACAATTGGAGATGTTTGAAAACAATCTGAATAGGATCAAGGAATCCGCGGGAGAAGAATCTGACCAGTACCAGGCTGAGAGGATTAAACGAGATCTGCACAGGTTGCTCTGCCAGTTCACCCTGGTAGATGAGATGGAATCAGATCTTTCCAATAAAGAAAAAGCAGAGCGGGATAAAAACTGGCTGTATGGACTTCCCCAGTCAGCCCTGGAAGGTTTAATGCAGTTAATTATGAAAAAACAGGAAGAGATCAAGCACGGTATTGATTTTACCTGGAAATACACCTGTCCGAAGACGGAGGGGCAAGTTGTCAGCTTGCTGCCCTTTCGATTTGAAAACTTTATTCCAAGAATATGACCCGAGTTACTTCGAGGTGCTGATCAATTTGGTGGCACTGCAGGGGAATCAGCCGATCGATACGATTTTAAAATCACCGAAGAAGGTAATGATTAAGTATTTTGAGTTTCTTGAGGAGCAGAAGATATTTTAGATTTATGAGTTTAGATTTGCGGGTTGCGGCCTCGCCGATTGTATATTCATTTGTTATTTAACCACAGAGACACAGAGGGCACAGAGTTTTTTTAGTTTGATTGGCTGCTTTACACTAGTATTTCATTTAAGTTTGATTGTTTTGTTTTTTCTCTGTGTCTCTGTGGTTCGTTTCTTTTTGGTTGTTTTTCTTCGTGGTTAAGAACATTTTTAATAACTAATAACTAATAACTGTTAATTGCTTTATGGCGGACAAGACTATTGGGGATATTGTAAAGCAGCTTGAGATGATTGAGCTTTCTGAGAATCGACAAAATCTGCCGGCATTACCTTCCATTGAAGTGGCTCCGGTAATTGAGCTTGCCCCGGTTGAGTCTTCAAAGGCATTTGGGGTTAAAGCTGATACCGTGCAAACTGCCATACCGACATCTTCCAGTTCCACTCAGCTCAGCAGTTCAAATAAAACCAGTCTTTCAGCTAAAGTCCAACAAACGGTTCAAAAGGAAACCTTTCAGATCAAACAGAATGACGCGCTGTCAGACGCCATTCAGGACGCTTTGGAAGACCAAACTGATGATCTAGTTTCTGCCATGGAAAAGAATAAGTCGGATTCCAAAGTCGGTGATGCTATTGGTTTTGGTTTGATGGGCCCGGTTTATGGGGCCTTGAAAGAGTTAAAGGAGGCGAAAAATGATCCTTTGGTGAAATGGATTAGCGGCTATTTCAAACAGTCTGAAAAAAAAGAAAAACCTGCTTCTGGCATCGTTGAGAAAAAGAAAACCACTACTACCTTAAGCTCTGAATTCAATCATCAAGCTGAATCTTCCATAAATTCCGAATCCAGTGAGACCACGTCCGACTACTCTCCTATCCTGAACAAAATGGATGAGATTAAGGAAGTCCTGGAATCCGATCAAAAAGAAGAGCTTAAGCTGTTTAAAAGAGAAGAGCGGCTGGAAAGAAGACGGGCCGGAAAGCTTCTCCGAGCCACAAAAAGAAGCGGAAAGGGTGGATCCGACAGCGGATTTTTGGGTAATGTGGTTGGCAAAGGGCTTCGCGGAATCATGAAAGTCCTGCCAAAAATCGGTGCTGCCCTGTCTGCATTCGGAAGTGTGATAGCTGGTGTGGCTGCTCCAGTGGCTGGTGTAGTATCAGCTATTGGTGGTGTCGCCTTGATCGGAAAGGATGCCTTTGATATGTTCAAATCCTGGAAAGAAGGCGGTTGGGAAAACGTGAAAGGACGCGATGTTGGCGGGGTAGCAGGAGGTTTGGGTGGAGCTGCAGTGGGTGCAGCCATCGGCACAGCAATCTTTCCCGGTGTTGGGACTCTAATTGGTGCCGGTTTAGGAGCTATTGCCGGTAACTTCCTTGGTGAAAAGGGAGGCAAAGCCCTGGAGGAAAGCCCGGAAGAGAAAGCAGCACGGATTGAAAAAGCTGAAAGAGAAGAGCAGCAACGAAAAGCTCAAAATGCCAAAGAGATAGCAGACAAAGCCAGAAAAGAGCGGAAAAATGAAGATGGCTTCGATTATGTTGATAGTTGGATGAAAAAGCAACCTTCGGCAGCAGGAGCTGCTAGTGCGGGAAAAACAGCCCAATCAGGAAAATTAATCAAAGAAAAGAAAGAATTGATTTCTTCCAGAACAGTCACAGCCACGAAAAACCAAAGAGAATTAACAACAACCTCTAAACCCACCATTAAAAAGAAAGACGATCTTGCCGCTCAAACCAAAGCTGTGATCATGCAAAAGATGTCTGCCCAGGTTCAAGGCAGTAATGCCAAAAAACAACTGGATACCTTAATCGCAGAGTTTAAAGGCTTACGTAAAGACATGAAGAAACAGATCGAAACGCCTTCCGAAGTTCAAAATCCCATTCTCCGGGAAACGATTATTCAATCGAAAAACTTGTTCAGGTGACATTTTAGATTTTATTTAACCACAGAGGCACAGAGGGCACAGAGTTTTTAATTGTGAGTATTCCATTAAAACTGGATACTTGCTCACTTTTGCCTTTTGCCTAATGCCTTATCCAATTCTTACTTTACTCATCAAAAAACATGAACTAAAATAGAGTTCAAAATAGTTCATAAAAATGAACAAGAAAAGGATCGATATGAAATCTATTACAATTCACGGATTAAGCGATGAATTGGATCACTTAATCAGGGAAAAAGCGGATAAGCAAAATACCAGTTTAAACAAAACCATCAAGCAGTTACTTGAAGTTTCTCTCGGAATTAATAAGGAAAAAAGAATTGATCATCGGGAGGACTTCAACGACCTTTGCGGAGTGTGGACTAAACAAGATGTAAAAGACTTTGAAGCTGCTACCCAGGAGTTCAATCAGGTTGATCAGGGAGACTGGTCGTGAAGAGCATCATCCTTGACACCAATGCCTACTCAGAATACTTAGCAGGAAACCAAAATGTACTCTACTCCATGTCGTCCGTTGACAAAGTATATTTATCTGTCATTGTCCTGGGGGAGATATATGCGGGATTTAGGGGTGGCAAAAAATATCTGCAGAATACTGAAATTCTTCAAAAATTTCTTTCAAAACCTACGGTAGATATTCAGCAAGTGACTGATGAAACAGCTGAAATATTTGGTCAAACCAAACACATCTTAAAACAAGCTGGTACTCCGATACCGATAAATGACGTCTGGATAGCTTCTCAGACTATTGAAACAGGTTCGGTTTTGGTAACTTTTGATAGTCATTTTGCGAAGATTCCGGGTTTGAGGATCTGG
This sequence comes from SAR324 cluster bacterium, assembly GCA_028282825.1. Classification (GTDB taxonomy): domain Bacteria; phylum SAR324; class SAR324; order XYD2-FULL-50-16; family XYD2-FULL-50-16; genus JAHJTV01. The sequence goes on from JANQGZ010000011.1 coordinate 54,263, forward strand.
CACAAGGTTGATATGTAGTTTTTTACCACAGAGACACAGAGGGCACAGAGTTTTCTTTAAGTGGGACTCGAATTTAATCATAGTACTTGCTCACTTGTGCCTTTTGCCTCATGCCAGATATTTTTTTGTTGCACCACGAAGAGCACGAAGTTTTTTTTGTTTTTTCTCTGTGAGCTCTGTGTCTCTGTGGTTATAACAAAAAAGGGGACCGCTGTAGTTTAACAACAGTCCCCTTTTTGTTTTTTAGCTAGAAAGACGTTTACGCCTTCTTACCTACGGTTTGAATTCTTCTGAAATGACGGTTGCCCTGTAGTATTCTCTGAATAACCTTGCGATGTTGGTTATTTTGATAGCTTTGGGGCATTCAGCTTCGCATTCCGCTTCGTTGGTGCAGTTACCAAAGCCTGCATCGTCCATGGCCTTAACCATTGCCAATGCTCGTCTGTCTCTTTCAGCTTCACCTTGGGGCAGTAGAGCCAGTTGAGAAATCTTTGCACTGGTAAACAGCATGGCAGAAGCATTTTTGCAGGAAGCAACGCAAGCGCCGCAACCGATACACGCTGCAGCATCCATGGCCAGATCCGCATTTCTCTTCGGAATCGGAAGAGCATTAGCGTCCTGGGGGGCACCAGTTTTTGCTGAAACGAAACCACCCGCCTGGATGATCTTATCAAATGCAGAACGATCAACTACGAGGTCTTTAATCACCGGAAAAGCCTTGGCTCGCCATGGTTCTATAACGATAGTATCGCCATCGCTAAAGCTTCTCATATGCAGCTGACAAACAGTCGCTTCTGTTTGAGCACCATGAGCCCGACCGTTGATATAAAGACTGCACATTCCGCAGATACCTTCCCTACAATCATTATCGAACGCAACCGGATCTTCACCTTTGAGGATGATCTGTTGATTCAACACATCAAGCATTTCCAAAAAGGACATATCCGGCGATATATCGCTGATCTGGTATGTCACCAACTTACCTTTGGTTTGAGCGTTCGCTTGGCGCCAGATTTTAAGAGTCAAATTCACCGAAATACCTCCTATTTATAGCTTCGTTGGGTTAATTCTACATTTTCAAATTTTAGAGGTTCTTTGTGAAGAACTGGTTGTTCGCCGACACCCTTGAATTCCCAGGCAGCTACGTAGGAGAACTCCTCGTCGTTCCGCTTGGCTTCACCTTCTTCTGTCTGGTGTTCTTCTCTAAAGTGTCCACCACAGGATTCTTCCCTGTGCAGTGCATCATCAATCATCAACTCGCCAAACTCAAGGAAATCAGCCACTCTACCGGCTTTTTCGATTTCCTGGTTGAATTCGCCGTTTGATCCCGGCACTTTAACGTTCTTCCAGAATTCTTCCCTGATTTTCGGGATTTGCTCTTTCGCTTCCTTAAGTCCGGCTGCATTTCTTGCCATACCGCACTTATCCCACATGATTTTACCCAATTGCTTGTGGAAATCATCAACGGACTTTTCACCTTTGATATTAAGAAGCTTATTGGTCTTATCTGTAACTTCTTTTTCCAGATCTTTAACCACCGAATGATCTGTGGATACATTTTCCAGATCAACAGCGTTGAAATAACCGCCAATGGTGTAAGGAATCACGAAATATCCGTCGGCCAGACCCTGCATCAAAGCACTGGCACCCAATCGATTGGCACCGTGATCCGAGAAGTTAGCCTCACCCAGTACAAACAGACCGGGAATATTACTCATCAGGTTATAATCAACCCAGAGTCCACCCATTGTATAGTGAATCGCAGGATAGATTTTCATCGGTACTTCGTACGGATTCTCATCGGTAATATGATGATACATATCGAAGAGGTTACCATATTTAGCAGCAACAACATCCTTACCCATCCGTTTGATAGCATCGGCAAAGTCAAGATATACCGCCTGACCTGTTGCTCCAACACCGTAACCTTCGTCACAGACAATCTTAGCATTTCTGGAAGCCACATCACGAGGCACCAGGTTACCGAATGAAGGGTATTTTTCTTCCAGATAATAATAGCGTTCATTTTCCGGAATCTGTGCTGGTGATCTGGTATCGCCCTTCTTCTTGGGAACCCAGACTCGACCGTCGTTTCTCAAACTTTCACTCATCAGGGTCAGTTTGGATTGATGATCGCCGGAAACCGGAATACAGGTAGGATGGATCTGTGTGAAACATGGATTCGCCATGTAAGCACCACGTTTGGCTGCTCTCCAGGCCGCTGTAACATTACTGTTCATGGCATTGGTTGAGAGGTAGAATACATTACCGTATCCACCGGTAGCCAGAACAACTGCATCTGCTGTGTAGGATTCGATTTCACCGTTAACCAGGTTTCGACAAACGATTCCACGTGCCTTACCTTCGATAATTGCCAGTTCCAACATTTCACGTCGGTTGAACATCTTCACGGCACCTTCGCCAATCTGGCGACTCAATGCACTATAGGCTCCAAGCAGAAGCTGCTGACCTGTCTGTCCTCGAGCATAAAATGTCCTGGATACCTGGGCACCACCGAATGACCGGTTATCCAGCAACCCGCCGTAGTCTCTGGCGAAGGGAACGCCCTGGGCAACACATTGATCAATAATATTGTTGGCTACTTGAGCCAATCGATACACATTAGCTTCTCTTGCTCTAAAATCACCACCTTTGATTGTGTCATAAAAAAGTCTGAAGACGCTGTCACCATCATTAGGATAATTCTTAGCAGCGTTGATACCACCTTGAGCTGCAATACTGTGAGCTCTTCGGGGACTGTCCTGAAAACAGAAATTAAGCACTTCGTAACCCAGCTCTGCCAGCGATGCGGCTGCAGAAGCTCCGGCCAGACCAGTACCTACTACGATAACTGAATATTTCCTTTTATTCGCTGGGTTGACCAATTTTAAATCAAACTTATGCTTATCCCATTTTCCTTCCAGCGAACCCTCGGGAACCTTTGAATCTAAAACTGTCATTTAACCACCCGCACTTAGTTGTGTAAGAAAGAAATACACTGGAAATGAAGCAAATCCCAATGCGATTACGATTGAATACAAAGTACCCAGCTTTTGAATAAACGGAGTATATTTTTTATGGTTCAAACCCAATGTCTGAAATGCACTCTGGAATGCATGATTGAGGTGAAAACCAAGAACGATAACTGCAACCACGTATATAAAGGACCAGGCGAACTGCGCATATGAACTGGCTACCAAAGCATACATAGTATTTGTTGCATTCGGGTCGTGGGACCAGTCACCGAATTTGAAATGCCACAGGTGCAGAACTACAAAGGCTAGAACAATTGAACCGGTGACAAACATATTTGAAGACATGAACGTCCTCTTTCCGGCTGATACGTCCATTGCATACTTTTCAGGACGTGCAGCCCTATTTTCCAACGTCAGTGTTGCAGACGTATATATATGCACAAGAAACAAAACTACCATCAGTACTTCAAGTACCGGGGTAATAGGCATAGCTGCCAAAGTCGCGGCATATGTATTAAAAGCATCAGCTCCTATAAATAAAGTCACGTTTCCTGCCATATGAACCAGCAGGAACAAGCAGAAAAAAAGCCCTGATAATGCCATCAGAAGCTTTTTTCCGATCGAAGAGCTAATGAAACTCCAAAGCCATGTCATTTAACACCCTCCAAACAGGATTAACATAAGGCAAATAAAGGCAAAAAACCTTTCACTTGGGAAAATGATGAGATTTACAAAAATTAAACACTGCTTAGCTTGTTAATTTTAATAGTGTCGCTTCCGATTAAAATTTCTCTTGCACCCTTCCCCTACCTTCTAATATGGGAGCGGCAACGCTTCATCTCTAATTTAACTTTTATAAATCACGACATTTATAGCATCTCAGTTCTGTGGGCACAAGTATTGAGCGACTTTGAAGAACTTAAAGATTGATTCCGAACAATTATTTAATTTCAAGAGTTATTCTGATTTCAGTTGCCAGAGCAGCTTTGAACACATTCATTCGTCAGTTTTATTTACTGCTTTTTGTAGAAAGATTTTGATCCTTATTAATCTTTTTTACTTTTCTTTAACATTATGTTTATCCGGATTTTGACAATAGGTTCCGCCGAGCAATAGTCATTCAAGCCTGTTAAGAAATCCAGGCATTTGGTTGGTTGATTGGCTTTTTGCAATTTTTTAAAAATTAACGCTTGCAATTAATTTTTTTGATTGTTAGGATTTGCAGATTACGTCAACAAACGAAGAAAATAGTTTCTTCCGGTTCAATGGCTTGTTATTCAACAACTTGGGGCCAGCACTGAAAAACGCATCTAACGGCTCATAAGACCAAACGCATTGAAAAGGAAGAACGGCAATCAAAGAAAAGCATATGCCTACATTAAGCCAATTGGTAAGAAAAGGTCGCAAGAAGATTCAGGAAAAAAACAACGTTCCTGCCTTGCAGGCATGCCCTCAGAAACGTGGCGTTTGCACCAGGGTGTATACAACCACACCAAAGAAGCCGAACTCAGCCCTGAGAAAGGTTGCCAGGGTTCGCCTGACCAACGGAATGGAAGTGACGTCATACATCCCCGGTATTGGACACAATCTCCAGGAACACTCCGTTGTTCTTCTCCGGGGCGGCAGGGTAAAAGACCTTCCTGGTGTGCGCTATCATATCATCAGGGGAACATTGGATACTCAAGGTGTTACGGACCGGAAGCAGGGTCGATCCAAATACGGAACCAAAAAAGGATAAGAGGTAAGATAGATGTCAAGAAGGCACTCAGCGGAAAAAAGGCAGATCATGCCCGATTCCAAATATAATAGCGTATCCCTGAGCAAGTTCATCAACTGTATGATGATCGACGGCAAGAAAAGTATCTCTGAGAAGGTTGTTTACGGCGCTCTGGAAAAGCTGGAGCAGAAAGTTGAAGACAAAACCGGACTGGAAGTATTCATGGCGTCCATCAAGAATGTTGAGCCTCTGCTGGAAGTAAAATCACGTCGAGTGGGTGGTTCCACATACCAGATTCCTGTTGAAGTCAAGGACGAGCGGCGGCTGGCATTGGCTATTCGCTGGATTATCGGTGCGGCAAGAGCAAGAAATGAAAAATCCATGATCGATAATCTTGCTTCTGAACTATTGGATGCATATAACGAGCGCGGAGCTGCCGTAAAGAAGAGAGAGGATACTCACAGAATGGCTGACGCCAACAAGGCGTTCGCGCATTATATGTGGTAACCTCAGTAGGGTTATGAAAAAGGTTTCGGATCTCACCAAGCTAAGAAACATCGGTTTTGTAGCTCACATAGACGCAGGAAAAACCACCACAACCGAACGGATACTCTACTACACAGGCAAAAGCCACAAAATTGGTGAGGTTCACGATGGTGCCGCCGTCATGGATTGGATGGCGCAGGAGCAGGAAAGAGGAATCACCATCACTGCGGCATCGACAAGTTGTTTTTGGCAGCACAATGATGAGACTTATCAGATAAACATCCTGGATACACCCGGTCATGTCGACTTTACAGTGGAAGTCGAACGAAGTTTGAGGGTGCTGGATGGAGTGGCTGTCATTTTCTGCGGGGTTGGAGGAGTTGAACCTCAGTCAGAAACGGTCTGGCGACAAGCTGACCACTACCAGGTTCCACGAATCGCATTCATCAATAAAATGGATCGAGTAGGAGCCGATTACGACGCTGTTCTGGTGCAGATGAACGAAATTCTGGGAACAGAGCCAGTCAGCATCAACATTCCACTGGGTAAAGAGGAAGCCTTCGAAGGGGTGATCGATCTGATCTCCATGAAGGCCTTGACATTTGATAGCGAAGACTTAGGGTCGTCAGTTATAGAAAACGAGATTCCCGATGAGTACCGGGATATAGCTGATACCGAACGCGAGAAACTGCTGGAAAAACTGACCTTGTTCGATGATGAGCTGCTTGAAGCAGTTCTGGACGAAGCAGAGATAACAGAAGACGCAATAAAGGCCAGCGTTCGCAAGAGTTGCCTCGCAAACAACATTACCCCGGTGTTTTGCGGTTCAGCCTTTAAGAACAAGGGCATACAGCCACTGTTAAGCGGAATATTGGAGTTTCTTCCTTCTCCCCTGGATCTCCCGCCTGTTGAGGGTGAGGATCTGAAAGGCAAAAAAGGAATCGAACGAAAACCGGACCCCGATGAACCGTTAGCGGCTCTTCTATTCAAGATCCAGGCAGATAGTTTTGCCGGAACCATAAACTACCTGAGGATCTATTCGGGGACCTTAAAAGTCGGCGAGCAGGTTTATAACCCCATAAAGAATAAAAAAGAAAGAATCGGAAAGATCTTTCTACTGCACGCCAACAAAAGAGAAGAAGTCGACCAGGCGACTGCAGGCGAGATCGTTGCTGTTGTAGGATTAAACTTTTCCACAACCGGCGACACAATCTGCAGAAAAGGAGCCGAAATCATCCTGGAACGGATCGAAAGTCCGAACCCTGTAATCTCGATAGCCATCGAGCCCAAGACAAAGGCGGACCAAGATCGCTTAGACGACAGTCTAAGCAAACTGGAAATTGAAGACCCCTCTTTTTCAGTTGGAAAAGACAAAGAAACAGGTCAGATTCTCATCTCGGGAATGGGCGAACTTCACCTGGATATCCTGGTGGATCGCCTGAAACGGGAATTTAAACTGGATGTCAACACCGGAAAGCCTCAGGTTGCTTATCGTGAAACCATAGGCAAAGCAAACACGGCCACGGAGGTATTCGACAAACAGTTAGCCGGAAAGCCGGTGTATGCTGGATGTACTTTGGAATTGTCTCCTTACAATGATGAGGAGAAAAACATCGTCGAGTTCAGCCCCGATCTTGAGATAAGCGAAGATGTAAAACAAATGGTCCAGGAGGGAATCGAAGAAGGATTCGGCTCCGGAGTCATCTCAGGCTACCCTGTGTTGTATACGAGGGCCCTGGTAAAGGATATCGAAGTTAGGGATGATGAATACAATCTTTCGGGATTTAAAATCGCTGCTTCCCTGGCTTTGAGAAAATGTTTGTTACAGGGCGATCCAGTGCTGCTGGAGCCGATTATGAAGGTCGAAGTTACCACCCCGGTTGAATTCACAGGGGATATCATCGGAGACCTCAATTCTCGTAAAGGACGAGTTAAATCAATAGACGATAAAAAAGGCATTCAAATATTGTCGGTTAGTGTTGCTTTATCAACAATGTTTGGTTACCTTACTATATTACGCTCTTTGAGTCAGGGAAGGGCAACTTTTTCCATGATGTTTGATCACTACGAAAAAGTTCTTTTATCATAGCCACTTTCTTTACAGTTGTTAATATTTGATAGGGTTTGTTGAACCAACCTCATTTTTTCTAAGGAGACCGTATGTCAAAGGAAACTTTTAAGCGTGATAAGCCTCACGTTAACGTAGGTACCATTGGTCATGTCGACCATGGGAAAACCACTCTGACCGCAGGAATTACCAAAGTGCTGGCTATGCAAGGTAAGGCTGCTGCTCAAGCATTTGATCAAATCGATAATGCCCCGGAAGAAAAGGAAAGAGGGATTACTATCGCTACGGCGCACGTTGAATATACAAGTGATACTCGTCACTATGCTCACGTTGACTGCCCAGGCCATGCTGACTACGTTAAGAATATGATTACCGGTGCCGCCCAGATGGACGGTTCTGTTCTGGTGGTTTCCGCAGCTGACGGTCCAATGCCACAGACAAGAGAGCATATCCTTCTCGCTAAGCAGGTTGGTGTACCTTACATTATCGTGTTCTTGAACAAAGTAGACCAGGTAGACGACGAAGAGCTGTTAGAACTCGTAGAAATGGAAGTTAGAGAACTTCTGAGCGAGTATGAATTCCCAGGTGATGATACTCCGGTTATTAAAGGAAGTGCCCTGGAAGTTGAGCAATGCTCTTCGGAAGATCCAAACGCTCCCGAATACAAGTGTATTCATGAACTGGTTGACGCTCTTGACAGTTACATTCCTCTGCCGGAAAGAGATATTGACAAGGCTTTCTTGATGCCAATCGAAGATATTTTCTCCATCTCAGGTCGTGGTACTGTAGCAACCGGTAGAATCGAGCGTGGTGTTATCACCGTTGGTGAAACAGTAGAAATCGTTGGTATCCGGGAAACAAAATCCACCGTTGCAACTGGTGTTGAGATGTTCCGAAAGCTTCTGGATCGTGGTGAAGCCGGTGACAATATTGGATTGCTGCTCAGAGGAACCAAAAGAGAAGAAATCGAACGTGGCCAGGTTATCTGTAAGCCAGGTTCAATCACCCCACATACCAAGTTCTTGGGTGAAGTATACGTACTGACCAAGGATGAAGGTGGCCGACATACTCCATTCTTTACTAATTACCGACCTCAATTCTATTTCAGAACAACCGACGTAACCGGTATGGTTCAATTACCGGAAGGCGTTGAAATGGTTATGCCTGGTGATCATATCACCATGTCAGTTGAGCTTATCTCCAGTATCGCTATGGAGCAGGGACTTCGGTTTGCTATTCGTGAAGGTGGTCGTACTGTAGGTTCAGGAACTATTACAGAAATCGTTGAATAGATAGATAGAACGAGGATTAATGACTCAAAAGATTCGTGTTAACTTTAAAGCTTTTGATTCCAGGCAACTGGACAAGGCTGTAAGGGAAATCGTTTCTATCGTCAAAAGGTCTGGGGCCAATGTGATTGGCCCTATTCCGTTGCCGACAAAACGACAGAAAATTTGTGTATTAAGATCACCTCACGTGAACAAAAAATCACGCGAGCAATTTGAATTTAATACCCACAAACGTCTTTTATATATTACAGAGACAACACCGCAGACCATGGACTCCTTAATGAAGCTTGACGTGTCCGCCGGTGTTCAAGTTGATATCAAGCTCAAGTAATATTTCTTAATTTCAGATTTTTAGAAGGGCACCATGACAACTCTTAAGGTGTATAATCTTGAAAAGCAAGAGGCAGGAACTGTAGAGCTGCACGATAAGATTGCAGAAGCTACGTTGAATCCTTTCGTTATCAAGGATACAGTCGTAGCCTATCAATCAAAGCTTCAGCAGGGTACCCACAAGGCAAAGGGTCGTTCGGAAGTTGCTGGAAGCCGACAAAAGCTCTTTAGACAAAAAGGAACAGGTAACGCCCGTGCCGGTAGTTTACAATCACCCATAAGAAGGCACGGTGGTGTGGCGTTCGGTCCGGTTCCCAGAAGTCACGAGATTTCTATAAACAAGAAAGTAAAAAAGAAAGCTCTGGCATCAGTGATTGCCATGAAGATTAAAAACAATGAACTGCTGGTTGTAGACAATCTAAACCTGCCGGACCACAAAACCAAGAACCTGGTTAAAATTCTGCAAGATCTGAAGATGGAAAAATCTTTGATTGTTTATGCAGCAGAGGAAAAAAACTTTGTTCTGGCCTCCAGAAATCTGCAGTCGGTCAAGTGCGTTCATAGTTCAGGCGTAAACGTATACGATGTGCTGAATTACAATAACCTGATTGTGACCAAAGACGCATTACAAGATATTGAAGGGAGACTGCTCAGATGAAAAGTCAATACAACCTGATAAACAGACCTCATATCACAGAGAAAGTTCTCCTGTTAAAAGAAGAGGGAAACAAAGTCGTATTCAGGATTCGCAAGGATACTAACAAGATCGAATTAAAAAACGCCATCGAATCCATGTTTAACGTTACTGTTGAAGCCATCAATACCTTGAATGTGAAAGGCAAGAAGAAACGATTGGGGCGACATGAAGGCAGAAAGTCCGATTGGAAAAAAGCGATCGTAACGTTGAAAGAAGGTGATACCATTGAATATTTCGAAGGTGCATAGCCTGAACCATTTACTGTAAAGAAACCATGTCTATAAAGAAATACAAACCGACTTCCCCGGGACGGAGAGGAATGAGTGTATCCGGTTTTGACGAGATCACTATTTCAAAACCGGAAAAAAGTTTGCTGGGCCCTAAAAAACGTAAGAGCGGGCGAAATAACCTGGGAAGGATCACAACTCGCCATCTGGGTGGTGGTCACAAAAAACGCTATAGAATTATCGACTTTAAACGAAATAAATTCGGTGTCCCGGGAAAGATTGCCACAATCGAGTATGATCCCAATAGAACCGCCAGAATTGCCCTGGTTGTCTATGCTGATGGTGAGAAACGATACATCATTGCACCTGAAGGCATCAAGGTAGGCGATGAAATCATCTCAGGCGAGCAAGTAGATATCAAAGTCGGCAATACCCTTCCCTTAAAAAACATCCCTCTCGGTACCCTGATCCATAATATCGAACTCAAGCCTCTTAAAGGTGGTCAGCTGATTAGAAGCGCTGGCGGATCAGCTACTTTGATGGCAAAGGAAGGCGCCTTTACACATATTAAGTTACGATCCGGTGAAGTCAGACTGATTCATCAGGAATGCTTCGCAACGATCGGTCAGGTTAGCAACGGGGAACACTCCCTGGTTAAACTGGGAAAAGCCGGAAAATCCAGATACCTGGGCAGAAGACCAACTGTACGTGGCGTAGCCATGAACCCGGTTGACCATCCCCACGGCGGCGGTGAAGGTAAAACCTCCGGTGGTAGGCATCCCGTGACTCCTTGGGGTAAGCCGACAAAAGGCGGACGAACCCGCAAGAACAAACGAACTGATCGATACATCGTATCAAAGCGTAAAAGCAAATAATAATTAGGGAGATTTCAAGTGCCAAGATCACTTAAAAAAGGTCCTTTCATCGATGATCACTTGCTTAAGAAGTGTAACGAAGCGAAGGAAAAAGGAGATCGAAAAGTTATCAAAACCTGGTCTCGAAGATCCGTCATTCTGCCCGATTTTGTTGGACTGAATGTGGCAGTACACAACGGAAACAAATTTATCCCGATTTACATTACAGAGAATATGGTCGGTCATAAATTTGGGGAATTCGCTCCTACACGAACTTATAGAGGACATATTACCAAATCTGACAAACGCGGTAAGAAGGCCAAATGAAAGCAAATAAAACTAATGAAACCAAGGCGTCTATTGCAAAAGCATCTATGCGCCATGCGCGAGTGGCTCCCAGGAAAGCAAGACTGGTTGTTGACCAGATTCGCGGTTTAAACGTGACATATGCACTAGCGACACTGGAGCACACAAGAAGAAGCGCAAATCCAATTGTGGAAAAAGTACTTAGATCTGCTATTGCAAACGCTGTTGAAAAAGACAGCTCTGTGAACCCGGATGAACTGGTGGTCACAGAAGCCAGAGTAGACAAGGGCAGGACTCTTAAGCGCATTCGCCCCAGGGCAATGGGAAGAGCAACCCAGATCCTGAAGCATTCGAGTCATATATCGCTTGCAGTAGGTTAAGAAACATTATCGAACTATCCTAAAGATCAGGAGGAAACAGTTTGGGACAAAAAGTCAACCCGATTGGGCTTAGATTAGGCATCACAAAAAGCTGGCAATCTAATTGGTACGCAGAAAAAAGGTATGCTGATATTTTGTTGGAAGACATCAAAATTAAAGAGTATATCAACAAGGAATTGAAGCATGCCGGAATAGCCAACATCGAAATTGAACGTGCCGCTAAGAATTTAAAGATTTACATTCACGCCATGAGACCTGGCATTATCATCGGTCGCAAGGGTGAAGAAGCTGAAAAAGTAAAGCAGAAAATTGCCGGGATCGTTCAACATCAAGATCTGGTAGTTAATATCAAGGAAGTCCGCAGACCGGAAATGGACGCCCAATTGCTGGCCAACAATATTGCCATGCAATTAGAGCGCAGGGTTGCCTTTCGCAGGGTTATGAAAAAGACCATCCAAAACGTCATGAGATTTGATGTCACCGGTTGTAAGATTATGGTTGCCGGTCGGCTGAATGGTGCTGAAATGGCCAGAACAGAATGGATCATGGAAGGTCGGATTCCACTGCATACCTTGAAAGCTGATATTAGTTATGCTGTTGCAAAAGCGAAAACAGTTTATGGAATCCTGGGAGTTAAGGTTTGGGTGTTTAACGAGCCTAAAAAGACAGCTGCCCGGGGCAGACGAAGAAGAAGAAAGTTTAATAGGGAGAATTAGTCATGTTAATGCCTTCAAGGACTAAATACCGCAAACGCCAAAAGGGTAGAATTACCGGAGAAGCTTCCAGAGGTAACAGACTTAATTTTGGTTCCCTGGCTATTCAAGCTACGGGACGAGGGTTCGTTACATCAAGACAGATCGAAGCCAGCCGGCGTGCAATGACACGGTATGTAAAAAGAGATGGAAAAATCTGGATCAGAATCTTTCCGGACAAGCCAATCAGCAAAAAACCTGCTGAAACCAGAATGGGTAAAGGTAAAGGATCTGTAGACCATTGGGTATGTCCGGTAAAACCGGGACGAATTCTTTTTGAAATCGAAGGAGTCAGTCCCGAGATTGCAAGAGAAGCCTTCAAATTAGCCCAATACAAGCTTCCGATCAAAACAACGATTATTACAAGAGAGGAACAATAATGAAAGCTGCTGAACTACGCCAACTTTCAGAGGAAGATTTGAAGTCCAAAATACAAAATTTGGAAGAAAACCTATTCCGCTTGAAGTGCAATAAGACTATTGGGCAGCTTGATGATACATCCGCTCTGAAATCGGCCAGGAGAGATATTGCCAGGGCTAAGACGATATTAAGAGAATCACTCGAACCATCAAAATAAGAACGGATAACTCAGATACAAGTTTGCCAGACTAGGAAATAACATGGAGACAACCAAAAAAGCCATAGCTAGAAGACGTAAGGTACTTCAGGGAATAGTTGTTAGCGACAAAATGGAAAAAACCGCTGTCGTGACTGTTGAAAGAACCGTACAACATCCTTTGTACAAGAAAACGGTTAGAAAGAGTAAAAAATACAAAATTCACGACGAAGAAAATGTATGTGGAATTGGCGATCAGGTAAGACTCATCGAATGCAAGCCGATTAGTAAGGATAAGTGCTGGCGGTTATTGGAAGTCGTCCGAAAAGCTGTCTAATGATCAACAATTACTAAGTTTAGAGGAGATATTCGATGATACAAACTCAATCGCGAATGGAAGTCGCCGATAATTCCGGGGCAAAAGTTATCCAATGTATCAAGGTACTGGGTGGTTCGCACAGACGATACGCCCGAATTGGAGATTTAATTGTTGCCTCCGTAAAACAGGCTGCTCCCCAAAGTAAAGTTAAAGCAGGTGAAGTTGTGCGTGCTGTGATCGTTAGAACTTCCTATGCAACTCAACGAACTGACGGAACAACGATTCGATTCGATTCAAATGCCGCTGTTATTTTGAATCCAAAATTGGAACCGATCGGAACTCGTATTTTTGGACCTGTAGGCAGAGAGCTCCGAAACAAGAATTTTATGAAAATCGTTTCACTGGCTCCTGAAGTCGTTTAATACATAAAGAGATCACAATGAATGCAAAGAAGAAAAAAGGAGCCCTGCTTAAGAAAAAGAAGCTTCTTTTAAAGCAAGGCGATGTAGTTCAGGTAATTGCCGGAAAAGACAAGGGAACTACAGGGGAGATTTTAAATATTGACCGTTACAACGAGAAGGTTATCGTGAAAGGCGTAAACATTGTAACAAAACACGTAAAACCGAAACAGGCCGGTCAAGAAGGGAAAATCGAAAAATTCGAAGCACCTATTCATTATTCAAACGTTCTGCTTTTCTGCGAAAAGAGCGGCAAGGGTGAGCGATTGAAGATTAGAATCAATGACGATAACACGAAAACAAGGATTTTTGCCCAGTCAAATATCCCGGTTGAATAATTAAGGAAACAACGTGTCAGCTCTATACGAAAAATATAAAACATCAGTCGTTGATATTCTGAAGAAGGAATTGAAGGTAAAAAATGTTCATGATATTCCCCGGCTGACAAAAATTGTAATCAATGTCGGTGCTGGTGAAGCAGTACAGAACATCAAATGTCTCGATGTTATTCAGGATTACATTACGGATATCGCCGGCCAAAAGCCGGTGATCAGGAAAGCGAAAAAATCGGTTGCGAGTTTCAAACTGAGAGAAGGTCAACCGATTGGTGTGAAGGTTACCTTACGTCGCAAAAAAATGTACGACTTCCTTGAGCGATTGATCGATACGGCCCTGCCAAGGGTAAGAGACTTCAAGGGAATTCCTGCCAAGGCTTTTGACGGTCGTGGAAATTACACCCTGGGAATCAAGGAACAGCTGGTATTTCCAGAGGTTAACTTTGAGAAGATCGATCAGGTCAGGGGAATGAACATTACAGTTGTTACATCAGCCAAGACTGATGATGAAGGAAAACTTCTACTTAAATCACTTGGATTACCTTTCAGAAAAAATTAGAGAAAAAGAATGGCAAAAAAGTCTTGGATAGCTAAAGCAAAAAGGCCTGCAAAGTTTAAAGTTCGACAAAGAAGCCGCTGCTCCATCTGCGGAAGATCCAGAGGGTACATCAGAAAGTTCGGGATCTGTCGGATTTGTTTTAGAATTAGAGCCGGTTTTGGGCAATTGCCGGGTGTAACCAAATCAAGCTGGTAGGACAGGAATTTTCCTGCCTCACTACCATTATCAATCAACAAGAAGTTACTGGGAAATCTCATGTCAATGTCCGATCCTATCGCAGACATGCTGACTCGGATGAGAAACGCATTACTGCGAGAACATGAACAGGTAAGTATACCATCTTCGAAAATTAAAGAAAATATTGCGAAGGTGTTGAAAGCAGAGGGGTTTATTAACGATTATGCCGTTAACGATGCTCCTGTAGGCAAAGAACTGGTTGTAACCCTGAAATATTCATCAAAGGGTGAACCGGTTATTAGAAATATTCAAAGAATCAGCAAGCCCGGTTTGAGGGTGTTTAAAGGATTCAATTCACTGAAGCCCGTTTTGAACGGCCAAGGTATATTTGTTATATCTACCTCAAAAGGTGTCATGTCAGACGCACAGTGCAAGGAAATGCGAGTAGGCGGTGAAATACTCTGCGCTGTAAGCTAAATCAGACAAAATGAATTAACAGGGAGAAGATCAAAATGTCCAGACTTGGCAAAAGACCGGTCGCATTAAACTCCAAAGTAAAAAGTGACTATAAGGATCGGCAGTTAAAAGTAAAAGGACCGGTGGGTGAAATGAGTTTCACCATACCTGAGGGCGTCGAATTAGATCTTAATAAAGAAGAGATTAAAGTCGTTGTCGACTTCGACAAAAAGGAAGGCCGAACAATGGGTGGCACGATTCGCTCAATCATCAACAACATGGTTCACGGCGTAACCGAAGGGTTCACGTTGAATCTTGAACTGGTTGGTGTGGGATACAGGGCCCAGGTATCCGGTCAAAAATTAACCCTGGCTTTGGGATATTCACATCCGATTGAATACGCTCTGCCCAAAGTGGTAAAAGCCGAGGTTGAAGGAAATACAAAAATCACCTTAAAAAGCTGCGACAAGCAGGTACTTGGTCAGACAGCCGCTGAAATCAGACAATACAGACCACCGGAGCCATACAAAGGTAAAGGTATTTTGTTTGCTGGTGAACGAATCATTCGCAAGGCTGGTAAAGCAGCCAAGGCTTCTGCTTAAGGCAAATTTAAACATTAGTTAAAAGACAATCCTGAATAGGAATTAGCATACTGAAAACCCATGAACGCAGCAAAGAAAAGACTTCTTGCAAGAAAGCGCAACAAAGCTCACGTAAGAAAAAAGATCAGCGGAAATGATGGAAGACCCAGGGTTTCCGTTTTTAGAAGTTCAAAACATATTTACGGTCAGGTAATTGATGACGTGAAAGCAGTGACTTTATTGAGTGTTTCATCTCTGGAAAAAGAGATTAAGGAACAAATTAAAGGCCATTCCGGAAATAAAGCGGCTGCGCAGTTAGCCGGTAAAGTTCTCGGTGAAAAGCTGAAAGCCAAAGGTCATGAAACTATTGTATTTGATCGTAACGGATATCTGTTCCACGGCAGGATAAAAAGCTTTGCTGATGGAATCCGAGAAGCCGGCATTAAGTTTTAACGTTATCGATTCAATCCTATAATTTAGAGGTATCGTTTTGGCTGAGAACGAAAAAAGTGAATTCATTGAAAAAGTCATCGAAGTAAAGCGTGTTTCCAAAGTAGTAAAAGGTGGTCGACGGTTCAGTTTCAGCGCACTTGTTGTTGTAGGCGATGGAAAAGGAAGAGCCGGCACCGGATTGGGAAAGGCAAATGAAGTAATTGAGGCCGTTCGCAAAGGAACAGAAAAGGCTAAACGAGCCATGAAGCCCTTTTGTGTCTATAAAAACTCAATTCCTCATCAAGTAATGGGTAAACACGGCGCCGCCAAGGTGTTGATTAAGCCGTCAAAGCCTGGTAGTGGAATTATCTCTTCCGGAGCTGTAAGAGCTGTTGCCGAAGCTGTTGGCATTAAAGACATTAACGCTAAAGCATTGGGTTCTAACAACGTTCATAATTTGGTACACGCTACCGTAAACGGATTACAGCAGATCAAGAGTTTTGCCGATATCGCGGAACGACGTAACAAAACTGTTGATGAAGTCTGTGTAATCGATTTCTAGGAAGAGAACATGGCTGGACAGATTAAAGTAAAACTGGTCAAAAGCGGAATCGGATTTCCCAAGGATCAGCGTGACACAATCAAGGGATTGGGGCTTAAAAAACTTCAACAAACCAAGGTGTTAAATGATACTCCTGCCATCAGGGGTATGATCAATAAGATTATTCATTTGGTGGAATACGAAACAGTTTAAGGCAAGAGCCACTGTTACGAACCAAACTCAACCTTCAGCGCACAGAAACAGATGTTACACAATCTTGAGAAGGCTCCGGGTTCTGCCCATAAGAACAGAAAAAGAATTGGACGAGGTCCCGGATCAACCGACGGAAAAACATCCGGCAGAGGACATAAAGGACAGAACTCCAGATCCGGTGCCAAGAGAAGAATCGGATTTGAAGGTGGTCAGATGCCAATTCATCGAAGACTGCCAAAAAGGGGGTTTAACAATATTTTTCGCAAGGAATATGCGATCGTTAACCTGGGCGACATTATTGCCTGCAAGAAGATCGATCAGAGTCAGCCTATTACAGTTGCTGTGCTGGCAGAATCAGGTTTGATTAGAAATCAGAAGCTTCCTGTCAAAGTTCTGGGTGAAGGGACTCTGGAAGCTGCATTGACCATCGAAGCACAAAAATTCAGCGCCTCAGCGGAAAAGAAGATTCAGGACGCAGGCGGAAAGGCAACCGTAATACAATAAACTCAATATGCTGGAAGTCTTCAAGAATATTGCAAGAATAGAAGAACTGAGAAAGAGAATTTTGTTTTCGTTTGCCATGCTGGTGGTATTTCGTATTGGCGCCCATATACCGGTTCCCGGAATCGACAGTTCAGCATTAGCAGCGTTTTTCGAAGCAAATGCAAAAGGAATCCTGGGTAACCTGGATATGTTTTCCGGTGGCGCGTTAAGGAACATGACCATATTTGCTCTTGGTATCATGCCTTATATTAGCGCTTCCATTATCATGCAGTTATTGACAGCCGTATTCCCTTATTTGGAAAGACTATCCAAGGAAGGGGAAGCCGGAAGAAAAAAGATCACCCAGTATACTCGATACGGCACGATCCTCCTTAGCGTTATCCAGGGATTTGGAATTGCCGTCGGGCTGGAAAGTATGGCCCTGACAGGTAATCGAGTGGTTTTGGCCGGAGTAAGCTCATGGGCATTTAGATTTACAACCGTGATTACACTTACAGCCGGTACCGCATTCATTATGTGGATGGGTGAACAGATGAGCGAAAGGGGAATTGGAAACGGTATCTCCCTGATCATTTTTGCCGGAATCGTGGTGGGGATCCCAACCGCATCGATCCAATCCATTGCCTTGTTTCAGACCGGTGAACTTACACTGTTTATTCTGATCCTGGTTGGCATCATTGCCCTGGCGGTGATCGGAATTGTCATCTATTTTGAAACTGCCCAGCGAAAAATTCCCATACAATATGCAAGGAGACAACAGGGCAACCGGGTATTTGGAGGTCAATTCACTCATCTGCCTCTGAAAATCAATGCCGCTGGTGTGATCCCCCCGATTTTTGCTTCCTCAATTTTGATGTTTCCAAATACGATTACGGGTTTCACCACAGTTGAATGGTTGCAGAGAATAGGAAGTTATCTTCAGCCAGGTGGGGTCTTCTACAGTATTATTTTTGTCATGCTGATCTTTTTCTTCTGTTTCTTCTATACAGCAATCCAGTACAATCCGGTTAAAATTGCTGAAGAATTGAAGCGACACGGCGGTTTTATACCAGGAATCAGACCGGGACAAAAAACAGCGAATTATTTAAATCTTGTGCTAACAAGACTAACCTTCGGTGGTGCAATTTACTTGTCATTAATTTGTATCTTACCAAGCATTTTAATTGATAGATTCAACGTTCCTTTCTACTTAGGTGGAACAGCGTTATTGATCGTCGTAGGGGTTGCCCTGGATACAAACAGCCAGGTGGAAACCCATCTTTTGAATCAAAACTACGACGGTTTTGTGAAAAAAAGTAAAAAACGAAAACGAAGGTATTAATAACGATGAAATCATGGCGAAATTGCTCAGCAAACAGTCGAGTCAATTTTACCTGGTTCATCGGACGTTTTAAGAGTCAATTTTCAAAATCTTAGATATCAAAACGGTATCGGCGATTTTAACTATTGCATAAATCAGAACCTGTTGTTATTATGTTTATTTGGCTTTAATTAGGTGTTTTTTCTTTTCAAAGGCCATAGAAACAGCAGACATCAGTCATACTGATAGAGAGTATAAAATGAAAGTGAGAGCCTCAGTAAAACCTATCTGCCCAAAATGTAAGGTAGTGAAACGAAAAGGTGTCTTGCGTGTGATTTGTGAAAACCCACGTCATAAACAAAGACAAGGCTAAGGGAGGACAGATTGGCGCGTATCGCAGGAGTAGACTTACCCGATAATAAGAGAGTTGAGATCGGTCTGACGTATATTTTTGGAATCGGAAAAAGTGTCTCGAACCAGATTATCGAAGAAGCAAGTGTAGATAAAAATACCAAGATTAAGGATCTGAATGAAGATGAACTTGGTAAGATCAGAGTAATTATTCAATCCCTGATAGTAGAAGGAGATCTGAGAAGAAAGCTGAATATGGACATCAAGCGTCTAAGCGATCTCGGATGTTACAGAGGATTGAGACATAGAAGGCAACTTCCGTGCAGAGGGCAGCGAACAAAAACTAATGCCAGAACACGAAAGGGTCCGAGAAAAATTTCAGTGGGTCGAAAAAAGAAATAGTCAACCAGGAAAATAGATGGCTAAAGCATCAAAAAGAAAAAGCACAAAGAAAAAGGAAAAGAAAAATATTCCCTTCGGTAAAGTGTTTATCAGCGCTACCTTTAACAATACAATCGTCAGCGTAACCGATATGGATGGGAATGTGATCAGCTGGTCCAGTACGGGTTTGCACGGGTTTAAAGGTTCCAGAAAGAGTACTCCTTATGCTGCAAAAATTGTTGGCGAGGATGCTATTAACAAAGCGCTGGAGCACGGATTAAAGCAGGTTCAGATTATCGTTAAAGGACCTGGTAGTGGGAGAGAATCTGCATTGCGAGCTGTAGCCGGTTCCGGAATCAGGGTAACAAATATCAAAGACACAACTCCTGTTCCGCATAATGGCTGTAGACCACCAAAAAGAAGAAGAATCTAGGCGAAATCGATTCATATTGTTTCGCAATAATAATTAAGACGTGGAGAAAAGAAAGTGGCAAGATATACAGGATCTGTTTGCCGACTGTGTCGAAGAGAACAACTTAAGCTGTTTCTGAAAGGCGATCGATGTTACACTGATAAGTGCTCAATGGAAACAAAACCATATGTTCCCGGACAGCACGGAGTTAATCGACGACGATCAAAGCAATCAGAATACGGTTTACAATTGAGGGAGAAGCAAAAGGTCAGAAGACTGTACGGTGTTCAGGAAAAGCAATTCAGAATTGCTTTTAAAAAAGCTTCCAGGAAGAAAGGAAAAACGGGTACAAACCTGCTTATTTTACTGGAAAGAAGGCTGGACAACATCGTATACAGAATGGGTTTTGCAAGATCATTGGCTGAAGCAAGGCAACTGGTCAAGCATTCACATATTCTGATCAACGGCAAGAAGAACAATATCCCTTCAGCTCTGGTAAGAGTGGAAGATGTTATTTCTGTTCGTGAAAAGAGCAAAAATATCGCTTTTATCAAAGAGTCTTGTGAATCTGCAACTCGTAAAGGAATCCCTGCCTGGTTAAGCGTTGAGACTGATAAGTTTAGCGGGCGTGTGGTTGCTTTTCCAAAACGAGACCAGATTACTATTCCTATTCAAGAACAACTAATTGTTGAGCTTTATTCGCGGTAGCCGATTTGGACACAAATAAAAATATATTTCAAAAGAACTGGGAAGGGCTGGTAATGCCCAAAGAACTCCAGGTTGCAAGGGAGTCTTTTGACGAGTCGTACGGCAAGTT
The DNA here is from genome assembly GCA_028282825.1 of SAR324 cluster bacterium. GTDB lineage: Bacteria > SAR324 > SAR324 > XYD2-FULL-50-16 > XYD2-FULL-50-16 > JAHJTV01. The sequence goes on from JANQGZ010000011.1 coordinate 74,736, forward strand.
TATCTTTGAACCCCTACATAAGGGTTTTGGGATTACTATCGGACATGCAATGAGGAGAGTATTATTGTCTTCACTGCGAGGCAGCGCCGTTTTCGGAGTCAAAATTGAAGGTGTGTCACACGAGTTCGAAACGATTAAAGGTATACGAGAGGACGTTTTAGAGATCATTCTTAACTTGAAGGGTCTGGAAATTCGTCAATTTGAAGAGGAAGACTTGACCCTCGAACTTGTTGCTGCAGGTCCCAAAACAGTGACAGGTGCAGATATTTCCACATTTGGAAAGGTCGAGATCATGAACCCCGATCATGTTATCTGTAACCTGGATCAAGACGCCACTTTGGAAATGAATCTTTTTGTAAGAATGAACAGGGGATTTGTTTCTGCAGAAGAAAATAGCGACAATGACTTTCCGATCGGAACTATTTTTCTGGATTCCAATCATTCGCCGGTAAAAAGGGTGCAGTACGAAATTACCAACACTCGGGTAGGTCAACAGACCGACTACGAGCGCTTGGTATTTCAGCTCTGGACCAATGGCGGCGTACGTCCTGATGACGCCATGGGCTATGCAGCCAAGATTCTGAAGGAGTACTTGACGCCGTTCATCAACTTCGATGAGGACTCAATCAAACCAATCGAAGAGACTGAGGCTGAAGGCGAAGAGAAGGTATATGAAAATCCGCATCTTTACCGCAGTGTAAATGAGTTGGAATTATCTGTCAGATCAATTAATTGTCTGCAAAATGCAAAAATTGAAACCATCGGAGACTTGGTTCAGAAAACGGAAGCAGAGATGCTGAAAACAAAGAACTTTGGTCGAAAATCGCTTCAGGAAATCAAAACTGTTCTTGCCTCAATGGGATTAACATTGGGTATGAAGCTTGAAAATTTTGACAGTCGACCAAAAAGCGAATCAAGTTCAAGATCTTATTAGTATTAGCAACAGCAAGAGTTTAAAGAATACGTTATCAGGTAAATAGTAATGAGACACTTAAAAGCTGGAAAAAGACTTGGTGTAACTACCAGCCATCGAAAAGCCATGATGAGAAACCTGGTCACTTCCTTGTTGGAACATGGTGAAATCAAGACTACAGTGACCAAAGCAAAAGAAATGCGAAAGTATTTCGATAAAATGATTGGTTTGGGAAAGCGCAACGACTTGCACGCAAAAAGACAGGCCATGTCTTTTATCAAGTCTAAAGAAGCCTACAATAAGTTGTTCGAAGAATATGGTCCTTTGTATGCTGATCGAAATGGCGGATACACCAGAATTTTTCGAATTGGTCATCGTCTTGGAGATAACGCCCAAATGGCGCTGATTCAAATGGTGGACCTGGAAGATAAGGCAAAAGCTGAAGTGAAGGAGTCCAAGGAGAAAATCGAAGAGATTAAAGAAGAACTCCAAGAGGAACCTGCTGAGGCCGTTGAACCATCAACAGACAAAACTGAAGTTGAGAAAGTAAAAGCTGACGCGGAAGAAGAAGCTGTTGAAACGGAAGAAACTCCTGCTGCTGAGGCTGAGACCGAGGAAACAGAAGAAAAAGACGAAAAAAAATAGGATCTTCTTATTAAAATCTGAATGGAAAAAGGGAATCGTCGTCAAGTCGATTCCCTTTTTTTTTGCACATATCGTTCTTAACCACCGCAAAGAGCTGCAAATTGGACAATGGCAGCAATTAGTAATTCAAAAGTAAACTTGGTTTGATTAGCACGTAAAGACTCAAGGAGTTGTATAAATTCATTCCAGTCTTCAATATGCTGAAATGCTTCGATAAAAGGAATGGAATATCCTTCATCCAGGCAAATGCTCTTAATTCTTGCAGCTTCAGTGAACAAGCTTTGAGGATTAAGCTGAAAACGATCGATGACTTTATTTAGTAAACTCACAATGCTGAAACGGATTTGAACAGTGCTTCCGGTTAATGAACTTTCCTTGATATATTTCTTATCGCGTTTAACAGGTTCAGGCTGTATAGATGACTGATTTCTCGATAGATACGTTTCTTTCTCATTGGAAAAATATAAGGCATAGACTCTTTTTTTTACGTTTAGGGATTTAGCCCGCACTTTCCTGTCTTCCGAAAACAGTGTCAGGTTCCTTTTCAAAAAAGGGCTGTTTTCGCTAAAATCCCATCTATAGTTTGTATCACCCGGTACAAATTTTAATGTTTTCATTAATTATTGATCTGGCTGTTTGAAATGCTTAGAGTTAATCGAAACCGGATACCTTCACTAGTCTTTATTCTTGGCCTGATCCTAACTTATGTTGAGTTGGCCGAAAATGCAATTGCTGCCACTGATGACGAACTCGCTGTTATTTATCAAAGCAAGAAATACTCCCACCTGATCGATGTTCTTGCCCGGGAAGAAAAAGAATCCTGGAATATAGAAAAGAGCTATCTTTTATTCAAAACATACAATCAATTAAAAGACTATAATCAAAGTAAACGGGTTCTGGGATTTATTGAACACAACCTTCCATCCGGGTTTGAAAATCTATTACTCTTTGAAAAAATCAACCTGCACAAAGCCAGGGGAGAAAAGGAAAACATCCTTCATGCGATTGTAAGATTTCAAGGCAAACAAATAAATCCGTTCGTATTTCAATATGTAACAGATCTTCTGACTTCGGACTTTAACTCGTTTAAAAATAGAAGACTGTTGCAACGGAGTCTTTCGGTTTTGGCACCGTTTGCCGAAGATATAAAAACCGGACCGAAACTTTTGAAACTATACGCGGATAGTATGGACTATTCAGATTCAAAAAAAGGTGAAGCCCTGCTAAACCTTTGGAAAACTGCCAATATAAGTTCACTTGATCCATCTGAGCGTTCCATTGAAAAATCCATACAAAATAACATCCTGGGATTTGAAAAAGAAGTAATCACTCATTTTGAAAGCCAAAGGCAGTATAAAAACTACTCCTATATCATTGATCAAGCTCCGGTTTATCTTTCCTTAATCCCTGATAAGAAAAGTGATTATTTTAAGCAACTGAGAAAAACCTATTTTCATTCCATGGTGAAAAAGAGGAAATTCAGCGTGCTTATCAACACGCTAGCCAAGGAGAGTAATAGGAGTGCATTGGGGTTGGAAGAAGATGAAGCCCTCTTGATCCAGTTTGACCTGATGGTTCGAAAGGGGGATACAAAATCTGCCATTGCCATCTTAAACAAAATAATTAAAAAAAACCCTCGTCAAAATCTGGACAAAAAATATATCTCGCTGGGCAAGTATTATTTCAATAAAGGATATTACAAACAGGCATTGTATTTTTTCAATCGGCTAAAACGTTCTGAATCAAGCCAGTACCGTATTTCAGATGTCAACTGGTATGTCTGGAGATCTCATTTTTTACTGGGAAACAGGGAAGAATTGACTCAACTTGCCGAATGGGCATATGGTTATCAATTCGATAACAAGGAACTGGGAGCTCGTTTTTGTTACTGGGGATATAAACTCAAATTATATCGAGATGGTGACCTCTACCGATGCTACAAGCAATTTCCGTTAACTTATTATGGCTTGCATTCCAAATACACCAGCAAGCAGCAAATCGCAACCACAGCTGCACCAATTCCCGCCAGTCAAGTATTTGCCGCAGCCGGAGACATTTCCCCGCTGCAGGAAAGGCAAATGCAGTTTTTACGATTTGTATATCTGCTGAATGAGACTGAGCTTGCGGATTCGATAGTAAGGTCCATGATCCGTTCAAGCGATTCAAATATGATGCTTTCCCTGGCTAATATGCTCCTTGAAATGGAGAGATATTACCTGGTACAAATCATTGTTGAATCTAAATTCAGACCTGCATTGGAGAAGAGCATCACCGGAAGGCGCCTGTTGTTACCTTATTTTTATCCCTTGGCTTATGACGAAGAAATCAGTCAATTGGAAGACAAGCGTTCCGTGCCTAAAACCTTAATACTTTCTGTTATGAGAGAGGAATCTCATTTCAATCCGGAAGTTAAATCTGTGGCAGGTGCTGTTGGCCTGATGCAATTGATGCCAAATACCGCAAAATATGTTGGAAAAGGAATTGGCTTAAAAGTATCCACCGCTTCCCTGGTCGATCCAAAATTAAACTTGAAACTGGGATCAACATATTTAAAAAAATTGATGAAACGATACAAAGGAAATCTTTTTTATACACTGGCTGCTTATAACGGCGGTCCAACCAATGTGAAGCGTTGGATTAAAAAAGCCAGGCCCAAGGATAATGATGACTTTGTCGAGTCGATAACCTTTGTTGAGACTCAGAATTATGTCCGCCGTGTCATGCGAACTTTTTACATCTACCGTGATATGTATGAAAAGATATGATTAACCTGTTAAAACACCTGGGTTCTTCATGCGTTTTGCTCCTGGTTGTGTCTTCCTGTTCACTTGTATCACCTCCAACCAGATGTAAGATTCCTGACCCGGCAGCAAAGTCGGCTGCGATCAAACAACTGGGGTCATTTTCCGTTGATGATATCAATATTGACTACTTTGCCAAATGCAAAGCAAGAATAAGCAACGGAGGAAGTAAGAACAGCGGAGCTTGTCAGATCATTCTAACCAGAAATGGTGAAATGCAGTTGACCATTATGCATCCCCTGGGCGGTACCTTACTGAAGGTCTATGCTGACAATCAAATCGTGCAGGTAAGCGATTTTTCCGAAAAGAGTTTTACAACCTATCCTGCAAAAGACATACAGCAGTTGGAAATCCCGGTTTTTAGAAATCTGTCGATTAATGAACTGCAGGCAATCATGTGGGGTAGACTTACGGACCAGGTAACCGGACTTTTGGAATATGAGCTTAAAGATAAAAGACCCGCATTCCTGTACAAAAAAAGGAATGAACTTGATTTGATAATCTCTTATCAAAAATGGCAACAAAAGAGCAACATGCTGATACCCCGTATCATCAATATGAAGAACAATTATAACGGTTCTTCCATCAAGTTGGTTATTACGGAATTTAAACCGGATTACCTTTGTAATTTGAAATTAACAAATCCGTTTTAATCTCACACATATTGAGTTTTATTAACATGTAGCAACATCCCGGTCCAAGCAGTCAGCAACCAAAGTTGCATAACATAGTTATCGGTTCTTGGTGAAAGCTTCACTGCAGGGCACTTCCCTTTGCCTGCAAACCAGGGAAGGCTGAAGTAAACCCTAAAATGTGTGTCATCAGTGGTCCCTTTTGAGAATAAACCGGGCCAGTTCCTGCAGGCGTGTTGTGTCCTTTGGAATCAACTTGAGATTGTTGAGGGCTTTTTCGTAGCTTTGATTTGCCAGTTGCCTTGATTTTTCCAAACCGAATATTTTTGGATAGGTCAAAGTCTCATTGATAATATCTGTTCCCGGATTTTTGCCTAATTTATCTTTATCCCCGGTTTCATCTAAAATATCATCTTGGATTTGAAAACATTTACCAATCTCCTCTCCAAACGCCGTAAATAGTTCGAATTCCTTGTCATTGGTATCTGCCAAAATAGCACCAATTTGAATGCAGGCAGTAATCAAGGCTCCTGTTTTGTTCGCATGTATGAATTGGAGCCAATCCAACTCATCTCCTCTTTTAGCCTCATCAATATCCGCAACCTGCCCGGAGACCATTCCAAAAACACCTGCTTTTTCCGCAACGAGCCTGACAATTTTAATTTGTTTTTCCGGTGAAACAGAAGTCGAAGATCCGAAAGATAATAATCGAAAGCTATGAGTCAACAAAGCATCACCGGCCAGCAGAGCCAGGGCCTCCCCATACCGTATATGATTGGTTGGTTTTCCTCTCCTTAAATCGTCATCATCCATACACGGCAGATCATCGTGAATTAAAGAGTAAGTATGAATATACTCTACTGCACAAGCAAAAGGCAGAGCCAGTTCTGGATCACCCCCTCCGCATTCAGCGGTAGTCATGACCAAAATTGGTCTAAGTCTCTTTCCGCCGGCAAAGAGAGAGTATTTCATCGATTCTTCCAGTTTTCCTACCTGTTCAGGTAATACCGGAAACGAACTTTTTAAATTGGCTTCAAATTGAGCCAGCTTTTCCGCGTAGTATTCTTTAAATGGTAATTTACTCATTTCTTTGCTTGCCAAAGGAAATTCCGATTTAATGTATTTTCAGTATTTCTTCTTGAAGGCCAATACCCGATCGTTGCCGGAGTAGTCTTTGCGCTGCTCTTGCAATTCAAAATATTGTGAATTCCGAAACAAGTCTCTTATTGACTCAACCTGGTCAAATCCATGTTCAACAATCAAACAACCTCCTGATTTAAGGCGGCTGGCAGATGCATCATGGAGGTAGTCATAAAATTCCATGCCGCTGTCTCCGCCGGAAAGAGCTATTCTGGGCTCCCAATCTGTAACGTCCTTTTGCAAGGATTCGAACTGGGTATTTGGAATATACGGGGGGTTGCTGATGATCAAATCAAACAAAGGTTCCGCTCTGATTGATGAAAACTTATCCCCTTTAATTGTTGTTATGGTGTTTCGTTTTTCGGCTAAGAGATTACTGTAAGTCGAAATGTTTCGGCTGGCAAATTCCAACGCTTGCTTACTGAATTCCACAGTCACGATATCCAGGTCCGAAAGTTCATTGCATAACGCCAAAGGAATCGCCGCACTTCCTGTACCCAATTCCAGAATGCGAACTTGCTGACGATCTGAATGTCCGGCAAACCTTTCAGCAACGGCTTCTACCAGCACTTCAGTATCAGGTCTGGGAATCAGCACCCCTGGTCCGACTTCCAATTTCAGAGTCCAGAATTCACAAGACCCGACAATATAAGCTACAGGTTCTCTGCGATATCTTCGTTTAACAAGTTCCCTAACCTTTTTTTGTTCCAATGGCGTGCAGGGCTTGTCATGCTGTAAATAAATATCTAACCGTGAGATCTCCAAGGCGTGGCTTACCAGCATCTCTGCTTGAAACCTGTGTGGTTGCGGAAAACCTTTCTCTTCCAAATCATTGCTGATCCATTTAACCAGTTTCGGTGGGGTCCAATCCATCAATTATTGTTTTACAGGTAGGTATTTAAAGTAACACTTGATGCGGGTATTGTTCCGGAAAGCCGGGTGATTTGTCCATCTGTCCATTTACCCGGGTGTGTATTATAAAACCGAGCCAAATCAAAAGGAAGCAATTCTTAATCGTCTAAAAATAGACTAAGGGGGATTCAAGACCTGGTTTATTTTAGCCAGGACTGTTTTGACTTTGAAGGGCTTGACTATATATCCGTTAATTTTCAATTTCGCAGCGCTAACTATATCATCCGGGCGATCTGATGCCGTGATCATCATTACTGGTGTCTCTTTGAGTTCTTCTGATCCGTTTCTGATATGTTGAAGTAATTCGAGCCCATCCATTTCAGGCATCATCCAGTCTGTTAATATCAAATCAAACTTTTTCTTTTTTAATATCTCGCAAGCGATTTTTCCATTTTCAGCTTGGTCAATATCAGTAAACTCAGCACTCTTTAAAATAGTGACAATCAAAGTTCTGATTTTAGGATTGTCATCAACTACCAGAACTCGAACGTTTTTGTTTTCTGTCATAGGTAAGGATCAGTTCGATTAAGATTGGGATGTGGGAAATCTGTGTTCTTCCATAGAATGTGTGCCTGGAAACATGTCATCAGTATAGAAAAGCTGTGAAACTCTGTAAAACACTTAAAATTTACGGGCATTCATTTTCGGTTTTATTTATCGACACATATTTTGGATTTAACTTAACCCTGCCTGCTTGGTTAATACACGCTTTTGCCCAGGTTTTGGCTATGTTATCGGTTTGTGGAGCAATTATTTATCAAGGGATGAGAATATAAAAAAACCATCTCCTTGATCAGGCAGTAACAGTTAAATTTTGGATAATTGTTTATCTGCTTGTTTTATAATCGTTCGTCAAAGATCGATAACTGGCTGCCAAGCCGGCAAACTCCATAGTACCTGAATTTTTTAGGGTTGATTCCCCCGGCTTAATTTATAGGCACATTCAATAGCTGAAATCATGTTACGATGGTTCGCTATGCCCTGCCCGGCTATATCAAAGGCGGTACCATGATCAACAGACGTTCTGATGATAGGAAGACCGATGGTAATGTTAACAGCGGTATCAAAAGCCAGGAGTTTAATCGGAATTAATCCTTGATCGTGGTATTGAGCGACAACCAGATCGTACTTTCCTTGGGCTGCAGCAATGAAAACCGTATCTGCCGGAAAAGGACCACAAACATCGATCCTCTTTTTTTCAGCTTCCTTGATAGCAGGTTTGATCAATTTTTGATCTTCATCCCCAAATATCCCACCTTCCCCGGCATGTGGATTCAATCCGCAGACTGCAATTTTCGGATTTTTTATCCCTAATTTGAACAATTCGGAGTTACTTAGATCGATGGTTTTAAACACCGTATCAATTGATAATCGATCGCTAACATCCTTTAACGGCAAGTGGGTTGTAACCAGGCAAACTGAAAATGGTTCCGCCGCAAACATCATTCTGTAATCGTTAGTTCCGGTTAAATGAGCAAGCAGTCCTGTATGACCATCAAACTTATGTCCTGCCTGATGCCATGATTCCTTGCAAATCGGCGCTGTTACCATGGCTGATATCTTATTAGTTCGGCAAAGCTGGGATGCCGTCACCACTGCTTGGTAGGCATATTCACCACACATGCTGTTGGTCATTCCGGGTTTGTATTCCAGTGGACTGCTGCAGCAATTCAAAACATAAATGGTATCAACCTTGTTACCGACCTCATCCGGAGAATCAACTTCACATATCTTTATTTCCAAACCAAGACTTCGTGAAGTCTGACGAAGGACCTCGGAACTCCCTATAACCAGCGTTTCAAATTTCCGGGGAACGGATGATTCCACAAGAGCTTTGATTGTGACTTCCGGTCCGACCCCGGCGGGGTCTCCCATTGTTATTCCGATCAACGGTTTCATACTAATAGCGAGTTAGTGGTTGACATTTAAGCAACAGGATAATCACGCTAACGTTGAGTTTCCAAAAATATCTACTCATTTACTTCTAAATATTATATGATCTAGGTTAAACAATTTTGGTCTTTCAATCGTTTTAAATACCTAGACCAGTCCGGACTTCAGTTTGAAATATGATACATATGGCATTTAGCCTGTGACTCATCCTCAGCTATTATGAAATCGGGATAGCTTTCAATTTAATTAACCATATTCAGGAATTTTAACATGATTGAATTCAGAACAGAAGACAAACGATTGATTTGCGAAATTACCGAAGAAATAGTGGCTTCAAAAATACCTGAAATGAGAAATGTTTTGGCATCCTACCTGGATGGCAACCAATCCTGGAACGAATTGATTTTTGATTGTAAGAAAGTTCAAACCTTGGATTCCATTGGTGTCAATTTTATTGTCGGAGCATACAAAAAAGCGCATTCAGCCGATCGCAATTTCAAAATCACCGGTTGCAATGAACCTGTCACAAAAGTGTTAAAGCTTTTTAAGCTTGATGAGAAATTTGAAATTGAGCCTGCAGCAATTGTTTAATTGTCACCGGGTACCGATCGTTTTTCAACTTGACATTTGGACAACATACATCCGATATCTAATCCAATGTTTTATTCATTGCCCTGAATATGGATGTTTATGAACGTTACCCATTAATTTGATGAAACTTATCCTTGCAGAATCAGATCAATCGGTTTACGAAGCGCTGGCAAAGGATTTTAAGCGTTGGGGTTTTGATGTCTACAAACGAAACACCGAATCTTCTATCATTGCCCACCTAAAAGCGACACCAAGTGTCAGAATTGTGGTGCTTGGTGACAATGAGTGTAATTTAAAGAGTCTGTATTCAAAAATTCGCAACAACGACAATTACATTTATCTCGTTGAACTTCTTAAAGAAGCTGAACAAGGCGTTTTGGCTGATGCGGAACATCTTCCCGACCTGGTAATACCTGCTCCAATCAATCGTGACTTTTTAAGAATCCAGCTGTTTGGCATTCGAAAAACCATAGAGCTCAGTTTAAAATACTTCAGATCAAACCGATCTCAGACCACTGAAACGCAAAGGCAAATCCTTAATCTCAAATTCGCTGATGAGGCCTATAAAAATCAGCGCAGCCTTCTACACAATCATTTATTGAAATTCCTGGAAGACCTCCGGCAAATCGATATTAACAGAAACCCATTGCAAATGGACGCATGGCAAAGCATGCTTTCCAGGGCTGAAAAAATGGGCTGCGAGCAATGTGATGAATGGATTTCCGGAGTCATCTTTCTATTGCTCAATAAAGAGATTTCGGCATTTTTTACTCAAAGTCTCTTGCAATACCAACTCGCCGAAATCACGGAAAACCTTGAAATGGGTATACGCAGTCTGGCTGAATTCGGCTACTTTACCGATTCCGCCGGATCGAGTCCCAAAAACGTCCTCGAGGGGAAACAGGTACTGCTGGTGGAGGATATGAAGTACAACCGGGTATTACTGAAAAAAATCCTGCAAAAACAAAAGTGTATCATTCACGAAGCCACAAATGGCGAACATGCAATAGAAATTTGGCAGACCATGAAACATGTTGATGTCGTTATAATGGATATGAACATGCCTGTTATGGATGGATTTCAAGCAACCAAGAAAATCCGCGAGATTGAACAACAAAAATCATTAAGAAGAACACCAATTATAGCTCTGACAGCCCTGGCAATGAGAGGTGATAAGGAATTGTGTCTGGAGGCAGGAACCGACGATTATCTCCCAAAACCCGTTGAAGCCCAGTCCCTGATTAAAGTTTGTCGCAGATTGCTGGCTACCGGAGATCAACATGATCTCATCTATGGGGATTACATACCTGAATTGAATATTAAGAATGTTTTACTTAAATCGAAAAACCAGATTAATACCTATGTTTTATCATCAATATTCAATGCACTGGGAATCGATCTGACTATAAACAATGATACCAAGACCATTTTAAACAGTGTGGTTGAAGAATCTTATGATTTAATCATTCTGGAATCCCATGCTGATCTGGAGTTAGCTTACTTCATAAAAAGCAATTTCAGAAAACAGCAAATTGCCCTTTTGACTTCAAAAGAAGGCTTTGGTGAGCACATTCCCAGGAAGAATTCAGACAATATTGTATTTCCGTTTACATTCGGCCAGATTCTTAATGTACTTGAGTACTTTTCCGACAAGAGAAAACAGGCCCAACAACACGAAGAAAAGCTGGCTGATGTTGATTCCCTGGGAAAAATTAATCGCCAGGCCAGTATTGATGAAGCTGTTCAAAAATCAGGTAACCAGGTTGCTGTTTGGCAAAAAGCGTTCAGAAAAATTGGGGGGGATCTGGTTATCAGTCATCAATTCAATATGCATGGTAAGTTTGGATTAATTCTGGGTGATGTGGCCGGACATGACATTCAAAGCGGATATACGGCGTCCTGGTTCAGTGGTCTGGTGGAAGGGATCTGGGGTCAATTTAGCAATCCGTATAAATTTCTGGTCAACCTTAATAATCGCTTTGCTCATGACACAGAAGAAGAGAATAAACGGTTTGTTTGTTCCCTCGCCCTGTTGTGGGACCCTTTGAGAGAAAAACTTCATTTTGCCAATGCCGGTATACCTGGTGGAATCTTGATCAAAAAGGATACTGGTAAATCCGAATTCATGGATTGGAAAGGCGTTCCCATTGGCATGTTTCCGGACATGGACATGTATGATCACGGGGATATTGATTTTACCGCTGGGGACAGGTTAATTGTAGCAACTGATGGGGTCCTGGAGGCAATTCCCAGGGAAATAATTTCCGATCTTAGCGAATCAAGTCTCGATAAATCTGCTCAACAAACGCTTGATGTAATTGTAGATTTTGTTACCCGCTCCATTGAAATTATTGATGATCTCACCATTGCGGTTTTTGAAGCTGAAATTCCCAAAATTCCTGATGTCGGATATAGACAAACTATAAAATCTGATTTTAAATCTGTTGATCAGGCTGTTACCAAAATGCAGGATTTCCTGGAAAAAAACAGTTCCCGGGAATTCGATTGGCCGATGATTTCTGTAGCCATCAGAGAAGCCTTGATCAATGCGGTGGAACACGGAAACAAAAACGATGTTGGATTGCCCGTTGATATAGATTTTGAATTGGATGACAGAAATGTTGTTGTAACCGTTTCGGATTGCGGAAGCGGATTTGATCTTTCTTCGGAAAAGAAACGGCTGGCAAAAGAGGGTGATCTGCGAATTCATGGTCGAGGTATCGAAATGATGGAAAACATCGGCTCCTCGGTTACCTTCACGGGAGGAGGCATTCAAATTGTCTTTAGCGCAGAAGAGACTAATAAATAGCGCTGTTAATCGAACATTATAATCAGTAAAACTTATGAGAATTTTAGTTGTAGATGACGATAAAATAAATCGCAAATTTCTAAGCGCCATGTTGACTGGAGTAGGGGAGATCGATATGGCGAAAAACGGACAAGAGGCTATTGATGCTGTCCAACATAGCTTGACTGAAGATAAACCATTTGACGTGATTTTCTTGGATATAATGATGCCGGATCTCAACGGGATAGAGGCTCTACAAGAGATCCGCAAAATCGAAGAGTCTGAGGGAATACATTTAAGTGAGGGAGCAAAGATTGTGATGGTCACAGCTCTTGCTGACAAACAGAATGTATTATCGGCTTTTTCTAAAGGTTGTGAATACTATTTAGTAAAACCAGTGCAACAGGCCAAGATGTTTGAACTGCTGGAAGAGATGGGTTATGACACATCCGCAGGTCAATAGACCATCAGTATTCAATAAAATCCGGGAGCAGGTTCATGGACAAGATATTAATAGCGGATGACGACAATATCGATCGAAAGCTCCTGGAAACTTATCTGCAAAACAGCAGTTTTGAGGTTGTTTCCAAGACCAATGGAGAAGAAGCTTGGAACCATATTTCCTCAAGTGACAGCCCACCACAGATTATAATCATTGATTGGCTCATGCCGGAAATGGACGGCATTACTTTGTGTAAAAAAATTAGAGGGATGCAAAGTCCTCATTATGCTTATATTATCCTTGTAACAGGAAAAGCCATGACTGCCGATATGGTTGAAGGCCTTGAAGCAGGAGCTGATGATTATCTTACCAAACCATATGAGAAAGCTGTGCTGCTGGCTAGAATCAATGTCGGAGCACGTATTCTCAGATTGGAACGGGAAAAGAATGCTCAACTAAAGAAGATCCAAAGTACAAACAGAAAACTTCAGCAAAATATGGAATCCGCAGCTGGTATTCAGTTGAGCCTGCTGCCGGCTAAAAAATGGAACATACATAATTTTCAGTTTGACTGGATTTTCAAACCTTCCGATACCTTGGGAGGGGACATGCTGCACATTTACAAACTCTCCGAAACCAAAGTGGCATGCTATGTTCTCGACGTATCCGGACATGGTACTGATGCCGCCTTGCTTTCCGTGACCATTAGAAATCAACTGACCATAAATTCTGACGCTCCAAAATATGGGGAGACTCATGGGTCTTTGATATCTGCAATTTCGGAACAAAGTGTTCCTGAAGATGTTATTGGCCAGCTTTCAAATCATTATGGCGATTTGCTCGATAAAACGGGGCACTATTTCACGATTGTATACGGAGTTCTTGATACTGAAACAGGCATCTTCGAATACATCAGTGCTGGTCATTACAACCCAATCCTTATTAAAGGGCAAAAGTTTGTGCTTTCTGAAGAGAGCAGCGGCACACCCATAGGAATGTTCCGGGATCAGTCCTATGTGCAGCAACAAGTGAAGCTATCGCAGGGCGATCGCTTGTACCTGTTTTCAGATGGAATTGTTGAAGAGACAAACGAAAAGGAAGAACAGTTTGGCACCGATCGGTTGGTTGAAGAGTTGAAATCAAAACCGGGCTCACCAGACTATCTTAAAGAATTACTTAAAAAGGCAGGTGGGTGGTCTCATGCCGATTTCTTTAAAGACGACGTTGCAATTGTCGAAATCACCCATCTTGGCAACAAGTAATTAACCCCCGATCAGCTTTTGACACATTCAAGATTTATTGTTGACTGTTCTATACCAACATAAATTCGTCATCTTTCAACAATCTCAGATCTGAAAATTCTTCTTCCACCTCCAAGTTTTTGAGAATGTCTATTCCTCTGGCCCGGGTAGCCTCATCCAAAGGTACATAAGGAAGCCTAAAAACAGGTTTTATCAATCCTGCCATCGCCATCATGGTATTCAAAGGAATGGGATTTGGCGCACAGAACAACCATGAATAAAACTCATTTAACCTGTTGTTTAAATCGTCATTCTTGTTATCCATTAACTTGCGCATGGTTTTAGGCAACAAGTTTGATGTTACGGATACGACCCCATGAGAGTCAAAATTATGCTTTGAGTCATGGCATTGATCATCGTTACCGGACCAGCATGCGATTCCTTTTTCTTCATAACCGCCGATTCTTTCTGATCCCATACATTCCTTGACCCCCTTCATGTTTTCGTGCCGGGCAAGTTCTTCCATAATGTGGGGAGGTATATCCTGATTCGTACGGGGCGGAACATTGTAAATCATGGCGGGTCCAAGATCCAAAGTCCTGTTAAAATGAACTCTAAGACCATCTTCAGAAGTCTTTCCGTAATATGGGTTAATGTGAAGAGAACAGTCCATACCAACTGCAAATCCCTGTTTTGTCGCTTTGACTGCTTCCTTCGTATTGTTACTACCGGTGTTTCCAATAATGACAAGATCATTTGAAAACCGATTAACTGTGTGAGCAATCAACATAATATGCTCATCCCAGCTCATCAGATGCCCTTCACCAGTAGTTCCGCTGATCACAAGCCCCTGTGTCCCGTTGTCAATTTGACGTTGCACAAGAAAGTCATAGGTTTCCAGGTCAAACTCACCATTTGGTAAATAGGGTGTCTTAATGGCAGTGATCAGACTAGCTTCCGTAATTTTCTTCATACCGTATCCTTTGATTGAATGAGCTTGTCACGCCTGATATATAGTGATATCAGAAGATAAGATGCTTTTTTGTTTATGATTTTTTCAGATATTGCCATACTTGTCTACAATCGTTTGAAATAGTCTAATCAGTGCACGTTCAAGCATTATTGATTATCTGCGAATACTAGAAATATAAAGCCGATGGGTTATATGAAAAGTGATAAAAACGCCCGATTTATTCTTGATGCAAGCATTTTACTTTATGATCCCGAGTGCATTTACTCCTATCCTGATTCACATGTGATCATCCCTATTTCAGTCATTGAAGAGATTGATCATTTCAAAAAGGACTTCACAGAAACAGGCAGGAATGCCCGTATCGTTGCTCAAATGCTGGATAAGATTCGCAATGAGGGATCATTAACCGATGGCATTACTCTTTCCAACGGTTGCACCTTAAGTGTTTTTGTGATGGAAGAAAAACAGCTTAGCCTTCCGGCATTTATAGATCTCAAGAAAAGCTCCAACAGGGTGCTTGCCGCCACTACCTTGATTCACAGCGATCATCCGGAAAACACCTTTCTCGTAACAAATGACATTAATCTCAGGGTCAGGGTTTCAGCCCTGGGAATCAATGTAAAGGCTTATGAAGAAATGGCTCCTAATCTGGATAAAGTATACGAAGGGCTTTCCAGCCGATCCATAGACAAAAAAGAGTTTGAACAGCTGTTAAAATCCGGTCGTCTTTCCGTTTCCAAGGATGATTATTATGCCAATCAATATGTCTGGGCTGATTTTGAAAGTGAAAACCAGAAGTTAATTTGCCGCTATCATTCAAATGAACACGCCTTAATGCCCATTCGCACGTTCTCTGAGGGTATCTGGGGCATTGTTGCTAAAAATACCGAACAGGAAATCGCGTTGGATCTATTGATGGATCCGGAAGTCCATGTCGTCATTCTTGCAGGTAAGGCGGGAACCGGTAAGACGTTAATTGCATTGGCGGTGGCCTTGGAGCTGATGTTATCTGTCAATCGATATCAAAAAATTCTGGTATCTCGTCCAATTTTCCCAATGGGAAGAGATATGGGATATCTGCCCGGTGATATCGAGCAAAAAATGGAACCCTGGATGCAACCTATTTTTGATAATCTGGAGTTCCTGGCTACCAACAAGCAATCTCCCGGCAATAAAAGCGGAGGGTATCAACGATTGCTGGACATGGGAATGATCGAATTGGAACCTTTAACCTATATCCGCGGACGATCCATACCCCATCGCTACATGATTGTCGATGAAGCTCAAAATCTGACGCCTCACGAGTTAAAAACCATTGTGACCAGGGCAGGTATCGGTACCAAACTGGTACTGACCGGTGATCCGTATCAAATCGATAACCCCTATGTTGATGCAGGATCCAACGGACTGTCTCACGTCATAGAAAAATTCCAAAGTTATGATCTGGCCGGTCATGTATATCTGCTTCATGGTGTTCGATCCAAACTGGCAGAATTGGCTTCCAACATTCTTTAATGCCGGTTCTGCATGGGTGTTTCCAAATCGCAAAAACGACAACCGATTCAAAATCAGAATCCCAGGTTAGTCGCAGCGCGCAGTCTGATTTCGTGGTTGAAATCGAATACTATTGATATCCTGGCTCGTAACGCATTCCAACAACCGTCCGCTTACACATTCTATCGGCATCTTGTCAGCAATGTTATCCGTCATAAATCCAAGTACGAATTCTTCATTCAAAAGTTGACAGGAAAAGACCTCAAAAAGCTTGATTATGAAGCGAAAGCCTGTCTGATGCTTGGACTGACCCAACTGGAAACCGACTCAAAGGTGGAAGATTATGCGGCCATTAATGAAACAGTTAATTTAATGGGTCCGTTAACAAAGCCCTACTTAAAAGGCTTTGTTAACGCCAATCTCAGACGCTTTACCAGGGAAAGAAGGCAGCTGGAAAACGATTTAAATCGACAGGAAATTAACATCCGGACCAGCCATCCGTCATCCTTCATCGATCGCTGGAAAAAGCAATTTGGAGAAGAGACTGCAGACAGGATCTGCCAGGCGAACAATATACAACCGCAGGTTCAACTTGTTTTGAATCCAACTTTTCAATTCGAAGAGATCATTAGTGGATTAAAAACGGAGGGATTTCACTGTATGGATGTTGATGAAGGAACCCTAACCATTTCAAATCCCGCAGGCCTTTTCGACAGTGAATGGGCCAAAAATGGAGCTTTTCTAATTCAGGATCGATCCTTCCAACCATTAAACAAAATAGTGGCAGATCTACCCAAATCAACCGTATTGGACGCCTGTTCTGCTCCCGGTGGCAAGTTGATAAACCTGGAATGGTCTTTTTCCGATGACATAGAAATTCTGGTCGGTTGTGAAATCAATCAGGGTCGATTGAAACGATTGAGAGAAAATAGGAATCATTTCAGAAGCGACGCACATCTGGTTCAATGTGATTGCTCCAGACCACCGTTTAAACAGACATTTGATTTGATTATTCTCGATGCCCCTTGCAGCGCTACCGGAACTATTCGCAAACATCCCGAATTAAAATGGAGTCGTAACCGGGATGACTTAATTAGAAATCAGATGTTACAAGTAAAGTTGGTTGAAAGCTGCAGTCACTTGCTCAATCCCGGTGGAAAGCTTTTATATGTTACCTGCTCATTAGAAGCCGAAGAAAATCAAGAAGTAGTACAATACTTCACAGAAAAGAAATCCAGTGCAATTAAAGTGTTGCCAATAAAATCATCTGAAATTAACGGCAGTTTAATCACCAATGAAGGATTTTATCAGGCATTGCCTTCACAGTCTCAAATGGGTTGCTTTGCGGCATTGTTTGAGAAAGACTATTAAAAGTTATTAATAACAATCATCTATCTTCTATTAGCAAGACAAGGCACCTGCGCTTGTTCTAGACTTACTGAAATTCAAACAAAAACCTACCTTCAATCAAATATAGAATCCCATATTTCAAGGTTTATCATGGTTAAAATCGCTCCTTCCATTCTTTCCGCTTCTTTCGATAAATTAGGTTCAGACGTCGACCAGGTTGTTAAAGCAGGCGCTGACATGATCCACCTCGACGTCATGGATGGGGTTTTTGTACCCAATATCACTTTTGGTCCGGCAATTATAAAATCACTGCCCAGATATGAGGGGGTGGAAATGGACGCTCACCTAATGATCAGTCATCCGGAAAATAACATACAAACCTTTTTAGACGCCGAAGTGGATAGAATTTCAATTCATGTGGAATCAACCATCCATTTACAACGGTTACTGCAACAAATCAGAGATGCCGGTGTAAAACCTGCCGTAGCTTTAAATCCTTCTACACCTTTGCAATCGCTGGACTGGATCTTGGAAGATTTGGACATGGTGTTGTTGATGTCAGTAAATCCAGGATTTGGCGGTCAAAAATACATCCCGGCAACCACCAAAAAAATTGAAACCTTGAAAGAAACTATTGTTAAAAGGGGTCTTGATATAGAGATACAAGTCGATGGTGGCGTATATCCCGGCAATGCAAAAGAACTGGCATCTGCCGGTGTTGATATTTTAGTTGCCGGGTCAGCCGTATTCGGTCGTGAAGACTATAAGCAGGCAATTGCAGATCTTAAGGCTGAATGAACTTCAAGACTGTAAGTGGGGAACGAAACCTGCGACCTCGAAAAGGATCTCTTGAGAGCTCCGACAGATCCTTCACGTACGTTCAGGATGACTAGCAACCCTAATTCTCTAGGCTGAATGACATGATATTAAGCCTTAGTTTTGTAATATTGGTTACATCAAAAAATACTAACCTCCTACGCATGAGGACTGTTTCATGAGAATCGGCATCGGTTATGACGTGCATCGGTTGATTGAAGGAAGAAGATTGATTCTGGGCGGGGTGGACATTCCACACGAAAAAGGTCTATTAGGGCACTCCGACGCTGATGTTTTAGTCCATTCCATTATGGATGCTATGCTGGGAGCGCTGGCTTTGGGTGATATTGGCAAGCATTTTCCGGACACGGACACTTCCTATAAAAACGCTGACAGTATCGAATTGCTGGGGAAGGTAAACAACCTGATTCAAACCCAAGGCTACTCCGTTGTTAACATTGATTCGGTAATTATGGCCGAAAAACCAAAATTGTTATCTTTTATTGAAAGAATGAGACAAAAGATAGCGGAATGCCTGGAATGCGATATCTCGTATATTTCAATCAAAGCTACTACTACTGAAAAACTTGGTTTTGTCGGGAAAGAAGAAGGGATTGCAGCCCAGGCCGTCGTTTTGGTTAATAAAAAACTGTGAAGATGAAGACATCAAATCGCTGGTTACTTGCATCTTTCTATAGAATGTGTTTGGTTTGATACAGCAGAAATTGATTTAACATAAGAAACGCAGGCTATGATAAATCTGACTGGTCTTAAGCAAATCGATACAAAAAGAATCTCTATCGTTGCCCTGGTATTTATCGTTTTAAGTATCAGCATCGGTTATTTGATTTCCCCCAAAATGATCTTTCAACCGGTTTCCTACCGGGAAGGGGACATTATTCTGGAAACCGTTCAAATCAAAGAAGACATACTGGTTCCGGATAAAGTTTCAACCCAGTTGAAGAGAGAGAAACTGCTTAAGGATCAAAGGAGAATCTACGATTATGACCCTCAAATTTATGAAAAAACGCAAAGCATTATCCAGGATTCTTTTGCACAAAGCAGAGAAGCCTATGCCAGAATCGACAAGCAAAATGCAGAGATAGCAGACAGGAACAGACAGCTGGGCCTGGAACACTTTAATACCTCAAGCAACCTGCAAACTATCGACAAGAAAATTCAGTATTATGAAAAATATCGAAATCTTTTGAAAGATCGCCTGCAATGGTTTGACTCGACCAATTCGTTAACCTCAAAAGGATTTGAGAAAAAAGCGAAAACCGATGCTGATTTAAATACGGTCAATCAGCTTTTATTAGACTTAAAAGAAAGGCAAAAGTACTTTCAACTCCAACAAAAAGGTTTTAAGGAAAGATTTGAGAATCTTGAAAAAGATAATGAGATCCAAATTCAAACCCTGGCAGAAAAGCAAAAAGAAACCATCAACAATTTCGATAAAACTCTTTCCCTTGAGATGACTGACCAGGAAAAAGAGTTGCTCGACTTTCCATTTTATACTCAGGAAATCGAAACTCAGCTATTGGTTTTGTTATCAGAAATCCTGATTAAGAAGATCGTTGTTTCAAAGGAAATCCTTCCTGAAGATAAAAACAAGCTTGAAGTCAGAAACCTGAAAACAGCAGATACGTCCGTCTCCGAGCAGATTGAAGATTTTTTGGACCTTTCCGAATCCCGATCCCTGGTAAATCAAATTGCTAAAGAGTCTTTCATTAGCGATGAAACAGGTAAAAAGAAAAATCTGATCGTGATGCTCGGGCAGAAACTAATTCGGCCGACAGTATTCGAAAACAAACTCGAATATGAAAACAGAAAGTCGGAACTAATTGCCAATACCAGCCCGGTCTTTTTCAGTGTAAAAAAAGGAGAAGTTATAGCCAGGGCAGGGGACAGAGCTTCGAAAAACCAGGTTGACTTGATTAACAGCTATTATGAATCTGCTGCCAAACAAGATAAACTGCCGGAAACTATCGGAGTAATTCTGTTCGTATTATTCGCTTTGATGGGCACCTCCGCCATATTCAGATTGCCGGACTTGAATCTCAGAATCAGGTTTAAATACCAAATCCTTATCATCAGTTCCATAATGGTAACCTTATTGCTAGTTAAAGGCGGAGCCTTGATAGGAGAGCTGGTTGAATCCCGATATTTGAATATACAGAACCAGTCTTACACACTGATTCTCCCTGTTGCACTGGGTTCTATGCTGGTAGGTATCCTGTTGAGCTTCGAAGCAGCACTGATCACCGGTCTGCTCTCCGCTTTGTTTTGCTCAATCATGATGCAAAATAACATCTATTTTTTCATCTATGCTATCATGGGCTGCCTGGTGGCATCCTTACCCATGACAAAATTCGACTCCCGCTATTCCATCTTAATACACGGTTTGAAGATATCAGCTGTGAGTTTGATCATGATGTTGATCATTCAGCTTATCCAAAGCAATAAAATCGAGGTTTTCGCCTGGTTTAGTATTCTTGCGGCCTTGATGAATGGCGTGCTGACTGCAATCTTTACATCGTTTTTATTGCCATTTTTTGAATCAGGGTTTGATATCACGACCAATCTGAAATTACTGGAATTATCAAACATGAACCACCCCGCCCTGAAAGAACTGATTCGAAAAGCCCCGGGCACCTATCAACATTCTATTATCGTGGGAAATCTTGCCGAATCCGCGGCATCGAAAATAGGGGCAAACCCTCTTCTCTCAAGAGTTGCAGCTTACTATCATGATATTGGCAAAGCATTCAACCCACTTTATTTCATCGAAAACCAGCCTCCCACGCTGCCGAATATACATGACAGCATGAATCCAAAAGATTCAGCAAAAATAATAATACGGCATCGGCACAAAGGAGCAGAGATTTCCGAAAAATACAGATTGGGCAAAGATATAAACGACATTTTGCTGCAACATCACGGTACCAGCCTGGTTCGGTATTTTTTCAATCAAGCCGTTGAGCAAAACAAATCCAATGCTGATGAATCCAATTTTCTAAATGAGGAGGAATTCAGATATCCGGGTCCTAAACCGCAATCCCTTGAGGCTGCTTTGGTAATGATGGCCGATGTTTCGGAGGCTACCTGTAGAAGTCTGGATTCTCCGACTCCCGAGCAAATTAAAGAAATGACGGACAAAGTATGCTGGAAATTGCTCGAAGAAGGTCAACTGGACGAATCCGGACTAACCCTGAAGACCTTCCATAAAACTGTCGAGATCTACGGATCCATGTTGACCAGTTTTTATCATCAACGGATTAAATACCCCGAAAACGAATCCGACAAACCCGCCAATTCCCAGGCCAGGCTGGAAAACTGATCTATGACCGACCACCAGCAAGTTCAGATTAGCTATGAAGATCACGTCGATCAGTTACCACAGGAAACTGAAGAACTCATTAAGGAGACATTTCAGAAACTGCTGAATGATACCGGAAACGAAAAAAAAGTTGTCTCACTTTATTTTTGTAGTCTTTCAACAATCCAATCCTTGAATCTATCCTATCGAAATATTAATAGACCCACAGATATACTTTCCTGGTCATATCAAGAGGAAGACGCTATCGCTGAATCGGAACCCTGGGGTGAACTGGCGGTTTGCCTGGATGTTTGTCAGAGGCAGGCAGATGCTTCAGGATGGTCGCTAGACACGGAATTGCTGAGGCTTCTGGTACACGGACTCGGACATTTGATGGGATTTGATCATGAACAATCAGACGAAGATGAGGCAAGGATGCTGGAATTGGAGAAACAGCTGCTCTCCAGCATCGATCTGGGTGATCTGTATGATTGAAGCAGGGAAATTATTGTGAAATAATCCCCGGCCGTTGTTTTTTAGGCAGTTGCAGGAACAATGTTAACGACTTTTCTTGTCTTTGTTTTGCGCTTAAATTCCACCGCACCATCGCAAAGTGCAAAAAGAGTGAAATCCTTACCTGTTCCAACATTCTCACCAGCATGGAACGTGTTGCCAACTTGTCTTACAATTATTGTTCCGGCTGTCACCTGTTGACCACCATATCGTTTTACACCACGATATTGAGGATTGGAATCTCTTCCGTTTTTTACACTACCTTGTCCTTTCTTATGAGCCATAATTACCTTGAATATAAATAAGTTTCCTGAATTCCGCCTTAGGCCTGAATATCGGTAATTTGTATCTTAGAATAATCTTGCCTATGTCCGGCTTTTTTCTGATATCCCTTTCTACGCTTTTTCTTGAAGACAACGATCTTCTTGGCCTTTCCGTGATTTAATACCTTGCCAAGAACCTTTGCACCTTCAACGACCGGTGTACCTACTTTGTAATCATTCTCGCCAGTCTTCACGAATAAAACTTGCTCGGCTTCAAAATCAGATCCTTCCTCCTGATGAAGTAAATCCACAGTTATTACACTGTCCTTTTCAACTCGAAACTGCTTGCCGCCTGTTTTGATTATTGCGTACATTGTTTGTCTTTTGGTTATAAATCTGCTGCTTGTGTCGTTAATTTAAGTTTAATTTTAAAATCTATCCCTATAATGAGTTTTTGTCAATGTAATTAGGAGGGGATTAGCCTAATGGAACAGAGGTAGTGAGGACAAAACTGATAAAGTACAACAATGATTAAATATTAAAGCGTTGGAGCGGGATAAGCAGGGATTTAATATGTATTGATCTCCTCCCGAAATCAAAAATCATCTCGGAAGGAGATTGCCGTGAGGAACAAAGACTGATCTAGAATTTGTACTGATAAGAAAGACCTATTTCACCGAAATCAGGTCTTATTTGAAGTTCCAGGTATCCCTTGTATCTGCCTTCTTCAATCATTTCTTCAATCTCACCGCGCAGTGAAAAATACTTATATGAGCTGTAGCCGACTGTCGCCAGGGCAGCCAATAGTCTTGCATCATCGCCCGACTCAAACTGATTAAGAAAATAAGCTGTTGCCGCGCCTGATCCAATCAACATCATTCTCCAAAATGCCTGACTGGATTCTTTAGCGTCGAGCTTTTCAGCCCACTTTCTTTTTGCCAGGTCTTCCAATTTCACAGGAGAAAGAACAACGGTTTTTTTAATTTCAAACACATTGCGAAGATGGGTATCCAATTCTTTTCTTGTATCATCCACCAGCTTAATCTGCTTACGTTTATCGAGGAAGGTGGTGACATATTGCCTTTCTTCGGGAGTTTCGATGGTTTGGAAATACACTCCTTCGCTCACGCTTTTTCCAACTTTCGTAATCTTCAGGATTCCGATGTTTTTCCGACGCTGGGTGTCTGTAAAGTCTTCGCCGGAATCAGATCTAATTGTAAGATTGCGATAAATAACCATGTTATCTCCTACTGAAATACCATCCCTATCACCAAGGTTCACCACCGCAATTTTATTGTTTGCTTCCACTATACTTCCAATCACCGGCGCATTGTCAGCTATCCGATTTGCCAACAGGTAAAACTGTCGATCCATTGTTTCGTCTGTAAATCGTATCGTGTCCTCAAAAGCCAATGTGTTATCAAATATCAGTACTAACTTCACGTTTAAGCTAAATAATCCGGCTTCTGTAAGAGAAATATGACCGGTTAGAATCCAATCCGATTCCATCAGTTTTCCCATCTGGATACCACAACCAATGTCAAAACACGGCAACAGTGAAGGTGCCTGTTTTTCCGTTTCGGCTTCAGCGTCATCAAGGGGAATAACATTAAATCGATTTGTGTTGGCCAGGTTCTGCGAAACCATATTACTGAATGCCCTGGCCGCAGATTCAGTCATTCCGGTTGCACTAAACTGCAGAACAATGATGGCGTCATTTTCGGAAGTAGGCTTTTGTAGAGCGTCTCGAATAGTTTCACCGGCAAAATTCTGTGAAAATGCACGGTAAGGAGATATGACCAGACAGACTGCAAATACAAGAAATATAAATTGGTAAAATTTACAAGCTGAATTCACACTTTTTCGAAGCATAGCTGATTTTTAGTTGTTTACACTTATTGTTTTTTCTCACCTTAATAGGAGCATAAATAGATAACCATTTGATATGTAAATGTTTTCAACAAACAAGCAGGTGTATCTGCACTATATTCGATTGTAATGCAGGAATCAGGCAATCCGATCTTCAGCCGAACAAAGTTTGGGAGGGAAATTTGAAAAGGGAGGTAGCTGCGCGTGTTCAAAGGCACTACCTCCATGTTTTGCGTGGTCAATCACCTACAAAAAAAATCCAAATCCGGTTTGCAGATTAACTCTTTTTGCTTTTGGTTGTGGATGTTTTCTTTGTAGTGGTTTTGCTTTTTGGTTTTTCCTCAGTATCTTTTTTGGCAGCTTTAGCAGTCTTTTTCACAGCCGTTTTCTTTTTGGCACCGGCTTTTTCCTCGCCGCCATCACCCTTTTCAGCTTTTTTCTTCGTGGTTTTTTTGGCAGTGGTTTTCTTTTTAGAATCTTCTTTTTTAGTAGTTTTTTTGGTTTTGACTTCTTTTTTCTCTACCTTTTCATCATCAGATTTTTTTGTCTTTTTAGCCGCTGTTTTTTCAGATGTTTTTTTGGCCTTTGCAGACTTCTTTTCTGTTGATTTTTTATCTACTTTGGAATCTTCTTCCGACTCTTTCTTCTTTGTTTTTGTCGCTGTTATAGCTGTTGTTTTTTTAGCGGTCGATTTGGGCTTCGTGGTTTTCTTTTTGGCTGTAGATTTTTTTTCTTCTCCTTCAGCACTTTCCGCCTTCTCAGCCTTCTTCTTAGCCGGTCGACCTGTTTTCTTTTTGGTTTTCTGCGGTTTGGTTTCAGTTTCAGCTACTTCCAAAACTTCTTCATCGAGTTCTTCGCCCTTGGATTCCTCCTCGTTGTTGCCGTTTTGTGACTTCCACAGATATTTATCATCAATCAGGGTTGGAGGGATATTGTCGATTTTGCCCTTTAGCCTGTTTTCAAAAGAAGATGTAACTTCTTCCAGTTCGTTTTCTTCAAGTTCCTTGATGTCTGTAAACAAACAGGAAGGATGAATTCCAAAATTGCCAATATCTTCCTGGTTTTCCTCTTTTGAAGGGGCTTTACCTGCTTTCTTTTTGGACTGTTTCTTGTGCACTTTATCAACCGTCTCCGGAGCTTCAATATTCTTCTCTTGAACTTCCTCGACAGAAGACTTTTCTTGTTTTTGCTTGGAATCCTGGAGGCTTTCCTTTTGTTTTTGAGCAGACGCATCTTTTTTACCGGTCTGCTTTTTTGATCGCTTTTTGGGTTGTTCAGCTTTTGCCTGCTCTTTCTTCTGGTAAGAATCCCGTTGCCTGTGTTTTCTGCTATACACAGCTTTGAGCTGTCTTTCGTTAAAGACCGACATTTCCGGATTACCACGTAATACGATATCAATATCGAATTCCAGTTCAAGATCGGAAATCGACTGCCTGCGATCGTTCAAAAGTATGTTTACCAGTTCTAACGGCAAGTCACCTTCTATTTTGTCTACATTGCCCTTTGCTGCTAATTCTCGAATAGAACGTATAATCAGATTGGTGGAAGCCTGGACTGAAGGAATTTTCCCTTTACCGTGACAGACTGGGCATGTTGATTCAACCGTACTTGAGATACCAACTGCCAGTCTTTGTCGGCTTAGTTCCAAGAGTCCAAATTGGGAAATAGGGTTGAATCTCAGTTGAGCCTTGTCTTTTCGCATGGCGTCACTTAATTTGTCCTCTACCTGCTTACGATAGGATTCATTCTCCATGTCGATGAAGTCGATCACAATCAATCCACCAAGATTTCTCAGCCTAAGTTGACGGGCAATTTCTTCCGACGCTTCCAGATTGGTTCTCAGAGCTGTGGAATCGATGTTGCCCTCTTGATTTGAACGACCTGAATTTACATCAATGGCAACCAGGGCTTCTGTTTGGTCGATAACGATGGATCCGCCTGATTTCAATTTGATCTGTTTGGATGTCAACTGCTCGACTTGCCTCTCAATCTGGTAGGTAGCAAATAGTGACCGATCATCAACAAACAATTTGAGGTCTTTCTGTTTCCTGGGAGCAACTTCCTTAAAAAAGGCAAGGGCATTTTGATACGTTTCCGGGTTATCCACCCATACTTCCTTGATTTCATCGGTGTAATAATCTCTCAAGGTTCTTGTTACCACATCAGACTCCGCCAGGATCAACCCCGGTTTCTCCATCTTCTCATAGGTAGACCAGATTTCATTCCAGGTTTTTTTAAGTGATGTATAGTCTTTCTTCAATTCAGACAGGCTTCTGCCTAAACCCGCTGTTCGGATGATAACAGAATGTTCTTCGAATTCTATGCCGGACAAGAAACTCTTTAATCGATCCCTTTCCTCGTTATCATCGATTTTTTTAGATACCCCTCCCTTATCACTATAAGGCATCAGCACCATGAATCGTCCCGGCAGAGTTATGTACGTGGATAAAGCCGCACCTTTGTTGTTCGAAGCCTCTCTTGTGACTTGAACAACAACCTCGTCTCCGACATTTATTTTGTTTTGAATTGGTTCATTTTTTTTAGGTTTTTTGCCTTTGAAAAGAATAGGATTCAATTCGCTATTAGGCAGGAAGCCGTGCTTCTTGTCACCATAGTCTACAAAAGCGGCCTGGAGTGAGGTTTGAACCTGGACTACCACTCCTTTATATATATTGTTCTTTGTCTGTCCGGCTTGGGTGTGCTCAATGAGCATTTCCTGCAAAATACCGTTTTCAACGACAGCGATCCGACATTCATCGTCGGTCTCGTTTATTAACATGATGGATTCGGTCATTTTATCTCCGATGTATAGAGCCAAATCAGCTTGCAACCCTTTCAGTTTAAGCAGCCAGGCTATCTGAAAGATAGACTGACGAGACGGGGCAAATCGAACCTGATAAACTCTAAAGTCTTTTTTTGTTTAGATAGAGCGTCGTAATGCGGAGATCAGAAGTGGATATCTATGTCTGAAGCAGAGACTGAAACCCTGTAAATTTGAAGGAGGCCGAAACAACAAGATAATACCCGGCACACATCAGATTTTGGTCAATGAATTGTCTTTTGCATTTAAAACACACTCATTGACATTCCGTTCACGTTTGATAACGGAGATTAATTATTTACAGTATATACTGTTTTAATTTCTGGCTTTTTTGTCATGGCCATAGCACATGACGCATTCGGTTTTATCCTCTGAAATCCGTTGCTCTGATTTATGAGGTGATATTGCCTGGTATACTTATCGACAGCTGTATCGTACCTCGCCTTGCTTTGATCCTACTGCCTTAACATGGAGCAGGCATTTACTCCTGCATCTCAATTCACCTCTTTGCAATTTTTTAACGTGTTTACCCTTGTTCCCTTTTCAGGCTATTTGGTCATCACATTTGCACCGTTTTCCGTGATGAATATAGTGTGCTCGAACTGAGCTGACAATTTTCCATCTTTCGTCACGGCAGTCCAATCATCATCCAGGATTATCAAATCTTTGGTTCCAAGATTAATCATCGGTTCTATTGTAAAATACATGCCAGGTACAATAATTGGACCAGTACCCTTTTTGCCAAAATGTGGAACTTGGGGTTCTTCATGAAATGCCTGTCCGATACCATGTCCAACAAATTTTTCAACAACAGAACAATTCATCGAATGAGCATATTCTTGAATAGCGGCTCCAATATCCCCTATTCTACCATACGGTCTCACTGCAGCAATACCTTTTTCCAGGCAAACTTCCGCAACGGAGCAGATCTTCTTTGCTTCGTCAGAACATTCACCTATCAGGAAAGTGCGACTGGTATCTCCGAAATAGCCATTCAAATTGCAGGTGATATCCACGTTAATAATATCACCCTCTTTTAAAATGGTATCTCCGGGAATCCCATGACAGATAACCTCATTGACTGAGGTGCAGGTAGATTTTGGATAGCCTTTGTAATTGAGTGTGGCAGGTATGGCACCATTGTCCAATGTGAAATCATGAACCCAGGTGTTTATCTGGTCGGTAGTATTTCCGACATTGATATTTTCAGCAACCATGTCCAACGTAGCTTTGGCAAGTTTACAGGTTGCTTCCATGCCTTGAATGAATTCTTTCGATCGTTTGATTTTAGCCCTCTGAAAAGGAGCAAAATCCTGTTTCGATTCATCTTCTTTTAGATGACATTTTTTATATTTTTTACCACTGCCACACCAGCATGGTTCATTTCGCTGTAGTTTAGTCTGTGGCCGGGCCGGTACTTCACCCATTTGTGTCATTGCTCTTGTCAACAGACTACCTCACAACGATATTTAATATCTTATTTTTAACAAATATTACCTTCACAATCGATTTTCCTTCGATATGCTTTTGCACCTTCGAGCTTTCTTTCGCCAAATTTAATACAGCGTTCTGATCCGACTCCATTGGCACTTGAATGCTGTCTCTCATTTTTCCGTTTATTTGAACCGGCAGCTCGTATTCGGTTTTTACCAGTTTAGATTCATCATATTCCGGCCATGGCTCATAAGCAAGCGTTTCTTTTTCACCAAGCCTTTGCCACAGTTCTTCGGACATGTGCGGAGCAAACGGACTCAAGAGCAATACAAACTGACGCACACTGTCTGTATTTACAGTTTTGGCATTGATAAACTCGTTAGACAAGATCATCAATTGAGAAATTGCAGTATTAAAACGCAGGTTTTCGATGTCTTCTGTTACTTTTTTAATGGTTTCATGAAGTAACCTTGCAACATCATCCGAGTCCTGTTCAGCGCTTATATTTGATGAGACCTCTCCGTTCTCATCTATAACCAAGTTCCAGACCCGGTGTAAAAATCGATCAACACCTTCAAGCCCCTTGGTATTCCACGGTTTTGATTTTTCCAGAGGTCCCAAAAACATTTCATACATTCGCAAAACATCCGCTCCATGCTCTTGAACCACGTCATCCGGATTAATAACATTGCCCAGTGACTTTGACATTTTAACACCGTTTTCGCCAAGAATCATGCCCTGGTTTACCAGTTTTTGAAACGGCTCCTTGGTGCTAACGTAGCCCAAATCGTACAAGACCTTGTGCCAGAAACGCGAATACAGTAAATGAAGCACCGCGTGTTCTGCTCCACCGATATATAAATCGACAGGCATCCAGTATTTTTCAGCCTCTTCCGACCAGGCTTTCTCGTTATTATTTGGATCGATAAATCTCAGGAAATACCAACAGGAGCCCGCCCATTGAGGCATGGTATTAGAATCCCTTTTGGCTGGTGTCCCATCCGGCAGCGTTATGTTAATCCAGTCACCAATGCTGGAAAGCGGACTTTCACCATTTTCAGAAGGGAGATAAGTGTCAGTTTCCGGTAAGGTTAATGGCAAATCTTTTTCATCCATTGGAACCACTTCACCATCATCCCTGAGATATAGCGGGAAAGGTTCACCCCAGTATCGTTGTCGGGAGAAAATCCAATCTCTCAATTTGTAGTTGATATCCTGCTTGCCTTTTCCCTGGTCTTCCAGCCACCGGCACATCTTTTCTTTCGCTTTTTCAACACTTAAACCGTTCAAAAAGTCACTGTTCTTTAACTTGCCTTCACCGGCCCAGGCTTCTTTGGACACATCTTTTCCCTCAATCAAAGGAATAATCTCCAGGCCAAACTTGGTCGCAAATTCGTGATCCCTTTGATCATGCCCGGGAACAGCCATAATTGCCCCTGTTCCGTATTTTAAAAGAACATAATCAGCAATCCAGATTGGAATCTTTTTTCCATTCACAGGATTGATAGCGTAAGCCCCGGTAAATACACCGGTTTTTTCCTTTGATAAATCTATTCTGTCCTGGTCGCTTTTTGATGCGCAAGCCTCAATATACGCCTGTACCTCCGCTTCTTTTTCTTTTGTGGTGAATTCTTTAACCAGTTGATGCTCGGGAGCGAACACACAATATGTTGCACCAAATAAGGTATCTGGTCTGGTGGTAAACACTTCAAAAGACTTTTCCAAGTTTTCTATCCGGAAAGTGACCATCGCTCCGTGAGACTTGCCAATCCAATTTCGTTGCATTTCCTTTATGGACTCAGGCCAATCCAATTCGTCCAAATCCTCCAACAGCCGATCCGCATATTCCGTTATCTTCAACATCCATTGGCGCATAGGCCGGCGAATAACAGGATGGCCACCTCTTTCTGACTTGCCGTCGATGACTTCTTCGTTAGCCAGAACTGTCTTAAGCTCAGGACACCAATTAACCAGCGCATCATCCTGATATGCCAGCCCCTTGTTATAAATCTGAAGAAATATCCATTGAGTCCATTTATAAAACCTGGCATCGGTGGAGTTAATTTCTCGATCCCAGTCATAAGAAAAGCCAAGTGACTTAATCTGTTTTTTAAAAGTATTGACGTTTTTCTCAGTGGTAACTGCGGGATGTGTGCCCGTGTTGATGGCATATTGCTCGGCGGGCAGTCCAAATGCGTCCCACCCCATGGTATGCAACACGTTAAACCCCTTCATTCTTTTGTATCGTGATAAGATGTCTGTTGCCGTATAGCCTTCCGGATGTCCAACATGTAGTCCCTGACCTGATGGATAGGGAAACATATCCAGAATATAAATCTTCTCTTTTGAATGATCTATCTCTGCCTTAAATGTTTTGTTGGACTCCCAATAAGTTTGCCACTTTGGTTCTACTTCTCTTGGATTGTATGACATCTCTCTAATAGCTCTTGTGTGTATTTTTATAAGGAAAGTACTCTGGAGTATTCCGGATGGGCTTCAGACCATGGGAACTCTAAACTGGAAATCTTTAGATGATATCTTCATTGAGACTTTACGTCAATTAGACTAATGGGCAATAGCTGAAATCATGCAATAAAACGGGAAATTAGTTTGCTAGTGAATGATATATGGACTGATAACCTGAGAACAGGCTTTTATGGATGCTTCCCGATTCAACGGCGTCTTTGACAGCGCAATCGGGCTCATGGATATGATGGCAATCTCGGTGTTTACATTGGTGATTGAATGCTGCCAATCCGGGATAGTTTTCTCCCAGGTTATCGCGATTGATTCCCCAAAGCCCAAACTCCCTTATTCCAGGAGTGTCTATCACAAAAGTGTTTTTAACAACCTGATGCATGATCGCATAGGTTGTCGTATGCGAACCTTTTGAGGTTTTATGACTGACCGCACCTACTTTTATATCAAGTCCGGGGAACAGCTTGTTTAAAAGGGAAGATTTTCCCACCCCGGACTGTCCCGCCAGAACACTTACCTTGCCGACCAGCAGGGTCTTCAGCTCAGAATCCGAAACCTCGGATTTGGTTGATGATTCAATGATATCGAGTTCGATATTGCGATAAGGCTCCAACAGATCAGCAATTTCCTGCTTTGAGACCAGATCGGTTTTAGTCAGCACCAGCACGGGTTTTATATTGCCTACATTTGCGGCAACCAAAATGCGATTGACGAAATTGGTGCGAAAGGGAGGTTTCTTTGTTGCGGCCACCACCAGCAAATTGTCCACGTTGGCTGCAATAATCTGCTCTGCCTCAATCCCGACTCTTGACCGGGATAAAAAGCTTTGTCTTTCTTTGATACCGGAGATTAGCCCTATGTCGTCTGCATCTGATCGACTAAAACTGACCCTGTCTCCAACAGCAATTTGGTTATCATACCGACTGCTTTTGAACAGCTGTCCCTTGACTTTGCACTCAACCATCTCACCATTCTCGTCTAAAAGGTAATAAAAACCTTTGGTACGCTTTGTTACAATTCCGGTATCCACCATATTTCAATTATTGACAGTTCGTGAACAAGGACGCTCACAGTTTAAATAAGATGCGAAACAACCCAATCAAGCATCCGGTTGAGCTTATCATCTATAAACAGTTCATCGTTTTATAAGTTTTTTACTGTTACCATAAGATATGACAAATTGCGATGATGATACAGGTATTCAAGGAAGATTTGATAAGGGATCATCTCCTGCCTCAACAACACCTTGTCAGCTCCTGAATTTAACTGAACCAGGTGTATCGTTAAATATTGACCTGTTGCCTGAAGATTTAAAAAATGCATTATTACTAAATAATTGAATATCAAATGGTTGAAAGTTCTTAAATCATTCTTCTATAATCTGGGAACTTGGTTTTCAATTGTTCTATCCTTGTTCTGCAGGGGACTGGCAATTGTTCAAACACACCACTTGATCAACCGGGAGGAGTAGATTGCAAAACGCGGCGGACAGTCCGTTTTGTCAATAAAAGAAGCCGTTTCTTTGGAAATCACGCTGTTTGAATTGGTTTTCTTATACTTTGTGGTTGAGAAGTTGATACACTTTTGAAAGAACTTTCTTGTAAGCCCGTTAGTTCTTGATTTTTTTTCCTAAAGTAGAGGATAATTAAGGTTTAAAGGTTGAATTGAAAAAATTTTTGGTCATTGAAGACTCAGACCTTCCAAACAAAAGAACTTAAAAAATTAAAAATTGTGTCATCGGGCACAAATTCCACTATCAGTATTCTTTGTCAGAAAAAAAAAATAATTTATTGTTATTGCTTTTTTTGGTTTATGGCACCATATTTAGATAATTCATTGACAAAATAGACCGATTTATGATTGAACCTTAGTGTCAGTATAATCGGTTTGTAGATCGTAAACAGTTTAAAAACATAATCAGGGGAAGACTTTGCGAGACAGATTAATCGATTCCTGGACTGAAGAGGATATTCTTTTAGTTCATGCCGATATTGTTGATGAGTTTATTAAGAATAATGAAGATCATGGAATCAACGCAGCAATAGAATATGCCAAATATCTTAAATTTAGGGGGCTGGACAACCAGAACTATCCTGTTTTCCTTGATTTGCTTTTAACTAAAAATGCGGAACTGATATACGCTCTACTCGGAGACGGTGTCGTATTCGATCAATTTAAGGAACTTCAGGCAACCCATTACCTGGTAAACGTTTGTTTCAACTTGCTAAATAAACTTCTTCCCGGGGAAATATACGATTTAGCGTTGGAAACATTATTTGGGGTTCTCAGGAAGCAATATTACAGCGCCGCAGTTGGGTATAAAATTTACCCACCATCAATTGACGAGCTGAACGCCGTGGGAAAATTCCTTGATAGTTCAAAACCTCAAACCGAAAGTATGAACCGGTTAATCCTTGACATCCTATCCAATTTGGGTGAATTAAGTTCGAAAGATACAGAAGACCAAACAATTGATCGTATTGGAGCCCATGCGAATAAAATACGATCCTCTTTTTTAGATGAAAGAGCATCATTGGCAGAAGCAATCCCAGAAGCTATTATGACCGTCAGGACTTGAGATAGCATTAATGTTGTAAAAGAAGCGCTTTTTTTAGAATAATCTTGATAATCAGTGAGAAGGAGTAATAATTATGACCGAGACTGAAAACGTTGAGAGAATAGAATGGACAAAAAAGTCGATTGATCGGGTAGAAGGGCTGGTGTTAAAAAATGCTTTTTCCTGCCGGACACCGGAAGCGACTGAAACGACAATGGCATATACCAGATTCCTCCGTCTGACAAAAATGACAAATGAAAACTACCCGGTTTTTTTGTCATTGCTGGAAGTTGAGAATCATTATGTAATTGATTCTCTGATTGGTGACGAAGACCCATTTGTTTTCTTCACACCGATTCAACCCACCAAGCACCTTTTGAGAGACTGTTTCAGGCTTCTTACCTACTGGCATCCGGGTGGTATTTATCCTAAGACCATTTCAATCGTACTCGGCGTGCTTCAGGCAGCTTACAGCTATGCCAAAGACGGGAATTACATTCACAAGGTTTCCATCAACGATGTCAACAATCTCGGTAAGCATTTGAACAAAGATTCCGGACAGTCAGATCCTGTTAACAGGGCAATCCTCGATATTCTGGACAGACTATCGTTACTGGAAGGTCAAGGTGATGCGGAAATGGAAGAGCTATCAAGACAGTGCAACCTCGTCAGAACACATTTCTTTGACCGTCGAAAGAAGATGGAAGATGTCATTCCGCAGGTCTTGTTGGTAAAATCGGATTACCTTGTTAAAGAAATCACGCCAAACTATGTATTTGAAGACTAATAACTAGGAGGAGAAAAATGCTACTAGTCGATAGACAAAAGATTTATACTCCAGAAGAGATCGGTGAAATCGAAAGTATCCTTTTGCAACAAATCCTGGCTTGCGGGACTTCTGATGCTGTTGAGGCTTGTATCGCCTATTCAAGATTTCTAAGCCTTACTGGAATTACAAATGAAAATTATCCTCTCTTTATCAAGGTGCTTGAAGTTGGTAACCATTGGGTGATTGACGCTCTGATCGGGGAACGGGATCCCTTCTTGTTCCTGAGTTCGATTCAACCGAACTATGAGATCTTGAAGGTGTTTTTTAAGCTTCTTGCTGCCAGGCATCCGGGAGAACTTTATGCTAAGTCACTGTCTGTTATTCTGGGTGTTTTGCAAACTACCTATAATGTTCCGGAAGATGGCTTCAAAATTTACCGATTGACTATTTCGGATCTTAATTCCTTGGGAAAACATTTGGATGAGGAAGTCGGTCAAGAAGACTCCCTGAACCGTGTTATTTTGGATATTCTTTTTAGAATCTCTATGCTGCAAGGCCGGTTGGGATCGGAAGGACTGGAAGGTGAGGACCGAGATAAAGAAGAATTGGCGATTCATGCTAAGGAAATCATGAATTTTTTCTTTGACGATACAAAGCAATTACGCCAGGTAATTCCTCAAGTGCTGCTGATCAGAAAGGACTTCAGAAAGAATGAAATTCTACCTCGTGATGAAGTCCGTTTTGAGGATTCAAAGCTTTTTCAGCTCGAAAACATGGGCGAAGAACCTTATACGGAAGATGAAGGAGAAGTTGAAGCTGAAGGAGAAGTATACGAGGATGAAGAAGAGTACGAAGAAGTATACGAAGAGGAAGAGTACGAAGAAGAGGAACCGGAAGGGGCTGGCGATGAAGATCTGGAACCCGAACCGGCCTAGTTTTCTGGAATTGTCCCTTTAATTAGATTTTGAAAAGAACCTTAACACTGCGATTTGCCAGTCTTAAGGTTTTTTTCATTAAACAATCCTTTCTTCAAGGCATTCTATTTCGGATACGTTATGATCAGTAAAGAAGTCAGTCGCACAGCCAAACAGCAATATCTTTACGAAATCCTGGAAGCAAAGAACGTGCAAGCGGCAACTGCCTTATATGCTTACGCACAATTTCTTAATCGGCATCCACTCCGCTATGAGCATTTTCCTCTTTATCTGAAAGTTTTTGAATCAAATAATCAATATGCCATTGATGCCCTAATCGAAGATTTAGTACCGGAATCTTTTTTCGATATGATAATCATTCCTAATCATTTTGTTGTGAAAAAGATGTTTGGTTTGCTTGACATGCACAAAACCAGCGCCTTGTACGAAATGACTGTGCGTGTTTTGTGCGGGTTCATCAGACGAGTCTATGTGATTGCCGAAGACGGTTACCGGATTTATCAATTGAATGTTAATGATCTCAATAGCCTGGCCAGAAATCTCGATGAAGAACACGATCAAAGATACCCGGTAAACCGAGTGGTTTTAGAGACCCTGCAATATATATCTGAATTGGATAATCTGAATGAAACCGACAAACAAAAACTTGACGTGGGGAGGCAGGCGAACCGTATCAGGGGAGATTTTTTAGATAATAACCGTAAATTAAATCAGGCAATTACTGAAGCCGTGCTACAAAAGGGCGGACCAGCCGACTTGGGAATCGTTCCCGAACAGCTGCAATAAGTCTTGTGGCTAACTATTACAGTAGCCGTTCCTGCAATTACCGAAACGCCTTGATTCTAAACATGACGAACTGCGTAATCTTATTATCGATTGCCGGACTTTAATAATTACCCAGCAAAAACTTCTGCTTCTTTACTCTCAGCTTTGCTTCTTTGATTTTATATTTGGGTGAGTTCTTAAAACTCATGTAACTTGCTTTGTCCTCCAGGTTGCTATAAAGGATCACATGATTTCGTGTCCCAAGCGGGTCCACCCAAACCGAATCGTCCCTTCCCCATTTCCACATGGGATTGTGACCCACGATAATCGGATAGTCCGACGGAAAATTCAGACATTCTCTCAAGATATCCAAATCCTCCGGAGCATATTCTTTTTTACTGGGTGAGGAACGAGTTTCATTGAGTCGATTCCATGTCAACTGCCAGAGTAAATCTCCGGAAACGGAACTCCGAATATTTATTAATTGATCCCTTGTAATACCACCTCTTACCGGTCCGGCGTGAACTGCTAAAAAGTATTTATGTTTAATAAAAACAGGCAGCACGTTGAAAAAGGTCTGCATCATTGAGGTATATTCCTTGCCTCTTTTTTCCACCATGGCATTGTAACAAAGCAAACCCTGCTGAATTCCACTCTTACCCAATCTGGAGCTGAAAGTGTCATGATTTCCCAAGATATAAAAAACGTTGTCCGGGTATTCGTTGATCAAATGGATGATGATATCCATGATCTCAATGGATGTGTCCATGCTGTGGAGATGCCCAACTCTTTCATCATGCATTGCATCTCCCAGAATAATCATCACAGCTTCATCATTTCTTAATCGATAAAGATTCTGGTTGTCGAGCAGGATTGCCTTAAGGTTCTGCTTATTGGCGTGCAGATCACCAACAATTATAAACTCTCTGGTATCATTCTCGGGAAATTCAACTAATCCGCCCGGTCTGTTATTTTCGTTTAATGGCCTGATCAGGGTATCTGAAGTCAGAATGTTCCTAATAGCCAAACTAAGTTTTTCAAGATGCGTTAAATCGGCGTAACTATAATATTCACTCATAAAATGAATCCGTTTCCTTGAATTTCCCTCTTTCTAGTCCAAATTATGCCGGAGAAGATAATCGCAGATCAATATACTTTTAATACCATGTTTATTAAAATATGCAAGGTCTTATCACTATCCCTTCCGCTATCTGAACCTCTAAGAAAGATCGTTTTTTTGCTTTCACATTGGAATTCGCTTAACCAACACAGAAAAAACCGGCAGGTTCGTTCGCAAATCCATTTAGAATTTCATTCCCGACTTTAAGACTGTATTTGAGCTTATAATTTTATTAGATCGTAATCAAAAACCATAGCCAATTTTTGCTCCATGGTTAAGATTTTTCCGCTCATCTCTTTCTGATACCTAAAAACATTCGGTTTTGATGCATTTTAAGCCTTACGGATGTTTAAAATCTAAGAAAGTGCCGCAAATTGAGCGATTTTCAACTACCTACATTGTACTTCAGATTTTCCCCTCTGTCTAAACGCTTTGTGGTGATTGAGTTGTGGAGATGGTTTTTAGCTTGTTCAAACTCATTGGTTTGAAGAAGCCTTTCTCGGTGCCGATAACATTTTCTTTCCCAAGTTTTGTTTTCAAAAAAGAATAGCTTATTTATTGTTGTAAGTTTTGATATTTTTATTTTAAAACTATACACTAGAAGAACATAGACAAAGGGGGGCTGGATATTTGTTCAACGCAAATATCAGGGCTTTGGCAGGTATTGCCCGGTGTGAACATTAAATGGCGGTTTGAAGCAGATCGTAGAAAAAACGAGGTTTGAATTGCGCTAACAGGCCATACAAAAGCCAAATTCCAATAAGAACAATGATCTAAACTGTGGTCAAACCACTTACAAATCGACTTATACATATAAAATAGTTAATGAGGCTATATGACTGAAGGAACTCAAACTAACCAATTTGACGTAAGCATTTCGGAATTGAAGGACACTATGTTTATTGTCTCCTATACGGGATTTGTCGATAAATATCGCCCCATGGACGATAAAACCTGTAAGTGGGTCAGGCTAAACTTTAAAGGATCATCGGCTGTAATCAACCGGGCGGGAAATGAGATAAATCTCCCTGTGGAAGAGGTTGAACCGGGTGATGATCTCTGTGCCATCAAAGATTTGCCACCCTCCCTGGTCAATATTTGCAAGGTAAACAGCAAATTGGTAGAAGAGTTGAAAGAGCGTGGTTTTACTTCTTTCAAGGTCAATAAAACTTCCCAGGCACCCCCTAAAAAGCAAGACTTATCCGAGGCAATTGAAGAAGCAAATCGCTTTATCCAAACCATCAAAAATAGCGTAAAACTATGTAAAGAAGCCACAAACGCAGTGGAAAACATGATCGATAGTGCCAGGCAAGGAAACACAGACTTGAAGGATATTCAACATCAAGTCGATACGATAACATCCGGACAGGCATCAGAGGCAATTAGCGCCATGATCAGTCTCAAAGAGAACGATCAAGTATATGCTCATTGCATAGATGTTGCCGTGGTTTTTCAGATCACTTACAACGAAATTGTCCGAATTAACGGACTCAAGAGCGTCTTCAAGGATGATAAGGAATTAATGCTGGCCGTCTTTCTCCACGATATCGGAAAAGCCAAGGTACCCAAGGACATTTTGGACAGCACCTCTCCCTTTAAAAGAGACAGTAAGGAAATGCAACTTATTCGAACCCATCCGGAAGCTGGTGCCAAATTATTGGAATCGATGGGGATGTCCGATCATATCTGCAATATGGCCCATTATCACCATGTTAAATTTGATCACACCATGTCTTCCAGTTACCCGCAAGGAACCGAATACAAGGATATTTTTTTTGAAACCAAATTACTGGCATTGGTTGATGCCTACCAGGCACTTACAGCAGGCCGGGGTTATAAAAAATCATGGACGCCTCCCGCAGTAATGAGATACCTGGACGCCACGGCAGGCGTTGAATTCGACTTAAACCTGTGGCGGGACTTCCAAAAAGCAATGGGACATTATCCCAGGGGGTCTTTTGTCAAGCTAAGTGACGGATGCTACGGGTTTGTGGTATCAGTTCCGGAAAAAGACATACTACGCCCTCGAGTGGCTGTTATTCGTAATGCTGAGAATGAAGATCTTGAAAATCAATATCTGGTCGACCTTGCGATTGAACAGGATATCTCCATCGCACAAGACATAGATGTTAAGGAGATATATGGCGACAAGGCGCTTGAAGTGTTTACCAATGTGTCTGTTAAATAAACTGTAGTACCTAGCTGTTGGACACTCGCAGAAATCCTTAAACCAAAACAAAATTATGGATGAAAACAGAAGAAATTTCAGCAGAGTAAAATTTAACTCCAAGGCATATCTGAATTACAACAACACTCATGAGCAGGTTGATCTTGTAGACATTTCTTTGAAAGGTGCACTGGTTTCACTCCAGAATCCAATGGAAATTGGTTCTGATAGTCCATGTACTTTCGAATTGCATTTGAGCGATTCGGAGATTGTCATGAACATCAGTGCGATCATTGTCTATAAAAGGGATGATAACCTGGGTTTGAAATTTGATAACATAGATCTGGAGAGTATGATCCACCTGAGGCGGCTGGTGGAATTGAATGTGGGTAATCCGGATCAGATTCAAAAAGAACTGTTTTTCCTTGTCTCTCCTACGAAGTAGGACTGACAGGTGAATCATGTGTAAGCTTTAGACCCATATCCAGTTGCCAAATCCTTCCTCTTCCTAAGAAATTGAATCAGCAATTTCTTAGCCTAGACACATAGTCAGTCAGATAGCTACTACCAATATGGTAGGATTTTTGCTAGCCTTACAGGTCATTAACCATTCAAACGATAGCGAAACCTCGTTGTTTGCCTGTCTGTTTCCAAGGGTAAACTGCAATAAAACTGCTTAATAAAAGAGAGTCATATGTCCCCCGCAAGAAAAGACAAATCATCATCTGTTACGCAGAAATTCTCTGAAATTGACAAGCTCGCCCAAGCCTTATTGCAGTTAGACACTCAATTGAATTCCAATATTCCGGCAACCTTGTTCATCAGCGATTTACATGGGGAAGGAGACCGATTTATCTCTATCCTGCGCGGTCGATTCGGAAT
Source organism: SAR324 cluster bacterium (assembly GCA_028282825.1). Lineage (GTDB taxonomy): Bacteria > SAR324 > SAR324 > XYD2-FULL-50-16 > XYD2-FULL-50-16 > JAHJTV01. The sequence goes on from JANQGZ010000011.1 coordinate 115,259, forward strand.
GTTATATCAGACATGTATTGAAGCACTTCCCAAAACTTTCAGTACGGACAAAATACAATACCTGGTGAAAATTATTCGGAAACAGCGCTACATTAAAGATGATAATATCAAGATGGACATGCAGGATATCATCATGTGCTTCATTGAAATCCTGCGTTATAAATTCAGCAATATCGATCGTACCATATCCGAATCCCTGGGACCCGAATACCGCAGTATTATCAGCCGTTTGATTTCCGGATTACCTGTTCCCGACTACGTATTTGAGGAAGATATCATCTCGGAACGGATCATCCATTATCTTTCACAATCTATCAAAAAAGTCCTGTTAGACAGAATCATGGTCCTTGGGGATATTTTTGACCGGGGCCCGCAACCGGATAAGATAATCAGGATCTTGTCATCCAAGTGGTACAAAGACATGGTTTATTACGTTTTTGGGAATCATGATATCCTCTGGATGGGGGCAGCTGCCGGCAGTCGATCTTTAATAGCCGAAGCCATGAGGATCAGCAGTCGTTATGATCACATGGATTTGATGCACCGATTGGGTTTTGACATTTCTAAACTGGTGAAGTTTGCTGTTTCAACTTACCCGGCAGAAAAAGTAACCGGCAAGTTCAAGGCAAAAACAGATCAGGCCAGAAGCATGGAAAAAGCGTTAGCTGTTATTCAATTTAAACTGGAGGAAAAAACCATCAAGAAACATCCCGAATTTGGAATGGATTCCAGATTATGGTTGAAAAAACTGGCGACCATGCTGAAAAACGGAAAAACCGAGTTATTAAATGACACCCATTTTCCGACTATTGACTTGGGCAACCCGCATAAGCTCACAAAAGAAGAACAGGAAGTAATTAATGACCTTGAATATCAATTCAAAACCAACAAAAAATTAAAAAAACTACTGAATTTCTTCTTTGACAAAGGACAGACCTATATCATTCACAATGATATGTTGAACATTCATGCCCTGATACCTTCCAATCAGAACAGGGAATTCGAAGAATTTCTTAACCGCAGGGGCAAGGACCTGCTGGACCATGTTCAGGAGAGTATTGAGAGGATTGGCAAGGCTTATCTTTCCGGAAAAAAGCAGCGTGAAAAAGACCTGGCCCTGATGTTCTATTTATGGTGCGGACCTAAATCTCCGTTTTTTGGTAAAGACGCCATGAAGACGTTTGAAAGGTATTTTTTGCTGGACAAAGAAACTCACAAAGAAAGAACGTTATACTGGTCCAAAAACCTGGAAACTGACGAATTTAAGCAGCTAATTATGCAGGAATTTGGAACAAACAGAATCATTTTCGGGCATACTCCGGTCGACTTTACTAAAGGAAAACAAATGGCCAGTGGAGACGGCGTGGCTATAAACATTGATGGAGGATTTGCCGCAGCATACTACAATCGAGGTCATGCTTTGGTACACACCCCTTTCCAGCTCTATGGTATTATTCTTCCGACACCGGAAGAACTGAAACAGGCTTCACTGAATTTAGAAACAGTACCATTATCTGTTGAAATTATTGATCAATTTTACTCACCAGTGAAATTTAAAGACACTTCCGAAGGAAAGCTTGTCAAAGCCAAAAGAGATAAAATTATTAATGAAATTCGATCGCTATCCTAACAATTAAGGTATTGAAGATAAAAAAACAGTCAGAATCTATGAGGATGAGATGGATGTAAACTACGGTATGGAAATCGTTCGAGCAACGGAAATTGCTGCCCTTAGTGCTGCCAGAATACAAGGATTGGGGGATACTGATCATATTCTTAACTACACAAGAGAAGCTTTTTATAAAACATTAAACAGACTTCAGATCGACGGGATTATTAAAAACGATAGATTTTTTAATAGAAAAAACACCTTTCAAATGCTCAACCATATCGGACGAGGCGGACCTAAAATGGATGTACTCGCAATTGCATTGGAAGGCCACCATGCTGCTGCGAACGGTCGAAGTAATTCTATTTCCTGCGCTATCATAGCCAATGAAGATGTGATTCAGAATGTGCCTAATCTTACTATGAATAAAATTGTGGTTGGGCAGGAAGCCTATGGCGCAGTTGACATTGACCAGCCGCCAGCCATTAACGTGAGAAGGGTTGCCAGGGCGCTTGGGAAATACACGGAAAGTGTTACTGTATGTATTTTAGACAAGGCTCGTCACCGAAGAATTATCCATGAAGTTCAGAACTCAGGAGCAAGAATAAAGCTGATTTCAGAGGGGGAGATTTCCGGTTGCCTGGCAGCAATCACTGACAAAAAAGTGGATCTGTTTATGGGATATGGGTTTGCTCCCGAAGGTGTAATGATTGCAGCTGCCATTAAGTGTCTTGGTGGATACATTGAAGGCAAAATAGTATATGAAAACGATCGCGACAAAGAAATGGCCGCTACACTCGGAATTACGAACTATGACAAGGTATTTCGCACGGAAGATTTGATATTGTCCAACGAAGTCGCCTTTGCAGCAACAGGTGTGACGGATGGCGAATTTTTAGACGGTGTTGTTTTTACTTCGAATGGGGCAGTGACTCATTCATTTGTTGCTCGAGGCGAATCTCACACATTCAGGAAACTTGAAACCCGTCATTTCTTTGACTACAAACCTGTATACTAACAACCGACACTTTTTGTTGTTTTTGAATCGCGTGAATGAATATCGGCTGCAAAAGATTGCTTCATCGCATGCTGGTTTGCCCTGAGCAGCTTATTATCATCTACAATTAGATAACTCGTTTGAAAACAATATTATAAAGTACAAAATAGTGGATACAGTAGCCGGCATCGGCTACTTAATAATAATGATTTCATTGAAAAACAAAAGAAACGTAATTATTGGTACAATTGTCATCCTGTTGGCTTTAGGGTCCATGCCGTTCGCATTCTATATCTTCAGCCCCGAGTTTCCAGAAACAGTTCCGTCTGCTGACAAAGTAGATCGTGATGATAATCGTAGCAGGCAGCAAATTGAGTTGTTTGATAAATTCACTCGATACCTGCGGCTGAACCACGGTGGGATCATTGAATCTGACAAATTTGATCCCGGTGATATTGATTCCGACATTTCTCATAAAGACCAACTATTTTTCATCCATAAGTACAGGATTATAAACGACAAGCTAATAATCCAATTAATTCGGAGTTTCGGGAAATCAGAACAGATAAGTTACAAAATCCGCAAATTTACTTACCAAAATAAAGAATTAAATAAGCCGGATAGTTATGAAGTGATTTTTTATCAAAATGAGCTGCCTTGGGTCTCGGTAAAAATGGAATGGGCTAACGAAAAGCTTTATCAAGAAAGGCAGCAAATTCAATACACGGAAGTCACCGAGCAATCCAGGGTTGATCAAATTGAACCAGCTTCGCCTGCACCATTTCGTGATCAGGCAAAACTGGTGATCGTCATCGATGACGTTGGCAACAACATGGATGTTTTTCAAAAATTTTTACAGTTGGAATATGAGTTAACCTATTCAATTCTACCACAGCTGCCTTTAAGTCATGTCACAGCGGAACTTGCTCATAAGGCTGGTCATGATATCATGTTGCATCTGCCAATGCAGCCCAAAGAATGGCCCAGATTTAATCCTGGAAACGGTGCCCTGTTCCTGTCAGATTCGGAAGATGTGATTAAGGAAAAAATGAAGATTAATCTTCAATCAGTGCCCTATGTTGTTGGCGTGAATAACCATATGGGTTCTGCATATACTCAGTATCCACCGGGGTTGGATGTCCTGATGAAAATCCTGAGTAATAACAATCTGTTCTTTATGGATAGTAAAACGGCCCCCGGCGACATCACCAGGAACACGGCCAGAAACAACAATGTTCAATACATTTCCAGAAACATATTTTTAGACAACTTCCAGGATAAGGAATATATCAAAGGCCAGCTGTTAAAAGCCGCAAGAATAGCCCGGAAAAACGGTCGAGCCATAGCAATTGGTCATCCTTACCATACTACTTATCAAGTCCTCTCAGAACAACTCCCACTGCTCAAGCAAGAAGGCATTGAAATCACTCCTGTATCGGAAATAGTCAGTAGATAGCTTTAACGCCTTGCCACATATGCGCAATCAGTCAAAACAAATTTAAATCATAACATTGTATTAAATTATCAGGTCTCTATTGGATAGGGAGGCTTTTTAGAATGGAGCTGACAAGAGATCCATCGGCAGATGGCAGCAATTCATCTGCCGATGTTAAATCATCAATCAGCTTTTCTTGCCGGGTGCACCTACTTCTTCAGGTCTGATCCTGGTAACACGCCTTGGTCGTCTTGGAGAAGGAACTCTTGTGCCCGAGCTCGGAGGTTCAGGAACCTGCACATTTCCAACATCGAGTTCATCTTTGGTGAGATCTACTTTTTGAAACTTTCTACGTCTGGTTCCGTCACTGGCCCCAGGAGCTCTTCTTTTAAATGGTCTGGCTTGAGGAGTTGTTCCTTCAGGTGCAGCTGAAGGTAGTGCCTCCGTAGGTCCCGGTTCACTTGGTGATGGCATGGAATCAGCAATACTATCCGCTGCCAGCCTGGTTCTTGTCGACACAGGAGTCAATTGAGGTTGCAGCATTGGTCCAGTGGCTTTAAGCAATGAGGTATACAAATCACGTGATCGGTCGGTTGCTTCTCTCAGCTTGGTATCCTGGATGTGATTCAACATGTCATAAAGTCTGTCGCCGATAAGAAGCTTTTTATCTTCTTCCTCGCGCTTGGAAACAGCATCAAATTGCAGGTTATTAATAATCTTGTTACGGGTGAGTTCTTTGATTTTAGCTCTTTTTATTAATTCGCAAAGCTCTTTGAAAACCAGTGTGTCTGTAATTTTCAAATAATGCTCACCGCTTTCATCAAAGGAAACAAAGTTTTGATGAAGGATTTTCTCGATATTAAAATAGACCTGCTCGATAATCTCAGTCCCACCCTGGATTGGCAGGAAGATCTGCGTACAGTTTACAGTTTCCCCCGTTGCGGTAATCCGGTATCCGACATGAATATCAAGCCCTTGTTTAATAGTGTCTGATAATACGACATCTGCTGGTGTCGGCACGGCTTGTTTGCCAATTAAAGTTACATCGCGTAACAACCGGCCCGCCATGTCTGCCCTGTTTTGCAGTTGGGAAACCAGTTTTTCCACTTCTCTTCTTAGCAAACTATTGACATTTCCCTCAAATAACATGTTGGTTATGCCGAAATGAGTCGATTGAGGGACCGCGCTAAAATAGTAACCCATGAGAGATTGATACAATACCTTGCCGAAATTCAGGAGAATAACATCTTGATCCGTCTCGAAGGGAATGGCCAGTACTGCTCTTTCCGAATCACTGATAGGGGAGTCTAATGTTAATCTAACTGCAGGCTCTGCGTGGATAAATTCCCTTAAACCTTCAACAATCGTGGAAATTATCGTTTCCTGATCCTCATATTTAATGTAGGGATCTTTCCCCAACATATAGCTACGTCCTGGGCTGCATTCTTCTTTTTGCCAGATTGATTCCGTCATATGCTCTCCAGATTTGATTACTATTGAGTCTACGTTTTTTAACCGGGTAATATGGGATTTTGGTCCTGCGATTTCCAGACGAATGCAAGATACATGGCTTACACATTCATCTCAAAAGGTATCTACTGACATTAACTGAACTGTTGTCTCAATTAGGTAGATACCGATCGCTATAACGCTATACATGATATAATTCAAACTACTGAATTCTTCCTAACCTTATTGTTAAAAAGGGTATTTGTCAATAAAGCGGGACGAAAAGCAGGATTCCGACTTAATCGGCTTCAACGTTACTTAGTTTAACGGCTTCGGATTGAGTTATCTGGTCCCATCGATTGATCAAATCCTGCAAGGCCCGTTTCCTTTTCAAGCCTTTGTATATATGAGCCAGATACATGAAAACATCCTTATCAAGTTTAATGCGGGCTGCATTCTCTAATTGCTCAATGGCAGCCGTAAACTCCTGGCGTTTCGTGTGCTCTTTGCCTTTATTGATGAGTGATTGGCGCCGGACTTCAAGTTCCTGGTTCTTTTCCTTGGTTTTTATCAGATGACTTTCATGCAGCAGGTCCTCTGCTTTGTCAAATTGCCTTAAGGATTTGTAGATCGCTGCTGTGGATTTAAGAATTTTGGGTGAACGTTCAATTTGCAATGCTCGTTCATAGATGACTGCTGCCTGCTGGGGCTTGTTTGCGGCTTCCAACTCCTCTGCTTTCTTTACATAGCTATTGTATATAAGGTTTAACTTATGCCTGGCTTCAGCTGAATCGGGAGCAAAGGAGACCACTTTCTTATAGGATTGTAAGGCCCCGTTAATATCTTTTAACAGATACTGAAGATTGGCAAGCTTCTCCCACAAATCAAAATCTTCCGAATCCTTAGTTGCAATTTTAAACAGTTGCAGAGCTTTTTTAAAGTTTCTTTCCTTGTATTTACGGTTTGCAGCTCTTACCAAGGCTCCATGCGTAAAAAAACCGTCATATTGTTTTAACTGGTCATAACAGATAAGAAAGTGTTTCATGGCCAGCAGTTTGTTACCTGCCCTCCGAAAAAGCAATCCCAAATTGCCATTTATCAGTCTGTTTTGAGGATCGTCCTTCACCTGCTCAACCAGCATATTAATCGATTCCTGGAGACTTGAATGGTGAAGAGTTTTGGTCAATGCAAGCAACATGTTCAGCTCGCTGATGGTACTTTTTTGTTTCAGTAATTTCTCAAAGTTCTCATAGGCCAATTCAGCATCACCATTAGTCAAGGCATACAGGCCCAAATTGAAGATATCGTTTTGAAGAACAATTTTACCTTCCATGATGGAGCGATTCCTCCAATTCTCTTTGATTGCCTTGCGAAGTTCCTCACAGGTCTCTTCATAGTCCTCTTCACCTGATAATACCACACCGTTTTTAAACTCAGGCAGGTAATAACTATTGTTCTCCTGAAACATGGCCATCACTTTTTCGATTTGCTCATCAAACAGATCGACATTAGCCAGGCTGGCTGCAAGGTTGCTAAAGGCGAATTGGTGGGATTTGTTTACTTTTAAGGCTTGCCTGTAAAAATGATTGGCTTCTTTGACTTCCCTGAGTTTACGTGCGCAGTTGCCCATCATATTTAATAAATCGGCATCTTTGGGGCGTGTTTTTAGCAGCACCAGGCCTACAGCGCGAATCGCCTCCAGCTTACCTGTAACCAATAGCCTGTCAAACTCATCTTCCAGCAGGGGAGCCACCTCTTCTTCAAGTTCTTCCAATGCCAGTGTAAGACTAATAGTCGCTTGCTTATATGCCTTTTGCACAAGCTGGGATAATCCCTTTTGCACAAGTTCCTTGGCTTTTTGCAGCCTTTTGTTCTTTTGTCGTTTTACAAAAGATTCAAGCATCTATGAAGACTCCAAAATTAATTGGCTGTTTTCAACTTGTTAAAAGAAGCTTTTTTTTGTCACACAGTTACAGGGCGAATTGGTTTTGTCAAAGTCTTAAATAAACATCGTGTCAAGCTGTTTATTCATTGCTGTTGGGGCTTTGAGACTGCTTTTCGGTGATTTGTCTCCATTGTTGAACCAAGCTGGAGAGTTTGCGACCATGTTTGAGGGCTTTTAGAATGTATGCAAGTAACAAAAATGTATCTTTATCGGGTTTTATCGCAAAAGCGGATTCCAACTGTTTAATTGCCTTATCGAATTTCTTTTCTTTCATTAGCAGCTTGCCCTCTTTAATCAATGTCAAACGTTTCTTTTCAAGGCTCTCTTCGTTTTGTTTCTGCTTCAATGTTTTGATTTCACTCTTCAGATAATTCACCTGTGCAAAATCGCTCATTCTTTTATAGGCTTTGATTGCCTTATTCATTACTTCCACAGATTTGTGAATCTCAAGAGCATTTTGATACATAGTCGTGGCTTCTTTATCAAATCCATTTCGAAATTGCGTATCACCTTTTAGTGCATACAGATCATGGATTTGCATCAGTTTTTGATTGGCAACCGAATTCTCCGGATCAATGTCCAAGGATTCATGAAACGCCATCGTTGCATCCACATATTCTTCCCGCTGAATATGAATCTCACCGATACGATTCCAGGCATGAGCATTGGGAGACTCGTTAATTACGACATTGTAGAGAGAAAAAGCATCCTCGGGATTATCGTCATCAAAATATTCGTCGGCTCTTACTTCTATATCCGAGATGTTGTATAGCCCGCCCGATTGCTCCAGCAGTTCCGATGCACTCAGCAAATATCTCATGGACAACAACGTGTTTCCTCTCCTTTTGTACATTAATCCTACATTCACCACTGCATATCGATTGTTGGGATTTTCCTTGAGCATCTCAATCAATTTATCAATAGCCTGATTTTTGTACCCTTTTAGCTCTAAAGTGATAGCCAGCATGAGATCCAGGTTCTCAATTGCACATTTTTCAGATTCCAGTTTATTGAAAGAATCACTCGCCAACTCAAGATCCCCTTGTGACAGCGCGTACAATCCAAGGTTAAACAGGTTTTCCTGAAGATTTGCCTTGCTTTCCGCTATCGTTTGTTTCGCCCAGTTTTTTTTGATGGCTTTTCTCAGCCTTTTGCAAATAGCCTGATAATATGAGCTTGCTAATTGTTTTTCTTCGTTTTCTATTTTCTCTACAATTTTCTTCGCAGCTTCGGTATTGCCGACCTTTTGCTCCTTTGATTTTTGTGTTTGCAGGGATTCCACCAGATTCATTTTATGCTTTCGCTCCTCATCCAGTTCCGCAGTGATTTTATCAACTATGTCCGGATCATTGAGATATGGAGGTAAAACATGCTTTTCAATGGATTTGAAGCGATCCAATGTCTTTTTAATATCAAGGTCATATTTATCGACTTTGGCGAGACTTGCTGCCAGATTGCACAAAGCCAGCTTGCTTGCTTTGTCTACTCTCAATGCTTCGCGATAAAGATCGTTTGCTTTTTGGTAAGATTCCAGCTGTCGATAACAATTGCCTATGCCGACAAGCAGACCGGCATCCTGGTGGGAACCGGCACGTAAAGCTTCACCAATGGAAGCTGCTGCTTCAAATTGAGAGGATTTGTAGTATGAATTGAATTCTCTGGTCAACGAAAGGGACACTTCGTCATAATTCTCTTTTAACGCTTGTAGAAAAACGTCCGTAGCCTGTTTGTAGAGACTGCCACGAACCAGGTTCATTCCTTCCTGATAGAAGGATTCTTTGTGTGTGCTCTTTTTCTTATTAAAGGAAGGAGCTTTAAACATTGTTACACGTGGCTGCATTTAGTGGTAAAACCCAATCACCATATATACCGGGCATCATCCGGTTGCTTTTACTGTATGAGCAATACTTTATTATCCCATTTTTCACAAAAATTCAAAGTGAATCATGGAGCCTGGTTATATTTGGTGTTGACGATAAAAGAAACGTATTGGAACTACCGTCAGGAATCTCTGTCAGATCGGGTGATCTTGGAGTTTAAGGGTGGTCTGTTTGCCTTTTTAATTCTCTGATAATGAATTTTATGCAGGCTTGACTTGAAGACGCATTCCAGTCTTCAACAGGGAGCAAGTGAAGAATGTAAAGAATTGATTTATATAATATTTTCATATTTTCCCGTTGCATAACCGACTCGGTATAGACTTTTCTTCGACCTTTTACAGTTAGCACGCGTTCCGGTAAACGTCCCTGCTGTTGACCGCCAGACTCCGAAAACAGCAATACGTATGGAAACATGTCCTTTTCCTCCACTTCACCGGCAGTGTCTTTTTTAAGCCGAGTCAACCCCAGGCAGATCAGATAATTGTTGTAAAGAAAGGAAGTGTGGTACTCCACAATGTTCTTTTTCCGGTTGTGGGTGATTACCTTAACTTTTTTATTGTTGTTATAAACAAGAGCTTCAAACAATCTGTTAAAGCAGTAAGTGAATTCCAGCAGTGTGACTTCACCCTTCTTAAAAAATCTGGAGTTATAGGCGAAATCCTTTTGATTTGCACCTTCGTGCATGCCTCTAAATCCCATAACACTTGGCGTTACCATCGAATAGCTTTTTTTTAGGTATGTATAACTTTCTGATCTTTTTGGAATCAGAGTCACAATGGGATTGTTCAGCCTGTTTTTGAATCGTTCATTGGCTTGATTCTCATCTTCAATAAAACTCAGGAAAGTCTTTCTGATTTGGTTAATGACGATTTCAATTGGTGCCGATACTTTTGAAAATCCCTCTTCAGCCAACCGGGTGAAACCGGACCAGGTATTTTTGAGTATTGTTTTAACAGAAAAACTGCTGACTTCCGCAAATTTATCGCCTTCATTCGAACTCAGGAGTAATCTGAAATAGGTTTTAAACTGGCTGACAATAGTCACAACAGTTGAAGGAGACAGTTTATCAATAAAACTTTTCTTTGCCTTGGTTGTTGAAGAATGATCGAACCTTTCTTTATCAACCATTGCATTAATCAGCGCGTTGCTCGGTTTTATCTGTTTATTTGCAATAAAACAGCCTGCCAGGATTTTACTGATGATAACCGGATCGCATTCTTCGAACCTTTCCTTGTCTGTTAATCCTGTGATAAACAGTTTGTAATACCCATGGCGTTTAACAGCATAATTGAACAGCGCCTCGTGTGATTGAATGGCCACAATAAAATCCAACAAAACCTTCCTGATGGTATGGTCATCATCTACCATATTATTAAAAACAATATCTCTTTGCTTCGAATGCTTGGAAAAGTAATAAGACAAAACGGTTTCAAGCAATTCGACAGGCGATGCAATGGTGTTAAAACGTTCCAAATAAATCGGCTTAAAAACAGGCAAGATCGTTTTTGCCAGATCCGAGATGAACGAATACAGGCTTCCCCGATTCAAATGAAGCGTTTTTTCTGTGAACAGTTGGTTTGTTGAAACGAGTGTTTCAACATTTTTTCTAATACTGTTGAATGTCGGAATCACGAATTGGAGAAATGCCTTCTTCTTGTCAAGATCCGTCAGCAGAAGGATGGCTGGTATCAATTTTCCAATGCTGATTTTACTTCGAAAAAAATCCATGGTTTCCAAAACCAAGAACTGTTTTTTTGCTTCCATGGTATTAATTTTCAAGCGCATGGAATGCAACCGTTTCCTTACATAAGCTACTGAATCATCATCAATTTTTCTTTCCAGGTAGGGATTAAATATATTGTCTACAATTTCAGGGGGGAGGGATTTGGATTTGTGGATCAAATCAGAGATTGTTTGATTTGGACGACGTTTCTCACTTTCCAGTTTTAGCTGGTGCTGGCGTTGCCGTTCAACAAACTGATCGACTTGAAATTCTATCGCTTGACTATCGGCAGCAACGGATTCGGCAATGTCAGACCCAATCATTGTATTATCACAAGAGTATGTTGGTAGCTTGGTTGTTAACGCCCTGAAGGATTCGGAACTTTGAATATTCCGGATTGTGTTGATGCCTGAATATTCATAATCGCTTCAATAGACCTCGTGGATCGAAGTGATTATTTTGCAACGAAGTTAGAATATACCCTTAAAACAACAAAGAATGTAACCCTAAATTTTGCCCTATGGTAACACGTCAAAGCGACGGATACAAAAGGATTTGTCGCCGTTAACCGGCAACATCAAGCTGATTTTACCTGCTTAGAGTGCCTTAAAAAAAACTGTAACTTGTAGAAGTTGGTCATCAACGGGATATGCTGATCAACGAAAATCAAAACTTGTTGTCCGCCTCGATATGATTTTGAATTTTGCCGGAAATAAAAACGGGGAATGTGGACTTGCAAGAGGATAGTCACCAAATGCAGTATTAGTATATGTTACTGCCTGTGAAAGATTTTCATGTGTTTGGTTGTGTCAAGTGGCTTTGCTGCGATTCAGTCTTTCAAAATCTCCGGTTTAAAGTTAAGCTGCTCAACTTCGATCACGTCGTTTTCCTTTGCCAGTAATATGCATTCTATTTTATTTTGCAATCTGGCATTTACCAGTCGTAGCGTTTCCCTTGACTTATCCCCTTCTGCAAACCGCTCCATGGCTTCTGATTCAGCTACGCTTTCTTGATAAAAAACCTTTTTGGGTTTTATTAATATCCCTTTGTTTTGGGCGTGGTTCCAGAACGTAAATTCCTGCCGGTCTCTATCATCAAGAAACAACTTTCCGTTTCCAACGGTACAGCCGGTTATCATTTGTACGGCATCCACTGGGCAGTTCCTTGTTCCCGATACGACATTTAATTCAAAATTGTCTGTTGCTGCCATCAGTTTTATTCCGGCAAGAGACACTCTTAATCCGTAAGCAATACCCGGACAGTAGTGACCATGGAACAATGCTATTTTATCCAGTGTCTTCTTTAATCCCTGCAAAACAGAATCTGTTGATCTTGAAGTCATGACTTCCACCTTTTTTGCAAATTTACCTAACCGGTAAATATCTCAAGGGATTTTGCGGTTTCCCCCTGTACTGTATTTCGAAATGCAGATGAATCCCTGTGGATCTCCCGGTTGAGCCCATTCTCGCAATTAACGTTCCTACCTTAACCCGCATACCCTTCCGCACAAAATGTTTTTGATTATGGGCATACAAGGTTTTAAATCCGCCACCATGATTTATAATAATCGTTTTTCCGTAACCACTTTTGTTACCGGCAAATTCCACGATACCTGCGGCTGCAGCTCTAATATCTCTGCCGCGATCCTTGGTGATATCAATTCCTTCATGCAGGCGACCGTGACGCATGCCATAACCGGATGAAATGGTTCCATTGGATGGCCATATAAATCTGGTGTTTACCCTTCTTGATCCGGGTTTGGGGTGTACCTTGGGAATGGGTTTGGTCACGGCTTTTTTCTGTTCAATCTTAATACGAACCGGGGTAGGAATAAAAAGCCTATTTCCCGGGGCCAAATCATCCGGATCGTATATATCATTTGCCGCTTTGATATCTGTAATGGGAACAGAATATCGTTTGCTTAAAACTTCCAGAGTCTCTCCGGCTTTAAGTATGTGCCACTTGCCATGTTTAGGAGCAGTATGAGTTGAGCAGGAACTCAGTAACACGGCAATAAGAGCTATTCCCAGAAACCTGATAAGTGAAAGGTACTGTCCTGCTTCCAATTTCGAATTAAAGTGACGAAACTTCTTCATTTTCTAACTTACATCCTGGAATAATCTGCCTTACTTCTACTCGCGAAGAAACAAAGCAATATTGGCTCCTAACTAAGTTCGAATGGATAACATTTGTTTCGAAAAAACCGGTCGCTTCATCTAAAAACGTATTCGAAAAATAAAAGGTCCTGTCTTGTTGTTAAAAATTTGTGATAACACTACGGTCTATCGAATAGAGAATTCCGTCAAAAAATGCTATGATCATGAAATACTACCAAAACAAATTAAACTCATAGAGCCTCATTTTATGCGAACTTGTTGCATTTGTGTCCCTTGAGTTTCAGAGATTGATTTATTGACAAAACCACAGAATTCGTTAACAAATTGCTGATTTTTCCTTTTGCAATGGAAGAATTAGTAATGAATAATAGAAGAATAATTGTATATTTGGTATTATAACAATATCGATGTGTTGCTTTTGGTTATCTTAATAACAAGTTGACTTAGCTGAAGACCTGTACTTATTTTGGGTGAAGGATTCAATAACCAAGAGGCACATTTTACCCGTTTTAGCACTACTGCATTCCAGCATCATCTTTTTTAATCATCTATTAATCCCTGATAATGCGAATTCAAAGTTATCAGCTTGCAAATCAAGACAATCCGGTTCAGGCAACTTCAGGATTGAACGTAAAAGAAACCAGCCTGGACATTCGATTTGTCAGTCTTATTGAAAAAAGACAAATTCAGGATATCGATCTGATAACCGAGCTTTTGAATCAACAGGGGTTTCAAGTTGACCATTTTGAATATAAAGTCACCAAAAAGTCTGAAATCCGACGTCCCATCAATCCAAAGGTCAAAAACAGTCCCACAGAACGCGTAGCCGTTGAAGAGCGCATAAATGTAAATGCAAATCTGAAGACCATCGGTCAATTAGAGTGGCGGGTTTTAAAGGACCCGGAGAATGTCCTATTGATCCAATTAAGCCGCTCAAAAGGTGAAAGTCTCAGTCTACCTTTGTTTTTTGATAATATTTTTAAAAACAATCGGCAGATTATGATAACGGGGTTGACCAATGCAGTGAAACTTCAATTGCTCTCCAAACCGGATTTAAAGTTTCAGAAAATTCCCCCTCCGATCATGCAGGATGCAGTTGTCAAAGATCAGTTGCTCAAACGCGCGGCAAGATCCAAAGGAATGCAATCCACAGCAAGGGAATTGATTGATTTCCCGGGACTACCGGCGGAGATGCAAAAGAAGATCGCAGCCATCGCCAGCGGAAAGAATGAGCATTTATCCGATCCTCAGGCAATTAACCTGATCTTGCTTTCGGATCTTCACAACCGCTATTCTGCCACATTTCAGACCTTCCAAAACGATATTATCGAACGTTCGGCACCGGTTGCACAACTGGCAAGACAATTTGAAATTTTGACTCAAAGAATCAGTACACGATTTTTGACAACGCATCTGGACGATTTTTTGGGCGACAATGCTGAAGAGTGCAACAACAACCAGCAGGTCTTCTCCTATCTCTATCAGAAGCTTCAGCAAATGGAGGAGAAGCAAATCTATGTGAACAAGAAACTGCTGGATCGGGCTGACCTTTTCAAGCTCATCAAAAGTATCGTTTGCATTACACGCAGTCAATACGATCCGGAACTTTGGAAACGCTGCTTTTTCTTCTTAAACCAGGACGACGTTCAGACAATTCCGGAAGAGAATGAAAAGGCCATTCGCGGACTTGTTGCAGGATTGCAGGGTACAGGCGCACAAGAAGAAAAGACGGCTTCCAAAAACCTGAATGAAATCTTCCTGATTCATAACATTTACGATTATGTTGTGAATAAGAAAGTGGCAATTGCCGAAGAAGCTATTTCCAAGCAGGAAATTGACTTTATAAAAAGTGCGATCGCGCCCCGCATGCGTCTTAAAATAAAAAAAGGGTCTGAGAAAAAAAATCCCGGACGACTTTATGCTGAACCCAAGCAAGCCATCCAAAAACTAATCAACCCTTTGCATTTTTTAGCAGGCGCTTATGGCGTATTGGTAGGAGAAGTACTGAAGGAGAATTTAAGTCGCTTTTTTGAGCAAGATAAACGGGAACTCATCGAACGCTTTGGAGTTCATTTTTTTGATATTTTGTACGAGCAGGCTATTTTTGAAACCGGACTGGCTATTTCCAGAAATCAATTCGCGGGGTGGTTGGAAGAATCGGGTCTGATACCCAAAACCGAAGAGTTGGGATATATTGCCAATGAAATCGAATCTGATTTTGATTCGTTTCTGACTCCAGAGGTCTTAGCAAAAAGTGGGATGTCCACATTTCCTTCGGACATGAAGCAGATGGATTTTGAAAAGATGTACGTCAAAAGCAGAAATGCCATGTTAACGTTTATCGACAAAATTAAACGCAGTCAAATGGCTCAAAAAAGTGAATACAATCCCGCCGGAGTGATCCTTGATTATTTCAACAAAGGTAAGTACAACCTCCGATCCCCGCATTTTCGTCGGCACGTGAGACAAAGTTTTCTTTATGAGGAACTATTCGGAATTGTTAAAGAATGTTGCGCCGAATTCAAAGGACGACTTGCTGAAGTTGCAGTCAACAAAAAATTAATCCTGCAGCTACCACTCAAATATAGCAACGTGCTTTTTCTGGGAAATACCTTTGAGGTTCCGACAGGAAAGATCATGCTCCAACTGCGGCTGCATACTATTCCTGTAAAAGAAATGCAGGAGGAAGACGGCATGTCTTTCACATTTACCTCCAATTTTGCCAAATCGTTACAGGAAGCTGGCACAGAATCCAGAAAAGGACTTATACAAGCGATGAGAATCTTGGGTGAGTATCAAAAAATAACCCAGGACTTCTCTAAAACTTTGGCGATTACGCTACTCGACCGATTGTTGCATCGAGTCGGCACCAAACAGAAATTGTTAAACAGGGATCCAAACTACTTAAAATTTAAAATGCCCGATGTAGACAAAATGATCATCGGAAGCGTCAGGGAAGTCAACCTGGGTAAGATATTTCAACACGACATGCGCAAACTGGGTCCGGAAAAAATGAAGACCCAAAGCCAGAGTTTTGGTGAGATGGTGCAATCCATAATGTATTTTCGCTCGGTTATAGACAGTCTGCAGGGACGAAAAGAAACCATTAATGAAATTAAAATCCTGCTTAACCGATTTTCAAAATCGCTTAAAAAATCCCAGGAGTGGAAAACATACTCAACCCTGGTTATACGCATAGGCGATTTAATATCTCTGCCGATTCAGGCTATGAGCGAAAAAGTCGTAAAAACGATTATGGAATACTCAATCAAACTGAATCGCCTGGTAACAAAACACGAGTATAAAAACAGCGTAATCGCGATTTTACACGCAGAATGGAAACGAAAAAATCCGGAAAACAAAAAAGACATCTATTTCTATCTACCATTTCTAGGAGACGACGCACCCAGGGGTAAAACCAATCTTCTACTCGAAATTCGCAAAGCCAGGGATTTAATAAAAATGCTGAAAACCAAACGGGCAATTATCTTCTTCCCGGGTGCCACCAAGGAAATTCAGATGAATCAAATGATAGAAGTAAATGACTTTATCAAGGAACAGGAATTGTCTCCTGAAATGTATGTGGACACGAGAACCTTGTCTGAAGATAAGTTGCGGCAGCTGGCAAAATACTTCTTTCCGACAAGCTTTTTCAACATAGATACCTTGGAACCGGTCAAGATTCCAATGAAAGAACAACTCAAGATTCAACGGGCTCAAAATCCGAAGCGAAAGTAGTCCTCCATTCCGATTGCATCCTATCGAAAGTCTGCTTCAATGTCCCTTGTTTGCCAACGAATTTTCTTAGTTGGGAAGTGGTAAACCCCAGTTCATTTCCCAGGGAATTCCAATTTCCTTTGTATTTGATATAGCTGACAAAGAAATATCCTAAAAAAATAGGAAACACTGGATTCCTGGAATTGATATGGATTTCGGAGGTGTGCAAATAAGGCAGGATCTCGTTTGGAGGGGAAATCGTGTTATCAGAACTAACAAGGTTGTGCCTTGAATCTGTTGCGATGGCAATACGAAGTTTTTTCAATGCTTTTTTGATGTTTTCAGCTTTGGAACGGGATTTTGATTCCGTTACCACCAGATGTGAGAGTGTTAACCGTATTGCATTGGAAGTTTTATTCTTTTTTTGGCCACCCTTTCCCGTAGCCTTGAAAACATCTGTTCTGCAATGCTTAATCAACTCATTGTCCGTGAGTCGTAAGAAGTCCAACCAATTCTTTACTGCGTAATCCCGGGGTTTCATGGAAAGCCGATCAGAAATCCGAAAATAGAAATTGCTTGATCTCTTTGAGATCCTCATCGTTTAAGTGGTTATCTTTCAACCAGTGAATATGTGGCTCTTTTTTGTACCAGGTCAACTGTTTTTTGGCATAATGTCGACTCTTTTGCTGGATGTCTGCAATCATTTCCACCTCGGATATATCACCTTTCAAAAATGCTACCGATTGTTTGTAACCAATCGCATTCATGGAAGGCAGGTGTTCATTGTACCCCATTTCCAGCAATCCTTTTGTTTCTGCAATCAAACCCTGTTCCACCATGAGATGCACGCGTCTATTTATTCGTTCATACAAAGTTTCCCGTGGCCATCGAGAACCGACATAATAAACTTCATAGCGTTGCTGCCTGAATTTATGATCTTCTTGAAAATCCTTGATACTCGATCCTGTTTCCCAAAAGACCTCCAACGCCCGTGATACCCTGGAAATGTCATTTGGATGCAGTCGTTCCGCGCTTTTCGGATCCAACTCTTTCAGTTGACGATAGCATTCGAGCACTCCCTGCTCGGATGCCAATGTTCGAACCCTGGTTCTTATTTCCTCGGATATTTCAGGAACGTCAATAATTCCATTAATCAATGCCCTGAGATACAGTCCTGTACCCCCTACCAAAATAGGTGTTTTCCCCGCATGTTGCAATATCTGAATAATACGATCTGCATCTTCGGCAAACATCCCGGCATTGTATTCCTGATCCGGAGTTAAAATATCGATGAGATGATGCGGGATAGCGGACAGCATGTCGGGACTGGGCTTCGCAGTTCCTATATCCATCCAGCGATAGATTTGCATGGAATCAACTGAAATTACCTCGCCGTTTGTTTCCTTGGCCAAGGTAATTCCAATTTCTGTTTTGCCGGCTGCGGTGGGTCCTACAACTGCAAGAATACGAACCGGCTGTTTCAAGAGTCAATTGTGGGAGATAGTGGATTCGTTTTGCACAAAATCACCAACCGTATTACCTTGAATGACATTTTTACCCTGCTCATCAAGTTCCGACTCAATGTCTTTGTCATCCACTGGTTGTGGTTTTCGTTCCAGCAAGAGGTCGATAACTTCCCTCACATATTTAAGATGATGAACTTCCAATCCGTTTTTGATTTCTTCCGGTACGTCTGCCAGATCCTTTTCATTATCTTCAGGAATAATGATTTTTGGAATCACTGCTCTTTTCGCTGCCAGCATTTTCTCTTTCAATCCGCCAATTGGAAGAATTTTGCCTCTTAAGGTTATTTCACCGGTCAGTGCAGTATCTTTCCGAATTGGAATTCCCGTCAAAGCAGAAACCAGGGCAGCTGTCATGGCAACACCGGCTGAAGGTCCATCTTTGGGAGTTGCACCTTCAGGAACATGGACATGGATATCCAGGTCACCAAAGACTTTTGAATAGATTCCCAAATCGTTTGCGTTTGATCGGACAAAACTATGAGCCGCCTGCGCGGATTCCTTCATGACCTCACCAAGTTTACCGGTAAGCAGGATTTTACCTGAACCTTTCATGGTATTCACTTCAATGGTAAGCACTTCACCACCGAAGGAGGTCCAGGCCAGTCCGTTTACAATACCGACTTCATTCACCGAATCAACCTCACCATACTTATAGGGTTTCACCCCCAGGTATTCTACAACTTTTTCAGGGTCAAGCTTGATAGGACCTTCCGGTTTATCTTTTACGATGGCTGTAACGGCTTTACGGCAAACCTTGGCAACAGTCCTTTCCAGCGTTCTAACCCCAGCTTCCCGGGTGTAACTGCGAATAATCTCAAGAATTCCTTCACGATTGAATTCAACATGTTCGTCTTTAAGGCCGTTTTCTTCCATCTGTTTTGGAATCAGGTACTTATCCGCAATTTTCTCTTTCTCAAATTCCGAGTAACCGGAAAGATTTATAATTTCCATCCTGTCGATCAGAGGTAATGGAATATCCTGTTTAATATTGGCTGTACAGATGAACATAACCTTGGACAGATCATATTCAACTTCCAGGTAGTGGTCCATAAAGGTATCATTCTGTTCAGGGTCGAGTACTTCCAGCAGTGCTGATGCCGGATCTCCCATATGACTCTGGGCCATTTTATCGATTTCATCCAGTAAGAGAACAGGGTTATCTGTTTTGGCCTTTTTCATCGATTGGATAATCTTTCCCGGCAAAGCACCGATATAGGTTCTCCTGTGTCCCCTGATTTCCGCTTCATCCCTGACTCCACCCAAACTCATGCGGACAAATTTTCTGTCCAGCGAACGAGCGATGGATCTGGCGAGTGAGGACTTACCAACACCCGGAGGTCCCACCAGACAAATTATCGGTCCTCTCAAATTCCCAACCAGGTTGGCTACGGCAATATATTCAACAATGCGCTCTTTTACCTTTTCTAACCCGTAATGATCGGCATCGAGAACTTCCTGCGCATGATCCAAATCCAAGTTATCTTTTGTCTTGGATTTCCAGGGAACCTGAACCAACCAGTCAATATAATTGCGAACAATGTTTGCTTCCGAGGAAGTGGGGGGCATCATTTTTAATTTTTTTAATTCTTTCTGCACTACCTCAAATGCGGCATCGGTCATTCCGCTTTCTTTAGCGGTCTGCTCAAAATCGTCTATTTCCTCTTTTAAATCGTCAGTGCCCAGCTCTTTTTGAATGGCTTTCATTTGCTCATTCAAATAATATTCTTTCTGAGTCTTTCCAATTTGGCCCTGAACCCTTTCCTTTAATCGTTGTTCGATTTTTTTATGCTCTTCCTCCTCCAGCATTCTGGAATATACCTTTTCCAACCTCAACTTGCTATCCATGGTAGTCAGCAGTTCCTGTTGCTTTTCTATATCCAGGGTCAACAGGGGAATGATCATATCAGCAATCTCCCCAGGGGAGTAGTCACCGGATACAATCTTATCCAGGGAATCAGTACTGCGATTAAGTTTTTTTAGAAAGGCCTTGAACTCGGCTTTGACGGTTTTGGTGAGAGCAATGAGTTCCGGATCATAGTCTTCCACCGGAGGAATGACCTCTACCTGAGCATGGTAAGAAGAGGAGTCAAGATCAACCTTTAAGCGCTTTCCTCTTTCTTTTCCTTCAAATAATACTTTGATGGTCCCTTTGGGCAACCTCATGATCTGCAAAATATTTCCAATGGTACCCATTTCATACAAATCATCTTCGGCTGGTATCTCCACATGGGGATCCTTCTGGCAAACAACGAAAATCTTTCTGTCACCGGCCAGGGCTTCTTCCAACGCTTCAATCGATTGCTGTCGGCCAATAAAGAAAGGTATTGTCATGTATGGGAAAACCACAATGTTCCGCATCGGCAACATTGGGATATCAATGATTTCCTTATCTTCGGAGTCTGAATCATACATGGGCGAGTTTCCTTGTATTTGAGTGTTTCTTAATGCATTTTACCAGATCTCAAGCTATTTTTTTCACCTCTGGCCGAAATATATTTCTGCTGCATTTATCAAAATGATTATATCAACACTTCAACGAAAAAGAAAGACAAAGACTTGCTAAATCCTTTAGTTTCCTGTTTTCAGAGTGTTGCTAAAAACTGATGAACCAACTGAGACTTTTGAAATTCTCAAACTTGATCCGCTTAAATTCCCCCTAATTCTTCATGTTCTTCTTCATGTTCTAATCTGGTCTGCAAGAACAGATCTAATCGGTTCAGAGCATTTACAAAGGCCCTGGCAGAGGCGATAACGATGTCGGTATGCGAACCGCGACCGGATGCTTTAATGCCTTCCCATTCAATAGAGACCGATACCGTGCCCTGTGCATCTGTTCCTCCCGTAACCGCCTTGATTACAAAGGCAGTCAGGACACAGGGAATATCTACAATTTCCCGGATTGTATTGAAGGCCGCATCCACCGGACCATCACCCAATGAAGCTCTCGCCGGTAGTAATTTTCCATCCACTTCCAATACTACTGTGGCTGTAGGGATGGTTTCCGTACCCGAGGTAACATTGACGCTGACCAGTTTGTATTTTTCGATCCCCGAAGATCTCTCCTCCATTAGCAAGACTTCCAAATCCTCATCGTAGACAATTTTCTTTTTATCAGCCAGCTTTTTGAACTTCTTGAATATGTTTGTGAGCTCAGTATTGGAGACCTCATAGCCCAGCGAATTGATTTTGGTACTCAGCGCAGCCCTGCCGGAATGTTTTCCCAATACCAACTGGTTTACAGAAACCCCAACGGACTCAGGTCGCATGATTTCATAGGTCAGGGCATTCTTTATAATTCCTGCCTGGTGAATACCCGCTTCATGAGCAAAAGCATTGGCACCGACAATCGCCTTATTGGCCTGGATAACGGTCCCGGTCAACTTGGTCAGTAACCTGCTGGATTGAAATAATTGTTCCGTTGCAATATTGGTATCCACTTGAAAATGTTGATTTCTAACCTTCAATGCCATCACTATCTCTTCCAGAGAAGCATTCCCGGCTCTTTCACCAATACCGTTGACTGTACATTCAACTTGACGGGCACCGGCCTCCACTGCTGTGAGAGAATTTGCCACGGCTAATCCCAAATCATTGTGACAATGAACCGAAAATATGACATTGTCAGCGTTGTAAACTTCATTCTTCAGTTGAATCAGCAGCTTATGGAATTCAGCGGGAGTAATATATCCAACTGTATCAGGAACATTCAAAACCGTAGCTCCGGCTTTCACCGATTCGGAGAAAATTTCGACCAGAAATTCAGGATCGGAGCGGGTAGCATCTTCCGCGCTAAACTCTACGTGATCCGTATACTTCTTTGCCCGATCTACTGCTTTTACAGCTTTCTCTACTGCTGTTTTGCGATCAATACCCAGCTTGCTTTTTAAATGCAGATCACTGGTTGCAATAAATGTATGAATTCCCCAGTTAAAGCTTCCTTTTAAAGCATTCACTCCGGCGTCGATATCATCATCCCCTGCCCGACACAAGCCGACAACTTTCGGTCCTTTCAATTCATGACCTATCTGCTGCACAGATTCAAAGTCCCCCGGAGAAGAGGAGGGAAAACCGGCCTCTATAATATCAACCCCGAGCTTTTCCAGTTGTTTTGCCATGATCAGCTTCTCTCTGGCGTTCATGGAACAACCGGGTGATTGTTCCCCGTCCCGCAACGTCGTATCAAAAATCGTTACAATATCGCCCATCGATTCTCCCTGGATATATATCTGTTCTGATTGCTATGGTTTAGCTGCTGAATTGTGTGAGAAGCTTCAACAATTTATCCCTTTGATTAACCGCGTTTTCAGTAATAATCACAAAAGGTCTGATTCCCGATTCTGTCTGAATGTATCCGGCGTAGTTATAAACCCCTGTCAAGGTCCCTGACTTTATTTTAAGATTGTTTTTTCCGCTTAACAAGCCACTATTCTCCCTGAACGTCTCTAAAATCGTCATCATCTGACCGGCTGTCATGCGGTTTTTTCTGGATATCCCTGAAGCTTCATCCAGAACCATGTCAGCATAGGCAAATCCCCATTTGTTCTTGAGATAAGTCTGTAGAACCTTTCTGGACTTGCTTAATGACGCCGGATAACCCATTTTTTCAGCTCCAATCACAAGGAAAATCTGATTGGCAATGAAATTGTTGGAGTATTTCATCAAACCTTCGAATATGAACTTCAGGGATCTACTGCTGTGGTGCCTGTATATCAGCTGCCAATCTTTTTCTTTAACGATCGTCCGTGTCAGTTTTTTTGACGTTACCGGAATGTCGGCTGCTACAAAAAACTTGGAAAAAAGCTGCCCAACGTATGCGAGACTTTCTGCCGGATTCTCTGTGAGATTGATCCTTTCTTTCTTACCGGGTGGAATGGAATTCGCTTTTTCAATGGCCAATGATGTCAACGGAGTTGGTTCTTCAGCTGAATACACGACCCCCGCATGGGTCCTACCCACAAAAATAGTATTGAAATTAACGACTAGCGCACCATTTAAGGCATCATAAGGATTTAGGCTATTGCTGGTGCCCGGAATCTGCACATCTGATGAAAAGGCACTGGAATCCAGGAGTATCTCCGAAATAACCGGCAGTCTTTTGATTTGCGGTTGTTCAGAGACCAGATTGATTTCTTCGGAAATTAGAAAGGGATCCCCCCAACCCTTGATGGCAAGCCGGTAATTCCGATCTGTATAAAATTCGGTTTTAAATCGAAAATCCTTCCCGAGTAGATCATATGCCGCCTGTGCAATGACAATCTTAACAATGGAAGCCGGAATCATCAGCTTATCAGGATTGTATGCAATAATCCTTTTTCCCGATTCATCATTAAGAGCAACTGCACACGCGGGATCAATGGCTACAATTTCCTGTTGCATGGTTTTCAGGTCTGCAAATGCCTGAACAGCAAGCAAGCAGAAAACAATAACCACCCCCAGTATCTTCAGCAATAAGATACTTCTTCCTTTATCAAAATAAATATTAAAGTGTTTTATAGTTTGGTGCCTCTTCCGTGATATACACATCATGTACGTGACTTTCCGTTAGACCGGCCGGTGAAATCTTAATGAATTCCGATTTTGTTTGAAGTTCTGTGATGCTTTCACATCCTGTATATCCCATTCCTGAGCAAAGGCCTCCCATCAATTGATAGATAGTTTCGCCTAAAGGGCCTTTATAAGGCACACGGCCTTCGATTCCTTCAGGAACCAACTTGGATGCTTCCTGCCCCTCCTGGAAATATCGATCCTTGCTGCCCTCTTTCATGGCTCCCAGCGAACCCATTCCCCTGTATTGCTTGTAACGTCTACCTTGAAACAAAATTACCTGTCCGGGGCTTTCACCCGTTCCGGCGAGAATACTTCCCAACATGACTGTGGATGCGCCACCGGCAATAGCTTTCACAATGTCACCGGAAAATTTGATACCACCATCGGCAATAATGGGTGTCTTGTATTTGTTCGCAGTTTTTGAACAATTAAATATGGCTGTCATTTGAGGGACACCAACACCTGAAACCACCCTGGTGGTGCAGATAGAGCCCGGGCCGATTCCAACCTTGACAGCGTCGGCTCCGGCTTTAATCAATGCCTCGGTAGCTGCCGCCGTGCCCACATTACCGGCAATCAACTCCAGTTCCGGATATTGTTTTTTAAGTCGCTCCACTGTTTTTATCACATTGTTGGAATGGCCATGCGCCGTATCTACAACCAATACGTCGACACCTGCACCAATGAGTGCGGCTGCGCGATCATCTAAATCGCTGCCAACACCAACCGCTGCTCCAACCAGAAGTCTTCCTGAACTGTCTTGACTGGCTTTGGGGTATTTTTGCTTCTTTTCGATGTCCTTGATAGTCAGAAGACCGGTCAGTTCATAGTTGTCGTTAATTCTCAGAAGCTTTTCAATGCGATGTTTATGCAGCAGCCGTTTTGCTTCTTCCGAAGTGATGCCGTCTTTAACCGTGACCAGGTTTTCTCGTCCCTTTGTCATAATTTCTGAAATCGGCTGCTCAAAATTGGTTTCAAAGCGCAAGTCCCTGTTTGTGACAATACCAACCAATGTTTTGCCTTCAGTTACCGGAAGGCCTGAGATGTTGTATTTTCTCATCAACTGAATTGCCCATTCCACCTTGTCATCAGGCTTTACGGTAATAGGATCGGTGATCAGACCGCTTTCGGATCGTTTTACCTTATCAACTTCATCCGCCTGGGCATCAACGGACATGTTTTTATGAATAATGCCGATTCCCCCGTCCTGGGCCATGGCAATTGCCAACCTGGATTCGGTCACCGTATCCATGGCGGCACTGACCAGGGGCGTTTCCAAACGTATGTTGCGGGTAAACTGTGAACTTGTATTGACCTCAGAAGGCAAAACATCGGATTTACCTGGCAGGAGCAATAAATCGTCAAAAGTCAGTCCCTTCTCAATAATTCTATCCTTTTCCATTAAATCCTCCTTTACAACCTTCTAAAATAGCATGTAGTCATTAAAATTGTGGCTTATTTTTG
Source organism: SAR324 cluster bacterium (assembly GCA_028282825.1). Lineage (GTDB taxonomy): Bacteria > SAR324 > SAR324 > XYD2-FULL-50-16 > XYD2-FULL-50-16 > JAHJTV01. The sequence goes on from JANQGZ010000011.1 coordinate 140,668, forward strand.
ATCGAACAACGCCATCTCTCCTGCTCAAATCTAAAAAGTGGAACCTTACATTTGTGAAATTGCCGCAGAGCTTCATATCCCGCGAGTAAACTCTAGTCATTAGAGAAATTTATCGAAAAAACATTAATTGGAAATTATAGCCCGATAACCATTGACCAGTCAATTCAAATGAGCCAAGCCAGTGATACCACAACCTTTCAGGGAAAGATCCACCAAGCGATTAAAAGGATTTCACAATCCCCTCGATCTTCAACACTGTTATCCTCGTTGTCTGGTTCAGCAGGCACGTTATTCGTTTCTCAGCTGGCCGATAACACAAGCAAACCAATAGTTATACTGGCAGAGACCTATGAAACGGCAGAAGCCATCCGCCAGGATCTGGCTTTTCTCAGTGATGAATCGACAATAGGATTCTTTCCGCAGTGGGATGTTTTGCCTTTTGATAATCAATCGCCGGGCAAAGAGGTGCTGGCAACACGTTTTGACGCCCTGTCCGGGATTTTAACAAATTCGCATCGAATCACCATCACAACGCCGAATGCGGTTATGCAGTATTTGATGCCTGTCAACGTGTTTTTGGAGCACAGTTTTGAAATCACTTCCGGAGATACCTACGATCGTGAACATTTGCTTGGCAGGCTGGTTAACAACGGATTTGTGCGGGTCGAAATGGTAGAGGAACGAGGTGAGTTTTCGGTTAGAGGTGAAATTATCGACCTGTTTCCTCTCAATGAGGACGAACCGGTTAGACTGGACTTTTTTGATGATGAACTGGAATCCATTAAATTTTTTGATATCGAAACGCAGCGCTCCAAATCCCAGCTTGAATCACTGACTATCTTTCCCGCCCAGGAAGTCCTTTACACCGACTCAGGGGCTCAAAAAGCCATTGAAAGGCTTATTCCCTATAAAGCAAATACCGTCCCCCAAACCTACGGGTACATTGTTGAGCAAATACAAGCCCAGGCACACTTCTCTGCTATTGAGAACCTATTGCCCCTTTTTTATGAGTCGGTAGCAAGCGTATTCGATTATTTCACCCAGGCCCCCTTGGTGATGTTTTTTGATAAAGAGGCTGTGGTCAAACGTTCAGATGACTATTTTAACGAGATTCTATCCGAATACAGCTATTCCAAACAGGAGGGCAACCCAACCCTTGATCCGGATTCGCTTTTAATGACTGTTGCCCAATTGCAGGGCAGACTGGAAGACATGCAATCCTTTAATATCCAGTCCCTGGATATGGAAAACAATCATTCGGATTACAATTTTTCAACAGTGGATAACACAGCCCTACGTTCATTGGCCGTTGATGCCGAATCCCCGGAATTGAGCACGGTTGAGACTGTTATGAAGCAATTGAAGACGTGGAACCGGGCCGGTGCCAAAGTAATGATTGCGGCCAATTCCTATTCCAAGGCTGATCGTATTCGCCAAATGTTGGAAAAAACAGAGCTTTCCATCCCTATCCAGGAAAAGGTCAATAGTCAGCAATACACGGATTTCCTGCTTTCCGATTTCTCTACCACCGAAACATCATTTTGCATTACTCCCAGTCCGGTGAGCAGTGGATTTCGCTGGGTTGATTCCCTGGGAGCTACCAAAGTTGCCCTTGTTACCGAAGAGGAGATATTTGGTCTTAAGAAAAGACACCGTCGAGTGGGCAGATCCGGAATTAAACAGGTATTCTCCTCGCTAAGCGATTTGAACGTGGGAGATTTTGTAGTCCATGTTGAATACGGCATCGGGAAGTATGAAGGACTGAAAAAAATAGCTGCCGGACAATACGAGTCAGACTATCTTGTTATCGTCTATCACGGAGGAGACAAAGTATACGTACCGGTAGACAAATTTCACCTGGTACAGAAATACACCGGGGGTGAGGTTGGCCAGGCAAGAATAAGCAAACTCGGCAACAAGACCTGGTCCAAGACAAAATCCAAGGTCCAATCCGAAATCGATGACATGGCCGAGGAGCTGGTTAAAATCAATGCTATCCGAAAAGCAAAAAAAGGGGTCGCATTCTCTCCCGATTCCACCCTGATGAATGAATTTACCTTAAGCTTTATTTATCAGGAAACCGAGGATCAGGAAAAAGCTATTCGAGAAGTGCTTCAGGATATGGAATCGGATAATCCCATGGATCGTCTGGTTTGTGGAGATGTAGGATTCGGTAAAACCGAAGTTGCCATGCGAGCCGCTTATAAAGCGGTTATCGATGGTTACCAGGTAGGTATACTTGTCCCTACCACGATTTTGGCCCAGCAGCATCACGATTCATTTAAGGACAGATTTGCCAATACCCCTGTTGAAGTTCGGCTGCTGAGCAGGTTTCAAACTCCCAAGCAGATTAAAGAAACAATCAACGGTTTAAAAAACGGCAAGGTGGATATCGTGATTGGCACCCATCGAATGCTTTCCAAGGATGTTGTTTTCACTAAACTCGGGCTGCTGGTGATCGATGAGGAGCAGCGATTTGGAGTCAAGCACAAGGAAAAAATCAAACAATTCAGGACAACGGTCGACAGCTTAACCCTTTCAGCGACGCCAATTCCCAGGACGCTTCATATGTCGCTGGTAGGAATTCGCGATATCTCTGTTATCAACACTCCCCCCATGGACAGGCGTGCCATTAGAACACGGCTGATGAAATTCAATGATTATGTCATCCAGGAATCGGTGAACAGGGAAATCAGAAGAAATGGCCAGGTCTTTTTTATTCATAACCGTGTGGAATCGATCTACCAGGTGGGCCAATATCTGAATAAAATTATGCCGACAGTTAAGATAGCTGTTGCCCACGGACAGATGGCAGAAAGGGACCTGGAACAGGTGATGATGGATTTTATCCAGCACCGGTACGATATTCTTCTGGCAACAACTATTGTAGAATCCGGATTGGATATTCCGAATGTCAACACCATTATTGTTAACAATGCCGATCAATTCGGCCTCTCCCAACTTTATCAATTAAGAGGCAGGGTTGGCAGGAGTAATGTTCAGGCATATGCCTACTTGTTGACACCAAGAGAAAAAATACTGTCCGAGACAGCCCGCAAAAGACTCGCCATTCTTCAGGAGCTCAACCACCTGGGAGCCGGTTTTAAAATTGCCAATTACGACCTTGAATTACGAGGGGCCGGAAATGTCCTTGGTGCACAACAATCAGGACACATAGCAGCTGTGGGATTCGAACTCTATACTTCGATGATTGAAGACGCCGTCACTAAGATTCAGTTGGGTGAAGCAAGGCCCATGGCACTGGATGAGGAAATCAAACTAAATCTAATGCTAGAAGCAGGAATCCCCGATACTTACATCGAAAGCATGAATCACCGACTTGATGCCTATAAATCGATATCCGGATGTATCAATGAAGATGAATTATGGGAAGTAAGGGGTTCCCTGGAAGACCGCTACGGCAAAATGCCGGAAGAAACAATTTGTCTTTTCCACACCATGCAGATAAAATTTCTTGCTAATACACTATATATTTCACAAATTACACAAACAGTTGATTCATTGGAACTTTCGTTTTCCGAATCATTCAAACCGGAACCACAAAACCTGCTGAATTATTTGGCTGAAAGCAAAAACATGGCTAAATTGCTTCCTGATAACCGATTGCTCGTCCAGTCCCAAAACGCCAAGCCAGACAATATCATTAGATTTTTACATTCATTCCGAAAGCAGGTGTTGCAACCAACGGAGTCGGACTAAAAATCCGGTAAAGATGCTGATAACATTAGTAATCATGTACGCAATGAAGAGATCATATTTCAAAGCAACTACTCCCATATTACCAGTGCTGGTTATGGCCATTTTATTGTTTGGAGCGTGCGATCCTTCCTCCGGCAGTCAAACGGCTATTATTCCTGAAGAGGAGACTATAGCTGTTATCAACAACAAAAAGATAACATTGGCCCGGTTTCAGAGTCGATTGCATTCATTTTTGCAGCATTACCGGGAATTGATTGCCACAGACGAACGGGAGCTGGGAGACATCAAGAGCATAGTAATCAATCAGCTCATCGACGAGGAACTGATCAGCCAGGAAGCGTCCAGAAAGGGCGTTCATGTAACCCAGGAAGAGTTGGATTCCATCATTGCCGAATCTCTCTCCTCCTATGAACAATCGAATTTTGAGTCATACTTGAAAAACAGCAATCTTTCCGAAGAAGAATGGAAGGCAAAGCTCCGTCAATATTTGATCGAGAAAAAACTGGTGAACGAAGAGGTGATTGGAAAAATACCTATTACAAAACGGGAAATCACCTCTTACTACCAAAAACAGAGAAGCAAGTTTATCAGGCCCCAGGCCATTAAAGTCAGAAATATTACTCTTTCCACTGAAGAGGAGGCCCAAGCGATTCTTTCTCAGTTAAAACGAGGGAAGAATTTTCTTGAATTGATTCGACAGCATTCGATATCGCCTGACAAAGCTTTGGATGGAGACCTGGGCTATATTAAACGGGGGGATCTTCCTGAAGAGATGGAATCCGAGATATTCGGAAAAAAATTCAGCCGTTTCAGGCAACGTTACACGGATGTTATTCGTTCACAGGATGGATTTCATGTATTAAAATTAGAGAGATACAGACGATCTCGACGGATCAGTCTTGAAGCGGCCAGACCGCAAATAAAACAGATTTTAATTGAACAAAAATGGAGCGATTATTACGCCCAGTGGATAGACCGCTTGAGAAAGAACGCTACCATTACCGTTGACGAGAAGATGTTGCAACGGGAAGAAGGATTTTAACCATTTTTTAGTAGTTGCTGTGAATATTGTTCTGATTGGATTTATGGGTACCGGAAAAACCACCATCGGCCGGAAGCTTGCTGTGCGATTAGGGTACCGGTTTATCGACACCGATCAGTATATAGAAAGGGAACAGCAGTGTCGAATACCTGAGATATTCGCTTCGCGGGGCGAAAAATGTTTCAGGGATCTGGAAACCTCATTACTCAAGCGTTTATCAAAGGTCGACAATACAGTGGTGGCGACAGGAGGAGGGATTCTGGTTACGCCCGGGAATAAGGAATTGATCCGGCAAATTGGGAAAACAATTCACCTCAAGGCCCACCTGGATGATATTTATGAAAGGGTCATGCGTAATACCAAACGACCTCTTGTTCAAACTGAAAATCCGCTAAAAACAGTTACAGAGCTTTACGAAAGACGAAAGAACCTTTATCACGGAGCTGATATCACGATCGACACTAAATCACTCAAAATGTGGACGATTGTAACAAAAATAATCTGCGGTTTATGCGAAGCCGAATAGCCCATGACAAAAACCAATTCCAACCGAAAAGAAAGAGACCGCCATGTTCGATCCGTTGCCAAAATCCTGCCGGTTTTCCTTTGCACACTAATCTTCCAACTTTCTGCAAGCAACCATAATCATGCATATGCCATATCCCGGGGCGGTTGCTTCGGTGCTGCGGCAGCCGAATACTTTGTGCCCGGACTGGGCTATGCCATAACCAGGCAGTGGGACAAAGCCATCGTTTTTGGTGGGATGCGTCTTTATACAGGATATAAGGCATCAGAAGCGTTTAATTCCGAATACTATCAGGATGATCCGGATGATATTTACGAAACCGTTGATGCGGATGAATCAGAAAGCGGTAAAGACGAGATCAGGGTTACCCTGAACAAGGAAACCTGGGATGCACATTATTTTTCCAATTTATATGGGAATCTTCTGTTCGTTACCTGGGGAGATCTTTATCAGCACAGTTGTCAGGAAAATACGGAGACTTACTCATTATTGTTCTCCCCTTTTCGTTTCGACCATTTTTACAACAAATGGCAATTCTGGCTCCCGATTTTAGTATTGGCCGGCAATTATCAATCCTATGATGATAACACCATGGTGGAATACTACCTCAAAAGGGGGCTTACCAAAGATAAAATCAATCGTGATACATTTCCTCAGTATTATATGGTCGGCGTCGGAGAAGAAATGTTTTTTCGCGGGGTGGTGCAGCATTACTTTTTTGAATCGTTGCGTGATTTCTGGAAGTTTTCTCCGTCTGCAAGCAGGCATTTATCCATTTTAGGCGCTTCTGCAGTATTTGCAGCAGCTCATACCGGAACGGGATTTACAGCCAGTCCGGCAACCGCCTTTTTGTTTGGACTGTACGAAGGTTATGTATACCACCCCAGTCTTGAAGAATTTGATCTAATCACAGCCATCGCCATCCATTCCTGGTGGGATTTGATTGTATCCTACACCATCCTCAATCACGCCACCTACAAGGAATTTCATTCTGATGTGCAGGTACCGTTATTCAGAATAGGATTCAACTTTTAGGGGTTCTAATCAGTTTATTTTTCAATTGCTTCAACGAAAGCCAGGAGCTTGGTTTGGATTGATAGTCTCCTGGTTCATCACTCTCTGATTGGCCGTCTGCAATCAAGCGAATGGAAAGTTTGTAATCACCAACAAGATCGATTACCGTTATCGGTGTTAAATCTTCAATGAAATCTCTGTAGGCATCACGAGTTACCGGATCTTCATAATGATCGGTTGAGGACATGTTTTCAAGCAGGGATGGATCCGGAGCCAGTTGCGGATTTGAAGCCAGGCAACCTGCCAAAACCACACTGGAATTGTAACTATCCAAAATTCCCAGCTTTTTATTCTTGAGGATTTGCTTCAAAAATCGCTTATAGAACTGGTATCGTTTTTGAGCGTATAGCTGTAAGAGACCGTGCGTCTGAATATGAGCAATGAACTCTAAAACAGCCTTCCTTAACTCAGCCTCCGGAGTGCACATATGCTCAATCAACGGTGAAGAAACGCTCGACCCGTTACCGACTTTGTAGGATTTGAAGATTTCCAGCACCCTGCCGACGTCAGATGTATTTTCCTTAAAGCCGGCAACATAAGCAGGCGCAAATAGCTTTCCAATCGATTTTGCAATGTCTGAAGACAAGGTATACAATCCTCCTCGTTCAATGTGTAAAGACTCTTGCGAAAACAGATCGGGAATTGAGATAATTGTCTCTATGTTTCGGTTTAATGTGGAAAAAGTAGAGAATACAAAATCAAGTATCTCTTGCTTGTGCTTTGCCTGGTTTAAATTTAGTAGAGCCGGAAGCACCTTGTCGATGTGACTTGGTGTATTAAAAAAGTCTATCGTTTGAAGGATGAAGAACCGCTTGAAACTCGGAAACCGGTTGATGACATTGCGAATAGAATGCAGATTTTCCCACAGCTGCTCCACTGCTTCGGAAGATACACCTGAGATCTTCCCTTCTTGCAGATACTTATCCACAGTCTCACTATCTATCAATTCGGCTTGAAGCGACAATTCTTCATTTGTTTTGTTGGGAAAGTCCTCGGTATTTGAGGATTGATTTCCAATATCACGGCGTCGGCGAAAAAACTCCTGCGCTTTTTGATGTTGATTTGTGTAATTCTCAGACAATTGAACCAAACGGAATAGATTTAATTACAGATCGATGAATACTTTTTTACAAACAACCTCATTTATCAATAATAAACGGATGGAAATTCAATGGCAATTTTGTTTTTTGCAATCGGTGTTCTCTCTTTTCTTTACAGTTACGTAGGATGGAAACTGCTTGTTCCCCTGGGTCTGGGACAACCATGGAACGTCATGGTTTGGATCATACTGTTTATTATAGCCATGCTGCCTCTCCTTTCCATCCTTTTGCGTTTCAATCGCATTGAAACAGACGCCAACGATGTCATCGCCTGGCTGGGGTACATCTCGCTTGGTTTTGTGTCTTTGCTTTTCTTTTTTCTCCTGCTAAAAGACGCTCTTTGGGTTGCATCAATGGCTGTAGCCAAAATAGCTTCATTTTTTCAGGGAGAAGCTGCACAACATAATACCATTCTGTCAGCTTCCGGGGAAGAACGTAGGCAACTGTTGTGGTCAACACTGAATATGGCCATTCTGGGGGTATCGGGTGTGATGACCTGCATTGGCTATATTCAAGCCAAGCACCGCATGAAAACCATAAGGGTTACAATTCCGATTAAAGACTTACCGGAAGATTTGGAAGGTCTCCGGATAGTTCAGATTTCCGATATTCACGTTGGTCCCACCATCAAACGAAAATTCACCGAGGAAGTCGTCCAACGGGTTAACTTGTTAAATCCCGATATCGTGGCTTTAACCGGCGATCTGGTCGATGGTTCCGTTGAACACCTTGCTGACGATGTCGAACCTCTGAAAAACCTGTCTGCAAAATACGGTAAGTTTTTTGTTACCGGCAACCATGAATATTACTCCGGAGTCTACAGTTGGATCGAAAAAGTTAAGGAGCTGGATTTCGAAGTTTTGCTTAACCAGCATAAGGTGCTGAAACCCAATCAATCCGAACTGGTTATGGGAGGTATAACTGATATCAGCGCCCGACAAATGGTACCTTCCCATCGATCAGATCCTGTAGCCTCATTGGCAGGAGCCCCACCAAACACCGTAAAAATATTGTTGGCACACCAGCCAGTCAGTGCTTATCAGGCAGCAAAAGCCGGATATGATATACAGTTATCGGGACATACCCACGGAGGACAGTATTTTCCGTTTTCCAGGCTGGTAAAATGGCAGCAGCCTTTTCTGGCCGGACTTTATAAACATGAAAACACCTGGGTTTATGTAAACAGGGGAACTGGTTACTGGGGACCGCCAATGCGTTTAGGACCGCCTGCAGAGATCACGGAAGTGATATTATCAGGAAGGATAACTGATCCGATTGAAGAAACGGTATAGTGGAGATTATTCATTCAACTTGCCTTTCAAGTAATCATCCCACTCCACGGGAAGCAGGTATTTTTTCTTGTTGTTGCATTCTTTACAGCAAGGAACGATATTGCTTTTGGTAGATTTGCCGCCTCGACTAACCGGTATGACATGATCCATTGTCAGACTTTTGGCAGGAAACCGGTTTTTGCAATAATGGCACTGCCCTCTACCCCTCAGATTCTTCCACCATTGGGTTTGCCTTAACTCTCTTGCTTTAGCCTTTTCCTTGCGCAGATGCTCTTCACTCACAGGAAAAAAATCACATTCCAGTGCCATAAGTACTTCATTTAATTATCAATTTCTGAATCCACTTCAAAATGAGCGGTATTTGGCCGTGTGTGTGTTTTTGCAAATCTTCAAGCAAAAACCACGGTTTTGTTGCCATGAACGATAATTCTGCTTTCCAGGTGAGCTTTCACCGCCCTGGCCAGAACAATCCTTTCTATATCCGCACCTATTTGTGCCAGATGATCCGGTGTGTGCTGGTGATTCACTCTTTGTACATCCTGCTCAATAATAGGTCCGGCATCCAGTTCGGCCGTTGCATAATGAGCTGTGGCGCCAATCATTTTCACACCTCGGTTATATGCATTTCGATATGGATTTGCACCTTTGAACGCAGGTAAAAACGCATGATGGATATTAATAATTCTTCCGAAATATTCTTCTGTAAATGATTTGGAAAGTATCTGCATATAGCGGGCAAGCACGACAAGATCTATATGCTGCTTTTTCAAAAGTTCCCGAATTTCATTTTCCTGTGCTTTCTTATCCCTTTGTCCGTTTATGGAAATGCAGTAAAACGGGACTCGAAATTTATCAGCAATAGGTTCCAAATCCGGATGATTGCTGATAATCATAGGAATATCACATTTTAGTTCATTTTGCTCATGTCTTACCAGGATATCGTACAGGCAGTGGGGGGCTTTAGTTACCATTAGAGCCACCCTGGTGGGCTGATTCGAATAGTGTACAGACCATTGAAGCTCAAGTTCTTTGCAAAAATCGCCAAATCCTTCTTCCAGTTCCTTTCTTGACGTGCCTAAATCCCCCATATCCAGATGGACGCGCATAAAGTATTGGTTGGCCAATAAATCAACGTGTTCTCTGCAGTTTAAGATATTGAATCCTCTTTCATAAAAGAATGTACTGATTCTGGATACCAAACCTTTTTGATCTGGTGCCTGAATTAAAAACGTTATAGTTTCCATGCTGTATTCTTGGCCAATTGGTTTAATCTTCCCAACCTCTCTCAACGCAATGACACCTTGTGTCTCGTATTCAGTTTTTCAAATCTTCCCTGACGTATTTCAGTTTCGTTTTTTTTACCGACGCTATCTCTTCTTCTAATCCTTCGAAGTCAAGGGATCGGTGTCGAGGTTTTTATTATTAAAAATGGAATTCGGTTTTATTTTTCAATTAAGATGATTAATCATAGATACCGGCAGGTATTTAGTAAATGAGGCGATTTCTGCAAATTAACGAATATCAAACTTTCAGCAAGGTTGATCTTTTTTCAAGAAGGTTTCTCAAAATATGATCGTTAATTAATGCCATCTGTTCAAAAGTGGATTTTTATTGAATCGTTGCAATCCCAAAGTAAAAGATGATAATAGTAAAAAGAAGGTCAACCGCAAACCAAGGCGTAACGCATGAAAAGTAATAAGTCTGAAATCATTGACTTAAACCGGGACTTTACCCAGGAGCCTTCAGATGACTACCAAACTCTGAAGCAACAATTTGAGGATCTGCAGAAGACGAGCAGAACACTCGAAATGGCATTGGAAAGGGCTGAATCGACAGTTGCCTCTCAAAGTGAGTTTTTGGCAAGCATGTCCCACGATTTGAGAACGCCTCTGCATGCTATTTTGAGCTATTCGCGATTTGGTGTGGACAAAATTGATCGTGTGGACAAGGAAAAAATTGTTAAATATTTTAGAAGTATAGAAGAAAGTGGTAAAAAGCTGCAAGAAATGCTTAACCAGATTGTCGATTTAGCCAAGTTGGAATCCGGCAAAATGGCTTTTCAAATGTACACTATCAATCTCAACTTAATCGTTGCCGCGCTGCTCAAAGATCACAGGCAAAACCTTGATAAAAAAAACCTGAGCATTAAGACCTCATTTCCCGAAGAAACGAACCTGGTCAGCTGCGATCAAAACAAAATCGGCCAAGTCATGAACTCCTTGTTAAACAATGCCATTCACTATTCCCCGGAGGCTGAAACCATTCACATAACAATTGAAAACAGCCCACCTAGCCAAGCTATACCGGAGCAAGCAGTAAGAATTTCCTTTCAGGACCAACGTGAAGAAAGAATACCTCAGGAAATTGTCGAGAATTTTTCCATTTTCATTGATCAGGAAAGGAAAAAAACCGGTGGCAGAGTGAACGGGATTAATCTGGCAATAGCTTATGAGATCATTAAACATCATCATGGATCCATGCAGGCCCAAAACTGCAATCCCAGGGGAGTTTCCTATCTATTCACTCTACCACTTAATCAACCGGATTAAATGACTTTTTCATCATTTAAAAACATGTAGCCTGTTGATAGCAATCTTTCCCAACCTCTACCGGCAGGAACCTTGAGCCTTGATCATTGTCTAACCTGTGAAGTTCTGATACCGTCGTTAACATTCAAACTCAAGTTTCGCAGCCTTGTTTTATCCTATCAGTGGCTCTGCGGTTCACTGAGGAAGATGACTTTTACATCAAAGCTATTAGCTACCGGCAGTTAGCTTTTAGCTTTAAACTGAGCACCTTCGGTACGTTTACATGAATACTCAAAATAATGGAGCGAAGCGAGTCGTATCAAAGCTAGCAGCTGATCGCTAATAGCCAAATGCTTTTAACTAAATAGCTGATGTTCCATATAAATCATCTACTGCAAAAACAGGTGCGAAACTTGAGTTCAAATATATCTAACAACCTGCCTCAATTACCTGCGCGGGCAGATAACCAAATTGGAGAAAACATGGGCAAAGGGATAGCTTGGAAACTTTTTCTAGGGCTTTTTTTTCTTGTCATTACTGCCTGTTCCTCAAAGGAATACAAACCGTTGACAAAAGACTCATCACCGTCTTTAAATAACTCACTCGCCGTGATGGGAATAAAGTTTGTGGAAAACTATACAGATCCGGAAACCCTAGAGGAAAAATCGTTCACAAGCTATAATATTTTGAAAGATAAAGAGCTTCTTAAGCGCAGGCAAATAGAAAAAGGATCACCAGAGTTGTTTCGTTCGCTTCACTATCTGAGTGATTTTAAGTTTCACTGGTCCGATGATAAAGGTGTTGATCACGTAATTGTACGATTCCATAACAACCTGCTTCAATATGAAAATATTGCCCTTTATGAGCTAAAACCCGGCACCTACACCTTGAATGGTTTTCGTATGAGGCAGCTTAAGTTGAAAGAGTCAAAGAGAGGAAAAAGTGAAGATCGTTGGCATCTGTATTTCGAACAGTACAACGAAACCATCGGGACTTGGGAATTGCCTGCGGGTAAAATTGTCTATCTGGGCGATTTGACCCTGACTTTTTTCACCAAAAAAGAAAATCGTGGGTTGCTTTCACCGGAGGTAGTCAACAGGGACATCATCTTACAAAAAATCGAAATCAAAGATGAATTCGAGAATATGAAATCTGCATTAAAGGAACAAAAACCCTGGTTTCCCGCTGATAAAATGCTAAACGCAGCCCAAGAGAATCACTGGGTTTACTATCAGCCATCTGCTGCAAGAAAAAAACAGGAGGAATCAGATCCGGAACAGTCACAATCTGAAAAGCAGGAACCAAAGAAGAAGGAGAACACCTTTTATTAATAAATCACAACAACCATTCAAAAAGAGGTCTGCCATGTCAACTGTCTTCGAAAAAAAAGGTGACAATATTACCAAGGCTATCAATTACATTGATGAGCAACTTAAATCCAATAAGGACAAGAAGCTTCAAACATTGATTTCAGAAGCTGGTGCCAGATTCAACCTGACCCCCAAGGACGAAGAATATTTAATAAGGGTGTTTAAGGATAGAAAATAGATTTGAGGGAGCGGGTAAGAACATTTACCCGCAAAATAAGAGCAGGGACTATTTGTTTTTATCAGGTTGATCTTTTTCTGATTCGGACATGATGGTATTCTCATAAACCAGATCCACCAAATCTGTCACACGAATATCATTTTCTTCTGCCACTTTCTCATACGATTCCAGGCAGGTTACACATTCCACAGCCATGGTTTTAGCCCCGGTTGCTTTGGCCATATCCATTTTTTTCTGAGTAATACCGGCGTTTAACTTCGGATTGACTTTGAAATTATAATAACCGCAGCACAGTGCTTTTTCACGGTTTGGTTCCATCTCCCGTAACGCATACATCTTGCTGAGCAATGCCCTGGCCGGATTCGCCAAGCCCAGTTTTCTGGTACAGTGACAACTGTCGTGAAACGTTATCATCTCCCCGGTTTCCTTTGCCCCTAATTCATCAATGTGCCCCAACAACCATTGGGAGGTCGTCAGTACTTTCCATTTTGTATGTTTTAACTGAATCATTCGTTTCAAGCTGGCGAAGCATTCCATGCAACCCGTGACGATCTCTTTGGGTCCAATATCATCGATGACATCGGCGACATAACGATGGAGCAGTTCCGCCTCTTCGATCCTGCCTCCCATGAGTTGAGGCCATCCGCAACAACTTTTCAAACCTCCCAGCACCTCATAATTGAGGCCCAACTTATCGGCTATATCCAATGTTTTGAATTGAACCCCGGTGTGACTGAATATATAACAACCGAAATAAATAAGAGTGTCACAGGATTTAAAGGTGGTTTTGTCCACATGTTGTCTGAGTCGACCCAGTTTCGAGCCTGCCATTAAATTAAATCCCTTTATGACAAGTTCCTTACCAAACGACTTCTTTTCAGGCTTATGTGGATTCCACCCACTGATTCCCTTGGCTTTGTAGTAGCTAAAATGATGTTTTGGAGTTTCGTTTGCTATCGCCTTTTGTTTGAGCTTTATCATCAATACATCCCGCTGCACACCCGCAGGGCAGGCTACAGTGCATTCACCGCATTGAATGCAATCGAAGGTAAATTTTTTTACGGCTTCTGTCAGCGGGTTGTTATCAATGGTACACTCATTGAGTTCTGCTATGGTCAGATTTTGATCCACAACCGGGCAAACCCTCATACAATCACCATCACCAAAACAGCTATCCAGCTGGTATTCTGCAAAAACGTTCAGCTCTTCCGTAAAATCCAGAGATGGATTTCTCACATTGATCGGATTTATTTTCATATTTTAATTCGAGGCTAATACATAATATATTCAACACCATGTTGTGCTAAATCGTTTGGATCAAATTCAGGATCAAGCAACGCTTTTTTATCTGTTTCCGAAGGGATCTCAACTTTTTGTGCAATGAGGCGCCGAATTGCCTGATCCCCATTTCTATCCCCCAGCATCATCGCCCCTACTATCCTGTCTTTTTTGAAAATTATCTTGCGATAGGAAAACTCATCTGTCTGCTGTCCAAAGCTTGAATAGGGCTCACCTGAAACATTAAATTCGCCGACAATAGTATACAACAGATCAAACATCAAACTGGCATTGTACATGGGGCCCTCGTCAAAAAGAAGGCAAGGGATATCACACATGTTAAATCCGGCGGTTTTGCCCTGTATCCTTGAAGTCACCCAGGTTCTGGTAGGCACCACCTGTCCGCTTTCATTCGGATAGACCACGCAATCTCCTGCCCCATAGATACCAGGGATGGATGACTCCTGATGCTCATCGACTTTCAATCCGCGATCAAATACCAGACCGGATTGGTGAAAAAGGTCACCTTCAGTCGCAATTCCGATACAAACAACCACCAGATCGCAATCAATTACTGCACCACTCTCCAGCTTGACGCCTTTAAGGCGACCGTTTGCGTGGATGTATTCTACCGGTGCATCATCAAAAACAACCTCAGCCCCGTTTTCATGAATACCATCTTCACCGTTCACTCTTTTCAGCAGAATTTCCGCGCCATTTTCATCAACCAAAGGCACACCTAACTTGTTTCCTCTCTGCAGGACCGTACAATCAATACCTCTGGAAATGGCTATATCAACCACTTCCATGCCCAGCACACCACCGCCGATCACCACAATCCGTTTTAATTCTGATAAACGGGACTTGATAATCTCGGCATCTTTCAAGGTTCTGAAACTGATAACTTCCGGAAGATCGCTCCCCGGAATGTTAAGTTGCACCGGAACGGCACCCGTTGCAATACACAATCGATCAAAATCCAGGACCTTTTCATGATTACCGTCGCTGTAAATCACCTGTCGTTCATCCGGTAAAACGTGCAACGCTGTCCCGACTGTTTGCTTAATTGAAAACCTCTCAAGCCAGTTTGGTGGTTTTACGGTCATTTTGGTCATCGGAATGATATCCAGGATGTATTTTGTCAGACTTGCCCGCCAATATGGAAGACCTGGTTCATCACTCAACATCACAATTTCATCATCCTGTCTGTTTTTGCGTATGGTCTCTGCAACGGAAATTCCTGCGATGCCATTACCGATGATCACATGCCGCATTATTTGTCTCCTTTTGAAATTGAAATCTGGTAAATGAAGCGAAGCCCATATTCACCGTTTGATAGGTAGCTAACAATACTGTGCCTTGATAAAGTATGGCAAATAAGCCGATATTATTCACGACACGCCCACGTTAACGGGTTTACCACTTAAAGTCAATAAAATGATCATTATAATGCAAAGTTATCAGCCAGGGAGTAAGTTTATGAGCGACAAATCAATCAAACGTTATTTCGACTCGGTCCCGCCAAATCGTAAACAAAGAGTCAATACCCCTTACCACCTGATCATCGGGCTTTTTCCAAATCCCCGGATATCAACGGAATACAATTGGATTCGTCGTTTCATTCCTTGATCCACCAGTAATCTATTCCCTTTCTCCCACGCATTTTATAGGCTCAATATGATATCTCGATCAATTTAATCATCACTAACAACTATATCCGTCGGTTTATGCCACATTTATTGCCAAAGCTGGAATTAAGCAAAAGTCGGATCGATCTCTGGTGTGTATTTCAAGATGAAATAACCGATCAAGACCTGCTAAATGACTACGAAAAACTTCTCAGTCCTGATGAAAGAGATCAGTGGCCAAAGTTTCATTTTGAAAAGCATCGACACCAGTACCTGGTTTCAAGAGCATTGGTCAGAACCACGATATCCAGGTATCTGATTGGACATCCTGGTGATTGGCGATATGTGAAGAATAAATATGGTAGACCGGAAATCATTCAACAGCAAAATCATAAAAACCTGCGATTTAATCTTTCACACACCGAGGGAATGATTATTCTGGGCATTTGTTTGGATGACGATTTAGGTGTGGACGTTGAAGACATTAAGCGCGATAGGTCATTAATCGGAATCGCCGATCGATATTTTTCCCCCCTGGAAGTTGAAGAATTGAGATCTTTACCAGAGGATCAGCAACAGACAAGATTTTTCGATTACTGGACCTTAAAGGAATCCTTCATCAAAGCCAGGGGTATGGGACTTTCATTGCCGCTCGATCAGTTTTCGTTTCATTTAGGAACGAACAAACCGTTCCAAATAAGCTTTGATTCAAACGATGATCACACATTATGGCAATTTTGGCAGATTAGACTTTCGGAAAAACATATCGGTGCAATAGCCATTCAGCGCAGCCAGCAGAGCAATTATCAGCTGACCATTAAAAAAACCATTCCCCTGCTTAAAGATCTTGATTTCGATTATCACATGCTCAGGTGATCATTTTGCTAGTTACCCAGACCCAAAAAACTTTGAAATCGTTGATTTAGCACCTCGGCTGTTCCTTTCATAAGTCTCTCACCGATTACATCCACGTGCCGTTTACGCCAATCCTGTAATTCCGTTCCGGCAATCCATTGATTAAACGCCCCCATAGCCGGACCGCAATTGATTTGAAAATCAATTTTTTGTTCACTCTCGCCACTTAACGCCAGATGGTTTGCATATCCGCAATACCACCGAAAAATCAAAGCCATTTTCTGCTTGGGAGTTCGCTCCGCTTGTTCAATCACTTCAGGAGGGTGAAAGACTTTTACATCCTGATAAATATCCTCAAAACTGCGATTAAAAATCTTTTCCTCCAGTTGCTTCCTGGTTTTTTCATCGATCTCTTCCAGAGAGTCATAGCGACGATATATATCATAAAGTTTATTGGCACGGGCGGGGAATAAAACACCTTTTTTCAGCACCTGAACCTTGGCCCCGATCTCAAACATATCTCCAGCCGGAGCATAATCCGTATCCTGAATGCTTACTTCCTGAAGCAAGTCTTTGGCCACCTCGCTGATGCCGGCCTCCACCGTACACTGGTTGATTGAACCTGTCAGAATAAAATCTGCCCCCAATACAAATGCGGCCGCAGCAGCTTGAGGAACACCGATGCCACCGGCTGCACCAACTCGGATTTTTTTGCTGTAGTTGAATTTTTTCATGACGTGATCACGCTTGCCCATAATAGCCGGTAGCAGGGCATATGCGAC
This sequence comes from SAR324 cluster bacterium, assembly GCA_028282825.1. Classification (GTDB taxonomy): domain Bacteria; phylum SAR324; class SAR324; order XYD2-FULL-50-16; family XYD2-FULL-50-16; genus JAHJTV01. The sequence continues at coordinate 158,041 of JANQGZ010000011.1, forward strand.
CCCTTGATCGGTATGACCTCCGGAATCCGCTTCCACACAGATGTCGTCTGCCATTGGAACTCGTTGGGACCATTCAGCCTCTTCCTGTGTAATGTCGCCGTTACTCAGCAATTCTTCTACCAAATGTTGCGGGGCCGGAATTAAAAAGCCTTGTGCCACTTCAGGTCGGGAAAGCTTTGCCATAATTCGGTTGGTCGCCACGACCTGCCCTTTATGATTAACCGATAATCCCTTTAACCGATATTTAACAAGAGGCAGGCTCACTTGCAGGTAAGCCGATGCTTCAATGTTTTTTACACCATATTTTAAATAGAGATCGATGGTCTCGCTTTCGATTGGTGTCACCATCATATTCATGCCATAAGGCTCACCGTTTTTTAGATTATCCTGGATGTAACGTATTGCTTCTTCAATAGCATTTAGTTGCAATGCACCTGTTCCAAAATATCCCAGCATACCGGCCTTGCCTGTCCTTACCACCATCTCTTTTGAGGCAATTCCACGTACCATGCCACCTGTCACATAGGCGTATTTGAGATTGTAGTCCGCTTTAAATTCCGGACAACCGAGATTTTGCGGAAGGATAGAATTGATTGTTTGACCAACACGAGGTTTAAGCGATTTATCTTCCCCTGCTTGGATTAGGGGTGGATTTGGTTCATCAGCACCAACAGCCACGTCACTTGACTGAGAAGCAGCTTCTGCCTCCACTACCAGGGGTGTGGTCTCGGCTTGAATTTTTGCAATCAACTTGGTGAGGACCTGGCTAAATCCGATTTCCTCAAATTGCATATCTCCCTTTCCCATCAAGTAACGAATCGATTCGGTCCACTTGACAGAAGATCGCAGTTGGTCCGCCAGATTGGAAATAATCTCACTTTGCCTGTAGGGTCTTGCATGAACATTTGAGATCACGGGTGTTGTAAGGTCAGCAAATTTAAAATCCTGCAGGAACGTTTCAAATTCTTTTCCAGCCTGTTGCATGTGGCGGGAATGAAAGGCCGCGCTCACTGCCAGCTGCACATAATTAGCACCTGCTTCTTCAAAAACAGTTTGTGCCGATTTGATATCTTCCCTCAACCCGGAAATCACA